>DCEF01000004.1:0-64174 GCA_002316805.1 Ruminococcaceae bacterium UBA1036
TCATAATCTGATGCTTCTAAAATTTTCATTTTTCAAAAATATCTCCCATTTTTTATATTTAAACTTGGTAAGTAATTACCACAGTTTTTCCTGCCTCAGCATGGCCTGTTATAACGTTTAAATCTTTTACATAGTCCATATTAGTAATAATGCAAGGTGATACTGTGCTGTAGCCCTTATTTTTGATAAAGTTTATATCCATATCCATTAATTTTTGGCCAGCAGCAACATGCTCGCCTTTTTTTACACAGCATGTAAAGCCTTCCCCGTTTAACTCCACAGTATCTATGCCTAAATGCAATAAAATTTCGGCATGATTATCAGCCTCTATGCAGATTGCGTGAAGTGTACGGGCAATTTGCACAACAGTGCCATCCACTGGAGAAACAACTTCGTTTTTATCTGGAATAACTGCTACACCATCGCCAAGTACTTTATCAGAAAATACCTTGTCCGGTGTTTCAGTAATCGAAACAGCATTACCGCTAACCGGCGACAGCAACTGAAAATTTTTATGTTTAAAGAGTTTCATTCATACCTCACTTAAAAAATTGTTCTAAATAATAACTGGAATATATAACCTGTACTTATATATTCCAGTTATTTGAAAACGACTTACAGGTTTATTATTTTAAATTAAATGTTTAAATGGCGTTTCATAGCATCAACTATAAGTTCCGCCTTAGTACCTACAATAACTTGAGTAACTTGATCACCTGCCTTCAGTATCCCGGAAGCACCGAGCTTTTTAAAAGCATTTTCATCAAGGCTTTTATTGCTCTTAAGTACAAGGCGTATACGGGTTATACATGAGCTGATATCTTTGATGTTATCTTTACCGCCAAGCAAGTCAATATATTTGGCAGCGATATCGTCAAAATCATGCTTGTCAGTAATCGGTGAGGCATCATCAGTTGACGTTTCTGCCTCACGGCCTGGCGTCTTCAAATCGAATTTCTTGATGAAAAACACAAATAGGAAGAAATATACTACGCTAAATGCGAGCCCAACCGGTATAATTAAGCCTGGATTCGTAGCTTTTCCCCAGTTTATGATATAGTCAAACAGGCCTGCCGAGAAAGTAAAGCTGTCGTGGATGTTGAGCATGTTGCAGATAACAAGTGAAAGTCCTGTAAGTACGCCGTGAATAGCATAAAGGCCAGGCGCCAGGAACATAAACATAAATTCAATTGGTTCAGTTATTCCGCAGAGGAACGCGGTAAATGCGACGGAGAATAATGCACCGCCGACAGCCGCTTTATTTTTCTTCTTAGCACAAACATACATTGCAAGTGCAGCTGCAGGCAGAGCAAACATCATAATCGGGAAAAAGCCAGCTGTAAATGTTCCACCATTTGGGTCGCCTGCGAAGAAACGCCACAAGTCGCCTGAAACAATTTTTCCGGTTGCCGGATCTTTAAAAGATCCAAGGCTAAACCATACGTAGCTATTAATAACATGGTGAAGGCCGAACGGAATCAAAAGGCGGTTTAGGCACCCATATACAAACGCACCAATGCCATGACTTGTTGTCATCCATTTTGCCGCCCCATTGAGGCCTTTCTGGAATGTCGGCCAAACTAAGCCAAGGCCGCCACCGATAAGGATGGACCAGCCACCAGTGACAATTGGCACAAAACGGCGCCCACCAAAGAACTGCAGCCAGTCTGGCAACACCGTGTCTTTGAATTTGTTATAACACAGTCCTGCAATAATACCTGCAATCATACCGCCAAAACACGACATATCAATATCTGTCAACGTTTTGGGCATTCCGTTTGCAGGAGCAAAAATAGTACCTACCTGAAGCGCATGGTTAATGGCCTGTGAAGCAGCCGTTAGAACATAATAAGAAACAGCACCTGCAAGGCCTGCTGCGCCATTGCTGTCTTTCGCAATGCCGATAGCCACACCAATAGCAAAAAGCAATGGCAGATTATTGAAAATCGCATTGCCGGAGTCACCTAACCAGGGAATATTTAACAAGTCGCTTTGGCCAAGCCGAAGCAAGATACCTGCAATTGGCAGCACAGCAATTGGCAGCATAAGGGATTTGCCAAGCGTCTGAAAAGCAGAAAGCACACGCGAGTTGCCCGAATGTTTATTATTTTGAGTAGCTGGTTCTATGCTCTTTTCAGTTTCCATATAAATTCCTCCTAATATTTAATTTACAGTTGAGTTAACTTATAGACATCTAACGCCAAAAGCGAAATATAATCTTCATTTAAAGTTATATCAAGCTCATTATTGACATATTCAGCAATCTTTTGGGCAAAGCACCATTCACGCGGTATACAGCAGCATATCTGGCCTTTTAGTTTTGTGTGAATAGTTTTTTTTGCTATGGCATCTTTAATAAGCTGGCTAATGGAAAGAATAAAATCCGCTGTTGCATAATTTAGTGTAGCAGCGTTTTTACCCGCATATTTAAACGCCTTCTGTGAAACCTCGTTTATAATTCTCATGTTTTTCATGACAGTATCTATATGCTTATTTTTACGTGCTGCATAAATATGCATAGCAATAAAGCTTGTTTCTTCTATTCCTACTTCAACATTAAGCTGCTCTTTAATAATCTCGGCAGCTATCTGAGCCACAGCATATTCCTGTTGACAAAGTACAGAAACTTCCATAATATATGGGTTCTTAATTGGAAGGCTCATTTGCAGGCGTTCAACTGCAAAAGTAAGGTGGTCAATTAAAGCCTTATAAAAATTTTCATTTTTAAAATTCAGCGTTGCTTCTGCAACATTTACTATCTTATACGTTACAGCTTCCATTTTCTCGTGCTCGGTGCCAAATTTTTCAAGCTTATTTATATTCTGGCCGCTGTCAAGGATATAAAATACTTTTTGATACTTTTCACCATCCTTGATTTTATCACCCTTGCTTTTTCCATAACCAATTCCCTTGCTCATCAAAACGACTTGATTTCCACTGAAACTCTGCGCTAAAACTGAATTGTTATTCAAAACTTTAATTATTTTATAATTCATACCGCAAATACATTCCCCCCATTAACAACTCTTTAGTTACATGGGTCCCTATTCATAAATCACCTTCTCAAGACAAAAAAACAGACATGAAACACTTTCCCCATTTTGTGGGAATAGATGTTCATGCCTGATCGAATCAGTAACACGCACTGAAATTTAATTTTTACAACACATTTATTATACTCTAAAGGACTATTTTGTCAATACCAAATAAAAAAATAATCTATAACCACAAATCTATGCTTAATTTTACAAGAAACATATAATAAAAATATATTTTACACTTTACAAAATAAAGCTGGCAGCAAGTCCTAATCGTTTTTGATAGAGATTCCATGTAATTATTTAAATTAGGCTTTTTCAAGTTGTGGCATTTCATTTTAGCAAATCAAATTTTGCCCTGATATATCTGCAGAGTGGGCTCAAGAATTTTCAGCTTTAATGTGCTAATAAATTGCTGCTTTTTCTTGTGTGCCCCTCTCGATTTAGTGGACAGTAAAAAGTGGGAAAACGAATCAATCATAGTATTTCATGCAATTTTGCTTTTCACCTTGGCAATATGTGCCTGTGAAAGCATTTGGAGACATCCAATCTTCTCTCCGCACTTATTTTACCATAAATCAGCATCAATGCGGCTTTTCAGTTTGTTTAGCAAACAATACATATGCCCTCCTGCACTACGCTTTCGGCAAGCGACTTTTTGGCCATTTTGTAAAATCCTTCACTGCCTGTCTGGAGGCTGTATTCGTCGAACATTTAAATCCTCCGTCCATTCAGTTAATTTTAGCGTGAAAGTGTGCTGGCCAAATGTTGGCATATTCGTTTTAAAGTGAAAAGTCATACAGTTTATTGCCAATATACTGTATCAGTTGAACAAACACAATGAGAACAAGGCTTGTGACAATAAGGTAATCTATGCGGTATTCCTGATAACCATAGCGTATAGCTACGTCACCGAGGCCGCCTGCGCCGAGCGCACCGCCCATGGCTGAATATCCTACAAGATTTATTACAGTAAGCGTTATGCCGGCAAGGACGGACGGCACGGACTCTTTCATATAAACCCGGAAGATAATCTGTGCATCGGAAGCGCCGAAAGACTTTGCAGCCTCGATAACGCCGGGGTCTACTGAACGCAGGGCAGACTCCATAACACGCGCTACAAATGGGATGGCTGAGACTGTCAAAGGCACTATTGCGGCAGTTGTCCCTATTGCGCGCCCTGCCACAAGGCGTGTGAACGGTATGATTATAATCATTAAAATGATAAAGGGAAAGCTACGGAAAACATTCACAAGAAAATCAAGCACACCATAGACGGCTTTATTTGGGTGCAGGCCGTCCTTTGCGGTGATTGTAAGTATTACGGCAGGAATAAATCCTATGACAACAGACAGCAGTGTGGATATGCCGACCATATACAGTGTTTCACCAAGTGCCTGAAGAATCGTGCCCATCATTTTATTTCAAGACCTCCCATAAGACTTTTTGCTGGTTGAGGTATTCGGTTACACGGTTTTTGTCTTTTTCCTTAATATTTATTACAAGGCTCCCCATTACGTCGCTCCTGAAATTTTCGATCTTTCCCCATACAATGGAAAAATCAATGCCAAGATTTCGTGCAAGGCGTGTTATGACTGGATCGGCCGCGTGCTCGTCTGTAAAGAAAAGCTGGATATTTATGTCAGTTTTTGGCAGAACGTCAGGCATGCCGCCGAGGAACTGCTTTATATCATCATTTGGCATCACAAACAGATGCTCCGGTTTCCCTTCAGCCACAATGTGGCCATCTTTGATAAACGCAACACGGCTGCATATTTGCTTTACCACTTCCATTTGGTGTGTAACAATGACTATTGTTATGCCCATTTCACTGTTGATGCGCGATAACAGGGAGAGAATATCTTTTGTTGTCTGCGGGTCAAGGGCAGAAGTCGCCTCGTCGCAAAGCAGGACCTTTGGGTCAAGCACAAGTGCCCGCGCAATGGCGACGCGCTGTTTCTGACCACCGCTTAATTCTGATGGCTTTGAGCGGATTTTATCTGTAAGCCCCACAAGTTTAAGAAGGTTCATTACTTTTTTTTTGCTTTCGGGGCTGCTTTTCTTTGCGCCCCAAAACTGCAAAGGAAGAGCGACATTATCATATACGTTATTGCGCTTTAAAAGGTTGAAATTCTGAAAGATAACGCCGATTTGTTTTCTGAAAGCACGAAGGCCTTTGCCGCTTATGCCTGATATTTCTTTTCCCATAACTTCAAGGGAACCGCTGTCATATGTTTCAAGGCCGTCTATGCAGCGCAGAAGTGTAGACTTTCCGGCCCCGCTCTGCCCGATTATCCCATAGATTTCGCCATCGTCTATGTGGAGCGATACGTCTTTCAAAATTTCCGTTTCACCGAATTTTTTGCAGAGGTTTTTAATCTCAATCACTCTGGCTGCCTCCCTGATGTAGCTTTTAAACTATGGGCTTCCTCTGAGAATTCTCCGCATAACGGATAAATAGTTTCCATTTTCCCACCTTTGCTGTATCCTGCACAGAGATATGAGGGATAGCCTAAAATGCAGGTATTACAGCCCCTTTATAATTTTTTTCTATATATTCTTTTGCTGCCTTTGATGTTATCGCAGTTTTGAGGGCTTTTGTTTTTTCTGTGTTTTCATTTCCCTTTTTTACAACAAGGTCATTAAAATATTGGCTGCTGTTTTTTGAAGACGAGCTTTCTTTTATAATGGCGTCTTTTGTAGGGTTGAATTTTGCCTGAAGCGCATAATTGCTGTTTATTACGGCAGCATTGACATCGTCGAGTGTCCTTGCAAGGTTGGCGGCATCGACTTCCATAATCTTAAATTTATGCGGATTCTCGGTTATGTCTTTTGATGTTAGCATTGAAGAGCTGTCAACTTTGAAAAGGCCGTTTTCAGCAAGAAGGCGTATTGCACGTGATTCGTTGGAGCTGTCGTTTGGCACAGCAATGGTGGAGCCGTCTTTAAGTTCAGGAAGTGATTTAACTGTCTTTGAGTAAAGCCCCATAGGCTCAAGATGGACGGCCGCTACAGAAACAAGATGAAGGTTCTGCTTTTTGTTGGCTTCGGCAAGATAATTCGTTGTCTGGTAGTAATTTGCATCGATATCACCGCTCGAAAGGGCTGTATTTGGCTGGACATAATCGTTGAATTCGACGACTTTTACCTTCCAGCCTGCTTTTTCCATTTCGGGTTTAACAACGTTATTCACTATTTCACCATGAGGAATCGGTGTAACACCTATTGAAACCGTGTTGTCGTTGCCCTGCGGTTTTGGAATGGACGCGTAGTCCTGCTCAGAGACGGAAACGGCAGTGGACGGAGCTGCTGTGCTGGAAGGAGAAGCAGCACCGGAGCTACCGCATCCGGCGAGCCCGGTGGCAAGCACACCGCACAGTAATGCAAGAAAGAAGTTTTTGAATTTCATAGTTATTCCTCCACTCTCTTTATTATAATAAGATGAACAGGGTTTTCAAGGCGCTATGTTATTTTAGCTGCTGTTAAAAAGTCCGGTCAGCCTGTTTTGGCCGACCGGACTTTGCGTTTGTATGTAGAGACAAACCCATAAAAGTCATGCGTAAGTCATGACGGCAAAATGTGTCGGCTGTATTCCATTTTAGGCATGAAGCGGCACATTATGCACATCAGTGATTCTATTGTGGAATTGCCGAGAAAAACCTTTTTCATGGCTTCAGTCTCCTGACTTTAACAGCTAAAAATATAGTAAATATATATTATTGATAGTAAGGATATACCACTATGCTAAAAAAGTCAATGCCTTTTTGCCGTTTTTTAATTTGATGTGATTTAAAATTACGCAATAATTCTATTATAAATATTGGGAAATCACAATGCAACGAATTAAAGCAAAAAAATATCATACTTTATTTAAATAAGATGTAATATAATTATTTCAGTTTGATCTACAAATAAATGAATTATATTAAAATGATGATGCAAAAGTTTAACCAGTTGGCAAATTTAATAGCCAATTTCCCTATTATAAAACGTCTTTCTACCTTTAATTATGATTAAAACACTGAATATTCTTGCAAGGCTTGAAATTATGGCTGAATATATTATAATACATTATAATGTTTATTGCTAAAACAGCTTAAAGTGCTAAATATAAAAAGCGAACCAAGGCACAAGGCTTTAGGCTGTGTGTAAAAAGGCTAAAAGCACATTGGCTTTGTATGTGTAGGTGCCTAATAGAATTTTATCACAGCGGTAAACAGTGTTTAGTATTTATACAGTAAAAACGGTGAAAGAAAACGGATGAAAGAGGATTGAGCAGAATTATGAAAAATAATGGGTTTAAAAGAATATCGGCCTTAATTCTTGCTGCTGCAGTTTTTGTTTCCGCAATGTCTGGATGCGGAAAAAGCAAACGCGCTTCCGATGCAGCTTCTTCTGGCGCAGCCTCGGGCAACACATCTGCGGCCGGGCTGAAAGACACGTTTACGTATGCGCAAGGTGCAGACCCTCGCGGTCTTGACCCGGCACTTGTTGATGACGGCGAATCTGCCAAAGTAATGTGCAATATATATGAAGGGCTGCTTAAATACAACAAGAATTCCACGGAAGTTGAGCCTTGCCTTGCAACAGACTGGAATATCAGCCCGGACGGGACAAAGTACACATTCCATTTGCGCAAGGGTGTAAAGTTTCAGGATGGCACAGGCTTCAACGCTGATGCTGTGAAGAAGAGCATTGACCGCCAGCTGGAGCCAAATGCAACAGACAATATGCCGTATGCGTCATTCGTATTTGGCTCAAAGAAGAAAAAGAGCGGCGTAAAAGAAGTTAAAGTAATTGATGACTATACTGTTGAAATTGACCTTTTCAGCGCCGAAACGCCGTTCCTCAAAAATCTTGCCATGATTATGGCAGCACCGATCGTAAGCCCTACAGCGCTCAAGAAATACAACAACCTTAACGAGCATCCTGTTGGCACGGGCCCGTACACATTCGTTTCATGGGAAAAGGGCCAGTATATTAAACTGAAAAGAAATGACAATTATTGGGGCGATAAGGCAAAAACAGAAAATGTTGTGTTCCGCTTTATAAAGGAAAATTCAGCGCGTGATGTTGCTCTGACGTCTGGGGAAGTAGATGCCATTGACGGCATCAGCGCAAATGACGTGTCGCAAATCACAAGTTCTGGGGATAGGCTGTTTTCAGCCGACGGCATGAATATCAATTATATGGCTTATAATGTCACAAGCCAAAAATTCAAATCAGCCGCTGCACGCAAGGCGTTCAGCGAAGCGATAAATGTGCCTGAGCTTGTAAAGAGCCTTTACAAGGACTATGCAACACCTGCCACAAGCATTATGCCGAAGTTTATGAATCCTGACGGGTTTTCATCAATCAAGCAGACTCCATTTAACAAGGCTGCTGCAAAGGCAGACTTTGCAAAAGCAGGAATAAAATCAGTCAACATGATAACGTATTCCAACCCGCGCCCGTACAATTCAGTGGGCGGCCAGATGCTTGCAGAAGCAATTCAGGGTTACCTGAAAGATGTGGGAGTCACATGCAATATCAAGACATATGACTGGACGTCTTACACATCAGTTGTTAAAAAAGGTGATTATGATATCTGCTTCTATGGCTGGGTTGGTGACAACGGCGACGCGGATAACTTCATGAACCTGCTCGATGATCCTGACCCTTCAATGAACGTGGCGCGTTACAGTGTTCCGGCATACCATGAGCTTATTGCAAAGGGCCTCACGACTCCAAACGGTGCCGAGCGCACAAAGATATACACGCAGTGTGAGCAAAAAGTTGCAGAGGATGATGTCTGGCTTCCAATTTCGCATTCAAATAATCTTGCAGCTTACAGCCCTAAGGTAAGCGGGTACTATTGCCACCAGACAGGTGTTACGCCGTTTGCAGGGGTAACCGTTACGAAATAAGTTAATAATTCTGTTAGATATCGGATGCTGAAAGCCGTATTAAAAAATACGGCTTTCAGCTGCTTTTAATATTATTAAGTTGCTAAGTGCTTTTGCAATATGAGCTTAAGGGAAGAGATGTTTAATTTGGTAAAATACACCATAAAAAGGATTCTGCAGCTTATTCCGGTGCTGCTTGGTGTTTCTTTAGTAGTTTTTCTTATTATGCGCGTTTTTTCACCGGACCCTGCGCCGGTAGTCCTCGGCCAGCACGCAAGTAAGGCAGCTATGAAAGCATGGCGTGATGCGCATGGGCTCAATGCGCCGATTGTACTGCAGTTCCTGGATTTCCTGAAAGGTGCGCTTACTGGGAACTTCGGCAATTCATATTACACAAATCAGCCGGTAATGAATGAGATAATGGCGCGTTTTCCAGCCACAATAGAACTTGCAATCTGCTCTATCATCCTTGCGTCTATCCTCGGCATTCTGCTCGGAGTTACTGCCGCAGTAAAGAAAAATACCGCAGCTGATTTTGCAAGCACGCTTGTTGCGCTTATCGGTGTTTCAATGCCTATTTTCTGGCTTGGCATATTACTCATCATATTGTTTTCAGGAGTACTTCGCATTCTTCCGAGCGGCGGGCGGATTAACCCAATGCTCCAGCCTGTGGGTGGCACAGGGTTTTATATCTGGGATACTTTGACATCGGGCGACTTTGAGGCCCTTGGAGACACGCTCAGACATCTGATTATGCCTACAGTATCGCTTTCGCTGTATTCAATGGCTATCATCACGCGCATGACACGCTCGAGCATGCTCGACACGCTTAACCAGGATTACATACGCACAGCGCGTGCAAAAGGCATAAGCGAACACCGCGTTATAAAGCATCATGCCTTGCGCAATGCCATGATACCCGTAACTACCGTTATAGGCCTTCAGTTTGGGTCGCTCCTTGGCGGGGCGGTGCTTACGGAAACCGTATTTGCATGGCCCGGCATTGGCAGCTATACGGTCGAATGTATACAGAAATCTGATTTTCCAGTTGTGCAGGCTGTTGTGCTGATAATTGCGACAATCTATGTAATTGTAAATCTTGTAGTTGACCTTATTTATGCGTTCCTCGATCCGCGTATCAAATACTCAAAGGAAGAAGGGTAACCACTATGAATGAAATAGAAAATGCCGTGGCAGCTTCTCCCAACGAAGAGTTTACCGATAAGCCTGAGTCGATTTGGCGCTCAATGTGGGACAGCCTGAAACAAAACCGCGCTGCTATGGTGAGCCTGGTATTTATTTTGTTGCTTGTGGCAATTGCCGTAATTACTTCCGCTTTTCCGCAGGTGCTTCCGCATAACCCATATGAACAAAGCCTCACAAAAACGCTTCTTCCACCGAACAGTGAATACTGGTTCGGAACCGACCAACTTGGGCGCGACATCTTCAGCCGTATTTTAATTGGCACACGCGTAAGCCTCGCTGTAGGCGTTATTGCAGTTGCAATATCGCTCACGTTTGGAATTATTTTTGGCTCGATTGCGGGTTATTTCGGCGGCAAAGTTGACACGGTGATTATGCGCATAATGGACATTATGCTGTCTATTCCTTCCATACTGCTTGCCATTGCGTTCATGGCAGCTCTTGGGCAGGGCATTGACAAAGCCGTTATAGCGATAAGCCTTGTAGCCATACCGGAATATGCTCGCATTGTGCGTGGTGAGATACTATCGGTGAAAGAAAACGATTATGTTCAGGCTGCAAAAGTTGTAGGCAACAAAGATGGCCGCATAATTTTTCACCACATTCTTCCCAATGTGCTGTCGTCTATTATAGTGCGTGCAACGCTCGGCATTTCTTCCGCTATTCTTGATGCTTCAGCCCTCGGCTTTCTTGGCCTTGGCGTTCAGCCTCCGCAGGCAGAATGGGGCGACATGCTGGGGCGTGCCAGAAATTATATTTTCCAGGCACCGTATACTCTTATTTTTCCGGGGCTTGCCATTTCTCTGACCGTTTTGGCCTTTAACCTGCTTGGCGACGGTCTGCGCGATGCACTCGACCCGAAGTCCAGACAGAATTGAGGCGTTAATAATGTTGCTTGAAGTCAAAGATCTTACAGTGGAATTTAAGGTTAAGCACGGCATTGTGCGTGCTGTAAACGGCCTTAGCTTTCATGTTAATGAAGGCGAGATACTCGCTGTAGTTGGAGAATCCGGCTCTGGAAAGAGTGTAACATCGCTCTCGATTATGGGTCTCCTGCCAGGCAATGGCAGGGTGACAAAAGGCCAGATTTTATACCGCGGGGAAGACCTTCTGAAAAAATCGGAAAATGAGATGCGTGCCATTAAAGGTGATAAAATAAGTATGATTTTTCAGGAGCCGATGACAAGCCTTAACCCGGTGTACCGCATTAAAGACCAGATCATGGAAAGCATTATGACCCATAACAAAACCGTTAGTAAAAAAGAAGCATTCGACCGTACGGTAGAAATGCTGCGTACAGTGGGCATCCCATCACCGGAAGAGCGTGCAAACGACTACCCCCACCAGATGAGCGGCGGCATGAGGCAGCGTGTTATGATTGCGATGGCACTTGCATGCAGCCCGGATTTGCTGATCGCGGATGAACCAACTACGGCGCTCGATGTGACCATACAGGCACAGATACTGGAATTGCTGTATAACATGAGAAAAAAATTCAATATGGCAGTGATGTTGATTACGCATGACCTTGGTGTTGTGGCGGAAGCTGCGGACCGCGTTGTCGTAATGTACTGTGGCCAGATTGTAGAGAGTGCCGAAGTAAAGTCCCTTTTTGCAAAACCGCTGCACCCGTATACACTCGGCCTTTTAAAGTCAATCCCGCGGCTGGATGACGAAAGCACGGACCCGCTTTATATGATAAAAGGCATGGTGCCTAATCCAATGCATATGCCAAACGGATGCCCTTTCAGCGACCGCTGTGACAAATGCATGGAAGTCTGCCGTCAGCGCAAACCAGAGCTCCGTAAAGTCGGTGACCACATGGTGCGCTGCTTTTTGTACCAAAATGGGGAGGCAGAGAAATGAGCGACGAAGTTTTACTCGATGTCCAGCACCTAAAAAAATATTTTACCGTCAGTAAAAACTTTTTTGGCAAGACAACATCTGTGCTTAAAGCTGTTGATGATGTTTCCTTCCAGATTAAGAAAGGCGAGGCGTTTGGCCTTGTGGGCGAATCAGGATGCGGCAAAAGCACAATAGGTAAAATGATTGTTGGCCTGTATACGCCAACTGCGGGGAAAATCATATATAATGGAATAGACTTAACTTCACTGCCAAGGAAGGAACGCCGGCAGTACTGCAAGGATATACAGCTTATTTTTCAAGACCCGTACGCATCGCTTAATCCGCGCATGACAGTAGGCGACATTATTGCGGAACCTATTATTATTAATCATCTGCGCCCTAAAAACGAAGTTGAAAAAAGGGTGAATGAGCTTTTAAACTGCGTTGGGCTTTCCAGTAATTACCGCAACCGTTACCCATATGAGTTTTCTGGCGGGCAGCGCCAGCGCATAGGCATAGCGCGTGCGCTTGCTGTTGAACCTAAGCTGATTGTCTGCGATGAGCCTGTTTCGGCGCTTGATGTTTCCATTCAGGCACAGGTACTTAACCTGCTCGAAAGCCTTAAAAGCGAATTTGGCCTTACATACCTGTTTATTGCACATGGGCTGAGTGTTGTAAAGCACATAAGCGATCGGGTAGGCGTTATGTACCTTGGTAAACTGATGGAAATTGCACCTAAAAACGAGCTTTACCATAATCCGCTGAACCCTTATACGCAGGCGCTGCTTTCTGCAATTCCTTCAATTGACCCTACAAAACGGCGCCACCGCATTGAGCTGAAAGGCGATGTCCCAAGCCCGATAGACCCGCCGGAAGGATGCCGATTCTGCTCGCGCTGCTTTAAAGAAGCAGACAAATGCAAAAAATTCAACTCTGAGCTGAAAGAGGTAAGCAAGAACCATTTCGTTGCTTGCAGCCTTTTTGACGGCGAAGGGGAGAGAAATAAACATCTACAAAATTTATAGACAATTAGAAAGAAGCGTTTGAATTGAACGTGAAAAGAGTCAACCGTGTACTGCAAAATATGGGGCAAAAGGGACTAAAGCAAATGATTATTAGTTCACCATCGAATATTTTTTACCTTACTGGGTGCCTGATTATCCCTGGGGAACGTCTGCTGGCCCTTTATTTGAACCGTGATGGCAACCATAAAATCTTTATAAATGACCTTTTTACGGTTCCTGAAGACCTTGGAGTCGAAAAAGTGCGTTTTTCGGATTCGGATGACTACTTAAACATTTTGAGCAGTTATATAGACCATAGCACAACTTTAGGAGTCGATAAAAATTTTCCAGCACGCTTCCTGCTGCCGCTGATGGAAAAAAAGGCAGCTGCGGATTATGCCCTTGCATCTGATTGCGTTGACAATGAGCGCGCGTGCAAAGATGATCAAGAGCAGGGAATGATGCGCAAAGCATCAGAAATCAATGATATGGCAATGAAAGAATTTGTAAAACTTATAAAGCCAGGTGTAACAGAGCGGCAGGTGGCTGAGCCGATGGAGAAGATATACCGTAGGCTTGGCGCTGACGGATACTCATTTCCACCGCTTGTTGCATTTGGAAAAAATGCGGCGGAAGGGCACCATACACCGGATGACACACCGCTTAAAGACGGTGACTGCGTTTTGATTGACGTTGGGTGCCGCAAAGACGGCTACTGCTCAGATATGACGCGAACATTTTTCTACCGCAGTGTTTCAAGCCATGCAAAAGAGGTTTACGGCATTGTGCTTAAAGCGAACCGGGCAGCTGAAGCAATGATACATCCGGGGGTAAGGTTTTGTGACATTGACCGTACTGCCCGGGACGTTATAAAAAAAGCGGGATATGGTAAAGAATTTACACACCGCCTTGGGCACTCCATAGGGATAGAAGTCCATGAAAACGGTGACGTTTCAAGCTCCAACCGCGATGAAGTAAAACCAGGCATGACATTTTCAATAGAACCAGGAATTTATGTAGAGGGCGAAGTCGGCGTACGTATTGAAGACCTTGTCCTTGTAACTGAAACAGGGTGTGAAGTTTTGAACCATGATACAAAAGAGTTAAAAGTAATTTCGTGATGGCAGTAGGCTTCGTTAACTGTTTTTATCTGGCTCCAGATTAACTTTACAGGAAGGTTATCACATCATAAAATGTGATGACAAAAAACTGTTTGTGTAGTATAATAATATATCGCTTTGATTTGTTTCTACCAATCATATGGCACCGGCAGGAGCCGGAAACGGGGGAGTGACTGTAACTTTGGAAAATGACGCGTTTAAACTTGTCATAGACAAAATCAGCACATTGCTGAAAGGCCTTGGATACCACAGGCTTGAGGAAAAGGAACCTGAAAAAGATGGCAAATCTGCGGTATTCTCATCAAGTGATGCAGCTTATGGCGTTTTCTATCTTGAAAGCCGGAAACGCTTTGAACTGCGCGCATGCGGTGCGAGTGATGGCGTGCCGGACGGCAAATGGAAGTCTGTCTCAATGTGGCTGTTTGACCCGGAAACAGACACGCCAGATGATGCCGAGAATATTGCTAATGATTTTATTGAGACGATACGCGGCCCTGTTCAGATTACTTCCGTCCGCAAGAAAAAGCACAGGAAAGACGACGACGACAATGTGGATCCGATTTTCTTTTTTAACCGGTTTGTGGGCGTATTTCCGGAACTGAAAGAAGCTTTGAACGAAGAGCGTAAAATTTACAGCGGTGTGCGTGCGGTCGTTTTTGCCCGCAGCAAACTACTGCCGAAACTCGAGGCGCTGTGCTCAGAAGGGGCGGATCACAATGCTATCAACCGCTGCTGCTCCCTTCTCAACGAAATGTATGTAAGCGGAGATATGGACGTACGCTCAGTTATTACCATCGTTCTGCTTAATGGGTTGAGCGAGCGGGCAATTGGAAATATAAAGCCGCTTTTTAGTACTGAACTTGCTAAAGGCTATAAAGCAGGGCTAAAAATGAAGGGCAAAAAAGTAAAACCGGAAAAGAAGAAAAAGCGTAAGAAGATTATGGCCGATACCCTTAATGAGCTCAGTAAGTAATGTTTTGCTGGGCAGCATAGCCGTATTGGCTTTGTATTCCTCATATGTGATAAAATATCAACTGAAATATAAAAAGCTTGACATATTTTGCGTGGTGTGTTAGACTGATTATACCTCGGTAAAGGGGTTATTTTTTTGTAACCTTTTATTAGCGAGGGAGGCCGCAGCCCCGAAAGAGGCTAATAAATTTCCGCGCAACGGGAGGTGCCGTTATGAGAGTGAAAGTAACATTGGCTTGCACAGAGTGCAAACAGCGCAATTATGACACGATGAAAAACAAGAAAAATGATCCGGACAGGCTCGAGATGAGAAAGTATTGCAGATTCTGCAAGAAGCATACTCTCCATCGCGAGACTAAATAATCCGGACGGAGGGGAAAAGTTTATGGCCGAAAAAGCAGAAAAAGTGAAAAAAGAAAACTTTTTTGTCAGAACCGGCAGAAACATTTCTAAATTTTTCCGCGACACGAAGGGCGAAATTAAAAAAATTGTATGGCCCACACCGAAATCCGTATTCCGCAATACCGGAGTGGTGCTTGTTGCTATTGTCGTGATTGGGCTATTTGTGTTTGGCCTTGATACTCTGCTTGTCAATCTGCTTGGTTTGATTATGAGCGTTGCAAAATAATTTTGATGTGAATGGAGGAACTCTTTTTGTCTGAAGAAGCAAAATGGTATGTTGTGCATACCTATTCCGGGTATGAGAACAAGGTTGCCTCCAATCTGCAGAAGACGGTAGAAAACCGCCATTTCCAGGACCTTATCCAGCAGGTCATTGTGCCGACGGAGACCGTTACGGAGATAAAGGATAATAAACAGCGTGACGTTGAGCGGAAACTCTTTCCGGGGTACGTCTTTGTAAAGATGATACTTACGGATGATTCATGGTATATTGTCCGTAATATCCGCGGTTGCACAGGCTTTGTGGGTCCGTCATCTAAACCGATTCCCTTAACTGATGAAGAGGTAGCAAGGCTTGGGGTCGAGAAGAAGGAAATTGAGGTTTCCTACGAAGTTGGGGATTCCGTAAAGATTATCGATGGGCCGTTGGAGGGCTTTGTCGGCGTAGTAAAAGAGGTTGACAAAGAGAAAAACCATGTGTGTGTGACTGTTTCCATGTTTGGGCGTGAAACACCGGTAGAACTCGAGCTCAACCAGGCCGAAGCAATCGAATAATTTTCAAACGGCGGGCATTTGCCCGCCTTGTGAGAAGGGGCATTGCCCCTGTGGGAGGAATTGGTGCAAACAGGCAGCAATTCCGCCAGCTACCACGAATTTTGGAGGTGCGTCAAAAAATGGCACAGAAAAAAGTTACGGGCTTAATCAAGCTTCAGATACCTGCCGGGAAGGCAACTCCGGCACCGCCGGTTGGACCTGCACTTGGCCAGCACGGTGTCAACATAATGGCATTTACGAAAGAATTTAATGAGCGCACGAAGAGCCAGGCCGGAATGATTATACCGGTCATCATAACGGTTTATGCAGACCGCTCTTTTACTTTTGTTACTAAAACTCCGCCTGCGGCTGTTTTGATTAAAAAAGCATGCGGTATTGATAAGGCTTCAGGTGAGCCGAACAAAACAAAAGTTGCAAAAATCACCAAGGAACAGGTTAAGAAAATCGCAGAGACAAAAATGCCTGACCTGAATGCAGCGTCAGTAGAAGCAGCCATGAGCATGGTTGCAGGAACAGCACGCAGCATGGGCGTTGAAGTCGAAGACTGATTATGGAGCTGAACATTCATTTTAGTCCCGGTGGGAGGAACTTGCAATCCGATTTTACCACTTGACAGGGAGGAAAACCTATGAAACACGGTAAGAAATATGTTGACGGCGCAAAGCTGATCGACCATAAGAAATTTTATGATCCGGAAGATGCACTTGACTTGTGCGTAAAAACCGGAACAAAGAAATTTGATGAAAGCGTTGAAGTCCATGTAAAACTCGGTGTAGACAGCCGCCATGCTGACCAGCAGGTGCGCGGGGTTATCGTTCTGCCGAACGGCACAGGTAAAAAAGTTCGTGTGCTTGCCATCTGCAAGGGCGATGCCGCTAAACAGGCACAGGAGGCCGGTGCAGATTTCGTCGGTGCAGAAGACATGATCAAAAAAATCCAGAGCGAAAACTGGTTGGATTTTGATGTGCTTGTGACAACACCAGACATGATGGGCTTTGTTGGACGCCTTGGCCGTATACTTGGACCACGCGGCCTTATGCCTAACCCGAAGGCAGGCACTGTTACGCGCGATATTGGCAAGGCTATTAAGGAAGCAAAAGCAGGTAAAATTGAGTACCGCCTTGATAAGTCCAACATCATCCACTGCGTGATTGGTAAAGTGTCTTTCGGCAAAGATAAGCTTGTTGAGAATTTTAACGCTTTGCTCAGTGCTATTGTTAAGGCAAAACCTGCGGCTGCCAAAGGGCAGTATGTCCGCTCATGTGTTGTTGCATCCACAATGGGCCCGGGTGTACGCATTAACCCTGGCAAAGTCGGCGGTTGATTTGACGGATCCCTAAAAACGTGATATAATAAATTATAGATTTTGTGTTTTCGTTCATAGACAGCAGGTGCTTATGCACAATGGATTTTCCGCCTGCCGAGAATGAGGCCTTTTTGTACAGGTGTATTTTAAGAGCCTTTTCTGCGGCAGTGGAAAAGGCTCTTTTTTATTGCACTGCAAAGGGGGTGAATTTAATTTGCCAAGCAAAAAAGTTTTGGAAGAAAAGGAACAGGCAGTTTCAGACATTACAGAAGCGCTGAAAACAGCGCATACCGGCGTTATTGTAGATTATAAAGGCATTAATGTTGCAGATGACACAAAGCTGCGCAAAGAGCTGCGTGAATCAGGCAGCACGTACAAAGTAGTTAAAAACACACTGCTTAGCCGTGCTATTGAAAAAGCTGGCATCGAGGGGATTGACACCGCTTCGGTTCTTCAAGGCACGACCGCAGTTGCAATTAACTCTGAGGATTACGTTGCACCTGCGAAAATCCTGCAGGGCTATGCTGATAAGAATAAGAGCTTTGCTGTTAAGGCAGGATTTATTGATGGCAAAGCCGTTAGTGTTGATGAAATCAAACAGCTTGCTAAACTGCCGCCGAAAGACGTACTGCTTTCCGAAGTTGTCCGTGGCCTCAACGGACCTATTACTGGCCTCGTAACTGTGCTGAATGGCACTATTAAAGGCCTGGTAGTTGCACTCAATGCAATTGCTGAAAAAGAGAAAAAATCTGCGTAATAAAAATATTAAGATGGAGGTTCTGATTATGTCTGAAAAAGTTGATAAACTGGTTGAAGATGTAAAGTCACTTACTGTTTTGGAGCTTTCTGAACTCGTAAAAGCTCTCGAAGATGAATTTGGTGTTTCTGCTGCTGCTCCGGTAGCAGTTGCTGCACCGGCTGCAAATGCTGCACCAGCTGAAGAAGAGAAGAGCTCTTTTGACGTTGTGCTGAAGAGCATTGGCCAGCAGAAGATTCAGGTAATCAAAGTTGTCCGCGACATCACTGGCCTTGGCCTTAAGGATGCAAAGGATCTTGTTGACGCTGCACCGAAGACAATTAAAGCAGGCGTTTCCAAAGAAGACGCTGATTCCATGAAGGATAAGCTTGTAAAGGCCGGCGCAGAAGTAGAGTTAAAGTAATTCTGCTTAACTAAATACTAAAAGCCCCTGACGGTTTGTTTTACGTCAGGGGCTTTTCATGTCTGCTGGTTTGTGGAGTTTACATCCTCCTGTATTTTTTTACCTTGCGAAGATTTTTACGCTTGCGGTTGTAGATAATGGCAAAGACAATGTATATGGCTACAAGCAAAATAACGATGGCGGCAATGACACGGAACCATACCGACGAAAAGATCATCCCTATCACACCGCCAGTATGAAGCAGCTCGCTGCGGTCTACCGATTCGCTGGCGACAAGATTAATAGTAGTGAGCTTCTGGTTGGCGTAGCTTAGCGTTGCTGTGCCTACAACCTGCCCTTTTTTAACAGGTGCGCTGACAGAATTGGGCACGTTCTTTGTTATTATAACGCTGCTTGTATTTACACTTTTAGGCAGAAGTGCCGAGTAGCTCTTTTCAGGTTGCAGACGCAGTTTATCCTTATTCCAGGCGTACTTGAGGCTAACTTCACCAACAGTGTCGTTTGGGCCTACTATTTTTTTAAGTTCGAAAGTTGTTAGCGCCCAGCGGTAAAGATTTCGCGAGTCGATCATTTCACCATGTGTATCGATTTCATTACCGGCTTTATCTATGGAAGGAGAGCCAAGTGTCACACAGAGATATCTGTAACCGTCAGCAGATGCGGTGGAAACGAGGCAGTAGCCAGATTCATCTGTATGCCCGGTTTTAATTCCTTTAGCATACACATAATAATATTTATGGTCGCTGTTTAGCATCATGCGGTTTGTGGTGCAAAGGTCAGAGTCTTTGCCGGCGTCAGGCCCTCCAACCGGCTTATAGGTATAGCTCGTTTCTGAACAAATCTGCATGAAATAGGGCAGCGCCATAGCGTACCGCGTGATTTTCACAAGGTCTGCCGCACATGTGTAGTGGTTTGGATCATGCAGCCCGTGAGGATTGGTAAAATGGGTATTTGTGCAGCCAAGAAGTTTAGCTTTCTGGTTCATCATATCTACAAATTTGCTTACATTGCCGCCGCCAACATAATCGGCAAGCGTCAGTGCAGCATCGTTGCCTGAAGGAATCATCATACAGTTTAAAAGCTGGTATGCTGTAGCTATGTCGCCGACTTTAATCCCAGCCATAGAACTTCCTGTGCCAGAAAGCTCATCTAATATTTTTTTGGATACAGTTATTTTTGTGCCTTTCAGGTCTTTAATATGTTCTGCCGTGATTATATATGTCATAATCTTAGTAAGTGAAGCCGGTTCGCGTTTTTCATTCGGATTTTTTGAATAAACGGCCGAACCTGTGTCAAGATTTACGAGTTCAACCGCTTCGCTGTTAATTGGAAAATTTATATTGAAATTTGCCGCCTGTGCTTTTGCAGGTGCGAAAAGTATGCCTGCAGTCAGTAAAACAGCAGAAAAAAGCGCAATAAACCTTTTTTTCATGGAATTTTTTCCTCCGATGTGCTATTATAAAAGTAGTAGCCAAACTACTGACTTTCTATCAGTATAGCAGAATTTAATGGGAATATAAAGCAGCGTTTTTTATAATAATCCTCTAACATGTTGTGGCACAGGTATGATTTGGGGGAAAGCAGAGTGATTTATGTAACCGGAGACATCCATGATGAAATGGACCGGTTCCAGGATTCGAAACTGCGCAGGCTTAGGAAAAATGATGTACTTATTGTCTGCGGAGATTTTGGATTTATCTGGGACGGAGGCAAAAGGGAAGAAAAGAACCTTAAAAAAATCGGAAGCAGAAAATATAAGGTGTTGTTTATTGATGGGACTCACGAAAATTTTGACCTTCTCAACCGATACCCGCTTGAAGAGTGGCATGGGGGAAAAGTACATCATATCTGCGGTAACCTGTACCATTTGATGCGGGGGCAGGTCTATGAAATCGATGATAAAAGGATTTTTACTTTCGGCGGCGGCGAGAGCAGTGACAAAGAAATGCGGATAACTGCAAGAAGGTGGTGGCCGTGTGAGCTGCCAAATGAGCTGGAAATGCGCGAGGGTATGGAAAACCTGCGAGCCTACGATTATAAGGTGGATTATATTTTTACGCATGAGCCTCCACCTAACCTCTATTCTGTACACGGGAAACCGCAGGAAGAAAATCGGAACAGGCTCGATACTTACCTTGGCTGGCTGATGAAGCAGGTTGACTACAAGAAATGGTTTTTTGGCTCGCGGCATATTGACCGCCGGATAACACGAAAAGACTATTATGTTTTTGATGATATTATTCCAGTGGAAGACTTTTCAAAGCCGCACCATCTTATATAAATACGCTTACAGACGCAGCTGATTTTACATTGTTGCGGCTGTTTTCTTTTTCCCATGCGGCATTGAAAGAAGACGGGAAAAGATAGATGCAAGCAGCTGCTGGAAAAGTGTGCCGACTATAACGGGAAACATGGTTTCGGCGGAAAAGTATGCTGCGGCAATAACAGCGCCTGCGCTGATGTTGCGCATTCCACTGCCCAATGTCATCGACACAACGATGCTTGTATCCTGATGCAGCAGATACCCCAGAAGCCAGCCGAGCAGGTAACCTAAAACTGCAAGCGCCAGTATCGTGCCCGCAATTTCGAAAAGCATCGGTGTCATGTGAAGTATAAACCCTGCAATTTGAGTGGAATTGATGGTGATAATCAGAATGAGTGCGATTTTTCCGTAAGGTGCAAGCACAGGCGCAAGTTTCTTGCCAGCCTTGCCGCCTGTAAACTGGTTCATGGCCATAGTTGCAACAGCTGGCACGGCAATCATAAGGATAAGGTCATGCATCATGCCTGCCACGTTGATTGAAACGTTGGCTCCAACGAGGATGCGCAGGCTGAGCGGGATGACAAACGGCGCTGCCAGCGTATCAAGAAGGACTATGGAGAGCATAAGCGACGGGTTGCCGCCTGCAATGCTGTTCCACATTAAACTCGCTACAGCTGATGGCACAACAAACTCAAGCACTATCCCCACTATGAAATATGATTTCCCATGGAAGAGCAGTGTCCCAACCCCGAGGGCAATCAGCGGCATTATTATATGAAGTGTTACAATAGAAGCGATAAGCGGCATAGGCTTTTTTACGACGCCTACTAATTGCCGGAAGCTTGACTGTAGCGTACCTGTAAATGTCATAAATGCGAATATATATGGCACGAGAAATGTAAGCCTGTTTATTTGCTTAGAAAATGAAACACCTACGCATAGTGCCGCAATTACAATAAGTGGCATCCATTTTGATGCAAATTTATTAAATGAATCCATTAAGTGCATTGCTACTATTTCCTGCTTTCGCGAATTATTTTGCATTGGCCTGCTGTTAATTACCGGGATTCATGATAAAAACGAAATTTACCAGAATCAATGCTGTAACACAGTATATTTAGGATCTCAACCCTTGATAGCGTTTATAAAGTCAGGGCCGCCGCCGTATGGACGAAAAATAATGCCGCTTACGCCTTTTGCAACAGCGTAAAAGCTTTTTTCATAGCAGAGCGGATAAATTACCGCCTGATCATTTAAGTACTTTTCGGCGGCAGCGTATGAAGCGGCCGCATCTTTCCCGCTTTTAGACTGTGCGTTGGAAAGCAGCGAATCATAATACGCATCTTTAAACTGCGATGGGTTATTTGAAGAATTTCCTGTAAAAATGGAAAGCAAATTATCAGGCCTGTTGTCTGAAGGTTTAATTGGTATGATAGCTGCGTCGTAACTGCCTGACTTTACCTGGCTTTGAAGGCTGTTAAGGCTAAGCGGTTTCATGTTAAAATAATTGCTGAACCGGCTGTTCCATGATGTTATCATTTCATTGAGCATCAATTTAACGCTGCTGTCGTCCTGGCAAAGCACCGTTGCCGAAACATTACCGCCTGCAGAAGAATACAGCCTGCAGGCTTCCTTGGCATTTTCTTTTAGATAAAACGGGCCGCCTGAAATATCGCTGTAATTACGGCCGTCGACCATAGTATCTGGAAGCAAGATGCTGTTAGCTGCTGCCGAGTTGCCGGGAAGATGTGACATGACAGCGGAACGGTTGATTGCCTTGGCGAATGCACAGCGTACATTCTGGCTGCTGAAGGCGGACGACTTTGTGTTGAAACACAGGATCAATGTGGTGTCCTGCACTGAAGCGAGTGTGCACCCGATGGATTTTGCGGAATCAGCCTGAGAAGAGCTTATAGGCGCCGCATCAACTGTCTGATTTTTAAGGGTAGAAACTGAATTGGACTGGTTTACTGTGCCAATGCTGAAGTCTACAGCAGATGGCTTGGGGGCAGCTTTGCCTATGTAAGTGCTTGAACGGGCAAGGTTAATATATTTTCCGTGCTCCCAGCCATAGGCGCCATCTATGCGGAACGGCCCATTGCCGAGCAGGTGGTTCGTTTCGAGGCCATAATGGCCGGCCGTTTCCTGAAAAAACTTTTTATTGCACGGCATGTATACACACTGCGCCGTAAGTTTTGGAAAATCCGGGCATGAAGACTCAAGCACGACGACAAGCGTTTTTGCATCGCTTGCTTTTACACCGAGCGAACTGACTGGAAGCTTCCCGTCATGTATAGCCTTTGCATTTTTTATGCAGTACATCTGCGTGCAGGTGCCAGAACCTGTTTTGGGGTCGAGCGCCCGCTGGAACGCGTAAACAAAATCATCTGCAGTAACAGGGCCATACTTTTTAGATGACCATTTTGCATCTGGGCGCAGATGGAACGTAAACTGTGTGCTGCCTGAATTGTGTTCCCAGGAAGAAGCGACACCCGGCTGGGGGGTCAGGTTGGCGTCAAGCCTCGTAAGGCCTTCAAACAATGCCTGAACAACTGTTATGGAAGCTTCATCTGTAGCAATCTGCGGGTCAAGCGTAGCGGGCTCGGCGGAAAGGCTGTAGTTTATTGTTTTGTTGGCACCTTTGCTTCCGCCGATTTTGCAGGCGGAAAAGGAAAACATTATAGCTGCTGCAAGGGCAAAGGCGGCAGCACGCTTCATTTTCACATATATTCCCCCTGAGCAAATTCTCCCTTTTTACTATTTTTATTCTAACATTTTTTACACACCTTTTCAATAAAGCTACAGCTTTGTTATTTTTGCAGCTGCCAGAAAAAGCGGCATATGCCTTTCATAGGCATATGCCGCTTTTAGGAAGATATATTTGTGAACTGAGCGAATATAAATTCAGTTATTCGATAATACTCTTGCCGGTCATTTCAGGAGGCTGGTGCAGGCCGAGAATCTTCAGCATTGTTGGCGCGATATCTGCAAGTTTTCCGCCTTCGCGCAGCTTGCATGGATAGCCGACAACACAGAACGGGACAAGGTTTGTGGTGTGTGCGGTAAACGGTGTGCCATCTTTTGCGAGCATTTGCTCGGCGTTGCCATGGTCGGCTGTGATGAGGGCGACGCCGTTGTGCTTAAGTATGTCGTCCACAACTTTGCCGACGCACTTGTCAACAGTCTCAACTGCCGCCTTTGCCGCGTCGAAGATGCCTGTGTGGCCGACCATGTCGCAGTTTGCAAAATTAAGAATAATCACGTCATATTTGCCGCTGTCAATGCGCTTAAGGAGCTCGTCGGTTACAAGGTAAGCGCTCATCTCGGGCTGCAGGTCATATGTTGCGACCTTTGGCGAATGGATAAGCGCACGTTCTTCGCCCGGGTAAGCCTTTTCGACGCCGCCGTTAAAGAAGAAGGTAACATGGGCGTATTTTTCTGTTTCCGCTATGCGCAGCTGTGTAAGGCCATTGTTTGAGATATATTCGCCAAAAGTGTTATTAAGCTTTTCCGGGCGGAACGCAATGTCTACGTTTGGCATTGTTGCGTCATACTGGGTCATGCACACGAAATTAAGCGGGAAGAAGCCCTTCTTGCGTACGAATCCATTAAAGTCAGGGTCAACAAATGTGCGGGTTATTTCACGCGCACGGTCCGGACGGAAATTATAGAAGATTACGGAATCACCGGGCTGCACCGTGGCGCCTTTGGCACATACGGCCGGAATGACAAATTCATCTGTAACTTTGTTTTTGTATGAGTTTTCAACAGCTTGGACTGGATCGGAAGCCTGGACACCTTCGCCGTAGACCATCGCAGCGTATGCTTTTTCAACACGCTCCCAACGGTTGTCGCGGTCCATGGCATAATAGCGGCCCATTACGGTCGCAATCTGGCCAACGCCGATTTCCTTCATCTGTTTCATGCAGTCTTCAACATAACCTTTGCTGGAAGACGGCGGCACGTCACGCCCATCGAGGAACGCATGCACATAAACCTTTTTGCACCCGTGCTGTTTTGCCATCTTCAGCAATGCGTAAAGGTGTGAGTTGTGGCTGTGGACGCCGCCGTCTGACAGCAAGCCGAGAATGTGAAGTGCTTTGCCGCCTTTTGCGGCCTTGTCCATTGCATCCACAAACGCGGGGTTTTTGTAAAAGCTGCCGTCTTCAGTTGACTTCGTTATCCGGGTAAGGTCCTGATAGACTACACGGCCTGCGCCGATATTGGTATGGCCGACTTCGGAATTGCCCATCTGCCCGTCGGGCAGACCGACGGCAAGGCCGGAAGCGCCGATTTTTGTAACAGGGTTTTTAGCAAACAGGCTGTCGAGGTTTGGCTTCTTTGCCGCTTTTATGGCATTGCCGTAATCCGTGCCGATTCCGAAACCATCCATTATTATTAATATAAGAGGCTTTTTCATAAGCGGAACTCCTTTCAGGGACTTTTTGCAGAAAGCCCTGCGAAAAACTTTATAGAAGAATGGATCCTTTAATATTTGGGTATGATTTAGGCCGCACATTTTGCGCTGCCCTTAAAAAACAAGCTTGTACAATTAAAACTGCAGTCAGACACTTGCAGCTTTTACGATAGCCGCAAAGTCCGCAGGGCGCAGGGAAGCTCCGCCAATAAGGCCGCCGTCGACATCAGGCTGTGCGAGAAGCTCAGCGGCGTTCTTCGGGTTCATGGAACCGCCGTACTGCACTGTAAGCGCATCTGCAGTGCCTTTTCCGTAAAGGCCGGCAACTGTTGAGCGTATAGCTGCGCAGACCTCATTTGCCTGCTGGGCAGTAGCGGTTTTGCCTGTGCCTATTGCCCATATAGGCTCATAAGCGATGATTATTTTTTTCATTTCTTCTTTTGTCACGCCGCCGAGGGCAATTTTTGTTTGCATGGCTACGAGCTCTTTTGTAATGCCCTGCTCGCGCTGCTCCAGAGATTCGCCGACGCAGAGAATTACATTAAGGCCGGCATTGAGTGCTGCGCGTATGCGCTTGTTTACCGTCTTGTCTGTTTCTCCGAAATAAGTTCTGCGCTCGCTGTGGCCGATAATTACGTACTGCACGCCCATGGAAGTAAGCATGGGAGCGGAAATCTCGCCTGTAAAGGCGCCTGAGCTTTCCCAGTGGCAGTTTTCTGCGCCAACGCCGATGTTTGTTCCCTTCGCGGCCTCAAGCACAGTAGGAAGGTCAACATAAGGGACGCAGACAACAACGCCGCACTTTGCGCCTTTAACGAGCGGCTTTATGCCTTCAATCAAGACTTTTGCTTCTGCCGGGGTTTTATTCATCTTCCAGTTTCCTGCAATAACTGCTTTTCTAAGCTGTTTATTCAAGATTCTCAAACCCTTTCTAAATTTAAAACAGGGACGAAAGATCCGCCCCGTGATGTTAACTGTTTATTTGTCATTAAGGCATGCAATGCCTGGCAGCTCTTTGCCTTCGAGAAATTCAAGGGAAGCACCGCCGCCTGTGGAGATATGTGTCATCTTGTCTGCAAAGCCGAGTTTTTCAATCGCTGCTGCGGAATCGCCGCCGCCGATAATCGAAATCGCGCCGCTGTCTGCAACAGCCTGTGCAACTGCCGTTGTGCCGGTTGCGAAATGTTCCCATTCACTTACACCCATTGGGCCGTTCCACACAACTGTTCCTGCACCGACAATTGTCTTTGCGAAAAGCTCCTGCGTTTTGTCGCCGATGTCGAGCCCCATCCATCCGTCAGGGATACTGTCGGAATAAATGCGCATATTGACGGTGTCGGCTTTGTATTCGCGACCGATGATATTGTCAACAGGGAGGAGCAGTGAGACGTTCTTCTCTTTTGCTTTTCCAAGTATTTCCTTTGCGAGGTCAACCTTGTCGTTTTCGCAGATGGAGGTGCCTATCGGGTTGCCGAGGGCTTTAAGGAAAGTGTAGGCCATGCCGCCGCCGATAATCAGCGTATCGACTTTGTCGAGAAGGTTTTTGATAACTCCGATTTTGTCAGAGACCTTCGCACCGCCCAGAATTGCAATAAACGGGCGTTTCGGGTTTGACAGGGCCTTGCCCATGATGGTTATTTCCTTCTGAATCAGAAAGCCGCATACAGCCGGAAGGTACTTTGCAACACCTGCCGTAGATGCATGTGCGCGGTGTGCCGTGCCGAACGCATCATTGACGTATATGTCGGCAAGTGAAGCGAGCTCTTTTGCGAAACCGGGGTCGTTCTGTTCCTCGCGCTTGTCAAAGCGGACGTTTTCGAGCAGTTCGACGTCTCCTTCTTTAAGCGAAGAGGCAATGCTCTTTGCGCTTTCGCCGGTGACATCCTTTGCAAGCTTCACTTCACGGCCGAGCGCCTTGCTTAGGTAAGCGGCTACAGGCGCAAGTGAATACTTCATGTTTACCTGGCCCTTTGGACGGCCGAGATGCGAGCAGAGGATAACTTTTGCCTTGTGGTCGATGAGGTAGCTGATAGTCTTCATAGCTGCATTGATGCGCTTAGGGTCTGTAATGTTGCCTTTGTCGTCAAGCGGAACGTTAAAATCACAGCGGACGAGGACTCTTTTCCCAGCGACATCAATATCTTCCACGGTTTTTTTGTTAAGATAATTCATAAAAGCGCTCCCTTTTTATGTGATTTTTGCTTGTTTACTTTCTAACAATCTAACAAGAATTATACAACTGTTTTTCTCCTTTTTCAAGCCGTAAGGCAGGCAAATTAGGCGCTTTCAGCCACTTGGTTAAAATTTTATCATTTATTTGCCGGCGGGGAAGCCACACCCACGCTTTGGCTGTGTAATGCTGATGCAGGTTTTTTCGGCTTGCTGAAAACAATAATGCACTGCCGCAATAAAGCCGGCTGGCCAGCTACTTATATCCATTGCAGGAGATAGAAAAAATTACCGGAATCCGGCTGAAAAAACAGGAAAGACTTTTATAGGAAGCATATATGTGCAAAATAACTGGCAGGTATAACTTTTGCAGCTCGCGTTAAATGCTTTGACGGTATTTTAGGCAGTTTAGAGCGGTTTATTTATTGATGCAAGACTTTTTCAAAATATTTCTGTGTGAAAGGGGCAGAATGATGAACGTAGCGAAGATTATTCGCAGGATTAACTGTATTTGGAGGATGTATAATATGCGCCAGCAGGCAGTTGGATTTATGAAAGGAATTGGCGCAGGCATTGTTGCCGGTGCCGCCATTGCCGCCGTGGGCAGCAGAATGGCTAAAAACGACCACGGCTTCAAGCACCGCGCCAACAAAAGGCTGCGTTCGGTCGGAGAGCTTTTCGATGACGTGCAGGAGCTTTTCAGGTAAAAAATTGAAACTGTTGCCGCAGGTCGGCCAATGAAAATCCGAGTATGCTGTTACCTTTTGGTATGGCTGCCTCGGATTTTTTTAATTTCAAAGTCACATGAAGAAAGTGCCGCTTCGTTGAAAAATTGTCGCGCGTAAAACCGGTAAAAGCTGATATTGCATCTCAAAAAAATACAGCCTCCGGTTTGACGGAGGCTGAACGTCTTATTTTATGATGCTGTATATGCCAAACATTGGCATAACGATTGAAATTATAACTATCCCTACAATTACGCCGACGATGATTATCATGATTGGCTCCATAAGGGACATCATCTGTTTAATGCTTTCGTCTGCGCGTTTTCCATAGAGGTCGGCAAGCTTTTTAAATGAATTGCCAAGCATGCCGGATTCTTCGCCCGCTTTTATCATTGATACAAACAAAGAGTCGAACGTCGGGAAGCGCGCCATTGAGGCGTTGATGGGCACGCCTACTTTTACGTCTTCGATTACCTGGTTGAGCTGCGCTTGAATTGCACTGTTCGGCACGGTATTTCGTGATATTTGAAGTGAGCGTACGACGTTGACGCCGGCGTCTATCAGCGACGACATTATGCGGCAGAAGCGCGCGAGAAGTGAAAAACGGTTTATATTCCCGAACAGCGGAAACTTCAGTTTGCCCGCGTCAGAATGCACAACAAAGCTCTTCGAAACATGGCGGGCAATTTTATACCCGGCAATAATAGCGACGATAATGCCTACAATTATATACCACTGATGGATTAAGAAATTTGAAAACGCCATTACGCCCTTTGTTAGGGCCGGGAGCTGCGCGCCGAATGAGCGGAAGATGTTGGCAAAGCTCGGAAAGACGAATATGTTCATTATGATGACGAGGGCTATGGTGAGGCAAAGAAGTATGCAGGGGTAGATAAGCGCGCCGCGAAGCTTGGCTTTAAGCGTCATGCCCTTTTCCTGCAGCGATGCGCACCTGTCGAAAGCTACATCAAGGTGGCCGTTTTCTTCACCCGAGCGTATCATGCTCACTATAATCTCAGGGAATGCCTTAAATTTTGACATTGAAGCGGAAATAGTGGAGCCGTTAAGCAGGTTCTGCCGTATCTCCTGAAGAATTTTCTTCATGGCTTTGTCTTTCTGGCTGCTTATCATGACGTCTGTAGCCTCTGTAGCCGTCGTTATGGAAACGCCTGCACGCATCATCAGCGCCATCTGGTTGAGCATGCCGAGCAGCATCTTTTTCGGAATTTTTACTTTATGTATATCCTGTTCAGTAAGGTCCTTGTCCCAGACTGACACATTTTCCTCATTCGTTTCGCTGTCATTAAGCTCAAGGACAGTAAGCCCTTGTTTCATGAGATTTTCGATTGCTTCTTCTTTATTTACGGCATTCACAGTGCCGTGGAAGCGCCCGTGCGCGGTGTTGACTGCACTGTATTGGTAATTCATATTTAACACTCCTTTTCCATCGCTTCAGTCTGGCTTCAGCGGAAGCGTGCCCCTGAGCCGTTCGGGAGATACGAGATAGCGGTGCCGCGGCGCACAAGGCCGCTTCTTACAAGGTCGCGCAGGCTGTTTTCGAGGGTCATCATGCCTTCGGCGGAGCCAGTCTGTATCATCTGGGTGATGTTTGCCGTTTTACCCTCGCGGATAAGGTTGCTTATTGCCGAGTTTACGAACATTATCTCGAAGGCGGCGACGCGGCCTTTGCCGTCGGCCGTGACGAGTAGATGCTGTGAAAGGACGCACCGCAGCACCATGGAAAGCTGTGTGCGAACCTGCTGCTGCTGCGTTGAGGGGAAAACGTCGATAAGGCGGTCTATGGTGTTGGCGGCCCCGCTTGTGTGCAGCGTGGAAAGTACAAGGTGGCCCGTTTCTGCTGCTGTGATGGCAATGGATATCGACTCAAGGTCGCGCATTTCGCCGACGAGTATGATGTCGGGGTCCTCACGAAGGGCGGCTCGAAGTGCGCATGCATATGATACGCTGTCGGCGCCTATCTCGCGCTGGTCTATAATGCACCGTTTCGGTGTGTGGATATATTCTATTGGGTCTTCTATTGTGATGATATGGTCGCAGCGCGTTTTGTTGATCTCGTTTATTATTGCCGCAAGAGTTGTAGATTTGCCGCACCCTGTAGGGCCGGTGAGAAGCACGAGCCCGTCTTTATATGTGAGAATCTTACGCACAGCCTCGGGGAGCCGAAGGTCTGTAAGCTCAGGAGCAGCTGCAGGGATAACGCGCAGGACGAGCGTGTACCCGTGCGCCTGCCGGAACGCATTGACACGGAAGCGCCCGTAGACTGGCATTTCGGCCGAAGCGTCCATATCGCCGCATTCGAGGAATTTTTGGTATTTGCCTTTGCTAAGGCATTTTTGTATGAAGCCTTTCACGTCTTCTTCCGTAAGTACCGGCAGGTTGAAAAAATTTACTTGCCCGTTTATTCTGCAGGCCGGCCTGTTGTTGGAAGAAAGATGGATATCAGAAGCTTTCATTTTTACTGACGCAGCTACGATTTCAGCTATGTCCATTTGAAAGACCACCTTAATCTTTTTTAAATTTCATGTGTTTGCTTACATATCGAGCGAATAGGTGCTGACCATTTCTTCAACAGATGTGCGCCCTTCGATGACTATGCGCTTAAGGTTCCTGTCCATAGATATCATGCCTTCATGGATTGCTTCGGCACGTATGGCATCTACGGAGCCGTTTGAGTCTATCAGTTTCTTTATTTCAGCCGTTACAGGCATGATTTCGTGTATTGCAGTGCGCCCGCTGTAGCCTTTGCCGTGGCATAGCGGGCACCCTTCTTTATGCGCGCGGTAAAGGTGTATGTCCGTCCCGGGCTTGAGTCCGAGAAGCTTCAGTTCGTTGTCGCCCGGAGCATATTCTTCCCTGCAGTATTTGCAGAGTGTGCGTACAAGGCGCTGCGCAACGATGCCTATAACTGATGATGACACCATGAATGGGTCAATGCCCATGTCTACAAGGCGTATGATGGAACTTGCCGCATCGTATGTATGGAGTGTGGAGAACACAAGGTGGCCTGTGATGGCGACGCTTGTTGCAATCTCGGCTGTTTCACGGTCGCGTATTTCACCGACCATGACAACGTCCGGGTCCTGCCGCAGTATTGAGCGCAGGACGGAAGCAAATGTAAGCCCTGCCTTTTCGTTGACTTCCACCTGTGTGATGCCCGGGATTATCATCTCCACAGGGTCCTCTACCGTAACGATGTTTATATCGTCGCTCATAATAGCTTTCAGCGCCGTGTAAAGCGTTGTGGATTTGCCGCTTCCAGTAGGGCCGGTAACAAGGATTATGCCGTGGTTATTTTTAAGCAGTGCGTCAAATCTTTTTTTGTTTTCCGGAAGAAAACCTATGCCGTCTTCGTTCATATTGAACCCAAGTGCCGTTGTTATCCTTATGACGACTTTTTCACCGAAAACTGAAGGCATGATTGAAATGCGCATATCTATTATCTGTTTGCCGACTTTATAGTTAATGCGCCCGTCCTGCGGGACGCGTTTTTCAGCTATGTTCATCCCGCCGATATACTTTATGCGCGAAACGATAGCGGGAGCGACGTCCATACTCGTTTCCATGTAGCGTGTCAGGCGGCCGTCCACACGGAAGCGTATGCGCAGTTTATCGCGCTGCGGCTCAATGTGGATATCGCTGGCCTTTATTATTACGGCCTGCTCTATCATGGTGTTTACAAACTTTATGATGGGCTGTGATGTCTCGTCGCTTTTCTGTTTTTCTGCGGCGGCTTCTGCCTGCGCTTTTGCCTGTGTGTCTGCGGCTTTGCTGTCTACAAGCTCCTTGGCGGCGGCTTCTGCTTTCTGTGACGTATAGAGCTCGCGTATCTTTGCCTCGATTTTTGCGCGTTCAGCAATTTCCGGATAGACTCTCAGTTTTGTGTAAGTGCTGATGTCGTTTATAGTGTTGTAATCGAGCGGGTCTGCTACTGCTACGGTAAGTATGCTGCCTGTTTTTTTTACCGGGACTACAAGCCTGCTGCGTGCGAGGCTTTCCGGTACAAGCTTTGAAAGCGACGAATCTGTAGTGACATAAGAGAGGTCAACGTACGGTATGCCGATTTGCTTTTCGAGCGAGCGTATCATCTGCATTTCGGTTATGTACCCGTTTTCTATCAGGACTTCGCCGAGGCGTTTTTTGCTGTGTTTCTGCTTATTTAAGGCATCGTTCAGCTTTTCTTCAGAAAGGATGCCGGCCTGTACGAGTATCTGGCCCATTTTCATGTTTGTTATTTTCATGGAGTACCTCCGCAATAGTGGATAAGTTTTTAAATCAGTGAAAAATACCAGCTCACAGCGGCTGCCGCCTGCCGGCGGAACGCGAGTGCAAACAGGCATGCCGAGCAGATGTACGGCCCCATAGGCATATACTGGTTCCCAGTAACTTTGTGCATAAACAAAAGTATGATGAAATAAATGCCGGAAATAAGTATTGTAAGCACAAAGACGAATATGATCTCCGGAAAGCCGCACAGGAAGCCGAGGGCTGCGAAGAGTTTAACGTCGCCGAGTCCGATGCTTTCTTTGTGATAAGCAGCTTTCCCGATAAGGCCTATCAGGAGCCACATGGCGCCGCCGGCAAGCGCGCCGAGGAATGGGGAAGCCGCCGAGCGGTAATAATCAGCTTTGCCAAACAGCCAAAGCGTGTATATCACTGCAGCAGGTATCAGCACGGCAGGCAGGCACTGGTCGGGAATTATGCTGTATTTGCCGTCGGAGACAGCTGCGAGCACGAGGAAAAAAGCGGCTGCGCAAAGAGAGATGAAAACGGCGTTTGAATATATGTACTGCAGGCGAAGCAAAAGAAAAACAGCGCTGAAAAGAATGCCGAGCCGCACTCCGTCCGGTGCTGGCGAAAGGCGTTTTCCAAGGAGCTCGGGTGAAGGCTTTTCATCATAATCGCAAAGCCACACCGCAGGCACCCGATTGAAAAGGAAAACGCCGAGCATTCCAGCTGCGAAACCGGCAGGCAGGCACCAGAGAAATTCAGTTTTCATTTTGATTTGTCTGTTGGAGCGGCCGGTGGGAAGGAGTAGCTGAAAATTTTAAGCGATGCCGTATACAGGCCGGCTTGCGTGGCCTTGCCGTTCTGCCGCGGCTGCATGGTGACCGAGTCTATGTAATAGACGGCGCCTGTTTCTTTCTCAATATAGTGCAGGAATGTAACGAGTTGACTTTCGTTGCAGATGAAAGTGACGTTTAGCGGCGTGCTGCTCATAACACGGCCTGCGGAAGTTTTGATGCCGGTTGATGTAGGTTGTTCCATGCTCACGTTTGTGGCGCTGACGTCAGCCTTATGCAGCCCGCTTACAAGGTCGTCGCTTACATCGAGCGGCTGCATGCCTGCACTTTGCTCGCTGCTTTTAACCTGCGTTTTCAGTTTTGCTATTGCCTTTTGCAGCGAGCCGCGGTGTGCCGCTGCGCTTTCATAGTTGCTTATATCTATCTGTTTCTGCTGGTGTTGTGCTGTAAGATCGCTTGTTTTCTGTGCAATCCTGTTGAAGAACAGCCCGTAGTACAGCGCCAGGGCAACGGCCGCTGCAAGAAAACAGATAAGCGCCCCTGAAACATGTATTTTTTTCATTCTGCTGACCTCCGTTGTGATTTATGAAGCAGACGAAGCGGAATTGCTGCTGACCGGATTTGCAAAGCCGTGTATCTGGAGTTTGGCGGTGCACAGGTAACTTGCCTGTTTAGCCTTTTCGTCCTGCTGCCTTGCTGCGGTGAATGGCACGAGCACGTCAAAATAATGCTTTGAGTTTACGCTCTGGCGCGCGCTGTTGAACTGCCCAAACGTCGAGGTGGTGAAGGTAATGTCGAAGGTGCCGGATTTTCCGTCTGCTTTGCAGCTCGTGATTGAATTAACCTGTGGCGCAAGCTGTTCGTTAAGTTTTGTGAAGGCCTCGGTCATTTTAGATTTCTGGTAGGGCAGAACGGAGTCATCTTTCTGTATCTGTGTAAGCTGCTGCTTAAGGCTGTTTTCCTTATCAAGCATTGACTTTGCCTGCTGTATCTCGGGCAGTGCAAGCTTTACATTGTCGGCGTTTACCTGCTCCGAGGCGTTGTGGCAGAGGATAGGCTCTATTGATATGAGCGCGGCCGCAAATATGCAGAATATAATGGAAAGTATTAAATTAAGCTGCTTGCCACTGTACTGCCCTTTTTCCTGCGAGATGAAGTCGACTTCGCCGTACCGCGAAAGCATACCGTCGAGTGAGAAAAAATCCTCAGGGTGGCAGCCGGATATTGCCGCCTGCGTGTCTATGGCGATGAAAGACCGGTACCGCTCGCACGCGGACTGCACCGGCTGGAACGGGATGCCTGTGGAGACGTTTTTCATGTATGCCTTAAAGTCGGGGTGGACCGAGAATGCGCCGCAGAAAATTATCTCTTCGGGCTGCAGGCGCTCCGCCGACAGTATGACATGGAGGTTGCGCCCCGCTTCTGACGTGGCGGTCTCAAGAAGTACCTTTATCTGAGGCGATATCTTTTCCGAAACAGGCACCTGCGTCTTTTCGTTTGCGGCGAGGAAGCCGGGCTGCATAATCTCGCTTTCGGCTTCCTCGTAGCTGTAACCGCCTTCATTATGCATTATCTCAAGTATATCGGGCCATACGGAGTCAAACTCCCTCTGGAACACAGGCTCGCCGTTGCTGAAGAGCATGACGCGCAGATGTTCCCACCCGGCGTCAACTACGGCAACAGTCCTGTTGCTGTACATATATTTTTTAGGCGAAAGGCCAACTACGTTCTGGCATGTCATCATCATTCCGTTGAGCATGGGGCAGATGCGCGCCACGCGTATGCCAACACTGCGGAAATCCTGCACTATGGATGTGATGAGCGATTTTGGAACAGCAAAAAGTATGGCTTTAAGCCGGCCGCTCGCAGCGTCCTGATGGCCGTATTCCTGGGTTACTATGTAGTATCCGTCGACGTTGTCCTGCAAAACCGTTTCCGCCTCGAGGCGGGCAAACTTCTGCAGTTCTGCTTTTTTTGTGGGTAGGTGGAGATATTCTTTCGTGATAACTGCTGTGTTGTCAAGGCACACGATAAGCTCGCAGTTGGCCATTCTGGCTTTCTGCATACAGTCCGACGCGAAAACGGCGAGCGCATGCATCTGCGAGGCGGCTTTTTCTTTGCCGCACAGCCCTTCGGGCAGCTCAAAGCGTACCGGTGTGGCGTAAATGTGCTGCCTGCCGGATTTCCTGACCGGCGTTAGCAGCAGGGAGCGTCTTGTAAGCTGTAAAAATACGGTTTCCACATTTTCACCTCATGTCAATGTCACTTTTCTGGCAGGGTATTGTTTGCTGCCAGCACATTTGCCTGCGCGTGCAGGCGTAGCTTCTCTGAACCGCTGGTAAGCTTATGGAAGGAGATGCCATACAAACAAAAGCCCGCCGAGGCGGGCTTTTGCCGGATTATGTTTTTTGTTTATGATCTAAGATTATAAAGAAATTTCCAGCTTAGCAGAATCAGTTGTGGCTCCAGAGCCTCCGCCGCTTACAGTTATCTTGTAGGCAGTACCGCTTGTAATCTGTTTAAAGTCAGTCCCTGGGGCTGTTTCTGCTGCGGTCACTTTACCAGTAGTAGTATTGTAATAAAACTTATCATTTGGGTTTTTGGGCTTGTCGATTATATTAGGGTCAATGCCATATGTTGATAGAATAGTTTTGGCAGTTTTATCAGTAGCTGTAATTATCGTACCAGCCTCTGTAGAAGGACTTGATGCATTGCCGGCGCATTCAGCCTGTGCCTGTTTGATTGTTGATTCTACTAACTGTGCATTTGAAAGGTCAGTGGAATTGTTTGCATTTTTAATAACGTTGCTTACCATTGGAATTGCAATTGCAGCAATGATGGCCAGAATAGCGATTACGACAACCAGCTCAATGAGTGTAAAGCCTTTTTTGTTTTTTTTCTTCTGCAGGGAAGTTTTCCTTGCAGAGAGGACGCTTAAAGTTTTTGTCATAGAAGTGTCTCCTTTCATAAAACAGAACAGATTTGAACAAACGGTTTCAGAGCCTCTCTCAAAAAAAAATATCAGATGCAGTTTAAGCGGTTAATATGAGAGTTGCTTTTAATTTTTATGCTGCATATAGAGCATATAGAATTATGCCTATGAAAGGAAAGTGAGAAGATTGCTGGTAAATTTCTGTTACGATATATCCATCTGAAATTCTTTTATCTTCTATCATACGTATTTAGAATAAAATGTCAATATAATTTTTGAGCAAAAAGTTAACAAACAATGAACTAATTTTTTGTAGATTTCCAATTAAGCATAATACCAGAACATTATTCTGCGCTTATCGACAAAAATGGTATATATACACAAAAAATATGAACCTATCGACACAAATGGAATATAATGTCTTGGCAGTATAAAATTTTATTTACGAATATACGTCCTAATTTCATGTTGAAATTACCATACGCGAAGTATATAATTAAATGAATAATAAGCAACAAAATTCCATCTGCACAATAAAAAGTCTGATTTTCATCTTCCGCCATAATGGAAACGAATAAGGTTCGGGAGGGCGAGAACTTTGAAAAAGAGCAAAAAAGGCGTTTCCCTGATTTTTGTAATAGTTGCCGTAATGATGTTGATGATTTTTTCTTCGATGCTGTTTACTGCTTCGGCGAGCACGCTCAGCCGAACGGCGCAGAGCACCGACAGCCGCCAGACTTATATGACGGCGCGCTCCATTGTAGAGTATATGCGGATGAAGGCTTTCGAGAAGGCGAAAACACCAGGCCTTTCTGAGTTTGCGGGCGGCCCGGACGGCAAGGGCTATTTTAAGGAGACTGCGTGGCCAGTAAGCGGAAAGCCTGACGGCAAGAGCTGCTATGCTGTGTGCAGCGGTTCCGGCAGCGAATGGGAGATACAGGCGAAAGTAAAGTACCGGAACTCCGAAAAATACCAGACCATGAACTACAAATTCACACTCAGCGGCGCCGCGCCGGTGAGTGTGCTTGACGGGTATTTCCTTGCGGGCGCGCGGTATAATGGTGGCGATGGGCAGTTTTTAAACGCTAACTCAGACGATGGCACTTTTAATCAACTGGCTGGTACATATTGCCCTTATCCAGTAGTATTTAATTGTAACGCGGAAATTGTTAAAGGTACAGCGGCGTCATCAGCACCTGAGATGTATTTTGTGAATACTCTGGGTATAAAAGCTTATGGGAGTGTTGCAACTCTCGATTCGAACTTTGTTTATTTTAAGCGTGAGGTTACGTCAGATGCCAGTGGCCAGGGGCTTAAGCTTAGAAACAACAGTAGCAAGCTTAGCCTTGCGGCGGCTTATGCCGGCTATAACGGCATTGCGCGGTTTGACTCTTCAACACCGGTGCAGGGCGGCACGCGGCTGCCTGAGGGCGCCGGGTATTACCTTTTTAAAAATGATACAGACCTACTCGACAGCAGCTCCTACACGAACGGGAACCTCCAATATATCCCCGGAGGCGACATAACGTCTAACAGCGTGCTTGCGCCTTCCTCAGAACTTAAAACGAGCGAGTTCAGCAACAACATAGATTACCTAAACAACTATGACGCGACGGCTGCATCGTCAAAAATAGTTTCGAGCGAAACGGACGGCGGCATTGGCTGGACGGATGGGGGCAAACTGAATGAGAGCAACATAAACAGCACGCAGTGCCGTAACCAGGATGTTCACCTCAACCTCTGCCAGAATGGACTAGGTGAAATGCAGAACCAAAAAACCCCGCTTACATTCGCCGCGCACAGCATAAACTTTCAGGCCGCAGACAGCGCAGGCAGCGTAGATTTCACTATGCCTAACACCGCTTTTACTTTCGACATAGCCAACACGTCAACAAGCAGCGCGGGCGCGTTGTGGCTTAACTTTCAGCCTTACAATGGCTATGTGTGGGAGCAGCCGTGGGGTCTTACCTACGACGCAAGCGGGAAGGTGACGGGCATGCAGAACGAGACGACAAAGATAACTGTGCCGTCAGGCTCTACAGGTGCCCACTTTTACGTCGGCGAGAACGACCCTTCTAAATATGTTTACCTCATACTCCCGCACGGGCTTGTGATAGACAATCAGACAACAGGTTACAAATTCACCCTGCCGATACCCGACGGCTCCGACGGGGGCAAAAAATTTGACCCACACGACACAGGCACGTGCGTCTACCAGCTGCCGAGCGGGACGGATATCTTGAACGACACAAACCTCATGGCGGACATGAAGCGCGTTACGGTTTCCGGCGGCGGCGGCGGGGGTTTCAGCTTTACGAATGAGCGCTTTACCGATAAGCCGTAACGGTGCCGAAGGAGGAGAAGCATATGTCTGTTTTCAGAAAATCAAGAAAAGGAATATCCCTCGTGGAGGAGATATGCTCTGTTGCGCTGCTTGCCATAGGCGTAATAGCGGCGGTGGGCGCCATAAACCTTTCACGTGTTTCCGTAACGGCCGACACGCTGGAAGAAGCCGCCGCCGCAAGGGCTCAGAAGCTGGAAGACAGCCTCGTCGCCTGCCTTTCTAAGCAGCCCTCGGTGCCGCTCGACATGGGTGCGAGGATAAAGGGCGCAAAGTATGTAGGGAGCGGCAAGTCGAAATTCGACCCGACAAACGGCGAGGAGCAGTACGTTATAGAGCCGGCTCCGTCGGGCGACTCCGGCTACCTGGTTTTCTGCCGCGTTTACTATGACGGCGGCAAGCGCTATGTGGAGCTCAGCGGGTTCGCTTCCTCAGACGGCGACAGCTACGCGGCGACTGCCAGCGGAATACCTTTGAAACCTATTCCCATACCGCCGCCGCCGCCTTCGCACGCCAAGGGTTTGCCGTTTGTGCTGTATGGCTCGCAGTACGGGAGCCACACGGCTTTTAAAGGCGGCGACGACTCGGCGGTATTTGAAGATGGGGATAATTTTTCAGACTACCCCGTTGTGTTCGGGCCGAATGTTCAGGATTCGACCGGTAAGCAGACGAGGTCTTTCTCGGCGCCGAGTATGTTTTTCCTCGGCGGCACACGCGCTTCGGGCGACGAGGCAAACGAGCTGAAAAATAACAGCTCTATTTATGCCTTCGATGCCGCTGAGGTGACAATGAAATCTAATTTCATCTACATTGCATCAAGGGTTATCACGTTTAAGCAGGACACCGGCGACAAAAATGCCACACCGAAGCTCTACATTACCCCGCTCGACACGTCGAAACCAGCTTATATCTATTTTGCGCAGGACTGCGACGTTATAAGAGGCACCAGCCTTGATGAAAATATCAGCAGCCCTAACAACAAGGTGATGTGGCACGCAAAGCAGGGCCTTTACTCTTTTACGGGCAGGCAGGATTTGTGGGAAAAATCAGGCGGGCTAACGCCTGTATCTGACGCCGACAAAACCAAGGTGTTAGACAACTACTATGTGGATTATATTGTAAGTACCTACAAAAATCAGAATCTTATGGCCGGCTGGAACTGCGCGCCTACAGTGCTGCCTTATAACGGCAGGGCGGATTGGACTTTCAAAGGCAAGTTTAGTAAAGGTAAAGGCAAACCGAGCAGCCAGACCGGCAAAGATGTTTATATGTATGTGAATTCTACTGACGGGTGGGGCAGCGACGCGCAGACATACAAGGCGAACCGCATAGGCCTGCAGTATGTGGCGAAAGACGTTACGCTCACGCTGCCGAAAGATAAGCAGGTTACGTTCGAGGCCGGCACGTTCGGGCTCAATATGCAGAGTGGCGACGGCGACGTCAGCCAATTCAAAGAAGCCATGGCGCTTAAAAAATCCCCGGGCGACACCAAAGGCAAATTCATAGTAAATTGCAGCAGCCTCATACTTTACCATGGCCTTAATGTGACGGATTCCGACGGCAAACTCCTGTACCATCTGGACGCGGGGGAGTACACCGCAAAATCAGGAGGCTTCGATCTTTTTGACAAGCCGGCGACCATGGCGGCGCTCGGGACATGACGGAAGGGGCGGGAAATATGCGCTTGCGCAGCAAAAAAGGAATATCACTTGTGGAGCTTATAGCCGTGATGGCCATTTCGGTGATTGTGGTAGGCGCGGCGATGGCTGCGCTTTTCGGCGGCGCGCGTGATGCTGCCGAGGGCGCGGAAGACTGCGGCAACCACGGCGACGCCTATCTCCTCGAAACATGGCTGCGGAAAGACCTCCCGACGGCCGAGGGCATAAGCGTCAACACATCAAAGATGGAAGGCCCAAACATTGTAAATATATATTTTGCATCAGATAACTCCGTAGCCGTGGAGCAGGGCGGCAAGCAGATTATGCGCATAAACGGAGTGCAGAGCATAGGCGTGCAGACGAAGGCCGCCGGCGCTAACGAAGAGTCCTGTTACACCATAACGGCAAAGATAAACACGCGCACATTCACGCTGAAAGGCGGCGTGGTGATGAACAACGTGCCGGCCATGGCGGCGCATATAAATACTGTGCTTACTTATACGCCCGCCGCACCCGTTTATGTAAACATCACAAAAAGCTGAAGGAACCGCCTTGCAAAAACCTTGCTTTTACATTATAGTAATACTCAGCAGGCGCCGGGGGCAGTTTGCGCTGGCGGATATAGATATATAAGGATTGTATGAAAGGGTCTTTACCATGCCGGAAGAAATGAAGATAAACGAATATTATGCCGTGGCCTGTGCTGGCTGCGGCGATGGCTGCGGCGCTGATTCCCTCCTCGGGGAGGTGCGCCGCTCTTTTTTTACCGGTGGGGGGAAAACCGTGCACGGCAGCGTCAGCTCAATGGTGGACGGGCGCGCCGTGCGCACGAAGTACCGCATAGGCACAAAATGTTTCCGATGGAAGAGCACCTGTGGGAAGCTGACGCTCGAGGAGGTTTTCCCCATAAAGGACGGATTTTACCGCCTTGTGGCGCATGGCTTCAGCGGGCGGCTTTTTTCGGCGCAGACATATGACCGTGCCATGCACTGGCTGCAGACGGCGTTTTATGACGGCGACGCAGCGTGCCCTTCGCTAATCCTCAGGCGGTCGGAAAACTGCATGGTAAGGCTGCGGCGCACGCCTGAGGGCACATGGGAGCGCACGCTGCTGCTGCCCTGCCCGTGGGAGCCCGCAACGGCTGCCCAGAGCAGGATAAACGCCAAGGCGGGCGTGCCAGAGGTGGTTGCGCAGACGGACGCGGGGGCGGCCTGCTTTTGCACGGCGGAAGCCCGCAAGCTGCGCCTGAAGCTGCGCGCCGAGCTGCGGGAAGACCCCGCCATGCTCAGGCCCGCGTGGGCTTCTGTGCCTTACGAGAAGCTTGAGTTTAAGGTTATGCCAAACGACGGCACGGCGGTAAAAGCGCCCGCCGGCAAAAGCGCCGCAAAGGTGAAAACCGCAAAGCAGGGCGCCCCCGCGCAAGGGCTGAAAACCGAAAACCGCAATGGGCGCTACTACGTGGCGGCAAAGGGGCTTTCCGGCGGGGTGAAAGGCGCTTTCGGCAAAGGCGGCGAAGAAACCGGCGTGGGCGGCGAACAGCCCGGCGGGCTCATATCCGCAAAGCGCATAGTGGCAACGAGCATCGGCAGCTACATTTACTTTGGTCGCCTGCTGAACGGTATGCGCGAGGGCTACGGCCGCACGCAGGCGCCAAACGGCCGCACGGCTTATGAGGGCGGCTACAGCGCCGGAAAGCGCGACGGCTTCGGCGTCTACTACTACAAGTCTGGCAAAATCTGCTATGTTGGCGGCTGGAAGCAGGACCTGCGCCATGGTTTCGGCGTGGCATTCGGCGCAAAAGACGGCTCCCTCTTTGTAGGCCACTGGAAAGGCGGCTGCGCCACAGGCGAGGGCACCGAGTTTTCGGCGGGCGGCAGCCTGCTTTACACCGGCGGCTGGAAAGACGGCCTGCGCCACGGCAGGGGCACGGAGTACAACGGCGGGCGCATAGTCCGCAGCGGCTTCTGGGAGAACGGGAAGTTCCTCGGCGTGAGCGGCGGGGGCGGCTCCGCCGCCGAAAAGTGACTGCACGCCCCATATTTATTGGAACTGTATTTTTCATCATCTGCCAGTTTTAATGCCACAAAAGTGAAAATAAATATCCGTATTTTACTTGACATTTTTCGACATATATCTTATAATCCAATTAAACATATAAGCCATTTCCTGCGCTTGGCGGCGTCATTTTGTCTGGTGGTTCGCCGGCAGCGGGGAGGAGCAAAGCTGTGGCGCTTAGCCATGGTACTCATGTATGTTATAACATTTCCAAAAACAGGCACACGCAAAACACAACAAACTATCTTTCTAAGGAGGACAAAAAAGGATGAAAAAAACAGGCAAAGCCTTATCCCTTGTGCTTTCATTAGCACTTGTGGCGTCCAGCATTCCTATGGCGTTCGCCAGCGCGGCATCAACAGCAGCGACCGAACAGCCAGTAGTGGGCGCAGCGGTGGAAGACAGTAATAGTAAGGTTATTACTACTGCCGATACGCCGGAAATAGCGCTCGCTGTTAAAAAGGGCACGGCTCCGGCAGGTGTTGCAATAACACCGGCACCAACTACTATGGTGTATACGGCGGCTAATGGCGCGCAGTACACAGCGACAGTAGCGCCGAAAGACATTACATGGACTTCCACAAATTCTTCTGTCGCGAAAATAAGCAAAGATTCAACGGATGTTATACCTGTAGCTGCAGGTGAAACAACGCTTACCTGCACAGTGGCGCCTGAAACGCTGACATACGGCAGCACTTCAACAGTCAAGGCGGGCGCTTCTTACAGCGTTAAGGTTAAGGTTTACAACGAGGGCGACGTCGTGCTGACTGACGTTACAACTGCCGATGGCGTTGTGCCGAAGACAACAACACAGCTTGCGGTAAACGCGGCGCCAACATACACTGCTTATACAGTAACGGTTGGTGCTGATGATGGTACAGCTAAATTTACTGCGACTGCGGCGGGAGACGCGAGCGGTGTTCCATCAACGGACGCGACCATTGAGTACGCTTCGCAGAACGGCAAAGTTTGCAGCGCTACGCCTACGGGCGGTACCAGCGTAACGGTTACGCCCCAGTCAGATCCAGACAAGCTTTACATAGGCCAAGACCAGATTAAAGTTGGCTATGTGAAGTCAGGCTCAACTGACTTTAAATTTAAAGCAAGTCTGCCGGTTAAGGTCGTAAAGGCTTACGACGTTTCTTACGCAAAAGCCGCGACAACTGTTGGTGGCGACTCAGCGTACGGCTCTTCCGTTACAACAGTGAAAGACGACGATAAAACCTACGATGTTACCGGCTACGACTTCGTAGATACAAATGGCCCGTCTATAACTAAAACACTGACAGTAAGCAGCGGCAAAATCGGCAACGTCGATATTAGCGGCGCTGTTACAATCAACGGCGGCACAGTAGGCAACGTCACATCAGGTGACAAGGTAACCATTTCGGTCGCTGCGGGCGCTACAACCGCTGCCAACGTCGGCTCAGTCGATGGCAAAGCAGGCGTTGCTGTGAGTGACGCCAGCGACAAGGCAGCAGTTACTACCGGAAACATCGCTTCTGACGGCGCCGTTGCAATTTCAGGCGCCAACACAAAAGTCGGCGATGTACGTGTGCTCGGCGGCACCTCTGCAATCAACAATACACTATCGGTTACCGGCGCGACAACAGGTTCTCTTACAGGAGTGCCGGCATACACTGATCAGACAAGTGATGTCAAATTTGTTTACCCGACAGTGGCTGTTGAGGCCGCTACAGTAAACGGCAGCATCACAGGCAATACGGTTACTGTTAAAGGCACTGCGGCGAACGGCGAAAATGACGCTGTTCCTGCGACTGTAAACGGCAACATCAGCATTTATACAAATACGGATACCAGTGGTACAGCAGGCGCGGCCATTATTGGCCGCAGCGATGCTGATACAGCGGTAGACGCAAATGTTACAGTTACAGGTACTATTGTTGACAAGAACGGCGGTTCTACTATTACACTTCTCCAGAATTATGATGATACAAAGAATCCAAAGATAACGAACAAAGTTACGGTCGGCGGCATTAATGGCTTCGCGCCGGATAAAGCTTCTGACCCGTACACAACAAATGTTTCTTTTGTAAACTTCACAGGTTCTTTTGCTTCACTGCCGAATGTCAACAATGTTTCTGTTGACGCAAACAGCGACGTGAAAGTCGCTGCCCCTGTAACAAGCAGGTCAGGCTCAACTTTAAAGGTTGAAGGCTTAGCTGAGTTTGCTGGCGCAACATTTGGCACAGTGGCAGGCACAGGCACGATTAAGATGCCAGCTGGCTCACTGACAGCAATGACAACAATCGGCGACTCTGCTACTCCGATAACATTTGAGTCGACAACCCCTGTTAAAGAGAACACGGTGCTTTTCTCAAGTGTTGTAGGCAAGGAAGACAACGTTAAAGTAAAAGGCGTTACGCTCGCTTCAAAGGCTAACGGCGAGAGCAACGGCTATGACTACTACGCGAAATCAGTCGTTTGCACAAGCCTTGGAATTACAGGCGACGGAATTACAGCAGGCAAAACACTTTCTGTTCCTCAGGGAACAGCCGCAAAGCTCACAGCCTCATGCGTACCTGATGGAACCAGCCTTCCGGAAGGCGACACGATTGCTTGGAGAGTCAATACTGCTGATAACAAGAACATTGCCCTTACCGACAACAAAGACGGCACAGCTTCCGTAAAGGCAACAGGCTACGATAAGCTCGACGCCAACGGCGTAAATGACGTTACGGTTACGGCTTATGTAGCTACCGCAGACGGCAACGAAGTTTATGATTATAAGGAAGACTCAGTCACAGTTTCAGCCGCGGCTCCTATTCCGCTCAAGAGCGTAACGGTTTCGCCGGCAACTGCTGAAGTTACAGCTGAAAAACCTGTAACTCTTACTCTTGCTGCTGACCCGGCAAACGCTTATATCCCTGACGACGCGAAGATTATATGGACTTCAGACAGCGACAACTTCAAGGTTGTTCCGTCTGCTGATGGTAAGACCGCGACGGTTTCCATTGCAAAAGCTCCTGAAAAGGACGAAACAGCCAAAATTACCGTTACAGTCGCAGGCAAAACCGCAACTGCAACAGTTACGGCAAAAGCAGATCTTACAGGCGTAACGGTTTCCCCTGCAACAGCTGAAGTTAAGGCTGATGCTCCGGCAACGCTTACGGTTGCGCCTAACCCGGCAAACGCTCAGCTCCCTGCTGATGCAAAGATTACATGGGCTTCAGACAACGACAACTTCACAGTTACACCGTCTGCCGACGGCAAGACTGCAACGGTTTCCGTTGCAAAAGCTCCTGAAAAAGACATAACAGCTGATGTAACAGTTAAGGTTAACGACTTCACCGCAACTGCAAAGGTTACGGCAAAAGCTGCTACAACTCCTGTGGTTAAACCAGGCAACTTCACGATTGACTCTATGCCTAAGACAATGAAGCTTGGCCAGGTTTACACAGTAAAGATTAATTCTAAAGACGGCAGCAAACCGAGCTACGCATTTGCGAACGGCTTTGCCGTAATTACGAAAAACGTAACAAAGGGCAATGACACATTCCTCACATTCACAGCTCAGTCAACGGGTGACCACGGCGTTTATATCGGCGACAAAAAAGTTGCTATTATCAACGTTGCAGGTTCTATCTGCGACACTCGCACAGTTACGGTAAAGCAGGGCAAGGTTTACCAGTTCAAGGTAACTTCCAAGTCAACACCTGTTTTCACGGTTGCTACAGTTGGCACTCTGAAACCTGTGAGGGTTAGCGGACATGATTACTTCTACAAAGTGACTGCTACTTCTAACAAGGGCGACCACGGAGTATATGTCAACGGTGCTAAGATTGCACATTGCATCTTTGCATGAGTTACGGCAAATTTAAAGAAAATATTTAAAATGAGTTCAGATAGAATAGTTTAGTTGTGTTTGCGTGGCGGCGGCTGGTGCCTTGGGTACCAGCCGCCGCATAATATAATGGCCACTTTAACAGGGCAGCGGGAAAACCGCCGCCCTGTTTTTTTGCCCTTATGCTTTTGCCTGCGTAAGCACAGTGTTTGGGTAGTACCATGCGAGTATTTCTTTGTAGCCCGCGCCCTGCCGCGCCATCTCTTCGGCGCCGGTCTGGCTCATGCCCACGCCGTGCCCGTAGCCTTTCACAGTGAAGTCAAAGCCGCTGCCCGTGTGCGTTACCGTGAAGTCCGCCGAGCGCAGCCCGAACGCCTGCCGCACGTTGCCGCCGGTGAGCACCTGCCCGCCGACCGTGACGGCTTTCACGCTCCCCGCGGGCGAGCGCACAATGGCGCCCACCCAGTTTTCAGCCGGCCCGCCGAGGTCGGCTTTCGGCGCGATTTTCAGTATGCGCCCGCGGAAGTCGCTTTCCGGAAACGAGGCCGAGGTCTGGTAGCCGCCCACGTAAATGTCCCACGGGCTCGCAACAGAGACAAGGTAAGCGCATGGCGAGCCCCATACGTCCGCTGCGTTCTCTGTCTGCCCCGAGGAGATGGCGAAGTATGTTGCGTCGATAAGTTTGCCGCCGCACGTCATCGCCTGCCCTGAGACGGCGTCTGCGGCATTTGATATGGCACTGTAATATTTTCCGTAACTGCTGCCCCAGCGCTTTTTCATCTCTTCCTGCGGCACGTAGATGTTCCAGTCGGCGGTAGAGACGGTGAAGTCCGGGCTGCTGGCGTGGCTGGCGTTCCGCTGCCGCAGGCGGCTGTAGTATGTGTAAGCCGCCACGGCCTGCGCCTTAAGCGCTTCCTGAGGCGCTTCGGGCGACATCTCGGCGGCCACGGCGCCGCGCACGAAGTCCCCGTCGCCTGCCGTTATGGTTTTGCCGGTGGAAGTGTCTTTCATGCGGAAATACACGCCCGCAGGCGGCGGCGCGCTTTTTGGGGTTGCCTTTTTTGAGGGCGCCGGTGGCGGTGCTTTGCCGCCGCTGCCGAACGCCGCCATGGGGATAATCAGCATTGCGAGGAAAAGAAAAACAGCCAGCAGGAACGTGCCCCTTTTTGAGTCCATTATTTTTTTACACCTTTCTTTCAGCATACATAAATTAAATTTACAAATTCATAATTTGTTAATAATATTTTTAGAGAAGCAAAATAGTCTCTAATTATGAAATATTTATGAACCATTCTGCAAAAATATGCGGCACCTGTTGACTTCAATCCTTTTGTGAGCTAAAATATAAATGTTAATATTAATAAAAAAAAACGTGCAGCATTAGCCAAAGGGAGTTAATTGGCTTTATTTTTTTTATTTTTAAATAAATGAAAAGGAGAGGAATTAAGATGAATCTGCAGGCCGAGAATTTTTCCATCGACAGCAACAGCCCACAGCTTAAAGAACTTTGTGATGAGTACCGCAGGAATAACCAGATAGAGCCTGAAAAGTATAATCTGTATAATGTGAAGCGCGGCCTGAGGAACCCGGACGACACGGGTGTTATGGCCGGCCTCACAATAATATGCAATGTGCACGGATACGTTGTGGCCGACGGCGTGCGCGTGCCAGACAAGGGCAGGCTTACATACCGCGGCGTAGATATAAACGACATAGTCAATGCCTGCGTTAAAGAGAACCGCTTTGGCTATGAAGAAGTGGCATTCCTGCTGCTTTTCGGCAAACTGCCGACTAAACCGCAGCTTCAGGAGTTTCAGGGGATACTGAGCCGCTGCCGCGATCTGCCCGAATATTTCGCTGAAGACATGATAATTAAGGCGCCGTCAAAAAATGTCATGAATAAGCTTGCACGTTCCGTCCTGGCGTTGTATTCTTATGATGAGAACCCTGAAGAACAAACATTAGAGAACAATATGCGCCAGTCGATACAGCTCATCGCGCGCCTGCCAACCATCATGACTTATGCGTACCAGGTAAAACGCCGCCACTTCGACAAGCAGAGTATGTATTTTCACCCTGTTGACACCAGGCAGTCGACAGCCGAGTCGATACTTAACGCTATTCGTCCGGACCGCTCGTTTACCGACGAGGAGGCAAAACTGCTCGACATATGCATGATGCTCCACGCTGAGCACGGCGGCGGCAACAACTCCACTTTCGCAACGCGCGTGCTCACTTCGACGGGAACAGATATCTACTCGGCAATAGCTGCGGGCATAGGCTCGCTCAAAGGGCCGCGCCACGGCGGGGCAAATCACCGCGTCATGATGATGATGAGTGAGATAATGCAGAATGTGAAGGACTGGGAAGACGATGACGAGGTTTCTGCATATCTTGCAAAGATACTCCGCGGCGAGGCGGGCGACCACTCCGGCCTGATTTACGGCATTGGCCACGCGGTTTATACGCTTTCCGACCCGCGCGCCGTCTTGTTGCACAAGTACGCGCGTGAGCTTGCCGAAAAGAAGGGCATGCTTAAAAAGTTTGGGCTCTTTGAGCGTGTGGAAAAGCTCGCGCCGAAGATGTTCGCCAAAGTTACGGGCAAAAACAAGGTAATGTGCGCTAATGTGGATTTCTACTCGGGACTTGTATATGAGATGCTCGGGATACCGAGTGAACTTTACACGCCTATGTTCGCCGTTTCCCGCATTGCGGGGTGGTGTGCGCACCGCATGGAGGAAATGATGACCTGCAGGCGTATCATGCGGCCTGCTTACCGCTCTCTTTCTCAGAGCAGGCCTTATGTGCCTATCGATGAAAGGTAGGCAGCATTTCTGGAGGAATGTCTATGAAACGTGCATGGGCAGCCATGCTTGTTACGCTGGCTGTTGTGCTGCCGCTAAAAATCTATGCGGCTTTTAATTTCACCGGGCCGTCGGTTAATTACTATACCGACGGCGGGAAAATGGCTGCTCTGGCCACCGTGCTGGCCGTAGTGGGCGCTGTTGCCGCCATGGCTTTGGCGTACCGCTCGGCCGGCCGCAGGCAGGCACACTCTGTGCGAAGCCCGCTTTCAGCGGTGTTTGCGGTGCTTTCTGGCCTTTTCATCGCGGGGCAGTCGCTCGTAAACTTTGTGGGCGAGCAGAGCACTACGGCGGCAAATATCCTTTTTGTGGTTTTCAGCTTTTTAGCCGCCATACCGTTTTTTGCCGTGGCTTACGATTTCGGCTCAGGGGAAACAACTTTGCGCAGCCATCCGCTCCTTTCCCTTCTGCCGTCGATTTGGGGCTGCTTCTGCCTTATCTTCCTGTTTATCGACTATGCCGCGGAGGTCGACAGGATTGAGAATGTCTACCATACTTTTACTGTTTTATTTTTGCTTTTATTCCTTTTTGCCCAGGCAAAGCTACTTTCGGGCATGGACATGAAAAACGGGAAGTGGGTTTTTGCATTTGGGTTTGCAGCGGTAATCTTTGCTGTGACGGACTCTGCCACAAACATTGTGCTGCTTGTTTCAGGCCACAGAACTCTCGGCAGTTTCCCTCAGAGCCTTTACGTTACGAACCTGGTGCTTGCGGTGTATATAGCTGCCTATATGGCTGCGGCAGAGCGCTGCAGGAAGAGTGCCACGCACCCTGCGACTAACATGATTGCAGGCAGCGAAGCGCCGGGCGCCGTGAAGCGGCCGCCTGCCACCAGCGCTGTAAGCGTGCATGATGAAGCAGAGGATCCTGTGCCGGCTGAGGATGCGCTTTCATCGGAAGATGAAAACACAGCACCGGCAGAAAAGGATGTGCCGCTTGAATGCCTTGATTTTCTTCTCCATACATATCCAAGCGCTGCAAAATTCATAGAAAATGGCAAAAATTCTGTTCAGGATGCGTCAAACATAAAAAGTTAGTTAAAAATATATCAAAACACCTTGTAAAAACTCCATGGATGCTATAAAATAATAAGGTATGAAATCACCGTACAATTAATAACAGGAGGTAACTTCTCATGTCTATTAAAATTGGCATTAACGGTTTTGGCCGCATTGGCCGTCTCGTTTTCCGTGCGGCTGTAAAGCAGCCGGAAACATTCGAGATCGTTGGTATCAACGATCCGTTCATTGACCTTGACTACATGGTTTACATGGTTAAGTACGACACAATGCACGGCCGCTTTGATGGTGACATCAAAGCTGAGGACGGCAAGCTCGTTGTAAACGGCCATAAGATCAATGTCTTTGCAGAAAAGGATCCTGTAAACATTCCGTGGGGAAAAGTGCAGGCTGAGTTCGTAGTTGAATCTACAGGTGTTTTTGCAACGACTGAAAAGGCTTCCGCCCACCTGAAAGCAGGCGCAAAGAAAGTCGTTATTTCTGCTCCGGCAAAGGACAAGGATACACCGACATTTGTATGCGGCGTTAACCTCGACACTTACAGGAAGGACATGAAAGTCGTTTCTAATGCTTCCTGCACAACTAACTGCCTTGCTCCGCTGACAAAAGTTATCAACGACAAGTTTGGCATTGTTGAAGGCCTTATGACAACAGTCCACTCCACAACTGCTACCCAGAAAACGGTTGATGGCCCGACTAAGAAGGACTGGAGAGGCGGCCGTGCTGCTTCTGGCAACATTATCCCGTCATCTACAGGTGCTGCCAAGGCTTGCGCGCTCGTTATACCGACAGTTAAAGGCAAACTCACAGGTATGTCAATGCGTGTGCCGACACTGGATGGCTCCGTTGTTGACTTGACTGTGCGCCTTGAGAAATCCACAACCTATGATGATATCTGCAAGGCTGTCAAAGAGGCTTCCGAAGGCTCGATGAAGGGTGTTCTGGAGTATGTCGATGACCCAATCGTTTCTTCCGATGTCCTTGGCGACCCGCACACATCCATCTTTGATGCAAAGGCCGGCATTATGCTGAATGACCACTTTGTGAAGCTCATTGCTTGGTATGACAATGAGTGGGGCTACAGCAACAAGGTCCTTGAACTGATTAAGCACATGTATAAAGTTGACCATGCCTGAGCTTTCGGCAGCAGTGTTATGCTGAAAGAACTTGAATAACTGGTTAACAATGGTTTAGAATGTTAGCACCCTTTACTAAAGTTGTTTTTTAGTAAAGGGTGCTTTAGTTTTTGCCGGCCATTTAAATAAGGCTGAACCAACATATCTTAAACCCAAAGCTTCTTCACGCCGCCATTTTCAAGCGTGCCCATGGCAGAAAAGGCACTGTAACATGATGCAGTAAGGGCCACCGTACTGAGAAATTATAATCTGGGCAAGTTTTGGGTCGGTTGTCTTTATTTTGACAGGGTACTGCAGCCGCTTTACATAATTCCACATTTAAACAGGTCTCCTTTCATGTGTCCCATGGCCATGGGTCTGATATCCATGCCCAGCGGCTGGTTGCGTTTTGGTACTCATTTAGCGGGCCGTAAGCGTCTTCATATTTTTTCATAAGGTCCTGCGCTTCTTTGCGGTATTTTTCCATCTGGGCTGCTGCGTCGCAGTCGCCGGGGTGTGAATCGAGGTAAAGATGCATATCTAACATAGCAAATCGCAGCGCATTTATTCTGCGCATCATTTTTTCTTTTTCGGTCATCTGAAAGCGCCTCCTCCGAGGAATGGCTTATTAAGGTCTGGGAAAAGCGTGCCGTAATTAAGCCCTTGCTCTGGTGAATACAGCTGGCCAAGCTGCTGAAATGGAATATAAGCCATCGCTACCGGCGTCCTTGCAGGGAAAGGTGTGGGGTTAGGAGTGCAGTCTTTCCCGCCAGGCCCAGCGGGTACAGATGTGCTGATGCTCATGATGTTTCTCCTTTCATCTTAAAAAGCAATAAAAAACTTTGATTCGCCATTATAATATGCGGCTAAAATTTTCATTGTGATATGGCTGATGATGGCAGGATAAGTAAATCATGACATGTTAAAAAGGCCTGCGGAGTGGTAAAATAAAACATGGGAAAAGGAGATACCCGGCTGCGCGCTGGGCAAATAAATCTCCGCCAAAAGAATTTTCAAATTGCCTATTGCATATATAGCGGATTTAGAGTACAATGTAATCAATATCTAGTACATAGATATTGATTACATTGTACTCATGAGTGTGGGGAAATTTTCTGACAATAGACTATACTGGCTTCAAAAATAACATATAAAATAAAAATAGGAGTTCCTTTTTAATGAAAATCTGCGGATTGCAAAAACTTACCCTGCTTGATTATCCTGAAAAAATTGCGTGCACGGTTTTCACGGGGGGGTGCAATCTTCGTTGTCCGTTTTGCCACAATGCCTCTCTTGTTTTGGGTAATCAGGAAGGGATGCAGTTTTCGGAAGATGAAATATTTGATTACCTCAAAAAACGCAGAGGCCTCCTTGACGGAGTGTGCATAAGCGGCGGTGAACCAATGATTCAGCCGGGGCTTGAAGAATTCATACGCAAAGTCCGGCAGCTTGGCTATTGCGTTAAGCTTGATACGAACGGATGTTTTCCGGAACGCCTTAAGTCGCTTGTTAAACAGAAGCTTGTAGACTATGTGGCCATGGACGTCAAAAGTTCGCCCGGCCATTATGCAGAAACTGTCGGTATACCGGACTTTGATTTTTCCCATGTTAAGGAAAGTATGGATTTTCTGCTTGGTGAGCCGGTGGATTACGAATTCCGCACGACGGTAGTCAAAGGCCTGCACAACGCAGAGATACTGCGCGATGCGGCTATCTCTATCCGCGGGGCAAAGAGGTATTTCCTTCAGAAGTTCGTGGATTCGGGCGACATCGTCGGCACGGGGGTTTCTGCTTTTTCGGATACGGAAATGGAAGGATTTTTAAAAATCGTTTCTCCGTACGTAAAAAGCGTTGCCTTGCGCGGTGTATCGTAAAAAGACGTGAAAAATATTTCCGCGTGAAAAGACAAATGTTAAAAGGGGAGACTGAATATATGTATCAGGTAGTAAAACGGGACGGAACGCTTGCAACTTTCGATATTTCCAAAATACGCACTGCTATACAGAAAGCATTCGATGCGCTTGACAAGCAGTATAATCCAAGCATACTCGATATGCTTGCGTTGAGGGTTACTGCGGACTATGAGCCAAAGATTAAAGATAACCGCATTGGCGTTGAATCAATTCAGGACAGCGTTGAGTCTGTGCTTATACATGCAGGATATGCAGACGTTGCTAAGAGCTATATCCTTTACCGCAAGCAGCACGAAAAGGCGCGCAATATTAAGACGACTTTCCTTGACTATAAGAAGCTTGTCGACAGTTATGTCAAGCTTACTGACTGGCGTGTAAAGGAGAATTCCACTGTGACTTATTCGGTCGGCGGACTTATCCTCAGCAACTCCGGCGCCATTACCGCAAACTACTGGCTGTCTGAAATCTATGATGAAGAAATTGCGGAAGCGCACCGCAACGCTGATATCCATATCCATGACCTTTCAATGCTTACAGGTTACTGTGCCGGCTGGAGCCTTAAGCAGCTTATTAAAGAAGGTCTTGGTGGAGTGTCGGGCAAAATCACATCGGCGCCAGCAAAGCACCTTGTGTCGCTCTGCAACCAGATGGTGAATTTTCTCGGCATCATGCAAAACGAATGGGCGGGCGCGCAGGCGTTCTCATCTTTTGACACATACCTTGCGCCGTTTGTAAAAGCCGACCATCTGTCTTACTACGAAGTCAAAAACTGCATACAGTCTTTCATATATGGTGTCAACACGCCGAGCCGCTGGGGCACACAGGCTCCGTTTTCCAACATCACGCTTGACTGGACGGTGCCGGACGACCTTGCGGAGCTTCCAGCCATTGTTGGCGGCAAGGAAATGGACTTCAAGTACAAAGACTGCAAAAAAGAAATGGACATGATAAACAAGGCGTTTATTGAGACCATGATTGATGGAGACGCCAACGGCCGCGGTTTCCAGTATCCAATTCCGACGTATTCGATAACGAAAGATTTTGACTGGTCTGACACCGAGAACAACAAGCTTCTGTTTGAGATGGCGTCGAAATATGGCACGCCTTATTTCTCAAATTATATAAACAGTGACATGCAGCCGAGCGATGTGCGCAGCATGTGCTGCCGCCTGCGCCTTGACCTGCGTGAACTGCGCAAAAAGTGCGGAGGATATTTCGGCAGTGGCGAAAACACGGGCTCTATCGGTGTGGTTACGATAAATATGCCGCGCATTGCATACCTTGCAAAAGATGAAACCGATTTTTACCACCGCCTCGATAAGATGATGGATATTGCGGCGCGCTCGCTGAAAATCAAACGCAATGTTATCACACGCCTGCTGCACGCAGGGCTTTACCCTTACACTAAGCGCTACCTCGGCTCGTTTGACAACCATTTTTCAACTATAGGGCTTATTGGCATGAATGAAGCGTGCCTTAATGCTAAATGGATACGCGAAGACCTGACACATCAGAAAGCGCATGATTTTACGAAGAATGTGCTGCTGCACATGCGCAATCGCCTTTCTGACTATCAGGAAAAGTACGGTGACCTGTACAACCTTGAGGCGACACCGGCTGAGTCAACAGCTTACCGCCTTGCGAAACACGACGTTGAGCGCTACCCGGACATAATCACGGCTTCTGAAAAAGGCAAGACGCCGTACTATACAAATTCATCCCAGCTTCCGGTGGGGTATACGGCTGATCTCTTCGAGGCGCTCGATTTGCAGGACGACCTGCAGACGCTCTACACTTCCGGAACCGTTTTCCATGTGTTCCTCGGCGAAAAGTTACCGAACTGGAAAGCTGCAGCAAACCTCGTGCGGAAAATCGCCGAGAATTACCGGCTTCCGTATTATACGCTTTCGCCTACCTATTCTGTATGCAAGAATCACGGTTATCTCGCGGGCGAACACTTCACATGCCCGAAGTGCGGCGAGCCGGCCGAGGTTTACAGCCGCATTACCGGCTATTACCGTCCTGTGCAGAACTGGAACGATGGCAAAGCCGAAGAGTACAAAGAGCGCAAGCTTTACGATGCTGCCAGTTCTCATATTAAGCATGGTTGCCCATCGCAGCAGAATGCTTCTTCTACTACCAAACCGGCTGAGCATGGCGAAAAGCAGGCGAAAGATGAAGTCTTTCTTTTCACAACGAAGACATGCCCTAACTGCCGCCTTGCCGAATCGTTCCTTGACAAGGCAGGTGTAAAATACCGCGTAGTTGATGCGGAAGAAAACGAAGAGCTTGTCTCGGCCTACAAAATCTGCCAGGCGCCGACGCTCGTCGTTGTACATGGCGGCACGGCTATGCGTTTTGCAAATGCTTCAAATATCCGTAAATTTGCGGAAGAGCGCTGCTGAGCTATAACAAGATAATAATACTGCCCGAATTCTGCATGCCGCAGAGTTCGGGCAGTAGTTTTTATATATAAGCTAAAACCTGCTGCAGTTTTCATACAATGGCAGTATAGCCTGATAAAAACGATAAACACTATTTAAAATGCATGACTTTGGTTCTATGAATGGAAATGGATTTGAAAGTTAATACCATTGATGATATATTAATATTATTAGAATTATTTTAGCATGCAAACTGTTGGCCGAATGAAAAAGTAGTTTGATTTCATGCAAAATTATAGGACAGGGCGGAGGTCTAAAAATGCCATCCAGCTGTAAAAAGAAGCTGAACGTAAAAACAATCCTTAACATTTTCGGCATTGGCCTTTCAGCCGGTCTCCTGCTGTATTTGTGCCTTTCTAAGGATGGCCTTTTCAGCCTGAGGGATACGCAGTTTAAGACAATATGGCTTGTGCTTGGCTTTGCTTGCACGCTTTCTGACCTGTTACTCGACACAGTTCTTATATATATTTTTACTAAAGGCGTTTGCAGCGGCTATACGTTCCGCCGCGCGGCAAAAGTGTGCATGGTGGGCCATCTTTACAGCGCCATTACACCGTTTCAAAGCGGCGGCCAGCCAATGCAGATTTATGCTATGAGCAAACAAAAAATAGACCCGGGCACGTCTGCCTCCACGCTTATACAGAAATTTTTCGTTTACCAGACAAGTATAACGGCTTACAGCTTTTTCGCTATTTTTTACGAAACAAACACTCCTCACGATGGTCTGAATCCTGTTATGTGGTGGCTTGCTATGATAGGTTTTGCTGTGCAGGCGCTTGCCGCCGTAATGATTCTGGTAGTCTCATTCAACCAGAAATTCACAAACTGGCTTGTTAAAATTATTGTCAGGTCTTTGAATCGCATCAATATTGTAAAGGATTATGACAAAACACTCGCTTCGTGGGAAAAACAACTTGATTTTTTTCATAAAAGCAACCAGCAGCTTTACAGCAATAAGCTTCTGCTTGTAAAAGCATACCTCCTTACATTTCTGCAACTCACGGCTCTGTTTGCTGTTTCTTACTGTGTTTACCGTGCTTTTGGGTTCAATAAAGCAACTTTGGCAAATATGATTTTTTCCCAGGCGTTTGTAACGATGGTATCTTCACTTGTGCCCCTTCCGGGGGCGGCGGGCGCCTCTGAAGGAAGTTTCTATGTTTTTTTCTCTTCTTATTTTACGCTGCAGACACTGAAATCCGCAGTCCTGATTTGGAGGATAGTTACCTATTATGCGGTTATGCTTATAAGCGCCCCGTTTTCACGGATTAAAGACAAAATGTAATTACGCTGCCTGCAATGGAAATTTTTATATTTGCTACCGGTTATTTAGCCGCTGCTTTATGCCGTATTTTGGGCTAAAAGTGACATCTAAGCCATGCATACGGTACTATATACTAAAGCTATGTAGCTTACTGGCTAATCAGCAGAAACCGTTTAACTTGCAGAAAGCGCTGTACAGAAACGTATCTCCAAAACGCTGAGGTTAAACGATTAAACCGTATGGAGGTAATCATGTGCATGACTGGATCGTGAGGTATTGGCTCGGCGCTGTTTTCAGTGCCGCTACAGGCATACTTTGCTGGGCCTTTCACTGCTGGAGAAAAAAGCGGACGATGCAGGCAGCTATAAAAGACGGTATGCTCGCCTTGCTGCATGACAGAATTTACAGTATTTACCGCGAATGTGCGCGCAAAAAATATGCGGCAGTTGATGATATAAGAAATTTGGAGTACCTGTATTATCCTTACCATACGCTTGGCGGGAACGGGACAGGGACAGAGTTGTTTAAGCGTGTAAAATCCATGCCAACTGAACCGCCGCAGGAACAGCGGCTTTTATAAAAAGAAAAACCCACATGGCTCTAAGGCCTGCGGGCTTTTTGTTGCCTAAAATAATATTCCTAATTTGAGGTATAAGGCGGTTTTGGGATACATTTGGGATAAGTTTGGGATATGAAGAAAATCGCTCAACATATTGGCCTATATGCAGCCTGCTTTGTTGAGTTCAAACAATCGAGCGTTGATTGCTCTGATATATTACTACCTATTAATATAATTATTGGCAATAATTATAATATGTGTTAATGTATGTATATAAATAACATATTAGGAGGGTAATTTTAAATGAAAAAAATTGCTTTGGCAATAACCGCTGTTGTACTCTGCATTCTTGCTTTATTCGGATGTAATAAGACGGGCATGAATACACAAGAAAAAAACGTTAGTTCTTCGACTGCCAATTCCAGTGTCACAGATTCCAGTGTAAAAAAGGAGAATATTTATATGACGTTTGCAAAATTACCATCACCTCCAAAATGCAAAAAAGTAAAAGATCAAGCAACTATTAATAAAGTAACAGAATATATTGATAGTTACGAAAAAGTTCCTATTGAAAATCGGAAAGAAAAAGGTGGGCAAATACTAATTACGATAACACTGCCAGAAGGAAAAATGAAACAATATACTGTTGTTGGTGATAAATTACAAATTGATAATGCGTGTTATAAAGTATCTAAGAATTTAATAAGTAATCTTGAGAAGCTTTATGACCAAATTGATGTACCTGAAGAAAAGTATTAAAAAGAAAAGTATTAGAATGAAAAAAACAATAAAATTGGTCAGCTCTTTATGTGTATTGACATTGTTAATAAATTGTGTCTGTTCTTTTAATGTATCAGCAATCACTAAGGATGGAAATAGTAGTGTCAGCTTTAGTATAATGGTCCCATAAAACTCGACAAAAAAGTGTCTTGAAGATAATGAACCTGATAGAATAGAATAAGGAAAGAAAGAAAGAATTAAACGTGATCGCCGCCGAAAATGAGATTGCCCCAAATCAAATTCGCAACTGGAAAGCGGAGTTTCTGAAAAATGCGGTTGCCGCGCTTTGATGATAAAAGAACCGAAGATTTGAAAACAGAGCTGAATGACAAGGAACGCGAAACAGACACCCTATACAAGAAAGTCGGTCAGTTAACACTCAGGTTGACTGGCTCAAAAAAAATCTGAAGAATTGTTTGGACCTGATTGGGAGAGTCAATATACTCCGCATACTCCGCGCCCAAAGGAATAGCAAAGAGTTGCCACTTTCTACCGCTGCCAATCTGCTGGATGTAAATCGGACAAGCGCGTATACACTCCGGACGACCCTTCAGAGTAGGAGATGACAGCAAAGAATCTAATTGACCGGTTGCATACGGATAATCCGGCATGGGGTTCCCGACAGCTATCCAAACAGCTTAAAAAGCAAGGCTTTCCCATTGGACGTCTGAAAACACGCCGGTATATGCAGGAAATGGGAATCTCTGTGATTTATCCGAAACCCAATCTGTCAAAACCGGCCAAAGGAAATAAAATATATCCCTATTTGCTGCGAAACGCGTAATTACTCGCCCGAATCAAGCCTGGTCCATTGACATCACCTATATCAAATTGCATCATGAATTTGTCTATCTGACAGCAATTATCGATTGGTACAGCCGCTGCATCGTTGGCTGGGAACTGGATGATACTCTGGTACTGCGCGCCTTGGGAAAAGCATTCAAGACGGCAAAACCCGAAATTCTCAATTCCGATCAAGGCAGTCAGTTCACCGGCCGTGACTACGCCGAATACGTGGAAAAGAACGCAGTAAAAATCAGCATGGACGGCAAAAGCCGTTGGGCCGACAATATTATGATAGAACGTTGGTTCCGCACCTTGAAATATGACGAGGTTTATTTGAAGGATTATGAAAATATCCGGGATGCCCGCAAACAGATCGGGAATTTAATCCACAGGTATAACTTTGAAAAACTGCATTCGGCTCTTGGGTATCAAACTCCTGCGGAAAATTACTATTCCGCCTTGGCGACACAGGTAGCGTAACAAAATAATTTGTAAATATCTGGCTCATTAAATTCCCACTGGATTTTTGCCTTGACATTCGAGCCATTATATATTATGCTTTATCAATAAATAATGAGATAAATAATGAGATGGTTTTACTTTCCGAGGACTTTACACTTTTAGGGTGTATTGAGCTCACTTCCCTTGACACTTGGCATAAATTGCATATTAAATTATAGCTATTACTAATAAGTACATGAATGGCAAGTTAGCATTATTATGAGCAAATCCAGCAGTTCGGAGCATCCTCCGAACTTCGTATAATGTTTACTTGATTCCTTTCTGGCAAGGATTTAAGCTATATATAAGCGGAAATAATGGCAATACGCTTCCAGATTGTTTGTTAGGAAGGCTTAGCTATGAATACTGGTGTATTGGTTTGTATTATTATGGCAGCCACATTCGCCATCTTGGGTATCTTATTTGCTTTGTTAAAAGAAGAGGCAACAATGTTGATCAGCGGATTTAATACACTACCTAAAGAGGAAAGGGATAAATATGATAAGGGAAGATTGAGTATAGATCGTAGAAATGCTTTCTTTATTTGGGCAGTGATTTTTGCCATAGGAGCCATTGCTTCATTCTTTATCACCCCATACGCTGCCATAATTGCTTTTGTGGCATGGATTATTCTATTTTCAAGAGATGTACATTTTGACCCAGAAAAGGCGTTTGAGAAATTCAAACTATAAGCACGTGGAGTAAATCTCATTGTCGAGGTGAACTTCGCATAATGTTTAATATTATGGTTTCAAAAAAAGTGGAGTTACGAAGATCCATTCCATAATGCATCATTAGAATTGGGAAAGATATACCAGATGCGATATAAAATAAAGCAACAAAAGCAAATAAAAAAGTTTTTAGCGGAAGAATTTGGGGAAGAAAAAGGCCGCTATGGCTGCCGGTTCGGGTTAGGTAAAGAATAAGTTCATCGTCTGTAACTTCATAGATAAGCAGCCAATCGGGAGCAATGTGGCGTTCCCGGCAGCCGGAAAAATTTCCGGTAAGCATATGGTCGCGATTCCGTGGAGGAAGCGCCTTACCCGATGCTAATACTTTAATCACATTCGTAATGAGTGCCATATCATAGCCGCGACGCTGAATGCGTTTTAGGTCTTTCTGAAACACTTTGGACGGTTTAATTTCATATTTCATTTCAGCAGATTCTTCATCATTTGTCTGCGTCGCTGTAGCCTTGATAGGCAGTCGGATTTTTCTTCATTGCGTTAACTTCGTTTATGGCTTCAATCGTTTCCGCATTCGGAACCTTCCGTGTGATTTCAAATGGAATCCTTTGCTCCCGGATAGATTGCCTCAAAAAGAGGTTAATTGCCGTCGTGAGATCAAGCCCAAAATCGGAGAAAAGAGCCTGCGCCTCTTTTTTGACTTCAGCATCCATGCTGATATTAGTACTGACCTTTGCCATCTTGCATCCCTCCTTTGCAAATAGACTATAGCGTATTATGCGCATAACATCAACATAATACGCAAAATACTAGACTTTTTTGCAAGCACTGTAGAGCTCATCGAGAGAGACACCGAGCACCTGCGCAATGTCACCAAGGGTGAAGAAGCCGGGATTTTGATTGTCGCCATTTTCTATTTCGTGGATTGTTGACACCGGATGCCCGCTGCGGCGGGCAAGTTCCACCTGGGTTATAAAGTTTCCTTTTCGCAACTGTCGAATCTTATCTGCCAGCATATGGTAGCTCCCTTAACAATGTGAAAAGTAAGCAGTATTATCATGATTAGTGCTATTTTGCAAAGTAGAAAGGCCGAGTCATAGAAAGGCTAATATTAAAATTGACGCTATTACAAAAAGTAATAAATATAAAATAAACTTCAACTTGAATATCTCCAACATGACTCCCCGGCCTTGCGGTCGGGGAAGTTTTCAGTTCATTACTTGTTCATCTTTGTCGCAATATGCCAATCGTCGTAGACATTGCCTTTAATCTGTGTACTGTCTCCGTCAGGTTGGCCGAAAGCATTCCGGCAGCGGTCCAGGGCATCTTCCAGGAATGTGTACGCAGTAAGACGCTTAATATCTTCTATAAGAATCCCCAGCGGTATATGGAAGGAGTATCGGCAATTATGAAACGTCAGATGCGCAGCCTGTTGGTTGACGGAATCAAATACACACGTCTGGGTGATGATGAATACTACGCGCAGGAACTGTTTGAAACGGAAGAACTTACCGGGTACCTGGAGCGTAACATGCTTGCCAGTAAAAAATCGGCGTATCATTATGTGGTTTATGACAGCGAAAATGAAAAAACTTTTGCCGAACGGTTTGAAGCAAACAACGCAGTGAAACTCTATGCGAAATTGCCGCACTGGTTTAAAATTCCCACGCCGCTTGGAAGCTACAATCCAGACTGGGCAATTTTGATTGAGCAGGATGGCGAAAAAAGGCTGTATTTTGTTCTTGAAACGAAGGGCAGTACGCTGAAAGAGGACCTGCGCCAGACAGAATGGGGTAAAATTGAGTGCGGTCGCAAACACTTTGCTGCTTTGGGCAAACAGGTTACTTTCGACACGGCAGATAAGTTTGACAAGTTCATAGAGAGAGTTTAGACGACCGCTGATTAAATGGCAGGGACAAGGAGTTTTTGAGGTTTGAAATAGGAAAACCATCAAAGACGGATAAAATCAGTTAAGTGACCTGTCGTTTCCCAACGGCTAATAACCCCTGTACCACTTGGCCTGGGCCATTCGGGACAGTGTACAGTCCCAAATGAAAATGACCGTTAAGCGCCTGCTGGGAAAATACGGCTATTCGCCGGATAAGATGGAAAAGGCAGTGGAAATCGTTACGGAGCAGACCAAACTCATGCGTGAGAATGAAACGGCGGAATAGGAGGACGAAAAAGTGGAGGCTGATATTCAAAAAACAGTGGGCTACCTGAATCAGTACTTTTCGGCAGATGCCCGAAAAGTAGCAGACTCTCTTGGCTCGCTCAACATGGCGCTGGACGATGTGTTGAAACACGCAAACGTTCAACTAACCCAGTTCCATAAAGAAAAAAAATACGACGAAGCAGAAACAATGCTGAAGGTTTCAAAACTGGTTTCTGGGCTTCAGAACCGGATTTCAGATGTAGCCAATCAGTTGTTCGACGACGAGACTGAAGATCCCGAAGATAGCGACGATGTGGATGAACAAGAGTTGAAAAAACTACCTAATTATGCTAATTACGTGGTGGATGAAACAGTGCCACACACGTTATATGAGGATTTCAAATATAAGAAGGCGGTCGGATTCTCTCTTTACGGAAAGCGTTACCCGGCTAAAGACTGGCAGGATGTGTTGGTCAAGACCTGCAACCTGTTGGCCGAAATGGATAAGGAGAAGTTTATTTACTTTATCGATGATCCTACTATGAAAGGCAGCAAGGTTTGCTATTTCAGCAAAGATTCTGTTCCTAAGTTCAATAAAAAGCTTGATAAAGTTGATGTATACGTGTGGGTCAACCTTAGTGCCAACGGAAAACGGAATCTTATCCGCAAGCTACTCAAAAAATTTGATATCCGGCTCTCAGACTACACGATTTATCTTCGTGCCGATTATACGCCACTCCACCAGGGCTCGGTAAATGAATACCTTTCCAATGATGAAGACTCTACAAATATTGGAAAATTCGTTCGGGAAGAGTTGCGAAAACTTGAAAATCGTCTACCGCAGCTTACCAGCAATGAGTTGCTGGCATTGCAGTCCAAACAATGGTGTAAAGAAAATCTTAACCTTGATTTTCCTTTGCTAAGACCAGTTGATGAGAACAAGGACGTATCCCAACAGACTGATATCGGTACATACAGTTGCTACTGGAGTGAACTGTTTAAATTTGGAGGGCAAATATTTCTTGTGACCAGCCAATGGCATGACAGGAATCGAGAGCCTTTTGTAAAGTGGCTTAAGTCATTGTAACAATAAGAATAACTCTATCATTATAGAGGATGGAGGTGCTCTATGGTATCAGCCCGCTCTTTTGCCGAGTTTGTAAAAGCCAAGTGTTTCGACGGTTTGTGTGAGGCTGCTGAGAACTATGCGAACGAAAACTGGTGCCTTCTTGGCCCCTACTCCCGTAGGGTACAGAATATTGAACAAGCTGTTTTTTCAGACGCGACAGTTGAACGCGTCTACGTTAGCGACTCGCCCTTGCTATTATCCCAAATGGCTGAAAGCAGACACCAATGCACGGGCATCCGGTGTTTCTTGCGCAACATGCCTGCTGCTGCCGGGGATGCTTTAACAAATGGTACCGAGTGCTAAAAGGCACGAAATTGACAAAACAGCAACAAGAAAATTGTTAATCTTCTGATGGCGTGGATTGATAGCCAGATGCAAAACTAATAGAAGCGTTGACTTATTGGGATACTGGCTAATTCAAGAGTCGATGCTCAAACATCAGCTAAACATCAAGCAAACATCGAAAAAAGTGGAATAAAATCGGGCTTTTTGCCGCCTTTTGATGTTTGGATAAAACATCGGCTCAATGTTGGGGTACATCGAATAAGTCCTGAAACGCAATGCTTATGGTTACCGCAATTTCCAACGCTTTCGTAATCATATTCTGCACATGTTCAACTATTCAACGTAAGAAGGAGCAGCTTGAAGCCACTCCTTCTTACATTTCCGCTTTAGGTTTTCCCCGACTATTGGCATAGAGCCACATCAAATAAGCATCAGAGCGTAGATTTTGAGGCATACAAGCAGACAAAGAAAAAGCCCAGAAGCCGCATGGCTACTGGGTTTTGTTTGGTTGCGGAGGCTGGATTCGAACCAACGACCTTCGGGTTATGAGCCCGACGAGC
>DCEF01000004.1:64300-115603 GCA_002316805.1 Ruminococcaceae bacterium UBA1036
CGGGTTATGAGCCCGACGAGCTACCGGACTGCTCCACTCCGCGCTGTATCAGATTGCGAATTGCTGTAATGCTTTCACAAAGCTTCTTTATAATAACACAAGATTTAAGTAATGTCAAGATTTTTTAAAGGCTTATAAAAATAAAATCATTTATGTTGGAAACACTGCCTTTTGTATACATGGATGATATAATAAAAGAAAAAGATACAAGACGAAACGGCTTAATTAGATTTTGAAAGAAGAACTAATATGAACAGCTTTACTTATTATGCTCCAACTAAAATAATTTTTGGCCGCGGAACGGAAAAAGAGACTGCTGCGGAAATTAGGGAACACGGCGGGAAAAATGTTTTGCTCGTTTACGGAGGCAAAAGCGCCAGAAAAAGCGGCCTGCTTGACACAATTGAGCATGAGCTGGCCGAGACAAACCTTCCATACAAAGAACTTGGCGGCGTAAAGCCTAACCCACGCCTTGAGCTTGCAGAGCAGGGAGTTAAGATTGCACAGGAGATAAAGGCGGATTTTATCCTTGCGGTAGGCGGAGGAAGCGTAATTGACACAGCAAAGGCAATTTCACTCGGTGTTGCCAATCCGGAAACCCCTCTATGGGATTTTTGGCTTAAAAAAGCGCAGCCTGTAAGGCATCTTCCGGTTGGAGTTGTGCTTACCATCTCGGCTTCCGGAAGCGAGATGAGCGATTCCTCTGTCCTTACAAAAGAAGCTACACACGAAAAGCGCGGAATTAACACAAACCTTAACCGCCCGTGTTTTGCGATACTTGACCCAGAGCTTACATTTACGCTGCCGAAATACCAGGTTGCATGCGGGGTAGTTGATATTATGATGCACACGCTCGACAGGTATTTCACTTCACCGGAAGAATATGGCAATCAGCTTACGGACGAGATTGCGGAAGCGCTTTTGCGCGTAGTGATTCGCAACGGCAGGCAGGCTGTTGCTGACCCGCACGGCTATGGCCCGATGAGTGAGCTTATGTGGGCAGGCAGCCTTTCACATAATGATTTGACGGGGCTTGGCGCCGTTAAAGATTTTTCAACGCACCAGCTCGGCCACGAACTGAGCGCAATGTTTGATGTTGCGCACGGCGCGAGCCTTTCAACAATGTGGGGCCCGTGGGCAAGGTACTGTTGCGGGCAGGATCCCGCGCGCTTTGCGCAGTATGCTGAAAAGGTATGGGGCGTTTCCGGCAAAGGCACTGCTGAGGCCGCGAAGCTCGGCATTGATAAAACAATAGACTATTTCCATTCGCTTGATATGCCTACATGCTTTACGGAACTGAAAATCGGTGTACAGAGCGATGAAACGATACATGAGTTGGCAGACCGCTGTGTTTTCCGCGGGGCGCGGAAAGTCGGGCATTTCAAAGAGCTTGGCCGCGAAGACTGCTACCAGATTTATAAAGCCGCGAACCGGTAAGCATACGTGCTTCAAAGACTTCGGGTGCCCTGCTGATGGGGTGCCCTTTTTATTTTAGCCTATGGCAGCCACCGCTTCATCAGCTTATGGCAACGGCCTGTGAGAAAAGCTCTCTGTAGCGCTGCTCGAACAGCGGTTTGTCGTATATGACGGTCTCACGTTTGTCCAGAGGATCACTTAGAACGGCTTTATTGCCGTCATACCCTATAAGCACCATGCAATGCTCACCGGTTATCCATTTATAAGGTGCTTTAGTGTCTTCAAGGTACCAGCTGTCACCGAAAGAAGGGTCACACATGCCGTTTGTGACCCATACGATTACAGGCGTACCGTTGTCAATATTGCTGTAGAGCGCGGATACCGGGGCACCAGTAAGGTCTGCTGCAAGATGATCCTGTGAGATCTTTCCAGTAGCTTTAAGATAGAGATTGATGGTATCTGCGAGGACTGGCGCATAGCAGCCATATTTGGCTGAGCCCGGATTGCCGACAAAACATTTCCACGGGTTCGGGCCGTACTTTTTTCCGTCAGCCTGATAGAATTTATCGCCGGACTTCAGGTACTTGAGAAGGTCGGTTTTGGTGGCACTGCAGCCTGCATAGTTGAGCGCGATGCAGGCTGACGTTATTTCACAGCCGGACGGCAGTTCAGGTGACTGCTGTATATTCTTAACATCTAAAATCCTTGTTCCGTCTTTGTTTACTTTGAATTTGGGTTTGGCTGAACTGACGGCTGCAGATGAGGCTTTTGAAGATGAAGAGCGTGAAGAAGATGTGGGCAGCGAAGAAGTGTGTTTTAAAACTGCTTTTGAAGAAACGGCAGACGAAACGCTTTTTGCTACTTTTGATGAAGATGACTTGGCCTTGCCTGATGAGGAAGATTTCTTCGTGCATGCTGATGGTATAAGTAAAGAAAAACATAAAAAAACAGACGTTAACAGTTTGCAGATATGGCGCAAGTTTTGCCCTTTGTTGTAAGAATTTTGTTTCTGCTTCATTGGTGGTTCATCCTTTTTAAAATTTACTTTAAGTTTACTCATAATATTTTATCATAAATTCTATTGATTGACATATCATTTTTACGTTTTGTGTGCAGGGAATAACAGGCTCACAAATGTGGCTTAGATGGGCGCAACATTATTATTGCATGTTGAAAGCAGGCGTATATATATGCCTAAATTTTTAGATTATGATGTTGATATATACCATGGTGGGGTATATAATGAAGATACTAAATACCCCATGAGGGTATATAGGATTTGAAAGGATTTACGTAAATGCCATATAAAAAAAACGGCTGCTGCTGCCGTTACAAAAACACACCGCGCAGCCAGCAGACGGTGCACATGCTCCAGATGCGGCTCAACAGGATGATTGGCCAGCTTAACGGCATAAAGAAGATGCTGGACGACAACAGGTACTGTGGCGATATCCTTATACAGATAGCCGCAGTCGAAAATGCGTTGCAGAAGTTCGGCTATCTTGTGTTGAAGGACCACATGGAAACGTGTGTTGCGGAGAAAATCAGAATGGGAAATAACGAGGTTATAGACGAAACAATTGACCTCATAAAAAAATTAAAGTGAAATAATGGGCATTATATCATTCAGGAAAGCAAATGCTTAGGGCAAGGTGAAAAGATGAAGCAAAAATTTGATGTTAAGGGAATGACGTGCGCAGCGTGTTCGTCCGCTGTGGAGAGAAACGTTAAAAAAGTGCAGGGCGTAAAGTCTGTTGCTGTTAGCTTGCTGACTGACAGCATGATGGTCGACTACGGCGGTTCCCCAGAGGAACAGACAAATATCATTAATGCTGTCAGCAATGCCGGATACCGGGCGTCTCTGCCGGGAGCAGCGCCTTCAAAAACGGCTGCGGCGTCGGCAGGCAGTGAGCTGAAAGTAATGGAAACGCGCCTTATTGTGTCGTTTGCATTTTGGATACCGCTGATGTACCTTGCAATGTACCGGATGACGAAAGCCCCGGTACCGCCGATATTTAATGGCACGGCAAACGGAGCTGTATATGCCTTTACGCAGTTTCTGCTGCTGCTTCCAATTATGTATGTTAACCGCAGCTATTACATTGTGGGTTTCCGTATGCTTGCAAAACGCGCGCCAAATATGGATTCGCTTATCGCAGTGGGCTCTTCGGCAGCAATTATTTACGGTGTATATGCCATATTCCGTATCGGCTATGGCCTTGGCCACGGCGATGCGGCAATGGCGCAGCACTATATGTCAGACTTATATTTTGAATCCGCCGGGACTATACTGACGCTGATTACACTGGGTAAATATCTGGAGGCAAGGTCAAAAGGCAAGACCTCAGAAGCAATTACAAAGCTTATAGACCTTGCACCGAAGACCGCCTCTGTTGAACGCGGCGGCCGCGAGATAAAGATCCTGGCTGAGCAGGTTAAAGCCGGTGACATTGTGGTTGTAAGGCCGGGGGAGAGGATACCCGTCGACGGCGTTATTACAGAAGGCTCTTCGTCAGTTGATCAGTCGGCTGTTACGGGTGAAAGCATTCCGGCCGAAAAAAGGGCAGGCGACAGTGTTATCGCAGCTACTGTCAATCAGTCAGGCTCTTTCAGGTTCCGTGCAGAAAAGGTAGGGAATGACACAACACTGGCACAGATTATCCGCCTCATGGAAGAAGCCGGCGCTTCAAAAGCGCCCATAGCGCGCCTTGCCGACCGCGTCAGCGGAATTTTTGTCCCGACGGTCATAGGGATTGCAGTTGTTGCCATGGCTGCGTGGCTAATAGCCGGAAAATCGTTTGAGTTTGCGCTTTCGATTGGCATTTCAGTCCTCGTGATTTCGTGCCCATGTGCGCTCGGCCTCGCAACACCTGTGGCAATCATGGTAGGCACGGGGCGCGGAGCTTCCGAGGGGATACTGATTAAATCCGGCGAAGCGCTGGAAGCGGCGCATAAAATCCAGACGGTCGTGCTTGACAAAACAGGTACACTTACGGAAGGCAGACCGCGCGTGACAGATGTAATTCCGGCGGGCGGCGTGGACCGCAAAAAGCTGATGGAAACTGCCGTTTCGCTGGAGAACTTCTCGGAGCACCCGCTTGCTGAAGCCATTAAAAAGAAGGCTTCAGCGGAAGGGATAGCTCCTAAGAAAGCCGAAAACTTCACAGCGGTGCCCGGACGTGGCGTTTCGGCAGTTATAAATGGCAGGCACTGTACAGCGGGTAACCTGGCTTTTATCAAGTGTGTTGGAGCAGAGACAGGCGATATCTCGCTTACTGCTGGGCATTTTGCGGAAGAGGGCAAAACGCCGCTGTTTTTTGCGGAAGAAAACCATTTTCTCGGCGTCATAGCGGCGGCAGACCCGGTGAAACCGACGAGCAGGCAGGCTGTTGAGGAGTTTCGCAGCATGGGAATCGACGCAGTGATGCTTACGGGCGACAATAAAAAGACGGCCGAAGCCATACGCCGCAAACTTGGGATAAGCCGCGCAGTCGCCGAGGTTATGCCGCAGGATAAAGAGCGCGAAGTGCGGCGCCTGCAGGAAAACGGGCACAAAGTTGCCATGATTGGCGACGGGATAAATGACGCGCCTGCGCTTGCGCGTTCAGATGTAGGCATTGCCATTGGCGCTGGAACCGATGTGGCAATTGAGTCTGCCGACATAGTACTGATGAAAAACGACTTGCTCGATGCTGTTACAGCAGTGAAGCTCAGCAAAGCGACAATACGCAATATTAAAGAAAACCTGTTTTGGGCTTTCTTCTACAATGCGCTTGGTATACCTGTTGCGGCCGGCGTCTTTTATCCGGCGTTCGGTTTGCTGCTAAATCCGATGATAGCGGCTGCGGCAATGAGCTTCAGTTCAGTATTTGTTGTGTCAAATGCACTGCGGCTTCGCTTTTTCCGCTCGGGGCGGGAAACAGATAATAAGGAGAAGATGCCATCTATGAAAAAAGTTATTTACGTTGAAGGAATGATGTGCGACCACTGCCGGATGCATGTGGAAAAAGCACTAAACTCGATTGGTGGTGTAAGCGCGAAGGTAGACCTTAAAGCAAAAACGGCGACCGTCACTATAAATTCCAATGTCAGCGATGATACGCTGAAAAAAGCTGTTGACGATGCCGGGTATAAGGCGGTTTCAGTAGAAAGCGTAAAATGAGAGACAGGCTAAAAGAGCGGGGCGCATAAAGGCCCCGCTCTTTCTATTTGAGTGAGTAAAGTACGTGCGGCTCATAAGTAAGCAGGACAACATCCGGTTTCATTTTATCGATGTATGACCGGATACTTCCCGTAAAATCACCCTGGTCGTTTCTGAAGTCGATTAAGTCTGTTTCTTTAGCCATAAGGGAAAGATATGGCACCATAGATAGGCAGAATGAGTCACCGAGTACAAGTATCTTTGGGCCGTCAGGATTCAGTTCGTTTTTTATCTGCGTAAGGGCATGGTTGCCGTAAAGCTGCGTGTCATAGCAGGAGGAGTTGTAATAGTCTTTTGTGTTAAGCACTTTGGTATTGTATATTACATCTTTAAATTCTCCTGTTTTGCAGAGTTCAATATCGGGTATCCTCATTTGAAGTGAAGTTTGGAAATCAGGCAGAAGGACTGAAAAATCCTCCGGCTTTGCGCAGCCAAGTGAAACCATTTGGCCAGCTGAGCCGAGGAACCAGTCTTTATATGTCCTTTTTGTGTATAAATTTCTGTTGGCGACTGCAGGATTAAGCCCGCATGAGTAATCGCTGTTGAGTTTCCTTCCAATTTCACCGGCAGCCCACAGTGCGGTTTCCACGGTCCAATGGTGGTCATTGCGGTAAAACAGGCTGTAGTGATTAAGCCCTTCTTTATGTATCTGTTCCCTCAAGTCAAAAACAGGGACATTTTCTTTTTTGAGGTCTGCAATGATGCCATCAAAATTCTGGTTTGAGTAGTTTACAGCGCCTGCCGGCATTTTAGGGTCGTATTTGCAGATTTTTTCCGGACGCTGCACGTATAAAAATGGAATGCCTTTTGATGAAGCATAATTTGCAAGCCCGCTGATACTTTCTGCTGTTCTGTGTATATCTTTCGCAGAAACCTTTTTTGCATTAAAAGTCCATTGCCCGTTGTTCAAGAGAAAAACACCCGGAGTGGGATAAATAATCCTGCCACAGCTTTTATTAACAAATCCGTTGAGCTCAACAAATTTGTGAAAAGCAAACATGTTATATATACACTTTTTTTCAAGGTCTTTTTCTTTAGATGTGATACTATATGCCGCACTGCGCCATTTTTCAAGGAAGCCGGTGCTCGCCACTTTTTGCGGCGTGTTGGCGGTTCCGTTTGTAGTGCGGACGTCTTTGCCTTGAAAAGGATATAGTTTAGCCCAGTCCACGGAGGAAGAGCTTGGCGCCTTTTTGCGGCTGAGAATGTCATTGCGCTTCCAAGATACAATATCAATAAAATTAAAGACCATTATAACGAGAACAAAAATTGAGACGGCTTTCCGGCAGTTAAATTTTTTAAGCATACAAACGCCTCGTCAGAAATTAAAGTAAATAAACGGATTGTAAGAGTTTGTCACCATGCATGAGACCGTAAATATAAACAGGGCACAGGTGACTGCTACATATGATATTTTCCCGAAAGCCTTGCCACTAAGCTTTTTCCTTAGTGCGGGTGCGATTGGGAAGCTGGCAGCAATACCTGCTGCAAAATAAACCCAGTAGTCACGCAGCAGGCCTATGGCTGTGCAGTCACCGGCACCTGTTACGCCAATCCCGAACATTGCTTTGATGTAAACTTTAGCCTGATGTATCGAATTCGACCGGAAAAGCACCCAGCAGAAGATTACAACGAGCATTGTGTATATCCAGCCGAAAATTGACGTTCCTGCCTTTTCCTTCAGCACGTATTTTTCGAAGATCTGCACGGCAAAGTAAATCATGCCCCAAAGGATGAAGGTCCAGTTTGCGCCGTGCCATATGCCCGTTAGTAGCCAAACGATGCCAAGGTTGAAAATATGGCGTGCCACCGTTTTGACGCGGCTCCCTCCAAGGGGAAAATAAACGTAATCGCGAAACCATGTAGAAAGCGATATGTGCCAGCGGTGCCAGAATTCAGTTACGCTCTTTGATATGTATGGATAATTAAAATTTTCAAGATAATGGAATCCGAAAATCTTTCCAAGACCAATTGCCATGTCTGAATAACCTGAAAAGTCGAAATAAATCTGTAGCGTATATGCTATTGCACCGAGCCATGCAAGGCCTGCAGACTGGCCAACCATGCTGAAAGCTTTATCTGCTACCTGCGCGACATTGTTGGCAATTACTACTTTTTTGGCGAGGCCGTATACAAACCGTGTAAGGCCTTCGTAAAAGCCTTCTGATGTTTCCTGCCTGTTGTGGATTTCATCTGCAACAGTTTCGTAACGGACTATCGGGCCAGCAACAAGCTGCGGGAAACAGGAAATATAAAGCCCAACGTCGAGAAAACTGTCTGCGGCCTTAGCGTTACCGCGCGCGACATCTACCACATATGAGATTGCCTGAAACGTATAAAAGGAAATACCAATTGGCAAAGAGAATTTATGCATTGGGAAGTTTATACCGGTAAGATGTTTAATGTTCTGAAGTGTAAAGTCCAAGTATTTGAAAACAAACAGGAAAAACAAGTTGTAGATAATAGCGAGAATCTCAATACGTTTTATCCTGCGCTTATCGTCTTTTTTGCTGATTTCCATGCCAAAAATCCAATTCACAAATATGGAAAGCAGCATCAAGGCCCAGTACACAGGTTCACCCCATGCATAAAAAACAAGGCTTGCTAAAAAAAGAAAGGTGTTTCTGAATTTTCTGCTTCGCACAAATGGATTGAAATAGATGGCTAACACGAATGGCAAAAATAGAAAAAGGAAGGTATTTGACGAAAAAACCAATTTTTTTCACTCCTATGGAAAAGCTACGACAATAACCTTATTTGGTACCACTTATAACGATATATATCATGTGTAAAAATTGCAACAATTGCAACATTAAATCACATATTAATATTAGAAGCAGCTGCCAGCTACTTTATAAAAAGCACTGCAGATATGAAAAGGTCCCGTTCCTTTTCTTAAAGCCAGGGGAAATCAGTGCCTTTTTAGGCATGTGTGCGAATTTTACAAACTTGCCGACTTTGGCATAAAGAAGCACAAATTTTGGGAAAACTTTGTTAAAAATATATCATGAGCTTTGACTATTTTACAAGGAAACGGCCTAATACAGGATTGCGGCAATATATTTGCGAAAAAGCTTTATTTTTACTTTGCCAAAGCTTGACAGGCTAATCTACCAAAAATATAATAATATAAAGGGCTAAAGGGCGGAAATTGCGGAAGAATGCAAAATCTTTGTGCTGAGCCAGTATGTTAACCAGTGGTTTCCTGCCGGACTTTCTTATCCTTTATTTTATCATACAATTTATTATACGATCAATTATACGGTCAAGCTTTTGATGAGAAAGCAGCCGGCGGAACGGAGTGAAATTACCCTTGAAAAGAAAAATCAAAGCACTGTTCCTCACAGTGGCAGTTGCATTTTCATGCGTTATTCTGCCTATAAATGTGCGCGCTTCAGGTAACCCCATTCGTGGCATTGACGTTTCCAAATGGAATGGCTGCATTGACTGGACGGATGTGAAAGATTCAGGAATTCAATTTGCCATCATTAGGGATGGGTACGGTGGTGACCCTGGTTATTGGGATGATCAGACAGATGTCCGCTTCAAACAGAATTACGAAGGCGCAAAAGCCGCCGGCCTTAAAGTTGGCACTTATCATTTTTGCTATGCCGTAGATGCAGAAACAGCTTCACAGGAAGCCGATGAATGTATTTATATCCTGCGTAAATATCATTGCTGCCTTGATTATCCTGTAGCTTATGACATTGAAAAAGCTGGAAGTTATGATCCGACGCAGTTTTCAAGCCAAACCATTGGCGACATTGTAGATACATTTTGCTCTAAAATACAGAAAGCTGGCTATAAAGCTGCTGTTTACGCGAGCAAAGATTTTTTGGAAGATAAATTCACAGACCCGCGCGTTTCTCGGTATGATACATGGGTAGCCCAATATGATGGCGAATCGTCAACAGGCTACAGCAGGAATTACACTATGTGGCAGTACAGCAGCATTGGTCAGGTGCCAGGTATCAGCGGCAGCTGCGATATGGATTACAGTTACTTTGATTATACGGGCACGACACCGGAAACATTTGAATGTGACACTTCTTCTTACAGCTTTGGGCCTTATCGCACTTATACATATGAGATAATGACAATGGATGCCAATACGCCAACTGCAAAGTCTTCAAATACAAACGCCGTGTCTGTTTCTTACCAGAAAAAAGTGCCTGGAGGATACTATTTCACCATAACTAACAGGGGGCCGGGTACGGCAACTATAACAACAACATCATCAGATGGGAGACATTCGGTTTCTTTCGAAGCAACAGGCTCAAATGCCGTTTCAACATATCGATGTGACACGACAGAACCATATACGTTTAAAGACAATTCGTATACTTATAAAATATGTACAGCCTCGTCAGATGTTCCCACAGCAAAATCGTCGAATTCCAATTTTGTTAAAGTAACTTATACAGGCCCGATACGCGATGGCTACCTTTACAGGATAGACAATGTTGGTACAGGTGACGCAACAATAACAACGACTTCAGCGGATGGGAAATGGTCTTCTTCTTTCATTGCGCATGGCAGCGGCGGCAGCCTGTCATGCGATACATCATCTTATACTTTTAGTAATACAAGCACTTATTATTACAAAATAGATACAAACGCCGCAACAGCACCTGTTGCCCATTCGAGCGACAGCAGTAAAGTGGCTGTCTCGTTTTCAAAAAAACTTTCGGAAGGCAGTTATCTTTACAGGATTGACAATGAAGGCCCCGGAAAAGCCATTATAACTACAACAGCAGCAAATGGTGTTTCTGTTTCTTTTCCGGCTTATGGCATGGCAGACACAATGAAATGCGACACGGCGTATTATAAATTTAAAACTAACCAGATATATTATTATAAGATAGACACAAATTCCCCTTCTGTGCCTACCGCTTATTCAAGTGATCCTTCAAAGGTAGCCGTTTCATTTTCGCGCAGGCTGTCAGATTCAAGCTACCTTTTCCGCCTTGACAATATGGGGACAGGCGATGCAGTAATTACAACAAAGGACGCAAATGGGGATTCAAACACTTTCCATGCGTATGGAACAGCTTTTCAGGAATTCAGTTCGGACACCCCATATAATTTTACAATGGAAAAGGGCTCGGCATATCAGTATAAATTTACTGTAGCAGACGGGGCGGATTATAAATTTGCATGTGCGGGGACTTCAACCTTGCAGCCGGTTTATCTGCAAAAAATAGGTAATTCTTATTACTACAAAGTTGCAGCAACTGAAAAGGGATGTGTTGGTATCTATGCAAGCTTTGGGAATACTTATAGACGCGTGGGCATTGTGACGGTTGTATAAAAAATGTTAATTTTAGTTTGGAAGTAAATTCCTTGTGGTATTATATATAATGAAAGCAGAAACAGCTTGATTACCTTGCAGTGCATTTATGCGTTTAGAAAATGCAGCTGATGAAATTTTCATGAGGAACAAAGGATGCAGGAGGTTTAGATTGGGGATGAGCCAGATGGCACAGATATCAAAAGACACATTGATTGGAGATATTTTAAAGGCAGATCCGGATTCGGCATCGTTTTTTATGGCGATAGGGATGTACTGCGTTGCTTGCCCGGCTTCGCTTGGTGAAACACTTGAACAGGCATGTATGGTTCATGGCGTTGATGCTGACGAAATCACCGAAAAATTAAATGAACAGATTGCTTCCAGAGATAGCGCAGAGCATTCGGAACCTGAGAAATAAGTCTGGAGCATAATACCCGGCCGCCCGGCTTTTGCGGGGCGGCCGTTCGGTTTGGGGAACTTTAATGTCTCTTTTTTTGCTTGAAAAGCGGCTTGCGGTATGTGCCTCCATGGTGCGCAAAGGAGCCGCTTTAGCCGATGTGGGAACAGACCATGCCTTCCTGCCGGTATGGCTTGCAAAGTGCGGCATTGTACCGAAGGCTGTGGCTTCGGACATACGCCCGGGCCCTTTGCAGCACGCGGCGTGCAATATTGAAAAATACGGCGTTGGCAGTATCGTCGAGCCACGCCTTTCGAACGGCCTTGACGGTATTCGGCCTGATGAAGCAGACGATGTTGTAATAGCAGGTATGGGTGGGCTCATGATTTCGGATATTATAAAACGGGCCCAATGGCTTAAGGACAGCGGAAAACACCTTATTCTGCAGCCTATGACGCGGGAAGAAGCATTGCGCAGCAGCCTTGCGGAACAAGGCTTTTATATTTTACGAGAGCGGGCGGTGCAAGAGGGGCGTCATATCTACACGGCCATGCTTAGCTGCTACAATCCGAAAAAAGTAGATAAAAGCGATATTTTTCAGTATATTGGCCGCCTTTCTCCAAATATTGCTGAAGATGCTGCGTATATGAAGAGAGAAATGCAGCGCCTGTGGAAGCATGCAAATGGCTTAAAACTTGAAGGCGACGAAAAACATGCAGAGGAGCTTTTCCATATTCGAAGTGAAATAGAAAAAATGCTTTTGCCTAAACTGCACGAAAGGGAGGAATGAATGTTGCCTACTGTTGGCGAAATTTACAAATTTATTGACGGATTCGCGCCGTTCAGAACAGCAATGGATTTTGATAACTGCGGCTTTCAGGCAGGAGATGCAGCGGCGGAAGTCCATACGGCGCTTCTCGCGCTTGACATAACGCCTAATGTTGTGCTTGAGGCTTCGCACCGAAATGCCCAGCTGATAATAAGTCACCATCCTGTTATTTTTAACCCGCTGCGTTCGCTTAAAGCCGGAACTGCACCTTATATGCTGGCGGAATATGGAATTGCCGCAATTTGCGCACATACTAACCTCGACCTTGCAAGAGGCGGGGTAAATACTTGCCTTGCAGACCGGCTCTGCCTGACTGATGTTAAAGCACTCGCCGTGGATAAGGCTTCAGGCCTTCCAGCTGCACTGGCAGGCAGGCCGGCGAAAAAATACAGGCCGTCTGAGTTTGCCGGGTTTGTGAAAAAAGCGCTTGGATGCGATGGGCTTTTCTATACTGATGGGGGAAAGGAGATTTCCTCTGTGGGGCTCTGCAGCGGAGCAGGCTCAGACTATGTTGATGCGGCGTATTCTTTTGGGTGCCAGGCTTTTGTGACTGGAGAAGCGAAGCACCATGAACTGATCCATGCGGAGGCCATAGGCATGACGCTCATTGCCGCAGGCCATTACTATACTGAAGATGTCGTTATACGGCCGCTTGCGGAGAGGCTGAAAAAAGCTTTCCCGTCTGTGAAATTTTTGAGGGCGGAATCTTCACATTGCCCGGCAAGATATCTGTAATTCTATGTTTCTGGGAGGAGTGTGCCAATGGCTCTTGACGGAGTGTTTTTAAGGCACCTGAAAAAAGAAATTGAATCGGCTGCCCTTGGCGCGAGGGTGGATAAAATATACCAGCCAAGCAGGTATGAACTTGTGCTTTCCATGCGCGGCCATGATGGGACGAAAAAGCTGCTTATGTCGGCCCGCACGAGCAGTGCGCGCATAAACTTTACACGTTATGTGCCTGAAAACCCGAAAGAACCGCCCATGCTCTGTATGCTGCTGCGCAAGCGCCTTACGGGCGCGCGCCTTTTTGCTGTGCGCCAGCCAGACCTTGAGCGCCTGCTGTGTCTTGACTTTTCTGCTGTGAATGAACTCGGGGACCACATCGTTCTCACTCTTGTTGTAGAAGTGATGGGGCGTTACAGCAATGTGATATTTGTGGACGGCGACGGAAAAATCATTGACTCGCTTAGGCGTGTAGATGCGTCGATGTCTTCAGAGCGCCTTATACTGCCTGGAGTCACATACCAGCTGCCCCCGCCGCAAAACAAACTGTGCATGTTGACGGTGCGCACGGAAAATATTATAGACCGTGTTTGCTCTATGCCGGGTAGCACATCGCTTTCAAAAGCACTGCTTTTTTCACTTCAGGGTGTTTCACCTGTTGTTTGCCGTGAAATTGAGCAGCGTGTAAGCCGCGGGACAGGCCTGAAAATTGCTGAGATGACAGATGATTATAAAAGCCGTTTGACGTTTTTCCTTGGCAGACTTGCTGACACAGCAAAAAATATTTCCGGCCAGCCATACATGGCTGTTGGAAAAGATAAAAAACCGCTTGATTTTTCTTTTATTCCAATGGAACAGTATGGCACGGCTGCGGCTGTAAGCCGGGAAAAAACATTTTCAGAGCTGCTTGATGATTTTTACGGTGAGCGCGACCGCATAGAGAGGATGCGCGTACGCTCTTCTGATCTGATGCGTGTCCTGACGACAGCTTCTGCACGCCTGAGCCGAAAAATCAACGTACAACAGGTGGAGTTAGAGCGTTGCTCCAAACGGGATGAACTGCGTATTTGCGGAGACGTATTGAGCGCAAACCTTTACTGCCTTAAGAGAGGGCAGACGTCAGTGGAGCTGCAGAATTTTTATGAAGAACCGCCAAAAACGGTTAAAATAGACCTTGACCCTTCTTGCACGCCTTCTCAGAATGCTCAAAAATATTACAAAGCGTACAGGAAGGCGAAAACGGCTGAAGAAATGCTGAACGTACAGATCAATACGGCAAAAAGAGAGCTTGAATATCTCAGCACCGTTTTTGATGAGCTCAGCCGCGCATCGAATGAGCAGGACATTTCAGACATCAGGTCAGAGCTTTCAGAGCAGGGCTATATACGTGTGCCAAGAGGCGCTAAGAAACGTAAAAGCACATCTCATGGTGCTATGCAGTTCCGCTCAAGCGATGGTTTTCGCATTTTTGTAGGAAGAAATAATCATGAAAACGATTTCTTAACGCTTAAACAGGCGAAGAAAACGGATTTGTGGTTTCACACAAAAAATATTCCCGGATCCCATGTTGTCCTTTTCCTTGATGGCAGACAGCCTACAAAAACGGCAGTTTCTGAGGCAGCCATGCTCGCGGCGTGCTACAGCCGCGGGAGGGCTTCTTCGAATGTTGCAGTGGATTATACCGAGATACGCCATGTAAGCAAGCCGCAAGGTGCAAAGCCGGGTATGGTAATCTATGTAAAGAACAGGACAATTTTTGCAGCACCAGACATTGCAGTGTCGGAAAAGTTACGCGTGGCGCCATAGTTTGCAGTTGAGTAAAATTATGCTATAATAAAACGCAGCAATTAGCTTGTCCTAATTCGGGGGTGAATATATTGACGGCTGACCGCCTTAACCGAAAGAATACACTTCGAAACACCATTTTTTTTGGCTCTGCTGGCATTTTAATTATTTTGGCAAATTTAATTATGGCGCTTGGCGGCTTTTATTATATTACAGCAAATTATGTATTGTTTGCAGCAAACATTGCTTTGAACATAGGTATCTTTATAGACGTTCTGAAAAATACAAGGCGCGATTTTCCATTATTGGCTTTTATCGCTTCTTTCGATTTGCTGCTGCTGGGGCGTGTTTATGTAGCTTTTTTCAGGGGACCAAAGAATTTACTTTATAACCTAGAAGCTGAAAATTTTCAGAACCTTTTTACGGCGCTCCAGATTATCACTGTATCATTTATCGTGGTGTATGCTGCCTATAAACTTTCCGCACCACTCTTTTTCAAGCGTGAAAAAGCCATACGTGAAAAAGGCGCGGGCGCGCTGCACCGTGAGCCGTTGGAACCTATCATAAGGCAGGTAAGTGTGGCTGTCCTTATTTTAAGCTCTGTTGCTTTCTTTTTCGTACTTTTTCAAACAATTTTAAACGTATTTAAATACGGTTATCTTGGCTCATTCACACACAAGCCTGATAAAAACATCCCGTCGGTTATCAGCCGTATATCGTTTTTGTTTGTTCCATCGTTTGCAGTCTTTCTTGCTACGATGCCGAACAAAAAGCAGCTGAAAATGCCAATGCTTCTTTATTTTGTCTATATGCTTGCATCGCTTTTTACAGGCAGAAGGAATACTTTTGTCTGTGAAGCGGTGATGCTGCTTGTTTATTTTGTCCTGCGCGATAATTTTCTTCCGCACGAAAAACGGTTTTTCAGGAAAAAAACGGTTATTGCAATGATTGTAGTTATTGCAGCATGTGCTTACTTTTTGGAAAGGGTAGCTGAAATGCGCTCCGGTTCTTCCGGAAACAAAGGCCTGTTTTCATCAATACTTAACTTTATTTACTCACAGGGTGCAAGTTTCCGTGTAGTCATAAAAACAGTTGACTGCTGGGATAAATTCAACCACAGCACAACGTATCAGTTCTTGTTTTATCCATTTGAAAAATATGCACACAACAACGCCTTAATAAGCTTAATTGCAGGCTACAAACCAATAGTTGAAACTCAGAATATGCAGTTTGTAACTTCAACGCATAATTATGCCCATGCGCTTACTTTTTTGGTAGCTCCAGGGCGTTACCTTTCAGGTGGAGGGTTTGGCACTTCTTTTGTTGCTGAAGCCTATGTTGCCTACGGTATAGGTGGAGTTATTGCCATAAGCGCGATGATAGGTGTGATTTTCCGTTTCTTTTCTTCAATGCTGACACGTCCATGGGTCGTGACCGCATTTTCACTTATTGCAATTAAGGATTTGATATATATCCCGCGCAATTATGCATTTGCATGGGTAACAGATATTTCCAGCCTCACATATCTCTGCTATTTTATTTTTCTCTATTTTGCATCGCTTCTGTTGGCAGGAATCAGTTCCCATGTTCGCACCGATCCCTTGAAAGCTGTCAGTTCAGTGCTCGAGGAGGATAAAACATGAAGATTTTGCTGTTGCTGACGCACTCTTTTCCTTATGGTAGCGGAGAAGATTTTATTTCTGCCGAATTGAAGTATATTTCGGGCTTTGACAAGGTCTTTATATGCCCGTGCAGCCGAGAGAAAGACGCCATTCAGACGAAGCCAATACCTGATAGCATTAAGTGCATGCCTGTGTCGAGAACAGACCTTGGAAAAAAAGAATATATACGGCTTTTATTTTACCCGTGTATCGCAGGTGAGATTTTCAGTCTCATGCGCACTGGGCGTTTGCAGTGCAGCCGTGTGCATGAGATGCTTTTTTTTATGAGAAATGCCAGAGAGATTTACAATGGGCTGAAACAGTCTGTAAATATAAATCAAGATGATGAGGTCTTAATTTACAGCTATTGGCTTTATGATGCCGCAGCAGCAGGGGTATGGCTTGCTTCGTATATTAGAAAAATGGGGGTAAAAGTCCATCAGGTATCACGCGCACACCGTTTTGACATTTACAGCAGTCTGGCGCATTACAATTACTTGCCAATGCGCAGGTGGCTGTTTGAGCATATAGACCACATTTATCCATGTTCGAACGATGGAGCAGAAGCACTTTGTGCAGAAGCGGGGCCTTATGCAGAAAAGATTTCGCGGTCTTATCTTGGTACGGTGGATCATGGTTATGGGATGGTATCTCAGAAGCCGTTTCATATTATTTCGTGCTCATTCATTTCACCTGTAAAGCGGCTTAACCTTATAGCCGAAGCGTTACAGCAGGCTAATTTCCCTGTAGCGTGGACTCATATAGGCTCAGGCCCTCTGGAGCAACAGCTCCGCGATGCGGCAAAAAAGTTTCCTCAGAATGTTTCGGCTGAATTTTCAGGGCAGAAAAAGAACAGTGAAGTCCTTGAATATTATAAAAAAAATCAGATATCTGTTTTTGTAAATGTGAGTTCGAGTGAAGGCATACCTGTTACCATCATGGAAGCTTGCTCGTTTGGGATACCGGTTATTGCGACTGATGTAGGCGGTACACACGAAATCATTACCAACGGCGTAAACGGATTTCTTCTTCCGAAAGACTTTTCAACGCAGGAATTTTTAGGCCTTCTCCGTAGGATCTATGAGATGGATGAATCTGATTACCGCGCCATGTGTGTAAATGCAAGAAAAAGCTGGGAAAAAAATTTTGATGCAGCAAAAAATTACCGCAGCTTTTACAGCGGCCTGGCTGCTTTAACAGAGGGGGAGCAGCAGAAAGCATGAAGTTTTTATATGTAAGTTCTGTAAGTAAAAGCAGGCAGTATTCCGGTATCCTGAAAAAAGTGGCAGGGCAGACGAAAGGCGTTTCTGAGCTTGGCTGGGATGCTTTCTATACATGTATGGAAGGTGACAGTGTTACTCTGTGCAAAGGAGATGACACCCTGCAGCGTGAAACATTTCCAGGTGGGCTGCGCTGGAGGGACAGGCAGAAAACGGTAGCAGATAAGATCTGCGGGTTTGTAGAAAACGGAAAATATGATGCCGTATATATTAAAGGCTTTCTCGCAAGCCCTTATGCGTGCAAAATTGCCGCATGTGCAAAGAAAAGCAATCAGAAATGCCGTGTGATTTTTGAAATTGCTACGTATCCATATTGGGGTGAATACAAGCGCTTCCTGCGTGTAGACTGTAAAAAAAAAGACCGGCGCGCTTTTGCAGGGCATATGCTGGAAATTTGTCAGCACATTATGTCAGTTCCGCATATGAAGCGCGCAGTTGATGCACTTGCCGTATTTGGCCAGCCAGCTGAGAAACTTTGGGGAATACCTGTAATAACTATTGACAATGGAGTGGACGTACAGAAAATTTTGCTGAGGCGCAAGGCTGATTTGCCTGTTGATGCTGCAGTACAGATACTTGGTGTCGCGGGTACGTCAGTGGCACATGGGTACAGCCGCGTGATTGAGGGACTTGCATTATACAAGAAATCAGTAAACGCTAAACATGACGTAAAATTCGATATAGTTGGTGCAAATGAAACTATTGAACAGTTAAAAAGTCTTGTTAAGGAACTTGACCTGCAGGAAAATGTTTTATTCCTTGGCTATAAAACTTCAGATGAGCTTTCTCAGCTTTATAACATGTGCGATGTGGCAGTTTCTTCGCTGGGCGTCTACAAGTTGGGGCTGACTTATCTGTGCCCGCTGAAATCCCGTGAATACTGCGCAGCAGGGATGCCTTTCTTATATGCGTACGAAGATACTTTGCCGCCGGACGCACCTTTTGCAATGAAAATACCAAATAACTCTTCACCTGTCAATATTGGTGATGTTGTAAAATTTGCAGAAAACTGCCGCAGGAACCCTGAGATTTCCGTTAAGGAACGGCAGTATGCAGAAAGCCATTATGACTGGAAAATCATTATGAAGCGTGTGCTCGATTTTGCAGGCGCTGATGATAAAGAATAAAAATAGGAGGTTCTCCGATGGAACTGTTTGTCAGTTTTTCAGAGTTCATGCACTTTTTCAAGCGAAACCGTGTTAAATTTCTTCTTGTAGTTCTTATTTTTGGAGTGGTATGCGGGCTTTTGCCGCTGAAATTTCTTCACTTTTCTTACTCAGCAAATACAACAGTCACATTTTCATGTGAGATGCCGGAGACTGCAAGAACTGACTACCGCCAGCAATATGCGAGCATTCTCAGTGTAAGGGTGAGCACGGCGGTTGCACAGGCCGAATCGCATGATTTAATCGAAAAGACAGCCGATAAACTCGGTATAGATAAAAGTGAGATAAGTAAAATCAGTGCCGACCAGCAAAAGGGCGCCCCTGTAATTAAGCTTACTGTCCAAACGATTGATGGAAATAAAGCGGCTGAGATTTCTGATACGGCAGCGCAAATCCTTTCGGATGAGATTGTGCGGCAGTTCCCATCGCCGAAACTGACCGCATCTATTACAGACAAAGCTCTGCCGCTGAAACCGGGCTCAAAGAAACTTTCAATGGTCAAAGCGGGTATCCTCGGGCTGATACTTGGGTTTATCGTTTATATCTGCTATGGCATGATACGTGTTCTCACAGACCATTCCGTGCGCAATGGGCGGTTTACGGAAGAGTCGCTGAAAATAAAGCTGCTCGGTGAAATTCCGCACGAAAAGCGAGGGCAGCGCCGCCCGGATGCATTCCGTAAAATGCGTGCCGTAACACTGCACCAGACCGGCGGATCGGAAAAATGCTTTACCGTTACAAGCACCAGCCGCAATGACGGGGGAGCTGAAACAGCTGTAGGTTTTGCTTCATCATTGGCACAGGCGGGCAAAAAAGTGCTTCTTGTGGATGCTGACCTGCATGAGCCAAAGTTGGCATCTGCCTTTGGTGTATTGCCTGCAAAAACATTAAATGAAAGCCTTGAAGGAATATGTACAGCTGAAGAGGCGGCTGTTAAAGTGCCAAGCCATCATGGGCTAAGCCTTGTTTCCGGCAAAGCAGTGAAAGGTGAAGAAAACCCTGCAGACCTGATTGCGAGAGGTTTTCAGAAATTTGAAGCTGATGCTGAAGCATGCTATGATGCTATTGTTGTTTATGTGCCGTCTCAGGAAGATTATCCGGATGCTGAAAGCCTTGCAGCCTGCTCGCCGGCTATTATATTTGCAGTCAGATATGGTGTGACGTCATACCGGTCTCTACAGGATGCCCTGCGCAATCTGTCTGAGGCGGGCGGCAGAACGGCAGGATTTGTGCTTACTGATGCATGATAAATCAAAACTGCTATGTACAAATAGAGAATACAGATGTTTAATATACTAAAAGTATTTGAATGGCTTTGTGCTAAAAAGCATGAAGCCATTTTTGTGCGGAATTTACATATGATATTAAAATGGCCAGCGCTTTTTAAACGCTGGCCATTTTTGCCATGCCAAAAGACATGATATGTTAAAACAAAAAGAAAACTTATTCAGATTTTCCGACTTTTACGCGTATCTTTTCTTTGCGCTCTTTTTCGTCAACCTGTTTTTTCTTAGAATGATCCAAACCCTCACAATTGTCCCACAGATTCTTTGCTACGGGTGCCCACCCTTTTGCTGCGTCCACACATTTATTGCAGAGAGAGTCTACATCCTCCGGATGTGTTAAATCTGTAGAATGTGCGCCGGCTTTTTTCACCATCTGCGCAAGGCGCGGCGGGTTGTCAAGCAGAGGGCATGGGCGCAGCATATCACTGTTAAACGGCTGGTTGCGGCGGTACTGCATAAACATAGGTGCTTGGTAGGCTTCAAGCAGAGTCTTGTCTTTAATGTTGGAATCTGCATAATGGATAAATGCGCACGGCTCAATATCGCCGTTTGCATTTATATGCAGGTAGCAGCGCCCGCCTGCAATGCAGCCATTGACATATTCACCGTCGTTCCAGAAATCCATGGTGAAAATCGGCTTTGTCTTGCGGAACTTGCGGACTTGGTTATACATGAATTTGCGCTGTTCGGCAGTTGCCATAAGTTCCGGAACCGCGTCAATTCCTACAGGCATATAAGTAAAGATCCATGCGAATTTGCATCCCTGATTTATTAGAAAATCGAAATACTCATCGCTGCCAATCGTTTCCGAATTTTTGCTTGTGTAGCAGAGCGACGCGCCGAATGGAAGCTTTTTGTCACGCAGGATCTTCATGGCACGGATGACGCTCTGGTAAGTGCCCTTTCCGCGGCGAAAATCGGTCTGCTCTTCATATCCTTCAATGCTTATTGCAGGCACGAAGTTCTTCACGCGGAGCATATCGTCCGCAAACTTATCGTCAATAAGTGTTGCATTTGTGAAAGCGAGGAATTCGCAGTCAGGATGTGCTTCACAAAGCTTTATAATGTCATTTTTGCGCACAAGCGGCTCACCGCCGGAAAATATGTACATGAATGTGCCAAGCTCTTTGCCCTGTCGGACAACATCGTCCATTTGCTCATAAGTAAGGTTCAGTTTGTTGCCATATTCTGCAGCCCAGCATCCTGTGCAGTGAAGGTTGCATGCGGAAGTGGGATCCATGAGGATTGCCCACGGAATATTGCAATCATACTTCTCTTCCATCTTGTTCTTCCGCTGAATGCCTATAATAGCGGAGTTGACTATGAAATTTTCGAACATCTTGCGGCGTACGCCGGAATCAATGTTTGTGTAGACATCTGTCATAAACTTATTCCAGTTGTTGGAAGGGTCAGTCATGGCTTTTTCAACAATATCGTATGCGCTTTCATACATTTCATCTTTGTCAAGCTTTCGAAGCCAACTGACTGCTTTCGGCACATTTTCCTGAGGGTTGCCGTCAAGGTAGTCCAGTACCTTTTTAAGCCCGAATGCTTCAAGCTTTTCACGCACAGTGCCCATATTATTCTCTCCTTTTCAAAACAGGAAACTCCACGGCGTTATACAGAAAAAATTCTGTGTATGCCGTTTCGCACCCTTTTTTATAATACCATTTTTTCAAAAGAATGTAACTATACAATTCAGACGATAAGTATAAAAATAATACATTCGAATAAAAAAGTCAAGCCTGTGTGGAAATACACATGTAAAATATCGTATCTGCTGTATAATATAGCCACGATATTAAAAGCCCGGGCAAAAGCAGCAATGTTCTCACATGCCATTTTAAACGGAAATTCGATTGACAGTCTTTCTTATCTATTGTATCATTTTATCCGAAAGCATGCCATATCAATTAGCAGTTTCCTTAGAAACAGAGGGAGGATTTTTAGCTTATGTTGCTTAGAGAGCTTCTGGCCGGCCTGCAGTACAGCTGCAGCAGCCCGGTCGATGTGCAAATAAAGGATATCGTTTCAGATTCACGTAAAGTAAAGCCGGGCAGCCTGTTTATATGTCTTTGCGGCTCTTCGGTGGACAGCCACAGGTTTGCCGGCAAAGCTGTTGAGGCCGGTGCCGCCGCAATTTTGGCGCAGGAACCTGTTAAATGTGGCAGCATTCCTGTCGTTATTGTGAAAGACACGCGCGCCGCGATGGCGTCTGTAGCCGCTGCATGGTATGGCCATCCCGCAAATGAAATGGTTACCGTTGGCATTACGGGCACAAAAGGGAAGACGACTACTTCATATATGATACGCTCAATCCTGCAGGCGGGTGGGATAAAGACAGGCATTATTGGCACTATAGGGGTGGTAGTTGGCAATAAGGTTATAAAAACAGACAACACGACACCTGACTCAATAGATATACAAAAATATCTGCGCATGATGGCCGATTCAGGATGCAAAGCGGCGGTCATTGAAGCTTCATCGATTGGCCTGCGGGATCACCGTGTTGATGGTTTTACATTTGATTACGGCCTGTTCACAAATTTTTCACCCGACCATATCGGAGGCAAAGAGCATAAAAGCCTGGAAGAATATATGCACTGCAAAAGCCTTCTGTTCCATCAGTGCAAAACAGGGATATTCAATATTGATGACGCTAACTGGAAAGGCATTGCGGCTGGCCACACATGCCATGTTGAAACGTATGGGTTTAGCAGCAATGCGCAGCTGCGTGCTTCCGGTGACAGGCTGATTTCACGCCCGGGTTACCTCGGGGTGCACTTTGACGTGTGTGGGCGCGCAAATTACGGAGTTGATGTGCACATACCGGGCAGGTTCAGCGTTTATAATGCACTCGCAGCCATTGCCGTCTGCCTGCATTTCAATGTGAGTGAAGACGATGTACGCAAAGGCCTTGACACCGTAAGGGCAAAAGGCAGGGTGGAGCCTGTAAAAGTTCCAGGCAATTACACACTCCTTATTGATTATGCACACAATGCCATCAGCATGGAAAATATTCTCACGACGCTGCGTGAATACCATCCCAACCGCCTTATATGCATGTTTGGGGCAGGCGGCAACCGCCCGCGCGCCCGCCGTTTTGATATGGGTGAGATAAGTGGAAAGCTTGCCGACCTCTCAGTCATCACTGCCGACAATTCCCGCTATGAGAATGTGATGGACATAATTGCGGACATAAAAACGGGCATTGATCGTACGGACGGCAAATACGTTATTATACCTGACCGCAGGCAGGCCATTAAGTATTGCATTGAGCATGCGCAGGATGGTGACATTATAGTCCTCGCAGGCAAAGGCCACGAAGATTATCAGGAAATAAACGGCGTAAAATACCATCTTGATGAGCGTGAAGTCATTGCAGACGTGATTGCCGGAAGGTTGTAAAAGGAAGGCGTGCAAACCATGAAAATGACAGTAGGAGAAGCAGCAGAGTTCTGCGGCGGCAGGATTATTTGCGGAAATCCGGAAACGGAGATTACGTCTGCGGTAGTTGACAGCCGGCAGGTAAAGCCCGGCGCGCTTTTTGTGCCGATAGTCGGCGAGAAAACCAACGCGCACCAATATGTGGGCAAGGCATTCCAGTCCGGCGCAGCTGCTGCGCTGACGCAGGAAGGAGAAATTGCAGGTGCGGGCGGTGTGCAGATTGCTGTAGACGATACGCGGATTGCGCTGCAGCGCATAGCCGCAGCGTGGCGCAAACGCTTCCGCGGCCCAGTTATCGGCATTACCGGAAGCGTAGGGAAAACGACAACAAAAGAAATGGCAGCCCTCGCGCTTTCTGCAGGCATGAACGTTATGCGCACGGAAGGAAACCAGAACAGCCAGATAGGCCTTCCTCTGACAATGCTGCGGCTTTCGGATACGTATGACGCAGCCGTTGTAGAGATGGGCATGAGCGAATTTGGGGAGATGAGCCGTATTGCTGCAGTCGCAGCGCCGGATTATGCAGTTATAACCAATATCGGCCTCTCACATATTGGAAACCTGAAGACCCAGGAAAATATCCGTAAAGAAAAGCTGCATATCACGGATATGTTCCACGATGATTCAACCCTTTTTCTGAACGGCGACGACAAACTGCTGGCACCGCTGTGCGGCAAACTGCCATGCAGGACAATATCTTATGGCACACAGCCATGGTGCAATTTCAAGGCGGAAGATATACACAGTGGGCATGCGGCGTCGATGTTCAGGTATGTGCTGCCTGGCGGAAAAGCGGGAGCTGTCCATCTTCCGGTTCCGGGGAAGCACTGCGTGATTGACGCTATGGCTGCCCTTGCGGTAGCCGTTACACTTGGAGTTCCACATGAAAAAGCGGCGCAGGCGCTTGAGCGGTACCACTCGCTGGCAATGCGTATGCAGATACATGAGGCGAGCGGTGTTACCGTGATTGACGATTCATACAACTCAAGCCCGGATGCTGCCATGAGCAGCATAAGCGTGCTTTGCGGTTTCCACTCAGGAAAGCGTGTTGCGGTTCTCGCAGATATGCTTGAGCTCGGTGAATTTTCGCATCAGGGGCATTTCAGTGTTGGCAAATTTGCCGCAGAGTCGGGTGTAGACGTCGTTATTACGATCGGAGAAGAGGCCAAGGCGATAGCCGAGGGAGCGCTTTCAGTAAGCCCGAAAATTGAGTACCATGTTTGCAGAGACAATGCGCAGGCCGTACATATCCTGTCAAAGATATTGTCTCCCGGCGATGTTGTGCTCGTAAAGGGCTCACGCATGATGAAAACAGATGAAATCGCGAAACAGCTTCTGAAAAATGGTTGAGACTTTATATTATGCGCCCCGCTTGTGCGGGGGATTTTTTTGGCCTTTTTACAGTTCAATCCTAATTTCGTATTTTTTAAGCCAGTAATTTATTTCGATAAGGTAAGCCATCATCTGCGGGCCGGCCATCAGCTGGCCAAACCACGGCTTGCCGTAATCTGATTTCGATTCCATTAATTTATGGACTTCGCCTTCATCTACAAGAGTATGGATAGGTTCGCTGCTGTCTTTCATAATATTCCCAAGGCGTTTGCGCACTATGGCTTCGTATGCCGGGTTGTGCGTTTTAGGGTACGGGCTTTTTTTGCGCATGCGTATATCGTCTGGGACCCATGGCTCGGCAGCATCGCGGAGAAGCGACTTGACGACACCGTTATGGCATTTAAATGACCATGGTGCATTAAACACGTATTCTACAAGGCGGTGGTCAGCATATGGGACGCGCACCTCAAGCCCGCTTGCCATGCTCATGCGGTCTTTACGGTCAAGTAGTGTTGACATAAACCAGCGTATGTTGAGCCACGATATTTCACGCCGGCGTTTTTCCTGTGGGTTTTCACCTTCAAGCGTGGGCACTTCCGCAATAGACTCTTCGTACCGGCGGTTTACATAGTCTTCAACTTTCAGCGCGCTGCGGATACTGCGTTTAAGCAGATGGGTGCGGACTGCGAGATCCGGTGACCATGGGAAACAATGGCCTTCGAAAGCTTCTTTTTTGTGAAACCACGGGTAGCCTCCGAAAACCTCGTCGGCACATTCGCCACACAGAGCTACGACATGCTTTTGCTTGACAAGGCGGCAGAAATAGAGCAGGGAAGAGTCTACATCTGCCATGCCGGGCAGGTCCTTTGCGTCGACGGCGTCATAAAGGCAGTCGGCTTGGCTCACGTTGCCGCAGATGAGCACTTTGTGGTCTGTGCCGCAGTACTCAGCCATTTTTTTGCTCCATGGCTGGTCTGCATCAGGCTGGTAATCGTTTGGGCGGAAATACCGCTCATTGCCTGCGAAGTCGAAAGCATATGTTGAGAGCTCTTTCCCTGCATTTTTGTATTCTTTAGCAGCAAGCGCCGTGATTACGCTGGAGTCGAGGCCGCCGGAAAGGAATGTGCACAGAGGCACATCAGAAACGAGCTGGCGTTTTACGGTGTCTTCCATAAGGTCGCGCACATGCCTGACTGTTTCCTCATAGCTGTCCGGGTGCTCATAGCTTTCCAGATTAAAGTAAGTGTAGGTGTGAAGGCCGTCCTGGTCAAACACAGCGGACTCACCTGGCTTTAACTCATGGATGTCTTTAAACACGCCTACGCCGGCCGTCCGTGCAGGGCCAATGCCAAAAACCTCACACAATCCCTGCCGGTCTATAACAGGCGTGATGCCCGGATACTCAAACAGTGCCTTGATTTCAGAGCCGAAAATAAGCCGCCCGCCTGAAACAGTGTAGAAGAGCGGCTTAACACCGAACCTGTCACGGCAGAGAAAACAGCAGCCCTGCTTCTCATCGTCTATGGCAAACGCAAAGATCCCATTCAGTTTTTCTGCACAGTCCGGCCCATAATGAAGATAGCATTTTAGAAGGACTTCCGTGTCACTGTCTGTTTCAAAGATATAGCCTGCTGTTTCAAGCTCTTTCCGAAGCTCGCTGCTGTTGTAGAGTTCACCATTGTAAACGATGGTGCAGCGGTATCCGCCGCGGTAAGCTACCATGGGCTGCTTGCCGCCTTTGATGTCTACAACGGCGAGCCTCTGGTGTGCAAAAGCAGCGTGGCGTGAAAGAAAGATGCCGTCTTCGTCAGGCCCACGGTGCCTGAGTGTGTTGCCCATGCGGCGGACGAGGCGCCCAAGGTAAGGAGCTTCTTCCGTAAAATCGTCATTGTAGTCGCAGAAACCTGCTATTCCGCACATAAAATGCCCCCCTTAAAAAGTTCACATTTCATATTATGCGGAATGTTTTTTCTTTTGTGATAATTTTTTTATATTTTAAGCTGATGGCAAAGCGGCATGCCATAATAAAAGCCGCACGTATTGACCGTGCGGCTTAAGCGGGAGCTATATGCTTTTTTTATGCTTTTTTTCCTTCTCCCGCTTTTTATCATCGCCGGGTTCTTCAGCAGTAAGTTCGCTTAAAATACGCTCAGACGCCGTCCTTCGCGCATTTGCTTCAACAGAAAATTCAATCACAAGGCGTGTGAGCTCTGCTTCACCCTGGGGCGCCGCCTTTTCGACGCGGTCACAGACGTCTTGCAGCGCTGCTTTCTGCGTTGCACAAAAACGGTTGTACATCTCGCTCTTTGAGGCATCTTTAAGAAGAGTATGAACAAGCGTGGAGATGTCAGGAATCGAAAGGACCTGCTTAAGCATACAGACAACCATAAGAACTGCCAAATGCTCTCGAGAATACTTTTTTTGTTTTGGGCGCGGAAGAACGCCGTCTTTTACGTAGTTATTTATCATGCTCGATGTGAGCAGCGTTTCATCATCATCGCGTTCGAACAGCCGAAGCTGCTTATTCATATAAGTGAGGACCTGATCCATGTAAAGATAAATCTCAGGAAGGCGGTCCCATTCGGCCACGTCGCTTGTACGGATTGCGCGTGACCATTTTAATATTTTTTCAGTTGTATCATCCATTCTTCTGCTCCTTCCCGGCGCCACTGTCAAGACTTACTGCCAAATAGCGGCTCGGCGGCATCCCCATGTATTTTTTAAAAACACGAGAAAAATAAAGCTGGTCAGAAAAGCCTGTAGAATAAGCTGCTTCGCCAACCGTTAACTTCCCTGTTTCCAAAAGTGCGGCTGCTTTTGTAATGCGGTAGCGTGTGAGATATTCGTTAGGAGGCATGGAAACGTATTGTATGAACAGCCTGTACATATGGCTGCGGCTGATGCCTACATTTGCGGCAACGTCGCTTATGCTGATGTCGGCAGAATAGTTATAACTGATGAACTTAATCGCTTTCTGGACATATTGGTAGCCATTGCGGTGCGGCTGAGCGGGCTTTCCGAACCTGTCCATAAGTGCGGCGAGAAATTTAAGCAGGCTTGCTTCTGTGCGTGCTTCGTTGCCGGGGCCGGAACCTGGCTGGTTGCATATGTCCATAACGAGTCTTTCAAGTGTTCTGTCTTCGCTGTGGAACACAGGCCCGTGTTCCAGTAGGCCGGTCTGCTCCATCAGGCGTTCTGCATCGGCGCCGTTGAACCCTACCCAGCTGTATTCCCATGGGTCTTTTTCATCGGCGGCATATGAAACTATCCTGTCCGGCACAACAACAAACCCATCGCCGGCGGAAAGATGGTACTTTTTGTCTTTGCACGAGTAGATGCCGTGCCCCGACACAACACAGTGGATGAGGAAATGGTCACGCACGGCTGGCCCCCATGAATGGCAGGGGGCACATTTCTGCACACCGCAGCTGTAAACAGCAAGGCCAAAACTGCTGTGAAGTGAAAAGCGAAATGATTTGCGGAATTCGTCGTTTGTCGTTTCACTACACCTCCATGACATCATTCATTATAGTAAAAAAATTTCTTTTATGCAAGAAGAAAACGGGGCACATCGTTTAGAAAAAGCAAATCGGCCGTTTTATCCGCGGCTTTGATAAAACTGTGAAAATTTCTGCCCGCCATATGAAGTGTTTGCCACAGCTTGCTATTTTAAATTTAATAGGCTAAAATAAAAAGCGCCTGCCGGGATCAAATAGGGCTCCGGAAAATTTTTTATTTGGCGGTGTATTTATGTCGGACTGGAATCAGGAAGAAATAATTAAATTGCGCAGAAAAGCGCTTGAGCGGGAATTTTCCCGCATGAATAATGTGCAAAGAGAGGCTGTGTTTCAGGTAAACGGCCCGCTGCTTATACTTGCGGGCGCGGGCAGCGGGAAAACGACAGTGCTTGTCAACCGTGCTGCAAATATTGTACGCTATGGCAATGCCTACAACAGCAGCGATGTTTCAAATATAAGCGGTGAAACTGCTGATGCTGTTGCAGCATACCTTAAAGAGGGAAAGCCGCTCTCGGAAGAGCTGAGAAAAGCCTTTGCTGTGGAGCCATGCCTTCCGTGGAAGATACTTGCCATAACGTTTACAAACAAAGCTGCGAATGAGCTCAAGGAACGCCTTTCAAAAATCCTCGGCCCGGATGACGGCAGCCAGGTCTGGGCAGCGACATTCCATGCCACGTGCTCGCGCATGCTGCGCCGGGATGCTGACAGACTGGGTTACACAAAGCACTTTACAATATACGATTCCGACGATTCCAAAAGGCTTATGAAAGACTGCCAGAAACGCCTCGGAATCGACGATAAAAGGATCCCATATAAATCTGTCCTCTCGGAAATATCTCATGCAAAGGATAATCTTATAGGCCCTGAAGAATATTACCATGCGGCGGGGACGGACCAGCGCCTTGCAAAAATCGGCGAGCTTTACCGCCTTTATCAGAGCCGCCTTAAAGATGCGGACGCAATGGATTTTGACGATTTGATTTTCATGACTATAAAGCTGTTCCAAAGCAATCCGGATGTGCTTGAGCGTTACCAGAACCGCTTTAGCTACGTAATGGTGGACGAATATCAGGACACAAGCCATGCGCAGTATGAGTTTGTGCGGTTGCTTTCACAAAAAAGCGGAAATATCTGCGTTGTTGGTGATGATGACCAGAGCATTTACAAGTTCCGCGGTGCGACTATTGAAAATATACTGAATTTTGAAAATACTTTTCCACATGCAAAAGTTATACGCCTCGAGCAGAATTACCGTTCGACAAAAACGATACTCAATGCGGCAAACTCCGTTATCGAGAACAATGAGAGCCGTAAAGGGAAGACGCTTTGGACTAAAAATCCGGCAGGGAAAAAAATAGACGTGCACACTTCTTCCGACGAGCAGGACGAGGCGAACTACATTGCGCAGATGATCCTTGATGAAGTGGCAAAAGGGCGCAAGTTTTCAGATTTTGCGGTGCTTTACCGCATGAATTCACAGTCGAATGCCTTGGAACGAGTTTTTGCAAAGTCTTCAATACCGCACAGGGTGTTTGGCGGCCACCGCTTTTTTGATTGCAAAGAAGTGCGCGATATGATAGCTTACCTCAGTGTCATCAGCAACCCTAATGATGAGGAAAGGCTCCTGCGCATAATTAACAGCCCTAAGCGCGCTATAGGTGACCGCACCGTTGCCCAGGCTCAGTCGGTCGCGGCTGGAACAGGTGAAAGCCTTTTTTATGTGCTCCGGCATGCGGACGAATATGATGCCCTGCAGCGCTCCGCAGACAAGCTTATGAAATTTGCCGGCATGATTCAGGAACTTTCTGACGAAGCGGCAAAAGGCGGTAAAAGTATTGCTGATATTTACCACATGATGCTTGAACGCACAGGGTACATTGAAGCACTTGCGGCCTCAGGCGCGGAAGATGCGCAGGGGAGGATAGACAATGTAAACGAACTCGCGTCGCACATTGTCCGTTTCAGCGAAGAAAACGGCAGTGACGCCACACTTGAAGACTATCTTGAAGAAGTGCAGCTGTTGACCGACATTGACAATTACGATGCTTCTTCAGACAGTGTTGTAATGATGACTATGCACTCAGCAAAAGGGCTTGAGTTCCCAGTCGTTTTCCTTCCAGGCTTTGAAGAGGGAATATTCCCGGGCACACAGGTCATGTTCCAGCCAGATGAAGTTGAAGAAGAACGCCGCCTTGCCTACGTAGCCATAACGCGCGCGAAAGAGGAACTGCATATTGTAAATGCCAGAAAGCGCATGCTTTTCGGCAGCACCCAGCAGAACCCGCCGTCGCGCTTCCTTGAAGAAATACCATCAGAACTGACTGAGGTTTCATCCGCACATGAAAGCAGGAATTTTGAATTTTCTTCTCATGGCGGCCACGGAACTGCTGAGGAACATTTTCGCCGCCGTTCTACTTCGGCACCGTTTGGCTTTAAACCGCCGGTTACGGTGCCTGAAAAGCCCGCTGCAACATTTAAGGCGGGCGACCACGTTTTTCACAGGGCGTTTGGCAACGGCGTAGTGCTTACGGCGGAACCGATGGGCAACGACATTATGCTCGAGATAAATTTTGAAAAAGCCGGCAAAAAAAAGCTCATGGCTAATTTTGCACGGCTCGAAAAAAGATAATGAAATAATATCGCTCATTATGGCATTCTTTTTAATATTTAAAGCTGTGTGGCTGAATGATTTTTTGCTGTTTTTATGCTGCACTGAAGCAAAATGCCAAACTGATAATTAAAATTTCATTTTCTGCTTGTGCCTGTCGTATCTTTTCTATATAATAAGTTAAGTTATATTATAAAGGAATTTAAAAAGGACTAAAGGAGGAAAAGCAATGCCTGCAGGGCTGGTTTTGGAAGGCGGAGGTATGCGCGGCTGGTACACCGCAGGAGTGCTGAGCGTCTTTACAAATAACAAAATAACGTTTCCGGTTGTTTATGGCATTTCGGCAGGCTCAATCAACGCTCTTTCGTACATTTCAGGCCAAAGCACGGAAGAATCTATACGCGTACTTATAAAGTATACAGATGACAAACGCGTGCTTAGCACAGAAAACTTCGATAAAACCGGTTCGGCTTTTGGCTTTGACTTTATGTTTGGCGAGATGTTCCACAAAATAACGCCGTTCGACTACAAAAAGTTTTTCGAATCTCCCGTCCGCATGGAAGCGGGTACAACAGACATGGAAACGGGAAAAGCCAAATTCTTCGGAAAAGAAGATATGGACGATTCGTTTACAGTTATCCGTGCCTCATGCTCGCTGCCGATGATTTCAAATATAGTGCACTTTAAAGGCTATAACCTTATGGACGGCGGGTATTCACAGCCAATTCCCATTGAGCGTTCCATCGAAGAAGGGAACGGCAGGAACATTATTGTGCTTACACGCGAAGCATCTTACCGCAAGAGCATGAAACCCGAGATTGACAGCCCGACGCTTCATAAAAACTATGGCGAATATCCTGCCTTTATTAAAGACGTCCTGCACAGGCCGCAGGTCTACAATAATGAGCTTAAACTTTGTGCAGACCTTGAAAAAGCAGGCAGGGCGATAGCAATCCGCCCGAGCCAGCCTATTAAAATAGGCCGTTGTGAAAATAATCCGGAGATATTGTGGAAAATCTACCAGCTTGGAATACGTGACTGCACCGCCTTGCTGCCTAAGATTCATGCTTTCTTGAAGGCGTGAGTATTGCTTTTAACTGACTTTTATTTTTTCAAGCGTTTTTCCTATGCTCTCTGTTATGACTAAATCTGCTTTCCCGTCAAGCGGTGTTGATGTTTTGTTTATGAGGACGAGCTTTGACCCGCTGTAAAAATCAATGAGGCCTGCGGCCGGATATACTGCAAGCGATGTCCCGCCTATAATCAGCATATCCGCATTGGCTATGGCGCGTATGGCGCGGTTCACGGTCCGCTGGTCGAGAGCTTCACCGTAAAGCACAACGTCGGGTTTTATTATGCCCCCGCAGCTGCATTTTGGAATGCCGCTGCTGTCGCGTATAAACTCGGCGCTATATTTTTTGCCGCATTTTGTGCAATTATTGCGCAGAACGGAACCGTGCAGCTCAAAGACGTTTTTGCTCCCTGCTTTTTGGTGCAGGCCGTCTATGTTTTGCGTCACGACGGCTGTCAACTTGCCGGCTTTTTCAAGCTCCGCAAGTTTTTTATGTGCGGCGTTTGGCTGCGCGTCAAGGCAGAGCATTCTGTCCCGATAGAAGCGGAAAAACTCTTCGCAATGCGTTTCAAAAAATTCATGGCTGAGAATCGTTTCCGGAGGATAAGCGTAGTGTTGGCGGTAAAGGCCGTCCACGCCGCGGAAATCAGGTATTCCGCTTTCAGTTGAAACTCCTGCCCCACCGAAGAAGACGATTTTTTTGCTGCTGTTGATCATCTGCTGCAGCTTTTCGATATCTGTAATAGCCATATTCCCCATCCTTTTCCGTTTGTTTTCAGAATCCATACTAACTTTATTTTGTGCTGAATGCAAGCCCAAAATATCAGAGCTGAAACAAGCCATAATTCCACAAAATTCGTCTAAATCATTAAAAAGCTTTCTGAATAGTTGAACAATATGCACAATTTTATTAAGCGATAAGAAGAGCTTATATTAAATAAACATATAAAAGTATGGACGATACGGAAAATTAGTGCTAAAATAGCAGATAGCAATATTGAACCATATAACATCATCCAATGTTTTCTGCTAAAAATACGGAAAGGATAACGGCTTATTATGAAGAAATACAAAACTTTAAAAAAGAAATTGATTTCTAACAGCGTCATTACTCTCGTGATTGCCATGGCAGTAAGCCTTTTAGTCAGTGCAACACTCAGCTACCGTGGTATGGAAAACAATGTGAAAAGTGACATGAAATCAATTGGGCAAACAGCACAGGTAGCAGTAAATAATTCGAAAAAGCTTATGGAAGAAAAAATAACGCTTGTAGCATCGCTTGACGAAATAGGAAAAGCGAACAGCAAAAATGATACGACGTGGATTGGAGCGGTTGAAGGCAAAAAACTTTCCTATGGCTACGATGTGCTTTATGTAGCGGACGAAAGAGGAAACGTAATAAGCAGCGACTCGAACTACAAGGGAAAGAATATCGCAGACACCGAGTACTTTAAAAGCGCTATGGACAGCAGCATTTATCTTTCGACGCCTATGAAAGATATAGCGGGCCAGCTTGAGGTTATATGCTGCGCGCCTGTTACAAACAGCCGTTTTCAAGGCGTTGTCGTCGGTGAAATGGACCCGCAGACTTACAGCTATATTGTCAGCACACACGTTGTTATTGGAAAGACCGGCAATGTTTTCATCCTGGATAAAAAAGGGACGATGATTGCTAATAAGCGCCCTCAGCTTGTTTCCCAACAGCAGAATTTCATTGAGATGGCTAAAAAGGACCCGTCTTATGCCACCGCGGCTGCAGTTTACAAGAACATGATAGCAGGCAAGACGAATGCCGAGACTTATGACTATGGAAACGGCAAAAGGATATGCTACTATCAGCCGCTTTCCGGTACGGATGGCTGGTCGTGCGGCACTGCTGCTCCGGTCAGCGAAATGATGTCTGAATTTTACCCGATTATTATCGGTATGGTTATAGCCACGGCCGCTTTAATTGTTGTTGGTGTCTTGTTTGCTTCAAAGTTTGCAAAAGGTGTTTCTTCGCCAATCCGCGCGTGTTCGCAGCGGCTGCTCCTGCTCGCCAAAGGCGACCTTCACTCTGATGTGCCAAAAGTTGATACGGCCGACGAGACGGGCGACTTGGCGAAAGCCACTGCTACTCTTACGCAGCGGCTGCATGCAATCATTCAGGATGAAACCTCTATGCTTGCTTCAGTTGAAGCCAAAAATTTTGATATTGTTTCAGAGTCATACCAGTACCTTGGAGATTTTAAACCGCTTCAGACATCAATAAATAATATCATTGGTTTTCTGAACAAGGCGTTTTCGGCAATTGACCAGTCTGCTGCGCAGGTTGCGGGCGGCTCGGGGCAAGTGTCGGATGCGGCACAGATGCTTTCGCAGGGTGCCACCGAGCAGGCAAGCTCCGTTGAAGAACTTTCAAAATCTGTTGAGAACCTTTCAGGGGAGATACGGTCCAACGCAGAAAATGCCGTAAATTCCAACAAAAAGGCAAAAGAGGCTGAAAATGAACTGCTTAAAGGCAGCCAGCAGATGGAAAAACTGACGTGCGCAATGGACAGCATTCAGGCTTCGACGCAGAAGATAAGCAAAATAATCAAAACGGTTCAGGACATTGCCTCCCAGACAAATATTCTTGCACTGAATGCAGCTGTGGAAGCAGCCCGCGCAGGCGAGGCAGGGAAAGGGTTCTCTGTTGTTGCTGATGAAGTACGCAGGCTTGCCGGGAAAAGTTCTCAGGCCAACAAGGAGATTGCCGAGCTTGTTTCAGAGATGAAGGAAGCTGTTGGGAACGGAGGAAATATTACAGGCGCAACGAATAAAACGATAGTTTCCATTGTCGATATGACGAAAGGTATCATTACATCCATGGATGAGATTTCAAATGCTTCGCAAAAGCAGTCGGAGTCCATCAGCAGCGTAACGCAAAATATGAACCAGATATCTTCGGTTATCCAGACAAATTCCGCAACAGCCGAAGAAAGTGCGGCGGCAAGCGAAGAGCTGTCATCTCAAGCATCAGAAATGCAGGAGTTTGTGCAGCAGTTCAGGCTGCGCAGCGGAGAATGATTTTTAAATGCACATATTAAAAAAGGCCTGAAGAAGTTCGAATTTCTTCAGGCCTTTTCCTTATGCTTCCATTTCACTTTTTCTTTTTAAAGCTGTCTTTGAGCGACACTGAGCGGTTAAAGACTGGATGCTCAGGTGTAAAGTCGTGATTGTCGGTGCAAAAATAACCCTGCCTCATGAACTGGAACGATTCGCCCTTCTTTGTATGTGCAAGCCAGGGTTCTACCTTGCAGTCCTTCAGCACTTTAAGGGAATCGGGGTTTAATTCATTAATGTAATCCCCGGCTTCGGGGTCAGGCACGGTAAAAAGCCTGCCGTAAAGCCTTACTTCCGCATCTATGGCAGTCTTTGCATCCACCCAGTGGATAGTGCTTTTGACTTTGCGTCCGTCAGGCGTATTGCCGCCGCGTGTCTGCGGGTCATACTCTGCGTAAACAGCCAATATATTGCCGTCTTTGTCTTTTTCGCACCCTGTGCATTTTATAACATAAGCGGTTTTAAGGCGCACTTCATTGCCCACAAACATACGGAAATATTTTTTCGCAGGCACTTCCATGAAATCTTCACGCTCTATCCACAGCTCACGTGAAAAGCTGACTCTGCGTGTGCCCTCCTCAGGCTTTTCAGGATTGTTTTCCACATCAAAATATTCTGTTTTCCCTTCCGGGTAATTTGTAAGTATGAGCTTTACAGGATTTAGCACTGCCATGGCTCGGCGGGCATTTTTGTTTAAGTCTTCACGCAGGCAGTGCTCAAGGAACGCATAGTCCACAGTGCTGTTGACTTTGGCGACGCCTATGCTCTCGCAGAAACCACGAATTGAGGCAGGTGTGTAACCGCGGCGCCTGAGCCCGCGCAGCGTAGGCATGCGCGGGTCGTCCCAGCCGGAAACGTATTTTTTTTCAACAAGTTCACGGAGCTTGCGCTTGCTCATGACCGTATTGTTTATATTGAGGCGAGCAAATTCAATCTGCCGCGGCTTTGAAGGCAGGTCCACATGCTCAGTTACCCAGTCATAAAGAGGGCGGTGGTCCTCAAATTCAAGGGAGCAGAGCGAATGTGTAACACCCTCTAAAGCGTCCTCAATAGGATGTGCAAAGTCGTACATCGGGTAAATGCACCATTTTGTACCTGTGCGGTGGTGCGGCTGGCGGTTTATGCGGTAAAGCACAGGGTCGCGCATATTGAAGTTGCCGGACGACAGATCTATTTTAGCGCGCAGCGTCATGCGGCCGTCTTCAAATTCGCCGTTTTTCATGCGGCGGAACAGGTCAAGGCTTTCTTTGATGGGCCTGCTGCGGTAAGGGCTTTTTGCAGGATGTGTGAGGTCGCCGCGGTATTCCCGCATTTGCTCGGGCGTAAGCTCGCAGACGTAGGCAAGGCCGCGCTTTATAAGGCCTACAGCCAGTTCGTAAATCTTTGGAAAGTAATCGGAAGCGTAGAAAAAACGGCCATCCCATGAAAAGCCCAACCATTTTATGTCTTCTTTAATAGCCTCGACATATTCGTCGCTTTCATTGTTAGACGGGTTTGTGTCGTCCATGCGGAGGTTGCACATGCCGCCAAATTTTTCAGCCGTCCCGAAATCTATACAGATAGCTTTTGCGTGGCCTATGTGTAGGTAGCCGTTTGGCTCGGGTGGGAATCTGGTGTGGACGGTTTGCCCTGCGAAGCGCCCACCCGGCGCTATGTCTTTTTCAATCATTGTATGGATGAAATTTCCGGAATTTTCTGCTTCGTCGGTATCTTTGACTTCTTCGCTCATGTTTACCTGCTCCTTATGCTTTCAGTTTTTCAAGGCCAAGGTTAAGCCGCCTGATGGACTCATCTTTTCCGAGAATGCAGAGAATTTCGAATGCCCCGCCCGGCGTTATTTTCTGCCCTGCCGCCGCAATGCGTACGGGCCACAGCAGTGTACCGTTCTTAGTGCCGAGCTTTGCCGCAAGTTCCATCAACGAATCATGGATAGTTTTAAGCTTCCAGTCCGGCAGAGACTGCAGGACCGGAATAGATGCCTTAAGCATATCGGCAGAGTTTGCAAGGTTTGTTTTGCTCTTTTTGTTTATAAAAAGCTCGGCCGGATAATCGGGCAGTTCCTTGAAGAATGCAAGCATCTCAGGAATTTCCGTAAATTTTGATATGCGTGGCTGCAGTATGGATGTCAGCACGTCCCATGGGCGTTCTCCTTCTGGAAATACTTTACGGTAATACGGCATTGCGCGGTGTGTAAATTCTTCCTGCGCCATTGCCCGGATATATTCGCCGTTAAACCACAGGAGCTTATCGTAATCGAACACGGCGGGCGATTTGCTTATCCCTTCGATTGAAAAGTTTTTTACAAGCTCATCAAGCGAAAAAATTTCGCGGTTGTCTTTCGGGCACCATCCGAGAAGCGCTATGTAGTTTACAATCACTTCCGGAAGATAGCCGTCTGTTACAAGGTCGGCGAAACCTGTAGAACCATGGCGCTTTGAAAGCTTTGAGACGGTGCCATCAGAATTTTTGCCCATGATGAGCGGAAGATGAATGTATGCAGGCACGTCCCAGCCGAACGCTTTGTAAAGCAGATTATATTTAGGCGTTGACGTTAGGTATTCGCATCCGCGGACTACATGCGTGATTTTCATAAGGTGGTCGTCGATAACATTGGCAAAGTTATAAGTTGGGTAGCCGTCGGATTTAAGCAGTATCTGATCTTCAAGTTCCTTGTTGTCAATAGTTATCTGACCGTACACTGCGTCGTTAAATGTCGTAGACCCATCAAGCGGCATTTTCTGGCGTATAACGTGCGGAGTGCCGGCCGCAAGCAGATGCTCGACTTCTTCGTGCGGAAGGCTTCGGCAGTGGCGGTCATATCCGCCGCCGTTTTCAGGGTTGTCTGCATGAAGCGCGTCAAGGCGCTCTTTTGTGCAGAAACAGTAGTATGCTTTTCCTTCCTGCACGAGCTGTTCCGCATATTTGCGGTAGAGTTCCTTTCTCTGGCTCTGGACATATGGCCCGTAAGGCCCGCCGATATCAGGGCCTTCATCATGCTTTAGGCCGACCTGCCTGAGTGTATCGTAAATTACATCTACGGCGCCTTCAACATAGCGCTCCTGGTCTGTGTCTTCAATGCGGAGAACGAAATCCCCGCCGTTTGATTTTGCAATAAGGTATTCAAAAAGGGCTGTCCGCAAGTTGCCGACGTGCATAAATCCCGTCGGGCTCGGGGCAAACCTTGTTCTGATTCTCTGCGGCAATAATATCCCCTCCTGAATTTTAACTGCCGGCATGCCATGCTGGCGGTTTTACTGGATTCATTATACCAAATACAAGAGGCATAATCAATTAACGGCCGCTTCCTTCTTTGCTTTTAACGTATTCTTCAAGGCACATGCCGGATTTTTTTATGGCTTTGGCATTTTCTACACCTACATAGCGGAAATGCCATGGCTCAAATTTGATTTTTGTGATATCCTGTTTTTCCTTTGGGTAACGGATAATAAAGCCGTAATCCTGTGCGTGCTGTTCAAGCCAGCGGTAAGCTGCAGTGCTGCCGAAGCTGTCCTTTACGCCGTTAAGGTCGAGTGCAAGGCCGGTTGCGTGCTCGCTGCAGCCTGGCTTTGCAACTGACTTTTCAGCCGCTGAAACGGCGTCGGCGTATGTTGGGCATGTTTTAGCGTACTGCTCAATTTCCTGCTGAAAAAGCACGCTTTGGCGGTCAATGCTTCTGTAAGCCGACGAAATCCATATTGACACACCGTCTTTTGAGGCGTCGGTGCGCATTTGTGCGAATGGTTTAACTACGGAAGCGTCCATATAAAAGCCAAACGATTTAGCAAGTTTTACTTTATACCATGAAGGCATTGGGTGGTCGGGCCCTACGAGCACGAGCTCATTTATATGCGGTTCGGTTTTTCCCTGCTTTGCCACTGCTTTAGAAGAAACAGAGGAAGATGATGATTTTGCCCCTGCTGAAGAAACCAGTGTTGCTGAAGAGCTGTGCGGTGAATATGTGGCTGTCCGTACCCCAGTTTTATAGGCGGCAGAAAACAGGAATGTACAACCCGCAATGCCTCCGGCGACCAGAAGAACAATTCCGGTGCCTTTAAGAAGTTTTGTGAATTTCTTATGTCTCATTTTATTTTCCCCCAAACTGAAAATACAGCTGCAACTAATTCTTTAGTATTTAGGCATATGCGGCCAGATTTCACAAAGGATATTATCTGAAGTTTTTGCTGCTTTCATGCACTTTAAGATTGTGAATGGAGAAAAAACATTAGATATTTCGGAAATCAGCTGCCACTATTGCAAAACCTGTGAATCTGCTTTACACTGTAACACTGTAAGAGAAATTTTGATTTAATTTTTCACCATGCTGATTTTAAAAGAGGTGATCTATTGGGTATTTTTGATATAATGGGCCCTGTTATGGTTGGGCCATCGAGCTCACACACCGCGGGCGCTGTGCGTATTGGATATATCACGAGAAAGCTGCTCGGCGAGAAACCGGTAAAAGCAGAACTGCTGCTGCATGGCTCTTTTGCCGCTACTGGCAAGGGCCATGGTACAGACAAAGCGCTGACAGCCGGCTTGCTTGGCATGAAGCCTGATGATGAACGTATCCCTCACAGCTTTGAGCTTGCTGCAAATGAGGGCATGTCTGTAAAGGTAGGCACAGTTACCCTGCGGAATGTGCACCCGAACACTGTGCTCCTGCATGTTGAGGGTTTGAAAGGCCGGAAACTTGAAGTCGAGGCGTCATCAGTTGGCGGCGGCCAAATAAAAATATGCCAGATAGACGGCATTGAAACAAATTTTTCAGGTGAGTGCCCGACGCTCGTGGTGCACAATATTGATAAGCCCGGCCATGTTGCAGAAGCAACATCACTGCTTGCAAAATACCATGTAAACATTGCAACAATGCAACTTTACCGCAATGTCCGTGGCGGATATGCAGTGATGGTCATAGAATGTGACCAGCCTGTCCCGCCGGAACCGCTGCAGCAACTTTCACAGATGGACGGCATACTTAAAGTCACTTATCTTAACATGGACACCGAAGTGGCCGAAAAGAGGTAAAATTATGTTTTCGTCAGTAAGCAGCATGCTTAATGCTGCAGAAAAGCGAAGGCTTCCGCTTTGGAAAGTAATTTTGGAAGATGATTGTCAAGAGCGCGGTGCTGGCATGGAAGACTCTTTGCGCAAAATGAATTCTCTTTGGCAGGCAATGAAGTCGGCAGCTAAAAATTACAGCCCGCAGACGCGCTCGTCAAGCGGCCTTTCGGGCGGCGACGGTGCGAAAATGCGTTCCCTGTGCCCCAAGGCTTCCGTTGGCGGCAAGTTTATTGATAGCATCATTGCCGAAGCGCTGAGCATGGGTGAGAGCAACGCGTGCATGAAGCGAATTGTCGCCGCACCGACTGCAGGATCATGCGGCGTTCTTCCGGCCGTTATGATTCCGCTTGCTGAACGTGACGGGATTGATGATAATACTATAGTGGATTCGCTTTTCGTGGCGGCAGGATTCGGCCAGGTAATTGCCTGCCGCGCTTCGATTTCGGGTGCGGAAGGTGGCTGCCAGGCAGAAATAGGGACTGCGTCTGCAATGACGGCCGCGGCACTTGTAAGCATAAAAAACGGCACTCCTCAAATGAGTGCCAATGCTTTCGCTATGGCTTTGATGAACCTTCTTGGCCTTGTATGCGACCCTGTTGCAGGCCTCGTGGAGATTCCATGTATTAAACGCAACGTTGTTGGCGCTGTGAATGCCGTAAGCTGTGCCGACATGGCTCTTTCAGGGATCGGAAGCCGCATACCTCCGGATGAAGTCATAGACGCCATGCGCTCTGTGGGCGACATGATGCCATGTGTGCTTCGCGAAACAGGCCAGGGTGGCCTTGCGGCGACTCCATACGGTGCTGCTGCAGCTAAAAAAATAAAAGAAGCTGGTACTTAGGCTCCCTTTTGCTGATGGCGTGGATTTTTCTTTACAATTTCGGCACCTTCGTAAATGGCGGTCAGAATATCAATTTCAAACTGGCTTGACATTGTGTTGACCTTTACGAATGCTTTTCCGCGTTCAGTGCTGACGTATTTAGGTGACAGACGGTTGAGCGCATAGGAGATTATATCGGAACGGCACTGGTTGCACTTGCAGCAATCAAGGCTGTCGATAACCTCATCCAGCTTTTCGGCAACATAATCTTCCATAATATTTTGGCACTTCATTTTGTATGCCGCCTTTCCAAAATAAACTTTCCCAAATTCACTTTAATAATATCATTAAAGCGAAAAAAAGTAAATCGTGTTTTTGACATAAACGCATTATGTGTAAAATTTCCATCAAAAAATATTATGCGCCCAAATAAGCCTTTAAGCATACCATTGAAGCTTAAAGGCTACTTCTGAAATGTGCTATTGACTTTTTGAACTGTTTCCGGTAAAATAGAAACATATAAACTGCATGGCATTTATTGGCAGATTTTTTTTGGAAGCGTATCGAAGTGGTCATAACGGGCCTGACTCGAAATCAGGTAGCCCTTTTTGGGCTCGTGGGTTCGAATCCCACCGCTTCCGCCAGAGGCATAGCCTGTTTTTTTGAGACACCCAGTTTTTGCTGAGTGTCTTTTTATACTATTCTGACGACATTGCCTTTATGAGAAAGCCGAGAAAGCCGTATATAAATTACATATAGACATTTAACTAAATAGGAGGGAAACAAATGAAAGCGAGAAAAGTAGGAATTATCGGTTTGGGGCATGTGGGCGCGCATGTGGCTTACAGCATTGCGGTTCAGGGTATCGCTGATGAAATTGTCATGGTTGACAAAAACAGGGATAAAGTAATAAGCGAGCAGCAGGACTTGATGGACAGCGTAGCTTATCTCCCTCACAGAGTGAAAGCCTTTATCGGCGATTTCAGCGATTTGGGCGACTGCGATGTAATAGTTAACAGCACAGGTAATATCGGAATACTGCGCGGAAGCACAAACCGCCTGAAAGAAATGGACTTTACAATTGCGGCTGTAAACAGCTATGTAGACAAGATAAAGGCCTCTGGATTCAATGGCGTGCTCATCAACATTTCTAACCCATGCGATATTGTTACAAGGCAGCTGGCACTTGGACTTGGCCTTCCGCGCGGCCATGTGTTTGGAACGGGAACAGGCCTTGACACTGCCCGCCTAATTTCCGCTTTGGCGCAGCAGACAGGCATCGACCATAAATCAATTACAGCCTATATGCTTGGCGAGCACGGAAATGACCAGTTCACAGCGTGGTCATGTGTTTCTTTCCGTGGGAAACCACTTGATGAATGGGCGAAAACAGATAAGCGCTTCCAGTTTGACCGCGATGAAATGCAGAAAACAGCCATTGCAGCGGGGTGGCGCACGTTTAGTGGAAAGTTCTGCACAGAATATGCCATTGCGAGCACTGCTGCGCGGATGGTGCATGTAGTTCTGCATGATGAGAAGCAGATTATGCCTGCAAGCTGCGAGCTCTGCGGCGAATATGGTGAATCAGGCCTGTTTGCCGGTGTGCCAGCCGTGATTGGTGCTAACGGGGCTGAAGAGATAGTTGAGCTTCCTTTAAGCGAAGAGGAAAAAGCAAAGTTCCATCATTGCTGCTCACAGATCAAGGCAAATATGGAGCATTTGAAAGATATTCACTGATTTTAATAGGTTTTAATAGGCAGAGCTTAAAATGGCTGCGCGGAGAATTATATTCGCACGGCCATTTTGCTTTTTTTATGTTAAACTGCAGTCGCTTAGGCGGTGGTGTATGGACCGCCAACGGCACAGAGCAGATGCGCAGCACAGACAAGGCCCTCCACCCGTTTTCGGCCTGAAAAAAATTTCAACGAAACCTCTTTTGGCCGCTTGCTTTGTGAAAAATATTGGAGTAAAATATTTGAAAATGAAAAGGGGGAAGCAAACATGGGGAAGACCATCTCAATGTGCGGCAACAGATGTGATTTATGTTTGCTCTACAAGGGCAATGTTGGACGTACTTCATTAAAAAATATAAACCGCGGTTTTTCAATGTATCATGGTTTTACGGTCAAATCAAACGATATCGGATGTGCCGGTTGTAAAGTGCAGGGAAAACAATGCAGGGAAGATTGCCCAATCAGAAAGTGTTGCGCAAGCAGAAAATACGACAGCTGCGCGTATTGCCCTGAATTATTCTGTGACCTTTTGAAGTCCGACATTCAAGCTGTGCAAAATGCACTGAATGGGGCATACAATATATCCCGTGAAGATTATGATGCCTTTTTCAAACCATATGAAGTGGTAAAAAATCTCAATAATATCAAAAAGGATATTGGAAGATAAAACCAATCTTGCCCTGCTGAGACCCCATATGCAACAAATTTTGCTGGATTGTTGTCTAACGTATGATTCATCTTTAATTCAAAAATTCAAAAAAATGTGTCTTTGCGAATCGCTTGATTGTCGATATACGCATTAATTAGGTCATAAATTTTTTTTTGTTTTTTTGTAGAGAGTAGGAACGAAATAGCGGTACCTTGGCCTGACTTCCGAATATCATAAGCTTCCATTTTTACACATCGATCCATACAGGCGTTATAGGGGTGAGCATTTTTGCAGAAAAGCCAAAGGAGAAAACAGGACAATCAAACGATTAGTCTGCGAGGCCGAATTTTCTCATGCGGTTGCTTGGGCCCGGGAAAAGCAGCAGATGGCAATGGTGCAGCATGTCCATAAAAATGTTAAAAAATAAAGGGACAGATTTTGGTGTCTGTCCCTTTATTGCTTTCATTATTCTGTTAATAAATCATTTATGGAGCTGTGCCCAAAAGCCATTCCACTTTTTGCAGATGTCGCCCTTATTCTTAGAAAGGTAAGTGAAGTTCAGATCTTTCATGTGTAGTGTGCTTGATTCAGGCAGGCCGTTTAGTTTGCACTTTGAGTTTGAACCGCGCCCACATGATTCTTTTGCCCTGGCTGATTGGAATTCTGAAGAGGAAAGCAGGTCCATCATCGCCTGTGCTGCTTGAAGGTTCTTTGAACTCTTTACAATTGCAGCACCGCCGGCCATTGCTGTATTTCCTTCTTTCATATAAACGCATTCGATAGGAGCGCCGTCTTTAATCATATCTTTGACTGCTGACTCGTATGAAAGGCCTGCGACATATTCACCGCTGCTAACGAGGTTATAGACGTCTTTTGATGATGATGTGCTGAAGCACATTGGCATAAGCTGTTTAATGTAATTCCACGACTTGTCATCGTTGAATTTGTCGCCCATAACGGTGAGGGCAGTTTGGAGCTGGCGCCAACCTGAAGAAGAGGCGTTAGGGTCTGCGAGAATTATTTTTCCCTTGAGTTTCGGGTTGAGCAGATCTTTATAGCCGCCGATTGTTACACCAAGCTGCTTGCAAAGCTCCGGGTTGACAACAAGGCACATGACCTGCACGTCATAATATGTGTAGTACCCTGCCGGGTCATGGTAAGACTGTTCTTTGTCGCATGCTGCTGTGTATTTTTGCAGGATATCCTGATATATGCTGCCGTCGGCCTGGAACATGCCGCCGATTACGACGTCGGCGTTTGTGGATTGGTCACCGCGGATTTTTGTAGCAAGTGTGCCTATGGAATCCGCCTGTATTTTCATTTCACATTTGGGGTAATATTTGCTCCAGAGATTTTTCAGCACCTCCTGCTCTTTGTCTTCCATAGTGGTGTAAACGGTGATGGTCCCTGTAACTTTGTCCGCGCTGCGCACATAATATGGGCGCGACGAGTCCGCCGAAGCAGTTTGGCTGCCTGCCGAGGAAGCGGATGATGTGCCGGAAGTGTTTTCACCTGAACTGCAGGCTGCTGTTGAAAGCCCGATTACCGATGCGAGTAGTACAGATAATAGCCTTTTCATTGTTACTTCTCCTTTTTGACATTTTTTAATTTATTAACTCCATGTCATTTTTTGACTTGGTGACCATAAGGTAAACAATAAGGCAGATAACAGTAAACACTGTGGTAATGGTGGCGAACACGGCTGCAACACCAAACAGCCCGCCGGTGACACTCTCATAGGTTGAAATCGTAAGCGTAATGGTGTTGTTATTGTAAAGGATAATGCCTGAAGACATCTCGGTAATTATTGACACCCAACTGAGCACTGCACCGGCAATAACGCCGTTTGACATCATTGGGACAGTGATATTGAAAAAGGCGTCAAGTTTTGAGGCGCCGAGGTTGATAGCTGCTTCTTCGGTGCTCATTGGCACTTCCATCATGGCGGCTGTTGCCGAACGGCTTGTAAACGGGAGCCGGCGTATAGTAAGGGCAATAATCATGATGAGCAGGGTGCCTGTGAGGCTGAAAGGTTTTTTGCTGAACGCGATTATCATCGCAATGCCGACGACTGCGCCCGGCATGATATATGGCAACATTGAAATCGTATCGATTGCGTGGTTTATGACGTTGCTCCTGCGGACTACCAGATATGCGATCAGCACGGCAATCAGCACAATTATCGCAAGAGTTACAAAGCTGATGACGAGCGTATTGCTGACAGAAAGCTGAAGAGATTTTGTGAGTGCTTTTTTATAGTTGCTGAGCGAATACCCCGGGCGCAGCACACTGTAGCTGTAGTTGCGGAACGACATGAAAACAATGTAGAACTGCGGCAGGAGAGATATTGCAATCGGTAAGTAACAGAAGATGTTCATTAAGACACCTGGTGTTTTTTTCGGCTTTTTAGGGGCTATTGGGTGAAGCGCATTTATTGTGAATTTGAAATGGCTTGTTGCGTACTTTTGCAGCAGGAAAACAAGTGCGGTAATTAAAACGGCGATCACACTTATTGCAGCGGCAAAATGATAATCTGCCCCGTTTTCGCTTAAATACTCGTTGTAAATCAGCACCGGGAACGTTTCATAGCCGCGCCCAATCAGCACAGGCGCACCAAAGTCTGCAAATGAACGCATAAAAACCAGCATTGCGGCAGCAAGCACCGTAGGCATTGTAAGCGGCATAACTACCTTGAAAAAGCGCTTAACACCTTTACAATCCATACTCTCGGATGCTTCCATAAGCGAACTATCTATACTTTTGAAAGCACCGCTCATGTAAATAACAACAAGCGGAAAAAGGTTAAGCGACTGTACCAAAATGATACCCTGCTCTCCGTAAATGGTGACTCCGTTAATGCCTATTGAACGGAGCATTTGGGTTATAAGGCCGGAGTTACCAAGCAGAAGTATCCACGCATAAGCTCCTATAAATGGAGCCGACATGCTGCACAGCAGGCACAGGATAAATATGATTTTTTTGCCGTGTAACTGATAGAATGAATAAAAATATGCGAATGGAATGCCTACCAGCAAACTGAAAAACATCACGCTGAAACCTATTTTTGTGCTGTGCCATATTGTCTCGTAATAGTAGCGCTGGCTGAAAAATTTATTGAAAGCATCTAAAGAAAACGCGCCTTGCGTGTAAAAAGCTTCCTTCAGCAGCTGTGTGATAGGGAATAGGAGAAAGATTATGAACAGTGCCAGCAATGCGAATGAAATGACCGTCCAGACATCTGTTTTCTTTTTTAAATTGCTCATTTTAGCTCCTCCTGGATAGTTCCGGGCCAGCAGGCTTTACAAGATTTTTTACGCCGTCCATTAAACTAAGCGAACTTTCCGCGTCAAATATATTTGCCTTCATGGTGTTAATGGTGAGAAGCACATCGCTGCCTTCGGGTAGGATTGAATCTATCTTGGATTCCTGAATGATTTCAACCCTTTCTCCCGTTTCCAAATCGACGAAATAGTGGGTATTTAAACCTAAGAACATGCTGTCGCGGATTTTACCGTGTATTTCGCCGTCCTGCTTTGCGCTTTCTCCAAAATGCACGATCAGCTCTTCTGGGCGTGCTGAAATAATAACGTCACGTTCCTTTTGCTCGCCTTTTTTGACATTGCTGAATTCCGCTTCATAGCCATTCATAAATTTCACACGGCAGCGGCCGCCGTCAGTAATCAGTTTTGCTTTAAGCAGATTTGATTTCCCGATAAATGTCGCGACGAATAAATCCGCGGGGCGCTGATAGATATCTTTCGGTTTTCCGCACTGATGGATAACACCAGCCTTCATGATTGCAATCTCGTCCGAAATAGCCATGGCTTCTTCCTGGTCGTGCGTTACATAAACGGTTGTTATGCCTATGCTTTTCTGAATATTTTTTATGACTGTGCGCATTTCCACACGGAGTTTTGCATCGAGGTTGGAAAGTGGCTCATCCATTAAAAGCACATCAGGCTTTATAACGAGCGCGCGGGCGAGGGCCACACGCTGCTGCTGTCCGCCTGAAAGGCGGTCAGGCATGCGGTCTGCATACTGGTCCATATGCACAAGCTTCAAAAATTTGTCAGCTTCCTGCCCAATCATTTCTTTAGAAAATTTACGTCGTTTCAGGCCGAATTCAACATTCTTCCTGACGCTCATATTAGGGAAAATGGCATAATTCTGAAAAACCATGCCGACGTTGCGCTTTCCAGGATCTATATCATTGATGACTTTACCATTGAAAGAAAATGTGCCGCCTTCAATGCTGTTAAAACCAGCAATCATCCGCAGAAGCGTGGTTTTGCCGCAGCCGGAAGGGCCGAGCAGCGTAAACAGTTTTCCGTTTGGGATTTCCAATGACAAATCGGGTATGACAGCATTTTTGCCATACCGCTTGACCGCGTGTTTAATCGAAATTCCTACACTCATGATTATCCTCCTTGCTCTGCTTTGGCTGAAAACATTGATATTTTTTTGCTTTTTACTATTACTATTGTAGTCACATTGCCATATTACGAATACCCATAATCCAAAACAAAAAGCAAAAATACAACACACTTTATCAGATGGACCCACGGTATTTTCTAATTAAATTGTAAAATATTTTTCATTATGAATAAAATAAATCATTATTGCTTGACATAATTATTACAATAGCTACAATAATAGTATAATTGTTCACAAAATTAAAAAAATAGTACTCCAGACAATTCCATAATTATCCCCACCGCTTTCAGGCTGAGCATTTCGGAAAGGCGCATGAGCTATGTTTATTAAGCATAATAAAAAGGCTGGAATTTTCGAGCAGTATTTACGCAAAACAGTTACAAGGAAAATAGTTCTTCTTGTTGCGGTAGGCATTGTGCTTTTTCTGGCAGGCCTTTATGCAGTCACACTTACCCAGAACAGAACAAATGCGCTTAATAACCTAAAACTCTTAAAAGAAATTTATACCTCACTTTACCAAAAAAACAGGGACTTTTTGCTTGACAAACAAACTTACACATTAAGCAAAGAGGCTTTGCAGGGCCATGGAGATTCGGCAGACCTTACTTACTGGTTTAATGAATTCAATTCGAAATGCAATGTAAAAAATGAGATAATTTTGTCTGACAGGCAAGGCCATGTTGTCTATTCGTCTTATAAAGATGAAGCGCTGTCTAATTACCAGATAAACTACAATGCAGCAATATGCCAAAATGCGGGCAGGCTAAAAAACAGCCAAATTTACAACGCCGTTTATTATGACAATGGCAATTATTCCGACTATATTTTTGTAATGCCGGTAGTATCAGATAACGCAATTATCGGGTATATTAGCCTTTACCTTTCAGGCGACGACTGGAATTTTTACCTTTTAAACTATAATTACGACGGTGTCATAACAGATGGAATGAGCAATGTGATGTATGCAAGCAAGCCGAAGCTTATAAGTTTCGGCAATAAATTTTATGGGCATAAAAACGGGATATGCTATTATAACGGGGAAAGATTCTGGATAGAATCCGAGTTCCTTCCGCAGTATAAAGTAAAAATCTATTCGCTGGTTTATTACCCCAATAATTCGGCATTTGCCATAGGGTTGTTCGTTATTGCCATTATGGGCATAAGCTGGTACCTGCTGGCCGATTGGATGGCTGACTCGATGGCCGAAAATAATTCTGCGCGCGTGAAGCAGCTCCTCAATGAAATAATGATTATCAAAAACAAGGACCAGTCTCACCGCATACACGTGGAGACTAAAGATGAATTCAGTGAGATAGGTATCCAGATAAATAAAATGCTTGACAGCATAAACGACCTACACAACCGTAACACCGAACTGCTTAAACTGAAAAACACAATTGAGATAAGCCAGCTTACAGCGCAGATGAACCCGCACTTCCTCTACAATACGCTCGAAATTATCCGCAACCTCGCGCTGTTTGATGGAAAGCGGGCGGAAAAGCTCATAATGCAGCTTACACAGATTTTGAGGTACAGTATTGACAACACCCAGGAGGACGTTTTTCTGGAAGACGATATGGAGTATATCGGCGATTACTTAGACATTCAGAAATGCCGTTTCGGCGACAGGCTACAGTGCACAGTCAATATAGACGCCGCATGCAGAAAAGCTGTCATACCCAAACTGTTGCTTCAGCCTATTTTGGAAAACAGCATTAAATACGGCTTCCGCAGGAAGATGGATATTGCAATAAAAGTTAATGGCCATATGGAAAAAGATGCACTTATACTGTCTGTTGGTGACAATGGCCTTGGCATGCCTGACAAAGAGTCCGATGCTTTAAATAACTCTCTTGGAAAAGCTTACTTCGCTGAAAAATCGTATGGGCTGCACAATATATCGCGGCGGCTTTTCCTGCGCTATGGGCAGGGGAGCGGGATACGCATTGTAAACCATGAGGGTGAAGGGCTGGAAGTAATATTGAAGATAATACAGCAGGAGGGAGATATAGAATGTATAAAGTCTTAATCGCCGAAGACGAGGATATTATCAGAAAGGGCCTTGTGTATTCCGTGCCATGGGCCCAGATGCAGTGCTCTGTTGTTGCCGAGGTCCGCAACGGCGTAGAGGGGATTGAAAAAATAAAGGAAACCCAGCCGGATATATTGATTGTGGATATAAATATGCCCGTTTTAGACGGTCTTGAAATGATCCGCCGTACTTATGAAAAATATGATTATATAGCGATAATTTCATCGGGCTATTCCAACTTTGAATATGCACAGAAAGCAATCCGCTATGGCGCCACCGGCTACCTGCTTAAGCCGCTGAAAATAGAAGAATTACAGGACGCAGTCCAGCGCGCTAAAAAAGAATGTGAAGCAAGGCGCGTCTATGTGAACAAACAGCTCAGCAGGGAAGAACTGAAGTGCTTTAATCTGCTGGAGGAAGAGCACGAAAAAACATACTGCGACGAAATAGCTGAGCAAATGCTGGGCTATATTGCAGACCATTACAGAGAGAAAATAGTTATGCGCGATGTAGCGAAGCATCTTAACTACAGTGAGACACTTTTAAACAAAAAATTCAAAAAAGCCACGGGAATCACATTCCTTGAGTACCTGAACCGCTACCGGATCCAGAAAGCGCTCAGCCTTCTTCAGAGCGGGCACACGGTGCAGGAGACAGCATGGAAATGCGGGATAGGCGATTATAAATATTTTAGGACAGTATTTAAAAAATATGTTGGCTGCAACCCGAGTGAATATTTAGCGGAAATAAGCTGACGGGTTTATTCGCGGCATTTTCAGAATTTACGGTTTTGCTTACGCCGAAATTTTGGCTGAAGGGGAGCCTGATGCCAGCATTGATAGTTTTGCTTCATGGATTTATCATAAAGTTCAGCAAAGATGCCGCCAGCACGCTATGGTTTTATGAAAAAAGCTTGACATTTCAGCCTGAGTTATCTATAATAAAAGAGCTGTATTTGAAGTGTACAGTTTGTACATTCAATATTGATATGCGCTCATAGCTCAGCTGGATAGAGTGTCTGACTACGAATCAGAAGGTCCTGGGTTCGAATCCCCGTGGGCGCACCAATATGATAATAGGGAAAGTGAGAAAACTTTCTCTGCTATCATAAGTAGAGGCTTAGTGATAATTAAGCTTTTACTTATGATAACAGAACATCTGCTATCATAAGAAGAGTGAGCAAGCCGTTTCCTGTGGTGTACCGAGGAAGCGCAGCAAATGCTGGCGTCAGTCCCAGTACAGTGTTCCACGTATTTCTCTTTGTATGTCGCAGAATGCGTACTCTGCAAAGAGTATTTTTCTTGGTTCTTTGTCCACTTTTCAAGGTCCATTCATTTAGGTTTAGTTTATTGGATTCAAGTTGTATGGCTCTAATCCAATAGCGTTGTGGAACAACGTCCACGGTCTTACCTTTTGCAAAAAGGCAAAAAGCAAGAACCTGAACGCAGTCGGTAAAACTGTTACGTTCAGGCTCTT
>DCEF01000012.1 GCA_002316805.1 Ruminococcaceae bacterium UBA1036
CTTTGTCCGTTAACTCTGGGGCAGTTCACATAACTGCCATTGGAAGGTCTTTAAAAGTGCGCATTTTACAAACCGCCATGTTATTGGCTGTTATATACTGCATGTTAGATGTTGGCCACCATCTGAAATGCAGGCCGAACTCTACTCGCCGTGATATTGCTTTTTAGGGCCGTCATACGGCAGATTTGATTATTATTGTGATTGCCCTTGTCGAAATTCCGTCAGATCAATAATCCGATCTGCTCTCTGCGCAAGTTCCGGACTATGCGTGACCATAATCACGGTCTTGCCATATTTCTTGCACAGACTTTGTATCAATGAAAATGAAATATCGGCGGAGTGCGCATCCAGCGAGCCGGTGGGCTCATCTGCCAAAATAAGCTTTCCGGGTTTCAGCATCGTTCTGGCTAACGCCACTCGCTGCTGCTCGCCACCGGATAACGTGTTCACAGTTGCGTTTTTCAGCGGCAGCAGATGAACTGCATTTAGCATTTGATCGATACTTTCCATTTTATCCTTGTCGCTCCTGCTCAGAAAGTGCATGGATAGAAGCAGATTCTGGCAAACAGTCATATCGTTTATTAAGGCAAACGACTGAAAAAGATAGTTGATGGTGTCGCGCCGCATCAGCGTAGCCCGATGACTGTCAATGGGAGGTAGTATCTTGCCGAAAATGCGAATTTCCCCTTGGTCGACAGTCTCCAGCACACCAATCATATTCAGAATCGTTGACTTGCCGCATCCGGACGGCCCAATTAACGCGACCAGTTCCCCGTCATCAACGAAAAAGGAAACGCCTTTCAGAATCACCCGTGACCCATATTTTTTGCAGACATTGTTTAATTCAACAGCTTTCATGTAATTCACTCTCCTTTGAATGCCAGCAGCAGCCGTTTCAGCTCGCTGCGCGCCATATATTTTGAAAAGATCAGTAGTTGCAGCAGGCTGACAGCCGCCATAAGCAATAATCCAAATTTCGATTGCAAAGCACTTACAATACCGAGCTCCAGCAGAATGACGCAGGACAGCAGAATCAGGGGCGAGCGATAAAGCTGCCAAAAGTCAAACCCAAGGAATTTCTTTACGTTAATCTTCTCCTGATTAGCAATGCGGAAGATCGTTGCCAATGTGAGCAGCAACCCAATCAGTATTGCGATCAGAATAACAAAGACTAGACCGAACCAAAGGATAGTCGTCCCAATCTCTTTCTGTAGGCCGTCAATGTAGACTTGAACGGGTTTGAACGTCGGGGCGTTATCTGTCAGGTTAAATTGCCCTAACCGGTCAGAGCTTACATATTGCGCCATTGTTTTGGCATCCGCGAATTTTATATAACTTTCCAGCCCTGGAGCCCGTAGGCTCTCATCTTCGAAAAAGGTCATATTCTCGGGCGTTGCGACATAAATGACAGGTGCCTTATCCGTCATGGTATCTTCAGTTTCCGTTCCCCATGTGAACAAATTCCGTGTCGGCTTATATGTTACAAATTCAAAATTCTGATATTTTGTAAATGCCGTCGGGATGCCTCCGGCCTTGGCATTTTTTGTAGCTTCTTCACGAAGATATGCCTCTATCTGTTTTAAGTCTGCCTCCGAAAGCGTATCGGGCAGAAGATAAAGTCGCGTGCCGGCTTTTGCCTTCGCAAGAGTGCTCTCATTTACCGTGATTCCTAATTTCGTAAGATAATTGGGCGATACGGCAAAATTCCAAAACGGCTGATTCGGGATTACGTTATAGACTTTGTTTGCACGCCAATCTGCCAACAGGTTGGAATCGATATATTTTGTATGAACCAGATAAACGCCGTTGTTTTCGGCAATAGAAGAATACCAGTGATAGAAGTCCTGACTCAACTGGTTGGACTGACCTGAAATAGAAGCTGCATCCTGCCCCACGGAGATGTTGCTGAGTATCTGATAGTCGGATACGGCCTGCCATTGTCGGGAGAGTTTCGCATTGTCGGATAACTGCTTCATTGGCCCGTCTACATAAACACCGCAGAATACGATACCGGCGCTTATCATCAGATATGCGATAATACCGAGAACATAGAGCGGCTTTTTAGGGATGCGCCCTCGGATAGCATTCAGCGATTTGGTCAAGAGGATGACAGCCGACGCAATTGCCAGCTCAATGCAGACCATGACGATATTCAGCGCAGACGCTGCGAGAAAGAGGCCAAGCAACTGGGGCGAAATCGGGTTCCATCCTGCAAGCAGCCATCCGAAAAGAATCAAAAACGGAATTTCAATGATTGTTCCCAGTAAAAAAGCACCAAAAATTTCTTTGGCAAAAGCGGATCGTGACCAGCCGAGCAGCGCCAGCTTGCCTTGTTTTGAAAGATTTTTTACGGCAATGACCAGAAAAAACACAATATTCAAAAAGATTTGCGCAGCCAGAAAAACCAGATAAATATCCAGCATAAAGCCGCTGTCCGTTACCATACCGCCGCTTGCGGCAGTCAATTCCGCTTCGGACATGCCGCTCACCGCAGAAAGACCGCTGACAAACTCTGCTTTATGTGAATCGTCGTGAAGCCCCAATACATGGTATGTCCCGTTGACCGAATTGCTGTCGCTGATAAGCCGTGGCAGCTTTTTGATCACAATGCTTTCATAAAAACGAAAGCCTGGAATCCTTCCGATACTGTTGACGCTCTCCGTTTCCATGCCAAGCGTACTGTCAGGGCTTTTAGAGTGCAGCAGCTTTCTCAGGTTATCAGCGTTCAAAATATTCTGATTCATAAAAGCAAAGGAAACATCGTTTCCCGCCGTCTGTCCATATACGCCTATTTTGATATTTCCTGATGTGCCGTTGTTTGCTAATACCTGATCCTGACGGGTGATAAAAAGATTTTGCGTGTCGGCAGCGTTGAACAGATACCTCTGAACCGCCGACTGCTTCTCCGGCCCGATATTTTTTAAGTAAATTGTAAAAGCAGCAGATGAATTCGGATAATTCCGCCATTCATTTATGTACTGCTGGTTGATAAGAAAGATTGCCACGACAACAAGCAAAACGCCTTGTATTACAGTTAGTACATTACCCCAATAACGGGCATTGCCGATAAGTGATATTTTCTTCATTCCGTCCATCCTCTCGCCAAACCATGATTGCGCCATAGCAGTACAAGTGCTTTCACACTTTACCATCCAATAAAAGATTCCTGCTGTGTTACATTAATTGTAGCAGAGCAGGAATTTTTATGTTTTCGCTCCATCTTCGGGAATCATGATTTCTTTCTGACACAAATCATACGATTTTCTGACAGTCGTTTGGAAGCAGAATTTCAAAGCGAATTGTTTCGTCTGCACTGGATGCAGCGATCGTCCCATGATGCAGTTCAACGATCTCCTTGGCAATCGCAAGGCCAAGCCCGGCTCCGCCAGTATCACCGGAACGTGCTGCATCCAAACGGTAAAACTGCTCAAAAATTCGTTTCAGCTTTTCGGGCGGGATCGTCTGCCCCTTGTTCTGAATGCATATTTTCACTCCGCTTTCTGTCTTTGCCAAGGAAAACATCATATTCAATTTGTGAATTTGTTTTTGCAAACCTCGGTATCGTGTTTTTCGATACCGCAGCTGACCTTTTACAATGGCAAAAACGTGTTCAACTTTCGAACATACCGATGATTTTGAATACTCAACCTTCTTGGCATAATATTGTCCGCTTTTGCTGAGTTTCTTTACCTTAGAGGGGCGCCGATTGATTTTGTATTTGATTCTCTTACCTTTTTCGCTGCGTATAACGGCATCCGGGCGCTTTGTCGCTCCAAGACAGCCACTGTCCCCGTTTACGGTTAGGCTTTATCCGTTTTTTGCAAGGACATTCTTGAGAATATGATTATCCAAAGTAAAGTTTGCTACTAGCTCTTTTAGCTGGCAGTTTTCTTCTTCCAACTGTTTCAGGTGCTTTGCCTCGCTCACATCCATCCCGCCGTATTTGCTTTTCCATCGGTAAAATGTCTGTTCAAAAATATTGTATTCCCGAACAATATCGGCAGCTTTTTTCCCTGCTTCATGTTCATTTAGAATTCTGATGATTTGTTCCTCGCTGACCCGTTTCTTCATGTTAATCAACTCCATCTGCATTTTATCATATTGTGATTAACTTTTCTATTGGCTCAGGTCGCACTAAAAGGCTTGCGTGTTAAATTTTTGCCATATGTGCAACCTGAACCAGGACAGCAAACCATGTTTCCAGTGTGAACGGTAGATGCTTGTTGCTCAGCGCTTATAAACCTCTATTTCACCACTTTTCAATTAATTCGATTTTGTGCGGTATTGCATTAAATCAAGCATTATATTGCCACCTTATAAACAAATAATATTAATGCTTTTCTTTCGCATGAATTTTACGGTAAGTAGATGGTGAGACTCCGAAAATCTTTTTGAAGTAACCTGAAAAATATGCTACGCTGCTGAATTCAAAAGCAAACGCGATATCCGTAAGGCTGAGGGAAGTTTCCAAAAGGAATAAACGTATTGCTTCGCTTTTTTGCTTTCTAATAAAATCCGATATGCTTATACCCACTTCCGTTTTAAATACCGTCGAAAGATAACTGGGATGTATATTTATTTTATGAGCAATATTTTGAAGTGTTATTTTATGCTGAATATTCTGCATTATTATGGAAATAGCTTCATTTACGACCGGGCTGTACTTTAGGTAATTTTTTTCACGAAGCAGTTTTATAAATGCCTTTAGAATATCATACTCAAATACTTCTACTTTTTTGACAGTGTCAAGATTTTCTATTTTTTTAATGCAGCGGTCGCTAAGTGAAAAAGCACTTTCCGAGTCAACACCCATTTCTATGACTGCACGTGTAAAAAGAGTGCAGGATGCAATAATCGAATTTTTTATGGACCGCAGAGGAGAATCAGCCAATTCCGCACGGTGAAGTTTATTTATTTGGTTAAGCACTGCTATACTTTCTTTTTCATCGGAAGATTTTATAGCATGTATAAGTTTTTGTTCAAGAATATATGGCGGATGCGAACTGGCAGGAAAAACGGAGAAATTTTTGTTTTTGTATTCTTCCATATATCTTATCCTTTAAACTTTTATTCAGTATTAAACTTAATTATACAAATTAATACAAATATGGTGAAGTTAAGAAGTATGCAGAATGTGAACACCCAAAATCAGCTGGTTAAGCGGCCAGGCCTCTGGCGGCCTGACGGTACATAGCGGGAGCAAGACCGCCCGGATTGGCGGTATAGATCCGCTCCCGGCTGTAGTAGGTAATGATGTAACGGAACACGACGCTTTTGACCTTAGCCATTGGCATCTTCCCGGTCTGAAGCTGGTAGAGTTTCTCCTTCTTGAGCGTGGCAAAAAAGCTTTCCATCCGGGCATTGTCATAGCAGCGCCCCGTGCCGCTCATGCTTTGCACAGTCTCATATCGAGCGAGACTTTTCCGAAAATCCGCGCTGGTGAACTGGCTGCCCCGGTTACTGTGCAGAAATGCCGCGTGCGTTGCACACCTGGCAGGCGCCTTCAAACGCATGGATGCATTCTATTGTCATCCATGGAAAGGCCGACGATTTCGCCGTTGTAGCAGTCCAAAACGGCGGTAATGTTAAAGTTTTCCGTCCGCGCACGGATTGGGAGCCGTCGCAGTAAAGTTTCGGCGAATCAGGTTTTCCGCCTTTTGCGCTGCGGCATCCGCTTTCGTCAGGCTCTGCGGTCTGCGGGCCGGTGCTTTCAGCAGCCCGCCCTTTTTCATCGCGCGCTGCACGCCGGAGCGGCTGGTTTTT
>DCEF01000010.1:0-282998 GCA_002316805.1 Ruminococcaceae bacterium UBA1036
TGGTTCCAGCGTCGCTGTTGCTCTACGATCCCATTTAAGCGCGATATTTCCTTCTGCGTGTTTTCATATTTGCGCTTTGCTGCAAGGTCAAGTTCCGCTTTCTGTTTCAGGTATGAAGAGTAGTTTCCGCTAAAAAGCCGCATGCGGTGATTTTTAAGTTCAAATGTTCGATCAGTTGTGCGGTCAAGAAAATAGCGGTCATGTGAAGTCACTATATAAGAGCCAGAAAATGAATGCAGAAAGTCTTCCAGCCATTCGACCGAAGCGATGTCAAGATGGTTTGTAGGCTCATCCAGCAGCAGCAGGTTTGCGCCGCTTAGAAGCAGTTTCGCAAGCTGAAGTTTAGCGCGCTGGCCGCCACTGAGGTATCTAACCGGCGTGTAGATCTGTTCTTCCGAAAACCCGAGACCAAGGAGAGCGGAATGTGCCCGACTGCGGCAGGTGAGCCCCCCGCCCATATTGAACCTGTCCGTCAGAAATGACTGGCGCTCAATAAGCTTATCGGAGCCTTTAGCATTTTTCTGCAAAGCATTGGAAATTGAATCAAGCTCGTGCTCCATATCGAGCAGCGGCTGAAAGACTGTCATCACTTCGTCATAGGCGCGCCGCTCGAGGTTGTGGCAGACATGCTGCTCCATATATCCGAGCCTTGTGCGGCTGGAACGGCTGACAGTGCCGCTGTCAGCCTGCAATGCGTCTGTCAGTATTTTAAAGAGTGTGGTTTTGCCTGTACCATTGCTGCCAATAAGGCCTATGTGGTCGTTTTCCCGCACTTCGAACGAAATTCCATTGAGAACTATATCCGTGCCGAAAGATTTGCAAATGTTTCCGGCGCTAAGCAAAGGCATTTTTCTAAAACTCCTCTATGTAAAATGCGGAGTAAAAACTCCGCGTGATATCTTTTTGCCTATTATACCGAAATAAAGCTGTGAAATCAAGTAAGCGGCCTTTACAGAAAAGCTTTCATTTTATCAATGCCGCATTTTTCCGCGTTAATATAATCTTCAGCAATCTTTCTTACTTTTGGATCACAGTCGGGCGTGTGGTTCATCGTTTTTGTAATATTGACTATCCCCATAGTAGAGCCTCTCACCATTAGTTCAGCTATATGCTGCGGGTCATGCCTGAAAAATGTGTTTGCCTTTACAGCGCTGCGCAGCATATTCTGCAGCCTTTTGCTGACACCTACAGGCTGCTCGCTGGAAACTTCTAACAGTGCACGCGTTTTCTCCATTAAGTTGATATAGCCTTCATCCTGCCGCTTTATGCGGTTACTTAACTCTTTTTCATGGGTTCGGGTAAGGACTATTTCCGATGCTTCCATGCCCATTTTGGAAACTTTGAACAATTCGTTCAAAACTTTTGAGCGGTCAGAATTTTTCTGCATTACATATTCCTCCCCTATGGAAATTCAATTTAATCGTTCCCATTTCCATTCCGTTTTAAACCGGAAACTTATGGATATGGCGAAGGCAACTTTCCATGCACTGGACATTCAATCTGCTTAAGAATATAATCATAAATGAGGTGATTGGATGCAATGGGGAATATCAACGGCTTGCCTTTATCCCATGCTTCTGGAAAAATCTTTTTCCACACTTATTTCGATGGGTTTCCGCACTTATGAAGTCTTTCTTAATACATGCAGCGAAATGAGAGAAGAATATCTCATAAAGCTGAAAAAGATGGCAGATGACAGCAAAAGTGCAATCGTATCTGTGCATCCGTTCACTTCAGGATATGAAAATTTTCTTCTGTTTTCAGACTATAAACGCCGCTTTTTTGATGGCCTTGAGTTTTACAGGCGTTACCTGAATGCCTGTAATGTCCTTGGTGCACATATTCTTGTTCTGCATGGCCGCCGAAGCGATAAGATAAGCATTTCTGACGAAGAATTTTTTGAGAGGTATATGCGCCTTTATGAGCTCGGTCAGCAGTTCGGCGTGACGGTTGCTCAGGAAAACGTAAACTGCTACTGCAGCGACAGCCCGGATTTTATACGAAAGATGCGGCTTGCTTGCGGGGGAAACTGCGCTTTCGTTTTTGATGTAAAACAGGCTGTACGCGGCGGGGTTGACCCTTATGAACTGTGTGCGTCAATGGGTGAAAAGCTGTGCCACGTCCATATAAATGACAACAGTGCTTCATCCGACTGCCTGCTGCCGGGATTTGGCTCAATGGACTACCGGAAGCTCATGCACGAACTTAAAGGCTTTTGCTACGATGGCTGCCTTATGATTGAAGTATACCGGAAAAGTTTCGGTGAGCTAAGCGAACTCACTGTTGCTGGAAAAACTGTGAACAGCCTTATTAATTAAAAGATTTACAAACCGCCTTTGAAATTTTCATGAGATTATGGTATAATTTACGAAATTAATCAGAAGGGATGAAATAAATGAAATGCCCATACTGTGGATATACAGAAAGCCGGGTAATTGATTCCCGCCCGACCGGCGATGGCAACCGTATCCGCCGGCGCAGGGAATGCCTGAAATGCTTAAAGCGGTTCACCACGTATGAGGTGATTGAGACCGTCCCGATTGTCGTGATAAAGAAAGACAAGTCACGCGAAACATTTAACCGCAACAAGCTGCTTAACGGCTTGCTGCGCGCCTGTGAAAAACGCCCTGTATCGCTTGAAACACTTGAAAAAGTCGTAGACGAAATTGAGAATATGCTCCAGAATTCTCTCGATAGGGAAGTCCCATCGAGCCTGATTGGCAAATATGCGATGGAAAAGCTGAAAAATATAGATGAGGTTGCGTATGTGCGGTTCGCTTCCGTCTATAAGCAGTTCAAGGATATCAACACATTTATGGATGAGCTGAACCGCATGATAAAAACAAAAGACAGGCAAAAAAGCAAAAATTAGGTAAAGGCTCTCTGCCGTTTATACATTCAGCCGCCGCGGTTTCTGGGCGGCTGTTTCTCTGCTCTAAGTAGCCACATGGAACACGATAAAATTATTTCCAAACTATGAAAAATCCATCTCAGGCGTTGTTTGGAATATGAAATACTTTACTTTACCTATAGCTTATTGTAAAATAAAATAAACTGAACGGGAGTGTGTAAATTGCAGCCAAAATACAAAAGAGTCCTGCTCAAGCTGAGCGGTGAGAGTTTAGCCGGAAAAGAAAATCACGGCATTGATTTTGACACTGTAATGAAGATATGCAGGCCAATTAAGGAATGCTCGCAGATGGGCGTACAGATTGCCATTGTTGTCGGTGGAGGCAACTTCTGGCGTGGCCGTTCCAGTGGGCAGATGGACCGCACAAGGGCGGACCATATGGGCATGCTTGCAACAACTATAAATGCGCTCGGTGTTGCCGATGCGCTGGAGCACCTCGGCCTTACGGTGCGGGTGCAGACGGCGATTGAAATGCGCCAGATAGCAGAGCCTTATATCAGGAACCGTGCTGTGCGCCACCTTGAGAAAGGAAGGATAGTCGTCCTCGGCTGTGGCACCGGCAATCCGTTTTTTTCGACCGATACTGCCGCTGCTTTGCGTGCCGCTGAAATTGACGCCGACATAATTCTGAAGGCAACAATGGTCGACGGCGTTTACGACAGCGACCCGAAAACAAACCCGAGTGCTAAAAAATACGATACCCTGACATACCTTGACGTGCTTAACCAGAACCTTCAGGTTATGGACAGCACTGCAGCTTCACTGTGCATGGATAATAATATCCCGATTTGTGTGTTCAGTATACTTGACCCCGAAAATATAGTGAGGGCAGTCTGCGGGGAACAGGTCGGTACTATTGTGAAGGAGAAGCAAAAATGAAAGACATTATTGCAGAGGCTGAAACCAAGATGGAAAAGAGCCTATCAGTCTTATCATCAGATTATTCCGCCGTGCGTGCTGGGCGAGCGACCCCTGCTGTGCTTGACAAGATTCGTGTTGACTATTATGGCGCGCCAACACCTATAAACCAGATGGCGGCTATTTCAGTTAGCGAAGCGCGTGTACTCACAATTCAGCCGTGGGATATCACTACTTGCAAATCCATCACACGCGCCATTGAGACTTCGGATATAGGCATAAATCCACAGAGCGATGGCAAGGTTATACGCCTTGCTTTTCCTCCACTTTCTGAGGAGCGCCGTCGCGACCTTGTAAAGGAAACAAGCAAAATGGCAGAAGAGTGCAAGGTAGCAGTCCGCTCTATCAGGCGTGATGCAATCGAAAAGCTAAAGGCAAAAAAGAAAAATTCGGAGCTTACTGAAGATGAACTTAAACAGTCGCAGAAAGAAGTGCAGAATCTGACCGATAAATACTGCAAATTGTCAGATCAGACTTTTGAAGAAAAGAAAAAAGAAATTATGGAGATATAAATTATGGCAGATAAGGTCTTGCCACGCCACTTGGGCATAATTATGGATGGAAACGGCCGGTGGGCAAAAAAGCGCGGCCTTCCAAGATCGGCAGGCCATGCTGCCGGCGCTGAGGTTTTTAAAAAAATGGTTTTGTACTGCAACAAGATAGGCATACAGTATCTTACAATTTATGCATTTTCAACTGAAAACTGGAAACGCCCACAGAATGAAATTCTTACACTCATTAGCCTTTTTAAGAAATACCTCAAAGATGCCCTTACAAATTTTCTCAGTGAGAATATAAAAGTGCGTTTTCTTGGTGATACATCTGTATTTGATCCTCAGCTAAAGGAACTTATTGATGACATCAAAAAAACTTCTGCAGGCAAAACAGGAATGGTGCTGAATGTTGCGCTTAATTACGGAGGGCGCGCTGAAATTGTGCGGGCTGCAGAACTTTTGGCAGAAGATGTAAAAGCCGGGCGCATTCAGCCCGAAGATATAAATGAAAAAATGTTCGCTTCAAAGTTATATACAACTGGCCAGCCGGATCCAGACCTTATAATACGGCCAAGCGGAGAAAGAAGAATTTCTAATTTTCTGCTTTGGCAGTCGGCTTACGCTGAATACCTTGTGATGGATATCCTCTGGCCTGATTTTACAACAAAAGATTTGGATCGCGCGCTGGATGACTATGCAACACGCAGCCGGCGCTTTGGAGGGATTTGATTGAGAGACAGAGTCATTTCTGGTTTTACCCTCGTTTTTCTGTTAGCTGCTATTGTTGTGTTCAATCAGTCTTTTCCTATTGCCCTTAATATTGCAATAGCGCTTGTTTCAGTGCTCGGTGTTTACGAAATCATCTCTGCCATTGGCTGCACGAGAAACTATATACTGATAATTTCAAGCCTTGCCTTTGCCGGAGTTTTCCCTTTTCTCAGCTTTTCGTGGGTAGGGAAGGAAATTGCTTACTTTGCTTACACTGTTGTCATTTTTACAGGGCTTATCTGCTATCATAGGGACGTTACGTTTAGAGAAGTAGGCATTATATACAGCATGGCTCTGATGATACCAACAGCACTGAGCACAATCATTTACCTGCGTGACTACGGTGGCCGGCATGGTATGTTTTATGCAATAATTGCCATATCCTCAGCGTGGATTTCTGACGTGGGCGGCTTTTTTGCTGGACGTTTTTGGGGTAAGCATAAATTTTGCCCGGATATCAGCCCTAAAAAGACAAAAGAGGGTGTGGCAGGGTCTTTTGCACTTAATATCACCGCCATGCTGCTATTTGGATATATTTTTCAGTCATACAACGGAAATCATGTCTGCGTTTCCTACCTCTCCCTGTTTATAATTGGTTCATGCGGTACAGTCCTTTCAATACTTGGCGACCTAAGTTTTTCGCTCATAAAGCGTAGCTGCCATATTAAAGACTTTAGCGAGATCATACCTGGGCACGGAGGAATTCTTGATCGCTTCGACAGTGTAATTTTTGAGGCTCCGTTCGTTTATATTATTGTCCATTTTCTGCCAATTGTGCTATGATTAAAAACAGGATGCACAAAAAATGATAAACTGGTGAATACTAATGCGAAGATGCTTATCTGTTTTAGGTTCTACGGGTTCAATTGGGACACAGACCCTTGATGTAGCCCGTAATCTTAAACTTAAAATCGGTGCCATTGCGGCACGCAGCAATGTTCGGCTTCTCGAAGAACAAATAAGGGAGTTCCGTCCGGAACTTGCAGCTGTTTATGAAGAGCCGGCAGCCAAAAAGCTCAAATTATCGGTTGAGGACCTTCCGGTAAGAATTGTTTCGGGCATGGATGGCCTTTGTGAAGCTGCTTCATATAAAAAGGCTGACCTTATATGTAATTCTGTCGTTGGCCTTGTTGGATTGCAGCCAACTCTGGCGGCAATCAGTGCAGGAAAAGATGTTGCGCTTTCAAATAAAGAAACGCTTGTGGCCGGCGGTGCCGTCGTGATGAAAGCGGCGAAGCGTGCCGGAGTCAAGATCCTGCCGGTGGATAGTGAACATTCTGCCGTTTTTCAGTGCCTTCAGGGCTGCCCTGAAAAAAAAGCGCTTAAGCGCATTATTCTCACCGCTTCTGGCGGGCCATTTTTCGAGTGGACGTATGAGCAGCTGCGGCACGCTACTCCTGAGCAGGCGCTAAAGCATCCGAACTGGCACATGGGGCCAAAAGTTACGATTGATTCAGCAACCATGATGAACAAAGGCCTCGAGATGATGGAAGCTTCGTGGCTTTTTGATTTGCCGCCTTCAAAAATTGATATCCTTGTCCAACGCGAAAGCGTAGTCCATTCAATGATAGAATATGAAGACAATTCCGTGATGGCGCAGCTCGGTATACCCGATATGCGCCTTCCTATACAGTATGCTATTACATGGCCTCATCGTTTTTCTTCTCAGGTAAAGCCGCTTGACCTTGCAGAATATGGAACACTTACATTTGCACGTCCTGACGAAAAAAAATTTAAGTGCATTGCTGTATGCAAAGAAGCGATGAAGCGCGGAGGGCTTGCCCCTGCGGCAGTAAATGGTGCAAATGAAGCTGCAGTACAGCTTTTCCTTCAGCATCGTATAGCTTTTACAGATATTGCTCATCTTGTATATGACGCTATGGAAAGCCAGCCTGAAATTCAAAGCGAAATCTCTGTAAATAATATTTTAGAAGCCGACATGGCAGCCCGCATGCATGTGATCCATGCAGTCGGCTCTTTGGGGTGATTTTTTATTATTAAGGTTATTCTAATAATCATTGCTGTATTTTTATTTGGCTTCATGATATTTATCCATGAATTCGGGCATTTTTTTACTGCAAAGCTGTGCGGCGTGCGTATAAATGAATTTGCTATCGGAATGGGGCCTACGCTTTTTCACACGCAGAAAGGGGACACAAAGTATTCGCTTCGCCTTTTGCCAATCGGTGGTTTCTGCGCAATGGAAGGCGAAGATGAGGACAGCGACGATACGTATGCATTTAACAAAAAGCCCGTATGGCAGAAAATGCTGATTGTTGTAATGGGCGCGGTAATGAATATTGTTTTCGGGCTTGTTCTGATGATTATACTTTTAGGCCAGCAGTCTGCGTTTAACTCTACTACAATTGCCGCATTCACGAAGAATTCTGCTTTTCAGGCAGCTGGCATGAAAATAGGAGACAAATTTGTTTCTGTGGACCACTACCACATAAGGGGAGACAAAGACCTTTCATTCGCTCTGGCAACGGCAAATCCGTCTTCAGTAGATATTGCAGTCAAGCGCGACAACAAAACGCTCACTTTTAATGATGTAAAGCTTCACTCCCAGACGGTAAGCGGCAAAAAATATGTTTCGCTTGATTTTTACGTTGCACCCATACGCAAAAATTTTGGTACTCTAATTGCAAAATCATGTCAGGATACTGTTTCCATTGTACGACTTGTGTGGTATTCGCTCATAAGCATGCTCAGCGGAAAATACAGCCTGAATGACATGGCAGGGCCTGTGGGGGCAGCTGATGTCATAGGCCAGGCGGTAACGGTCGGCCTTAAACAGAGTTTTCTTGCCGGGCTTAACAATGTAATTTATATAATGACGATGTTTACTGTAAACCTCGGCGTTTTCAATCTTATCCCTTTTCCTGCTTTAGACGGCGGCAAATTTTTCCTGTTTATTATCGAAGCTATACGCCGCAAGCCGATTAATGAAAAGTACGTAGGGATTGTCGATACAGTTGGCTTTGCGCTCCTCATGGGCTTTATGTTGATTGTGACTTACAGTGACATACTGAGAATTGCAACAGGGAAAGGTCTTGGCGGATAATGCGTACATCAAAAAAAGTAATGGTCGGGAATGTGCCGGTTGGCGGAGGCTCGCCAATAACTGTACAGTCCATGCTTAACATTCCCGCAAATCGGATTAGCGACGGTGTATATCAGGCAAAAGAGCTTGCCGATGCTGGCTGTGAAATACTTCGCGCTGCAATTCCGGATACAGATTCCGTTGCGCTTATTCCGGCAATTAAAAGGGAAGTAAGTGTACCGCTTGTTGCAGATATTCATTTTGATTACAGGCTCGCGCTGAAAGCAGCGCAGGCAGGTGCAGACGCAATAAGGATTAACCCGGGAAATATAGGTTCAGATGAGAGGGTAAAAGCCGTTGCCGACGAATGCCTTAGGCGTCATATACCAATTAGGATAGGCGTGAACTCTGGCTCTGTGCAGAAAGATATCCTTGCAAAATACGGAGGACCTACGCCGCGTGCACTTGCCGAAAGTGCGCTTTTGAATGCGTCGCTGCTCGAAAAATTTGGATTTTCAGATATTGTGCTATCAATAAAATCATCTGATGTGCGCACAATGATTGAAGCCAACAGAATTGTTGCATCAAAGTGCAGCTATCCGTTGCACCTCGGTGTGACGGAAGCTGGCACCGAGAGAATGGGCATAATAAAATCTGCAGCAGGCATAGGTTCTCTACTCGAAGATGGAATCGGCGATACGATAAGGGTATCGCTTACGGCAGACCCGGTGCATGAAGTAGAGGCCGGCATCGATATACTGAGGGCTCTTGGTTTTCGCAAAGGGGTAAAAATAGTATCGTGCCCTACATGCGGAAGGACGAAAATTAATTTGATACAAATTGCCAGCGAAGTCGAAAAACGCCTTTCGGGGTGCAGAAAAAACATCACGGTAGCTGTTATGGGTTGCGCCGTCAACGGGCCGGGAGAGGCGCGTGAAGCTGACGTGGGCATAGCTGGCGGTGATGGCTGCGGGCTTATTTTTAAGAAAGGGAAAATTGTCAGGAAAGTAAAGGAAAATCAGCTTGTAGATGAACTGATAAAAGAGATTGAAAAGCTGTAAAGGAGAAGCTCTTTTGAAAAGATTAGGCGATTTTTTCGGTTCATACATAGATTTAAAGGGTGTTCCACAAGAAGTACTTGATGGCGGAATCAGGTGCTTAAACATTGACTCTGCCAGCCGTACACTGAAGGTCGATGCCAGCTTTTCGGCGCCTGTAAAGTACACAGCCATTACATGCGCTGAGGACCGTATTTCCGCTTGCCATGGTCTGAAGCTCAAACGAGCCGAAATACGCCCTAAGTACCCGAAAGAATCATTTTCAGCAGATTGCTACTCTGACCTTGCCGCTGAGCTTAAGCGGCGGGATGTAAGCATAAACGGCTTCCTTAACAACTCTTCGGCGCGCCTTGAGAATGGTGATTTAGTTATAACACTTAAGCACGGCGGAAGCGAAATGCTGATTTCACGCCATGCCGACCGCTCTCTTTCTCAACTTATTGAAGAAGAATTTGGCATAAAAGCCCCCGTGCGCTTTGACGGTGTCCTTTCTGTAAATGAAACTGACGCCGCCTTTGTGGAACGTAAAAAAACAGCGGAAGAAAAAAAACGCAGGGAAGCAGTCGTGCAGAAGGTTGACGACTATGAAGCAAGCATGGAAGACGGTTCCCATTCCACTAAAACTATAAATATCCGAAGAGGGGAAACGCTTTTTCCATGCATAATCCCCGAAACAGCAAAAGTCATTTATGGCCATATGGGAAGATCCAAGCCGATCCCTATTTCCAAAGTTACTCCTGATATTGGCAGTGTGACCGTATGGGGAGAAATTTTTTCCGCTGAACAAAAAGAAACGCGCGACAAGCAGCGCAAGATATATTCAATAAACATAACCGACTACACAAATTCAATCACTGTAAAGGTAATTGAGATGGCAAGCCAGTGCAAAATACTCGATACGCTTGTAAATGGCGTTTCGGTGCTTGTCCGCGGTGAAGTTGAGTATGACAAGTACGACCACGAGATAGTTATAAGGCCGCGCGGCATTGCCACAGTCAAACAGGTGAAAGTTGACGATACAGCAAAAGAAAAAAGGGTAGAGCTTCACATGCACACAAATATGTCCGCAATGGACGGCGTAACGTCTGCAAGTGCACTTGTAAGGCGTGCTGCGGAGTGGGGGCATACTGCCGTTGCAGTAACCGACCATGGTGTTGCGCAGGCATTTCCTGAGGCTATGAACACCGCAGACGAAATGAAGAAAAAAGGAAAGCCTATTAAAGTCATCTACGGCATGGAAGCATATTTTGTAAATGACCTTGTCCCTGCTGTCAAAGGCAAAACGGATAAAACTTTTCAGGATGAATTCATTTCTTTTGATATTGAAACTACAGGCTTGAGCCCTGCAAATGACCGCATAACTGAGATCGGCGCAGTAAGGATTAAGGGCGGCCAAATTGCTGATTCGTTTGACAGCTTTGTGAACCCAGAGCGGCCTATACCGTCTAAAATCACGCAGCTCACAAGCATAACAGATGAGATGGTTAAAGATGCCCCGTCAGAAAAAGAGGCGCTGGGGTCTTTTTTTCGCTTTTGCGGTGAAGATGCTGTGCTGATAGCTCATAATGCCGATTTTGACACTTCCTTTATACGCGTAGCCGCCGAGCGGAGCGGCATGGAATTTTCTAATACATATATTGACACTGTGCCAATGTGCCGTTCGCTGCTTAAAGGCATAAAAAACTGCAAACTTGACACAGTTGCAAAATATCTGAAACTTGAGGATTTTCACCACCACCGCGCATGTGATGATGCTGCCATACTTGCAAAGATTTTTCTTTGCCTTTTGCAGAGGCTTTCCGAAGATACAGGCGCAAAGAAGATTATGGATATAAACACGTCCCTTGCCGGAGGGGACTTCAAAAAAATGCGCTCATACCACATGATTATCCTTGCAAAAAATAAGGTTGGCCTTAAAAACCTATACAAGCTTATTTCAAAATCGCACCTCAAAACCTTTTACAGGAACCCACGCATATTAAAAACCGATCTCGTCAAACACCGTGAAGGTTTGCTTATAGGCAGCGCATGTCAAGCTGGTGAACTTTACAATGCTATTTTCAGCGCGCAGCCGTGGCAGAGGCTTTGTGAAATTGCCTCTTTTTATGATTATCTTGAAATACAGCCTATAGGAAACAATGAGTTTATGGTGCGTGAGGGCATGCTGCCAGATGAAGAAAAACTGCGCGAATTTAACCGTACCATCGTGCGCCTTGGCGAAAAACTGCACAAGCCTGTAGTTGCAACATGCGACGTGCATTTTATGGATCCTAAAGATGGCGACTACCGCAAAATACTTATGGCAGGCCTCGGTTACAAGGATACAGACAACCAGGCGCCGCTTTATTTTCGTACTACTGATGAAATGCTCGATGAATTTTCTTACCTTGGCAAAGAAAAAGCGTATGAAGTAGTTGTAAAAAATACAAATATAATTGCCGATATGATTGAGGACATACGGCCTATACCGCAGGGGACATTTCCACCTTTCATAGCCGGGGCGGAAGAGCAGCTTACTCACATAGTTTGGACTCGCGCTAAAGAGATTTACGGGGATCCGCTGCCTAAAATCGTAAAAGACCGCCTTGACAGGGAGCTTGGCTCAATCACAAAGCATGGCTTCTCAATCCTTTACATGACAGCGCAGAAACTTGTGGCCAACTCGGTAAAACATGGCTATCTTGTAGGCTCGCGTGGTTCTGTAGGTTCATCACTTGTAGCTAACATGGCCGGAATTTCCGAAGTAAATCCGCTGCAGCCACACTATATTTGCCCTAAATGTCATCACAGCGAGTTTATAACAGACGGCAGTGTTACAAGCGGCTTTGACCTTCCCACAAAAAAATGCCCTGTGTGCGGTACTGAGTATAACCGCGACGGCCACACTATCCCGTTCGAAACCTTCCTTGGGTTCGACGGCGACAAAACACCTGATATAGACCTTAACTTTTCAGGTGAGTACCAGACGCAGGCGCACCGCTACACCGAAAAGCTTTTTGGGAAAAACAATGTTTTTAAGGCAGGCACCATAGCAACTGTGGCAGATAAAACAGCTCTCGGCTTTGTTAAAAAATACACGGAAGAACGCGGCATGACAATGCACCGTGCCGAAGAGCTTCGCCTTGCCACAGGGTGCACCGGAGTAAAAAGGACGACTGGGCAGCATCCGGGCGGTATGGTGGTTGTGCCGAAAGGAATGGAAATCTACGATTTTTGCCCTGTGCAGCATCCTGCAAACGATGCAAAATCAGACAGCATAACGACACATTTCGATTTTCACTCTATCCATGACACAATCTGTAAACTGGATGAGCTTGGCCATGATGTGCCCACTATTTACCGCTATTTGGAAGACTATACAGGCATACCTGTTATGAATGTTTCCATGAGCGACCCACAGGTAATGTCACTCTTTACATCAACAAAGGCTCTTGGGGTTAAGCCTGAGGATATCGATTCACCGACAGGCACATTTTCATTGCCGGAAGTAGGCACTAATTTTGTGCGCCAGATGCTTATGGATTCAAAACCTAAAACGTTTTCAGATCTTCTGCAGGTTTCGGGACTTTCACACGGAACCAATGTTTGGCTTGGCAATGCGCAGGAGCTGATTAAAAACGGCACGTGCACTATTTCGGAAGTAATCGGAACGCGTGACAGCATAATGACTTACCTGCTTCAAAAGGGCCTTGAACCGAAGATGGCGTTTAAGATAATGGAAATAGTGCGGAAGGGCAAAGCACCGGTAAAGCTGACAAGTGAATACATACAGGCGATGAAAGACCACAATGTACCGCAGTGGTATATAGATTCCTGTATGAAAATAAAATATATGTTTCCTAAGGCCCACGCGGCAGCATACATGATTTCCACTTTGCGCCTTGGCTGGTATAAGGTACATCGCCCTGTAGAGTACTATGCAGCTTATTTTACCGTCCGCGGAGAGGATTTTGATGGTGCGCTTGTCATTAAAGGCAGGGAAACCATCCATCGCAGAATGAATGAGATAAACATGAAAGGCAAGGAAGCGAGTGCAAAAGAACAATCAGAGTACGGCACTTTACAAATTGTTAACGAAATGCTTGCACGCGGCATTCAGGTGCTGCCAGTTGACCTTTATAAATCTGATGCCAGAAAATTCCTTGTAGAAAGCGGAAAAATCCGTCTGCCGTTCCTGTCTCTTGCAGGAGTTGGCGAAGCCGCAGCAAACAGCCTGGCAAACGCCAAAAACAGCGGGGGAAAATATCTTTCGGTGGAAGATCTGCAGTCACGCTCAAAGGTTTCAAAGTCTGTTATTGATACGCTCGCACAGGCCGAAGTCCTGGATAGTTTGCCGAAGAGCAGCCAGATGACTTTGTTTTAATCAAAATTATAAAATTTTTCCAGAAACCATATATTTTTTGCTTCAAATTCTTTGCCGTTAAGGTATCCGAGGCCACCGGCGTCAGTTGTAAATTGAAATTCCAATTTATATGAGTATAGAGCCTGATACGGAAAGCCTATGTGCCTGTTTATGGCATTTTTCCCATATTTGCCGTCACCCGCCAAAGGATGGCCGACCGATGCCATGTGCGCGCGTATCTGATGTGTGCGTCCAGTCATGAGCTCTACTTCAAGAAGGCTGAAATCTTTTTTTTCTTCAAGTACACGGTATTTTGTGACAATTGTACGGGAATCAGGCCGCGGCATGTGTGAGATAAACACGCGGTTCTGCTTTTCGTTTTTTGTGAGGTAAGCACGCATAGTCGCGCATTTTTTATCCATGCGGCCGCATACAACGCATAAGTAAAGCTTTTTCATCTCACGTGCTTTTACCTTCTGGTTCATTACGCGTAGCGTTTCCGCATTTTTGGCCGCCATAACTATGCCGCCGGTGTTCCTGTCTATCCTGTTGATAAGGGCAGGGGCAAATGAGTTTTCTGCTTCCGGGTTGTATTCGCCCTTTGTGTAAAGATAGTGCTGAACCCGCGCAATAAGCGAGTCAAAATGGTAAGTTTTGTCTGGATGGACTATCAGTCCCGGCTTTTTGTCAAGTATCATGATATTTTTATCTTCATAAAGGATATTGAGCTTGACGGGCGCTTTCATGAAGTCGTACTCTTTTTGCTGTGTCTGGAAAAACTCGTCCTTAAGGTACATTGTTAGCACGTCGCCTTCATTAAGGTGTGTGGAAATCTGGCATCTGCGCCCATTGCACTTGATATCCTTTTTCCGTATGCTTTTATACATCATCGACTGCGGCAGATTTGGGTATGCCTTTGTCAGAAATTTATCGAGCCTCTGGCCTGCGTCGTTTTTTCCCACTGTTACTGTTTTCATTAATAATCAATCCTTTTTCCGGTGGTAATGCCATTTTGCCAGCTTTTTCAGTACTTATCTGATTATAGCATTTAGAGGCAGTTTCGGGAAGAGAGGAGCCTTTTCAAAAAATCACTTTTAGTATATAATAAAATGCAATAATGCAATGATTAGAAAAAAGAGGCATATCAGTGATGACACAAGAACGGGCCATGCAGATTTTTGACGAAGCGGGCGTTTTGCTTAAAGGCCATTTCAGGTTGACTTCCGGACGCCACAGCAATATGTATCTTCAGTGTGCGCATATTTTCCAGAACCCGAAATACAGTGAGGAGCTGTGCTCCGCACTTGCTTGCAAATTTTGCGGGCAGGGTATTAAAGCCGTAATAGGCCCCGCAATGGGGGCCGTTCAGATGGCTTATGAAGTAAGCCGCTCATTGGGGTGTGAGAACTTTTTTACAGAGCGCGGCAACGATGGGAAAATGGCTCTCCGCCGTGGCTTTGAGATAAAACCGGGGCAGAAAGTGCTCGTTGTTGAAGACGTAGTGACTACAGGCGGCTCGGTATGCGAGGTGATGGATATTGTTCGGGCTGCCGGCGGGCATGTGGCGGGAGTTGGTGCCATAGTAGACCGCACGGGCGGCAAAATAGATTTCGGCGTTCCATTCTGTGCTGTTGTTTCCCTAAATATTGAATCGTGGGAACCAGATGATTGCCCGCTCTGCAAAGCGGGAGCGCCAGCCCCTGTAAAACCGGGCAGCCGCAAATTTTGAATTTTTTCGGAAGGTGCGTCCGTTTTGATGCAGAATAAACGTCGGGCTGTTAAAGTAAAACCCGAGCCTGAAGAATCGCTTCATATGGGTCACAGGGCACGTGTGAAGGAGCTTTTTCTGAAAACAGGTTTGGATTCTTTTTCACCGCATGCAGTTTTGGAACTGCTTCTGTATTACGCCATTCCGCGCAAGGATACAAATATTATTGCCCACGAGCTTATACGGCGTTTCGGCTCGCTTGCTGGCGTGTTTGACGCCCCAATGGAAGAGCTGCTTAAAGTAAAGGGAATCGGCAAATCGGCGGCCGTGCTGATTAAAATGGTGCCCCAGTTATGCCGTTTGTATGAAGAAAACCTCAACAGCGGTAAAACAGTTATTTGCAGCTATGATGACGTGGGAAAATATTTTTCAAATAAATTTATCGGCAGGCAGAACGAAGTAGTCATGCTGATGCTGCTCGACAGCCGAAACCGCATACTTTACTGTGACACCGTCAGTGAAGGCAGTGCCACAACAGCCAACATCTATATAAAAACAATTGTCCGCTTAGCGGTAAGGTACAATGCTGTTTATGCTGTGCTTGCACATAACCACCCGAGTGGCGAGTGCCTCCCTTCGAAGCAGGACCTCGACACTACACGCTGGGTGTACAGCGCGCTGCAGACGGTTGAAGTGCAGATGATAGACCATATAATTGTAAGTGGAAATGATTATTTTTCAATGGCACAGGGCAAAATTATGCCGGAGTTATTCAATACGTAACTTGATATGGAGCAGTAATGAATTTTAAACTCGTTTCAAAATATAAGCCGGCAGGCGACCAGGCAAAGGCAATAAGCCAGCTCATAGGCGGCATCAGAAACGGTGACCGCATACAGACGCTTCTTGGGGTTACCGGATCCGGAAAAACATTTACCATGGCAAATGTCATTGCTCAGATAAATCGCCCGACGCTCGTTTTGTCACATAACAAAACGCTTGCGGCGCAGCTTTGCTCTGAGTTTAAGGAATTTTTTCCGGAAAATTCAGTCGAGTATTTCGTAAGCTACTATGACTATTACCAGCCTGAGGCGTATATTCCGACAACAGACACATACATTGAGAAAGACTCAGCAATCAATGACGAGATAGACAAGCTCCGCCACTCGGCGACGTCGGCGCTTTCAGAGCGGCGGGATGTGATAATCGTTTCGAGTGTTTCGTGCATTTACAGCCTTGGCGACCCTATAGACTACCGCACCATGGTCATAAGTCTTCGCCCCGGCATGAAAAAAAGCCGTGATGAGCTTTTAAAGAAGCTTGTTGAGATACAGTATGAGCGCAATGACGTGAACTTTATACGCAATAAGTTCCGCGTGCGTGGCGATGTCGTTGAAATTTTTCCGGTGCAGTCAAGTGAATACGCAGTGCGCGTGGAATTTTTCGGCGATGAAATCGACCGCATACGTGAGTTTAACCCTGTAACAGGCGAAGTTGTAGCAGACCTCAAGCATATTGCAATATATCCTGCCTCGCACTATATTGTTCCGCACGAGAAGATGCAGCGCGCTTTAGTGAACATTGAGGAAGAGATGGAAGAGCGCGTAGCATGGTTTAAAAAGCGGGGAAAGTTGATTGAGGCACAGCGGATAGAAGAGCGTACGCGGTATGACATGGAGATGCTGACTGAGGTCGGTTTCTGCAAGGGGATTGAAAACTATTCGCGCGTCATGTCCGGCAGGAAGCCGGGCAGCGCGCCTTTTACACTGCTTGATTATTTTCCTAAGGATTTTCTGCTTTTTGTTGATGAATCGCATGTAACGCTTCCACAGGTGCACTCAATGTATGCAGGCGACAGGGCGAGAAAAGATGCACTTGTGCAGTACGGTTTTCGACTTCCCTCAGCTTACGACAACCGGCCGCTTAACTTTGACGAATTCTACAGCCATATCAATCAGGCCGTTTTCGTCAGTGCAACTCCTGGTGACTTTGAGTTTAAAGAGTCTTCACAGGTCGTTGAGCAGGTCATACGCCCAACAGGGCTTGTTGATCCTGAAATAATAGTCAAGCCAACAGACGGCCAGATTGATGATTTGATATCTGAAATCAATATCCGCACATCAAGAAAAGAGCGTGTCCTCATAACCACCCTCACAAAAAAGATGGCGGAAGACCTGACTTCCTATCTTCAGGGCATGGGCATACGCGTCAGGTATATGCACTATGACATTGATACGGTAGAGCGCATGAAAATCATACGGGATCTGCGCCTTGGCAAATTTGATGTGCTTGTTGGGATAAACCTGTTGCGGGAAGGCCTCGATATCCCTGAAGTTTCACTTGTTGCCATACTTGATGCTGACAAGGAAGGCTTTTTGCGCAGCGAGCGCTCGCTTATCCAGACTATTGGGCGCGCAGCGCGCAATGCAAATGGCCAGGTAATCATGTATGCTGACTCCGTCACACCGTCAATGGAAAGTGCTATACGTGAGACGGAGCGCCGCCGCAAATTGCAGACCGCATATAATAAAGAACATGGAATCGTGCCAAAAACCATAGTAAAACCGGTAGCGGAAATACTGGAGATTTCCACACCGAAAGACGAAAGCAAACCTCACAGGAAACAGAAGTTTTCGCCCGATGAAAAAAAACGCGTAATTGCCCAGCTTACACGCGAAATGAAAGATGCGGCAAAGCTGCTTGAGTTTGAACATGCTGCATACCTGCGCGATAAAATCAAAAAGCTGGAATCCGAATGAATGTACGGAGGCATTATGTCAGCAAAGACCATTTTCATTAAAGGTGCACGTGAGCACAACCTGAAAAATATAGACCTTGAGCTCCCGCGTGACAAGCTGATCGTTTTCACGGGGCTTTCCGGCTCAGGAAAATCATCACTTGCATTTGACACCATATACGCTGAGGGAAGGCGCCGCTATGTAGAGTCGCTTTCAGCATACGCAAGGCAATTCCTTGGCCAGGTCAGAAAGCCTGATGTAGACTATATAGATGGGTTGTCGCCTGCCATTTCAATTGACCAGAAAACAACGTCTAAAAACCCGCGCTCAACGGTGGGCACTGTAACTGAAATATACGATTACCTGCGCCTCCTTTACGCGCGCATAGGCATACCCCACTGCCCTATATGCGGCAGGGAGATACGCCAGCAGACTGTTGACCAGATTGTGGATCAGGTCCTTTCTATGCCTGAAGGGACAAAAATTCTTGTGCTTGCGCCTGTGGTGCGTGCAAGAAAGGGGACGCATGCCAAAGAGCTGGACGCAGCGAGGAAAAATGGCTTTGTGCGTGTGCGTGTCGACGGAACGGTCTACGACCTTTCCGAAAAAATTGAACTTGAAAAAAACAGAAAGCACACTATAGACGTTGTAGTTGACAGGCTTGTAATCCATCCGGATATACGCTCAAGGCTTGCAGATTCGGTTGAAACAGCTTCATCGCTTGCAAACGGCCTTACTATTATCAATGTTGTCGGCGGGAAAGACAACCTGTTTTCGCAGAACTATGCCTGCCCTGAGCATGGCATAAGCGTTGAAGAACTAACACCACGCATGTTTTCGTTTAACAGCCCTTTCGGCGCATGTCCAAAATGCGCAGGTCTCGGCTTATTTATGAAAATCGACCCGGACCGTATTCTGCCTGACAAGTCGCTATCAATAAATAACGGAGGGCTGAAAGCCGGCGGGTGGGCAATGGAAGGTAACACTGTCGCCGCCATGTATCTAAAAGCGCTTGCTAAACATTATCATTTTTCACTTGACACTCCAGTAGGTAAGCTGCCGCCGGAAATTATCGATATCTTGCTTTACGGGACAAAAGGCGAAAAAATTAAAGTCGAGCGCGAGGGAAGTTTTGGCCGTGCAAAATATGAGACGGAGTTTGAGGGAATCATTAACAACCTTGAGCGGCGCTTCCATGAAACGCAAAGCAATTGGATAAGGGAAGAAATTCAGAATTACATGAGTGCCATACCCTGTGATGCGTGCCATGGGAAACGGCTTTCGCCGACAAGCCTCGCCGTTACGGTCGGAGGCATAAATATTGCGCAGTTCTGTGATATGCCTATTTCAGAAGAGCTCGATTTTGTGAAAAACCTTAAGCTGACCGAGCGTGAAAACGCTATTGCGGGGCTTGTACTGAAAGAAATTACAAACAGGCTTGGCTTTCTCAAAAATGTCGGGCTTGAATACCTTACACTTTCGCGGCCTGCAGGAACCCTTTCAGGCGGAGAAAGCCAGCGTATACGCCTTGCGACACAGATCGGCTCTTCCTTGACAGGTGTCATCTATATCCTTGACGAACCGAGCATTGGCCTTCACCAGCGTGACAACGCAAAGTTGCTCGCAACTTTAAAGCACCTGCGCGACCTCGGCAACACAGTTATCGTAGTAGAGCATGACGAAGAGACAATGCTGGCTTCCGACTATATAGTTGACATCGGCCCTGGAGCAGGAGTGCACGGCGGCAATGTGGTTTTCAGTGGAAAAGTACAGAATATTGTGAACTGCAAAGAGTCTATAACGGGCCAGTACCTAAGCGGGCGTAGAAAAGTCGAAGTGCCAAAGACGCGCCGGAAAGGCAACGGCAAAAAGCTTGAGATCTTCGGCGCGACCCAAAATAATCTGAAAAATATCAATATTGAAATACCGCTTGGGGAATTTGTCTGTGTTACAGGCGTTTCAGGCTCTGGAAAGTCGTCACTAATAGATGAGATACTCTATAAGTATCTCGCGTCTGAACTTAACGGCGCGCATGAACATCCAGGCAAATTCAAAAAAATAACAGGCCTTTCTGCGCTCGACAAAGTCATAGCGATAGACCAGTCGCCAATAGGTCGCACACCACGCTCTAACCCGGCAACATACACTGGCGTTTTTAACGATATACGCGCGCTGTTTGCTTCAATGCCGGAAGCCAAAATGCGCGGGTTTACGGCAAGCCGCTTTTCATTCAATGTAAAAGGCGGGCGCTGCGAAGCATGCCAGGGCGATGGCATAATAAAAATTGAGATGAACTTTCTGCCAGATGTATATGTGCCGTGCGAAGTCTGCAAAGGGAAACGTTACAACCGCGAAACGCTTGAAATCAAGTATAAGGGCAAAAATATATATGATGTGCTTGAAATGAATGTGGAAGAGGGCCTTTCATTTTTCAGCAGTATCCCTAAAATTGCGCGTAAGCTCAAAACACTGCAGGACGTTGGGCTTGGTTATATTAAAATTGGCCAGCCTGCAACTACGCTTTCTGGCGGCGAGGCCCAGCGCGTAAAACTTGCTGCCGAGCTTGGGAAACGCTCTACAGGCCGCACGATTTATATCCTTGACGAGCCGACAACAGGCCTTCACATGGCGGATGTCCATATGCTTATTAATGTGCTTCAGAAACTCGTAGACAGCGGAAACACTGTTATCGTCATAGAACATAACCTCGACTTAATTAAAACGGCGGATTATATTATTGACCTTGGGCCGGAAGGCGGAGACGGAGGGGGACACATTGTTGCCTGCGGCACGCCTGAGCATGTTGCGCAGGTACCGGAATCGTACACCGGCCAGTATCTTAAAAAGATGCTTTATTAATAGCTGCAGAATCTCAGTGAGAAATTTTGCAGCCGTTTTATGCTTCTTAGAAAACCCATCCCGCGCTCAGCGCGGCATACAGGCTTTTTAAAAATTTTAATCAAAAGTTAATAATTAATTGATTTTTGGAGAAAAATAAGCTATAATTGTAAAAGCTTTACTTTATATGGCTTTTTGTAATATTGAAAAAGCAATAAATAAGGAGGAAATATGAGTAAAACGAACGATATTAAGCCATTGCCGGAGTGGTTTGTACAGAACCCGGGAAAAAATATTGCGATTACCGCAATGTGCCGTACGTATAACCGTTATCCAATTAAAACTCATTATGTGAAGCCGGGTGAAGACAATTATATAGACCTAATAAAAAAATATATTCTTCCAGTTTACCATGATGGTGATATTGTTTCCATAAGTGAAAAAGTTATATCGATATGCGAAGGCAATGTCGTTTATAAAAAAGATGTAAAAGTCAGCGGCCTTGCGAAATTCCTCAGCAAATTTGTCCATGGGGATGCAGTCGTTGGCCTTCACCTTGCCATACCTGAAAAAATGCAGGTCGTAATTGACCAGATAGGCGCTCCGCGCGTGCTGCTTGCAGCATTTTGCGCGGCGGTAACAAGGCCTTTTGGCTTTCATGGCATTTTTTACAAAGTAGCCGGCCGTCAGGCTGCTGGTGTAGATGGCTTTGAATCAGATGGATTTAAGGATTATCTTAACATGGCCATACTTTGCCCATGCAACTCAAATGAAATCTGTGAAAAAATTTGGGAAAAAACCGGTGTGCGCAGCATGATAGTAGATGCCAATGACCTTGGTGTTGAAATCCTCGGCGCGGCAAAAAATATTCCTTACAGCAAAGAGGAACTGAAAAGCCTTATACGTGACAATCCGGCCTGCCAGGAAGCTGAATGCACGCCTTTTGTTATAATACGCCCCGCGGAGAGACATGCCCCTCAGGAAATAGAGAAAGCAGTTTCATGAAAAGAAGTTTATTCATAGACAAGCCACGAGCACCGTTAAACTTCGGTGCTCGTTTTATATTCACAAATTTGTGCTCCCGTGGTATAATGAATCATGTCTGTGGGTTTCTTCTTGCGGGAAGCTCTATCGGATTATTAATTTTTGCGGCAAACTTATGCCGCTTTTTTGAAATGAGTTAGAAGAGGGAAATACTGCATGGATGTCAGAAATGATTTGAGAAATGTTGCCATAATTGCTCATGTTGACCATGGGAAAACGACACTTGTTGACCAGTTGCTTCGCCAGAGCGGCGTATTCCGGGCAAATGAGGTTGTGGAAGACCGTGTGATGGACTCCAATGCGCTCGAACGTGAGCGCGGCATTACTATCCTGTCCAAAACGACGGCAGTACATTATAAAGGTGTAAAGATCAATATCATAGATACTCCCGGGCATGCCGACTTCGGCGGCGAAGTAGAGCGTATCCTTATGATGGTAGACGGTGTGCTTTTGCTTGTGGACGCTTTTGAGGGCTGTATGCCGCAGACGCGCTTTGTGCTTAAAAAAGCTTTGGCGCTCGGGAAAAAGCCGCTTGTTGTTGTAAATAAGATAGACCGCCAGGGCGCGCGCCCAAAAGAAGTTATTGACGAGGTCATTGACCTGTTTATAGAGCTCGGCGCAACAGAAGACCAGCTCGACTTTCCGGTGATTTATGCTTCCGGCCGTGATGGCTATGCCACTGACGACCTTAACGTTCAGGGCAAAGATATGAAACCGCTGTTTGATGCTATCCTTAAATATATTCCTGCGCCGCATGGCGTGCTTAACGGCCCGACTCAGGTGCTGTTTTCCAATATTGACTATGATGACTATATTGGAAGGATAGGCATTGGCCGTGTTGAGCGTGGAACAGTCCATGACGGTGAAAGTGTTGTTTTGTGCCACCGTGACGGAACTCAGAGCAATGTGAAGGTCACAAAGCTTTACCAGTTTGAAGGCCTCAAGCGTGTTGAAGTTGAGCAGGCAAGCCTTGGCGACATTGTCGCTGTTTCTGGCGTCACAGGGATTAATATCGGTGAGACGATTTGTTCGCCCGACTGCATTGAGCCGCTTCCGTTTGTTAAAATCGACGAGCCTACGGTTTCAATGATGTTCATGGTAAACAACAGCCCATTTGCTGGGCGTGAGGGCAAATATGTAACGTCCCGCAACCTGCGTGAGCGCCTTTTTAAAGAGCTGGAAACCAATGTTGCCCTTCGCGTAGAAGAGACAGACTCCCCAGACACTTTTAAGGTTTCAGGGCGCGGCGAACTGCACCTTTCCATTTTGATTGAAGAGATGCGCCGCGAGAATTATGAATTCCAGGTCTCGGGTCCTACTGTTATCTATAAGCAGATAAACGGCAAAAGATGCGAGCCTATCGAACTTTTAATGATTGAGGTTCCAAACGCATATGTTGGTGCTGTTATGGAAAAACTTGGGCCGCGCAAGGCGGAACTTCAAAATATGAATACACGCAACACGGGTGTTACGAACCTTGAATTTAAAATCCCTGCGCGTGGCCTTATGGGCTACCGCCAGGAGTTTCTTACTGATACTAACGGTAATGGCATTATGAACAGCGTTTTTGACTGCTATGAGCCATATAAGGGAGAAATAAGCACACGCAACACAGGCTCTCTCATTGCACACGAGCAAGGCGTGGCAACAGGCTATGGCTTGTTTTACGCGCAGGACCGCGGCAGACTGTTTATTGGCCCTGGTGTGGAAGTTTATGAGGGCATGATCGTTGGCGAAAGCCCGAAATCTGACGATATAACGGTAAATGTATGCAAAAAGAAGCATGCTACAAATACCCGTGCATCAGGCGCTGATGAAGCGCTGAAACTGACGCCGCCGAGCACGCTCAGCCTTGAACAGTGCCTCGAGTTTATCAACATAGATGAATTAGTCGAGGTTACGCCTAAAAACATCCGCATGCGCAAAAAGACACTCAATAAAGAGCAGCGCATGAAACAGGCTGCAAAGAAAAAGTAAAAGCGATGGATTTTGTAATTCTGGATTTGGAGTGGAACGGTGCATACAGCAGACGGCTGAAAAAGTTTATGAATGAAATTATTGAATTCGGCGCGGTCCGTATCGATGACAGACTGAGAATTCAGGATACTTTTGAGGCTTTGATACATCCGCAGGTTGGCAAAAAAATCAGCGGGAAGATCAAACTGCTTACAAGCATTACAAATGAAGACCTTGAAGGCGGCCTGCAATTTATGCAGGCCGTCAGCCAATTCTGCAAATGGGCTGACGGCACGGTCATAATGACATGGGGCACATCGGACATTCTCGCCCTTATTGAAAATTGCCGCTATTTTTGCGGCAGCGGCCGCATCCCATTTTTAAGCAGGTATGTTGACTTGCAGGCATATTGTGAACATCTCTTGTGTACTGACAACACCAAGCAGCAAATGGGCCTTAGCACCGCAGCCGGACTGCTCCAGATTGACGACAGCGGCTTTGACCATCACCGCGCGCTTGGTGACAGCTTGCTTACGCTCAGGTGCTTTCAAAAATTGTATAGTCCGGAAAAGCTTGACCCGTTTATCCAGAATGCAGAGTCAGATGAATTTTATCGGAAAATGGAGTTTAAGACAACTACTATATGCGATTTGCACGACCCTCTCGTAAGCCAGCAGGACCTTTCGTTTCACTGCATTCAGTGTGGCCATCTTGCCCACCGCTGCGGAAAATGGCATCTGAAAAACAAAAGCTTTCATGCCGTTTTTTACTGCAGGCACTGCGGTTACAAATTTTTAGGGAGGGTACAGTTTAAACTGAAATATGAAGGACTTAAAGTAAAAAAGACGGTGCAGCCATACATAGAAGAAACGGCGGCGGAATTTAAAACTCAAAAGAGTTCACCCGCTAAAATTGAAGCAAAAAACGGCAGAAACATGTAAAACTTTATTTTTGTTTATTTATTTTATTTATACTGTTGCCTTTGGCAGCTTTGCAAAATGATTCCATGCAGCATTTATCGCATTTGGGGCTGCGTGCGGTGCATACCGCGCGGCCATGCAGCACAAGGCGGTGGCAGAAATCATTCGATTCTTCCTTAGGGAGAATTGCGCGGAGCTGCTTTTCTATTTTTGCAGGATTTTTTCCTTCGCTGAGGCCGAGCCGTCCGCAGATGCGTATGCAGTGCGTGTCTGTTACCACAGCGGGCTTGTGGTAGATATCGCCAATTATCAGGTTGGCTGTTTTACGGCCAACGCCTGGCAGCTTTGTAAGCTCTTCTATTGTGTCTGGCACTATGCCGCCGAAGTCGGATTTCAGCATTCGGCACATGGCGAGTATGTCACGTGCTTTTGTTTTGTAAAGGCCGCATGAATGGATATACTCCCCAATTTCATCTTCAGTGCCTGCGCAGAAAGCGTCAAGGCTCGGAAAGTGGGCGAAAAGCTTTGGCGTTACAATGTTTACCCTCGCGTCTGTGCATTGTGCTGAAAGACGTGTTGCAATTAAAAGCTGCAGCGGATTTTTATATGTAAGTGAACATACAGCTCCAGAATATTCTTTTTTAAGCGCATTTACCGCAAGAGAAGCACGCTGCTTTTTTGTCATGATCCTGTTTTCCTTTCTAATTTAAATTTTATGGAGTTACAGATGAAAAATTTTCAGGCTGTGCAGCATTTTTTAATATTTTAATACAAAATGCAGTACAGCACAAGCTTAGCAGGCGCTATATTTTCTTGTGAATATTGCGCTTTTTCTAAGTACAGGGTATAATAAAATAAAATTGTTCGGGAAAGGGTATGGAGCTATGTACAGCAATATGATGGACACGATTGGCCTTGTTTCTAAAGTTGACCCTGAAGTTGGGGCCGCCATGGAGCATGAACTGCAGCGTCAGCGCGACAACCTTGAACTTATAGCCTCTGAGAACATTGTTTCTCCCGCTGTTATGGCTGCGATGGGTAGCGTTCTCACAAATAAATATGCAGAGGGCTATCCAGGCAAACGCTATTACGGTGGTTGTCAGTACGTAGATGTTGTTGAAGAGCTTGCTCGCACCCGCGCATGCAAACTGTTTGGGGCAGAGCACGCAAATGTGCAGCCACATTCCGGCGCGCAGGCAAACACGGCTGTCTACTTTGCAATGCTCAAACCAGGCGACACGGTAATGGGCATGAACCTCGCCGAAGGTGGCCATCTGACACATGGCTCGCCAGTTAATATCTCAGGCAAATACTTCCATTTCGTTCCATATGGCGTAAGCCCGGAAACCGGACGCATAGACTACGACAAAGTGTATGAAACGGCGATGAGGGTAAAACCGAAGTTGATTGTTTCAGGAGCAAGCGCGTATCCGCGCATTATCAATTTCAAAAAGTTCCGCGATATCTGTGACGCATGCGGCGCTATTATGATGGTGGATATGGCACACATTGCCGGCCTTGTAGCTTCAGGAGACCATCCGAACCCCGTAGAATGGGCGGACATCGTGACTACAACAACTCATAAGACGCTGCGCGGACCGCGTGGCGGTCTTATCCTCTGCAAAGAAAAATACGCAAAAGCTATTGACAAGGCAATTTTCCCCGGTACTCAGGGCGGCCCGCTTATGCATGTAATAGCAGGGAAAGCAGTTTGCCTTGGTGAAGCACTTAAGCCTGAATTTAAAGAATATGGCCACCGCATTGTAAATAACGCAAAAGCGCTTGCAGATGGCCTTTTAAGGCGCGGCATAAAGCTTGTTACATGTGGGACGGACAACCATCTGATACTTATCGACCTGAGCGGTACAGACTTGACAGGCAAGGAGCTGGAGCAGCGCCTTGATTCTGTAAATATAACAACAAATAAAAACACAGTTCCAAATGAAAAGCGCAGCCCGTTTGTAACAAGCGGCCTGCGTATCGGTACGCCGGCCGTCACAACGCGCGGCATGAATGAAAAAGATATGGATACTATAGCCGAATGCATCAGCCTTGCGATCTCCTCTTTTGACAATTCAAAAGAGAAGATTAAGTCAGCGGTAAAAGGGCTGTGCACACGCTATCCGCTGTACGAGTAAAACAGCGCAATAATAACAAAAGGAGACGTGCTCGCGCGTCTCTTTTCTCTTTGAGTACTTTTAAAGGAGGCATAAAACATGGCAGCACCATTAGCAGACAGGCTGCGCCCAAAAACACTTGACGAAATCGTTGGGCAGCATCATCTTCTTGATGAAGGCCGGCCTCTTCGCAGAATCATAGAATCGGGGGAAATCCCAAACATGGTTTTCTATGGCCCGTCAGGCGTAGGAAAGACAACACTGGCCTCTATTATTGCACGCCGCACTAAGCGAAGGCTGTTTAAGCTTAATGGTACAACTGCCTCTACAGCCGATATACGCAGCATCATAGGCCGCATAAATACATTTGAAGCGCCAAACGGGATTCTACTGTATCTCGATGAGATACAGTACTTTAACAAGAAGCAGCAACAGACGCTGCTTGAATTTATTGAAGATGGCTCCATAACGCTTATTGCCTCGACGACTGAGAACCCGTACTTTTATGTTTACGGCGCTATACTCAGCCGCTCTACCGTATTTGAATTTAAGCCCGTTGAAAAAAAAGACGCCGCTGCTGCAGTAAGGCGCGCGCTCCGCTTCCTTTCTGATGAACAGCACAGAAAGATAACTGCTGAAGACGGTGTAGAGGACTATATTGCTTCTGCGTGCGGTGGTGATGTGCGCAAGGCCATAAATGCTGTTGAGCTGAGCGTGCTTTCGGGCGATGCGGAAGAAGACGGTTCATGCCGCGTTACACTGCAGGCCGCAAGGGAGCTGACGCAGCGTTCGGCTATGCGCTATGACCGCGCGGGCGACGAGCACTATGATATCCTTTCGGCATTCCAGAAATCAATGCGTGGCTCTGACCCTGACGCATCCGTGCATTACCTTGCGCGCCTGCTTGAAGCAGGTGACCTTCCGTCGGTCTGCCGCAGGCTTATGGTATGCGCCTGTGAAGATGTTGGCCTCGCTTATCCGCAGATTATACCTATTGTGAAATCCGCTGTTGACGCTGCGCTTCAGGTTGGGCTTCCCGAAGCGCGCATTCCGCTTGCCGATGCGGTTATCCTTGTCTCCATTGCTCCAAAATCAAACTCGGCTTACTGTGCTGTTGACGCTGCCATAGCCGATATCCGTGCAGGCAGGTCAGGCCCGATTCCGCGCCAACTCCAGAACAAGCATTTTGACGGCGCTGATAACAGCCATAAAGGGCAATTTTACAAGTACCCGCATGATTTTCCAAACCACTGGACACAGCAGCAGTACCTCCCCGATGAGCTCAAAGACCGTACCTATTACCATTTTGGTGACAACAAGACAGAACGTGCCTATAAGGGGTACTGGTATGAAATTAAAAAACATTCTGGAGCAAAACCGTCAGATTGATTATTGACAGCTAAAGATACAAAGCGATATAATTAATTTGTTTGTGTTTTTTGAGAATTGACCTAATAAAGACGAGGATGGAGGACATTATGCCTGCAAAATTTGTTTTTGTGACCGGCGGCGTTGTTTCAGGCCTTGGAAAAGGTATTACGGCGGCTTCACTCGGAAGGCTTCTGAAATCGCGTGGCCTGCGCATTACCATGCAGAAATTTGACCCGTACCTAAATGTAGACCCTGGCACTATGAACCCATTTCAGCATGGGGAGGTATTTGTCACAGACGACGGCGCCGAAACTGACCTTGACCTTGGGCACTATGAGCGCTTTATCGACGAAAGCCTTACACAGAACAGCAATGTCACTGCCGGCCGTGTTTACTGGAATGTTATCCAGAAAGAGCGCAATGGTGATTACGGCGGCGGGACAGTTCAGGTAATACCGCACATAACAAATGAAATTAAGGAACGGATTTACGAAGGAAAAGAAAACGTCGATGTTGCAATAATTGAGATTGGCGGCACGGTCGGAGACATTGAAAGCCAGCCGTTCTTAGAAGCGATACGTCAGTTTGCAACCGAAGTTGGGCGTTCAAACTGCCTGTTTATTCATGTTACTCTTGTGCCGTATCTTGCATGTTCTCACGAGCATAAGTCAAAGCCGACACAGCACAGCGTGAAAGAACTGCTTTCGATAGGTATCCAGCCGGATATCATTGTGCTGCGCTCTGAAAAGGAAATAGGGGAAGATGTCAAGCAGAAAATCGCCCTGTTCTGCAATGTATCTGAAAACTGTGTTATCGAAAACCTTGACCTTCCGCTCCTTTACGCTGTTCCTCTTTCACTGCACGAAGAGCGCCTCGACGACATTGTCTGCAAACGTTTTGGCCTTGACACTCACGGGCCGGAACTTGGCGAATGGATTGCTATGGTCAATACGGCGATGTCACTTACAGACAGCGTGACCATTGCGTTAGTCGGGAAATACGTTGAACTGCACGATGCTTACCTCAGCATTGCGGAAGCGCTGACACACGGTGGATTTGGAAATAAAGTAAAAGTAAATATTAAATGGGTTGATTCCGAGACAATCGACGACAGCAATATTGACGAAGTCCTTTCAGATGCCGATGGTATCCTTGTGCCTGGCGGATTCGGAGAGCGCGGGATAGAAGGCATGATTACAGCAATTCATTATGCACGCGTAAATAATGTGCCGTTTCTCGGCATATGCCTTGGCATGCAGCTTGCGCTTGTTGAGATTGCAAGGAATGTAATCGGAATCGCAGATGCCAATTCCGCTGAATTTGACCCGCAGAGCAAAAACTGCGTTGTCGACCTAATGCCGGAGCAAAAAGACGTACAGCAGATTGGCGGAACAATGCGCCTTGGCAAATATCCGTGCAAGTTGCTGCCTGGGTCAAAAGCTGCAGGCCTTTACGGAAATGTGCCGCTTATTTATGAGCGCCACCGCCATCGCTTTGAAGTAAACAACGATTACAGGAAAAAATTTGAATCTGCAGGTGTTGTTTTCTCCGGCCGTTCGCCTGACGACCACATCATTGAGATGATGGAAATTCCTTTGCATCCGTGGTTCTTAGGCTCACAGTTCCACCCGGAATTCAAGTCCCGCCCAAACCGTCCCCATCCCCTTTTTCAGGGCCTTATCAATGCTGCAAAAGCTTTTAAGGCAAAAAAATAAATAATTTGTGGATTTATTAAAATAAGTGCGCTGTAAAACGGTTAAAATTCGTTTTACAGCGCATTTTTCAGCTGTATAAAACTAGAAAAACATTCCGTACAGCTGCGATGGTTTAGACTATCCTTCTTTTATATGTGAAGCACGTATAGAATTGAGCACGGCGATAATTGTAACGCCGACATCGCCGAATACAGCTTCCCACATAGTCGCAAGTCCAAAAGCGGCCAGCACCAGTATTGCTATTTTAACAGCCAACGCAAAAACAATATTTTGCCATACTATAAAATGTGTTTTTTTGGAAATTCTGATTGCAGTTATGATTTTTGACGGCTCATCGGTCATAAGCGCAATGTCGGCGGCTTCTATTGCTGCATCTGAACCAGCGCCGCCCATAGCTATGCCGATATCTGCACGTGCAAGGACAGGCGCGTCGTTTATCCCGTCGCCGACAAACACCAGCTTCTTGCCAGATGGAAGGTTGCTTTCCAGCTTTTCCATTTCTTCTACTTTTTGCTGTGGAAGCAAATCGGCACAGACTCTGTCTATTCCAAGTTTGCCGGCAGTGTGCTCGGCCGAAGGTTTGCTGTCACCTGTCAGCATAACAGTGTGTATGCTATATTTTTTCAGCCCGCTGATGGCTGCTTTGCTGTCTCCTTTGATTTCATCTGCGATAATGATAAAGCCCACAAAAGCTTTGTCAGCAGCTACAAATACTATCGTGCCGTTTTCAGAAATGTCTGGAAGCGACACATTGAAATGGCTCATAAGTTTTCTGTTCCCAGCAAGCACCTCATGGCCGTCAACTTTTACGCTGACGCCTTCCCCTGAAATCTCATTATAATCAGAAACACGGCTGGAGTCGGGTTTTACCCCGTATGCTTCACGAATTGATGCGGCTATCGGGTGATTTGAATAGAGTTCTGCATACGCCGCCAGATAAATAAGTTGTTTATCAGACAAGCCTGACGAAGGCTGTATCTTTGTCACCTTAAATGTGCCTTTTGTAAGCGTGCCTGTTTTGTCAAAAACAACGGTATCTACGTTGCTGAGAGCTTCAAGGTAGTTGCTTCCTTTGATAAGTATACCTTTTTTAGATGCGCCGCCTATGCCTCCGAAAAAGCTAAGCGGAATTGAAATCACAAGAGCGCAAGGGCACGAAACAACAAGAAATGTCAATGCGCGGTTTATCCAGTCGGAAAAATGTGCTCCTGGCACAGCAAGGGGCGGTATCAAAGCCAGTGCTACAGCTGCGAAAACAACTGCTGGCGTATAGATTTTTGCAAACTTTGTGATGAAATTCTCTGTTGGGGCTTTATGGCTTGTGGCATTCTGTACGAGGTCAAGTATCTTTGTAACAGTTGACTCTCCAAATTTTTTGCTTACTTTAACTGTCAGCAGGCCATTTTGATTTACTGAGCCGGAGAGTATCTCGCTGCCCTTTCCTACGCGGTGGGGAACAGGTTCCCCAGTAAGGGCAGAAGTGTCAAGAAATGATGATCCATCTGTCACAGTGCCGTCGAGCGGAACTCTTTCGCCCGGCCGTATTATAATAATGTCTCCTGCATTTACATTGGCAGGCGATACTTTGCATACCTCATCGCCGGTTTTCAGGTTTGCGTAATCTGGCCTGATATCCATAAGCGCTGAAATCGACTTGCGTGAATGGTCAACAGCTTTATCTTCGAGAAATTCTCCAATGTGGTAAAAAAGCATGACGGCAACGCCTTCAGCAAATTCACCGATGCAAAAAGCCCCAACTGTGGCGACACCCATCAGGAAATTTTCATCGAAGACCTGGCCTTTCGTTATGTGCTGCACTGCACGGACAATAATTTTCCCTCCGACTAAAATATAGCTTGAGAGAAAGATTAAAAATTTTCCGGCCTTTGGAAGCGGAAAAAGCATTCCAATCACAAAAAGAAGCGCGCCGGCAATAAATGCGATTTTGTCGGCATCCGGCTTTGGAATGTACTTTTCAGATTCATCTTTTTTCTCTTCGCATACAGCGCATGGGGATGTGCTGCAATCACAGTTCTGCTTCGCATTTTTCATATATACCGACCTTCCTAATTGCATTTTTATATAAATGAATATATGAACAATTAATCAACTAAGCAACCAAAAAATAAAAAATATGAAATATTATTCATATTCAGAAACATGTGCAAGGCCTTGGTCAAAAATATTTTTAACATGATTGTCGTCAAGGGAGTAATAGACTACTTTGCCGTCGCGGCGGTTCTTTATCAGTTTCGCCTGCTTTAAAATACGCAGCTGATGGGATATAGCCGACTTTGTCATTCCAAGCAGCGATGCAATATCGCACACACACATTTCAGACTCAAAAAGTGCGCAGAGTATTTTTACACGTGTGGAATCTCCGAAGACTTTAAAAAGGTCTGCAAGGTCAAGGAGCGATTCCTCAACAGGCATATCATGGCGCACTTTTGCAACAACATCTTCATGGATTACTGTGCAGTCGCATTTATCAATGTCAGGCACACATGGATTCATAATATTCACCACTATTCTTAAATACAGTTGCTTATTTACTCAACTGTATTATATAGGCATAACCCAATCCTGTCAAGTGCTATTTCACCAGATTAAAAGCTTTTTAAGCATTCTAATTTAAATAATTTCACGCTTGACTTTAGGCGCGCAAAAAGGTTATAATGTTGCATATGCAACAGTTTGACATTCACCATTTTAGCACTGGAGGTGCTTATGGAAAAAAAAATGGTTGGAATGCAGCTCCGTTCGCTTAACAATCTGATGATGCGCTATATGAAAAATTCTCCGGCCAAAAAAAAGACAGCACAGATAACCGGTATGAACGGTTGGCTTATCGGCTACCTTGCTGAACATCAGGACGAAGATATTTACCAAAAAGACTTCGAAGAGCGTTTCAGCATAACGCGTTCGACAGCTTCAAAAGTCCTTTCGCTTATGGAGAAAAAAGGCCTTGTTGCCCGCCAGGGCGTTCCGCATGACGCAAGGCTGAAAAAAATAGTTCTTACCCCGAAAGCGCTTGAAGTGCATGAAATGTTTAAAAAAGACGGATACCGCATGGAAAATATTTTGACACATGGTTTTACAGATAGAGAAATCATACAATTGATTTCTTATATTGAACGAATGAAAAAAAATATGGAACAAGTTTTATAGACAAAAATTATTTTACGGATTAGAGGATTGATGCTTATATGATAAAAAAACTCGCTTTAAGCCTGCGGGAATACAAAAAGAGCTCTATTATTGCGCCTATTTTCATCACGCTCGAAGCTTTGCTGGACGTGGTGATCCCAATGCTGATGGCCAAGCTCATCGATTTTGGCATTGATGCTAAAAACATGGCCTATATTCTGAAGATGGGGGTATACCTTTTTATAGGTGCTATTTTGGCGATACTTTTTGGAGTTATTGCTGGAAACAATGCTGCCGCTGCATCCGCAGGTTTTGCCAAGAACCTGCGCCATGACATGTACTATAAAGTGCAGGATTTCTCCTTTTCAAATATTGATAAATTTTCAACGGGCGGCATTGTCACAAGGCTCACAACCGATGTCACGAACCTTCAGAATGCGTATCAGATGATTCTTCTTGTTGCGGTGAGAAGCCCGGCAATGCTGGTTTTAAGCCTGATTGCCGCTTTCCACATCGACGCACATATCTCGGTTATTTTTTTGATAGCCGCGCCTATTTTAGGAGTTGGGCTTTTCTTTATAATGTATAAAGTGCACCCTATTTTCCAGCGTGTGTTTAGAACATATGACAAGCTGAATAACACAGTCCATGAAAACCTAAGCGGCATACGTGTTGTAAAGGCATTTACACGCGAGAGCCATGAAGAAGAAAAATTCGATGGAATATCAGAGTCAATATACCAAGATTTTTCAAGGGCTCAGAAACGCCTGGCATTCAATATGCCGCTTGTGCAGATATGCATTTACGGCAGCATGCTCCTGCTCTCGTGGTTTGGCGCAAAGGCGATTGTAGCTTCCGGCAATAATCCGGCTGCTGGCCTCTCCACAGGTTCTTTCATGAGCCTTATAACTTATACCATGCAGATTATGATGAACCTGATGATGCTGTCAATGGTCTTTGTAATGATTGTAGTTTCACATTCTTCTGCGGAGCGCGTAATTGAGGTCCTTGATGAAAAAAGCAGTTTGAAAAATTGCAGTGAACCGGTTTACGAAGTTAAAGACGGTTCAGTCAATTTTGAAGATGTGAATTTTTCGTACGCACGTAAATCAGATAAACCTGTGCTTAATCATATTAACCTTTCAATCGCTTCCGGCGAAATGGTTGGTATAATAGGCGGAACCGGCTCTTCAAAGTCGAGCCTTGTACAGCTTATCCCACGGCTTTACGATGTGACCGAAGGGCGGGTGCTTGTAGGCGGCGTCGATGTCAAAAAATACGATATTGAGACATTGCGCAATCAGGTCTCCATGGTTTTGCAGAAAAACGTTTTGTTTTCCGGAACGATCAAAGACAATCTTCGCTGGGGCGATGAGAACGCTTCCGATGAAGAAATGGTACGCGCGTGTCAGCTTGCACAGGCCGACGGCTTTATACGGGAACTGCCTGACCAATACGACACATATATCGACCAGGGCGGCACCAATGTTTCCGGCGGGCAGAAGCAGCGAATATGCATCGCGCGTGCGTTGCTCAAAAAGCCCAAAATTCTTATTCTTGATGATTCCACAAGCGCAGTAGACACAAAAACCGATGCTTTGATACGCAAGGCTTTTAAGGAAGATATACCTAATACAACAAAAATTATAATTGCCCAGAGAATATCTTCAATTCAGGACGCCGATAAAACGGTAGTACTTGACGACGGGAAGATAAATGCTGTAGGGACGCATGAAGAGCTGCTCCGTTCCTGCTCAATTTACCGCGAAGTTTATGAGTCCCAGACAAGAGGGGGAATGATACATGAATAGATTCCGCAGTATGAAGGGCAAAGGTGCGCCGGCGTCACGCAAAATAAAGCCAGGCACATTGAAGCGCCTGCTTTCATATATGGCTGACTACAAGATTTATCTTGTGGTAGTTGTTATTTGCATACTCCTCAGTGCGATGGCACATGCCGGTTCATCCCTTTTCATACAAAGGTTGATAGACAATTATATAAATCCACTTCTGCTTCAAAAGAATCCTGTGTTCACAGGCCTTTTCAAGGCGCTTGGCATGATGGCCTGCCTATACCTTGCAGGTGTCATCGCAACTTTGTTTTATAACAGGATTATGGTCGTTATTGCACAGGGTACCGAGAAGAAGATCCGTGATGATATGTTTAGCCATATGCAGGCTTTGCCTATAAGCTATTTTGACACACATTCACACGGCGACATCATGAGCCGCTTTACAAATGATGTAGATACGCTTTCACAGATGATATCCCAGAGCATGCCACAGCTGTTTTCTACAGCGGTTTCAATTCTTGCCGTATTTCTTTCGATGCTGTATCTCAGCGTATGGCTTACGCTGTTTGTGGCTGTTTTTACCATTTTCCTTTTCTGGCTGATTAAAAAGTTGGTTGGAAAAAGCGGTAGTTACTTTGTACGCCAGCAAACATCTCTCGGTGACGTCGATGGCTACATCGAAGAAATGATAAACGGGCAAAAGGTTGTAAAAGTGTTTTGCCACGAAAAAAAAGCCGAGGAAAACTTCAACCGTAAAAATGAAGAACTATACCATGACTCCGCAGAGGCCAACAGATATGCCAACTACCTTGGGCCTGTTATTTTCGGCATGGGGTATGTCCTTTACGTCCTGCTTGCAGTCATAGGCGGTTCAATGGCCATCGCAGGCGTAAAGAACGTCGGCATGACAGGCATAGGTACAATGACAATAGGAACTATTGCGTCATTTCTCACACTTTCAAGAGCCTTTGTAAACCCTATGGGGCAGGTTTCACAGCAAATAAACTTTGTAATTATGGCCCTCGCAGGGGCGTCAAGAATTTTTGACCTTATAGATGAACCGCCAGAAAAAGATAGCGGGTACGTCACGCTCGTAAACGCAAAAATCGAGAATGGCCAGCTTAAAGAAACAAGTAAGCGCACCGACCTGTGGGCATGGAAGCATCCGCACAGCGACGGCACAGTTACCTACACGCAGCTAAAGGGTGACATCAGGTTCTATGATGTCGATTTCGCATACACAGAGGGTAAAACAATACTCCACAATATTTCCCTATATGCTGAGCCTGGCCAGAAAGTAGCATTTGTTGGGGCTACAGGCGCAGGCAAAACGACAATCACAAACCTAATCAACCGGTTTTACGATATTGCCGACGGCAAGATCAGGTATGACAACATCAATATTAACAAAATAAAAAAGTCAGACCTGCGGCAATCGCTCGGCATAGTCCTGCAGGATGTAAATCTGTTTACAGGCACTGTAATGGACAATATCCGTTATGGCAAACTCGACGCCACGGACGAAGAATGTATCGCGGCCGCAAAGCTCGCCAATGCAGACGGATTTGTCCGAATGCTTCCGCAGGGATATCAGACTGTTCTTTCAGGTGACGGTAGCGGGCTTTCGCAGGGGCAGCGCCAGCTTATTTCTATTGCCCGTGCAGCAGTCGCCGACCCTCCAGTAATGATCCTTGACGAAGCCACATCATCGATAGATACGCGCACGGAGTCGATAGTCCAGAAAGGCATGGATGCTTTGATGAAGGGACGTACAGTGTTTGTAATCGCACACAGGCTTTCGACTGTAAGAGATGCCGATGTTATTATGGTTCTTGACCATGGGCGTATAATCGAGCGCGGCAGCCACGAAAAACTTATTGAAGAAAAAGGTAAATATTATCAGCTTTACACCGGCGCTTTCGAACTTGAATAAAAATCTCAGATAAAAAACATGCACCCTTAATCGGCTTATATCAGCCAAATCAAGGTGCATGTTTTTGTTTTATATTACTTTATTCGGTCTCACTTGTCTGATGAAATTTTTCCTTCAGTGCTTTCAGCGTTTCAGGAAAATCAGCAGCAGTGACAAGAATGGATATATCCACTTCGGAAGTTGTAATTATCCTGATATCCGACTCAGCGCGTGATGCGGCTGCAAATACCTGTGCCGCAATACCTGGCGAATTTTTCATGTTCTTATCATAGATAGATATTTTGCAGTTGCCGCTGCTTACTATTGCTTTTATTTTAGTCTTGTTGTGAAGTTCTGACGTAAAATTAAGCAGTTTGTCAAGGTCATAGTCCGAAACAGTGAACGATATCGATGTCGTTGAACTTTGGGAAGGGGCAAGGGATATCATATCCACATCTATTCCGAGCTGGCTTATTTTCTGAAACACCTCAGCAACGAAGCTTAATTCTGCAGGACAGTTTTGCAAGGTAATCAGGGTAATATCGTCATCGACTGTTATTCGGGGTGACGTATCCATTATTATAAAAGACCTCCTTTTACTTAAGCAAATCAGTCATGCTGTAAAGCCCTTTAGGCTGATTCATAAGGAATTCAGCAGCATGGATTGCACCGGAAGCAAAAATATCGCGAGACTGTGCGCTGTGAGAAATAGTAATAACTTCCTGCGGGCCTGCGAAAATGACTTCATGCTCACCTACAATGGTTCCGCCGCGGATAGAATGGATGCCAATTTCATTTTTTTCACGCGGTTTTCTCTGGGAATGGCGGTCATAGACATAATGCATTTCTTTTCCCATGGCAGATGAGATTCCATCGGCTATCATAAGTGCTGTTCCGCTTGGCGCGTCGATTTTCCTGTTGTGGTGCTTTTCAATTATTTCAACGTCGAAGTTGTTCCCGAGAACTTTTGCGGCTTTTTTGGAAAGCTCAATAAGAAGATTTATACCAAGTGACATATTGCCCGAAAAAAAGACCGGTATTTTTTCCGACGCTTTTTTTAGCTCATTAACTTGGCCTTCGGAATAACCGGTCGTGCAGAGGACAAGAGGCATGTTCCGTTTTTCACCAAAAGTGAGCAGGGAAGGCAAGAGAGATGGATTAGAAAAGTCGATAAGCACATCTCCCTTAACATTTACTTTTTCCGGTATACTAAATACCGGAAAAGGTGATGAAACGTCGGAATGGATATCTATTCCGGCCGCAATTTCACAATTCTGTTCTTTTGTTGCACATGCGGCAACTGTTTTTCCCATCGAGCCATTGCATCCGCTTAAAACGATTTTCATGATTGAAACTTCCTTCTTAGATTTTAAGCAAATCGTATTTTTTCAAAGTATTTTTAAGCATTTCAAAATTTTCAGTGCTCAGTGAAGTAAGTGGAAGGCGGCATTCTCCGCAGTCAAAGCCAATCATTTTCATTGCGGTTTTCACAGGCATTGGGTTAACATCTACAAACAGCGCATTCATCAGCTCAAGGTATTTGAGGAAAAGCCTCCGGCTTTCAGCGTCATTGCCAATAAAATACTGGTGGCAGATTTCATTCATAGCCCTCGGGATAACATTTGCTGTAGTTGACACTACACCCTTGCCGCCTACTGAAAGCATGGGCAAAGTAAGGTTATCTTCACCTGAATAAACTGAAAGATTATCTCCGCACAGGACGATGGTTTTTGCCGCTGCCGCCATATCTCCGTTTGCTTCTTTTGTGCCTACAATGTTTGGGTGCTTTGAAAGCTCAAGATATGTTTCCGGCTTTATGTTGCAGCCGGTGCGCGAAGGAATATTGTAAGTGATGATAGGAATTTTTACACGGTCTGCAATGTAGTTGAAATGCTTTATAAGGCCAGCCTGTGACGTTTTATTGTAATATGGTGTAATCATGAGCAATGCGTCAGCGCCAATTTCCTGAAGCGTATGGGAAAGCTCAGCAGCATATTTTGTATTATTGCTGCCGGAACTTGCAATAACCGGAATGCGTTTCTGCACTCTTTTAACGATATACTCAACTGTCCTGCAGTGCTCTTCATGGCTTAGGGTAGGGGACTCACCAGTTGTCGCGCAGGCGACAATTGCCTGCGTGCCGTTTGCCAGATGAAAGTCGACAAGTTTCCCCAGCATGTCAAAGTTAATGGAACCGTCTTCTTTCATAGGCGTTACAAGCGCAACAGCGGAACCTGTGAAAATGGTTTTCTTCATTAATAACAACCTCCCGGCTGGATTCAGCCAGAAATAATTTTTAATTAACCCAAATACCCTTTGGCGCACAGGAGCTCAGCCATAAGCACACCGCCGCCGGCCGCACCGCGCAAGGTATTATGAGAAAGGCTGACAAATTTATAGTCATACTGGCTGTCTGGGCGCAGCCTACCGATAGAAACGGCCATTCCGTTTTCAAGGTTGCGGTCGAGCTTTGTCTGCGGTCTGTCTTCTTCACGAAAGTAGTGAAGGAACTGTTTTGGCGCGCTCGGCAGCTTAAGCTTCTGAGGCTCACCGCTGTAATTTTCCCACTTTGAAATTATCTCATCCATTGGAATTTTCTTTTCCATTGAAACGAATACAGCGGCAATATGGCCGTCTGAAACCGGAACACGCAGGCACTGCGTCGTTATATCTGGCTTTACAGCATTCACAATCACTCCGTTTTCTACATGGCCCCATATTTTAAGCGGCTCATTTTCTGATTTTCCCTCTTCGCCGCCAATAAATGGTATTACATTATCTATCATTTCCGGCCATGTGTCAAATGTACGCCCTGCGCCAGAAATTGCCTGATATGTGCAGGCAAGTACTTTTGTGACGCCTAAATCGAGAAGTGGAGTGATTGCCGGAACATAGCTTTGAATAGAGCAGTTGGATTTTACAGCAATAAATCCGCGCTTGGTGCCGAGCCGTTTGCGCTGAGTTTCGATAACCTTAGCATGGCCAGGGTTTATTTCAGGTATTATCATCGGCACATCAGGGACACCGCGGTTTGCACTGTTGTTGGATATTACGGGGCATTCTGCCCTGGCATAGGACTCTTCAAGCCCTTTTGCCTTTTGCTTATCCATATTTACGGCGCAGAAAACAAAATCCACACTGTCGGTAATTTTTTCACAGTCCTTTTCAGCATCAAGCACAACCATGTTTTTCATATTTTTCGGAATCGGTGTATCCATTTTCCACCGGCCTGCGAGTGCCTCCTCGTATGTTTTGCCAGCAGAGCGGGAGCTTGCCGCAAGTGCCTCAACATGAAACCAGGGGTGGTGTTCAAGTAGCGTGGCAAAGCGCTGGCCGACCATCCCTGTTGCTCCTATAATCCCTACCCGATACTGTTTCATAAAAAGTCCTCCTAAATTTAAAGCATGCAAAATCCAAAATTAAGGAAAGCTAATGCTGTGAAAGGGTAATAAAAAAGCCGGTTATCAACCGGCCATCATTTTCATGGATCGAATTAAGGTTAAGAACTGCCAAACATTGGCAAGTACAGCTCCAGTCTCAATAGCGCTCCACCAAAAAATGATGACAATTGAAATGCTGTTCGCATAGCAACCAGGCAAACATCGGCCAAAAGATGTTCCCTTCGGCGAATTTTCCTTTTGCGACCGTTCATGGGCTTTCGGCAGCCTCCCGGCAGCTTATCATAAAATCCGCGCCTCTATCTTTCCTTTATCTGTATTTTTATAGATAAACGTATCATATCATGTGTTGCTATTGATTGTCAATTTATTTATAATAGTCTTTGTAGATTTTATAAATATTAAATTTAGGAGACGGAAACATGGGACTTGACCTAAGAGACATGAAAACAAGCGATTTTTACTATGACCTGCCAAAAGAGCTGATTGCCCAGACTCCTATTGAACCGAGGGACGCTTCGCGCCTTATGACACTCAGCAAAAAGACTGGTGAGATAGGGCATAGGCATTTTTACGATATTGTTGACTGCCTTAACTCTAACGACTGCCTTGTTCTGAACGATTCGCGTGTACTGCCTGCGAGACTTTACGGGATAAAAGATGGCACTGGAGCAAAAGTGGAATTTTTACTGCTTAACCACCGTGAAGATGACGTCTGGGAAGTGCTTACAGGGCCCGGCCGCCGTGCAAAGCCCGGCACACATTTCACTTTTGGAAACGGCGAGCTTAAATGCGATGTGCTCGATATTATCGAAGACGGGAACCGCCTCGTGAAATTTAAGTATGACGGCAATTTTTATGAAATTCTGGACAAGATAGGGCAAATGCCCCTTCCGCACTATATCAAGGCAAAACTAAAAAACAATGAGCGCTATCAGACTGTATATTCAAAAGAAGTCGGATCTGCCGCGGCACCTACGGCGGGGCTTCATTTTACGCCCCAGCTTCTGGAAAAGGTAAAGCAGAAAGGTGTAAAGTTGGCATTTGTAACACTTCACGTCGGGCTTGGCACATTTAGGCCTGTCACTGCTGAAAAAATTGAGGATCACAAAATGCATTCAGAGCACTACTATATGCCGCAGAAAGCAGCTGATATCATAAATGAAACAAAGAGAAACGGCGGCCGTGTAATATGCGTTGGCACGACAAGCTGCAGAACGCTTGAAAGCGTAGCGGCAAAAGAGGGCTGTGTAAAAGAGAGCGCCGGATGGACCGATATTTTTATTTATCCCGGTTTCCAGTTTAAAGCAATGGACGGCCTTATCACAAATTTCCATCTGCCGGAAAGTACGTTAATCATGCTTGTATCAGCGCTGGCAGGCTACGACCATATTATGAATGCATATAGGGTTGCCGTGCAGGAAAAGTACCGCTTTTTCAGTTTCGGCGACGCTATGTTCATTTATTAGGAAAGCGCGTGATGCAATGTTTAATCTTATAAAAACAGAAGGAACTGCACGGCGCGGTGAGCTGATCACCCCGCATGGCACAGTGCAGACTCCAGCTTTCATGAATGTTGCCACAGACGGCGCAATAAAGGGTGGTGTTTCAGCTCTCGACCTTAAAGAGCTGAAATGCCAGGTTCAGCTGTGTAACACTTATCATCTTCACCTGCGCCCGGGTGATGAAAATGTGCGGAAGCTTGGTGGGCTTCATAAGTTTACACGTTGGGATGGCCCGATCTTGACTGACAGCGGCGGTTTTCAGGTCTTTTCCCTTGCAAAGCTCAGAAATATTACGGAAGATGGCGTTACGTTTGCCTCGCATATAGATGGCCATAAAATTTTCATGGGGCCTGAAGAGAGCATGCGTATCCAGTCAAACTTAGGCTCAACTATCGCTATGGCTTTCGATGAATGTGTTAAAAACCCGGCGGAGTATGATTATGCGCGTGCGTCTTGTGAACGTACGGTGCGATGGCTTCGCCGCTCAAAGGCAGAAATGGACCGCCTTAATTCACTGCCTGACACGCTCAACAGGCACCAGATGCTTTTCGGCATAAATCAGGGTAGCACTTTCGAAGACCTGCGCGTTGAATGCATGAGGGAAATACGGAAGCTTGACCTCGATGGCTACGCCATAGGTGGACTTGCGGTAGGCGAAAGCGCCGAATGCATGTACCACATTATCGAAACAGTTGAGCCTGAGATGCCAAAAGATAAGCCTCGCTACCTTATGGGTGTGGGAATGCCGGTTAATATTCTGGAATGCGTAAAGCGGGGAGTAGACATGTTCGATTGCGTTTTGCCAACGCGCAATGCGCGCCATGGCCACGCTTTTACATGGTCGGGATGCCGCAACCTCTTTAATGCAAAATATGCACTCGACAAATTGCCATTGGACACAGAATGTAACTGCCCGGTCTGCAAAAATTTTAGCCGCGCGTATATTCATCATCTTTTTAAAAGCGGTGAAATACTTGCCATGCGGTTGTGCGTCATGCACAACATATATTTTTTCAATACGCTTTTTGAAAGGATACGCGATTCACTCGACAAAGGCTGCTTTTCGGAATTTTTTAACAGGTATATTGATGTAATTGGTAAAAGAATATAATAATAATCTTATATAATCTTGCAAGCTGCGGTGATTGTTGGTATAATCAAAACAGCATACGGAGGTGCAATTAATGAAATATTTGTTGGCAAGCAGTAACAATGCCTCAGGCGATATCTGGATGACCATTATTTATATGGTCATAATCCTTGGTATATTTTATCTTCTGCTTATTCTTCCGCAAAACAAAAAGCGCAAAAAAGAAGATAAGATGCGCAGCAATATTCAAATTGGGGACAACATTACAACAATAGGCGGCATAGTTGGCAAGGTAGTCGGAATAAAGGAAGACTCCAGCATATTCGTAATAGAAACCGGTACCGACCGCTCAAAAATTCAGATTAAAAAGTGGGCTGTCAGCAGTGTTGAGACCGTTCATGATGATGCAGGCTGAAACAGCCTGCAAAATTTTTATGGAATAGTGACTGTTTTCTCTGAATATATATTATGGAAGATAAAAGAGAGGCGGTATTCACTATGAAAGGTTCCGGTTCATCCGGTCAAAGGTCTGTCCTTTTTGCAATCCGTACCGTAATAATTGGTACGCTTTCTGGTGCCGCTTTAAGCGCTGTGCTGCTTGTTATATGCACATATGCGTTTGTGTCGTCGGAAAACATCCCTCAGAATTTTCTCCCGGCATTTATTATTGCGGTTTCACTGCTAAGCTCTATGTTTGCCGGGTTTATTTCAGCAAAAATTTCAAGGCAGTATGGGCTGGTGTACGGAAGCATGACTGGCTTGCTTCTGTTTTTGGTGTTTTTGCTTTCTGGCTTTGCAATGGCGCATGGCACATCATCTGGAGGAGGATCTTTTCTACGGTTTGTGCTTATGCTGCTTTCAGGCGGAATTGGCGGGCTGATTTCAGTTAATGGAAAATCGGGGCATAAATAGATTTAGCTATTTACGCGTTTGCAATTTTGCAATATGGTGATATAATAAAATAAGCTAAACAGTAACTGTATAATGGCTTTGAGAAATAAAATGGAGGTTTTAAACATTGAAACAGATTAAAACGCTTAACAAAGCTAACCTGAAAGAAAGCGCCACAAAAGGCGGCTGCGGCGAATGCCAGGCTTCCTGCCAGTCTGCATGCAAGACTTCATGCACAGTATCTAACCAAAAATGTGAAAACCCAGACAGGTAATTAAATAAAAGTTTTTCAGCTGATGCTAAGGGACAGGATGCTGTCCCTTAAATTTTGTTATAATGGAGAATTTCAAATGATTCATAAGTATTCCTTGAACGGCTACAATATCGTTATGGACACAAACAGCGGCGCCGTACATATTTTCAGTGATGCTGCGTTTGCAATACTTGACTATCTGGATGACAATGTACCTGATGAACCTCCTGAATATATGATAGACAAGCTGAAAAACAGGTTTGACGAAAAAACGCTGCGTGAAAGCTATGCTGAAATCCGTGAGCTTTACAAGAAAGGGCAGCTATATTCAAAAGATGACTACGCGCCTTTTGCAAAAATGCTTAAGGGTGCCCCAATTAAATCTATGTGCTTGAACATTTCGCACGACTGCAATCTTCGCTGCAGGTACTGCTTTGCAGCTCAGGGAGATTTCGGCGGAGCTCGTATGCTAATGCCTTTCAATGTTGCAAAAAATGCAATTGATTTTCTTATTGCGCATTCTGGCAGCAGGCATAACCTTGAAGTTGACTTTTTCGGCGGTGAGCCGTTGATGAATTTTGATGTTGTCAAAAAAACAGTCGCATATGCCCGCAGCCTTGAAAAGCCGCACAATAAAAATTTTCGCTTTACAATTACAACAAATGGGCTTATGTTGAATGATGATAATATTGATTTTATCAACCGTGAAATGTCTAACTGCATACTTTCAATCGACGGAAGAAAAGAAGTCAATGACCGTCTGCGTGTCCGTACTGATGGCACTGGCTGCTATGATGAAATCGTACCTAAATTTCAAAAGCTCGTCGCGCGTCGCCCGAAAGACAGGGACTATTATGTGCGCGGGACATTCTCAAAATACAATCTTGACTTTTTAAATGACATTAAGCATTACCTTGACCTTGGCTTTAATGAGATTTCCGTCGAGCCTGTGGTCTCCGATACAAAGCTTGACTATGCAATACAGGAAGAAGACCTGCCGCGTGTTTTTGAGGAATATGATAAGCTTTCAAAATTTATGATAGAACGCGCAAAAAGGGGAAAGGGCTTTGACTTTTTCCACTTTATGGTTGACCTTGATCAGGGACCGTGTGCCATTAAACGTCTGCGCGGCTGTAGCTGTGGCAATGAGTATGTCGCTGTTACACCTACTGGCGATATTTATCCATGTCACCAGTTCGTAGGTAAAAGCGAATGGAAAATGGGAAATGTGCTCGATAACACACTAGATGAGGATATGAAAGACCGCTTTGCCCTTACAAATGTGTACTCGAAACCGGAGTGCCGTAATTGCTGGGCAAAGTTTTATTGCAGTGGCGGCTGCAATGCAAACAACATGCAGTATGAAGGGGATATACTTAAACCACATACAATTTCATGTAAACTGGAAAAGAAGAGGTTGGAGTGCGCTGTTATGATTAAAGCAGCGCTTGCTGACACTGAAAGCACCTGATATAAATTTTTAATCACATAGAACTGCTTTGTCCAACATACATTTTACTGTATAAGCAGGAGGAATGAATGTATGAGTGTGATAGCGGTAAGAACCCAGAATAAAAAAATGCATGCCCCTTGCCGTGGTGCATGGGGTGACATCATCACTGCAGCCAGGGCAAACCGTGCTTTTTTCGGCATTGCGCTTCTTTTCCTTGGAGGCATGCTGATAGGTTCTATATATTCCAGAAGTGCAGAGTTCAGAACCCTCAGTAAACTTGATTTCCTTTTTGCCTGTAATTTTAAAGCAAGGCTTTCACAGCCGTTATTAATGGCATTTTCAGCTTCATTTGCATCTGCCTTTATTTTTGTTCTGGCGTGCTTTTTATGCGGGCTTTCTATGTGGGGAACATTTTTTATTCCAGTAATAGTAGTTTTCCGTGGTTTTGGCCTTGGGCTTACTTCTGGATATTTGTACGCCACTTACGGTGGAAAGGGAATTCTCTATAATTTGGCGATGATTATGCCTGGAGCTTTTCTTGGCTGCATTGCCATTGTAATGGCGGCCCTCGAAGGGATGAGGTATTCGCGTATGATTGCAGCCCGCAGAGCTCCTTCGGAAAAAAATTTTCCTATGAAAACTTATCTTATGAGATTCGGCATGATCCTTGCTTTAGCCTTTGCCTCCGCGGCTTTAGATACTGCAGCAACTGCATTATTCGGCGGCTGTTTTTATTTCTGACTTAGTTAGTTAGATTGTGGGAATAATTCCAATTGTAGCAATGGAGGGGAATCATGGATGAGCCCGTTTTTTAACTATGATAGACCGGGGCCTGGTGTTGATAAAAATGCACCGCCGCAGAAAGCTGTTCCACGCTTTTTTTCAATTCTGCAGCGGAAATTTTTTGATTTAATAAAGCTGAACCTGCTATTTTGTATACCAGTAGCTGGAGCTATGGCATTGTTTTTACTTTTAAACAGTGTCTGTCCGTATGTGCCTATTAGCATGCTTCCCGTAATTTTGCTGTTTCCCTTTTTAGGAGGGCTGACATATGTCACAAGAAATTATGCAAGGGAAGAACATGCATTTATTTTTTCCGACTTCAAGGACGCCGTAAAAAATAACTGGAAGTACTTTTTGTTTGATGGAATTTTTTGCTATGTAGTTGGGATTATCCTTTATTTTTCTATTTCTTTTTACTGGGTGAACATTTCCAAAAGTTTTTTTTCGGCTATTGCATGCGGAATAGGTATTTTGCTTGCAATTATACTATTGTTTAGCCAATATTATGTGCCAGTCATGATTGTTACGTTTGATTTAAAATTCAAGCAGATATTGAAGAATTCATTTATTTTTGCAATTATCGGTTTATGGCGGAACTTGCTTGTTACCGCTCTCCTCGGTCTGCTCGCATTTTTACTGTATATTGCACAGATGATGCCTCTAACTATAATCATTGCGTGGGCATTTGTAGTTTTACTGCTCTTTTCGTATTCATCATTTCTCATAAATTTTGCCACATATCCGCTTATCAATAAAATGATGATAAAGCCATATCAAAAGCAAAATGGCGAGTCTAATAATGGCGAAAAAAAGTAGCCGGCGCAGCAGGGAAGAGAGCATATATTTTTGTGCCCCCAAATATATACTGCTAATTATGTTTTTGTACGTCCGCTTTCTTAGCAAACGGTTCTCTCCGTTTGACTTCAGAAAGCGGATTTGCTTTTTCTGCATCAGCCATCTGTTCACTGGATACATGTGTGTAAATTTCCGTTGTCCCAAGATTGGCATGTCCGAGGATATCCTTCAGCACACGTATGTCAACATGGCCTTGCTGGTACATCAGCGTTGCGGCGGTGTGGCGCAGTTTATGCACAGAATATCCCGTCCCACCAAGGCCAATCTTCGCAAGATATTTTTTTACTATGAACTGAACGGTTTTAGGGCTTATTCGCTTGTGCTGGCCGCTTATGAATAGGGCATTGCGGTCTGCAACTGTATTTTTTGGTTTAGGCCGTATTTTTAAATAGCATTTTATTGCATCAGTGCATGCATCATTAAGGTAGACCATACGTTCTTTATTGCCTTTGCCTGTAATTATCATGGTGCCTTCTTCCAAATGCACGTCGGACATATCAAGCCCAACAAGCTCCGAAAGGCGTATTCCGCAGTTGAGGAAAAGCACTAGAATACAGTAATCACGCTCGCCGTTTTTCCCGTCCACGGCTGAAAGGAGTTCAAGTGACTGCTCAAGTGTAAGATACTTTGGCAGCGACTTTTTCAATTTAGGTGCTTCAAGCTTCTGGACAGGGTTTTTATCGAGCTTTCCTATTTTATCCGTAAGAAACTCAAAAAAGCTTCGCAGGCTTGAAACTTTTCTTGAACGTGTTGCGGCGTTGTTGCCACGCACCATGCTTAAGTAGTTCATATATTCAAATACCTGTGTTAAATCGATAGTCTTAATCAAATCTATGTCGACATCGTCGATCTTAATTGTTTCAAAATTCTGTTCAGGCGGAACAAGGCCGCGTTTCTGTTTAATATAACGAAAGAAGGTCCGCAGGTCAAAAAAATACTCCGTTACCGTTTTGGGTGACATTCCTCTTATTGTACCTATGTATCCAAGAAATTCGCGTATAATCGGCGGTGCTTCACCAAATATTTGATTTATCAGATTTTTTTTATTACTGTTCATTTTCACACACATCTCCCGAATTTATATGCTATTTAGCCATTTGGTTTTATTTAGTCGATACTTGCTTAGATTATATACCATGCAAATTATTCGCAATTAGCAACATAAGCTATTCTCGTCCTACAATTATACAAAATATTTATTTTGTATAATTGTAGGACGAGAATAGGATTTTGTCAATACCAAATACTCACACTCATGTTGAAACTTATATCATCTACATTTATAATTATCATAAACCCGGAAAAATTAAAAGGAGACATTAAATTGAGCTATTTCAGAAGCCTCAGTCTCAGCAATCTCGATTTTAAGGATCTTAACTACTTAAAATACTTAACTATTATAATCGCAATTATTTTAATCATTCTGAAATTACTGTCTTACATAAAAGAAAAAAATAAATACCAGTACGAATCAAGAGGATTCCTGTTTACAAAGCATGAGTATACTTTTTATAAAAGCCTTCTGAATGCTGTCAAAAAAACAGGTCTCGTAGTTTTTCCAAAAGTAAGGCTTGCTGATATCATAGAACCCAAAAAGCATGGCTCTACGTGGCAGGCAAACTTTAATAAAATATGCTCAAAACATGTCGATTTTCTGCTTTGTGATACGGATGAGTATAGGCCCCAACTGATAATTGAATTAGACGACTGGAGCCATAAAAAAGCCGACCGGCAAGAAAGGGACAAATTTGTCGACATGGCAATGAGACAGGCTAAAATTCCTATTCTTCATGTATGGGACAGCAAAGGCCTGAAAGAAAAAATAGAAAAAACCGTCTACACATATCACTAAAACAACTTATTCTTATTCCTGACGAAGCGCATCAACAGGTTTAAGCCTTGAAGCCTGATAAGCAGGATAAATGCTGAAAACAGTCCCGCAAAATACGGCAAAACCGGAAGCTATAAGCATAATATCCGGTCTGAGTGTAAACGAAGCGTGAAAACCTGCAGCAAGTATCCATGATATGCCAACGCCGATTCCAATTCCGGCAGCGCTGCCGGTCAGTGAAAGCACCATGGCTTCAACCAGAAATTCAATCATTATATTTGCCCTTGTAGCTCCAAGTGCTTTTTTTATGCCAATCTCACGCGTCCTCTCAGTAACTGAAACAAGCATTGTAGTCATAATGCTGAGGCTTGCCACAAGGAGTGAAACTGCGCCTACTGCTGATAAGATCAACGTCACAAGATCCATTATCCTTAAAAGGCCATTCTTTTGCTTTGCAAGATTATTTGATACAAAAGCATTCTCGGTGCCTTTAATTTTGTTAAGGCGCGACAAAATCAGTTTGCCTGCACCGTCAGCACTCGCATCAGGCCTAAGCTTTACGGCAATCTCGTCAAAGCTGCTGCGCTTTTCGAGCATCTGAACTGTTGTGTACGGCACATAAACGAAAGTTGGGATATAACTGCCGATAACATTCTGCAGAAGGCCTGTTCCTGTTTTTATCATGCCTACAACTGTAAAATCCTGCATGATGCCCCCGCATGAGATGTTTATAGTTTTTCCGACAATATTATCCCGCTTATACATCCTTTTTGAAAACGATTCATCCACCAGGCAGACATTGGCAGCAGTGCTTATATCCTTGCGGCTGAAGAGCCTGCCATAGATAGGCTGTATTGAAACAATATTTCCGGCATTGCTGTCTATTCCCCACAGCACAGCATCTGTAGTGATGTTTCTGACAGATACCTGCGTGTTGTCTGTTATTATTGGTGTTGTCATATCTACCTGATCAAAATTTTCAATTACATTTAAATCCTGACTGTCAAGTGAAGCACTTTCGCTTTGGCCTGATTTTGTAATAAGCAGACCACTAAGGCCGAGGCTGTCCATCTCACCGCTGACAGCATCCGTACCGCACTGGCTTATATTGGCGATAACCACAACGGAGGCAACGCCTATTGCAATTCCAATAATTGTAAGCAATGTGCGCACATGCTTTCGGGTCAAATTGCGGAAAGCATATTTAAAATAATCAGCCATTGCTCTCACCCGCCCCAGATGAAACAGGCACTACCTTAGCCCCATCAAAGACCTTATCTGGATTCATAATTACAAAGTCATTTTTTTTGATTCCGCTTTTTACTTCAAGGCCGTTATCAAATTCGCGGCCCGTTATAATAGGGACTTTTTTAGCTTCGTTTTTGTTGTTTATATAGTAAACGAATTCACGCCCGCTGGCATCTTCGCCAACTGCCTCATATGGGACGGTTAGCACTTGGCTTCTCTGCGATGTGATGATTTTGGCTTTTGCAGTAAAACCAGGCTTTATGTCATCACCGGGATTGTCAACGCTTGTGAGGACTTCAACTACAGTCTCCTGCCCTGTTGCAGAAATCAGCTGTTTTGCTTCACTTGCTATGAATTTAATCTCACCAGAATAAGAAGAATTTTTAAAACCTACTCCGGAAATCTGGACCCTCTGCCCTACCCTTAGGTTTGCGGCCTGTGATTCATCAACAGAAAGCCTTACCTGCAGGCCGTCTTTGCTTCGTATCACAACAGCTGGACTGTCAGAAGTTAGGTAAGCCCCTGCGGCCTCGGTAGCAATGGACGCAACAACTCCTGAAGCAGTAGCGCGTAACGTATATTTTGTCCCTGTTTTGGTGTCGCCCGTATTTACATTTGGCAGAGACGGAATAGATGAGTTGCTGCCTGATTGCGTAGCTTTAAGATATGCAGCATAGGCTTGTGCAGCGCCGCTATAATTTGAATCTGAAAACGCTGAAGAAGAGGAAGAAGAATTTGAAGAAGCGGAAACGCTTATTGGCAGGATGTCCATCAACGGCTGACCAGAAGTGACTTCTTCGCCTTTTTTAATATAAACCGTTTCCACTATTCCGGGCTTTGATGCGTAAATACTATTTCCTCGAATGGATTCGACTTTTCCGGTGCAGATTACCGTATCTTCGGCTGTACCGGCAGATACCTTTACAGCCGAAACATGTAACATTGAGCGCATACCAGCATATCCTGACAGGATAATCGCAGCAATAGAAGCAGCTGTAAAGGTAAATAAGAGTACATATCTTTTCATCTGTATTTCCTCCCTGTCACAGCTTATTTTGTGAGAGGAAGTGAAAATTATTAGTTGCTTTTCCGCTTTTTGCGCGAATAATTTTTTAATATTGTTCAAAAATAGCGTTGAGGTGAAAAGGATGAGCATGATTCAATGCGACATCGATTGTGTTTACCAAAAAGATGGCTATTGCCAACTTGACCTTCCATCCACCATTACAAATTACACCGGTGATGGGTGTGTGCACTGCATAAAGGTAACACCATGCAAAAAACAGGAAGGCACTACTCCACCGCAGCCTCAAACGCCTGTTTCACATTTTTGACACCGATAAGCTTTATTCCATCAAAATGGTGGTGAATGCGGCTAAGGCTGTTATAGGGAAAAATACATTTCTCAAAACCAAGGCGGCTTGCCTCGCCTATGCGCGTTTCAGTCTGAGTAACAGAGCGCAGCTCGCCAGCAAGCCCTATTTCACCAAACACTATCGTCTTGTCATTGATAGGCTTGTCTTTAAGGCTTGAAACAAGCGCAAGGGCAACGGCAAGGTCGCCTGCCGGCTCATCAAGGCGAAGGCCGCCTACAACGTTTACATAAGCATCCAGATTAGAAAAGTAGTACCCTTCCCTCTTTTCAAGCACCGCAAGCAAGAGTGACATGCGATTATAATCGAACCCGGTAGACATTCGCCGTGGTGTGCCGAATCCTGTTGTTGTCGCAAGCCCTTGAATCTCCGCAAGAATCGGCCTTGAACCTTCCATCATGCATGTAACACATGTGCCCGAAACATTTTTCGGCCGCCCTGAAAGGAGTGCCATAGAGGGATTTTCTACCTGATGAAGGCCGTTTTCATCCATGTCGAAAACGCCTATTTCGTTTGTAGAGCCATAGCGGTTTTTTACGGCCCTTAGAATACGGTATGAAAGCTGGCGGTCACCTTCAAAATAGAGCACAGTGTCAACAATATGCTCCAGCACTTTCGGGCCGGCGATAGCTCCGTCCTTATTCACGTGGCCAACTATAATTACTGGAATTTCAAGTGATTTCGCGGCGCGCATTATAGCTGAAGTGCATTCCCGCACCTGTGAAACACTGCCTGGCGCAGAATTCAAATCAGTAAAGTTCATAGTCTGGATTGAATCCACCATGACAAGGTCCGGCTTTTCTTCACGTATCTGCTCAATTACAGCCTGAATATCTGTTTCAGATAAAATATAAATATTATCGCTTTCTACGCCAAGACGCACAGCGCGCAGTTTTATCTGCCTCGCTGACTCTTCTCCGGAAACATATAGAATTTTATGGCCTTTCCCGAGAAATCCGCAGATCTGTAGAAGAATCGTTGATTTCCCAATACCAGGCTCGCCGCTGATTAAAATCAGTGAGCCTTTAACTATGCCACCACCTAAAACGCGGTCGAGTTCACTCATTCCGGTATGATAGCGTTCATCTTCAGATGTGTTTATCTGTGTGATAGGAATAGCACGTGATGGCGGTGTGGAATAATGCTGCTCAGAAGATATATATTTTTTAGGTTTTGCTTCTCTTATTTCTTCATTCATCGTATTCCATTGGCCGCAGCCAGGGCATTTTCCAAACCACTTCGGCGACTCATACCCACATTCCGAACAAACATAAACGCTTCTTGCTTTTCCCGACATATTGCATGTCCTTTCTTTCACCGCCTGCTGCTGACAATGTTTGGTTTCCCGCCACAACTGTAATCAAGCAGGCCGCAGGCTATAGCAAAAGCCATCTGCTGCTGATAAGTCTTTTGATTGAGCTTTTCCGCTTCTTCCTCGTTAGAAAGGAAACCGCATTCTACAAGGACAGCCGGCACTTTTGCGTGCCAAAGCAGATAAATCGAACTGGTTGCAGGCTTTACGGCACGTGTGTTATCGTTTTGCAGAAGCGATACTATGCGGTCCCGCATTGCTTCTGCAAGCTCTTTGCTGCCAGCATTATTTTTGGAATAAAATATTTGTGCGCCGCGGTACCTTCCCTGCTCAAAATGGTTTTGGTGAATACTGATAAATATGCAGTTGCCCTGCGACTCGACAATTTTCATTCTGTTATGTATATCGCTTACTTTGCGTTCACGGATAGTATTTCTGGAATCTGAAACAGAATTGTCACCAATTCTCGTCATAACAACACGGTAACCATAAGCAGTAAGGATCTGTTGAAGGTCTTTCGTAATGGCAAGGTTGATATCTTTTTCAAGTTTTCCAATTTTTCCTGCAGTTCCCCCATCTTCACCTCCGTGCCCCGCATCAAGGACTACAGTACGCGGTGCTTCGCCAGCGGCTGCAGCAAATGCTATTTTTCCTATACGCTCATAAGCTATATAAGAAAGCAGCAAAAAAGCAAGGCAGCATAAAATTAAGGTTGCTATTGAAAAAGCGTTGCTTTTCACGGCTTTTGCTTTCAAAGAACCATCTCCCGCATAATTATATGTTGCGGCCGGCCTGCAATATGATACAGGCTTTTTATACGGGAGCAAAAATGGGCGCCGGCCAAAAAGCACAGCGTCCTGAATCAATAAAAAAAGTCAGACATCTTCTGGAACAACATAAGTTTTGTCCGGAGCAGAAGCATATTGAAGTTTTTCGACTATAGACTTCGTATCGCGGGCAATTACAAGCTCTTCGTTCGTATTTATGACATAAACTGCCACACGTGAATCGAACGTTGAAATTTTACCTTCTTTGCCATGAATATATTCATCATTGAGAATAGTGTCAATCTTAACACCGAGGAATCCAAGGTAGCGGCATGCGCCATAGCGGATAATCGGCTGATTTTCACCAAGCCCTGCACAGAACGCAATGCAGTCAATTCCGTTCATGGCCGCAGCATAAGCACCGATAAACTTTGCAATCTGGTAACTCTGCATCTCATGCGCTAAAACTGCCCTCGGGTCGCCCTCAATTTCAGCCTTAGTAACATCACGGTCGTCGCTGTAGCCTGAAACGCCAAGCACGCCAGATTCTTTATTAAGAATATCATTCATTTCCTTTGGAGTAAGCTTTTCCTTCTCCATCAGAAATGTCACTATTGACGGGTCAAGCGTGCCAGAGCGGGTTCCCATCATAATGCCATCCAATGGAGTAAGGCCCATGCTTGTATCTACTACCTTGCCGTTTTTGACTGCCGCAATAGAAGAACCGTTTCCAATATGGCACGTCACCATTTTGATGTCTTCCAATGGCTGATGCATTAAGTGAGCACAGTGATGGCTCACGTAGCGGTGCGACGTACCATGAAAGCCATAGCGGCGAATCTTGTATTTTTCATAATATTTATATGGTATTGGATAAAGGTATGCTTTCGGCGGCATTGTCGAATGGAATGAAGTATCGAAAACAACGCACTGCGGCACTGATTTACCGAACACTTCCTGGCATGCAATGATAGCATCCACTTCCGGCCCATTGTGCAGCGGAGCAAGCGGTATCAGCTTTTTTATCTGTTTTATCACTTCGTCGTTCACAAGGACTGATTTGTCAAAAATAGAGCCACCCTGAACAATACGATGGCCGATAGCAGAAATATCTGAAAGTTTTGAAATCACGCCTATTTCTTTGTCGAGCAGTGCTTTTGTAACAAGTTTAAACGCATCAACATGGTTTTTAATTGGGGTAACAATTTTTTTTGAACGTCCATCGGCTGTTTGGTGGCGAATAAAAGCTCCGTCCATGCCGATCCTGTCGCAGATGCCTTTTGCTTGCCATTTTTCATCATCCATATCAATCAACTGATATTTCAGTGAAGAACTGCCCGCATTGATAACCAGAATCTTCATTCAACGTCCTCCTAAAATATGAAATTCCAAAGTTAGTAATCACAAGATTTTTTGTTGTAAAAATAGTCAAATCCGTGTAAAATAGAAATGAATTACAGTAGCTAATATGATAATACAAAAAAGTCCGAATTTCAAGGAGCTTACAGCAAAATGATAACTGCCGGTGTAATTGCAGAGTATGACCCTTTCCACAATGGCCATGCCTTTCTGATGAGCAAACTGCGTCAAATGGGAGCCGATCGCATAGCTGTTATAATGAGCGGTAATTTCATGCAGCGCGGGGATGCCGCCATCATTTCAAAATGGACAAGGACAAAGCAGGCACTGTATGGCGGTGCCGACCTTGTTGTCGAACTTCCTCTCCCCTGGGCTGTAGCCGGAGCAGAACGTTTTGCACGCGGTGGGATTTTTCTTCTTTCAGCGCTCGGTGCAGATATCGTCGGGTTTGGCAGCGAATGCGGCGATATCACACTTTTAAAAAAAGCTCAGGAAGCTTTGACATCTCCACTTCTGCATGATGCAATGCGAAAATCACTGAATGGCGGCGAAACATTTGCTGCAGCAAGGCAGAAAGCCGTTAACGGCCTTTTTGGCGAGAAAACAGCACAACTGCTGCGTGAACCGAATAATATACTTGGAATCGAATATTTAAAAGCGATAAAATCCATACATTCAAACATTAAGCCAGTTACCGTGAAACGAAAAATGGTGCAACATAACATGGACTCATGCGCGGGGGAATTCGCATCTTCTGCAAAGATACGCTCCATGATAAAAAACAAACATGATTTTTCAGCGTATGTTCCCAATTTAGTATGTAAAAGCATTAACTCAGAAACTGCAGAAGGGCACGCCCCGGCAAGCCTGCTTTATGCTGAGCGAGCCGTCCTCTCTTCTCTGCGCAGAATGGAACGCGCTGATTTCTCATGCCTTCCAGATATAAGCGAAGGTCTTGAAAACCGTGTTTATTCCGCTTCACGCAAAGCTGTAAGCCTTGCTGAGCTCTTTCAGGCAATTAAAACAAAGCGTTACCCGCTTGCAAGAATAAAGCGTATAGTTTTATCGGCTTTTCTTGGAATAAAAGCTTCATATGGTGCTGGTACTCCCCCCTACTGCCGGGTTCTTGGCATTGGAAAAGGTGGAGCTGATATTATCAGAAATGCTAAACAAAAATCACTTCTGCCGATTATTACAAAGCATGCCGACTGCCTGCATTTAAACAGCAATGCTTTAAAATGTTTGAAGCTTGAGGCAAGGTCTTCTGACCTTTATGCACTTTGCACACCGCGTGCCGCCCCCTGTGGCCTTGATTTTTCCAGTAAAATGATTGTCTTATAATTTATCTGAAAGGAAGCATAATTCCTTGGAAATCAAAGAAATTGATTACAAAGGCTTTGGAAAATGCGTCCGGATGTCTAATGGAATCATTGATGTCGACGTGACTATTGACTTTGGCCCGCGCATAATCCGTTTTGGTTTCTGCGACAAAGAAAACCTTTTTTATAACGACACTGCACGTGTCTATAAAATTAAGCCCGAAAAACAGGATATGCAGGAAACACCGGAAAATACATTCTATTATTATGGCGGCCACATGCTTTTTTCAGGGCCGAACCGCTGCACTGCATCTGTAAGCCCTGACAACGAACCTGTAGTCTACAGTCCGCTGCCGGATGGAGTACGCTTTATTCAGCCGAAGCCGAAAGAGAAAAAAGTACAGTTTGGCTTTGAAGTCATAATGGGTGAAGATGCCGCCGACATCATGGTAGTCCACATGGCAAAGAACTGCTCAGATGAAGTGCAGCCATGCAGCCTTTGGCCAATTACTATGATAAAAGGCGGAGGATTGATGATCCTTCCTCAGAATACCGACACTACTAACCCTTTACACCCTAACCGGACAATTTCATTTTGGCCGGGCACTGACATTCACGACAGTAGGATATTTTATGGTAACAGGTATATTACTGTTAATTATAAACCTGGATGTGAAAAGGCATTGAAAATAGGCTGCAATAACGTGTTCGGATGTTTGGTGTTTGTTGGTAAGAATTATACTTTTATGAAACGGTATGTGCACAGCATTAAAGCCGCATATCCTGATTTTGGCTCTTCTTGTGAAATATGCTGTAAGAAAGATTTTGCTGAGATACAATCACTCAGCCCTATTTACCGCATTGAGCCTGGCCATATAGTAAAGCATGTGGAAAATCTTTCTGCTTTTCCTACAAAAACAAATGTCAGCCCAACGGATGAAGATGAAATTTCCAGATATATAGAAAACCTTGGATAAGATAAAATAAGATTAGTCGGATACCTGCTGTTCCGGCTTTTCTTCTTTTTTTGCTGACTTTGCTGACATACTATTGTTAGAAATACGATAACAAAGCGTCATAAGGCTGTCATTAAGGTGAACATTTTCAACAGTGGTATCAGGATACTTAAGGTAAATATCATAGTGGCTGAAATTCCAGAAATTACGTATTCCAAGATCATATAAAATTTTGGCAAGCTGTTCGGCTGCACTTCTCGACACGCATAGCACTGCCATAACAGGCGATTGCTCTTTGCAGAAATCCTCCAGGCCGCTAACATCACTGACAGTAAGGCCACCTATGGTTGTGCCTATTTTATCCGGTGAATTGTCAAAAACACCAATCAGCTGAAAACCTTCTGCCTGAAAAGACATGTGGTTAGCTATGGCACGCCCTAAATTTCCGGCACCGAGCAAAATGGTTTTATAGCCGCTCGCAAGGCCGAGAATTTTACATATCTCGTCGCAGAGCTGGCCCACCATATAGCCATAACCCTGCTGCCCGAATCCGCCGAAACAATTAAGATCCTGTCTTATCTGGGAAGCAGTAAGCCCAAGCTTTTTAGAAAGTTCAGTAGACGATATTCTCGTAACACCAGTCACTTTTAAGTGGTGTAAAAATCTATAATACCGAGGCAGCCTTCGTATTACAGACATGGATACATTTTCACGCTTATGCATTTATTTAGGAACCTCCTGACAAAATAAGCCTTTTATAAATCAAAGCCTTGAATTTATTTCATGTAAAAACGTTTCAGTGTCGACTGACCTTTTATTCGGTAATGTAGAAACGCGGGCAAGGTCGCCAGTCATAACCCCGTCTTCAATTGTGCTTATGGAGGCTTTTTCCAGGCGCTCTGCAAAAGCTGAAAGCTCTGGCAGATTGTCAAGTTCGCCGCGCTTTTTAAGGGCGCCTGTCCATGCGAAAATAGTCGCCATGGAATTTGTTGACGTTTTTTCACCCTTTAAGTACTTATAATAATGGCGCTGCACCGTTCCATGTGCCGCCTCATATTCGTACACACCGTCTGACGAGACAAGAACACTCGTCATCATGGCAAGGCTTCCAAATGCCGTAGCTATCATGTCGCTCATAACGTCGCCATCATAATTTTTGCACGCCCAGATAAACCCGCCGTTTGAACGTATTACACGTGCGACAGCATCATCAATTAACGTATAGAAATATGTAATGCCAGCATCATCAAATTTTTTGTGGTATTCAGATTCATAAATTTCATTGAATATATCTTTGAAACGATGGTCGTATTTTTTAGAAATCGTATCTTTTGTTGCAAACCACAGGTCTTGCTTTGTCTCAAGGGCATACCTGAAACAGGCTTTTGCAAAATTTTCAATACTGCGGTCAATATTATGCTGGCCTTGTATTATGCCAGGAGAGTCAAAATCATGGATAAGTTCCCGCTCTTCGCTTCCATCTTTCTTCGTCACTACAAGCTCTGCCTTTGCACCTGCAGGAACACGCATTTCAACATTGCGGTATATGTCACCGTAAGCATGGCGGGCAATAGTTATAGGCTTTTCCCACGCTGGAATCAGCGGTGTAATACCCTTCACAAGAATCGGCTCACGAAAAACAGTTCCATCGATTATTGCGCGGATAGTCCCGTTAGGTGACTTCCACATTTTTTTTAAATTATATTCTTTTACACGGTCGGCGTTTGGCGTGATAGTCGCACATTTAACACCTACACCGTATTTTCTTGTTGCATTCGCCGCATCTACAGTTATCTGGTCGTCTGTTGCATCGCGGTTTTTCAGCCCAAGGTCGTAATATTCAGTTTTTAAATCGACATAAGGCTCAATAAGAATTTCTTTGATTTTTTTCCAAATAATCCGCGTCATCTCGTCGCCGTCCATTTCGACGAGTGGAGTGCGCATTTTTATTTTCCCTGGCATAAAACAATTCCTCCGTTATATGTTTTTTCAGGCTTTGCCGCCGCATTCGCGTGTATAATTGAGCAATCCTCCGGCAAGTACCATCCTGCGTTGCCTGTCGCTCAAAACCGGCACTACTTCAAACGCATAATTTTTTGTCTTGTTATAAACCATTATTTTTTTCTTTTCGTTTATTTCTCCACGAATATCTGGCAGCTCTAAGTCGTCCATTTGGTCAATACTTTCATAGTCGCCTTCATGTTTGAAAACAAGCGGAAGTATCCCTGCATTTGCAAGGTTTGCACAATGGATGCGTGCAAAGCTCTTAGCTATAACCACCTTTATCCCAAGGTACAGCGGTACAAGGGCAGCATGCTCACGAGAAGAACCTTGCCCATAGTTTGAGCCGCCTATTATTATACCTTTCCCATACTTTCTGCAGCGCTCAGGGAACGACTTATCGCACACTGCAAAGCAGAAATTAGACATATATGGTATGTTTGAGCGGTACGGCAAAATTTTGGAGCCCGCGGGCATTATATGGTCTGTTGTGATATTGTCCCCAACTTTCAAAAGAGCCTTTGCCTCTATATTATCTGGTAGCGGCGATGTCTTTGGGAATCCTTTTATATTTGGCCCTCGGATAATTTTAACATTTTCCGCTTCTTCCGGAGAAGCTGGCGGCAGGATCATATTGTCGTCAACATCAAAATGTGCCGGCATCTCTATCGGTTTTTCTTTGCCGAACGTCCGCGGGTCAGTAAGTACGCCTGCTATAGCAGAAGCTACTGCTGTTTCAGGGCTCACAAGATAAACCTGTGCGTCTGCCGTTCCTGAACGCCCAAGGAAGTTGCGGTTGAATGTCCTCAGCGAAATGCCAGCCGAGTTAGGCGACTGCCCCATGCCAATGCATGGACCGCACGCACATTCAAGAATTCTTGCACCAGCATCGATCAAATCAGCAAGCGCACCGTTTTCTGCAAGCATGTGGTAAACCTGCCTTGATCCCGGCGATACTGTAAGGCTCACTCTGGGATTTACCGTCTTACCTTTAAGCATTGATGCAACGCGCATTAAATCGCGGTACGAAGAGTTTGTACATGAACCAATGCACACCTGGTCTATTTTCATCGGCCCAATCTCATCTACGGCCTTTACCGCGTCAGGGCTATGTGGGCACGCAGCCATTGGCTGAAGGCCAGAAAGGTCCAGTTCCATCTGCTCATCGTAAACAGCATCTGCATCAGGCTGAAGTTTCTTCCAGTCAGACGCACGTCCCTGTGCTTCAAGGAAGCTGCGCGTAATTCCATCAGAAGGGAAAATTGATGTTGTTGCACCGAGTTCAGCCCCCATATTTGTAATTGTGGCACGCTCAGGGACTGAAAGCGTTTTAACGCCTTCCCCACCGTATTCGATAATTTTGCCCACACCACCTTTTACAGACAGGCGGCGCAAAATTTCAAGTATTATGTCTTTTGCGCTTACCCAGTCGGGAAGCCTTCCTTTAAGCTCAACACGTAGAATTTTAGGCATGGTGATATAGTAAGGCCCGCCGCCCATTGCGGCCGCTACATCGAGTCCGCCTGCACCTATTGCCAGCATGCCGAGCCCGCCGCCCGTAGGCGTGTGGCTGTCAGAGCCGATCAATGTTTTTCCCGGCACGCCAAAGCGCTCCAGGTGGACCTGGTGGCAGATGCCGTTCCCTGCCCTTGAAAAATATATCCCATGCTTCCTGGCTTCGGACTGGATGAACCTGTGGTCATCCGCATTTTCAAAGCCCGTTTGCAGTGTGTTGTGGTCAATATAAGCGACGGAGCGCTCTGTTTTTACACGCGGCACACCCATTGCTTCAAACTCAATGTATGCCATAGTGCCAGTAGCATCCTGAGTGAGCGTCTGGTCGATTTTTAAGCCGATCTCATTTCCCGGTTCCATTTTGCCACTCACTAAATGGCTACTGATAATCTTCTGAGCTAACGTTAATCCCATTTTGGCTCTCTCCCATTGTCAATTATTATCAATAAGCTAATGTTATAACATCTTTGTCTCTTAATTTTAAAAATACACACTTAAAATGATATCATATATTATATCATTTTAAGTGAATCAATTGCACAGTAAAAATGCAAAAGCACAGATATGACATAGATATGTTTATTATTATGTAATAAAATTTCTATATTGTCAATGTCTTAACATGCGGTTTCAGCAATATTTTTTTGTGACCATTTTCGTTTATTGATGAATAAAATTCCATATGATATAATGCTATAATAGAGTAAATAATATATAAGAATATTTTTTAAAGCCTAAACTCACCGGAAGCCTGTGTACCTTTCTTTTATGTATTATATTTCCCCCATTTGGCAGAATAGTAGGCATGGAGGGATTTAAAGCATGAGTGACATTGATGCCGATGGTGAAAAAAACAAGGGGAAAAAAGACAACAGGACGGTTGAGCAGCGTATAGCTGACAGCGGTTCCGTGCTTACAGGAGACGGAAAACATCTTATATATTGCCTGACGATTATAGGACAGATTGAAGGGCATACTGTCCTTCCTTCACAGGACAAAACGACGAAGTATGAGCATGTGCTTCCATTGCTTGTGGCAATCGAAGAGTCTATGCAGATTGACGGGCTTCTGATACTTCTTAACACAGTCGGCGGCGACGTGGAAGCAGGGCTTGCAATAGCCGAGATGATTGCTGGCATGAAAAAGCCGAGTGTTTCACTTGTCCTTGGCGGCGGTCATTCCATAGGCGTACCACTTGCAGTTGCAGCAAACCATTCATTTATCGTGCCGAGTGCAACTATGACGATTCATCCGGTCAGGATGAGCGGGCTGATGCTCGGTGTTCCGCAGTCGATGGATTACCTGCAACGCATGGAACAGCGCATTTCAAAATTTATAACAGACCATTCTCATATTTCTCCGAAAAGGCTTAACGAACTTTCTATGAATACGCAGGAACTTGTACTTGATATTGGCAGTGTGCTTGATGGAAATCAGGCAGTGCAGGAAGGCCTTATAGATTCGCTCGGAAGCCTTTCTGATGCAATATCGTGCCTGTACCAGATAATAGACGCAAATCGTGCAGAAAAATAGAAAATTTATGCGGCAGCTTCTGCTGCCAATACATAAATTTAATTCAAAAGGTGGTTCGGATGGCGAAAAAGAAAAGAGCAAAAAGCAAGGCCCGCCCTACTAAGAAAAATACAAAAGTACAGAAAAAAGCCAAAAAAGGAAAGGCAAGTGAGCGGGACGAATTGGCAGCGCGCCAGCACAATCAGCGCTGTGCTGTTTTCCAGTTCGCCGCGGCGATTCTCATCGCCTGCTTTGTCCTTATAGAAGGCGACAATGTTTGGCGCTGGGTACACAACTTTTTCCTTGGCCTTTTTGGAAATTGTGCTATTTTGTGGCCAATCCTTTTGCTTTACATATCGATAGTAACTGCCTTAGAGAAGCAGCCTGAGCATTCTGGCACAAAAATCTCACTTATGGCCGTTATTATAATATTGTTTTGTGCAGCCGTTTATGTGTTTACAATCCCTTTGTCAGCTCAGACGTCAGCAAATTTAAAATCAATTTCAAAACAGCTAATCTCACTTTATGGAAGTGAGATTTCCCACACCGCTGCCGGACTGTGCGGAGGGCTTCTCGGCATACCGCTTGCTGCAGCATTCGGTATTATAGGTACAAGGATTTTGCTTGTGCTCGCCCTTTTTGTAAGTATTATGGTGCTGACAAGGACTACTTTAATGCAGCTTTTCAGGACTATTTTCAGGCCTGCAAACGCCGTCGTTTCCAATATAAGCGTTATGCGTGAGCGCCGCGTTGAGCGGAACCGGAAAGAAACAAATATCGATATCCCACTTGATGACGATATGCCGGCGCACCCTGTGCATTCCTACGTCCCGAAAGCAGATGTACCTAAAAAAAGCACTAAACTTGAACAGCTTAAAAAAGTATTTTCCATCAAAACAAACCTCAAAACTGAAAGCAGCGGCGATGCATCACATTCTGGCACACCTGAAATGCAGCCAGGCGAAAAATCCGAAATAGTGAAGTCGCAAGCACATACTAATATAAACCCCGATGCTTTGCCTCAACCAGTGAAAATTGACAAGCACGATTCAGCCAGTGCATCATATGGCAGAAATGGCCTGCAGCCAGCAGAAGAACCGCCTTCCGACGGAAAGTATCATTTCCCGCCGGTCTCAATGCTCGAAACAACAAAGGCAGCAAATGAAAAAGAGATTCTCAGCGAAGTCCAGATCAATGGCCGAAGGCTTGTCGATACCCTTAAAAGCTTTGGTGTGCAAACAACTTTCGTCGGCTACAGCCGGGGGCCGGCTGTTACAAGGTATGAGCTGCAGCCAGCCGCAGGTGTAAAAATCAGCAGAATAACAAATCTTTCCGACGACATCTCTATGAACCTTGCAACTGCCGGAATACGCATTGAGGCACCTATACCTGGAAAAGCTGCCGTCGGAATTGAAGTGCCAAACAAAAAGACTACGGTCGTAAGAATGCGTGAGCTTGTGGAAAGCAACAGCTTTGCCGCTTCAAAGAGTAAGTTGACAGTTGCGCTCGGTCGTGACCTTGCCGGTGAAACGGCCATAGCCGACCTTGCAAAAATGCCACACCTGCTTATAGCCGGCGCAACTGGTTCCGGCAAATCCGTGTGCATAAATTCAATGATTATAAGCTTGCTTTACAAATCTACGCCTGACGAAGTGCGCTTTCTCATGATTGACCCTAAAGTCGTCGAACTCGGTGTTTACAACGGCATACCGCAGCTCCTTGTGCCGGTCGTAACAGACCCGCGTAAGGCGGCAGGCGCCCTTAACTGGGCCGTTACCGAAATGCTTAAACGATATAAGACGTTTGCAAAATACAGTGTGCGTGATCTTACAGCGTATAATGAGCTCGCTGCTTCACACGGCTATAAAAATGACGAAAGCCAGCCTATGGAAAAAATGCCTCAAATAGTCATCATAATTGATGAGCTTGCCGACTTGATGATGGCGGCGCCTAATGAAGTTGAAGATGCCATATGCCGCCTTGCTCAGATGGCGCGCGCTGCTGGGATGCATCTTGTTATTGCTACGCAGCGCCCTTCGGTAGACGTTATAACAGGAACGATAAAAGCTAATATTCCAAGCCGCATTGCTTTTGCAGTCTCGTCTCAGGTTGATTCCCGCACTATTATTGACATGGGCGGTGCCGAAAAGCTCCTCGGCCACGGCGATATGCTTTTCTCCCCTGTTGGCTCGCAGAAGCCAAAAAGGATTCAGGGCTGTTTTGTAAGCGACAGTGAAATTGAATCGATCGCGGGCTTTATTAAAAAATCCCAGCAGGCAGATTACAATGAGAATATTGCAGAAGAAATTGAAAAGAATGCTGCTGCCGACAATGACAAAAAAAGTGACAGCAATGTCGATAAAGACACTGACCCGATGATGCCAGAGGCAATAAAATGTGTGATAGACAATGGGCAGGCATCAACTTCCCTCCTACAGCGGCGCCTGCGCCTCGGTTATGCCCGCGCCGGACGCCTTATAGACGAAATGGAGCAGATGGGGATAATTGGTCCGCGCGACGGTTCCAAGCCTCGACAAGTGCTGATTACATACCAGCAATGGCTCGAAAGGAATATGAAAGAAAACGGCGCGGCCGATAAAGACGGCAGCATGCCGGAAACGAAGCGATGAAAAGCCAAAACCGCAGAAAAATAGGATTCGCCGCCGTTATTTTTTCTGCCCTGGTATTCTGCCTTGTTGTTTCAGCTTTTCCGGGCAGTCCAGAAGAAAACTGGAAAAAGATTTTTCAGTTTTGCGGACTTGGAAATTTTTCTGACTGCGCAGATAAATCGCCATTTTCCCTGCATGTGTTGAATGTTGGGAAGGCAGACAGTATAATAGCAGAATGCGGCGGCAAATACCTTCTTATAGACGGCGGCACTGCCGACTGTGGCAATCAGGTGGTTAACTACCTTAAGCGCCGCGGGGCAAAATCAGTCGATTATGTTGTCAATACTCACCCAGACAGCGACCACATAGGCGGGTTAAAAGAAGCTATCTCGTCTTTTCCTGTGGCGCATTATCTATGCCCTGACATCCCAGCAAAAATCATTCCTAATACACCTGAATACCATGATGTGCAGTTAGCCCTTAAAAGTGAAGGCATAAAATCAGAACATCCTGCGGCAGGCACAGCCTTTAATATCGGCAATGCAAAAGCAGAAGTCCTTGGCCCGCTGCGCAAGGCGGAAACCACAAACAACAATTCAATAATTTTAAAAATAACTTATCAAAGAACAGATTTTTTGCTGATGGGTGACGCAGAAAAGGAAGAAGAAAACGATTTGCTTGCAAGTGGTGAAAAACTTGCTGCTGGCGTCTTAAAAGTAGGCCATCACGGAAGCAACACATCGACTTCCCAGCAGTTCATACAGGCAGTGCACCCGAGATACGCAGCTATTTCTGTAGGAAAAGATTCTAACGGCCTTCCTAAACTTGAAGTCCTAAACCGCCTTTACAATGCCAATACGGCTATCTACCGCACAGATATCAGCGGCACAATTATTTTTCTGTCTGATGGAAAAAGCATAACGGTAAAGACGGAATATTAATGGAAATAAATCTTTAAAAGGGGAAATTGAAATGCGAACTCTCAAAGTTACCAACATAGAAGGAATATATGCAATCTGCACAGACAAAGACAAAAAATTTTTTGCAATACAGCTTTCGGAACTTCCGTATGGCGTTACGGTGGGCGACACTCTCACTGTTGACGATGAAGAAGGCACACTTTCAGTTACAAAAGCCGTTTAAAAAATATCAGGACACAAAAAGCACCCCGAAAACATTTGAAAATGTTTTCGGGGTGCTTTTTGACTGCATCGAATTTATAGCTAAATTTCCCTGATAGATACTTTCGTCGGTATCTGCGGATGCATATATACATTCTCCACGAGCCCAAATCCAAAATAGAGACATGCCGCCGAAGAACCGCCAGCACTGAAAAACGGCAGTGTAACTCCCATAACAGGCAGCAGATCAAGGCACATGCCAATATTGAAAATAGTCTGGGCAGCAATCATCCCGAAAAAGCCCATGCAAATAGACCTGCCCAATATATCTGAGCTGTTCCTTGCTATGCGGAGCGTTTGCCAAAGCAGCAGAAGCAGCAGCACAATAATGATAAAGCACCCTATAAATCCAAGCTGCTCGCCTGCTACAGAAAAAATCATATCGCTTTCCTGCTCGGGCACAATTTTCAAATTTACCCTCGGGCTATGAAAAAGCCCACGGCCCAAAAGACCGCCGCTACCTATTGAAGTGCGCGCCTGATACTGCTGCCACCCGTAAATGTGCACTGCAGTGGAGCTATCCATTTCTTCCAAATGGTAAGCAGCAAGTATCCTTTGCTTCTGGTAATCTATAAGCACATACTTCCATGCTATTGGGAACGCACATGCAAATATTGCAAACAAGATAGCAAAATAGCGAAGCTGTATTCCGGCTCCGAAAGCCATGGCAAGGAACATGCAGAAAAAAATAACTCCTGCGCCATCGTCGCCTTGCATATGTGTAAGAATAATTGGAATCATGGCATGGACAGCGAGGAGGCATACGTGCAGCGGTGATTTCAAGAGCCCGCGTTCCTCAAGAACCGATATGTGCCTTGAAAACGTAATCATAAACCCAATTTTTACAAGCTCACTCGGCTGGAATGATGTTCCGCCAAGTTGTATCCATGCTTTGGCATCTACGCCGCCGGAATTAGTCACAGCGCTGCCGAATTTTAGTGTATAGAGCATCAGAAAAAGGCAGCCGGCTGATATGATATACCAGAAAGTAGAAATGTCGTGGTAATCTACCATGGTGATAATGATTGCCCCAACATATCCAAGCAGGATGGCAATCAGCATTGTGACAAACCAGCTTCTGTTTCCGATGTTTACTGGCACTGTTTTTAGCAGCAAAAGGCTGTAACCTGAAATTATAATCAGGATAACCCAATATGCTTTTTCTGCTCTTTTAAAGTAATCGCCTATCGATCTTAAAAATCCCATTGCTTCACCTCGTATTGTTCCATACTTTATTATAGGATGCTTCTATGAAACTTGCAAGAAACTACGCAATTTTGCAGCCGGTATTTTTTATTTTCCAGATGTGTGTTATAATTTTATTACTATAAAAAATAAAAATATTTAATAACTGGGGGAAGCTGAATGCTTACAGACATTGAAATCGCTCAGCAGGCACACCCGAAACCGATTGCGCAGGTTGCTTCGGGGCTCGGTATCCATGAGGATGAGTTCGAACTGTACGGCAGATATAAGGCAAAATTAAGCGACTCGCTCTATAAAAGGCTTTCCGGAAAAAAAGACGGTAAGCTCATTCTCGTAACGGCCATTAACCCTACACCGGCAGGCGAAGGAAAAACGACTGTGTCCATAGGGCTTGCTGAGGCCATGGCAAAAATTGGCAAAAAAGCTGTGCTTGCTCTGCGTGAGCCTTCTCTCGGTCCTGTTTTTGGCGTAAAGGGTGGCGCTGCCGGTGGAGGCTACGCTCAGGTGCTCCCAATGGAGGAAATAAACCTCCATTTTACAGGCGATTTTCACGCAATCACCTCCGCCAACAACCTTCTCTGCGCTATGCTGGACAACCATATTCATCAGGGAAATGAGCTTGGCATTGACCCAAGGCGCATACTTCTACCTCGCTGCATGGATATGAACGACAGGCAGCTGCGCAGCATAGTTTCAGGCCTTGGCGGTAAGGCAAACGGAACCCCACGTGAAGATTCTTTCTGCATTTCAGTAGCAACCGAAGTCATGGCGATTTTCTGCCTCGCTTCAGATATCAGCGACCTTAAGCGCCGCCTTGGCAAAATACTTGTAGCTTATACATATTCCGGGAAACCGGTTTATGCACATGACCTTAAGGCGGAAGGCGCAATGGCTGCACTCCTTAAAGACGCTATTAAGCCAAACCTTGTGCAGACGCTTGAAGGCACTCCGGCCATCATACATGGCGGTCCATTTGCCAACATAGCACATGGGTGCAACTCCTTAAGGGCAACGCGTTTTGCCCTTAAACTCGGCGATTACTGCATTACGGAAGCCGGCTTTGGCTCTGACCTCGGCGCTGAAAAGTTTATGGACATAAAATGCCGCCTTGCAGGTTTAAGGCCTGATGCCGCTGTCCTTGTAGCAACGGCACGTGCGCTGAAGTACAACGGAGGCGTTCCCAAAGTTGAAACATCAAAAGAAAACATTGAGGCACTGAAAAATGGCATTTCAAACCTCGGAGCACATATCGAGAACCTTAAAAAATTCGGTGTGCCTGTAATAGTCGCCATCAACCGATTTGCCGGCGACTCTGACAAAGAGCTTGGCTACATTGCAGAATACTGCGGCAGCCACGGGGTGCAATGCTCAATGTGTGATGTGTTTTCAAAGGGCGGAAACGGTGGAACTGACCTTGCTGAAAAAGTATGCCGCATCGCCGGGCAACCTTCGAATTTTCACGTTCTTTATCCAAATAACGCTCCAATTGCGGATAAGATAGAAACGGTCTGCCGTGAAATCTACGGTGCAGATGGAGTAGACTACACTGCAAAAGCGTGCAAGGCACTTAAAGAGATCGAAGCACTTGGAGGAAACTCCCTTCCGGTATGCATTGCAAAGACGCAGTATTCACTTTCCGATAATCCAAAGCTTCTCGGCCGCCCAAAGGGTTTCCGGATTACAATACGCGACTTGAAAATTAACAGCGGCGCCGGATTTGTAGTCGCATATGCAGGGAATATTCTCACAATGCCTGGGCTACCGAAGCATCCTGCCGCAGAGAATATCGACGTGGATGAAAACGGTAGGATAACTGGGCTGTTTTAATGGATGGATGTTAATATGCAGAAATTTATAACGGAGTCTCCGTCAGAAACTGAAGCTGTGGGTGAAAATCTTTCCACCAAGCTTAAGCCAGGCAGCGTTGTTGCGCTTTTTGGCGGAATGGGAGCCGGAAAAACAGCTTTTACACGCGGCATTGCAAGGGGACTTGGAATTACCGGCGGTGTTTCCAGCCCAACTTTTGCGCTTGTGCACGAATATAAAGGGCGTATTCCGCTTTATCACTTTGACATGTACCGCGTGAATAACTGGGACGACCTCTACTCAACCGGATTTTTTGACTACCTTGATTCCGGCGGCATCATTGTTGTTGAATGGAGTGAAAACATTGAAAACGCCCTCCCTGAAAATACCATACATATCATGATAAAGAATGGAAAAGCAGAGAACGAGCGCATTATTTCAATCGACGGGGTGAAATTATGATAATACTTTCGGTCGATTCATCGGCCGTCGCTGCTTCTGCATCCCTTACACAGGACGACAAAATTCTGGGGGAATTTTACTGCAACACCGGCCTTACCCACAGCCAGACATTAATGCCAATGATACAGTGCCTTCTGCAAAGCACAAAAACAGAGCTTAAAGACGTAGGCCTTTTTGCAGTTTCAGCAGGACCTGGCTCTTTTACGGGCATACGGATAGGCATAGCAAGCATAAAAGGGCTTGCATTTCCATTTCAAAAGCCCTGCGTGGGTGTGTCTACGCTTGAAGCTATGGCATATAACCTTGCCCATATTGACGGAACCGTGTGCGCTGTAATGGACGCGCGTTGCGGCCAGGTGTACAATGCTGTTTTTGAAGCGCACCACGGGCAGCTAAGGCGCATTACAAAAGACCGTGCAATTGCTGCAAATGACCTCGCAGAAGAATGTGAGAAGTACCCCAAACCGCTGTTCCTTGTTGGTGACGGCGCGAAACTGTGCTATAATAACAAGGGCTTTCAGTCAGCCGGAGCAATCCTTCCTCCTGAGCCGCTGATTTACCAGCGCGCCAGCGGTGTTGCAAAAGCAGCGTTAACCGCTTTTCAGAATGGGAAAGCAGTCTCCCCTGCTGCATTGCTGCCGGTCTATCTTCGCCCGGCACAGGCTGAACGTGCCTTAAACAAAAAACAAAGTGGAGGTTTACGAAAAAATGATTGCACTGGGAGCCGATCACGGCGGTTATCACCTTAAAGAAGTGATTAAAAAGTATCTCGACATCGAAAGAATCGAGTACAAGGATTTTGGCACAGATAGTGAGGAGTCTGTGGATTACCCGCTTTTTGCTGCAAAAGTTGCGCATTTTGTAGCTGAAGGGAATGCTGAAAAAGGCATTCTCTGCTGCGGGACAGGTATTGGCATGAGCATTGCGGCAAATAAAGTAAAGGGCATACGTGCGGCCGTATGTGACAACGCTTACTGTGCTGAGATAACGCGCCGCCATAACAATGCCAACATTATGTGCCTTGGCGGCCGTGTCATCAGCGAGGAACAGGCCGTCGAATTCACACGCCTGTTTCTTAACACACCTTTTGATGGCGGACGTCACCAGAGGCGTATTGATGAAATTTCCGCGATTGAGCGCGTTGAACTTTAATTTTGAGGAGTATGAGGGATATGAATACGGAGGACCAGTTTAAGGATTTAATTGCAAAACATCAGCTCGTAGTAATGCACCACCCGCTGATACAGCATAAGCTGACTTATCTCCGTGACAAAAACACAGGCTCGAAAGATTTCCGCCAGCTTGTAAGTGAAATTGCGATGCTTTTATGCTATGAAGCGACACGTGACCTTCCCCTTGAAGAAACAACGGTCGAAACACCGGTTGGTGTCGCAAGGGCAAAAGTTATAGCAGGCCGCAAGCTTGCTTTTATTCCGATTCTGCGTGCAGGCCTCGGCATGGTAGACGGCGTTCTTTCGCTTGTGCCTGCCGCCAAAGTGGGTCACATAGGCCTTTACCGTGACCCTAAAACACTGAAGCCGGTCGAGTACTACAGCAAGCTCCCAAATGACATTGACCAGCGCGACGTTATCGTGCTTGATCCAATGCTTGCTACGGGCGGTTCTTCAATAGATTCAGTGTCAATTATTAAAAAGAGCCATCCGAAAAGCATCAAATTCATGTGCATAATAGCCGCACCTGAAGGGATAAAGGCATTTACTGTGGCGCACCCAGACGTTCAGCTTTACTGTGCCGCAGTTGATGACCATCTCAATAAAAATGGATACATTGTGCCTGGCCTTGGTGACGCTGGTGACCGCATTTTCGGCACGCTGTGAAACAGCTTTTATAATATATTAAATAGCAACATCCGCTGCCTTGCAGTTTTTAAGGCAGCGGATGTTTTTTGATGTTTTTACAGTAAATCAAGCTATTTCTGAAGCAGATGTAAAGCGAATCCCGCAATTTCATTCTTAAGGTAAATCAATTTGAGCCTGCCGTCTGGAAAATAAGCGGCGCTGTCCTGATTAAACCCATATCCCCTGCCTTCAAGGTATTTTATCGCGGCGTGGATATCGTTTGTTCCAATGGCTATATGCCCGCGCTCTCCTGCGCCATTTTTTTTCATAATCTCTATCTTCTTCGTTGAAAAGAACGAAACAGGTGTTTCACTGCTCTCAAAGCCGAATATGTTTTTCAGCACTTCGGCCGTCTTTGCTGCCTCACCGGCATCTTTGCAGTTTATTCCGATGTGCATTACTTCAAAGCCAAGGCCTTTCTGTTCCATTTCAAACTCACCTTTCATATTATAATATTTCCTGCCTTTGCAAAGGGCGGCATAAAAATGTCATTTTGTATTCTAAAGCCAAACCGCTTTTGCATGCTGCAGCCTCGGCATAATCGGTAAAAATTCCAAAAACAGCCGAGCCGCTGCCCGTCATGCATGAACCGGTAGCACCATACTCAAGCATTTTTTCTTCAATCTTATGTATTTCATCCGGAACACCGGCAAGCTCGAAAGCGTTTCCAAGCGATTTGCCAATTTCAGTAAGGTTGCCGAGCCGCAGCGCATTACGTACTTGCCTTGAGCAGCATGTTTGCTTGCAGTGTTGCCTGTCATAGTCTAAGTATGCTTTGGATGTACTGATACCGACATCCGGGCGACAGAGCACTATATGGCATGGCGGCATGGAAGAAATCTGCACAACGTTTTCCCCGATGCCGCTTACAAACGACGTGCCGCCTTCAACACAGAACGGCACGTCTGCTCCCGCCATAAGCCCGATGCTCTGCAGCTGCCCAGCGCTTAAGCGCGTATTAAACAGCTTATTAAGGAGCCTAAGCGCCGCCGCCGCATCCGTGCTGCCGCCACCAAGGCCTGCCTGCTGCGGGATGCGCTTTTTAATATAAAACCTTATGCCAAAGCCAGGAGAAACGCACGTCTTTTCGAAAAAGGCGCGCGCGGCACGCATAACGGTATTATCAGCGCCGCATGGAACAGACGCGTCGTCGCATACGGCTTCAAGTACGCCCGCCTCTGCCTTTGCAGCAGAAATCTCATCGCACAGCGACACGCTCTGCATAACCATGTTAAGCAAATGGTACCCGTCTTCCCTACAGCCCGTAATATCAAGTGCAAGGTTGATTTTTGCCGGAGCGTCAGCCTTCATGGAAGTCCTTTCCCCTTTTTCACAAACCGCCCTATACGTGAAAGCGCCTCGATAATATGCTTTGTGGAATATGAATATGAAACGCGCACATACCCTTCGCCGCAGTCGCCGAAAGCATTTCCCGGCACAACCGCAACACGCTCATTGTAAACGAGCCGCTTGCTGAACTCTTCGGACGAAAGGCCAGTGCTTTTTATGCACGGAAAAACATAAAAAGCGCCTTCCGGCTCAAAGCAGCTCAGCCCCATTGAATTAAATCCTTCCACAATTAAACGGCGCCGCATGTCGTACTGCTCACGCATCTCTATGATATCGCTTTCACCGTTTTTAAGGGCTTCTACCGCTGCGTGCTGCGCCGTTGTTGGCGCGCTCATTATGCCGAACTGATGCAGCTTTGTCATCTGGGTTATTATCGGTTCTGGCGCGGCCGCATAGCCAAGCCGCCAGCCGGTCATGGCAAATGTCTTCGAAAAGCCGTTTACAAGGACAGTGCACTCTTTCATGCCGTCAAGCGACGCAAATGAAACATGGCGCGAGTCGCCGTATGTAAGCTCGCTGTAAATCTCATCCGAAAGGACCATAAGGTGGTTTGCTTTTACCACGTCAGCTATCTTTTCAAGGTCGGCACGGTGCATAACAGCCCCGGTAGGATTGTTTGGATAAGGCAAAATCAGTACTTTTGACTTTGGCGTTATCTTTGCCTGCAGCGCTTCCGGCTTAAGGCGGAATTTTTCTTCCTCTTTCGTCTCTATCACTACAGGAACGCCGCCAGCCATCTGTGTCAGCGGTTTGTAGCAGACGAAGCTCGGCTCCGGAATGAGCACTTCGTCTCCCGGAGAAACAAGGCAGCGCAAGGCAAGGTCAATGGCTTCGCTGCCGCCTACCGTCACGAGTATTTCTGCTTTTGGGTCATAATCTATATGGTAGTGCAGTTTGATGAAATGACTGATTTCCCTGCGAAGCTCCAAAAAGCCGCGGTTGGGGGAATACCACGTATTGCCGTCTTGCAGATTGCGGATTGCTTCCTCCCTGACATGCCACGGCGTCATGAAATCAGGCTCGCCGATTGAAAGCGATATCACATCATCAAACTCGTTTGCAATATCGAAAAAGCGGCGGATGCCGGATGGTTTCAAGGCCTGGACATTGCTGTTTAACACATGCCTGTAATCAATCACTGAAGACACTCCTTCGCTCATCCTGTTCGCCTTCAGGATCAAGTATAACACCGCCGTCTTTATAGCGTGTTAGTATGAAATGCGTTGAAGTGGAAAGCACAGAATCAAGCGTAGCGAGCTTTCGCATTACAAATACCGCTATATCGTGCATGCTCTTGCCATGTACTTTAACTGCGAGGTCATACCCGCCGGACATAAGGTACACGCTGTCTACTTCTTCAAACTGCATTATGCGGTTGGCAATCTCGTCGAACCCGCGGTCGCGCTTAGGCGACACGCGCAGCTCAATAAGCGCACTCGATTTATTTTTGTCGACTTTTTCCCAGTTCACGAGGGCTTTGTAGCCGCGGATAACACCGTCCTTTTCATACTGCGCGATTTTTTTCGTCACTTCATCTTCAGAAATGTTAAGCATTACGGCAAGCTGCTTTGTTGTGAGCCTCGCATTTTCGTTTAGAAGGGAAAGCAATTGATCCATTTTTATAAGCACTCCTTTCCATTTCAGCCAAGCGGCAGAACCTGCGGCTTGTGAAAAATATAAATCATGAAATGGTGGAAACCGGCTTTGCAGAGTACATCCATGCCTTGCTCAACTCCCGCACCGACATCTGCCCAGCGGTGTGCATCCGAGCCGATTGTTACAAGCTTGCCGCCAAGCTGATGGTACCGTTCTAACACAGAAATATCGGGCATTGAAACACCGAGCCTCTGGCGGAAACCTGACGTATTGATCTCCAAAGCCTTTTGCCTGCTGATAAGCGCTTTGAGCACCTCGTCGATACGGTTATTCCACTTTTCCATATGTATCGGTATTTTATGCTCGCCGACAATGTAGCGCCATGGATATGTTAAATGCGCAAGGGAATCAAAATTTCCCCATTCAATAGTTTCCATGATTTCATCAAAATAACTGTTGAGGAGGCTCTCTATATTCTCATGCGAATAGTCAAGCCTGTAAAAGTCGGCCTTTCCCCTCACATTGTGCACAGAAGCAAGTGTAAAATCAAAAGCGCATGAGTTAAGCGCCTTATCGGCAGCGTCTGGATTTTGCACAGGCTGGCCAAGCTCCACGCCGGCCAAAACGTGAAGGCGGCCGCTGAACACAGCCGCAGCCTTTTTAGCTTCAAAATAGGACTGAACGACAGAGCGGTCATACCCTTCGCTCGAAAAGGCATTGCATTCGCAGTGGTCTGTCACCGTAAGAGCGTACAGCCCAAGCCGCGCACCGCTTTCACACATCATCATGGCTGAATCTGCCGCGTCTTTACTACAATCGGTATGAATATGGCTGTCTACAATATATCTGTATTTCATTTTGTAATGAATACCCCTCCAATCGTCCAACATCAATGTTATTCTGGCACCACTAAATCTGCATATTAAACGATATGCTATTGTTTATGTTATATTAACATAATAAACAACATTATTATAGATAAAAAATAGATATTTTATTAAACGGTGCATTTAGTTTTTTTAGCAAATTGCTGTTTAGAATAATTTATATTTCTTTATAGCAAATTTAAGTGAACTTGACAAAAATTATTTTCACGTGCATACTTATTCAAAAAGATATAATGGGGGAAGAATATGCATACTGTAATTTCAGTTATTGGCAAAGACAGAGTCGGCATTTTGGCACGCGTATCCGGCATCTGCGCAAAGCATGAGGTAAATGTAACCGATGTGACCCAGTCTGTGACTGAAAACCTTTTCGCTATGATAATGCTTGTAGACATATCAAAGTGCGACGTGCCGTTCAGCTGTTTTGCAGATGAACTTACTGAAGCTGGTAAGGAAATGGGCATTTCAATTCATACGGTACACGAGGATATTTACAATTCAATGCACCATATCTGATGGTAAAACAACATTTATGAAGAAGGCTGGAAAATGATAAATACGGATGATATTCTTGAGACCATACATATGATTGATGATGAAAACCTGGACGTAAGGACCATCACAATGGGAATTTCACTGCTTGACTGCATTGACTCGGACGTCGATAAAGCATGTGATAAAATTTACGATAAAATATGCCATTACGCTGGTAATCTTGTAAAAACTGGTGAAGATATAAGCAAGGAATATGGCATTCCAATAATCAACAAGCGCGTTTCAGTAACGCCTATTTCCATGGTTGCCGCCGCCTGCCCAGGCAAAAACCCGGTGCGTTTTGCGCTGGCACTTGACCGTGCCGCCAAAACCATCGGGGTAAATTTTATCGGCGGATACTCAGCACTTGTGCAGAAAGGCTTTGCCCCAGGCGACTACGCCGTTATCCAAAGCATTCCGGAAGCCTTGAGCCGCACCGACCTCGTCTGCTCATCTGTAAACGTCGGCACTACAAAGGCAGGCATAAACATGGACGCCGTAGCAAAAATGGGGCATATTGTACTGGATACGGCAAAAGCCACAGCCGACAGGAACTGCATAGGCCCCGCAAAGCTTGTCGTTTTTTGCAATGCGCCTGAAGACAACCCGTTCATGGCAGGCGCTTTCCAGGGACCTGGCGAACCAGACTGCGAAATCAACGTAGGTGTTTCTGGACCTGGCGTTGTGCGTGCCGCGATTAAAAAAGCCGGCGACTGCGACATTGCGGAAGTTGCAAACATTGTGAAAAAAACAGCTTTTAAAGTTACGCGTATGGGGCAACTTGTAGCACAGGAAGCATCAAAACGGCTTTGCGTGCCGTTCGGGATAGTCGACCTTTCGCTTGCGCCAACACCTGCCGTCGGTGATTCCGTAGCCCATATTCTAGAGGAAATGGGCCTTGAAAGCTGCGGTGCTCATGGCACTACCGCATGCCTCGCGCTTCTCAATGACGCCGTAAAAAAAGGCGGAATAATGGCTTCCTCGCACGTTGGCGGTCTCTCAGGTGCTTTTATACCAGTTACTGAAGATGCCGGAATGATAGATGCGGCGCGCTGTGGCTCCCTTTCAATCACTAAGCTTGAAGCCATGACGGCCGTCTGCTCCGTAGGCCTCGACATGATAGTCATACCTGGAGATGTTCCGCCTGAAATTATCTCGGCAATCATTGCCGATGAAGCTGCAATAGGGCTTGTAAACAGCAAAACCACAGCAGTCCGCCTAATTCCGGCAATAGGCAAAAAAGCAGGCGATGAGCTCAGCTTCGGCGGGCTTCTTGGCGGTGGGCCAGTCATGGAAGTAAACCGCTATTCCCCACTGAAATTTATTAGTCGCGGCGGACGCTTCCCTGCACCTTTGCAGAGTTTAAAGAATTAACGGATCTCATATTTAGCACTTTCACTATATTATTCTTCAATTAGTTTGTTATATTTAACGATAGATTTTCTTGAAAACGGAGATATTTAAGAATATAATGTGTTCCTGTCCAAATTTCTACAGGTAGAACTGGAGGTGCTTTAATACATGCAAGATCTTATGAAGCAAATCGTAGATATGGACCGTCAGGCACGGAAAATAACAGATTCTGCTCAGAAAGAAAAATTGGACTCTGAAAAAGAAATCCCGAAAAAGCGCGAAGAAATACGCGATAAATATCTTGAGGAAGCAAAAAACCGCATAGCAAAACTTGAACCCAAAGAAAGGGAAGCTGCCGAAAGGGCATGGAAAGAAACAGACAAAAAAAACAAGCAGACTATGCAGAGGACTAATGCCATGTATGCCGAAAAGGGCAGCGAATGGGTTGCAGAGATAACTAAGCGAGTGACTGGAGGCATTTCTTAATGCTGAATTCAATGTCCTCAAATGTTATACTTGCAAAAGCCCGTACACGCTACGGCGGAAGCCTTAGTGCTGAGGATTACAGTGCGCTGCTGAAATGTAAGGACGTTGCTGAAGTTGCAGGATACCTTAAAAATCACACTGCATACAGCAAGTCACTTGCAGGCATTTCTGAAAGTGATATTCACCGCGGCCGTCTCGAATCGATACTGAAGCAGCATTTGGCCGAGGATTACGCTTCCCTCACTAAATATGAGATGGAAATAAACACGCATTTTCCCAAAAGCCTTGTGCAGCATGATGAAATTGAATACCTGCTGCGCGCCGTAATTTCCATAAACTCAGGGGCTTCTGCAGAAAAATCGTATTTTTTCCCACCTTATATGATTCATGGCTCGGCGCTTAATCTTCGTGCACTTGCGAGAGTTAAAACCAAAGATGACCTGAAAAAAGTAATACAGCACACACCCTACGAAAAACTGATGATGCCATATCTTGAAAAATCGGAAAATCGCATTGGCTATGCTGAAATTGAAAACGCACTTTACTATTACTTTTATTCAGGCGTAATTGAAACCGTCAGAAACAATTTCTCGGGCACACCGCGGAAGCAGCTCCTCGAGATATGCAACACTTACCTTGACCTTGGCAATTACGTCCGCATAGTGCGCATGAAATTCCAGTATGGAGCGAGTGCCGAATTGGCCAGGAAGGCACTTTTGCCGTCTGGCTTTTTCAGCAGCAACAGAATTGACAGAATGTTGAACGCAGGAACTGAAAAAGAGGAGCAGCAGATTTTAGCTCAGACATTTGTTGGCAAACGCATACTTAAAATGCCGCATGCCTACCTTGATGAGCTCCCAGTCAGAATGGTTTACAGGCTTTGCAGGCACTATATAAATTATTCAATTTATCCTGCTGTTGTTTTCATCTCGTATGTTTTCCTAAGCAAAACTGAAACGAGCAATATAATTACTATCATTGAGGGAAAACGCTATCAGCTTGCACCGGATGAAATTAGAAAACTCCTTATCCTCAACGATCCCCAGCAATCAGATAATCAAACCGCAAGCTGAATGTTTAAGTTTAATAATGTCCTATGGGTCCCAATTCTAAATTTAAGGAAGGAGTTATTGCGTTGGCTGTCGTAAAAATCGAACTCCTAAATGTGATCGGCAAAATGGAAGAATTGGACGAAGCCACAGTAGCACTTGGAAAAACACGCGTTTTCCATCCTGATAATGCTCTTTCGTTTTATTCCGACACAACCGACTTTTCGCCTGTGAGTGAAGCAAATCCATATTCAAAACCGATGGGAACTTTGGCGGAAATTCTTGATTCGATTGGCAAAAAAAGCGAACTTTCAAGTATACGCTATCCAAAAACAGCTGTTCTGCCTGTGCAGGACTGGCAGAAATATATTGATTCTTTTTCTGCTTCAGTGCATGGCCTTTTATCAGAGAAGCAGAAATGCACCGATGAGATTAGAAACTGCGATACATCTATAGGTAAAATAAGGCACTTTGACGGGCTTAACCTGGATTTGGATGAGCTAAAAAAATGTCAGTTCGTTAAAATACGTTTTGGGTCACTCCCTGAAGAAAGCTATAAAAAGCTTTCGAGCTACACGGAAAACCCTTATGTCGCATTTTTCCCCAGCAAATTTGAAAATGCGCTTTACTGGGGAATGTACTGTGCACCAGTCGACCAGATTGAAGAAGTCGACCGTATCTTTGCAGGTCTCTATTTTGAGCGTGTTTCGCTGCAGGAATACAGCGGGACGGTTTCATCTGCAATCAATGATTTTATCAGCAAGAAAAAGAACTCTGAAACCGAAATAGCGCATATTGATTCCGAAATCCAGTCATACTGGGAAAAAGAACGGTCGACGTTTTTTGGTGTTTATGTGTGGCTGAGTGAAAAATCAACATATTATGACATGAGGCATTACGCCGCACGCTATGGTGACAATTTCATAATAGCTGGATGGGTCCCGGCTGATAAAGAGAATGACGTGAAGGCATCGCTTGACAATCTAAAAACAGTTAAATATTCTTTCGATAAGGCATCAAGCCCTGAGGTGCTAAGGCATTCTCCACCTATAAAACTCAACAACAAAAAGTTATGGCGTCCATTTGAGCTCTTTATTGATGTTTATGGCCTTCCTTCTTACAACGAGATAGACCCAACAGCTTTTGTTGCAATTACCTATTTTCTTTTCTTTGGCCTTATGTTTGCTGACCTTGGTCAAGGGCTTTGCATAGTCCTTATAGGGCTGCTGCTTTGGAAAAAGAAACACTCAGCTCTCGGGCGTGTGATGATACCTTGCGGCATTGCGTCTTCAATAGTTGGTACTTTATTTGGTTCCGTATTTGGGCTTGAACACGCTCTTGACCCAATGTACAAGGCAGTATTTGGGCTTTCGCAGAAACCAATTTCCGTGATGGACAATCCTGTTGGCGTTGTTAACTTTGCCATCGGCCTTGGCGTCATTATGGTAATGCTGGCAATACTCACTAATATTTTTGCATCGCTGAAACGCAGGCAGTATACAAGTGGCTTGTTTGGCCCAAATGGAGTAACGGGGTTCATTTTTTACACAGCCGTTATTTTTGGCCTTGCCCAACAGGTAATATTCAGCAAGTCAGTTTTCACACCGGCTTATGTAGTGTGCTTTATTGTCATTCCGCTTGTGCTTATGATGTTCCGTAATATACTCGGTGGCCTCATGGAAAGAAAGCCAGACTGGAAGCCCGAAAGCTGGGGCGAAATGATTATGGAAAACTTCTTTGAAGTTTTCGAATATGTACTTAGCTATCTTACAAATACAATCAGCTTTATACGTATCGGGGCTTATGTGCTTGTACATGCTGGCATGATGCTTGTAACTTTCAAGCTTGCAGAGTTCTGCGGAGGCGGCATTGGCTATGTTCTTGTGCTCATACTTGGCAATGCTTTTGTTATTGCACTTGAAGGTTTGCTTTCAGGCGTACAGTCGCTAAGGCTTGAGTTTTACGAGCTTTTCAGCCGTTTTTATGATGGTTCAGGCCGACCTTACACCCCAGTTGCTGTAGGTCAGAAAGCTTAAATTATCTTTTAGAGATCTTGATTTCTTATGATTATTTAATAATTATTTGAATCTTAATTTTTTATATTTATTGAATTTTAGGAGGAAAAAATATGGATATCGTTTTTATGTTTCTGCCGATCGTTTTTCTGGTCGCTTCTGTAGTTTACGCGATTCATTCTGTTAAAAAGGGAGCAAGCAAAAAGAAAGCCGTCATCACTCAGGTCGTTTCATTCGCAGCTGTATGTGTTATCTCAATGGCTGTGCCTGCCGTCGCTTCAGCAGCGACATCAGGCAGCACACCGGCCGCACCGGCAACAACGTCTTCACAGCCTGCTGATTCCCAGAAGGGTATGTCGATGATAGGCATAGCAATTGCCGATGGACTTGCATCAATTGGCGGCGGCATTGCTGTTGCGACTTCAGCTCCTGCTGCAATTGGCGCATCCGGCGAAAACCCGAAAAACTTTGCAAAAGGCCTTATATTCGTAGCCCTTGGCGAAGGTATTGCTATTTACGGACTTCTGCTTGCTATCCTGATGCTCCAAAAAGTTTGAGCAGAAACGGAGAAAAAGAAAGTTATGCGATTTTACCTTATCAGCGATAATGTTGACACACAAGTAGGCATGCGTCTCGCTGGCATTGAAGGAGTGGTCGCACATACGGCTGTGGAAGTTAAAAAAGCACTGAAGTATGCTATTGACCATGATGACATAGCCGTCGTCCTTATTACCGAGGCCTTGCTTTCAATGTGTCCATCCGATATTTACGACATTAAGCTGAACCGCCGCCGTCCACTGATCGTCGAGATTCCAGATCGCCATGGCAACGGTTGTACAAAAGATACTATTACCAACTATGTCCGTGAAGCAATCGGTGTAAAGATTTAAAGCAGCTCAGAAGAACAGGGGTGCTGGAATGACAGATATTGAAGAAGAAAAACGCGATAAATTTTCGGCTGCCATTAACCATTACGCAGAAGAGCAGCGCAGGCAGATTGAAAATGAAATTGCAGAATACAAAAATAAAAAGCTTGAAGAAACTGAAAAGCAGGTTCTTCTTGAATGCTACCGGATGATTCAAAAGAAAATCGCGCAAATGAGAAATAAAATTTCTCAGGAAATGTCAAAGCGAGCTATGAATGCGCGCCGCGAATTGCTAAAAAGGCGCAGCCAAATTACTTCAGAGGTCTTTGCAAAAGCTACTGACAACTTAAATGCCTTTACAGGCACTGACGGCTATGCTGCTTTTTTAAAAAAAGCAGCACAGGAATTCGGCAAACTTTTTGCAGAGCCTGGAATTGTGATTTATATGCGCAAACAGGATGAAAATTATAAGGACGCTGTCCGGTCTGCTTTAGGATATGACTGCATATTTCAGGTAGACAATACAATCAAAATTGGTGGAATTAAAGCATCTCATCCCAAGCGGGATATACTGGCGGATGAAACGCTTGATACTCTCCTGACGGACCAGTACCAATGGTTTGAAGCCAATTCCGGGCTGGCCAACGTTTAAAAGGGATTTCTGCATCGGAGATGAAGTAATTGGACACTCAGGATTTTATATATGGGATTAACGGGCCTGTTGTGACTGTACGCAATTCGCACAGCTTTTCCATGATGGAAATGGTTTTTGTCGGCAATGAACGCCTTGTAGGCGAAGTGATAGGCGTTTCCGATGAAAAAACAACAATCCAGGTTTATGAGGAAACAACCGGCCTGCGTCCGGGCGAGCCTGTCTATGGCACTGGAAGCCCTATGAACGTTACACTTGGCCCGGGCCTGCTTGACAATATTTTTGACGGGATCGAACGTCCTCTTAAAGAAATAGCCAAACAGAGCGGATCGTTTATTTCACGCGGCAGCAGTGTTCCATCGCTCGACGAAAACCGCGAATGGGACGTTACAATCACCGTAAAGCCTGGCGATAAACTTAAAGGTGGGGCTGTATATGCCGAATGCCAGGAAACACCTGCTGTTCGCCATAAATGTATGGTTCTACCTGCTATTTCTGGAACCGTCACAAAAATTCAGCCAAATGGCAAATATCATGTAAATGACACAGTAGCAGAGCTCAGAGACGATGCCGGCACAATCCATAAACTTACTCTTTGCCAAAAATGGCCAATCCGTGTGCCTCGCCCTGTTTTGCAGCATAAACAGCCAACTATTCCGCTTATTACAGGCCAGCGTGTAATAGATACGCTTTTCCCTATTTCAAAAGGTGGCACCGCGGCTATACCTGGCGGATTTGGAACAGGCAAAACAATGACACAACACCAGTTGGCAAAGTGGTGCGATGCTGACATAATTATCTATGTTGGCTGTGGAGAGCGCGGAAACGAAATGAGCCAGGTGCTTGATGAGTTTTCTGAATTGATAGACCCTAAATCAGGTCGGCCGATGACAGACAGAACCATTCTTATAGCTAATACGAGCAATATGCCTGTTGCCGCGCGTGAGGCTTCGATCTACACAGGCATTACACTCGGTGAATATTACCGCGACATGGGGTATCATGTTGCTCTGATGGCTGACTCAACCTCACGCTGGGCTGAAGCGCTCCGTGAAATTTCAGGCCGCCTTGAGGAAATGCCTGCTGAGGAAGGTTTCCCTGCTTATCTGCCAAGCCGTCTTGCTGAATTCTATGAGCGTGCAGGAATGTCCGAAACGCTAAACGGTGCTATAGGTTCAGTGACTATAATCGGCGCCGTTTCACCGCAGGGTTCAGATTTTTCGGAGCCAGTTACACAGAACACAAAGCGTTTTACCCGCTGCTTCTGGGCACTCGACAAGAATCTTGCCTATGCAAGGCACTATCCGGCGATTAACTGGATGCAGAGCTACAGTGAATATTTTACCGACCTTGACCCGTGGTACGAAGAGCATGAGGGAAAAGAATTTATAACTTATAGAAAAGAAATCAATAAAATTCTGCAGCAGGAAAACAAGCTGATGGAAATTGTAAAGCTGATTGGTTCTGACGTTCTTCCTGATGATCAGAAGCTGACTATTGAAACCGCACGTGTCATCCGCGTTGGATTTTTACAGCAGAATGCTTTCCACAAAGAAGATACCTATGTGCCGCTTGAAAAGCAAAAGCTTATGATGAAGGTTATCCTTCATCTCTACAAAAAATCAAAGCAACTTATTTCTGCCAGTGTCCCGATTTCAAGCATTATCCATACCGGCCTTTTTGATAAACTGATTAAGATGAAATATGATATTCCAAATGACAAGCCGGAAATGTTTGATGACTATATGAAAGATATTGACGACAAACTGGCCGGAATCGTATCGGCATAGAATAAATGGTTGAAAATCTTTCATTGGAAGGCGGTCGCATATGATTATTGACTATATCGGAGTAAAAGATATAAATGGCCCTTTGATTGTCCTTGACAATGTTGACAACGCTTCATTTGAGGAAATTGTCGATATCCGTCTTGACGACGGAACAATGCGTCAGGGAAGAATAGTCCAGATTGACGGCAAACGCGTTGTCATCCAGGTCTTTGAGGGAACACGTGGGATTTCTTTGACTAACACACGCACAAGGCTTACTGGCCACCCGATGGAAATGCCTCTTTCCCCTTCAATCCTCGGCCGTGTATTTGACGGTGCAGGCCGCCCTATTGACGGGCTCGGAGATGTTTTTCCTGTAAAAAAAGCAAACGTCAACGGCACACCAATAAATCCAGTTTCCCGTTTATATCCTAAGAACTATATCAACACAGGCATTTCCACAATAGACGTACTCATGACACTTATCCGCGGCCAAAAGCTGCCTATCTTTTCAGGCTCTGGCATGAAACACAATGAGCTTGCCATTCAGATTGCACGTCAGGCAAAAATCACAGGTGCTGAAAACGGAAACTTTGCCATCGTCTTCGCCGCAATGGGTGTTAAAGAGGATGTCGCCGACTATTTCCGCCGCTCATTTGATGAGTCCGGCATTCTTCAGCACGTTGTAATGTTTATTAATCTTGCAAATGACCCTATTATCGAAAGGATTCTTACGCCGCGCTGCGCGCTTACAGTGGCTGAGTATCTCGCTTTTGAGCTTGGAATGCATATCCTTGTCATTATGACAGATATGACATCTTATGCCGAAGCACTGCGTGAATTCAGCTCATCAAAAGGTGAAATTCCGGGCAGGAAGGGGTATCCGGGTTATCTTTACTCTGACCTTGCGTCCATCTATGAACGTGCCGGAATGATTCGCGGCAAGCCCGGCTCGGTGACACAGATACCGATTTTAACAATGCCGAACGACGACGTCACCCATCCTGTACCTGATTTGACAGGATATATTACAGAGGGCCAAATCGTCCTTGACCGTTCGCTTGATGCTTCAGGCATTTATCCGCCGGTTGCTGTTTTGCCATCTCTTTCCCGTCTGATGAAAGATGGCATAGGCGCAGGGTATACGCGTGAAGACCATTCCGCACTTTCTAACCAGCTTTTTGCTGCTTACGCGAAAGTTATGGACGCCCGCTCGCTTGCTTCAGTTATAGGCGAAGAAGAACTTTCACCGGAAGATAAGCAATACTTGGAATTTGGCAGGCAGTTTGAGTCAAAGTTTGTCAATCAGGGGTTTTCTGAAAACCGCACAATTGAGCAAAGCCTTGACTTAGGCTGGGAACTGCTTACGATTCTTCCGCGTGAGTCGCTTGACCGCCTGGATGATGCTACACTTGACAAATACTATGAGCCTGCAAAAAAGCGTGTGCAGCAGGCTAATGCAAGCGAAAAGGGTTGCCTAAACACATCTGGCCTGATAAGCGGCAATGAGCCTGCACCGGAAGGTGAGGCAGTAAATGAATAACCAGGCAGTACCTACAAAAGGCAATCTTTTGGCGACAAAAAAGACGCTTGAGCTTTCACGCACAGGTTTTGAATTGCTCGACAGAAAGCGCAATATCCTTGTACGTGAAATGATGGCACTTATAGACCGTGCATCAAAAATTCAGGGAAAAATCGATAAGGCATATAAGGAAGCTTATGCGCTGCTGCAGCGTTCAAATATCACACTTGGCATATGTAAGGAACTTGCAGAAACCGTGCCTGTGGAAAACGGCCTTAATATTGCATATCGCAGCGTAATGGGTGTTGAGATCCCTATGGTATCACTTGAAAAGCAAAATGAAATCCCTGCGCCTTTTGGCCTTTATTCTTCTAATATTTTGCTTGATGAGACATACAAAAAGTTCATGGAAGTTAAAAGGCTTACTGCTGAACTTGCGGAAGTTGAAAACAGCGTATACCGTTTGGCAGATGCCGTAAAAAAGACACAGAAACGCGCGAATGCCTTAAAGAATATCATGATTCCAAAGTTTGAGATAACTGTCAAAACAATAACAGATGCTTTGGAAGAAAAAGACCGCGAGGAGTTTTCACGACTTAAAGTTATAAAAAAGCAGAAAGAGTTTAAGTCTAAGCATACAGAATCTGCCTGACTTTTCCTATATAATATAATTTACGGCAAACAGCTGCATATTGTAGTTGTTTGCCGTTTGCTTATCTTATTAAGATATTTTATTTGTGATATTTTCCATGATTTATAATTTCAAATGCGCGGTAAATTTGCTCACAGAGCATCACTCTTGCAAGCTGATGCGGAAACGTCATTGGTGACATGGAAAGGCGAAAATCAGCATCCTGCTTTACCTGGCTACTCAGGCCGTATGAACTTCCAATTATGAAACTTATGGTGTCAATTCCCCTCAAGCCGTAGCCCTCAATTTTTTGTGCAAGCATAGCTGAGGACAATTCTTTACCCTCAATACACAATGCAAATTTGGCAGAACTGCCGGCAGCTTCGAAAAGAAGCCTACCTTCTTGTGCAAGGGCTTTCAAAATCTGCATTTGCGAAGGCTTTTTCGGCAAACGTGACTCCGGAATCTCAACAACCGAAAACCTGCAAAATGGCTTGAGACGCTTCTGGTACTCATTGCAGGCACTGCGCCAGTATTCTTCTTTTAGTTTTCCGACACAAACCAAATTAATTTTTTCCATTGTTAAAATATAACCATTCTGCCCTGCGCGTTTTGGCGCGGGGCAACATAAAGCTCAAAATCCCTCCCCTGCTTCATGCCTGACATCTCAAGCGCACAGAGAGCCGTCTGGTAAGCTAAATCAGGGGTGTTATTCTCTTTGCTTAGGTGGGCTAGCATGAAACGTGTGGAGCCGCTTTTAACAAATCCGCACAACTCAGCAGAACAGTCATCATTTGAGAGATGACCGGTTTTCGAGAGAATACGCCGTTTAAGCGGATAAGGATAAGGCCCGTTTTCCAGCATACCAACGTCGTGATTTGATTCGAGCACAATCATGTCGGCACCATTAAGGTTATTGCGCACATCATCTGACATATAGCCTAAGTCTGTAGAAAGCGCAATCTGCCTTCCATCTTTCGTTTTAATGCGGTAGCCGACGCATTCCGCACTGTCATGGGATATTGGAAAGGCCCTAACCATCATTCCGCCGCATGTTACCCACTCAGAGCCTATGGCTTCGCTTGTAAACTTATTGTTGAGGCAGTTCATCGACTCCAACTGAGAAAGCGTGCCTGATGAAGCGTAGACAGGTATATGATACCTTGAAGCAAACACACGTAGGCCTGAAACATGGTCTGAATGTTCATGTGTAATAAAAATGCCCCTAATGGCTTCCACATCTATCTGGCAGTTATCAAGCATATTAGAAATCTGCTTTGCAGATCTGCCAGCATCTATAAGAATGCCTTCATTTGCCGAGCCTATGTAATAGCTGTTGCCGCTGCTTCCGCTGAAAAGCGGACAAAATCTTGCCATTATATCCCTCATATCAGATTAAAATAAAAAAGGCTGATGAAACAGCCTTTTGATTATCCGGCCTGTTCAGCCTCCGGTTCCGGAATATGGACCCGGGTGATATTTGCCCCTAATTTCTGAAGCTTTTTGTCAATTGACTCATATCCGCGTTCAATCTGCTGGATATTCTCAATTTCAGTAGTACCATGCGCACAAAGGCCGGCAATTACAAGCGCAGCCCCAGCACGCAAATCAGTAGCCCTTACTGGTGCCGCATTTAGGTGGTCAACACCTTCTATAACAGCAAGCTTACCATCGACAGAAATCTGCGCACCCAACCGTTTCAATTCCGCAACATAACGGAAACGGTTGTCCCACACATTTTCATTTATAATGCTTGTTCCGTTTGCAATAGAAAGCAGTACCGCAATCTGCGGCTGCATGTCTGTTGGGAATCCGGGATGCGGCATAGTTTTGATGTTGCACTTGTTAAGCTTGCCGCTCCTGCTTACACGTATAGAATCATCAAATTCTTCAAGCTTCACGCCCATCTCTTCAAGCTTTGCTGAAATCGATTCCAGATGCTTAGGGATTACATTCTTTATTAGGACATCACCGCATGTCGCTGCTGCGGCAACCATATACGTTCCAGCCTCAATTTGGTCTGGAATAATCGAATAGGAAGTCCCGCTAAGATGCTTGACTCCAAAAATTTTGATTACATCTGTACCGGCTCCGCGTATATCGGCTCCCATAGAGTTTAAAAAATTTGCCAGGTCAACAATATGCGGTTCTTTTGCAGCATTTTCAATTACCGTAGTGCCTTCCGCTTTTGTTGCGGCAAGCATAATGTTGGCAGTCGCCCCAACTGAGGCAACATCAAGATAGATGCTGTTTCCAACCAATTTGTCAACCGAAATATCTACCATGCCTGACTCGATCCGGTATTTTGCGCCGAGTGCTGCAAACCCTTTCAGGTGCTGGTCAATCGGGCGTACGCCGAAATCGCATCCGCCAGGCATAGTTACAACGGCATGGTGAAACCTTCCAAGCAGCGCGCCCATAAGGTAATAAGAGCCACGCATCTGGCGTGCGAGTTCTTCCGAAACTACATAAGTATGAATCGTCGATGTATCGATCTCAAGCGTAGACTTGTTGACGACGCGTATTTTTGCCCCCATATCGTAGAGAATCTTCGTAATTTTATTTACGTCTTTTATATCTGGGACATTTTCGATACGGCACACGCCGTCTGATAGAATGGTTGCCGGAATAATTGCAATAGCGGCATTTTTTGCACCGCTTATTGTTATTTCACCCGTAAGACGGTTACCGCCTTCTATCACGAATTTATCCAATGCGGTACGCTCCAATCTAAAACAAAGCATTTTTAAGATGGCAGTAATATCTTTAAACATTCCATACATTCTTCAAAAATATTATAATCGCCCATAAAGATTATCGTATAATCTTTTATGCTTTATTCATATATTTTTGTAAATAAGAACTCTTATAGAGCATCTTAACACACTTATTGATGATAATACACAAAAGAGGAAAAGTCAACCTTAATAAAATCAGTAAAGTATATTTTAATGAATTCAACAAAAACTTGCTTTTTTATTGTAAAAAGTAAAGCAATTTTAGAAAAAAGAAACTAAGTTGTAACCATTCGCAGCAGTATAAATAGCATAGCAAAAATAATATATTCCATCTACCATTTTTAATATCTGGGAAAAACCTCTGCAATTTACAATACGTGCGGTGCTGCCTGAAAAGCAAGTGTTTACTTATTATAATTTAATTTCGTTTCGTCCCAATTTTCAATTACTGGCAGAAACTCTTTTGCACGTTCTTTTGCGCCCACAAGGTCATGTTCACGGTAATTTCCGCATTCTGATGCGGTGGCTCCTGGAACCTCACCCTCATAATCAGCAATCTGGCGGAAAATCCTGGTAATCAGATTAATTGTTTCTTTTTGGGGAACATTTCTCAGAAGAAAGTAAAAACCAGTGCGGCAGCCCATTGGGCCAAAATAAATTACCCGGTCAGCATATTCTGAATTTCGGGCAAATGTAGCAAAAAGATGTTCGATTGTGTGAAGCGCGCCATTTGGAAGATAAGGCGGAGTGTTTGGCTTTACCATACGAATATCATAAGTAATGATATCGCCGTCTATACGTGAAATATAAATCCCTGGAAGAAGTTTTGTATGGTCAACGCAGAAACTTGCAATTTTCTCCATTATTAAAGCTCCCTTTAAAAAATTTACGCTTTTTCTGTTATTCGTTACTTGTCCTTATGAAAATTGATGTGCGATTTTTCGAAAAATGTGAAATTAAGGGTACGATAAAATCGTACCCTTAATTTTAACATAAATTTTAAGGCGGTTAAAGTACTTTAGAGAGAAAATTCTGAAGGCGCGGGCTTTTAGGATGACTGAAAAATTCTTTAGGAGGCGCTTCTTCCTGAATATTTCCGTCTTCCATAAAGAGCACACGTGTAGCCACTTCACGTGCAAAAGCCATTTCATGGGTAACAACTATCATAGTCATTCCGGCTTCTGCAAGTTCTTTCATAACCTGCAGCACTTCTCCGACCATTTCCGGGTCGAGAGCACTAGTAGGCTCGTCAAACAGCATCACGTCCGGCTGCATGGCCATAGCACGGACTATGGCTATCCTCTGCTTCTGCCCGCCTGAAAGCTGCCCCGGGAAAGAGTCTGCTTTACTTTCAAGGCCAACACGCTTCAGAAGTTGCTGCGCCTGTTCATCAGCTTCATCCTGCGTTTCGAGTTTAAGGCTTACAGGTGCAAGCGTTATATTCTGGCGTACAGTCAGGTGCGGGAAAAGGTTGAAATGCTGAAACACCATGCCTATTTTTCTGCGCAGCTGATCTACATCGCAGCCCGTGGCATTTATCTGCTTGCCTTCAAACCAGATTTCACCGCTTGTTGGCTGTTCCAAAAGATTAATGCAGCGCAGAAATGTGCTTTTTCCTGACCCTGAAGGGCCAACGATAACGACCTTTTCGCCATGTTTTATTTCCTGATTAATCCCCTTAAGAACCTCAACCGGGCCATTCAGCGTATTGAAGCTTTTATGAAGATTTTTAACGGTAATCACTTCTGCGCAGCCACCTTTCAAATTTTGTCAGCAAAGCACTCAGCCCAACAACAATCACAAGATAAACAAGCGCAGTTATAATCAGCGGCATAAACGCAAGATATGTCTGGCTGCGTATAATGTCTCCGCCTTTAGTTAAGTCCTGGATACCGATGTAGCCTGCTACAGATGTTTCTTTGAGTAAAGAAATAAATTCATTTCCTATAGCTGGAAGAACATTTTTCAATGCCTGCGGAAATATGATTTTAACCATTGTCGTGCGCTGGCTCAGCCCAAGGGAACGCCCCGCTTCCATCTGGCCGCGATCAACAGACATTATGCCGCCCCGTATCACTTCGGCAACATAAGCACCTGAGTTGATCCCAAATGCAAGAATTGCTGCGACAATTTTGTCTACATTAGTAGCGCTCAAAATCACGTAGTACATAATCATCAGCTGCACAACAACAGGCGTGCCACGGATAATTGTAAGGTAAAGCGAACATATCCCATTCGCTATCCGTAGTTTTTTGGGGTTATTGTTGTGCGCAACTTTCACAAGTGAAACAACAGTTCCAAGCACAACGCCAATCAGCACAGCAAAAACGGTGATGAGCAGTGTGGCACCAAGGCCTTCGACAATGTACATATAGCGGCCATCTTCTACAAACGACTGATAGAACTGGTCCCCTATATCAGAAAAGAACGACATGGAAATAAAAGCAGGAAATTGAAACATCTTACTTCTCCCAACTGCGATGACTGATAATATAATTGGATTTACGCCATCCGCTGCTATTTACTGGTTTTCCAGTGATGATTTATATTTGTTTACGATTTTATCGAGTTCACCGCTTGACTTCATATCTTTTAAAACACCGTTTATGGTGTTAAGCAGTTCTGCATTTCCTTTTTTAACTGCTATTGCATAGTGCTCAACTGTAAGCGCTTCCGGCAGCTTTACAATTTTATCAGAATTTTTGGATACAAATTTTTGAGCGGGGAAATCATCGATTACAACGGCATCAAGCTTGCCGTTAATAAGATCAGTTATTGCGTCGGCGCCTTTGTTAAGGCGTACAGTGTTAACATGCAGGTCATTTTTCCCGTCCTGGTTAGTGCAGTATGTATCACCTGTTGTGCCCTGCTGAACGCCAACCTTTTTGCCATTCAGGTCTTTGCGCGACTTAATTGGGCTGCCTTTGCGCACAATAATAGACTGCGCCGCATCAAAATACGGGATTGAAAAATCTACGTTTTTCTTTTTGTCATCAGTAATCGACATGCCTGCAGCCACAAAGTCGCATTTGTTTGTCTTAAGTTCCGTTACAAGCGAGTCAAAATCCACATCGTTGATTTTCAGTTTTTTGCCTGCTTTGCTTGCAATCTTGTTTGCAATGTCAACATCGATGCCTACGATTTTATCTTTTTCTTTGTACTCGAATGGCTCAAACTCAGCATTTGTCGACATGGTTATGGTGTCGCTGTTTTTCGGCGCACACGCTGTAAATGGAATAACTGCTGCAGTTGCAAGTATTGCAGCCATAATTGCTTTCAGTTTTTTCATGACTTTCCCCTCTTTGATCTATGTATGTTTTGATTGGAATATAAATATTATATAGCATAAATATACATATATCAAGCTAATAAGCGAATAATAATGAATTTTTATTCATTATTATTTTATGCTGTCCGACAGGATTAGCATATCATCCGGCATAGGGGCACGAAGCTTTACCATTCTGCCGCTTACTGGGTGGCAAAATTTTATCTCTGCACAGTGAAGCGCCTGACGCTTTATCACAGAAACGTTTCCACCATACATGTCGTCGCCGGCAAGCGGGTGGCCAATGCTCGAAAAGTGGACGCGAATCTGATGGGTGCGCCCTGTTTTCAGATGAATGGCTGTAAAGCTGCATAAATTATTATACTTCAGCGTCCGCCACTGTGTTACAGCTTTCAAGCCGTCCGGCATTACGGCACGTTGAATTGTATGGCCGGGTTTAAGCCCAATTGGGCTGTTAATTATTCCGCTCTGCGGCAGCATACCTTCACAAACCGCGAGATACGTTTTTTTAACCTTCCCTGAAAGCTGTGCCGCCGCAAATGGATGCTTCGCGAGGAGGACAATTCCGGTAGTGTCTTTGTCGAGCCTGTAGACCGGCCTGAAAGCGCAGCTTTCACCAGACTGGCACATATGGTACGATACGGCGTTTGCAAGGCTTCCGCTACCGTGGCCAGGGCATGGGTACATTGCCATATCAGCTGGCTTGTTCACAGCAATAATATCCATATCTTCATAAATTACGGTGAGAGGCATTGGCTCAGGAGGTATTATTTTTTCGTCGTCAGGGAATGTTACAGTAACGCTCTCTCCGCCACGGAGCCGTTCCGGCGCTGTAACTGTTTTGCCTTGCCGCGTAATGCCACCATGTACCCGTTTAAGTTTTGCAGTCTGGCGCGCTGAAAGATGGATATAGTTCCGAAGGAAACTGCGAAGAGTAATTCCATCGTAACTGTCAGGCACCGCAAAAGTTATACTGCGCACTAAGTCCTCCACAAAAATGCCACTCTGCACTTTTACTGCGGAGTGGCTCTTTTTAATTCTAAAAAATGTCCTTATATTACAAGCCTGTCAGCAGACCTTTGTTGTCCAGCCCATGTCATCCGGCAGTGTACCCCACTGGATACCTGTAAGTGTATCATAAAGCTTCTGCGTGAGCTTACCTGTTTTGCCGCCATTGATTAATGCAACATCGTCTTTGTAGCGCAGTTCGCCGACTGGAGAAATTACAGCAGCGGTCCCTGTGCCAAAGACTTCTTCCAGCTTTCCTTCTTTCGAAGCCTTCATAACATCAACGATTGGAAGGCGGTCCACTGAAACCTTGTAGCCCCATTTTTTGAGTAGCTCAATGCATGACATACGCGTGACCCCGGGAAGAACAGTGCCCACAGTAGGCGCAGTGTAAACTGTGCCGTTGATCTTAAAGAAGCAGTTCATTGAGCCAACTTCTTCAACATACTTGCGCTCCACGCCGTCAAGCCAAAGCGTCTGGCTGTAACCGAGCGACTCTGCCGTTTCCTGGGAAATCAAAGATGCCGCATAGTTGCCGCCGCATTTGATATACCCTGTTCCACCAGGCGCAGCACGGATGTATTTGTCTTCAACATAAATCTTAACAGGGCTAAGGCCTGTCGAATAATAAGCGGCCACCGGGCAGCATATAATAATAAACTCATAAGTATCCGAAGGCTTTACGCCAAGATGCGCTTCAGTTGCAATCGAAAATGGGCGTATGTAAAGTGATTCGCCCGGCCTCGACGGAACCCAGTCTTTTTCCGTTTTTACAATCGCCTTTACCGCTTCCACAAAATCATCTTCAGGTATAGTCGGCATACACATACGCTCATTTGTAGATTTGAAACGTGCGGCATTTCTATCTGGGCGGAACAACTGAATTGAACCGTCCGGTGTGCGATATGCTTTCATGCCCTCGAAGGATTCCTGCGCATAATGCAGAACAATTGCAGCCGGGTCAAGCTGGAGCTTTTCATACGGTACAATTCTTTGATTATACCAGCCTTTACCCCCCTTGTAATCCATTACGAACATGTGGTCCGTAAAAATCGTCCCAAATGGAAGCGGGTCTCCTGGAGCCGGCTTTTTCTTTGGGCTTTTCGTAAGTTCATAGCGGATTTCCTGCATTACAAATTCCTTCTTTCATATTATTTAACAACATTAATTTGATAATTGTTTACGATTATATCATTTCCTGCATATGATTTCAAGAATTAATCCTGCAATCTTTAAAACTTTAATATGCTATTATACTAAATGGCATTCCGAAGACCTTTTGGATAATGGTTTTTTAAGTGCCCGGAAGAGCATTTCCCGAAACCTGTCATAACGCTGTCAACGGCTACGCCGCACCAGCCCTTTTCCGATGACGGCACCTCCAATTCTTCACCATGAAGAAAAGCTGATATTTCTTTTGAATCATGCGCAAAACTGACAACATTACGCAGCTCCTCCGGATTGGCCGCCATATAGAGCGCATGTGCAGGCTCAACCCTTCCCGGGTGTAGCGTTCCGGCCAAAATGCCTACGCGCATCACACCGAGGCTGTCAACATCTGTCTGAGGGAAAAAGTCCGGCAGAATATAAAACCTGTCACGGCAGCGTACAACATGTTGTTTCGGTTCTTCTGAAAGAATTTTTTCAAAAAGCTCTCTTGCCGGTTCTGTTTCCCTGCCTTCTTTCGGATGGCAGTATTCTAAACAGCATTGGTTTGCTGAAAGCCTGCGCATTTTTGAAACAAAATGGCCTTCACCGCCGTCCATGGGAAATATGCGGCGCGCTTTCGGAAGAAAAGCAGGCCTTCCAAAAGATACACCGCAGTCTTCAATTTCAAAATCCGTATGGTTCTTTAAAAAAGCAGAAATCACCCCTTCATTTTCTTCTTGTGAGAACGTGCAAGTTGAATAAACAAGCACACCGTTTTCCTTTATGGCAAGCGAAGCGCTTTCAAGTATGGCAAGTTGCCTTGTGGCACAGGCTTTTACGTGTTCCGGGCTCCAGTCGCGCACTGCCTCGTCGCTTCTGCGGAACATGCCCTCCCCAGAGCACGGGGCGTCTACAAGCACACGGTCGAAAAAGCCTTGCAGCCTGTGGCACAAAACATCTGGATGGCAGCATGAAACAACCGCATTCCTCGCTCCGACGCGTTCAAGATTTGAAAGCAGTGTTTCTGCGCGCTTAGGGATTATTTCGTTTGACCACAAAAGTCCTTTGCCACCCATAAGAGAAGCTATCTGTGTAGATTTGCCGCCCGGCGCCGCACAAAGGTCAAGAATTTTTTCGCCGGCCTGCGGTGATAAAACCGTCACAGCAGACGAAGCCGATGGTTCCTGCACATAAAACGCACCTGCATGATGCATTGGCAGATGGCCTATCTTTTCCACATCTGAAGGGATATAAAATTCCAAATGAGAAAATGGTGATGGCTCCATGGGAAATGGCAAAGACGATTCTAAAGCATCAAAACTGCACTTAAGCGTATTCAGGTGTATGCCACGGTACGCCGGCCTCGAATAAGCACTAATAAATTCGGGGTATTCCACACCAAGCATATTTTTCATACGTTTACAGTATTCCGATGGTAGACAAATCAATTTCATCAGCTCCAAATACATATAATGGTATAAATCCTGCCCTGCGAGAAACAATACTGCACAAAGGGGGTGAACGCCTTGGATAAGCAGTCCCAGAAAAGTAGAAAAGGCAATTCTTCTAAGCAGGGAGGCGGCCATGTGAAAAAAGGTTCCGACTCATGCCATTCGTCAGCTAACGACTGCAGGGATACAGAAGAAAGCAATTGCAAAGATGAAGAAGAAAACGACTACAGAAACTAAGCACTAAACAAGCGGCTCCGTGCTTTTTGCGCATGGAACCGCTTTCTTCTACCTTCTGCGGTAAACAGTCCGTTTATGTTTTTTTGCTTTAAGGCGTTTCATCTGCCTCTGATCAACCTTTGCCTGGCGAAAGCCTTCCCCTGTGATTTCACCTGCATCACCCACTATAAGGAATGCCCTGCGGTCAATCGTATGCACAATGTCCTTAACTTCCGCCACCTCAAAACGCCTTACAGCGCAGAGGAGCACCTCACCTTCCTTACCTGAGTAAGCACCGCATGACTTTAAAATCGTAACGCCGCGGTCTACATCTTCCAGAATGGCATTCGCAATTTCACGGCTTTTAGATGAAATTATGAACAGTACTTTCCCTGTGCCAATATCTGTGCCATAAAGGATTGTATCTATAAGCTTAGAACAAACGAAAATAGAAATAATCGCGTACATTGCATTTTCTATGTTCCGGTAAACGAACGCTGACGCAATTACTACAACACCGTCGACACACAGCATAAGTTTTCCTATCGGAATGAAACGAACATGCCTTCCAAGTAAACGGGCTATCAGGTCGGTGCCACCAGTCGTCGCGCTGCGCATAAAAATCAGCGCAAGTGCTACGCCCAGCAGAACACCGCCAAAAATTGACGCGAGCATCATGTTGCCCCTATACGGCACAATGAAAGGGTTGATGGCATCAATCGCAACAGAAGAAATAACTGTTGCAAAAAGGCTTTTTATAACACCTAAGAAACCGATTTCTGCAAAAGCCCATATAAAAATAGGTATATTCATCAAAAGCGTCATAATACCTATAGGCAGGCCAGTAGTATAATTAATCATAGTGCATATGCCAGACAAACCGCCTGGCGCAATATGGTTTGGAGCAGTGAACATATCTATTGAAATACCCATCAGAATGCTTCCTGCAATATAAGCTGAAAAATCTTTTGCAATCACAAACGCTTTTTGAGGCGCCTTTGCTTTTATAGCCTGAACAGGCGGCATTTTAACTACCACCTTTCCCGATTAAACATTACTTCGTTTTATTATTTGTTTTAATTGATGGATGTGTTTTCTATTGTTTCAAATAGTTCGCGCATGCGTTCAGTACTGCCGCATAAGTATAAATAGCCAAACAGTGCTTCAACAGCAGTTGCAGTGTGGTAATCAGACTGGCATGCATTTTTAGGCACATGGCCAGGATGCGCATTTTTGCCGCGCCTGAATACTGCAGCCTCCTCTTCTGTAAGAAGGGGCAGAAGAGCGTGTGCTGCCCTTGCCTGAGACTTGCAGCAGACATACTGCACAGAAAGCCTGTGCAGCTCAGAAACCGGCCGGCTGCCCTTGCACACGATCCGTTCGCGAACAAGAAGCTCAAACACAGCATCACCTAAAAAAGCCAGAGTAAGCGGGCTGAGCTGCTTAGGGTCACAGCCATCACACAGCATACATTCCAATATTCAGCTCACCTTATTCTACAAAATTAAATTCAAGCCCGTATATGCTTACAGTGTTGCCTTCCCGTATGCCGGCATTACGCAGGGCTGTGATAACTCCGGCTTTTTCGAGGATATTTTCAAAATACCTCATTGAGTCCTGGTCATCGAACCTGATCGACTTCATTGTGCGGTAAAGCCAGTCCCCCTCAACTGTGAAAACGCCGTTTACATTTTTAATTGTAAACTTATTTTCACCATCCTGTGCAGCTGGAGGTGCTGCTTCCGGTTCCGGCTGGTACCGTCGGATAGGCGGAAGTTTGCTGAGAAGTTCGCTTATCCTGTTTATGAGCGGTTTTACCTGATAATTTATAGCAGCCATAATCGGGAAAAACTCATAGCCCTGTTTTTCTACAAATTCACGGAAATCTGCAACCTGCCTGTCAGTTGCAAGGTCACATTTATTTCCGGCAACAATCATCGGCCGTTTGGCTAAGTCGGAATTAAATTTTTTAAGCTCCGAGTTTATAACCATAAAATCATTTTTGGGATCGCGGCCTTCGCTGCCGGATACATCTACAATGTGGAGGAGCAACCGGCAACGCTCCACATGGCGCAGGAACTGATGGCCAAGGCCGGCGCCATCGCTTGCACCTTCAACAAGACCAGGAATATCGGCCATAACAAACGAATGGCCCGGCCCGGCATTCACTACTCCTAAAACAGGTGTGACAGTTGTGAAATGATAATTGGCAATTTCAGGCTTTGCTTCACTTACAACAGATACCAAAGTCGACTTTCCTACATTCGGGTAGCCAACGAGGCCCACATCGGCCAACAGTTTCAGTTCGAGTTGAAGCTCCAATGTTTCACCGTCAGCCCCGGCTTTTGCAAAGCGCGGCGTCTGCCTTGTGGATGTGGCAAAATGCGCATTCCCCCATCCGCCGCGGCCGCCTTTTGCTATTACCTGCGGTTTATCAGAAGAAAGGTCAGCAATAAGCCTACCTTTCTCGGCGTCTTTAAGCAGCGTTCCACGCGGCACACGGATTATAAGGTTGGCACCTTTTTTTCCGCTGCAGCGGCTACCTCGGCCATTCTGGCCGGATTCTGCAGAAAATTTATGCCTGTAGCGAAAATCCGAAAGCGTCGAAAGGCTGTCATCGGCCTGGAAAATAACATTTCCACCGCGGCCTCCGTCGCCGCCGTCAGGCCCACCTGAAGCAACATATTTTTCACGGTGGAACGCGACTGCACCGTCGCCGCCTTTTCCTGCACATATTCTGATTTTGGCGTTATCTATAAACATATTTTGCCATCCCCCTCACCAGCTGTCTATTATTCTGCACCTAAACATGAAAAAAATCCCGGGCGAAAACACCCGGGACTTTCCTTCTTGTTTTTCGCCGCTAAATTACTGCTCGGCGTAGACACTGACCTTCTTGCGGTCTTTGCCAAGATGCTCGAATTTCACGGTGCCATCAATCAGGGCAAACAGGGAGTCGTCGGAACCTTTGCCGACATTTGCACCAGGATGGATATGCGTCCCGCGCTGTTTCACCAGAATATTGCCTGCTAAAACGAACTGGCCGTCAGCCCGCTTAACACCGAGGCGCTTGGATTCGGAATCGCGGCCGTTTTTTGTCGAGCCCATTCCTTTTTTATGAGCAAAAAGCTGAATATTAACTTTCAGCATAATTACACCTCCATATCGGTTAACGTAATATAATTTGAATACTGCTTCTGCAAGGACACCATATGAACGTGGAAACCTTCAAGTACCACTCTGCATGAAGTACTTTCCGCAGTTGGAATTTTAAGTGACATAAAACCGTCTTTCACCGAAACATCCGCATTTGCCTTAACAATATCGGTTATGGTGTTGGCAGCCATATAAGCTGCCGAAGAAACAGCAGCACAAACAATGTCGGCTCCTGCTTCCGCCATGCCGGAATGTCCGCTTATGCGAAACCCCAGCAGTACTTTGCCCCTTTTAAAAAATTCCGCGTGAATCATAAAGTCAAGCTAAGCGTTGATTGATTCAATCTGAACCTTGGTATACGGCTGCCTGTGACCCATCTTGCGCTTTTCGTTTTTCTTAGGTTTGTAAGTAAAGACAGTGATTTTCGGCGACTTGCCGTTCTTCAAAACTTTTCCACTTACCGTGGCACCTTCTACATAAGGTACGCCAATCTTCAGCCCGTCATCACCATCGAGCGCAAGAACTTTGAACTCTACTGTAGAGTCCTTTTCAGCTGCAAGCTTTTCCACAAAGATGACATCATCTTTCTGGACCTTGTACTGCTTGCCACCAGTTTCAATTACTGCAAACATCAATAAGGCCCTGCCTTCTTAAAATCTCGCTATTGGCGGGCGGGCAAAAACCTCTTCAGCCCGCAATAAGCGGCTTTTTTATTCTACCATATTGCGTTATTTTTGTCAACGGAGATTCAATGCTTCCTCGAGGCAAGTTTTTCCGCAAATTCTGCAAGGAACGATGTGTCCCCGCTAAAGCTGCCAAGGGCTAAAACAGCAGTTTTTGTCAGCTCACTCACCGCGCGCTTTGCCTTTCCCATGCCAAGTATGGAAACATAAGTGCTCTTGCTGTTTTCGCTGTCACTCCCCACAGGTTTGCCCATAGCTTCCGGGCTGCCCTCAACATCGAGGATATCATCTACAATTTGAAATGCAAAACCTATCGAAGCAGCATATTCATCTGCGGCACGGATAAGTTTTTTATTTGCTCCGGCAATGATACAGCCCATCTGTGCCGCAGCGCGTATGAGTGCACCCGTTTTGCATTCGTCCATCTTCTGCAGCGTTTCCATGGAAAATTTTTTGGCCTCACTCTCAAGGTCAATAGCCTGACCTCCAGCCATGCCATAAGGGCCAGCAGCACGTGCCAAAATGCCGGCTGCAGCTGCTGCCCGCTCTGCGCCTACCCCACGCACACTTTCCGGCGAAAGCATCGTGTCAAATGCCATGGCCTGAAGCGCATCGCCAGCAAGCATTGCCTGTGCTTCACCAAATACAACGTGGTTTGAAGGCTTCCCCCTGCGAAGGCTGTCATTGTCCATGCATGGCAAATCATCATGAATTAGAGAATACGTGTGGATCATCTCTACCGCACATGCAAATGGTATTGCTGCTTCCTGGTCACCACCACATAGGCCGCAGAATTCAAGGACAAGCGTTGGGCGGATACGCTTTCCCCCTGCAAGCAGGCTGTAGCGCATAGCCTTAAAAAGTCCGGACTGCAACAGCGAGACCCCAGGCACATAAGTTTCGAGCGCGCCTTCAACTTCCGAAACATAGTCGCTGCGCTTAATTCTGCCCATCTTTTTTCTCCTCCTGCTCTGTTACCGTTTTGATTTTCTGTTCCGCCACCGAGAGTTTTTTATAGCAGAAAGAAGCGAGTGCAGACCCTTCTTCAAAAAGTTTGAGTGACTCGTCCAGCGGCTTCTCGCCGCTTTCAAGTTGCTCTACGATTTCGTTCAGCCTTTCAAGGGCTGACTCAAACGTCATTTTTTTGTTCATATCCGGCCTTCTCTTCCTTCCCGTCTACCGTACAGTTTAAAGCGCCATCTGAAAACCGCACTGTAATTTTTTCATCTTTGCTGACATTATGTGCCATTGAAACCGGCTTGCCGACCTCGTTGAATATGGCGGCATATCCGCGGGAAAGCACTGCCAGCGGGCTTAACGCATTAAGCCTGCCTGAAATGCCTGAAAGCTTCACTTTTGCCGATTCAGCCTTTTGAGCGGCCGTATCATTTAGCGCCTTCACGAGCCTGCCAACATGCTCCCGGCGCAGTTCAATGCTTTCAAACGGGCTTTTTAAAACGCGGCTTTCAGTAAGCGGAACAAGCCGACTCAGTTCGTCTGTTACTTCCTTTTCCGCAGCTTCCACCAGGCGGTGACGCAGTGACTGCACAGCTCCAAAGAGTTCAGCCCTGTCTGGCACCGCAAGCTCTGCTGCGGCCGATGGAGTAGGGGCGCGCAAGTCGGCGGCAAAATCGCATATCGTAAAGTCTGTTTCATGGCCCACAGCCGATATGACAGGAATCTCGGAAGCTGCCACAGCCCTCGCTACAGGCTCTTCGTTAAACGGCCACAAATCTTCAAGCGAACCGCCGCCTCGGCCAACTATAATCACATCCGCACATTTTCTGCGGTTCATCAGGTCAAGGGCAGCAACTATCTGCGGCGCCGCAAGCTTCCCCTGAACTTGCACAGGGCAGAAAATGACTTCAGCAAGCGGGTAGCGCCTGCCAAGTACGGTGATGATATCGTGTACGGCAGCACCTGTAGGCGAGGTTATCACGCCAATTTTCTGCGGAAATTTTGGGATAGCCTTTTTACGCTCAGTTGAAAAAAGGCCTTCTTTTTCAAGCTTTGCCTTAAGTTGTTCGAAAGCAAGATTAAGCGCACCAAGCCCTTCCGGTTGCATATCGGCAACATAAAGCTGATACTGACCTGAAACTTCATAAACGCCTACCCTTCCGCGCACTATCACCTTCATGCCATTTTCAGGCTGAAAGCGTAAACGCGAAGCATTACGTGCAAACATCACGGCGCGTATAAGGCTTCTGCCGTCTTTTAAAGAAAAATATAAGTGGCCAGAGCGGTAATTGTCCATAAAATTTGAAATCTCACCTGTAACAAAAACATTTACAAGATTCTTGTCGCCCTCAAACTGCGACTTGATGTAAGTTGTAAGCTGCGTTACAGTTAAAATGGCAAGTCCTTCAGCCAATAGGGATCCCTCCCTTCAGCGCTGCAAGCACGGCAATTCCGGCTGCGTTGTCCGCAGACAAGGCCGGTTCAGCAAAATGGGCGCCATACTTTGCCGTCATGGCCTTGCGTATTATCGAGTTGCTCATTACACCGCCGGCAAAAATTAGCGGAATATCGCCGTACCTTTTTTTAAGCGAATATGCCATTCCGTCAAGTGCCGCAAGGATAGACTGCAGGCAGTACGCGGCAGTATCCTCTTTTGGCATACCTTCATTTACCATACCGCGGCACTTGTTCTCAATACCTGAAAGCGAGCAGTCATAGCCTTTAAGGCATGGCCGAATATGAAATTTTTTTTGAGACTTAAGCGCAAGCTTTTCAAGTTCAGGCCCTGCTGGAAATTGCAGGCCAAGCATTACACCAACCCTGTCTACCGCTTGTCCAGCTTTCAGGTCAAGGGAACGGGCGACGATTTCTGTTGAAAAAATACCGTTTTTTTCCGGCTTGCAGAGGACTGCCTCCGTTGTCCCTCCTGACACATGAAATGCAATAAAATGCTGCCTTAGCAGTTCAATGCGGCCTGACGAATACAGCGCTGCGGCAATATGCCCCTGCTGGTGAGAAAAAGCATAGAGCGGGACATTGAGCGCGAGGGAAACAGCTTTTGCCGATGCCATGCCCGCAAGAAAGCACGGCATATATGAACCTTCCATGCTGCGCGGGCGATCTGAAACTCCGACAGCCGAAATCGACGAACCGCCAAACGGAAGTTCTTCAAGCACTTCTGGCAGCTGCCTAACGTGGTGGAACACTGCGTCGCTCTGGCGCAGGCCAACCTCTCCGGCCTTTACAGGAAGCAGCTTTTTGCTTTGAAACATTTTTCCATCGCGCAACAGTGCGGATGATGTTGTATAGTTGCTTGTATCAATACCAAGGGTATCAGGCATCTTTTTCACCTATGTCTTTTGCTGCAGAACCGAGAACACCGTTTATAAACGGCGCATCTTCGGCACCACCGTATTTTTTCGCAAGGTTTACAGCTTCATTTATAGACACGCTTACCGGAATATCAGGCTCGAATTTCATTTCATAAAGTGCAAGCCGCAAAAGGGAAAGCGAGACTTTCGAAAGGCGGTTCATCGTCCAACCGCGTATATATTTCGTAATTACCTCGTCAAGGACTTCCTCTTTGCTTTCGACACCCGACGCCACATGATCCGCGAACTCTTCAATGCGAACATTTTCAGATGTTTCGGCCGCATCAATAATAGAAGCAGTATCATCATGGCTGATGCTCCGCTCAAAAATCAGGATAAATGCCTGTTCCCGTGATTTTCTTCGATTCATAAACTTCCCCCGTATCATGAAAAAAGCCCTCCAACCTTGTGGAGGGCTATAAAAACCGGTTCATACTTCCACGGAGTTATTATACCACATTTCAGTGCAAACACAACTATATATAGCCAATAACCTTACGAAACATAAAAAGTATCCGGCATGTTTCAGAGCGTGCACTCGTTTATTTTGCCTATGTGCGTTCAATCACCCTTATCTTGTCGTATGAAAGCCCCGTCTGGCTCGAAACGACATCCTGCACGACAGCCGCGTCTTTCTGTGAAAGCTTTTTTGTCTTTATGATTGCACTGCATTGGTTATTATTCAGCGTTACAACGCAGTCTGGATATCCCTTCGCCTTTATCAGCGTTTCAATGTCGGCTTCCTTTAGAATGTCCTGTGTAATCATAGCAGCTTTTGCAACTGCCTCTTTCTTGAGAGTCGTGTTTGAGCTTGTGTCTTTAAGTACTTTTGAGATTTCCTCTTTTGCTTCGTCATGCGCTTTCTGCCTTGTTAGCCTTGCAGTGCTGAAATATTCGTCTGCGCTTGCGGCTGTTTTTTGAGACAATGCGGGCACGGAGGATAATTTTTTCCCTGAAGCAGCCGCAGAGCTGTTTCTACCAGAGACCGCACTCCCATTTACCAGCAGCGTCTGGCCATACTGCCTGTCAGTCCCTGAAGCTACTGCCTGTGTTGCCGGAAGTTTTGCATTGCCGCCATTGCCTGAAAACGCCCAGTTTAGATATACAGCTGCGCCAAGTGCGACTACAAGCGTTGCAAGCACAAGCTGCCGTTTGCCAACTGCCATAAATTGATGCCCCCTGATTTTTATTTTTTTGCCTTTATAACGCAAACCCGCACTGATGTAATGTGCATCGCTGTTGTGACAACATCGGTTATCTCCTGCTGCACACTCGGGTCGCCCCCGCCGTCACAAACAACTACTACGCCTTTTATGACCGGCTGTATCTCGGTCACCTGAAGTGCCCTTTCAGAGCCGTCGCTGTCTTTTACAAGAAGATAGCTCGTTTCATCTGTGTTATTCGTTTCCTGCCTGCCGGCACCGCTTGCCGCATTTTCACTCGTCTGATGGTCATTTGTCTTTTCCTGCGTAGCATAAACATCCTGTGATGTCTGCTCAAGTGTCACCATCACTTTTACATTTCCGGCGCCGTCGATCTGTGAAATAATTCCGGAAAGTTTCTCTTCCATCTGTTTTTCATATTCTTCTGCCGTAAGTACTGCTTTTGCCGGTGAAGAAGATGAAGATGCAGAAGGCTGCGCGCCGCAGCTCCTGAAATTTTCAGAAAGAAATATCAGTATTATGCCTGCTATGCCAGCAACCAAAACAATTTTGCGGTAAGTATCATTCTCGGCCAGTTTTTGGAACATTCCCTTTGCTTTTTTCTTTTGCTCAGCCGGCATCTGAAATAACCTCCGTTTTAAGGCCAAGTTGCTTTTGCAGATATTCCTGTGCTGCCTGTTTGTCTGCGGTACTTTTGCTTTCCAGCCTGACAACCACTTTACTAATTGATATGCGGCCGTCACTGTTTGTATCCATAACCGTCTGAACATTTTTGCATTTAAGGTTTATCTTGCCGAGCTGCGATGCAACAAGGTTTGAAATGCTTTTCTGCGCTTCATCTTCTATCTGCCTGCTGACAGTCGATTCAAGCATGCTGCTTTGGGATTTACCGCTGTAGTGACTGTCCGCCATATTAACTTTTACCTGAGGGACAATTTTTGAAATTGGCGCGATTATGACACATATCATAAATGCGCCGACAACAAATTTGCCCATGTGCTCCATAGTGCCGGCTGGAAGGAGACTTTGGGCAAGTGAAGCTGCAAGCGCAGCAAGGCATATAACGAGTGTCCACTGCTGTACTTCCTTCATGATGCACCTCCTATCACAAGCATCACAACCGTTGAGATAATGAGAATTGCCATGCAGCAAAGGAGAATAGCAAGCATTGTCGAAAGAACATCCGATGAAGCTTTAAGGAGACCTGTCATACCGTCCAACTCAAACATCTGGCTTATCCCCGAGCACAGCATAAGCGTAAGCATCATTAAAATGCACTCAGCAAGAACCGGCATAAAAAGGAAAAGCCCGGCTAAAAGCCCAAAGGCACCTACACCAGACTTAAGCATTTTTACGCATCCGTTTATAGTGTTCAACGCTTCGCCAAGGGCATTCCCCACAACCGGCACAAAACTGCTTACAACAAATTTTGCCGCTTTCGTACCGGCACTGTCCTGAGCTGCGGCAACGAATGAATGCATTGTGACAAGGCCTGTAAAAAGCGTCATTGCAAGCCCCATAAGCCATTTGACCACCTTGTTAATAACATTGCACAACCCGCCGAGTTTTATTGAAGGAGAAACAGCAGAAACGATTGATATTGCAAGGAAAATATTCATCATCGGGACAAGATCCTTTGCTGCAAAAACAGAAACCACATTTCCTGCAGCCACCATAAGCAGATGATAAGATCCAGCTGAAGCGGCCTGCCCTGCCGCGGCCATTACAGCTACAAGCACTGGAACACATGCAAGCAGAAAGTCTGCGGAAGCTTTAATCACCTGTGCTGCGTCTGAAATGCATACTACAATCGGCTTGACCACAATGGTGCATATACACAGCGTGCCTACCATCTCCATAACTCCGCCAAGCGGCTTCTCCCCAAAAGAAAGTTTCAGGCCGTCAATAAGCGCACACAGCAGTACTACCGCAATTACTGAAACCAAAATGTGCAGTGGGTTCTTTGCCTTGCCAGTAAAAACATCTAATATCCGTTGAAAGTAATTTTGCGGCGTTATAGATGAAATTGTATTCCAGTCTGAGTTATCCACGCCAAGCTCACTAAGTATTTTTCTTGTTTCGTCCGGCAGTTTAGACGGCAGCCTGTCAGCTCCGCTTTTTTCCGCCTGTTCTTTATAGTACTGGCTGTACTGCGGTGACGCATTTTTGGAAGAAGGCGTGAATGTTTCTGCAAAGGCTGCCGTATGTAGAAAAAGTGTGGAAACTATCAACAGCAGAAAACAGGCTGTCTTTTTCTTCATTGCTTTTCTTTCCTTTTCTTATCCCTTTATAAGCCCTTCAGCCGTCTGGGCAATCTTTTCAAAAAGCGGAAGTGCAAGAGCAATAATAGTAAGCTTTCCAGCCAGTTCCACATTAGAGGCGAGCGCATTTTCCCCAGCATCACGGCACGCGTCAGAGGCAAACTGTGCAAGAAAACATATGCCTATAGTTTTGAAAAGGATAAGTGCATATTCTGATGACAGGCCGGCTGAAGACAGCAGTGTGCTGATTTGGTGGATTGCAGGCGAAATACTGAAGAAAACGCTGAAAAGTATGACGGTGCCAGCAGTAATGCTTACAAGTATGGCATATTCCTGATGATAACGGCGCAGCATAGCCGCTATCACGGCGGCACATATCGCCGCTCCGGCAATACCTATGATATTCATCTTCTAAAGTCCGAAAATGGATTTGATTGACTTAAAAAGGACGCCTATCTGCTGGATTATCATCATCATCACAACTATAAGCCCTGCCAGAGTTGTCATCATGGCCTGGTCTTCCCTGCCAGAACGTATGAGTAGCTGATTCAGCACGGCAACTATAATGCCTATGGCAGCAACCTTGAAAATCAAATCCACATTCATTTATAAACTCCTCCATTTTCAGCACAGAAGGATTGCTGCAGCAGTTCCACCGAACAGGCCAAGCATCTTATATAATTTTGCTTTTCTCCTGTGTTCCTCTTTCGCTTCATCAAGCGCCGATGACGTCAGGTTTTCGTAAAGCCTGAAATGTGCAACCTGGCCTTCTGTATCAGTTGCGCCCAATCCCGCACCAAATCCTCTCAGGAGTTCCATGTCCTTTTTGCCAAACCCTTCGCAGGCAGCATACTCCGCAACAGCGCTGTTCCACGAATCGGCAAAACTTGTGCCGGAATTCCCGCCTGTAACATGGGAAAAAAAGCATATCCCCTCGCTGTGGTTTCTCAGCAGCGCCTCGGCCGGCATGGATGAATATCTGATTTCAGCACGGGCTGAAGAAAGGAAACGCAGAAATGCTTCAAGTTTTTCAACCCGCAGTAACAGCTTATGCGACTCCATACACCCCGCAAGTGCCCCTGCACATATCAGTAGCAGTGAACCTGCCAGCTTCAGCAAGCAAATCACCTGCCTTGTAGATTCCATCAATTTTCCCAGGGCCGCCTGAGCTGCTCAACAAGGCAACAGATGAAAACGCACCTGTAGCAAGCAGCGCATAAGCCTGCCGCCGGTGAAGAAGTTCGCTGATGCTCCCCGCATGTATACTCGCAATTATGCAAACTCCGGCATTAAGGCTCTGCTCAACTGCCTTTGTTTCTTTTTCAGAGCCGATCTCGTCACATACTATGTACTGCGGGGCAAGCGAACGCACGGCCGTAAGAATACCTTCCGCTTTTGGAAAACCGTCAAGCACATCGCAGCAGGTACCTATATCATTTTGCGGTACTCCCTGAAAAGTGCCTGCTATTTCTCCGCGCTCGTCTACTATAGTAACCCTGCATGCCGTGCCGCGCATGCCGCTTGAAAGCTGGCGCGCAACGTCGCGCAGGATAGTTGTTTTCCCGCTCGAAGGCGGCCCGGCAATTAAAAGCCCTCCGTGCATATTCTGCTTCATAATCTGATTTAAAAGCATGTTGGCACATCCGGGGACCTCATGTGCTATGCGTATGTTGACAGAAGAGACATATTTCATTCCAGAAACATCGCCACCATGAAAAACTGCGGTGCCGCATATGCCTGCACGATGCCCGCCGCGCATGGCAATATATCCGCTGCGGATTTCATTCTCATGGCTGTACACCGAATTTTCACACAGTATGCGAAATGTGTCTTCAATATCGCTATGCCATGCAATTACACAGCCGCTGCCAGCCGATAAGGAAACAGAACCGTCTTCCATTAAAAAATACGTTTTCCCAGGGCAGCATATAGTAACCGGCCTGTTCACTCGCAGCCGAATCTCCTGCGCTTCATGTTTTACCTTACCTGGAATGGCAGCCATAAAACCACATAACCTGCCGCATACGCACGCTGCGGCAGAATCAAATTTCTCTTCGCATGATGTATTCATCACCTTGTCCACTCCTTTCAAGACAATATTTATGGACAAAGCCGCAGCGTTAGAACCTAAATCCAGATGAAAGGCATAAAAAAAGGCATCCTTAAAAAAGGATGCTTTTAAATGAATCGGTTACCTAAATTTCAATATAACCGTTTCCATGCATTACACTGCAGCACTTTTTTCACAAGCCTGCTTTAATGTTTTTTTAAGGCCGAGTATAGACGGCGGTGCAACTGATAATTCATCGATGCCAGTTTTCAGGTAAAATTCTGCAAGTTTAGGGTCTGCTGCAGATTCGCCGCAGATACCTACAGGTATTCCTGCTTTGTGTGCATTTTTCGCAGTCAGTTCAATCATTTTCAGCACTGCCGGATTGCTTTGGTCATATATTTTCGCAATCTTGTCGTTCATACGGTCTGCCGCAAGTGTATACTGCGTCAAGTCGTTTGTACCTATACTGAAAAAGTCGCATTCTTTTGCCAGTTCATCACTCAAAATTACAGACGCCGGTGTTTCAATCATAATACCGACTTTAATGTCATGCACAAATGAAATTCCTTCGGACTCCAGCTCTGACTTTGTCTCCTGTAGCATTTGTTTTGCTTCCCGCACTTCTTTCACGGATATAATCATTGGGAACATGATTTTAAGGTTTCCGAAAGCTGACGCGCGCACCAGCGCGCGCAGCTGTGTGCGGAACAGGTCTTTCCTGTCGAGGCATATACGGATAGCACGGTAGCCGAGGGCCGGATTCGCCTCTTTTGGCAGATGCAGATATGGGATCTGCTTATCTGCCCCTATGTCGAAAGTCCGCACTATTACAGGTTTGTTTCCCATTTTCTCCAGGACACTTTTGTATGCCTCGAACTGCTCGTCCTCTGTAGGCAGTGTGGCACACCCCATATACAAAAACTCACTGCGGAACAAGCCTATGCCATCCGCACCGTTTTTCAGCGCAGTTTCTGCATCTGCCGGATGGCCAATATTGGCATTTACTGCGACTATCCTACCGCTTTTTGTTTTGATTTGTGCACCGAGAAACGATTTTAATTCCTGCTGTTTTCTGCTGCTGGCTTCCAATGCCTGCTGGCATTTGCCTTGTTCTGCTTCATCGGGTTCAAGAATCACTTCACCGGCTGTACCATTTACAACAGCAATCATGCCATCTTTTACATTGTCAAAGCCATCTCCGAGGCCAACAACAGAAGGTATGCCCATCGTGCGTGAGAGAATTGCCGAATGTGAAGTGCGTGAACCTTTCCGCATTACAATAGCTATTATCTTTGATTTGTCAAGCTGCATGGTTTCACTTGGTGTTAAATCGTCTGCAGCAAGAATTGACGGTTCATTAACAGCAATTTTCCCGCTGCCGTATTCAGGGTTAAGGCATTTGACAAGGCGGTCGGAAATGTCAATAATGTCAGTTTTGCGCCCTCTCATATATTCAGAGTCCATTTTGGCAAACCTGGCTGAAAATTCCTGGCCTGTTTCCCATACAGCATACTCCGCATTGACTTTGTTTTCTTTTATCCTGTCGCGTATCGCCTGCGAATAGTCCTCATCTTGAATCATCATCATATGAATCCGAAAAATCATAGAGTCTTTTTTACCGACACGTTTCAGGGATTTGAAATAAATTTCATTGAGGGCATCTACTGCCTCATCCTGAGCCTTTTGGAGCCGCTCAAGCTCCTTCGACACATCTTTTATCGTATATTTTTCAACATTTGCCTGGCAGCCGTGCCAAAGCACCAAACGGCCCATAGCAACGCCGTCTGATGCTCCAGTACCATGAATTCTCTCCATTTTTCCACCTGCTTAAAGATTTTCTTCGCAAAAAGCCTTCAGTTTTGCACATTCTGCAGATTCCTTTGGGCCTTCTACGGTAAACGTTAACTGGTCGTTTTGAGCAGCCCCAAGCCCCATAACGGCAAAAAGGCGTTTGGCATCCGCTGTTTGTCCCTTTACCGCTACTTTAACATTCGAGCTGCAGCTTTGGGCACATTTTACCAGCAGGCCTGCTGGCCTTGCGTGAAGTCCCTCTGGTTCTTTGATAGAGTAGTTAAATTTTTGCATAATATCGTTCCTTTCTCATTTTTTATCCAAATAATAAAATCTATCTATTTTAATATTATATTTGTTTTTCAAAGAGTGTGGTATTCAACTTATGCTTTACAGAATCCATATGTCTAAAATCCATTAAACCCTTTTAAATGTTGTGCAAGTAATCTTCAATTTTGCTCTTAATCACCGTTACACGCGGCCCATAAACAACCTGCACACCATTCCCCTTTTTAATAACGGCAAGAGCTCCGCTTTTTTTAAGGATTCCATCTGATACTTTTTCACCGTCATTTACTGTAATTCTAAGCCTTGTGGCACATGCGTCAAGGCTTACAATGTTGCCTGCGCCGCCAAGTCCTTCTACAATAAGGTCTGTGTTATCATCGGTTCCATTTTTGCTTTCTGATGATGCATTTGCAGATTCATTGCCAGCAGCAGAAGATTTTTTGCTGTTTTTGGCTTCTACATCTTTGCGCATGTAAAGTTTAGTTTCTTCAGTATCAGCTTCCCTGCCCGGTGTTGGAAGATTAAACTTGAGTATCAGGAACCTGAAGAGGAAAAAGTACAGTACAAAATAAACAGCTCCTACAAGAATAGCATAAACCCAATGTGTTTTTGCATTTCCCTGCAGAATACCAAAAAGGAACATGTCAATTATACCACCTGAAAATGTCATGCCAACTGTTACATTAAGCAAATGCATCAGCATGAATGAAAGGCCGGCAAGCACACAGTGTATCCCATAAAGTGCCGGTGCAACAAACAGAAACGAAAACTCAATCGGTTCAGTGATTCCTGTAAGTGCAGACGTAAACGCTGCTGACAGCAGAAGGCCTTTTGCCTGTTTTTTCTTGTTCGGCTTTGCTGTTACATACATTGCAAGTGCTGCTCCCGGCAGGCCAAATATCATAAATGGAAATTTTCCTGTCATAAAGCGTGTTGCATTAACACTGAACACTTTAGTGTTCGGAGAAGCAAGCTGTGCAAAAAAGATATTCTGCGCACCACTGATGCTCTTGCCGTCTACCATCATTGTTCCGCCAAGGCCCGTTTGCCAAAAAGGCAGATAAAAAATAGGGTGAAGGCCAAAAGGAATCAGTGCACGTTCAATTATACCATAAATAAACGTTCCCAAATAGCCTGATTTATACACAAGGTTGCCAAGCCAGTATATACCAGTTTGAATCGGCGGCCACACAAAGAACATCAAAATTCCAACAAACAGATATGTAATTGTAGATATAATAGGTATAAAACGGACACCGCCGAAAAATGAAATCGCGCTTGGCAGTTCAATTTTATAGAATTTATTATGTAATGCAGCGACTCCTAAGCCAACAATAATGCCGCCAAAAACACCCATCTGCAGAGAATTAATACCGCATACTGAAGTGATAGAACCGTCCGGCAGATGTTTAACATAGTCATTTCCAGCAATTTTTAAGCATCCGCTGATAGACGTATGCATTACAAGGAATGCAATGCCAGCTGAAAGAGCAGCAGTCGCCTTTTCAGCTTTAGCCATACCTATGGCAACACCAATTGCAAAAATGAGCGGAAGGTTTGTAAAAATAATATTTCCAACATCACTCATTATAGTAAGGATCGCGTTAAGTATAGTGCCTTTGCCCAAGGCAGCCTGAAGATGATATGCGTTTATCATTGCAGTATTAGTAAATGAAGAACCTATCCCAAGTAGAAGCCCGGCTATCGGCAGCAAAGCTACGGGCAGCATAAATGAATGGCCAACGCGCTGCAGAACACCAAACGCAGAATTTTGTTTTTTTTCCATTCGACTCAGCTACTTCCTTTCATAAGTGATAAGAGTGGTTTTTCCTGCTTCCATTACGCCTTCCGTGGCAAAAATACGGTTTACCGCATCCATGTTTGTGATGACTACTGGGACAATCGGATTGAGGCCTTTTTCACGTATAAGGTTAAGGTCAGCTTTTACGAGTATATCGCCCGTTTTTATATTCTGCCCGGTCTTGACAAAATTCTGGAAGCCTTCTCCTTTTAAATCTACCGTATCTATCCCAACGTGGATAAGAATTTCAAGCCCGTCTTTCGAGCGGACATAATATGCGTGATGAGTATCCGGCACAGTAACAACTGTTCCGTCTACCGGGGAAACAATTGTGCCATCTTCTGGAATAACTGCGGCACCGTCACCCAGGACTTTGCCTGAAAAAACTTCATCTGGTACCTGGCTAAGGCCTACCGCCTTACCAGATACTGGCGCATAAATAGTACAGTTTTTCCCTTTTTTATGGAATATCATTGCAATTCGCGCATCCTTCCGATAAATTACAAATTTTGGGGCTGCTGCCCGTTACTGAATCAATATCATGGAACTGCTGGCGAATCTGTTCAATGCCAACAGTAAGGAAATCCATATCACCGCATGAAAGCACATTTCCCGTTTCTTTCCGGATAATTTCTTTTATTTTAACTGCCATGGATCTGCTTTCCGGGAAGACTTCAGAAATTCTGCATTCACGCGGCATTTTCAGTGAATGACCTTCTGCGCTGTAATCGGCAATGTCGCTTACCGTTAAGAAAAAAGCTCGGATTGCATCTGAATTTTCAGATAGCAGTTCTTTATCGCTTGGGAACATTTCTTCCATGATTTTATTTAGAATACGTACATTTTTCAGTGATGCGGAAACAGGAGTGTCCTTTTTTGCAGAGTGAAAATGCAAGGCAATAAACCCAGCTTCATCGTTCCCCAAGCTGATGCCAAGTTTCTTTTTTATCGTCATTACCGCATTCTGAGCTTCCTTGTATTCGTCCCTATACAGCACAGATATTTCGTTTATAAAAGGATTTTCTATCGGTACTCCAAACTGTATGCGGTCGATTGCAAAGCAAATATGATCCAGCAGTGCAGAATAAAAGCCCTTATTATGTATTGAAAGCTTTTTTTCTGCTGATTTTGCTATTGACTGCACAACAGTGCTTATTTCATTTTTACCATAAAGTCTGCCATTGATTTTGTTACCATTGTTGGCACCATTTAAAAATTTTATGACTTCTTTGCCGTTTAGATTGTCCGATACTATATTGCCTGGCTTCCGGTTAAATCCTATACCTTTAGCAATCAATATAATCTGATCCTGCGTGTCAGGCTCCTGTGCAAGGACAACATTGTTATTGATAGCTTTGATTACTCTGTAGTTTAAGTGAAAGACCCCTCTTCCATTTTTTTGTAAAGCAGCTGCTGCAATAAAAAGAGCAATAAAAAAGCATAGGCATAAATTCAAACGTTTTTGCACATACGTGTTTGCACATAACGCCTCATTATGCTTATGCCTGATCGTATCAGTTACACACATAAAACAACTGTTAATTTATAAAGACTCAGAGCCCAGAAATCAACTTTACCATTAATTATATTCAATGTCAACAGATTTTTATCCAAATAAGTGCATAAGTATTTGTATAATATGCTGCGATGCTTTAATTTATTCATGGAAAGTGCAACTTACAACTTTAAAAGTTACTGTTATAAAAGAGTTTTAGCAAAATTCTTATGGCGCTTTGGGTACGCTGGAGTCTTAGGTGGTTTACGGTACAGTTGCTGTTTTAGGCACATGTTTTAAACGGGCCGTTTAGCCTAAACGACCTGCGATAGCAAAAGATTGCGGCTGCTGCAAAATTAAATCTGCAGCAGCCGCAATCCACTTTTACCCTACGTATATCTTTACTCTAAACCATATAATATTCGGATAATATTTGGAGCGAACGACGAGACTCGAACTCGCTACCTCCACCATGGCAAGGTGGCGCTCTACCAGATGAGCTACATTCGCATATCAAATTCGCCCTTAATCTCATCAACCGGACTTTGCGAACAAATGCTATTATAGCTAAATATCAAACGTTTGTCAATACTTTTCCAAAAAATCATGCTGTAGCTTTGTATTTTACTCTATTCGGCGCTATAATAATAAAGCTAAAGTTTAGAACTGTAAATCGCATTTAAAGCAATTAATTTTGCCTGAAAGGTGAATCTTTATGAGTCTTTCCATCAATCTCGGGGCCTGGAATTCTGTTTTTGCAGTTCCATGCTCCGTTGTAGATAATCATTTGAAGTTGGTAGGAGCCGTACAGCTTAAAGTCCTTCTGTGGGTGTTACGCCATGCCGGAGAAACGTTTGAAACAAAAGACATTGCAGACGCACTTGGGATTGAGCGTGCTGATGTTGATGACGCAATGTCTTACTGGCAGGAAGTTGGGCTTGTTTCAATTGACGGCAACAGCATATCTCCTGCCCCTGCAAACAGTATAGCTGAACCAGCGCCATTTAAGCCTGAAAATGCCCAGCAAGAAATGGAACCGGAACACGACCACTTACATGAAACTCACCGCATCCTTTCACGCCCAGAAAAGCCAGACAGCGAGTTCGTAGCAAAGCGTATGGCAGAATCAAAAGAAATATCGTGCCTGATGCAGTCGGCACAGGAAGTCCTCGGCCGCCTTATATCTGAGGGTGATGCTGCTACTCTGCTGCTAATCCACGACAATTACGGCCTTCCTTCAGATGTAATAATTATGCTGATGCAATACGCTGCCAATATAGGCAAAGGGAATATGCGATACATAGAAAAAGTCGCCATGAGTTGGGCGGACGAGGGCATAGTCACACACGAAAAAGTCGAAGAGAAACTACGCATACTTACAGAAAATCAAAAAGCATGGCATACAGTAGAATCCGCAATTGGGATTTCTCACCGAACCCCTTCCAAGCGTGAGGAAACATATGCCCCTGTATGGATAAATGAATGGAAATTCAGCCCCGAAATGATTCGCGAAGCGTATGACAGGACTGTTGATGGCACCGGCAAATACCAAACAGGCTATATGAACAGGATTTTAGAACGCTGGCACAAAGAAGGAATAGCTACACCAAAGCAGGCTGCAGAAGAACAAACGGAGCGAAACTCCGCAAAGAAAACCGGCATGTCAAAAAATGAGCAGACTACAGTAAAAAGCAAGCCGACTTTTGACATAGACGAATATGAACGTACAAGCATATACGATACAAAGAGGTGAAGTGAGTGGCTTACAGTCAGGAAATCTACGATGCGGCTGAAAAAATTCTAAGAAAGCGGCGTAAAACGGCCGAAGATGATGCTGAAAACCGCAAAAATGAATTTTATAAATCATGCCCGCGCGCCAGTGAAATTGAACATAAGCTCGCATCTACAGCGGTGAGCACAGCGAAAGCTGTGCTCAAAGGCGGCGACATGGCCGGCCAGCTGCAAAAGCTGAAAGAGGAAAATCTCGGGCTGCAGCATGAGTATTCCCGTCTGCTTGCAGAACATGGCCTCGGCACACTTGAGCCACACTATAAATGCGAGATCTGCCATGACACCGGCTACGTTGACGGCAAAATGTGTAGCTGCATGAAAGAGCTTCTGCGCAGCGAGTCTTACCGAAGGCTTAACGCATTAACATCGCTTTCACTTTCCACTTTTGAAAGTTTTTCTTTGAAGTATTATTCGGAAGAGCCGCGCAAAGACAGACCATGCGACCGAGATATAATGCGGAACACATTCCGCTACTGTGCCTCATATGCGCAGAAATTCGGGCTTGATTCTCCTAATCTCATCATGACAGGCGGTACAGGGCTTGGCAAAACACATCTTTCGCTTGCCATTGCAAATGAAGCTATTAAAAAAGGCTTCGGAGTCGTTTATGCTTCTATGGGTAGCCTCACAGCAAAGCTGGAAAATGAACATTTCGGGCGAGAATCTGGCTCAAGCGCTATGGATTCAACAAGGGAGTGCGACCTTTTAATTCTCGATGACCTCGGAACAGAATTCAGGACTTCATTCTCATCTTCAGCTATCTACAGTATAGTCAACACGAGGCTGATGCTCAAAAAGCCTACGATTATCAGCACAAATCTTTCTATAAAGGAAATGATAGCTTATTATTCAGAGCGCTTTGCATCCCGAATTATCGGCAGTTACCGAAGGATAGTTTTTGTTGGGCGTGATATACGTCAGCAAAAGCGAATGCAGGATGAATAAATAAAAAAACCGGAAAGCTTTTTAAGCTCTCCGGTATAAAAGCACTCAGGCACCCTGTTTTTCCGTATCTTTCTGGCTTTGCAGCTTCAGGTAAGCATTAATAAATCCATCAAGGTCTCCATCCATTACAGCACCGATATTGGATGACTCATAGCCTGTGCGGTGGTCTTTTACAAGCGTGTAAGGCATAAAGACATATGAGCGTATCTGCGAGCCCCACGCAATTTCTTTCTGCTCGCCTTTAATATCTTCAATGTGCTCCAAATGTTCACGCTCTTTAATAGCCATCAGCTTTGATTTCAACATGCGCATGGCAACATCACGGTTCTGGTACTGGCTGCGCTCTACTTGGCACGATACAACAATACCTGTAGGTATGTGCGTAAGCCTTACGGCCGAAGAAGTTTTGTTTACTTTCTGGCCGCCGGCGCCGCTTGAGCGGAAAACATCCATTTTAATATCGGCCGGGTCTATTTTAACATCTATGGTATCGTCAATTTCTGGCATTACTTCAAGTGACGCAAAAGAAGTATGCCTGCGGCCAGAAGCATCAAACGGCGATATTCTGACAAGTCGGTGCACACCCTTTTCACTTTTAAGAAAGCCATAGGCGTTTTCCCCTTCAATAAGGATACTTGCGCTTTTTATACCCGCTTCCTCGCCGTCCAGATAATCGAGTGTTTTCACCTTAAAGCCATGGCGTTCACCCCACCTGCAATACATGCGGTAAAGCATCATTGCCCAATCCTGCGCTTCTGTTCCACCTGCGCCGGCATGAAAAGTAAGGATTGCATTTTTCGCATCATATTCACCAGTAAGCAGTGTGGAAAGCCGCTGTGACTCAAGTCCTTTTTTAAATGATTCCAGTTCCTGCTGCGCCTGAGGCAAAAGCGACAAATCGCCTTCTTCATCTGCAAGCTCAATCAGGGCCATCAAATCATCATAGCCGCTTTTTAGCTTTTCGTATCTTTCAATTTTATTTTTCAGTGAACTGGAGCGCTGCAGGATTCTCTGTGATTTTTCCGCATCATCCCAAAAGTTTGGCACGGTGGTTTTTTGGTCAAGCTCCATAATTTCCTTGCGTATTGCGTCCAGGTCCAAAGTATCCGCAAGGTCATTCAATTCAGGCTTAAATCCTTGCAGCGACTGTTTCAGCTCTTCAAATTGAAGCATATAATCATCCTTCAGTCGAATCTTTTTAACTTACTTGCTTAGGTTATAATTATAAAATAATTTGTTATCAAAGTCAAAGTTTATTTCCCCTCCAGCCTTTGAGCAGCCTAAAACTGGCGCGGAATTTGTGAACTCAATGAAAACTTACATCGTAAATCGTTGAAGTTTTTTGCTTTTTTCGTTACAATATAGAATAGAGCAAATAGGAGGTTCTAAAAGTATGGACTATATCGGTTTGAAATGTCCCATCTGCGGAAAGCCTTTTACCGCAGATGATGATATTGTTGTGTGCCCGCAGTGTGGTGCGCCTTACCACAGAGAATGTTATATAAAAGCAGGCAAATGTATATATGAAGATAAACATGGAACCGACTTTAGCTGGAAGCCACCACAAGAAGAAGAAAAAGCTGAGCCTGATATAAAACGCTGCCCTCGCTGCGGTGCGCCGAATTCGAAAAGTGCACTTTTTTGTTCCCATTGCGGGCTGCCGCTTTCCAACAGTGCCGAACCTCCTTATGGCAATCCTTTTAACGGCAACCAGCAAACACAGGGCAATGGTTCTGCTCAGCATGGCGGAATGCCGCCGGAATATGGCAATTTCCAAGGGCAGCCATTTCCATTCCCGCTTGACCCTCTCGGAGGCGTAAACCCAAATGAGCCGATAAACAATACCCCTGCCGGCGACCTTGCAAAGTTTGTGCAGGGCAATACGCAATATTATATGCCTGTGTTTGCAAGCATAAGTCACTTCAAGAAAAACCGGTTTAACTTTTCCGCTTTTTTCTTTCAGGGCATCTGGATGCTTTACCGCAAGCTCTATAAAGTCGGCACTATCATAACTGTTATTCAGGGAGCACTTACCATTGGCTATTTGTTCCTGATGAAATATTTCGTCCTGCCGTTGTATGATAAATTGTATGCTATGGCGGGCATTACAAAAGATTCTACAAGCTATGCAATGACAGCCGAGCAGAAAGCTGGACTTTTGCGCCAGCTTTATTCCCTTTCTACACAGCAAAAAATGTTAGTTGCCGTTCCGTTTTTCTTCTTTGTGGCAGCACTTACCATCATGCTCATATGCGGCTTTGTAGGAAATCGGATGTACCTGAAATATTCAGTTTCACAGGTCGGGAAAATAAGGAGTGAAACTTCTTCCCCAACTGATTTTGCGATACGCCTGCAACAGAACGGCGGAGTAAATACTACGCTTGGTGTTACACTTGGGCTGTGCTTTATGCTTATTTTCTTTGTTAACTAAAATCGGCTACATGTATTTTGCCGATTTAAAATACCAAACTTTAGGAGTTGTATAAAATGAAAGTAAAAAAAGCTGTTATACCGGCAGCCGGCCTTGGAACCAGAGTTCTCCCAGCTACAAAATCCATGCCTAAGGAAATGCTTCCAATCGTCGACAAACCTGCTATCCAATATATTGTTGAAGAAGCAGTCAATTCCGGAATCACTGATATCTTAATAATCACAAACCGCGGCAAAGGGCTGATTGAAGACCATTTCGACCGTGCACCGGAACTTGAAGCGAGACTTGAAAACGGCGGGCCTGAAAAGCAAAAAATACTTGATGAAATAGTAAGTATTGCACACAAGGCAAATATTTATTTTGTCCGCCAGAAAGAAACACGCGGGCTCGGCCATGCCGTAAACTGCGCGCGTTCCTTTGTAGGCAATGAGCCGTTTGCCGTGCTTTACGGTGACGATGTCATTATAGGCAAAGATCCGGCATGCGCCCAACTTATACGCGCATATGACGAATTCGGGCGCGGTGTTGTCGGTGTCAACAAGGTTTCGAAAAAAGACATATCAAAGTACAGCTCACTTAAAGTAGAGCCACTACATGACAACTGCTTCAAATGCACAGATATGATTGAAAAGCCATCTCCAGATAAAGTCATGTCCCTTTATTCAATTCTGGGGCGCTGCGTCCTTCCTCCTGATATTTTTGCAATACTTGACCATACAGAACCTGGGGCAGGCGGAGAAATACAGCTTACAGATGCAATGCGCACACTCGCGCGCCGTGACGGAATGGTCGCTGTAAACTTCACCGGCAAGCGATATGACATGGGCAATAAGCTCGGGATTATGAAGGCTCAGGTAGAAGTTGCCCTTCAACATCCGGAAATCGGCAAAGAATTTCGCGCTTACCTAAAAGAGCTCTGTAAGACACTGTAATTTTTCCTTTTGTATTGACGCAACTTCGATTTATTGATATAATAAATTAGGTTGCCTTGAAAAGGGCTGCCATCCTTGCTCCCAATTTATTTGGGGGTCTTAAGACCAAAAGGAGGTGCAAAAAATGCCAGAAACAAAGATTAAAAAGTCTTACGAAACTGTATTTATCCTTTCTATGAAACTCGGTGAAGACGGTATTAAAGCTGCAATCCAGAAATTTAAGGATCTGATTGCCGAAAACGGTACAGTCGAAAATGTTGATGAATGGGGCAAACGCAGGCTTGCGTACCCAATCAGCAAAGAAGATGAGGGTTATTACACACTCATCAGCTTCACAAGTTCTCCTGAATTCGTCAGTGAGCTTGACCGTGTCTACAACATTACAGACGGTGTTCTCCGCTCACTTATCATTCGCAGGGAAGAATCGGCCAAGCCGAAAAAGGCTGAGCCTGAAGCCGGCAAGCCAGAAGAAAAGGAAGCGTAAGTGAAATGCTGAATGTTGCTGTTCTTATGGGGCGCTTCGTTGCCGACCCTGAACTCAGGCAGACACCAAGCGGCGTTTCGGTGACAAGTTTTACACTTGCCGTAGACCGTTCGTATGTAAAACCAGGAACAGAGCGTCAGGCAGATTTTATTGATATAGTTGCGTGGCGCAGCACAGCAGAGTTTGTCTGTAAATATTTTCGCAAAGGTCAGCTTGCCGCCGTGCAGGGCTCTATACAGACACGCACATATACCGATAAAAACGGAATAAAGCGCAAAGCTTTTGAAATTGTTGCAGACAATGTTCATTTTGCGGAATCAAAGCGTAGCGCAGATGCATCTGTGAATGCTGCACGTTCGTCTTCGCCTGCAAAACAGAGTGCTTCAAATGAAGCGCCTGATAAAGAGCAACAGCCTGCACCTGCCTATACGAACGGCAATACTGATGATTTCGAAGAAATTCCTAGCGATGACGACTTACCGTTCTGAGTTTTAAAAGGAAGGAGAGATTTCTCATGGCTGAAAACAATAGAAACGAAAGGCCTGAAAGGGACCGCCGTTCCGGCGGTCGCAGAGGCCACAGAAAAGTTTGCAGTTTCTGTGTTGATAAAGTAGAAAACATTGACTATAAAGATGTTGCGAAGCTTCGCCGTTTCATTTCAGAAAGGGCGAAAATACTGCCGCGCAGAGTTACAGGAACATGCGCACGCCATCAGCGTCAGCTGACACTTGCAATAAAACGCGCACGCCATCTTGCACTCCTGCCGTTCAGCAGTGATTGAAGCTGCATTATTATATTTGTAAAAAATCCCCGCCATCAAATGGCGGGGATTTTATTCTGTTGTTTATTAATTTACTGTTCGGAAGACGTCGTATCGTCGTCATCCGAGCCTGAACTTACAATAATTGTTACTTTCGTTCCATAAGCCATTTGATTGCCTGCTTCAACCTTCTGGTATCCAATCACTTTCCCTTTAGACACAGTGCTGCTTGGTTGTTCCACTGCAGTTGGCACAAACCCTGCTGATGTAACGGTGGCAGACGCTTCTGAAAGGGTTTTGCCTTTAATATCCGGAAGTGTCCGCACAGCCGCTCCCTGGCTCACTACAACGACTATTGCCGTGTTTCTGAGCATTTTAGTCCCTGGCTTTGGATCCTGAGAAAGGATGCAACCTTCCGGGATAGTATCGCTGAACTGCGGAGACGAAAGGAGTATTTGGTACGGCCTGTCTGTACTGTTAGAAGAAGCACTTGCAATCTCGGAATATTTTTGGCCTATAAGATTAGGGACCGTAATTTTTTCGTCGTCTGGTATAGAGCCTTCAGATGACGATGGTTCTGAAGTTGCCTGAGAAACCTGAGAAGAAACGTTCTGGGCAGCACTTAGCTGTGACTGTTCACCCGAATGGTTCATCCAGACAATACCAATCACTGCAAATATGACAAGCATCGCAAGGCATGATAACAGCCCCCACCGAAAACTTGAAGAAGACTTCGGTGCCTTCGCACCTTCATCAGTCGCAATGACCTTTTTTTGCTGCGGAACAACTTTATCAAACTTCTGGCTTGCCTCAATGGCTGCCGTAACAGCAGGGGCCACTGAAATCTGCCCGTGGAGGAGCTCAAACGTCTGCGTGCGTTTTTCCGTGTCAAGCTGCAAAGCGTTCGCAAGAGCTGAAATGGCATATGGCGGCAAAGTATGCAGGATCGCATTCGGTATCAGCAGCCTTGCATCATTGCGCCGTTTAGGCGCTTCTGGCGGGAGCTTGCCTGTAAGTACAAAAAATAAAGACGCGGCAAATCCGTACACATCCGTCGCCTCTGTAAGAGGGTCGCCCATTATATACTGTTCAATTGCAGCGCACCCCGGCACAAGATCCGGTGCAAGGTCGGTGTCCATCTGGCGCACCGCAGGTATTGAAAAGCCACCAAGCTTCATCTTCCCGTCTTTCATAATAAGCAGTGTGTCTGGTGAAATACCGAAATGGCTTATCGAGTTGGCATGAATAGCAGAAAGATCAGACAAAACTGGCATAAAAAGTTGCCGTGCCGTGTTCCAGCCGAGGTTTCCCCCACTTTTTTTTACAAAATAGCGCAAAGTTATGCTGTCTTCCCATTCGGAAACAGTGTATGCAGCTTTATTTTCTTCAAAAATGTCATAAATCAGAACTACGGACGAAAGATCACGCATATGTGCGCGCGCACGCGCATAATTAAGAAAAACATCCAGGTTTTCTTTAAACGCAAGTTCATTTCCGCCAAGCACATTAACTGTTTTGCCATCATTTGCGCGTTCTGTGAGAGACGCTGGAAAATATTCATGAAGTCCAACAGGTATATTAAGAGCTTTGTCAAAGCCTATATACGTTATTCCTTCACCATTTGTTTTTTTTGCACATCCAACCGCATATCGATTTTGAAGCACTGTGCCGTATGGAAGCGCACCTTTTTTCTGTGGTTTATCTTTTCGGTACCCGCATACCGGGCAGACCGTTTTTCCCTGCATATCAGACATACAATTCATACACAGATTTTCAAAATCGGTCATACTTGTGCCTCCGAATTACAATTTATTGTCTTATTTATAATCTTCCTCAATTAATTTCACGGTATGCAAGCAATATAATTATTTTGCGTAAATTTGCGGATTTATTGGGAAAGCGATACATTATTAATTAAGTTACAAAGTAATATTGAAAGTAAAAAAGCCTTTTGCAGAAAAAGACTTTTGAAAAACAATTATAAATAATTTCCACCGCAAAATATAACTTCAAGTTGAATATATTATTACCAATGCGTTTAATTTCAATCAGTTAATTATACCATAATAAAACAGCATTTTTCAAGTAAGCTGTTCATAATCTCTTTAACTATATTCTTTTTGTATATTTAACATAAATTCATTGATATGCAATTATATATTATATAATGTTTCAAGGCTGTACGGCTAAGTGTTTGTGGTATAATTATATTGTATTGTATTAAAAATAAAACATAAAATTCAGGAGGAAAATATGTTTAAAATTGGCTGCCATCTGTCTACATCAAAAGGCTATTTAGCCATGGGAAAGCAGGCCGTAGATATTGGCGCAAACACGTTCCAGTTCTTTTCACGCAATCCGCGCGGCGGAAGTGCAAAGGCACTTGATGCCAACGACATTATCGCTTACCAGCAGTTTGCAGCAGAGCACAGTATGTTCCCTATCCTCGCACACGCGCCATATACGCTTAACGCATGTGCAGCCAAAGAAAGCCTGCGCACATTTGCACACAATACAATGGCGGACGACCTCAGCCGCTTAGAACATATCCCCGGCAGCATGTACAATTTCCACCCAGGCAGCCATGTAGGCCAGGGTGCCGAAGCCGGAATACGCTATATCTCAGAAATGCTTAATTCTATTTTGAATCCCGCGCAGTCGACTACAGTCCTGCTTGAAACTATGGCGGGAAAGGGCAGTGAAGTCGGCCGGACTTTTGAAGAACTGCGTGCTATTATAGACCGCGTAGAGCAGCAGCAACTTCTTGGCGTATGCCTTGACACATGCCATATTTTTGATGGCGGATATGACATTGTAAACCATCTTGATGATGTTATAGATGAGTTTGACCGTGTAATCGGGTTAAAGAGGCTGAAAGCAATACATCTTAACGACAGTATGAATTCGCTCGGCAGCCACAAAGACAGGCACCAAAAAATCGGGCAGGGTTATATAGGCCTTGACGCCATTGAAAGAATAATAAACCACCCAGCGCTGCGCGACCTGCCATTTTATCTTGAAACGCCGAATGACATATATGGCTATGCAAAAGAAATAGCGCTGCTCAAGAGTCTTTACCATGAAAATTCGGATGATATAGCGAAAAAATGAAAAATTCTCTCTCGGTAAAATCACCAATCGGCACTCTGACTATTGCAGAAGACGGGATCGGAATTACCGATATCTTCATGTCAGGTAAAATGCCAGACACAAACATGCAGACTAAAAGTACGCCGCTTCTTTGTGAAGCGGCAGAACAGCTCTCTGAGTATTTCTTAGGCAAAAGGAAAACATTTACGCTGCCGCTGTCACTGCACGGCACTGAGTTTCAGCTTGCGGTTTGGAAAACGCTGCGCGACATTCCTTACGGTGAGACAAAAAGTTACAAGCAGATAACAGCGCAACTCGGTCGGCCCAAAGCCTTCAGGGCTGTTGGAATGGCAAACAGGTGCAACCCAATACTGATAGTTGTTCCCTGCCATCGTGTCATCGGGTCAGGCGGCAGCCTTACAGGCTACCGCGCCGGCCTTGAAGCAAAACGTTTTCTTCTTGCGCTTGAGCAAAAATATAAGTGAAGCCTCATGAGGGTTCTACCTGTCCCATTTATCACAGAGGGCAATTATCTGGTCGGCAAAGCGCGCGAGGTCTTTGTTTGCACAGCCCTCGTTGTGCTGGATCACGCGCAGCAGGCGCTGCCCTGCAGAGAACAGGCGGCCAAAAGTGGAAGTGCCTTTGCCTGCGCCACGCATAGGATGAAGTTTTTCGGGTGCAATGCCTTCGTCGATTATCCTGTCAGCCGTAAGGTCTACCACTGCCTTAAAATTAGGGACGTATGAATGATATCCACGCCGCGCAAGCTCTTCTGAAAATTCTTCTGCAGTGAGCTGCTCGCCATGTACAATGAAAATACGTTCCGGTTTATGCTGAAATGCACTCAGCCAGCGCAGAAGGCCGGTTCTGTCCGCATGTCCGGAAAGAGCTTTGAAGTTATAGATTTTAGCTGTGACAGCAATTCCTTCACCAAACAGCTTGACTTTTTTCACACCATCTATAAGCATACGCCCAAGCGTGCCCTCGGCCTGATAGCCCACAAACACGATTGAGCATTCCGGACGCCAAAGGTTATGCTTCAAGTGATGCCTAATCCGTCCGGCTTCACACATGCCGCTCGACGATATTATCACTTTTGGTGACATGTCATCATTAAGTGCGCGTGACTCCTCAACCGATTCACATGTGTGCAGGTTAGTGAAAAGCAGAGGATTGAAGCCATCTTTCATAACGCGAACCGTGTCATCATCGGCATACCCTACGAGATTGCCACTATAAACCTTCGTTGCCTCAGACGCCAAAGGGCTGTCTACATATACGGGGAAATCAGGCACACTTTTTACAATATGCTTTGCCTTCATTTCACGGATATAATAAAGCAGTTCCTGCGTGCGGCCTACGGCAAAGCTTGGTATAACTACGTTGCCCCCTGCGGCAAACGTATCGTCAAACACTTTTGCAAGTTGAGGTATATAGTTTGCAATCGGGTCATGTTCACGGTTGCCATATGTAGATTCCATCACAACATAGTCTGCTTCTGAAATATACTGCGGGTCACGTATAATCGGCTGATTAAGGTTGCCAATGTCGCCAGAAAAGACTATTTTTTTCGTCTCACCATTTTCAGTAACCCAGATTTCAATTGAAGCGGAACCAAGAAGATGGCCTGCATCCACCATCCTGAATTTTATACCTTCGCATAGCTGGACTGTTTCGCCATATTGGCACGGCACAAGATGGCCTGAAACTGCTTCAGCGTCTTCTATTGTATAAAGCGGTTCCCTTATACCCTTTCCGGCACGGCGCCCTTTGCGGTTAGCTGCATCAGCATCCATCATCTGTATGTGCGCGCTGTCGCGCAGCATGATTGAAAGCAGGTCACAAGTCGCGCCTGTAGCATAAATCTTCCCTTCAAACCCGTTTTTCACAAGCAGCGGCAGGCGTCCGCTGTGGTCAATATGCGCATGCGTAACAAGAACATAATCTACCTGCGAAGGGTAAAACGGTAATTTCCTGTTTTCTTCATCGCCAGCACCTTCGCCCTCATAGAGACCGCAGTCAACTAAAATTTTTTTACCACATGCCTCGAGGCAATGGCAGCTGCCTGTAACCACTTTATCGGCTCCGTAAAAAACAAGTTGCATTTTTTCCCCTTTCCCTGCAGAAACAGGAAAACTATAATTTAAAAATACTTTCCCTGCCGGCGTGCAAAGCCGCGACCACAGGTTTAAAGATTAATTTTTATGGATTCATTATAACATATTTACAAAAAAAAGCCCTATAAAATCTCATGGCACATTTATTTCAGCACAAAGGCCCTTCGCCATTGAAGGGCCTTTGTGCATTTTATATTTACAGAAAAAGATTTACCTGACAACTAAATTGACAAGTTTACCAGGGACGTAAATTTCCTTTAAAATATTTTTCCCCGCTATGCCTGCCGCAATCTTCTCATTCGCTTTTGCGGCCTGCAGTACCTGTTCTTTAGAGATATCTGACGGCACGGTAATATGCGCACGAACTTTGCCATTCATCTGAATGGCAATCTCCACAGATGAATCTACACATTTGGATTCATCATACTTTGGCCAAGGCTGCTGGCATACCATACCTTTGCCAAGTTTCTGCACCGACCACACTTCTTCACATACATGCGGTGCAAAGAGGTTAAGCAGAAGGGTGAAAATACGCAGCTCGCCCCGCGTCACGCTCCTAACGGCGGTTATGTCGTTAATAAGCGTCATAAGTGTTGCGATGGCTGTGTTGAACTTAAGGTTCTCGACGTCCTCACCAATTTTTTTAATAGCCTTGTTAAACGGAATTTCAAGCTTGCTGCGCACTTCTTCCCCATTGCAAAGGATATCCTGCAGGTTCCAGTAGCGCTCAACAAAGCGGCGGCATCCTTTGATGCCATGCGTGCTCCACGGTGCGGCTTTTTCAAAATCGCCTATAAACATTTCATAAAGCCTCAGTGTGTCGGCACCATATTCATTCACAATATCGTCAGGATTTACGACGTTGCCGCGGGATTTACTCATCTTTTCACCGTTTTCACCGAGTATCATCCCATGGCTTGTACGCTTTTTATACGGTTCAGGCGTCGGCACCTCGCCTATATCATAGAGAAATTTATACCAGAAACGGCTGTAAAGCAGATGTAGCGTCGTATGCTCCATGCCGCCATTGTACCAGTCAACAGGCATCCAGTAGTTAAGTGCTTCTTTGCTTGCAAAACGCTCCTTATTGTGAGGATCCGTATAGCGCAGAAAATACCACGAAGAACCTGCCCACTGTGGCATGGTGTCAGTTTCACGCTTCGCAGGGCCACCGCATTGGGGGCATGTTGTATTTACCCAGTCCGTCATCTTTGCAAGAGGAGATTCGCCGTCATCTGTCAATTTATATGATTTCACATCCGGCAGGCGCAATGGTAACTGGGATTCTGGCACCGGCACATATCCGCACTTTGGGCACTTGACTATTGGGATTGGTTCTCCCCAATAGCGCTGGCGTGAAAATACCCAGTCGCGCAGTTTGTAATTGACCTTTCTGCGCCCAATTTTCTTTTCTTCAAGATAATCCGCTATTTTCTTTTTTGCTTCATTAACAGTTAATCCGTTGAGAAAGCCGGAATTAACAAGTACGCCTGTTGCGCAGTCAGTAAACGCTTCCTTCTCAACATTTCCGCCTTTTACAACTTCAATTATCGGCAGGCCGAATTTCTTAGCGAAATCCCAGTCGCGCGTGTCGTGAGCAGGCACAGCCATAATAGCTCCAGTGCCATAAGACATAAGGACATAATCGGAAATAAATATTGGGATTTTCTTGCCGTTTGCAGGATTTACAGCCATTACCCCGTCGATCCTCACGCCTGTTTTGTCTTTTACAAGCTCTGTGCGCTCAAAGTCTGATTTTCTCGCCGCTTTTTCCTGATAAGTGCGAATCTCGTCCATATTATGGATAAGGCTGGCCCACTTCTCGAGATAGGGATGCTCCGGCGAAAGCACCATATATGTCACGCCGAAAAGCGTATCAGGGCGTGTCGTATAAACAGTAAGCTTGTCGCCTGCCGTTGTGGTAAAATCAATTTCGGCGCCAGTCGAGCGGCCTATCCAATTTCGCTCCTGTGCCTTTACGCGCTCCGGATAATCCACAAGGTTAAGGTCATCGATAAGCTTCTGTGCATAATCCGTGATTTTCAGCATCCACTGTGATTTTACCTTGCGCACTACAGGGCTTCCACAACGCTCGCAGACACCGTTTACAACTTCTTCATTTGCAAGCACGCATTTGCATGAGGTGCACCAGTTAACTGCCATCTTTTTCTTATATGCAAGGCCGTGTTTGAAAAGCTGAAGAAAAATCCACTGCGTCCATTTATAATATTCAGGGTCTGTAGTGTCAATTTCACGTGTCCAGTCAAACGAAAGGCCAAGAGACTTAAGCTGTTCTTTAAAGCGCGCAATATTCTTTTTAGTAACTATTGCGGGGTGAATATGATTCTTTATGGCATAGTTCTCACTCGGCAGCCCGAATGCATCCCAACCTATCGGATAAAGGACATTGTACCCCTGCATACGGCGTTTGCGTGCAATAATATCCATTGCCGTGTAAGAGCGCGGATGGCCAACATGAAGGCCCTGGCCTGACGGGTATGGAAATTCTATCAGAGCGTAATATTTCGGCTTCGAGTAATCGTCGGAAGCATGGAAAACGCCCGATTTTTCCCATTCTGCCTGCCACTTTTTTTCAATCTTTTTCGGATCGTATTTCATTTTATTCGCCCCTGTATATTTAAATATGGAAAAAGCTGATTTTTAAATTATGGCTTAAGCAAACCAGAAACATCAACCATTTTGCCGTCGCGCCACAGCCTGTCGAGGTTGTAGTAGCTCCGTGAGGCCTCGGTAAACACATGCACAACAACACTGCCATAGTCAAGAAGGATCCATGAGTTTGAGCCATAGCCTTCTTTATGAAGAGGCGCTGTACCATCTTTTTCCTTAAGCCTAAATTCAACTTCATCGGCAAGCGCTTTTACATGCGTACTCCCTGTGCCTGTTGCAATTACAAAATAATCCGCCAGAGTTGAAATATCACTGATTTTAATCAGCTTCAGGTTTTCGGCTTTCTTGGAATCAAGAATTTGCACCGCAGACTCAGCAAGCTCAAGTGGTGACATCAACAACAACCTTCTTTACGAAATTTTTATCTTGCGCCATATGCAAGCGCCGTTTGGTTATAAGCGGCTATAGTATCCGGATGTATTGGCTTCATCTCGCCGGCAAGGTCAGCAATTGTGTAGGCAAATCCTTCCATCATTGCTTTTTCGAGGCTTATATTGGCCGCCTTACGCAGGTTTTCAACACCCGGATAATCACGGTCTTCGGAAATGAAATCAGCAATAAACAGAATCTTGTCCATCAAAGTCATGTCTTTCCTGCCCGTAGTATGGTAACGCACAGCATCAAGAATTTCCTGGTCATTTATGTGCAGTTCAGCTTTAATGTAAGCTGCACCGAGCATTGCGTGCCAAAGTTTTTGCGCCGAGCGCTCAACATCAGTAAGCTTAATGCCATAGTGTTCCATTTTTTCAAGTTGCTGCTCGGGAGGCAGGTCTTTCATAATGTCATGCAGTATCCCTGCCGTCTCTGCCTTTTGCGGGTCTGCTCCATATTTAAGCGCAAGGCGTTTCGCTGCCTGTGAAACACAGATGGAATGATGATATCTTTTTTTACTTAAAAACGGTTTGATTATTGCTTTATACCCTTCAATATCCATGATATTCACTCCATATACAATCGGTTTTCAAGTATATAACGTTCAACCTTTTTAGGCACAAGTGATGAGATGTTTCTTCCGGCTTTTACAGCTTCACGCACCATTGTTGAAGAAACAGGCAGGTACGAAATATCCTCAATAAAGGTTTTCGCTCCCTCTTCCGCAAGATGGGAAGCGTAACTTTTAAGCCTGCTGCGCTTGGAAGAGCTGCGTGGGGCAGCGCATACAGCAGCGAGGCGAAATATTGCCTGAGGATCGTGCCACTGCTCAAGGGTAAGGAACATGTCTTCCCCCATCAGCAGAAAAAGTTCCGCATCGGGGTAAATCAGCTTAAGCTGCTCCAGCGTTTCAGACGTATAACTCGCCCCGCCCCGCCGTATCTCAATGTCGCTTACCTGAAAAATACGATTTTCTTGTGCTGCCATGCGGCACATTTCAAGGCGTTTAGCAGCAGGCACAAGATCCGGCGCTTGCTTATGAGGAGGTATATTAGCCGGTATAAAAATGACTTTGTCAGCTTTTAAGCGCTTTGCAAATTCTTCTGCAATATGAAGATGGCCATTATGGATTGGATTGAACGTGCCGCCAAACACTGCTATTTTCTGCATATTTCCACCGTAGTTTAGGTATTGTTTTTATCATATTACTTTTTTCGCCGTTTGGGAAGTATAATTTTTGGATTTTTTTCATTTTCCCGGTATAAAATGAACTTTGAGCCTATGACCTGGACTGTCTCGGCCGATGTTTCGGTAGAAATGCGCTCTGATGCTTCAGATGACGTTACAGGCGAAGTCTCAAGCACCCGCCCTTTAATAAGCTCGCGTGCTTTAAGGGCGTCATTTGCCTGCCGGACTATTTCAGGGTTTAAGCCACTTTTTCCCACTGTGAGAATTGTTTCAAGCCCGTTTGCAAGAGAGCGCAGGTAAGCGCGTTGTTTACTGTTCAGCATAAATTGCTCCTTTGTATTTTTTTAGTTTTTCAGCAAAAATTCTGAGTGCTTTTCCGCGGTGGCTGATTTTATCTTTTTCTTCCCCTGAAATTTCTGCGAATGTACTGTCGCCAACGAGGAAAACCGGATCATAGCCAAATCCGTCACTTCCGCGCGGCTTGAATGCAATTTTTCCCCTGCATTCCCCCTGCGCCGTTATTTTATCCCCGTTCGGAAAAACGCAGCATATTGAGCATACAAATTTTGCCGTACGCGAATTTGCCGGCACATTTTTAAGGTTTTGCAGGAGCTTATTTATGCGGTCTTCATCTGTAGCGCCATCACCGGCATAACGCGCTGAGTAAACGCCCGGCGCACCACCGAGGGCATCAACCGAAAGGCCGGAATCATCAGCAACAGCCGCCATGCCCGTTGCCCTGCACGCGGATGTGGCTTTGATGTACGCGTTTTCGGCAAACGTTTTCCCTGTTTCATCAACTTCCGGAAGTTTTGCTGCAGAAACTTTTACATCAAGCGGTGCAAGGATACGCTGAAACTCACTGACTTTGTTCTTGTTGTGCGTTGCGATTATCAGTTCCATATTTCACTCCTGCTTTGTAAAAAGCGCTTCGGCAAACTCATCGGCATTAAATGGCTGCAGGTCGTCCACCTGTTCGCCCACGCCAATAAATTTTACAGGAATTCCAAGCTCTTCGCGCACAGCGAGTATAACTCCGCCGCGCGGCGTGCCGTCGAGTTTTGTGAGCACAATGCCTGTAACGTCAGCAACATTTTTAAATTCACGTGCCTGGTTTACGGCATTCTGACCCGTCGTCGCATCAAGTACCAGAAGGACTTCACGCGCACAGTCCGGTGCTTCGCGCTCAATTACACGGTTCATCTTTGCAAGCTCCTGCATAAGGTTTTTCTTGTTGTGCAGCCTTCCGGCTGTGTCGCAGATTACAACGTCAGCACCTCTTGCTTTTGCCGCCGCAATTGAATCAAACACAACCGAAGCGGGGTCGCTCCCCTGAGGCTGGCTTACTATTTCTGCGCCTGCGCGCTTTGCCCAGACGTCGAGCTGCTCCACCGCCGCAGCGCGGAAAGTATCCGCTGCGCCGAGAATTACTTTCTTGCCCTGCCTTGTGAGCATTGCTGCGATTTTCCCTATCGTTGTCGTTTTCCCTACGCCGTTCACTCCGATTACGAGTATCACCGAAGGCTTAGTGCTAAGGTTAAGTTCTTCGCCACCGCGCAGCATATCGGCTATGATTTTTTTCAGCATATCTTCAATTTTTGCCGGATCTTTTACGCCTTGTTCTTTAACCTGTTTACGGAGTTCGGAGCATATACGCTCCGACGTTGCTACTCCCACGTCGCCCATAACGAGCAGCTCTTCAAGCTGCTCGAAAAGTTCTTCGTCAATTTTTGTAAAGGAATGCAGCATCGATGTAACCGACGCGCTCATGCTCTCCCGCGTTTTTTTCAGGCCGGCCTTTATTTTTGCAAACAGTCCCATGCGGCTTTTTCCCCTTTCGGATTCATGCTTTTATACCTAATTTTGCTTCCATCTGCGCAACAGGCATTTCAAGCAGTTTTGAAACACCTTCGTCCTGCATCGTCACACCGTAAAGAACATCTGCCCCCTCCATGCTGCCGCGCCGGTGCGTGATCAATATAAACTGTGTATGTTCCGTCAATCTTCTCAGATACGCTGCGAACCGTGTCACATTAACATCATCAAGGGCCGCCTCGATTTCGTCGAGGACGCAGAATGGAGGTGGGCTGACTTTCATTATTGCAAAATAAATTGCAATGGCTACAAGCGCCTTTTCACCGCCGGAAAGCGCCTCAAGATGAGAAACGATTTTTCCCGGCGGCTGAACCGAAATCTCAATTCCAGAATTAAGCACATCGCCCGGATCCGTTAATGAAAGGGCGCCCTTGCCGCCGCCAAAAAGATCTTTGAACGTTTCACCGAAGTTTTTGTTTATCTGCTGAAAGCGTTCCGTAAACAGCTCTTTCATCTGGCGCGTTAGGTTCCCAATCAATTTGTTCAGCTCGTCCCGTGACTGCTCCACATCAGAAACCTGCTTTTTCAGGAACTCATAGCGCCCGCTCACTTCTTTATATTCGTCAACCGCACCTACATTAACAGAGCCGAGGCCTTTTATTTGACTTTTTACAGTTTCCAGCTGCTTTTCAGCTTTTGCTCTGTCTTCAATCTTTGTGCTGAACTGCTCTTCGGCTTCGCGCCGCGTAAGCTCATATTCCTTCCAAAGTTGAGAAATAATGCTGTCATAAGCTTTCTGCAGGTTTGCTTTCCGCTCCTCAAGCAGTGCAAGGTCATGGTTCACTTTTTCTTTCTCGTCGGACTTTTCCCGTTCCTTAGCCCTTAGCTGGACTGACTGCTTTTCGAGTTCCATGCGGCGCTGGTTCAGCTCTTTAACAGTACCCGAGGATTTCTTTGCCTCATCACGCATCGACTTTGCTTCTTCAGCAAGCGTTTTTATTTTTTCCTGCAAATTTTCCGTAGATACGTTTAAAGTGCGGATTTCTTCCTGCAGCGCGGTGATTTTTTCCTGATGGCTGCGCCCGCGCTCCTCGGCTTCACGGATAGAATTTTCAAGCGACTGGATATCTTTGCGGGCAGCGAGCCTGTCAAGTTCTATTTTACGTATCTTTTCTGCCAGCTCGTCACATTTGCGGCTAAGGCCTTCGCGGTCACCGCTTGCCGCTGCAAGTTCCTCTTTCTGCTTTTCCGCTTCACTCTGAAAACTTTCCGACTGAGCTTTTGCCTTCTCCTTCTCCGCGCGCTGGACTTTCATGCGTGCTTCGGCTTTCTCCGCTTCTTTCTCGAGCGCTTCAATATCGCGCACAGCAGATTTCAGTTCGGATTCGCTCCGGCGGCATTCGGCATCAAGGCGGACGCGCTCTTCCTGCGCAGAGGAAAGTTCCCCTCTTGCGCCTGAAAAGTCGGCTTCCGATGCAGATACCTCATCAGCGGCTTTTTTCAATGCTTCGGCTGCCGCTTTTGCACCGATGCGCAGCTTTTCAGCCTGTTCTTTAATCTTCTCAATTTCAGTAGCACGGCTAATAAGGCCAGAGTTTCTGCCTTTTGAGCCGCCGGTGAAAGAACCGCCGACATTGACGACCTGACCGTCCATAGTTACTACGCGGAACCTGTATCCATAAAGGCGCGCAATATATGAAGCGCTGTCAAGGTCTTCGGCTATCACTATGCGCCCAAGCAAAAAGCTGACTATGCCACGGTATTCTTCATCGTACGTGCATAGCTCAGAAGCTATGCCGACATATCCACGGCATGAATCAAGGCCCGATTCACGCAGGTATCTTCCGCGTATTGATGAAACAGGAAGAAAAGTAGCACGGCCGCCATTTGTGCGTTTCAGAAAGGCTATGGCACTCTTTGCGCACTGCTCCGTCTCTACGACAATATTCTGCATTGCGGCGCCAAGCGCCGTTTCCATTGCTACAGCGTATTGCTCCGGCACGCGGATCAAGCGTGAAACAGGCCCACGGATTCCTGAAAGCTCACCACGCTCTGAGGCCTTCATAACAGATTTAACGCTGCCTGAAAAGCCCTCCATATTTTGCTCCAGATCTTCCAGCAGCTTTGCCCGCCGCAGCTGGGACTGCAGGTCAAGGTTTGCGGTATCGCTTTTCCGTTTTGATTCCTCCCTGCGGCTGATACGGGCATCAAGCCGCATTTTATAACCGTTGACGCTGTTTACAAGGGACTTTATTTTTTCATCTGCAGCGCAGAGCTTCTGACGGTAAGACTTAGCATATTCTCCCGTCTCTTCCTTTTTCTTCGTTTTCTCAGCAAGGCTTTGGCGAACGGAAGAAAGGCGCAACTCAATCTCTGAAATTGTTGAAGCCGCCGTCACTTCCGCAACTTTTGCATCTGTTGCCTTAGCCGTAAGCTCGGCAATTTTCTGAGAATAAGCATCTATTTTTCCGGCAGTTTCATCTACGCCGCTTTTCAATTTTCCAAGCTCGGCGTTGCCTGCATTAAAAGTCTTATCTTTTTCTTTTATGTATTCTGTGCGTTCTTTAAGATTTGATTTTTTCTCGGCAATTTCCTGCTGAACATCTGTTCCTGAGGCGCTGTTCTGTTCGATTTCTTCCTTGATACGCCCTATGTTCTCATTATTATGGTGGATATCATTTTGCAGCACCGAAACTTTCCCGTCTTTCTGGACAGCCCCTTCTTCAAGGGAAGCGCATTTGCTACGCACTTTGTCGGTCTCCGCTGCGCATGCGTTCGACTCCTGAAAAGTTTTCTCTATCTGGCTTTCAAATTTCTGCACCGCTTTTTCCGATTCGTCATACTGGTTTTTTGCAATCAGTATTTTATTCTCCTGCTCGTGCAACGTCTGGCCCGACCTGTTAATGTCAAAAAGCCAAAGCCCAATTTCAAGCTCTTTTTTTTTGCCGGCAAGGCTTAGATATTCTTTTGCTTTTTCTGACTGCACTTTTAAAGGCCCTATACGGCTTTCAAGCTCGGAAAGTATATCGTGCAGGCGAAGAAGGTTGTCCTGTGCCTGAGCCAGTCTATGCTCGGCATCTTCTTTGCGGTAGCGAAAACGTGAAATTCCGGCGGCTTCCTCGAAAATCTCGCGCCTGTCTTCACTGCGCGCGGAAACGATGCTATCTATTTTGCCCTGCCCAATAATAGAATAACCGTCGCGCCCAAGGCCGGTATCCATGAAAAGCTCGTTTATATCTTTCAGTCTTACCTGAGTATTGTTTATCAAGTACTCGCTTTCGCCTGACCGGTAATAACGCCTTGTAACGGAAACGCTGTCGTCATCATAAGGAAGCTTACGGCTGCTGTTATCTATGTTTAGAGTAACTTCCGCAAACCCGAGCGGCTTGCGGCCAGGAGTACCGTTAAAAATAACATCTTCCATTTTTGTACAGCGAAGTGTGCGCACCGACTGCTCGCCGAGCACCCAGAGTATGGCATCGCTTATGTTGCTTTTTCCACTTCCATTAGGGCCAACTACTGCTGTAATTCCATCATGGAAATCGAGCTTTGTTTTGTCCGGAAACGTCTTAAAGCCCTGCAGTACAAGTGATTTAAGCAGCAAATGCCACACCTTCTTTTATAAAATCAGCCAGCAGATATTGCAATGTCGCTGCGCGGAACAGAAACGTCCGGATAAAAAGACACATCATAGCCCACTGCTGCAAGCTTGCAGATATTTTCCTTATTCTGCCCAATTGCCTGAGAAAGGCATTTAGGATTGACAAGTATTTTTACACGGCCAGCCGGAATCTTTTCTTTCTTCAGTTCCAGCTCCATTTTACGCAACAGGCGGCGGCTCTCGCAGAGCTCACGGAAAGCCGGATGCCATGGGCCGCCAATTCTGTTCCGTTCAAGTTCAGGTGACGCGTGTAACCCAAGGCGTATTACCGGAATGCCGCGGCTTTCGAAAAAGCCAAGCAGCTCTGCGCAGAGCTCCACAGCTTCCTCCAAAGTTTGCGGCCGGTACTTTCCCCTCTCGCAGGCTTCGCCAAGCACAGTGCCGCGCAGGGCGATAGTAGGATAAATGCGCACACAATCCGGCGACAGGTCCGCAATCTTTTCAGCCGTAGCCCTTGCGCCGTCATCTGTGTCACCCATAAGGCCGGTCATCATCTGCAAGCCAAGCGAAAAGCCGGCCGCGCGTATGAGGCCCGACGCTTCCTCCACCTGCTCCGCAGTATGGCCGCGCCCATTAAGGGCAAGCACACGGTCATCCATGCTCTGGGCACCGAGCTCAATTGTCGTCACGCCATAGTGTTTAAGTATGGACAGAATCTCATCATCAATATAATCGGGCCGAGTGGAAATACGTATTCCTGCAAAACGCCCGTCTTTTACATAAGGCCATGCAGCTTCCAGAAGTGAAACCATATAGCTTCGCTTAATGGCGGTAAAACTGCCGCCGAAAAATGCTATCTCGGCATCTTTTGATTTTTCGCCGAGGCTTTTTAAGGCTGTTTCGGCAGCGGCACGCACATCTGCCGCTTCAGGCTGCTTTTCAACGCCCGTGATAGTGTGCTGGTTGCAGAAGCTGCACGCGTGCGGGCAGCCGTTGTTAGGCACAAAAAGTGCCACATTAGCATGTCTCAATAGCCCATCAGCCCCAATGCTTCGCGCGCGGCTTGCTGCTCAGCTTCCTTTTTGCTGCGCCCGCCGCCTTTACCAACAACATTGCCGTCAAGGCACACCTCAACAGTAAAATGCTTGTAATGGTCAGGCCCGCTCTCGCCCGTCAGGACATACTCCAGACGATCTTCCGGATTTTTCTGGACAATTTCCTGAAGGGCGGTTTTATAATCTTTAAAGGTTTTCGGTTTTGGCTCTTTCAAAAGCGGCACAACAAACCGCAAGACAAACTTTCGCGCTTTTTCCATACCTCCGTCAAGGTAAATTGCAGCCGTAATAGACTCAAACATATCGGCAAGGATTGAGGAGCGCGTTTTTCCTCCTGAGCGCTGCTCCCCGCGGCTCAAAAGCATATAGTCCCCTATGCCAAGCTGGCGCGAAAAGCCACAGCAGGCCTTTTCACATACAAGGGCAGCACGTTTTTTGGTAAGGTCGCCTTCAGGAAGTTTAGGGTAATGGCGGTAAAGGTAGTCTGCCACAACAAGCCCGAGAATTGAATCGCCGAGAAACTCCAGCCGCTCATAGCTGCCACACGGCAGATGGCATTCATTCGCATAGGAAGAGTGCGTCAGCGCCGTTTTTAAATACCGCTTGTTCTTGAACTGGTACTGAAGTTTATCTTCAAGTCCGTTAAGCGGCAACTGTTCAGAAGTCAAAATGTCTCATCTGCCTTTGCTTCATTGATTTCACCGTATTTTGCTAAAGAAGATACGATTTCCTCTGTAACGTTACCCTCAACATACGCCTTCGTCAGGCGGATAGCGTTACAGACAGTTTTCGCCTTTGCGCTGCCATGCATCTTGAAAACAGGCTTAAGGCATCCTATAAGAGGTGCACCGCCGTATTCATTGTAGTCAAAATTATGCTTAAGCTTTTTTATATCATTAAGAACAAGTGCAGCCGCAAACTTGTTTTTCGCATTTTTTGTAAATATGGATTTCATTTTGCCGAGAAGCATGATCGCAACGCCCTCATACATCTTGAGTATCACATTTCCTGTAAACCCGTCGGTTACGACGACATCCCCAGCATCCAGCGGTATGCTGCGGGCTTCGATATTCCCGATGAAATTTATGCTTGACTGCTTGAGAAGCTTGAACGCCTTATGCTGGAGCAGACCGCCCTTCTGGTCCTCAGTGCCAATATTGGCGAGTGAAACGCGCGGGTTATTAACTCCCATTACCTTTTCCATGTATACCGAGCCCATGATTCCAAACTGCTGCAGCATTTCTGCTGTGCAATTTACATTTGCCCCGCAGTCAATAAGCATGAACGAGCCCTTATCGTTCGGCAGCACAGGCGCAAATACAACGCGCTTTATGCCTTTTATGCGCTTAACAATAAGCGAGGCACCTACAACAAGGGCTCCGCTGTTTCCGCCTGAAACAAAAGCATCGCCTTCACCGGCGCTTAGCCTCCTGAGACCTTCAGCCATTGAGCTGTCGTTCTTTTCCTTCACAACCGACCCTGGGCTGTCTTCCATTGTTATGACACTTGGGGTATCGACAATTTCCATCCGCTCAAGCGAAATATTGTTTTCCGATGCTGCACGGCGAATTTTGTTTTCTGGGCCAGTCAGCATCACATCGACATCCAGCCCCTGAGCAGCAGCCGCACAGCCTTTTATAATTTCAAGCGGTGCATTGTCCCCACCGAAAGCATCAACAATTATTTTCATAAACAATATCTCCTTTTTCTGCGGAACAAAATTATAACTTTTCTGCCTCACAGAATCCTGTAAGGTTATTAAGTGCCCTTTCAGCTAATGAAGCATACCTGTCCTTTTTGCATTTTATATGCGGCTCTATCGGTGGCAGGATGCCGAAATTCGCCCCCATAGGCTGAAATGTAACCTCACTTGCATTTCCTACATATCGGCTGAGCGCGCCAATCATTGTTGTTTCAGGCAACACCGCTGTCTTTTCCCCTTTCATGCGCCTTACTGCATTTTTCCCAGCCACTATGCCGGAAGCAGCCGATTCCATATATCCCTCAACACCTGTTATCTGGCCGGCAAAAAATATGCGCGGCTCTTTTCTAAGGCTGAAATCAGGCAGCAGCACGCGCGGTGAGTTGAGAAAAGTGTTGCGGTGCATCACTCCATAGCGAACGAATTCGGCATGCTCAAGACCCGGTATCATGCCAAAAACACGTTTCTGCTCTCCAAATTTGAGATTTGTCTGGAATCCTACAAGGTTGTACATCGTTCCGCGAACATCTTCACGCCTAAGCTGAAGCACCGCCCATGGGCGGTGGCCCGTGCGCGGGTCACGCAGACCCACAGGCTTCATCGGTCCAAAACGCAGTGTATCTTGCCCGCGCCCGGCCATCACTTCCACAGGCATGCAGCCTTCGTAAACTTTGGGGTCTGCCTTGTCAAAGCCGTGCAAAGGGGCACGCTCGGCATTTACAAGTTCATTGTAAAAAGACTCATACTCCTCTTTGTTCATCGGGCAGTTGAGGTAAGCGCCGTCTTCGCCATAGCTATAGCGCGACGCTGAAAATACGCGTTCCATATCAAGGCTTTCGGCTGTAACTATCGGCGCGGCTGCATCGTAAAAGCTGAGGCTGCCCCCGCACAGTGAAAAAATACGTGATGCCAGGGCATCGGAAGTCAAAGGGCCTGTGGCGATAACAACAATACCATTCTTCGGAATATCTGTAATTTCTTTGCGACTGACATGTATTAAAGGCTGCGAGTATATTTTGCACGTGACAAGTTCAGAAAAAGCTTTGCGGTCAACGGCAAGCGCGCCGCCTGCCGGCACACGGCACTGAAGAGCACATGGAACAAGCAGCGAACCAAGGCGCCGCATTTCTTCCTTTAAAAGGCCTGCAGCGCTTTCCACGCGCTCAGCTTTCAGAGAATTTGAGCATACAAGCTCTGCAAAATTTTCACTGCTGTGCGCCGGCGAAAAGCGTGTCGGTTTCATTTCATACAGCTCCACTTCAACCCCGCATGAGGCAATCTGCCATGCGGCTTCACAGCCGGCAAGGCCGGCACCAATTACCGTGATGCTCATTCGTCTCCGTCATCCGTCCTTTCATAGCCGCAATCCGGCGTTATGCAGTAATATTTCGGATGCTTGCCTTTTTTCTTCATCAGCGTTTTTCCGCATTTGGGGCATTTCTCTTTTGTCGGCTCGTCCCATGACATAAAGTTGCATTTTGGGTAATTGGAACAACCATAAAAAATTCTGCCTTTTTTAGTGTGGCGTATAACAACCTTGCCGCCGCATTTCGGGCATTCGGCGCCGTTTGTCTCAACATATTTCTTTACGTTCTTGCACTCAGGGTAACCCGGGCAGGCGAGGAACTTTCCATAGCGGCCAGTTTTTATGACCATGTGGCGTCCGCACTTTTCGCAGATAACGTCAGTCACGTCTTCTTTAAGCTGGATCTTTACGCCCTTCATGGCTTCCTTTGCTTCTTTCAGCGTTTTGCTGAAATCTTCGTAAAAATCACTAAGCTCTTTTACCCAGTCTGTTTGCCCTTTCTGCACCCCGTCAAGGTCACTTTCCACCTGTGCGGTAAACTTGACGTTTACAATTTTAGGGAACCGCTCTTTAAGCAGTTTGGTAACTGTCTCGCCGAGCTCAGTAGGCTTAAGCGCCTTTCCGTCACGCACAACATATTCCCTTGCAAGTATGGTAGAAATAGTCACGGCGTAAGTTGAAGGGCGCCCTATGCCGTTTTCCTCAAGCGCTTTGATAAGCGATGCTTCTGTGTAGAACGGAGGCGGCTGAGTAAAATGCTGGCTGCCTGCTATATCTTTAAGGTTCAGCATCATACCCTTTTTAAGCTCCGGTAGTGAAGATTTTGCCTTTTCCTCATCATCCTTCGCTTCTTCATAAAGGACAGTAAAGCCATCGAAAGCCACAATATAACCTGATGCTTTAAAAGTGTAGTTATTTGCCTGAATTGTCACCTGAAGTGTGTCTTGGAGGCAGTTCGCCATCTGGCTTGCAATAAAGCGCTCCCAGACAAGTTTATACAGCTTATACTGGTCTGATGTAAGGCTTGACTTAACCTTATCCGGCGAAAGGCTTGGCACAGTAGGCCTTATGGCTTCATGGCCGTCCTGTGCATTTGCGCGTGACTTGTAATGGCGCGGGGCTTCCGGAAGATAATCTTTGCCCCAGCGCTCATTTATATAGTCAGCGGCGCTTTTAATAGCCTCTTCCGAAATGCGCAGCGAGTCTGTACGCATATATGTTATAAGGCCTATGGCTCCCATACCATCCACTTCGATACCTTCATAAAGCTCCTGTGCAGCTTTCATTGTGCGGCGTGCTGTGAAGCCGAGGCGGCGAGACGCCTCCTGCTGCATGGTTGAAGTCGAAAACGGCGGAACCGGCGACTTCTTACGTTTGCCCTTCCTGACGTTTGTGACACTGAATTCGGCACTTTTAAGATCTTCGAGAATATGGTCAGATTGCTCTTTGTTTTCAATCTTTATTTTTCCGTTTTCATCGCCGTATAAAGACGCCACAAAAGTATGGCGCGAGCCTTTCGGTGAAAGTTTAGCCTCAATGCTCCAGTACTCTTCCGGAGTAAAAGCGTGGATTTTTTCCTCGCGGTCTACAATAAGGCGGACGGCAACAGACTGCACACGCCCTGCCGAAAGGCCATGGCGTATCTTCTGCGATAGAAACGGGCTGAGCTTATAGCCTACAAGGCGGTCTAAAATGCGGCGCGCCTGCTGTGCATTCACAAGGTTTAAGTCAATGTTGCGCGGATTTGCCATTCCTGCATAAATGCCTGTTTTTGTTATTTCATTAAACGTCACCCTGTTTTTGTCTTCCGTGCTAAGGCCCAAAAGGTACGCTAAATGCCATGAGATTGCTTCGCCTTCACGGTCAGGGTCCGTTGCTAAAAGGACACCGTCGCTTTTTTCCGCCTTGCTCTGCAGCTGCTGAACGAGTTTTTCCTTTCCCTTTATTACTTCATATTTTGGCTTAAAATTATTTTTAACATCTACACTGAGCCTGTTTTCAGGAAGATCGCGCACATGGCCCATGGATGCGACAACATTATAGCCGGAACCCAGAAATTTTTGAATTGTTTTTGCCTTGGCAGGTGATTCAACAATAACCAGCTTCGACATGTAACCACCTCACAGTAATTTTTTGCGAAAACCGCCGAAACGGCACACAGATTCTTTGAAATTATTAAGCTGCAATCATTTCAGCAAAGACCGTAGCGCCTGCCCGAGTATGAGCGGACAACACCGGCCAGCTCAAGCTCTGTAAGCGCTGCAAGCAGACGTTGAACCGGCAGACCGGTTTCAGCCTCGATATTGGAAATATGGGCAGGTTCCTTTGACAGTACGGAATAAATACGCTCCGCATCGTCAGAAAGATTTTCCGGTTTATGCGTATGGTTTTCTTCATGTGGTTTTTTCGGAATATCAATATCTTTATCTTTTATAATAGCATTCGTTTCAACGCCGTCAAGCAGAATTTTACCCAAAAAACGTTCGGAATACTCCTCCAAAATCTCGCCGGCGCTGCTTACAGGCTTTGCGCCGCACTTTATCAGGCTGTTTACACCTTTAGAAACAGGGCTATAAATATCTGCTGGAACGGCAAAAACATCCCTGCCCTGGTCGAGTGCACAGTCTGCCGTAATAAGTGAGCCGCTGTGTGAAGCCGCTTCTACAACAAGCGTACCAACGGCAAGCCCTGAAATAATTCTGTTTCGGATCGGAAAATTTGAGCCCAGCGGCTGCGTATCCGGCGGATATTCAGAAACGAGCGCGCCGTTTTGGGCAATCACATCGCGCAGGGAAGCATTTACCATAAGGTAATTGGCATCAATGCCGCAGCCAAGCACACACACGGTTTTGCCACCTGCCTGCAATGCGCCTTTATGTGCGGCAGTGTCTATTCCCAGCGCACCGCCGCTTACCACTACAGCTCCCTTTTTTGCAAGCTCATAAGCAATACTCCGCGCCGCGGTGCGGCCTGTGGCAGTTGCCTTCCGTGTGCCAACTATGGCGATTGACGGGCGGCACGAGATATCTGGTATGTGGCCTTTTACATAAAGGGCACACGGCGGATTTGAAATCTGCTTTAAAAGCTCCGGATATTCGCTGTCGTCAGGCGTTATTACCCTCTGCCCCATCTTTTCACTGTATTCTAACAATGCCGCTGCCTGTTTGGCTGTCCATGCTTCCATATTGCGCAGTTCTTTCTGCGTGAAGTACCCTTCCAAAAGCCATGATTGACGACCCGCACGGTAAAAATCATATACTGTCGGGTATGACGAGAGTATGCGGCCTGCCTTAGAGCTTCCGGCACCAAGCGCATGCTGCAGCCAAAGCCAGTAAACACGCAGATCGTATTCCATTACCTGTCACTGTCTCCTAAACAATCACGCATCATTTCCCACATTAAAATAGCGGCCGAAGCAGCCGCATTTAACGACTCCGCCCTGCCTTTCATTGGAATTGTTATGCTGGCAGTGCAGGCGTGTTTTACTTCTTCCGTAAGGCCGTTCCCCTCATTGCCTATTACGGCTGCTGAAGGTTTATTAAAACAGACCGAAGTCACAGGATGGGCCGAATTATCCGGAACAGCAGCAAAAGTTGCATATCCGATGGCATTTAGTTCTGCTATAATTTCTGAAGCACCGCTGCTGTGCAAAAGCGGCAGGCGGAACAAAGCGCCCATGCTTGTTCGCAGCACTTTTGGTGACATCGGATCACAGCATTTGCCCGCCAAGATTACGCCACCAATACCGAGCGCTTCCGCAGTGCGCAGCACAGCGCCCAGATTTGCTGGATCCTGTATATTTTCAAGCACAACCAAATGGCGGCCCTTTGTCTTTTCAAAAAAGCCGCTGCCCATCTCAGGTGATATACACACGCAGAAAATCCCCTGCGGATGTTTTGTATCTGAAATATACTGTGCGACTGCCGGAGAAATAATATATTCATTTTCCGAAGCGGTGCGGATTTTTTCAAGATAAGGCCCGTATTTCTGGCTTGCAGAATCAGTATACATCAAGGCTGCAACAGTTATACCGCTCAACGCGGCATCTGTGCATAAACGCGCCCCTTCCGCTGAAAAGCGGTGTTTTTCACACCGGTACGCCGGCGAACCGGCAAGGCGGAGATATTCTTTTACTATTTCGTTCTTGCGGCTTGTAATTTCTACAGGCATGATTTTTAAATGCTCCAGTACTCCAGCTAAATAATAAAAATATGCGCCCGGTGCATACCCGGACGCACATTTCGCTTTTTAAAGCGCTGCCTTTGCTTTCTCAACAAGTGCCTTAAATGCGTTTTCATCCGCAATGGCAATCTCTGAAAGCATCTTTCTGTTGAGTGTCACTCCGGCTTTTTTCAGGCCGTTCATAAATGTGGAATAACTTACGCCGTTTGCATGGCATGCAGCAGAAATGCGGGTAATCCACAGGCGGCGAAAATCACGTTTCCTTGCTTTACGGCCTGAAAACGCGTAATTGCCAGATTTCATAACGGCCTGTTTGGCCATCTTGAAATGTCTGCTCTTAGAGCCAAAATATCCTTTGGCAAGCTTTAAAGTCTTTTTTCTCCTCTTGCGCGTCATCAATGCGCCTTTAACACGTGCCATTTAATTTACCTCCAAAATGACTGGCTTAAGCAAAAAGTCAGTCTGCTTATTTGTAAGGAATCAGCCTCTTAATCTGTGCCACATTCGTTTTATCGGCGACTGTGGTCTTGCGCAGATTTCTTGTGCGTTTAGTTGTTTTTCTGTTAAGCCTGTGAGTCTTGTTGGCATGTGCACGGATAACTTTGCCTGACTTTGACAGCTTAAAACGCTTTTTCGCACCAGTATGTGTTTTGATCTTAGGCATAGCTGCCCCTCCTTATTGAATCTTACTTAACCGGTTTGGGTGCAAGGAACATCAGCATGTTGCGGCCTTCCATTTTAGAAGGTTTCTCAACATTTGCGCAGTCTGCCAATATCTCAGCAAAACGCTTCATTATCGCATGGCCCTGCTCAGGGTGGCCCATCTCACGCCCGCGAAAACGTATGGAGACTTTCACTTTGTTTCCTTCTTTTAAAAAGCGCTGTGCGTGGCCGGCTTTTGTATTGAAGTCATGTGTATCAATGTTCAAAGACAAACGAATCTCTTTAATTTCAACGATGTGCTGATTTTTTCTTGCTTCTTTTTCACGCTTTGCCTGCTCGAAACGGTATTTGCCGTAATCGATTATTTTACAGACAGGCGGTTTTGCCTGCGGAGCAATTTTAACGAGGTCAAGGTTCATCTCCGTAGCCCTCTGCAACGCCTGAGCAGATGACATAATGCCGAGTTGGTTTCCTGTAGGCCCAATGACACGGACCTGCCTGTCATGGATCTGCCTGTTCACCTGAAGTTCCCTGATGCTAATAATGAAGCACCTCCAAAGCATATTGCAAAAAATTTGAGAAAAAGAAAGCGCACAGGCAAAATTCGTCTGCGCGCCAATACAACAAAAATCAACCATAAGGCAACTAAAATGTATTGACCCGTGCCGGACGAAACCCCACAGGTGAGAACAGCGGCCGTGCGCCGTATTCCTCTTTGTTTTACAATATATTATTATAGTTATCCACTGGGGATTTGTCAAGAATTTATTTTGAAGTATTATGTTTTTTTCAGCTTTTATTGCCCCTCGTGCCGCTAACCATTATAATTAAAAGCAGCAAGAAAAACAAATAATGCTTTTAATTTGGAAGGATGAGAACTATGGATTCTGTCTTTATCGTGGAAGATGACCGCAAAATCCGGACAGAACTTACAAAACTCCTACAAAAATACGGTTATCGCTGCTATACATCTGATGATTTTTCCCATATGCCGGATGTCATTTTAAAACAGAACCCGCAGCTTGTCCTGCTTGACCTCAACCTGCCGGTCTACGATGGCTTTTATATATGCCGCGAACTGCGGCGGCACTCTAAAATTCCTATCATAGTTGTCACAAGCCGCAGCACGGATATGGACGAGCTGATGAGCATGAACTTCGGGGCCGATGATTTTATAACAAAGCCGTATAACACACAGATATTGCTCGCACGCATTGCCGCAGTGATGGCCCGCACCTACCCGGAAAAAGCGCCGGATAAAATTTCTTACCGCGGGCTGACTGTCAATTTCTCACAGAGCGTAGCCGAGGCTGAAGGAGGAAAAGCCGAGCTTACAAAAAACGAGCTCCGCATTTTGAGCATACTCCTGCGCAACCGCAGGCGAATTACTACGCGTAATGATATGATGAATGCGCTTTGGCAGTCTGATGAATTTGTAGACGACAACACGCTCACCGTCAACATAAACCGCTTGCGGAAAAAGCTCGAAAGCATAGGTGTTCACAATTATCTTATAACAAAACGTGGGCAGGGGTATATGATATGAGCGTTAAAAATTATCTGCGCGACAAGTTACTTTTCATTGTCCTTACTGCTGCTGTTGCCGCATTCGCTTTTCTGCTGCTTGATTCCATACCCGGCGTAGGATATGCCGGAGTTTATATATCATCAGCATTTATAATAGCTCAGGCCATCTCCCTCATATGCGAATATATCCGCAAAAACAGCTTTTACCGTACGGCGCTGAAAAGCCTTCAAAATCTTGACAGAAAATACCTAATCTCTGAGATGCTCGTCAGTCCTTCGTTTGAAGAAGGGCGCATACTCTGTGAAATCACGCGTGGTGCATGCAAGTCAATGAATGACGAAATTGCCGAATACAGGCGTACCTCGAATGATTACCGCGAATATATAGAGTCATGGGTACATGAAATTAAAACTCCAATCTCTTCAAGCAGGCTGACACTGGAAAATAATCCAAGCAAAGTCAACAGCAGCCTCAGCGACGATATGGATAAAATTGAGAATTATGTTGAGCAGGCCCTTTTCTACAGCCGCAGCAGTAATGTTGAAAAAGACTATGTAATACGTAAGACAACCCTGAAAAAAATTGCCGCTTCCGCGCTTAAAAAATATGCCGGTACGCTTATCGTGGCAAATGCCTCAATAAGTGCAGACGGACTTGATGAGGCCGTCTGCACCGACACAAAGTGGACAGATTTCATCATAGGCCAGATTCTGATTAACTCTGTAAAATACAGAAATGGACACCTTAAAATACGCTTCACAGGCAAAGAGAAAAAAAATAAAGTGCTTTTGACCGTCACAGACAATGGCATTGGCATTCCGGGAAAAGACCTCAGGCATATTTTTGAAAAAGGCTTCACCGGCACAAATGGACGGATTGGCAGGCGATCAACAGGTTTCGGGCTTTACTTGTGCCGCAGGCTCTGCAAAAAAATGGGACTCGGCATTTTCGCCGATTCCCAGGAAGGCAAAGGCACATCCGTTACCCTTTCGTTCCCCAAAAGCAGCATGTACCTGTAAAGCGCCCAATTCTTACGAAACTGTAAGGATACCGTAAGCGTAATCGATGGCGGCCCTTCCGAATGGGTATTATACTGAAGGCAAAGCATTGAAAGGGGAACCAAGCATATGCAGAAAATACTGTCTGTGGAACATCTTGAAAAATATTACGGCAACAAAGGCAACGTCACAAAAGCAGTAGACGACGTAAGCTTCAGCCTTGATAAAGGCGAATTCGTCGCGATCATGGGGGCTTCCGGCAGCGGGAAAACCACGCTGCTAAACTGCATCTCCACCATTGACACGGCAACGGCAGGCCATATCTTTATCAATGGGCAGGACATAACATCGCTTAACTCAAAAAAGTTGGCCAGCTTCCGCAGGGATGAGCTCGGGTTCATTTTTCAGGATTTCAGTCTTCTCGACACGCTGACAGCCTTTGAGAACATAGCCCTTGCGCTTTCCATCAACAACACGCCTGCCGGCGAAATTGACGATAAAGTAAATGGAGTAGCACATCAGCTGATGATTGACGATATTCTTGAAAAATATCCCTACCAGATGTCCGGCGGCCAGAAACAGCGTGTAGCGGCCGCACGCGCCATAGTTACAAACCCGTCGCTGATACTTGCAGACGAACCTACGGGCGCGCTTGACTCCAAATCGGCGCGCATGCTGCTTGAAAGCTTCGAATCTCTCAACAAAAACCTTTCAGCGACTATACTTATGGTCACTCACGACTCATTTACGGCCAGCTACTGCCAGCGTGTGCTTTTCCTGAAAGACGGGAAAGTCTTCAATGAAATAGACCGCGGAAGCGACAGCCGCAAGCAATTGTTCGGCCGGATTATCGAAGTCCTTTCACTTCTTGGAGGTGACAACGCCAATGTTCTATAAACTTGCTCTGAAAAACGCCAGAAAAAGCATGAAGGACTATACCATCTTTTTCCTTACCGTAGCATTCGGCGTATGCCTTTTCTATATGTTCAACTCGCTTGACGCGCAAACCGCCATGATGCAGCTGAACCAATCAAAATACAGCATGATTCAGCAGCTTATCCAGATTATTTCCGGTATTTCCATATTTGTGGCTGTGATACTCGGCTTTCTTATTATTTACGCCAACCGTTTTTTAATCAAGCGCAGAAAAAAGGAAATTGGGCTTTACATGACGCTCGGCATGGGGCGCGGAAAGATTTCGCGCCTGCTTAGCCTTGAAATGTTCCTGATTGCCCTGCTGGCCCTCGCCGTGGGGCTTGTGGCCGGTGTTTTCCTCTCACAGGGGCTAAGTGTGCTCACAGCGAAGATGTTCCAGACAAACCTTACGTCATTCCGGTTAATTTTTTCTGCTGGCGCATGTCGCAAGACACTGCTCTATTTCGGCATTATGTTTCTCATCGTTTTGATTTTCAACGCAGCTTCCGTTTCACGTTTGGAACTGATTGATCTGCTGACAGCCGGAAAGAAAAACGAGACGCTAAAAATCCGGAAGCTCTGGATTTCCGTTGTCGGATTCATTGCCGCCGCCGTATGCCTTGTGACTGCCTATGTCCTTATCATTCAAAACGGAATGATGAGCCTTGACTGGAAGTTTAAATCATCCATCGTCCTGGGCATTGTAGGGACTTTCCTGTTTTTCTTCTCCCTTTCCGGATTTCTGCTGCGCTCGGTGCAGTCAAACAAGCGTGTCTACTACAAAGGGCTCAATATGTTCATCCTACGTCAGTTCAACAGCAAAATCAATACGACGTTCGTCTCCGTCTCCATCATCTGCCTGATGCTTCTCATTACCATCTGCACGCTTTCTTCCGGAATCGGGGTTGCCAGCTCCATCGCACAAATCACAAATGGCCTCACCCCATATGATGTTTCTCTTTCACGCTATGTGCAGGATACAGGTAGCCTGCAAAACACCGATATGGCGGAAAAGCTGAAAAGCGACGGCGTCGACCTCAACAAATACGCCTCCGATTATGTTGAAACAAATTATTACGAGCTCAGCATAAAGCTCGGCGACCTTCCTTTTACAGAAAAAGACATAGCCGAAATAACACAAAGCCGCAAAGCGCTGATCGATCAGTTCAAAAGTTCGCACCTCAATGCCATAACGCTCAGCAGCTACAACCACCTTGCCAAGATGCAGGGCAAAAAAGAACTTGTACTGAAGGGAAACCAGTTTGCCATTGTAGGTACCGCCGATAAAATGAAAGCCCCGATGAACCGTTTTCTTCAGAACGGGCTCACACTTTCCGTCAACGGGAAAAAATTTCAGCCGGCTGAAAAGCAGGTCATCTCAATGGGGCTTGTTGTCGGCGACAACAGTATGGATGCCGTCCTGCCGGACGATGCAGGAAAAGGCTGTCCGGTAAAAACACAGGTGCTCTGCATGAACTATAAACATGGAGTTACAGACAGCACATTCATTAAGCTCCTTGACAGTATTTATTCAAAAGATGCAAAAGGCAAAACAACGCCCGCTTATAGTTCACAGATAACGAAACAGCAGATTATCGATGAGAGCGCCGGCATCAGTGTCACCTCTTCATATGTGGCCATTTATATCAGCCTTGTGTTCCTCATAGCAGGCGCCGCAATACTTGCCCTTCAGCAGCTTTCAGAGTCTTCGGACAATGCGGAACGCTACTCGCTTCTGCGCAAGCTCGGCACCGATGAGAAAATGCTAAACCACGCACTGTTTACGCAGATTGGCCTGTATTTTCTGCTCCCGCTTCTGCTCGCCATTGTCCATTCCGTCGTAGGGATCAGCGTGGTAAACCATGCGATTTTTTACAATGGCCATTACGACATCACACAGTCTTCCTTTCTCACTGTGCTGATTTTTGCCGTTGTTTACGGAGGATATTTCCTTGCAACTTATTTTGGAAGCAAGGGTATCCTGCGGCAGAAAGCAGAAAATACCTAAAAGTAAATTTAGAATAAACATTACACAACCGTCTGCCACCGACATTTCAAGTGGCATGCGGTTTTTATTTGCTTGACCATTTCTATGATTGCTTTTATAATTAAAATAATTTGCAGGAGGATGATTTTACAGAAAATCAAATAGAAACTGCAGAGTGGTGAAAAAATGAATCCCGCAGAATTTTATGGCGGCATTATAAGGAAGAAAATCCCGAAAAATCCAAAGCTGGCGGGCAATATGATAAAAGCGGGCCTTCATCTTGAATCGTTCCGCTGTGCACATTTCCCCGAAAAAGAAATGCCAAAAGCATACCAATACCTTAATTATATGGCGGTCAAAGTCGTGGCAGACGCCCTCGAAAATTCTGAAACATACGTCTGGACAAATATTTTTGCTCCGGCAGAGCTGCTTCAGACATTTGGCATGACGTGCGTCTCCATGGAATGCCTCGCATCTTACCTTTCCGGGTTCTACCTGGAAGATTATTTCATCGACCTTGCCGAAAACCAAGGCATAGCATCAACGCTGTGCTCCTACCATAAAAATTTCATCGGTGCGGCGTCTGCAGGCATACTTCCCGACCCCATACTCGGCGTCACTACATCAATGATATGCGACGGCAACATAAATACTTTCCGCTACTTAAACAGCCAATGCGGCGTGCCGTGCTTTATAATAGATATCCCGCACAGCTGGTCGCCCGAAGCGGAAAATTACGTTGTGCGCCAGCTTAAGCAACTTATTCCTGTGCTGGAAGAAAAGTCCGGTAAAAAGTATGATGAAGACGCACTTAAGGAAACGCTTAAAAGGGAAAACGAATCAAAAAAGCATTTCTTTAGTGCCCTGCAAAAGCGTCTGGTTCACGCATACCCAAACACGATGACGCTTGTTTTGTTTCTCCTCCTTGCTACACATCTTAATATGGGTTCACAGTGGGTGCTCGATTTTTTCCGTATGCTGGATAAAGAAATTGGTACGTATCCGTCACCGAAAAACGAAAAGCGCCTCATGTGGATACATCTTACCCCTTACACTGAACCCACGCTCAGTAAATATCTTAATTACAACCCTAAGTACGCTATTGTCTGTGACGATTTTAACCTCGATTATACTGAGATGCTCGACACAGAGTATCCCCTGCACGCACTCGCAAAAAAGATGATATGCAACATATACAATGGCGACTTCAGTCGCAAGGCCGATGCGTGCGCCGCCTATGCCCAAAAATACAACTGCGACGGGGTAGTTGAGTTCTGCCACTGGGGCTGCAAGCAGTCCTGCGGAGGTGCGCTACTTATAAAGGACAAAATGAGAAAAATCGGTAAGCCAATGCTTATACTCGACGGCGACGCGCTTGACCGGCGCAACAACCACGACGGGCAGATACGCACGCGTTTCGAGGCATTCCTCGAAGTGCTTGAGAATGGACAGGGGGCAATTTGATTGATTGGCTATGTCTGCAAATATACACCTGTAGAAATGCTCGAATCGATGGGTGCCGAAATGGTGCGTATTGAGCCTGAGGTAACGGATTTTGACTTGGCGGACGCTGCCCTCCACCCAAATCTCTGCTCTTATGCTAAAGCTGTCCTCGAAGATTTCGCACAGAAAGATTACGACGGCATTGTTCTTACTACATGCTGCGATTCCGTAAGGCGGCTGTATGACGTTTTGCACAGCCGCTATCCAGATAAATTTATTTACCTTCTTGACTTTCCGCGCATGGCAAATGATTTTTCTGCCAGTCTCTTTGAATCTCAGATTAAGAAGCTCGCAGAATCCTATCAAAATTTTTCAGCGAATAAATTCAACGCCGATATTTTCAGAAAAAAGATGCCCGGCTGCCACGGCAAAATAAATGTGAACCGTGGAATCAACAATTCCGGTCGCCCTTCAGTCATCATAGCAGGCGCGCGCTGTGACAGGCCGTTTCTGGATATAGTGCAGGAAAGCGGAGCATATATCTTATCCGACATAACATGCACAGGGCTCGAACGGAAATTCAGCACAACCGATATGCCGGAAAACAGCGGCCAGCTGCTCAGGTCCTACGCCGGGCAGCTTTTATGCCAAGTGCCATGCATGCGCATGACAGACCTTTCGAGGCGCAAAAAGCTATGGCAACAGCTTACGCAGAAAGCTGACGGCATTATTTACCACACAGTAAAATTCTGCGACAATTATTCTTTCGAATATGCAGCCATACGCCGTAAAGCGGGTATCCCAGTCCTTAAGGTCGAAACAGATACAACGCCTCAGTGCGAAGGCCAGTTGCGCACACGCATTGAAGCATTTCTGGAATCGCTCCGCGCTAATAAAAAGCATCAGGGCGAAAGCACCGACAAAAGCAGTGAAAACAATAAAAGGAATAAAGTCTATGTCCTTGGCATTGACAGTGGCTCAACCTCAACAAATGCAGTCATTATTGACGGGGAAAAACATATCATAGCCGATGACACTATCCCGACCGGCGCAAAAGTTTCGGAGTCCGCCGAAAAAATACGCAGTAAAGTCACTTCCAAAGCAGGGCTTGCGGAAAAAGACATAACCATGACCGTAACAACAGGCTACGGGCGCGTTTCTATACCGTTTGCAGACAGGAACGTTACCGAAATCTCATGCCACGGCAAAGGCGCACAATATTTTAACCCTAACGTGCGCACTATCCTCGATATCGGCGGGCAGGATTCCAAGGCAATACGGCTCAATGGCAAAGGCGAAGTAGCCGATTTTGTTATGAACGACAAGTGCGCCGCCGGGACCGGACGGTTCCTTGAAGCAATGGCGCGCACACTTGAGCTCGATGTTTCAGAGCTCGGCCCTGTTTCCATGAAATCCACAAAAGCCGTCGCTATAAGCTCAATGTGTACTGTTTTCGCTGAGTCTGAAGTAATATCGCTTATTGCGCAGAATAAAGAAAAGGCGGATATCGTCCACGGCATACACAACGCCATTGCCGGCAAGGCATTCTCGCTGCTCAGCCGCGTTGAGCCGCAGCCAGAGTATATGATGACCGGTGGTGTTGCACATAACGCCGGTGTTGTTAAGGCCGTAGAAGAAAAGCTTGGCGCAAAGCTTTTTATATGCCCTAAACCTGAAATTGTAGGGGCCGTTGGTGCGGCATTGGCTGGGCTGGAGGAAGTGCTTTCTGGTTAAACTTGCGTGTTGGCTTTAATATTCAAGCATGAGAAAAAGCTTGCATTTAGCGTCTAAATCTGGTAGGATATAGATGTTACTTTGTAAAAGAAGCCTTTTAAAGGAGGTGCAGATAAAATGGCAAAATGCGCAATATGCGGCAAAGAAGTTGCTTTCAGCAAACAGGTTTCCCACTCTCACAGGCGTTCGGGCAGGACTTGGAAAGCAAACGTAAGGCGTGTAAAAGCAATCGTTAACGGTTCCCCAAAGAAGATTTACGCCTGCACCCGCTGCCTTCGTTCAGGTAAGGTAAAGCGTGCTGTCTGATGAAATATGCAGATTAGGGCAAAGTGCAATTGCACTTTGCCCTATTTTTATAGCACCACTAAATTTGAGCAATGAAAAGCTACGCGTTTTTATGCTTAACCGTTATTTTTTTCTCTGTGCCATTTCTCAAACGCTTAATATTCGCTTTATGCCTCCAGATCAGGATAACTGAAAAAAGAAACGCTATGGCAGTCGTTATCCATACATACAACATTGAATATGGGCCATAGGCGGATATCCTGTTGCAGTAATCATAATAGAAAAAGATAAAAGTAGAAAATGGGAACGACGCTGCCGCCAAAATAGATGAAATTGAAATTATCTTTGTTATAATAAGCGTAACGATAAATACAGAAATCGCCACAACAAATATGCGCCAGTCAAGTACAAGCATAAGCGCAGAAGTTGAAAGGATACCCTTTCCTCCGCGGAATCCAAAGTAAATCGGATAAATATGGCCTATTACACATGCAAATCCTGCAAGGAACACTCCATATTGAATATAATACGGCGGAAAACTATTTACCGCACAGGCATGCTGAAATATAGCCTTTCCAATCAGCGAGGCAACCACACATTTTGCAAAATCGCATATGGTTGTAAAAACAGCAGCTTTTGCCCCAACCGATCGAAGCACATTAGTCATGCCGGCATTCCCGCTACCCATGCTGCGGATATCGGAATTGCTGAACTTTTTGGTGAAAATAATCGAAAAGCTCATGCTTCCAATCAGATATGCAATCAGCACGGCTGCCAGAGCCGGCAGGGCAAGCGCCTCGAAGACCTTCCCCATATTTCCTTATCCTCCCTGTTTTTCTCCGCGCTCACGCACAACAAAGCAAATAGGTGTTCCGCTAAGGCCGAACGTTTCGCGGATAGTATTTTCCAGATAACGCTGATAAGAAAAATGAAATAGCTGTTTCGAGTTGACAAAGAATACAAAAGTCGGCGGTTTAGCGCTGACCTGCGTCATATAATAAATTTTCAGCCTCCTTCCCTTATCTGTTGGCGGCTGCACACGCGAAACAGCCTGTGACAGCACGTCGTTAAGTCTGCCTGTTGAAATGCGCATTGCATTTGACTTGGCAGCGCTGCAAACAGCTTCAAAAAGGTTATTTACACGCTGCCCAGTTTTCGCCGAAATAAAGATTATCTCAGCATAAGCCATAAATGAAAAATCCTGCTCAAGTTGCCTTCGGTAAAGCGACAAAGTGTGGCTGTCTTTTTCAATGGCGTCCCACTTATTTACGGCGATGACACAGCCTTTTCCGGCTTCGTGCGCAAGGCCGGCGACCTTTGAGTCCTGCTCCGTGAAGCCTTCTGTCCCGTCTATCATGATAACGCATACATCGCTGCGGTCGATGGCCATCTGGGCGCGTAGCGTGCTGTAATGCTCAACAGCATCCTCTACACGGCTTTTACGCCTCAGGCCCGCCGTATCGGTAAGAAGAAACCGCCCTAACTGATTTTCAACAGTGATATCTACAGCGTCGCGTGTTGTTCCGGCCTGATTTGAAACAATGCAGCGGTCTTCGCCACAAATATAATTTACAAGCGACGATTTTCCAACATTAGGTTTACCTATGATGGCAACTTTGATTAAATCATTGCTGCTATCATCATTCTCTTCCGGCGGGAAGCGGCTTGTAACAGCATCAAGCAAATCGCCTGTTCCATGGCCATGGACAGATGAAACAGCAATAGGATCCCCAAGCGCAAGGTTGTAAAATTCATAAAATTCTGCAGACGGCGCACCCACACTGTCGCACTTATTGACGCAGAGGATTATCGGCTTCCCGCTTTTGCGCAGCATAGAGGCAATCTCGCTGTCAGACGAAGTTACACCCGTGCGTATATCCGTAACAAAGACAATCACATCTGCAGCTTCTATAGCTAATTCAGCCTGCTCACGTATTTTCGAAAGGATCTCATTTCCTTTGCCGGTGTCAATGCCGCCTGTGTCAGCAAGTGAAAAAGTGCGGCCATTCCACTCGCAGTCAGCATAGACTCTATCACGTGTAACACCGGGCGTATCATTTACAATGGAAACACGCCGCCCAACAAGTTTATTGAAAAGTGTGGATTTTCCAACATTCGGCCTGCCAACTATAGCCACGACCGGTTTTGACATCCACGTCACTTCCTGTTCTAAATAATTAAATATTATGGTAATTTTTTAACTTTTATTATATATAAGATTATGGCATGATTTTTTTGTTTCGTCAAGCAGACAAAACAACCAAAAAAATAATTATCCAATGGCCAAGACATGGTTTTTAATTTGCGGGCAAAGCCCTATTATTTTTCTCGCATTTTCACATCCGTGCCAACATAAATATTCCTGCACCAAAATTCTCTGCCATTTATAAAATACTCTGCTCCGATATTCATGTGAAATACAATATGATATTTGCAATTCCATTTTTGTGAGATAAAATAAATGGACGCCATTCATGATTTTAAATGTCTTCCTTTGCTTTCTACACATTCGGCAAAAACATTTTACGAAACTACTTTTCTATAGAGTATAGAGTGGTTTTTCTAATACAAAAAAAAGAAGGATGTACATCCTTCTTTCAAACAGCAGAAACAGGCTCAGGCATTCGTTGTCTTTATAACTTCTCTGCCTTTGTAATAGCCGCAATTACTGCATACTTTATGCGGGGCAGTCAGTTCTCCGCATTTTGGGCATTTTACCAATGCAGGCTCACTGATTTTCCATACATTGGAACGTCTCTTGTTCTGCCTTGCGCTTGAAGTTTTTCTCTTTGGTACTGCCATGTTCAGCACCTCCTCGCAAATTATATTTCAGGCAAATCAAAAATTAGTGAATAAGATTTTTCAGCATATCGAACCGCGTGTCGGTCTGCTGAACGTTGCAGCCGCATGGGCCATCGTTCAAGTTTTTACCACACACAGGGCAAATCCCCTTGCAGTCTTCTTTACACAGGAACTTTGTCGGAAGCTGTAGGAGGATATCTTCACGTGCCAGTTCATCAAGATTAAGCCGCTCATCATGCACTTCAACAAAACGGTCATCATTGTCATTTTCAAGAGAAACGACAAGAGTATGCGAAAAAGGATAACACAACTCCTTTTCAATCTGCCTTGCGCACCGGTCACACGGAACTGAAAAATGAAACGACGCGGTGAATTTCAGCTCCGCAAAGCCGGATTTTCCCGTTACAGCTCCTTCAATTTTCACCGGTGACACAAATGGATGGACATTGTCTACCTCAACCTGAGACATATCCATTTCATACTTAAAAGGAAGCAAGCCACTCCGGTCAGCTAATATCTTTTTTAAATCAAGGATCATACCATACCTCGGCACTACGTTTTTTAATTATATCGGCAAAGTGCCTTTTTGTCAATAGCATTCCACAAAACCACCAAATCCGCAAAATAGGCCGGAGCGCAAAACACCCCAGCTTAAGCGGCAAAAGTCAAACGATTTTTGCTATCTTGCGAATCGAATCCGGGAGAATGTTTTCTTCTGCGGAAACAAGTAGCGTTATTTTCGTGTCAGCAATTGATGAAAGCTTATTCATTTTTTCAGCAAAAGAAGCGAGGGCAAGTATGTCCTGCCCTATAATCTTCATCGTCGAGTCAACAAATATATCCGTAACATCATAATTGCCAGCACAGATGCCGCAAATGAATCCGCTCAGTGCATCAAGCCCCTGAATGCCATAGGAATCGATGTTGATAAGGCGCACATCATGTGAAATGTCGTAATTAAGATGGGTGCCTTTCGCGATGACAACTACATTTCCATTTGAATTTTGGGCTGCCTGGTTGGCATGCTCCACAAGCCTTTTCGTCTTTCCTGTTCCCTTTTTCCCGATAATAAGATTTATCATGGTTTGCTCCTCCTAATATATAAATTATTGCCAGTTGCTGCCCTCTGAAGACATAATTTATTTTTTAAGGCGTGCTTCCAGAACAGCTTTTTCACCTTCATAGCCCGGTTTGCCAAGAAGGGCAAACATATTTTTCTTATAGCTTTCAACGCCCGGCTGGTTGAACGGGTTTATGCCAAGCAGATACCCTGAAACCGCGCAGGCTTTTTCGAAGAAATAAATCAGGCTGCCAAGCGATTCCTCCGAAAAATCGGGGACATGAATAATTGTATTAGGCACCCCGCCGTCAGTATGGGCAAGTAACGTGCCTTCGAAAGCTTTTTCATTTACATAGGACATTTTCTGGCCTGCCAAGAAATTAAGGCCGTCAGCATTATCGGCATCTTTTTCGATTACAAGGTCTTCAGCAGGCTTGTCAACAATTACTACCGTCTCCATCAGGCTGCGCCTGCCCTGCTGTATATATTGGCCAAGAGAATGCAGGTCTGTTGTAAAAATACATGAAGCAGGGAACAGGCCCTTATTGTCTTTGCCCTCACTCTCACTGAAAAGCTGCTTCCACCATTCGCCCATCATCTGAAAACGCGGCTCATAGCTTGCGAGGATTTCAACTTCCTTGCCTCTGCGGTACAGAATATTACGAATCGCCGCATAGCGGTAGCAGTCGTTTTTTGAAAGGTCAGGATCGTCAAATTCATTCATCGATGCTGCGGCGCCTTTCATCAGCGATGAAATATCAGCACCTGAAACAGCAATTGGCAGCAGCCCTACGGCCGTAAGTACAGAGTAGCGCCCGCCAACATCATCAGGCACCACAAAAGTTTCATATTTTTCACGGTCTGCAAGTGCTTTCAGTGTTCCGTGTGCCTTGTCGGTTGTACAGTAAATGCGCTTTGCAGCCTCTGCTTTGCCATATTTCTTCTCAAGCTGGCTGCGGAAAAAGCGGAATGCAACAGACGGCTCCGTCGTTGTGCCCGACTTTGAAATGACGTTTACTGAAACGTCTTTCCCTTTACAGAGTTCCAGGGTTTCTGTCAAAGTTGTTGAACTTAAGCTGTTACCTATGAAATAAATATCTGGTGTATCTTTCTTTAAAGAATTATAGTTCTGTGATTTCAGAAATTCGATTGCCGCGCGCGCACCCAGATAGGAACCGCCTATGCCTATAACTACAAAAGCCTGAGAGTTAGAGCGTATGCGCTCTGCGGCTTTTAGGATGCGGTCGAACTCATTTTTATCATACGTCTCCGGAAGGCGTATCCACCCGCGAAAATCGCTGCCAAGGCCTGTACCATCATGGAGCATTTCATGGGCAAGCCGCACCTGCGGGGCAATTCCCTCATACTCCTCATCATCTATAAAGCCTGAAAGGTGGTGCATATCAAGCTTAACTGACATTATTCATCCTCCTGACGCTGCAATTCAATATAACATATGTTTTTATAAGTCTATTTTACATTATGCGATAAAACTTTGCAAGGACTTTGCACACTCAGAAGGCGCATTTTTTCAGCCACTGGGAAATTATTTCATAAGGAGTTCAAGAAGCAGCATATGAAAAACTGAAAAAAATGAAATTTTCTCCACTGACGTTTTAGCCCTGATGTTATATTCCTGCAATGTCTCTCCGCCAAGCGTGCATATTACTTTCCCGAGTACCTGCCCTTTTTTTACCGGCGCTGCTATGCCTTTTTGCATACTTACCTGATATTTTACTGCTCCGCCCTTGCCCTTTGGGACAAGCAGGCTTGTTCCAGAATCGACATCAACAGCTACCTGCTTTTCCATGCCATTCCTCACTTCCGCAGGATTGGTGGCTTCTTTAGGAATAGACGGCACAGCAACAGACCAGTTGGCAAAGCCGTAATCCAACAGAGATGCAGCACTTGAAAAGCGCGCTTTCGTGTCCGGGCACCCAAGCACAACAGCTATGAGGCTCACACCGTTGCGCTGGGCAGTTGCGTCCATGCAGCTTCCTGCTTTGTTTGTTGTACCTGTTTTAAGGCCTGTGATGCCTTTATATGACTTCAGAAGCTTATTTGTGTTCACAAGCTGGGTTTTCCCGCCGCGCAAATAATCGATCCATGTTTTAGTATAATTGAAAATCTTCGGATGACGCACCAGTTCGCGTGACATAATGGCAATATCCCACGTGGACGTCACATGCCCATCCTCGTCGAGGCCATAGCAGTTTTTGAAAACAGTGTCATTCATGTGGAGCTGTTTTGCTTTGCTGTTCATCTGGGAGACAAACTCCTCTTCGCTGCCGGCAAGGTATTCACCGAGCGCAACCGCACAGTCGTTTGCGCTTGCTATAACAGTCGCTTTTAATAAGTCGTCAACAGTCATTGTTTCGCCCGGCTTCAGCCATATCTGTGAGCCACCCATGGAAGCAGCATGCTGGCTTACCGAGACTTTGTCTGAAAGGCCGATTTTACCGGAATCAAGCGCTTCCATAACAAGCAGGAGCGTCATTACCTTCGTGATTGACGCGCAGGCACGTTTTTCATGCGGATTTTTTTCAAAAAGGACCTTGCCCGTCTGGGCTTCCATCAGTATTGCCGACGGTGCTTTCATCTCCTGCGCGGAAACAGCGGATGCGCCAAGCGGAAGGCCTGCAAATGTTATGGCTGATGCAAGAAAGCATGCAGCCGTTTTTCTCAGTTTCATATCCGGCACCCCCAATTTCATATTTAATCTTATGCCCGAGAGTGCAGTTCTATCCATTCTTTTTCTTCACACACCTGCAGTATAAAGCTATGAATTTTTACTTTCCTTGACAAAGCTACTTATGGCAGATAAGATTATGGAGTGCTTTTCACATATTTTCAGAATATCTGGAGGAACCTGATGGACTATGTTTCCCTATGCGGCATTGCAATAGGCCTTGCAATGGACGCATTTGCTGTTAGCATAACAAATGGCGCCGTAACAAGGCGTGTAACACCGCGCTTTGCTTTTAAAATTGCACTCTGCTTTGGTCTTTTTCAGGCCGGCATGCCCGCAGCAGGCTGGCTTGTTGGCAAAGCCGGAGAAAGCATAATAAAAGCTGTGGACCATTGGATTGCGCTTATACTTTTAAGCTATATTGGCATAAGCATGATTGTGGAGTCGCACAGCAAAAAAAAGTCAGGTATCGAATGCGGCAGGCAGGACGACATATCCGCAAAAGCGCTGCTTATGCTCGGTGTGGCAACAAGCATTGACGCACTCGCCACAGGCGTTATCCTGCCGTCTGCTGTTGGTGCCTCCACAGTGCCTTTAATGCTTATTTCAATTTTTTTTATAGGAATAATCACTTTTATCATTTCTTACGCTGGCGTTTATATAGGCAAAAAATTTGGGACTGCCTGCGCAGACTACGCTGAAACGGTCGGCGGGATTGTGCTTATTGCCATGGGCATAAAAATTTTTATCGAGCACATGTTTTTTAATGGCTGAGTTTAATTGCAAAAACAGGCTGCCGGAAAATTCCGGCAGCCTGTTTTTTACCCAACTGAACTATTTTTACTTTTTGCCAAGTGCCTTTTTCGTCACCTCAACAATATGCGGCGCACAGAGGCCGTAATCGTCAAGCAGCGCAGCGGCCGGCCCAGAATGGCCAAACTCGTCGTTAATGCCGATTTTAACTACCGGCACAGGGCACTCTTCACAAAGCACGCTGCATACGGCATCACCGAGACCGCCGATTACATTATGCTCTTCTACAGTTATAATCTTGCCCGTCTCTTTTGCGGCTTTTACAATAATGTTGCGGTCTATAGGCTTTATGGTATGGATATTTATCAAGCGGGCATCAATGCCCTCTTTCTCCAGCTCTTTCACAGCTTCGAGCGCACGTGAAACCATAAGACCCGTCGCGATTATAGTTACATCTTTTCCGTCGCGAAGCGTTATGCCTTTGCCAATTTCAAAATGGTAGTCATCTGAATTATTGAAGCTTTCCACGGCAAGGCGCCCAAGGCGCAGATAAACAGGCCCCTTGTATGCTGCCGCCGCTTTTACAGCGGCACACATCTCATAGTGGTCTGACGGATTCAGCACGACCATGCCAGGTATGGAGCGCATAAGCGCAATATCTTCAAGGCACTGATGGGTGGCACCGTCTTCGCCGACGGAAATTCCGGCGTGTGAGCCTACAATTTTCACATTAAGGTGCGGGTAGCCTACTGAGTTGCGCACCTGCTCAAAAGCACGCCCTGCTGCAAACATGGCAAAAGATGTTGCGAACGGTATCTTTCCGCATGTTGCAAGCCCTGCTGCAACACCTATCATATTGCTTTCGGCAATACCGCAGTCTATGAAGCGCTCCGGAAATTTTTCCTTAAAGAATTTTGTCTTTGTCGCTTCTGAAAGGTCGGCGTCAAGGACAACTATATCAGGATTTGTTTCTCCGAGCTCCACCAAAGTAAGGCCATAGCTTTCACGCGTTGCCTTTTTTACCATTTCAGCCATTTATTCCGCCTCCAGTTCCGTCAGTGACTTGTGCAGCTCATCCATAGCAATTTTATACTGCTCGTCATTAGGGGCTTTGCCGTGCCACCCAACCTGATTCTCCATATATGATACACCTTTGCCCTTCACAGTCTTTGCGATTATGACGCTCGGCTTACCTTTCACGGTTTTTGCATGGCAGAAAGCAGATTCAATAGCGTCAAAGTCATGGCCATCAATCTTCTGTACATCAAACCCAAATGCCTTAAATTTTTCATCTATCGGCCCCGGGCCGGCGACTTCTTCAACCGGGCCGTCTATCTGAAGACCATTATTGTCTATTATAAGGCACAGATTGTCCAGCTTATGGTGTGCCGCAAACATAGCGGCCTCCCAAACCTGGCCTTCGTCTATTTCGCCGTCGCCAAGCAGACTGTAAACACGGTATAGCTTTTTGTCAAGCTTACCGGCAAGTGCCATACCGCATGCCGCGGAAACACCCTGCCCGAGTGAGCCTGTGCTCATGTCTACGCCAGGCGTTTTTGTCATGTCCGGGTGCCCTTGAAGGCGTGAGCCAATGTGGCGGAATGTTTTAAGCTCTTCGAAAGGGAAATAGCCTTTGAGCGCAAGTGCGGCATAAAGGCCAGGGCACGTGTGGCCTTTTGAAAGGACAAAGCGGTCACGGCTCTCATCTTTAGGGTTGTTAGGGTCAATCTTCATTTCTTTAAAATAAAGGTAAGCGAAAATCTCAGCAGCGGACAGCGCACCGCCCGGATGGCCGGATTTTGCACTGTAAACAGCCGTCACAGCACCAATGCGAATCTTGCATGCGGCAATCTGCAACGCCTTTTTTTCTGACTTCTTCATTCTGACCTCCTGAATACATTAAATTTTATAACTTTTAAACAATACATAACATGTTAATTATAGGATATGATTTCTCCATATTCAATACCGCTATAGAATTACAGTTACAGCCAAACGCTAAAATCAGTTTTCCGCCGGCACATTTTGCGAAACATCTTCGCTTGAATCGTCGTCAGGATAATCGTTGGCCGCATGGAATTTGTCGATAATCCAGAATATCACGCCGAGCAGCATGCCGACGCATGTGCCAAGCGCCATGCCTGTCAGTTTCACTTGGCCGAGCTGGACGAAAGCACCCGAAAGGCCGGTTACAAGAATTACGCTCGCCATAGCAAGGTTCCTCGATCTGCTGAAATCGACTTTCTGTTCAACAAAAAGCCTCAGGCCCGAAGCGGCAATCATGCCATAAAGAAGAAAACTGACTCCTCCCATCACAGGCCCCGGTATAGACTGAATAATCGCGGAAACTTTTCCGAAGAATGAAATTACTATCGAAATAACTGCGGCACCGCCTATTACCCACACGCTGTAAACGCCTGTCATAGCCATAACACCTATGTTTTCGCCGTAAGTCGTCGTCGGCACGGAACCAAACATTCCGGAAATCATCGTAGAAAGCCCGTCGCCAAGCAGCGTGCGGTGTAGTCCGGGGTCTTTCAAAATATCACGCCCTATAATTTTTCCCGTGACAATCTGGTGCCCAATATGCTCAGAAACAACCACAAGCGTTGCCGGAAGTACAATGGAAATAGCATTCCAGTTGAATTTTGCAAGCTGAAAATGCGGAATGGTAAAAATCGGGGCCGCATTTACAACATTCCAGTTTACAAGCCCGCATGCAGCCGCCGCTATGTACCCAACAATAATGGCAATCAGTATCGGTATCACAGCTAAGAACCTGCGGAACAGAACTGACCCAAACACGGCAACGCCGAGAGTTATGAGAAACACAGCGACGTTTTTAGGGTCGATTTTAGTATATGTATCGGTAAGAATAAGGCCGCCCATTTTTGCCGCTGTGCCGGAAAGCTCAAGGCCTATTAATACTATGACCGAACCCATGGCAGCAGGCGGAAGTATGACATCTATCCATTTTGTGCCGCAGGATTTAATGATGAAGGCTACAAGGCACATTGCTGCACCTGTGACAACAAACCCGCCGAGTGCATACTGATATCCAAGGCCCGGCGTACTTATAATAATCGTAGCCGGTGCAATAAACGCAAAGCTGGAACCGAGGTATGCGGGAGCCTTGCACTTTGTGATAAAGATGTACAGCAACGTTCCTACACCATTCATGAAAAGCACGACCGCCGGATTTATGCCAAGAAGGTTCGGCACAAGGACTGATGCGCTGAACATGGCAAAAAGGTGCTGAATGCTCAAAGGAATCGCTTGCTGGATTGGTGGACGTTCTTCGACCTGAATGATTTTTTTTCGCATGCTTTTATCTCCTCTAAATATATTTATTCGCTTTTCGACATATCGAAAAGCTTAAAAAAAAAGCCCGCCCGATGCTTGAAACACATCGGATGAGCTTTTTTATTCTGTTATTGCTGGCGCCGGAATGCTGTCTTCGGTGCCCCACAAATGGGACACACCCAGTCATCTGGAAGTTCCTCAAGGGGAACAAAAGGATCACTGTAAACATATCCGCAAACAGTACATATCCAGTTTTCAGCATCTGTTTCTTTTTTCAATGGCTCCTCCATATAAGTCGGTGCATTTTTCGGTGCGCGGCCTTTAATTACACGCCTGTAATAATCGTAAGTCATCGGCTTGCCCTTTACAGCTTCACTGCCTGCAATGACTTCCGCAAGAAACACTGTGTGCATCTCTGTTTCGATACTTCTCGAAACCCTACAAAGGAACCAGCAGCAGATATGCTCCTTAACTACAGGCACGCCTTCCTCGAGCACTCTGTAATTGATATTTTTAAGCTTATCCGTATCGCGGCCAGACGTAAAGCCAAGCGCCCCAATTACAGCGCCGGAAGTGTCTTCGGACAAAACGGAAACTGTAAAAATGCCATTTTTCTTAATGCACTCGTTGCTGTAATTACCATGGCTTATGCTTACGGCAACCAGGTTGGGATGATTCGACACCTGAACAACGGTGTTCACAATGCATGCCGAAACTTTTTTCTCATTGTTTACGCCTATGGCATAGATTCCATAAGATAAAGTACGAAATACATCGTCTGTCAATCATCACACCTCCTGAACACATTTTTACTATTATACTGCATATAAAATATAATTACAACACAAATTTAAGCTTTTCCATGCCGCGCAGAAATTTTAAGTATAGTACTTTTAATGCCGAACAAAATATATCTATAAATCACTTTTTACGAAGGTAACAAGAAATGACATCACTTTCAACATTCAGAAGGCTCAACGAAGTTTTCGAGGCTTCCATGGAAATTCCTTTCGACAGCTCCTCAAAAATAGTGCTTATAAGCGACTGCCACCGCGGCAACGGAAATTGGGCAGATGATTTCAGCCACAATCAAAACCTTTATTACTGTGCAATTAAATATTACTATGAAAACGGATTCACATATATAGACCTCGGCGACAGCGACGAACTCTGGAAAAACAACAGCTTTTCAGATATCTGCAATGTCTACAGTGATATTTTCCGGCTTCTCCATAAATTTTATGCCGAGCACCGCCTATACATGATTTTCGGTAACCATGACATGGTAAAAAAATACCCATACTTTGTAAAGCAAAACATGGAACGGTTCTACAACAGGCGCACAGACAGATATGAAAGCCTTTTCCCAGGTATACAGATGCATGAAGGCCTTATACTGAAAAATACCGAAACAAACAAAAAGCTGTTCCTCGTACACGGCCATCAGGGCGATATAATCAGCGACATTTTCTGGAAAGCCGGCCGGTTCCTATCGCGCCACATTTGGAAGATACTTGAATTTTTCGGTGTGAAAAACCCGATAAGTGCAGCTGTAAACCTCGTTAAAAAGAAAAAAGTTGAGAAAAAAATCTTCGAGTGGATAGAAGCAACAGGGCAGCCTGTAATTGCAGGGCATACACACCGCCCTGCATGCCCCGTGAAGGGCAATATACCGTATTTCAACACCGGCAGCTGTATACATCCAAACTGCATTACATGCATTGAAATTGTAAATTCAATCATTTCGCTTGTGGAATGGAATGTCGAAACACGTGAAGACCGCACAGTATTCGTAAACCGTGAGCTTTTGGCTGAACCAAGGGAGCTGTAGACGATTACCGATGCAAATCTTTACGGCTGTTTTCTTCCTGTGCCATCTGAAGCATTTCTTCAGCATTTTTCATTGTCAGCGGCGTTATCCTTGCGCCACCCATAATGCGCGCAAGCTCTTTGATGCGGCCTTCCCTGCCAAGCTCCGAAATCTCAGTATAAGTCCTGCCGTCATGCACTTCTTTGCTTACAAGGTACTGTGCATCAGCAAGAGCGGCTATCTGTGCAAGGTGCGTAACACAGATTACCTGCCGGTTTTCAGAAACTTCGTGCAGCTTAAGGCCGATTTTCTGCGCTGCATTTCCGCTCACGCCTGCGTCAATTTCATCAAAAATTAGCGTGCCGACTTCATCCCTGCCTGCAAGAACCGTCTTGATTGCGAGCATTATGCGTGAGAGCTCGCCGCCGGAAGCTATTTTTGCAATCGGTTTTGCGGGCTCGCCTGCGTTTGCAGAAATCAGAAATTCCACGCGGTCGCAGCCGTTTGCATTTAATGGGCAGCGTTCCTGTTTTACTTCAAATGAAACATGCGGCATATTCAAAAACTCGAGTTCTTTTTTAATCTGAGCCGAAAACTCATGTGCAGCTTTGCTGCGCCATTCGGAAATTTCAAGTGCAATGCGCTCGGCTTTTTCTTTGCTCTTTTTATATTCTTTTCTCAGGTTGGCGGCTGATTCATCTGAAGTTTTTATTCTCGCAAGCTCCGCTTTGCTCTTGTTAAGGAACTTTATCATAGCTTCTACCGAGCCGCCGTATTTAAGGCCAAGGCGGTAAAGCGTATCGAGCCGCGCCTCAATACGGTCAAGCTCAGCCGGGTCATATTCAAGCTGGTCTTCATATCCGCTGAGCTCACCGGCACAGTCTTCAAGGTCATAGGAAATATTCTGCAGGCGCTCAGCCGTCTTGCTAAGCTCAGGCAGATATTGTGAAGCACCGCTCAGAGCGTCGGCAGCATTAGAAACTGCGGAAGCGGCACCTTCCGCTTCATCGTCGCCGTTAAGCGTTGTTTTTGCTTGAGCAACGGCGGAAGCAATTTTTTCACTGTTGCGATACATTGACCTTCTGCGTTCCAGTTCTTCCTGCTCGCCCGGCTTGAGGCCTGCTCCTTCAAGCTCGCCAATTTCGTAGTCAAGCAAATCGATTTGGCGGGCTTTTTGTGACTCGTCCATATTAATGGAATCAAGTTCAGCGTGCAGCTTTTGCATTTCTGAGTAATACTCAGAATACCTGCTGAAAAGTTCCTTCGGCAGGCCCATGCTGTCAAGATAGGCAAGATGGTTTTCCGGCGAAAGCAGGCCGTAGTTTTCATGCTGGCCGTGAATATTTACAAGCAGAGAGGCAACCTGCTTTAGTACTGATACGGTTGCAGGGCGGCCGTTTATGCGACATGATGATTTCGAATCTGCGCTTATTTCCCGCTGAATGACAAGCGTACCGTCATCCTCAGCCTCATAGCCGCAGTCTGTTAGTTTCTGCAGCGCGCGCTTTCCAACGTCTGTGAAAACGGCGCTAACACAAGCGGACTTTGCACCAGTCCTAATCATTTCACGGGAAGTCCGCTCACCAAGGATAGCGTGTATAGAATCTATAAGTATTGATTTTCCTGCGCCTGTTTCGCCAGTAAGTGCACTAAACCCGCCCCGGAAATCTATGCTGGCTTTTTCTATTACCGCAACATTTTCAATATAAAGCTGCGACAACATAAAATCACCTGACCATCTTTTTCAATTCACCGGCAATAAAGGCAGCCTTTTCCTCGGATTTCATAAGGATGAAAATGGTGTCGTCTCCGGCAATAGTCCCCACTACGTCGTCCCATGGAAAGGAATCCATCGCCGCACACACGGCATTAGCTGTGCCGGTATGGCACTTGACACATGCGATGTTCTGTGCCCAGTCTACTGAAACTGCAGAATTAATAAAAATCGACCTGAATTTTTCAGCCGTTTCCCTTTTCTCTTCCTTTGGTTTTGCGTAGCGGTAGCGCCCGCCTGACGAAAGCATTTTTACAAGGCGCAACTCTTTTATGTCGCGTGAAACAGTTGCCTGCGTTACATCCAATCCAGCTTCACGCAGACGCTTAAGAAGTTCTTCCTGTGTATCTATAGGGTATTTTTCAATCAGCTCCATGATTTTTTCATGGCGCTTTTTTTTCATGTTTCATACCTCCCATCGCCAAGTTTTTGGCTTACGATATCATAAAAATTGTGGTTTTTAAGCCTTACGATTTTAGCTGTTTTCTCAGAACGGCTGAATTCTATACGTTTCTTTGGGTCTACCCTAACTGATATCTGGCCATCCATAGTTAGGTACGCTTCACTTGGAGCCCTGAAATATGTCTGCACGCTGAGCTTTGCATTCGGCTCAAAAACTACAGGCCGCGTGAGAAGTGAATGGGCACATATAGGCGAAAGCAATATGCACGCGAGCTGAGGGTCTATGATTGGCCCGCCGGCTGAAAGCGAATATGCAGTAGAGCCCGTCGGTGTTGCAAGAATAAGGCCGTCGCCGCAGTATTCGCACACTGTCTGCCCATCAAGGGCAACACGGAAATCCGGAATTGGAGCAAGCGCTCCGCGTGAAATTACAGCATCATTCAGTGCCGAGCTTGTTTTCTCCACCCCCCTCTCCGTGTAATGTACATCAAGCATCATACGCTTTTCCACATGATAGTCTCCTGTGGCAAGTTTTTCAAGCTCGTCAAACTCATCTGTTTCAAGTTCGGCAAGAAAACCGAGCCTGCCGACATTCACTCCGAGAATTGGTTTGTTGAACTCTGCAGCATGCCTTGCGTTATGGATAATTGTTCCATCACCGCCAAGTGCAATCATCATGTCGCACGAGCGTATCATCTCGTTGAAATCGTCAAAAAACATGATATCGGGCCGGTCAAAAGCATGGCGTAGGCTGCTTTTCATAAAAATCCCCGCGCCAAAACTTTGTAGGCGCTGTATAAGGCGATCCGTATGGTGGCGAGCCTGGCTTCGGCTTAGATTTGGCAGCACAGCGATTTTCATGGTTTTTCACCGCCATTCAAAACACGGTGTGACTGCTCCACAAGCCCGTTGATATCCGGTACAGTACCGGAAGACGTTTTTGTTTTTCTTACATATAGCAGATATTCAATGTTGCCTTCAGGGCCTTTGACGGGTGAAAAGGTCAAGCCGAGAACCGAAAATCCATGCTGCAGAACAAAATCAATTATTTCACTTATAACTTCGGCATGCACGGTTTTGTCGCGTACTACACCTTTTTTGCCAACCTTTTCTCTCCCGGCTTCAAACTGCGGTTTAATAAGGCATACGCCCTCACCGTTCTCTTTGAGAAATTTCCATGCTACAGGCAAGACAAGCTTCAGCGAAATAAAAGCAACATCTATGCTGAAAAAATCGACTTTTTCCGGCACCTGCTCCGAAGTCACGTAGCGCACATTAGTACGTTCGAGATTTACAACACGCGGGTCTGTCCGCAGTTTCCATGCAAGCTGACCGTAGCCGACATCAATAGAATAGACTTTCACTGCGCCATTCTGCAGCATGCAGTCAGTAAAACCACCGGTAGAAGCACCTATATCCATAGCAATTTTGTCGTGCAGATCAATCGAAAAAGTTTTCAGTGCTTTTTCAAGTTTTAGTCCTCCACGGCTTACATACGGGAGTGTCTTTCCCCTGATTTCTATTTTTACTGACTCAGGCAGCATTGTGCCAGGCTTATCTTCTTTCTGGCCATCAACATAAACATTACCCATCATTACGGCAATTTTTGCTTTTTCTCTGCTTTCTGTGAGTCCGTGCTCATAAATCAAGCAATCAAGTCTTTTTTTTGTCATTTTCTGCGCACCCCGCCAAAATCATTTGTACCATTCCGTTGTCGTCAAGGCCAAGAGATGCCAATCCTTCCCCCATAGTCTGCTGCGGCACGAATCCATTTACTCCACGCAGATAAAATTTCCCAGAAAATTCCTCCTGGCTGAGAAGGTAGCAAAAATGTTCGCCAATCCCTCCATGGGTAATTCCTTCTTCAAAGAAAAAGATCATATCTGCAGCAGCAGCACGTTTTACGGCCCTGCTGTCAACCGGGCAGATCCTGTTAAGTTTTATTATTAATACGGAAATATTTTTCTGTTTGAGCCGCGAGCAGGCCAAACATGCGAATGAAAAAAGCCTGCCATAAGTAACGAGCACAATTTTTGCCTTTATGTCACCGTAGCAGTCGAACGGTTCTCCCTGCGGCTGAAAATCATATGGCCTGAAGAGCTGCCCCCCGCGAGGGTAGCGTACTGCGGCAATTCCATTGCTCTCATAAAGCGCCATGCGCAGGCACATCTTAAGCTCATCATAGTAAGCTGGGGCGTAAACGGCAATACCCGGAATCGTACTAAGATATGCAGCATCAAAAATGCCCTGATGTGTCTGACCGTCTTCACCGACTATGCCCGCATGGTCAACAGCCAAAACGACTTTGACTTTCTGCAGTGAGATATCATGTATAATCTGGTCATATCCACGCTGAAGAAAAGAAGAGTAAACTGCAAAAACAGGGAGCATGCCGCCCGTAGCAAGGCCTCCACAAAAAGTGAGTGCATGCTCTTCCGCAATTCCTATATCAAAAAAGCGTTTTGAAAATTTTTCTGCAAACTCCGTAAGGCCCGTACCTGATTTCATAGCTGCTGTAATACCGCATATGCGCTGATCTTTTTCCGCAAACTCGCAGAGAAAGCGGCCAAAAGAAGATGAAAAGCTTGTGCCTGACGATAAAGCCTTGCCCGTCTTTATATCAAATTTAGAAACGCCGTGGAACGCATCCGGGTTATGTTCTGCAAAAGGGTATCCTCTTCCCTTTTGGGTGATTACATGCAGCAGTACTGGATGCTCAATGCTCTTTACGTTTGTAAATACCTCAATCAGTTTGTCCACGTCATGGCCGTCAAACGGGCCGTAATAGTAAAAGCCCATGTCTTCAAAAATTGTACTGTTGTACATAAGCTGCTTCATCACAGCCTTTGTGCGGGTAAGTGCGTGATGCATTGGCTTTCCTATCCCAGGTATCTGGTCAAGCACCTTTTCCACATTCCCTTTAATGCGGAAATATGACGGCTCTGTACGTATCTTTGCAAGGTAGCGTGCCATGGAACCGACATTGCGCGAAATAGACATTTTATTGTCATTTAAAACAACGATAAAATTTTTTTTAAACCGGCCGGCGTTGTTCAAGCCCTCATACGCAAGGCCGCCGGTCAAGGCACCGTCGCCTATTACTGCGACTACATAACCATCTTCACCTGCCAGATCCTTAGCTTCAGCAAGCCCTAAAGCAGATGAAATTGATGTGCTGCTGTGGCCGCTTGTAAACGGATCGTAAGGACTCTCCTCCCTGTTTGGAAAACCGGAAAGGCCGTTTTTTTTTCGGATGGTAGAAATGCGACCCCCACGTCCCGTCAGCATCTTATGGGTATACGACTGATGGCCTACGTCCCACACGATCCTATCTTTTTCGGAATTAAAAACGCGGTGGAGCGCAACCGTCAGCTCAACCACTCCAAGGTTCGAGGCAAGGTGTCCACCGTTGGAAGCCACCGTCCTTATAATGCGGACTCTAATTTCAGAGCAAAGTTCCTTCAGCTGCCCCGATGACAGCTTTTTTAAATCTTTTGGAGAATGTATCGTATCCAAAAGGCCTTTCATCCCAACACCTTCGTCATTTGAGTACAGGGATTCCATTCTGGAGCTTTGCAGCAGTTACAGTGTTTTTAAGCAGCATTGCAATGGTCATTGGGCCAACTCCACCCGGCACTGGTGTGATGTATGAAGCTTTTTGCTGTACCTTTTCAAAGTCTACGTCACCGCAAAGCTTTCCGTTGCTGCTGCGGTTCATGCCAACATCTATCACAACAGCACCTGGCTTGACCATATCTTCAGTAATGAATTTAGGTTTTCCGACTGCAGAAACGAGAATATCAGCCTGCACACAATAATATTTTAGATTTTGTGTTTTAATATGGCAGATGGTTACGGTGCCGTTCGCATTTAGAAACAGCATTGCCATCGGCTTGCCAACTATGTTGCTCCTGCCAACTACTACGCAGTGCTTTCCTTCTATTGAAATGGATTCACGGTGAAGCATCTCCATAATTCCAGCAGGTGTGCATGGGGTAAACCTGGGATTCCCAATTGAGATTCTCCCCACATTGCTCGGGTGGAATGCGTCTACGTCTTTCATAGGGTCTATTGTCTCAATAACAGCATCTTCATTAAGGCTGTTTGGCAGAGGCAGCTGGACGAGTATCCCGTTTATCTCTTTCTTGCGGTTCAGCCGTGACACAAGCTCCAGCAGTTCTTCCTGCTTTGCGGTCTCCGGCAGAGTATACTCCTCCGAATAAATTCCCGTTGCGGCACATGCTTTTTTCTTGTTGTTTACATATATACGTGAAGCTGGGTCATTTCCGACAAGCACAACTGCAAGGCCCGGTATGATTCCGCGTTTTTTAAGTTTCCGCGCCTCCACGGCAACCTCTGCCTTTACTTCTGCGGAAATGGCTTTACCATTGATAATCTTCGACATACATGCCATCCATCCTTTCTTGCAGCAGACCCGGTCAAGCGCAATAAGCCAACCCGGCCCAAAAACCGCCATACCATACCCAAAATTTATTTATCTTATTTTTCCGGCCTTTCTTCATCTTTTTCATGGCCGCTCTTTTCAGCCTGTGCTGCAATACCTGCGCTGTTTTCATCTTTTTGGACGGAATCACCGGCAAGAACTTTTGCGGCGTCCTCCTTATTTTCGAATATTGTGCTTGTTCCATCGTCCACTTCTTCAGCACTTTCTTCTTTTTTCGGTGCCTGCTCCACTTCGTCAGCAATCGAGTTGAGCTCCATTATCTTTGGTGAGCCACACCCTGTCAGTACTGTCCTGTTGCGGAACACAATAAGTAAGATGACCGAAACTATAACAGCAGCAGCCGCTATGACCTGAGAAACACGTAGCGGGATATATGGCGTAACAAGGCTGTCTGTGCGCAGGCCTTCCACCCAGAAGCGCTCAAAGCCGTACCAGAGGCTGTAAAGAAGGAAGACCTGCCCGTCATACCTTCTGAATTTGCGACTGAATATGTGAAGCAGTATAAATCCAAGCAGGCACCAGGTCGACTCATATAGGAAGCATGGGTGGACACCCGTAGATGAAACTGAAACTGTGTTTTCACTTACCATGCGCCACGGCAGTGTAGTGCCTACGCCAAATGCTTCCTGATTGACGAAATTGCCCCAGCGGCCAACGCTTTGCCCAATCAAAAAGCCAAGAGAAGCAAGGTCGAACATAGCCGGTATACTTATTTTTCTGTGCTTTGCCATAAGCGCACCGCAGAGCAGGCCGCCTATGATGCCGCCGTAAATGCCAAGGCCGCCTTCCCATATATAGAAAGCACTCATCGGATTGCTCCTGTACTGGCTGCTGGCATCAAACAGCACATAATAGAGCCGTGCGCCAATTACGCCGCCAATCATGCCGACAATCACACAATCGATAAATTTATCTTCATCTACATGGAAATGCTTGCAGCTCTTCACCGTATACAACAGTGCGAGGAGGAAGCCCACCGCAATGATGATGCCGTACCAGGCAAAAGCGTGCCCGCCTACAGTAAATGCCGTAGGATTTACAGTTATATTGATTCCAAGGCCCGGAAATTCAACATGATACATACGTATTTTCACTTCTCTACTTTGAATTTTATGTTTAAAACTTCAGCTTTCCGGCCTTACAATGGAAATTGCAGACGTTTCAGGCCTAAGCTGAGTCTTAAGCCGTGCCATAACAGAATCTGCGTCGGCTTCCGCCACAGCGTCGATATAAGAAAACAACTCCCGCCCCGCAAATGCAAACGAAATTATGGAATTTGCAATATTGCTTACACTGTTCAGCGCGGCGATGCTGCTTCCGTAAATCATGTTTTTCGCGCAGTCAAATGCTTTACGGCTTATTCCATCCCTGCGCAGTTTCACTATTTCCTGGTTTATGCGCTCTGCAACAGCATCAGGGTCGCGCGATTCACCTGAAAAAATCACAGATGCAAAGCCCGGGCCTTCAAAATACTGCTGGCCAAACGACGCTTCGTTTATGATCCCGTCATCGAGCAGGCTGCGGTAAAGCGGTGACGCCGGCGAAGCAAGGGCTTTCAGAAGGATATCAGTTTCAGCAAGCTCTTTAGAAGATGCCCTGCCGCCGCTGACAGGCTCTTTAAAACCGAGCTCAAAAATTGGCAGCGAAACAGGCAGCTTTTCTTCCGAGCGGGTACGGGCAACACTCTCAGGCTCCGGTGCAAAAATTCTCTCAACAGAAACAGGCTTCGAAGGTTTCAGCATTTTGTCGCATATTGAAAGCACGCGGTCTGTGTCAAAATTCCCAGCAATGCACAGCGCCATATTATTTAGGTTATAGAAAGTATTGTAGCATTTATAAAGCAGCTCAGGCGTGATTTTCGCTATGCTTTCGGTCGTTCCCGCAATATCGATCTTAACCGGGTGAGTATGGTAAAGGTTGCCAAGCAGGTCAAACATCACACGCCACTGGGGATCGTCGTCATACATCCGTATTTCCTGCCCTATAATGCCCTGCTCTTTTTTTACCGTCTTATCGGTAAAGTAAGGTGACTGCACAAAATCAAGTAGTATTTCAAGTGAATCGTAGAAATGGCTTGTACATGAAAACAGGTAACATGTCATGTCGAAAGACGTGTAGGCATTCGCGCATGCGCCAGTTTTTGCATAGCGCACAAAAGCATCGCCGTCTGCGCTTTCAAAAAGCTTGTGCTCGAGGTAATGGGCAATGCCGTTTGGCACCGTCTGCGGCTCTGTCTCATCAGACCTGCGAAAACAGTTGTCTATTGAACCGTATTTCGTGCCGAATATGGCAAATGTGGAGCTGCTCTTCTTAGGGTAAAGATAAATTTTCAGGCCGGAAGGATGGTTTACTGTATAGTATAAATCATCTGTGCGGGCGCTTTTGATTTTCTCTATTTCACTCATTTGAATTTCCCCCGTTCCCCCGTAAGGCGGTAAACTGTGTCGAGCTCAACTTTCTGCGCCGCTTCCGTAATCTGGCTGCGCGTCACGCCGTTTATCGTCTCAGCTTCATGTTCAGGCGTGCAGAGCGGATCCGAAAATGTCTTTGAAAGGTACCACCCTTCGAGAGCCTCAAGGGAATCAGAAACAGTGTGGTAAAGGTTGCAAAGGCTCAGCTTTGCCTCATCAATTTCTTCGTCTGTGAATTTTCCATGTTTCATGTCATCAAGCTGTGCAATTATTTCATCTTTTGCACGGCCTATATTTTTCTTTTCAACACCACTCTGGACAAACATAATACCCTTTATGGGGTTAAATGAAGAGCTGCAGTAATAGCACAGACTCATCTTTTCCCTTACATTCAAAAAAAGTTTGGAGTTAGGCGACCCGCCGTACATTGCGCTCATCAGCTTAACAGCAGGGACGGCTTTTTCAGGCTCCGCACATCCTGTGCGAAACCCCATCACAAGCTTAGACTGGACAACGTCCATTTTTTCCGTAATGTCCTTAGTTTCCCCCGCCTTTCTTACAACACAGCCTTTGTAGTTTCCAATATTTGCCCTTCCATGTTTTGCAAAAGCATCTGAAAAGCTGTGGAAAACAGGTTCGGGGTTGCAGTTGCCTAAAACCATTATTTCAGCAGGTGCGCTTTGAAGCATATACTCCCATGCAGCGGTCAAATCGCTGCGCTTTAAATTTTTGATTTCTTCTTTTGTTCCGAGCCTGCTCAGGCCGTATGGCTCTTTCGAGCACATTATTTCCTGGCAGCGGCGGAACGCATATATCTGCTTGTCATTAAATTCGGAATCGAGCGTCTCCATAAGCTGGCGCTTTTCCTGCTCAAACCCTTCTTCTGGGAAAAGCCTGTCTGACATTTGCGGATCAAATACAACATCACATAGAAGGCGTGAAAGTTCCTCCGACATTTTTTCGCCGTGTAGGGCATAGCGGTCGGCAAGGCCGCTAACAAAAATTGAAAGCATCTGCACATCGCCGAGCTTTTGGATATCGGCATCAAGTTCGGCTCCGTAAAGTTCAGCCAGATGCTCATTCAGCTTTGTGAAATCAGGATATTTTTTGCATGAACGCGTAAGCAGAAAAGGCAACAATGCATTTTTTGCTGCAGTCTCTTTTTTAAGCGGAAGTAAAAAATTTATTGAAATACGTGCCGTTTTAAAACGGCTGTCACGGATACTGCGAAAATTAATACCACTGCATACTGAGCGTTTTTGGACTTCTTCCATTTACAAAATTCATCTCCCCACAGATTTGCTGTACGCTTAATTAATTATAACACACTTAGTAACTGTAGAAAAGGACAGAGTTGCTTTTGCCGAAAAATCATTGTCTGCTGTTAAAGTATAAAAAACGGGGAGCGGGCCTACCGCTCCCCTTATGTCATGCTTTATACGCGGGCAAGGGCATCTTCAATATCTTCGAGTATATCGTTTATATTTTCAATTCCAACAGACAGCCTTATCATGTTCGGGCTTATACCCGCAGCCGCAAGCTGCTTGTCGTCAAGCTGGCGGTGCGTTGTGCTCGCCGGGTGCAACACGCAAGTCCGAAGGTCGGCCACATGTGTAACTATAGATGCAAGGTGAAGTCCCTCCATAAAGCGTATGGCGCCGCTGCGCCCACCCTTTGTGCCAAAAGAAATCACGCCGCTCGTGCCATGCGGCATATATTTTTTCGTAAGCGCATGGTATTTGTTGCTTTCAAGATCTGGATAATCCACCCACTCCACCTTGTCGCTCTTTTCAAGGTATTTGGCAACGGTAAGGGCATTAGAGCAGTGGCGCTCCATGCGCAGGGCAAGTGTTTCAAGGCCGAGGTTGAGAAGGAACGCATTCGTCGGTGAAGCCTGTGCACCGATATCGCGCATCATGTGTACACGCGCTTTTGTAATATATGCAGCCCTGCCAAATGCCTTAGTATACACAAGGCCATGGTAAGACTCGTCAGGCTCTGTAAGGCCGGGAAATTTGCCGTTTTCCCAGTTGAAATTCCCGCTGTCGACTATTGCCCCGCCAACCTGCACAGCATGGCCGTCCATATATTTTGTGGTGGAGTGTGTTACAATATCCGCGCCAAATTCAAACGGCCGGCAGTTGATTGGAGTCGGGAATGTATTGTCAACAATAAGGGGCACACCGTGCGCATGGGCCGCCTTTGCAAACTTTTCAATGTCCGTAACTACAAGCGAGGGATTCGAAAGCGTTTCGGCAAAAACGCAGCGCGTGTTTGCCCTAAAAGCCGCCTTAAGCTCTTCTTCCGTGCAGTCTGGTGAAACGAACGTGCAATCAATGCCCATTTCATGCAATGTCTTGTTAAACAGGTTAAATGTTCCCCCGTAAATTGCCGCCGAGCTTATGATGTGGTCACCGCTGTGGCATATGTTGCAAACTGAAATAAATGAAGCCGCCTGGCCCGAAGAAGTCAGCATGGCACCGACGCCGCCCTCAAGCACTGCGATTTTCTTTTCAACAGCATCTACCGTCGGGTTGCTGATGCGCGTATAGAAAAATCCGTTTGCCTTTAAGTCAAACAGGTCTCCCATTGCTTTGGCAGTATCATACTTGTATGTTGTGCTCTGCACAATAGGCAGGACACGCGGCTCACCATTTTTCGGCTCATAGCCGGCATGAATACAGTTTGTGTCGATTCGATATCCCATTTTACATTTCCTTCCTATACTTTTTAAGCCTCAGTGACAGCACCATACAGCGCCATTTAAAAAAGACTCTTTATCCATGCGGCAATAACATCAGACGCACTCACAACACCCCAAACCAAAAGCAGAAAGAGCAACGCGGAAATAATCCTCGCGGCAGTCTGTTTGCCATGGCTCAAAGGTGCTTGTGCCTTTTGCTTTTTACCTGACTCTTTGTCTGAAATATCTTCTTGCTCATTTTTATTGGGTTCGTCCTTAATTATGCCTATTCCATGCAGAATATCTTCTGCATGCCCCATCTCTCCGTAAGGCACAAAAAGCCTTGTCTGGGATGCCTTGCTTTTGCCGAGAATCACCGGAGAAGCCCCTCCCAAATTCATATTGCGCTTCATATACGGAAGGCCAGCATCGTCAAATGCAGCCGAAATTTTCACTGCATTGTTCTCCCACACCGTAATCAGAAGTACGGGGTCATCGGGCTTGGGCGGCCTGAGTTTTGCGCTGCCGCAGACTGGACAGCTATTTTCGTCCCGGCAGAGTATCAGACAGTCCTCACAGTAAAGCATCAGCCACACCTCTTTATTTTGATTTTCCTGTATTATAACACCCGCTGCATGGCATGACAAGTAAACATGCGGACTGTTTTTTACTATTTGCCGGCCTCACTTCTAAGCAGGGGTTGAAGCTGCTTTCCATCTAATGCCGCAAGTGCCGCCGGCAGAATCAGGCTGAAATCCGATATAAGAGAAAATGGCTTACTTTTCGGGTTGTCCTGCTGCATAGGCACAAAATAAATATTTTTCGTGTTAAGCAGCCCGCCGATGTTCCTTGCCGAAGCCGAAAGTGCGTCATTTGTAGCCGGAGCGATAACAACAGGCAAGCCAATGCGCAGGCACGATTTCACCGCCATCGTTACGGGTGTGTCGGTAATCCCGTTCGCAAGTTTTCCAAGCGTGTTGCCGGTGCATGGAGCGACTATCATTAAATCTACACTATTGTGAGGGCCAATGGGTTCGGCTCCCTGAATGCTGTTAATCACCTTTCTGTGGCAGATGCTCTCAACCTCACCTATAAAATCATCGGCGCGGCCAAACCTTGTGTCCATTGAAGCCGCATTAAATGACATTACCGGAAGGAGCGGATAGCCTTTCTCGGCAATGTTGCGCATCTCGTCTATTACTCTGCGGAATGTGCAGAAAGAACCGCACATTGCAAAGCCGAATGTTTTTTTCTCCATGCTATTTCACCTCTCCACCATGCGGCAAACAATATCACCGATTATTTTACCCGCCGTTTTCGGCGCAGCGCGCCCAGGAAGCGAAAGCGCTGAGCAAGCCTTTATCCCGAATTCCTCCGCTGCTTCAAAATCAATGCCCCCCGGTGACGACGCGAGGTCAACCAAAATTGAGCATCCGCGCAAATATGAAAGCACCTGGCGTGTAAAAATCAAAGCCGGCACAGTATTGAAAATTATGTCGTATATGCCTGACCTGCCAATCTGCTGCGTTTCAACAGAGCGGCAGCCCGAAGCCTCTATCCACGCGAGATCCTCCGGCGCCCGCGCCGACACCGTTACATTGGCATCAAGCCCTTTCATAACATGCATAAGCGCCCTGCCTAACCTGCCAAAGCCGGCTATAAGGCAGCGGCTCCCGCTTATAGTCCCAGGGTATCCGCGCATGGCAATCTCAGCAGCACCTTCCGCAGTCGGCACGGCATTGCGAACCGCAAATTCTTCACATGCGCTGTAGTCGGTAGTATTAATCTCTCCCCATATGCTGCTCGTGCAAAAAAGGCGTTCCATTTTTCCGCCAAATACACGTTTTCCGCGCATTTTTTCAGCGAATATGTCATCAAGCACGATCGGCTCTGCGCTGTACTCGGCTTTTAAATTGACGCCGTCGTCAGTGACAGGCAGCGGCAGAATAACCGGACCGCATTCTAAAGCCAGCTTTTCCAGTGATGACTTTTCCACACCAGCCGGAAGGAACGTTTTTTCAAATCCGCAGGCAAGCACCTTGCAACCTTTCTGCACAAGTGACTCTGCAAGGTATATCTGCCTGCGGTCGCCCCCAAGTATGCCAAAAGCTCCTTTTTCCGTTTTCAGTCACCTCCGAAATGTTCTGCCATTATACTATGGCTTTGTGAAACCGACTGTGCATACGTCTGCAGCATGTATAAAATTTCACTTTTACGTTTGCAATTACGCGGAAAGATGTTTATTATTAATATGTTGGGCAATATATTAATTAGGAAAATCTGTATTTTTCCAAAATAATCTGCATATTTTAGAATAGGAGTAATTTTATGGAATGTAATGACATTCTGTCTAAAGTCAAGAAAGTACATTTTGTAGGGATTGGCGGTTCAGGCATGTGCCCGATTGCCGAAATTCTTCTTCATAAGGGATACCAAATAACAGGTTCAGACACGGCAGAATCAGATACGCTTGCAAGGGTACGTGGCTATGGTGTTCCTGTCTCGATGGGGCAGAAAGCTGAAAATGTAAAAGGTGCCGAACTCGTTGTCTATTCAGCGGCAATAAAGCATGACAACCCTGAGCTTGTCGCAGCAAGGGAGCAAGGCATCCCTACTGTGGAGCGCTCCGTGATGCTCGGAATGGTAACACGTCGCTTCAAAAACTGCATTGCTGTTGCCGGGACACACGGAAAAACAACAACTACCGCAATGATAACACAAATATTCCTTGAAGCCGGCCTTGATCCTTCAGCCATCATCGGCGGAAAACTTCCGCTTATAGGCAGCAACGGTCGGGTTGGAAAATCCGATACCATTGTCTGCGAAGCATGTGAATATGTCGATACTTTTCTTCAGCTGCACCCTTCCGTTTCCGTTATCCTCAATATTGACAATGACCATCTTGACTATTTTGGCACTGTGGAAAACACCATACGGTCATTCCACAAGTTCTGCACGCAAACAAGTGGGACTATCATCGTAAACGGCGACGATACTAATGCCATGAAAGCCGTAAAAGGCATTGGCAAAGCCCGGGTCGTGACTTACGGCTTCCAGCCTACAAATGACTACAGTGCGGCAGATATACAGCCTACGCAGCGTGCACATGAAAAATTCAGCGTCTTTAAAGGCGGCAATAAAGCTACAGATATTTCCCTCAGCATTCCGGGCAAACACAACATATATAATGCCCTCGCGGCTTTTGCCGTCGCCGACCTTTTCGGCGTAAACACCGAAAACATTCAGAAAAGCCTACATGCATTTACGGGTGTGCACAGGCGTTTCGAAATGCTTGGGGATTTCGGCGGCGTAACTGTTGCTGATGACTTCGCGCATCACCCTACTGAAGTAACGGCAACGCTTACGGCGGCAAAGCAGATGGGCTTCAAGCGCGTGTGGGCAGTATTTCAGCCGCACACATATTCACGCACATATCTGCTTTTCAATGATTTTGTAAAAGCGTTGGGCATTGCCGACCGTGTTGTCCTTTCTGAGATTTTAGCCGTGAGAGAAACAAACACATATAATATATATTCTAAAGACCTCGCAGCAAAAATCCCCGGCTGCGTCTGGTTCAAGACATTTGAAGAAATTGCGGATTATATGGTCAAAAATGCCGAAGACGGTGACCTTATTCTGACACTCGGCGGCGGCGATATCTATAAATGCGCGCACATGATTATTGAAAAATATAAAGCCATGGGAAAACAGCAGGCGTAATATTACACGATGTGCCGTAGTAAACGTCCAAACTCTCGTGAAGCATTATTTTGTATGTTTTGCTGAGAGTTCTTTTAATGAAAGTAATTAGCACTCATCTTAAAAGAGTGCTAAAGTTAATAGTTTAGTAATATATTATCTATTTTTTATTAACAAGTCACGCCTATACTAAAAGCGTTGAAAGAAACGAGGGACAAAAGAATGAGCTCCTGAGTTTCAAAAAACAAAATTTAAAACAAATGGGGGTTTTAATTATGTTTGATTTAATTCCTTTTGAACGCAACACTGGCAGCCTCTTTGATGCAGTCGACCGCATGATGGACGAAAGTTTCTTCGGCGGGTTGAGCAGGCAGTTTGCCCCCTGCCGCACAGACATTATTGACGGAGGCGACAAATACCTTCTGAAAGCTGACTTGCCTGGATTTGACAAAGACGACATAAAGATCAGCATTCAGGACAATGTGCTCGACATCACCGCAGAGCGTAGAGAAAACAAAGACGATAAAGATAAAAAAGGAAATTACATCCGCAGAGAGAGAAGATATGATTCCTTCAGCCGCAGCTTCTCGCTTGATGGCATAGATGCCAGCAAGATAAATGCAAGTTACACAAACGGTGTGCTTAGCCTTGAGCTTCCGAAAGCTCAGGAAGAAAAACCTGAAATTCAGACCATTGAAGTCAAATAACCTGCATAATATTACTGGCGGCAGCAATGGTTTCTAAACACGGGTCTTTAGCGTTTTTCAGAAAACAAATAAATTAAAATAATAAATATAAGTAAGTGGAGGTATTGATTATGTTTGATTTAATTCCTTTCGAGCGCAGGACCGGCAGCCTCTTTGACACGATAGACCATATGATGGATGAAAATTTCTTTGGGGACATGAGCAAGCAGTTCGCCCCATGCCGCACAGATATCATAGACGAAGGCGACAAATATCTTTTGAAGGCCGACCTCCCTGGATTTAACAAGGATGACATTAAAATCGGCATTAAAGGCGATGAGCTCGATATCACCGCCGAGCGCAAAGAGGAAAACAGCGACAAAGACAATAAAGGGAACTACATCCGCAGAGAGAGGAGATACGACTCTTTCTACCGCAGTTTCTCACTTGATGGCATAGACGCAGGCAAAATCAGTGCAAGCTATACAAATGGCGTTTTAAACCTTGAACTTCCCAAGATTCAGGAAACAAAGCCGGAAGTGCAGACTGTTGAAATTAAATAGCCAAGAAGCCCATTAAAGAAAGAGCCCGGGAAGGATCCGCTTTAGCGGAAGCCCTCTCGGGTTCTTTATTATCTAAAAACCAAATTTAGCAGAAGAAGAAGAGTAACACCAGGTATGCCCGCAACACTGGACACACCAATTGTCAGTGGGCTTAAAGGAAGGTTCACACCTGTGTATGCCCCTGTAATATTGACAACTGCAAGTGTGAGCAAGCCGGTAAATATTCCACCAATCGCATGCCGCACCGGCCGTTTGGATTTCATTGCAACCTGAACTGCCACAAGAAGCAAAAAAACTATGCAGCATATAGCTGCAACAAGCCATTTATCAGGCAAAAGCCACACCTCGCTTGTCTTCTATTTCAGAAAGCGGCGCAGCTAACTCCATATTGCTTTGCAAGGCCCATAAGGTAGCGGTAACGTGCCTGAAGCTCTTCCCTCTGGTAAATGCATGCGTCTATCAGGTCACTGTCACATTCCGTCTGGAACCAGCATTCATTGTATGCAAGCATGCGGGAGATATGCTTGATTTCTGAAAGCAGCTTTTCCTTCTCTACTTCCTTCTTTTCAGCGGCACAGTCTGTGCGCTGAAGCAGCTTCAGTACAGATTCCATACTAACAACTCCGCCTTCCGGTTTATATTTATGTTAGTATGATGGACAATTATTCCAGCAGTTATACGGATAAAAGAAATTTATTTTTGCGTTTCACCCACATAGGTGAAGTCGATTTTTCCAGAAGCTACATCGGCACCAACCGCCTGTACCCGCATTGGTGTGCCTATAGTAATGCGGTTGCCCGTCCTTGCGTCGACCTGCGACAGGACGCCATCAAAACGGTAATCAGAATCCGGAAGGCTTTCTACAGGTACAAAGCCTTCTACTGAATTTTCAAGCCCAATAAATATACCGTGCTGTGTAACACCGCTGACAACCCCGTCGTACGTCTCACCTATATGCTGTGTCATATACTCTGCCATATAGCAGTCTTCGGCACTACGCTCTGCAGACATGGCACGTATCTCAGCATCTGAAGACATCTTTGCGGCCTCCGCAGCAAAATCTGCAAAACGTTTCTGCAGATTTGCTTTGTCTTTTGTCTCAAGCATGGCTGAAAGTATCCTGTGTATTGAAGTGTCAGGATAGCGGCGTATAGGCGACGTAAAGTGGCAGTAATCTGCAAGTGCAAGGCCAAAATGGCCGAGCGGCTCAACATCATAGCGCGCTTTTGCCATTGTGCGCAGCAGCTGGTGCGAAACAACCTTCTGCACAGGCTTTCCTTTTGCCTGCTCCAGAATATTTTCAAAATCCTTTGGAGCAATTTTGCCATCGTGATGCTTAAGCGGCTGCGAATTAAGGCCGACTGCATCAATAAGCTGTATCAACGTCTTTACGCGCTCTGGATCTGGCCTTTCGTGCACACGGTATATAAATGGGATCTCTGAAGCCTTTGCAAGCTTAGCAGCTGCAGAATTAGCCGTTATCATCAGTGCCTCAATCATTTGCTCGGCTTGCCCACTTTTGCGCGGATGAACATCAACACATACTCCGTCTTCATTCAGTGTAAATTCAGGCTCCGTGCTTTCGAGGTCGACAACGCCGTTTTCAGCAAATCGTTTCTTCAAAATCAATGACAGTTCACGCGCAGCATGAAGCGAGTCAATTACAGGACTGTACTTCTGCCTCATATCTTCTCCTGCGGTCCCGTCAAAAAGGCTGTTAACTTCCGAGTAAACACCGCGTACTTTGGAGCATATCACCGATTTTCTGAACTTGTACGACAGCATATTTCCTTCCGCATCAAGTTCAATAAGTGCAGAAAAAGTCAGTTTGTCCTCTCCTGCATTAAGTGAGCACACGCCGTTGGAAAGCGACTCGGGCAGCATCGGCACGACACGGTCAGCAAAATATACGGATGTGCCGCGGCTGCGCGCTTCCATATCAAGCGTCCCGCCCGGAGCAATATAGTGCGAAACATCGGCAATGTGGACACCGAGATGAAAAGACCCGTCCTCTGTTTTAATAACTGAAATGGCGTCATCCAAATCTTTTGCACTCGCATCGTCTATAGTGCATACAGGAAGGTTGCGCAGGTCTACTCGGCCATTCAGGTCTTCAGGAGTTATTTTGCGTGAAGCCGCTTCCTGGGCCTCATCAAGGGCCTCTTTTGAAAAGCCAGACACAATCCCATACTCATCGAGGATAGCATCCGCACATATCTTTGCGCTGCCAGCCTTCCCATAAATTTTTGCAATCTCTGCTTGCATAACAGAAGAATGCGGTATCCTGTGAATTTCTGCCTGCACCTTATCGTTTTCTTTAGCTTTTGAAGCGCTTTCACGCGTTACAGGAAGCGAATAGCGCACAGCAATATCCGGCAGGAAGGCTGGCCTTCCTGCTTCCGTCCTAAAAGTGCCGGTTACAAGCCGACTGCTTTTTTCAGTTATAGATCTTACCTCACCGCTCAGCCCTTTAATGCCCTGCTGCAGGTTGCCAAGCACTACCCTGTCGCCAACAAACGCGTTGTTGAGTTTGTCCGCATGTATAAAGACATCTGTCCCATTGTCCATGCGGGCAAAGGCAAAGCCTCTTGAAAGGGAAATCATGGTAGCTTCTGCCTGTGCGGTATCAGCCTTCTGCGGCAGGTAATACCAGCCTTTTTGTGTAACTGAAATTTTTCCTTCCGTTTTAAGCGAATTTAGAGCCGCAAAAAAATCTTTTTTGCCCTCAGGCCTGACATCCATTTTTTTTAGGATACTGCGTACCGGCAGGCTCTGTGACGATATTTCAAGGCAGCGCAGTATTTTCTCTTTTGTAGTTTTCAAAATGTCCCCCCATATAATTTCTTATGCAAAAAAAGCTCCGCCTTTTCAGCGGAGCGGCTTGCTTTTCTTATTTCAGGAAAAAATACATATAAGTGTTAATAAGAATAACCAGCACAAAAAAGCCAATTGCAATGACTTTTGTCCATCTTGCCAAAAAAGCATCAACTGAACGCGCTTGGTTTTTTGAAAGGAACGTATCAGCACCGCCGGTAACGACACCAACATTCTCTTCATGGCCTTTCTGCATCAAAACAATAACAGTGATAGCAACAGAAAATACCATCAATATAATTCCAAGCACCAACTCTGCGGTAGACATATCATACCCCCACAATCATGAACTATTACCAATAAGTGAATAATATCACAAAATGCAATTGTTTGCAAGGATTTTTACTATTTCTTTTTGCCGGTTTGATTTTAAAGCAGCTTTTTAACTTTAAAAGTGCTGTTAAGGACCGCCCAGTTCTGCGGGAAAAATGTATTTACAGTCCAGTAACTTACACCCGCAAGGCCATACCTGTGTGCAAGCTCAAGCTTTGCGCGTATACTGCGCGCGTCTTCAAACCAAACTTTATGCTGTTTCCCGTCCTGTGAATAGTAATTGAAATGCGGCGACTGCGCCTCTTCGTCAAACATAATGCGCGCGCCGACTTTTTTTGCAAGCTCAACGGCGCCGTTATTTGAAAGGGAACGCGCTGCAGTGCCGCGCACAAATGGCAAGGTCCAGTCATATCCGTAATTGGGGATGCCCATAAGGATTTTCTGTGGTGGGATAGCTGTAACCGCATATTTTAAGACCTGCTCTACAAGGTTCAGAGGCGCAACCGGCCTTGCCGGCCCATACGTATAACCCCACTCATATGTCATGAGTATTACTCTGTCCGCAAGGCTGCCATGCGCTTTATAATCATGCGCCTGATACAGCAGGCCAGGCTGCTCGGCGGAAATTTTCGGCGCCAGCGAAGTAAAAACTTTATATCCAAGCGGGTGGAGTTCCTCTACTGCCCTTTTGAGAAATGCATTATAGTTTTCCCTGTCTTGAGGGTAAATATATTCAAAGTCGATGTTAAGGCCGTAATATTTGTCTTTTCCGCCCAATGCACCTGCAATATTATCGAGAAGTATATTTCCAACTTCCGGATCAGAAAGGACGGCGTGGGCAATTTCACCGCTGAAACCCCCTTCAGGCCGAATGTTTGTCACTGACATTATCGGTGCCACGTTCTGCCTGCGGGCGGCAGCCACGATCCCTGTGTCGTCAACAGATGTGAGGCTTCCATCGGGACGAACCTCATAGCTGAAAACGCTAAGGTAAGTTAATCCCGGAAGCGTCCTTTTCAATGTCGAGTCTCCTATTGTAGGGAGGGCATAGCCATTTACCTCAGCTTCACCGAGCATCTCAAGCGTCACAGGAATTGTCAACACCTGCCCTGCCCTGATAAAATTCGCGTCAGGAATCTGCGGATTGGCCATCTGTATGGCTTCTGCAGTTGTTTCATACATTTTCGCAATTTTCGACAGGCTTTCTCCGGCTTCCACAGTGTGTGAAACACTCTCTACCGGAATCACAAGTGCCTGCCCGACAACGAGGCTGCCGTCACTGTCAAGCGCGTTGCTGCTGATAATATCGCCTGCAGATACGCCGTAACGTTTCGAGATACTGTAAACACTGTCACCTGGACGAACCGTATAAATAACCAAAATCGATGTACCCCCTTTGTGGCTTCTTTTTATATGCCACTTAGCTCTATTCCAGTATATGCCATTAAAGCCAGCTTAATGGGGACATCATATATTTCTTTTTTACCGCGAATATCCGGCGGCATAATGGGAACATTATCTATTGGACAGTACAGTTGTTTGCGTTTGCCTCTGTGCAGTCCCGCCGCAGGAATTTATTCGTTTCCTGCGGCGTTTTTTATAAAAAAGCCAGCTGTTCGCCCTGAGGGGGCATTGAGCCGGAAGATGGAACCTTCTTGCGGTAGCGGTCTGGCTTTTCAAGCATGCCTTCCTCATAGCGGCAAACTTTCACAAGGCGTGCATTGCGGCGAAGCGTCATAACAAGGCTGCCCTGTGCGCTGCGTGTAGATTTTGCCGCGACCGCACCTGAATGAACAAGCAGCATCCTTCCCTGCGATGAAGTCAGCATAAATTCACAGTCTTCCGTTATCTGGCAGCACCCGGCAAGCGGTGAATTTGCATTGTAGGCATTAATCAATTTTTTCCTGTTTGTCTTTGTTTTATAAGCGGAAAGTGTTATTTTTACGCCTTTTCCATTTTCAAAGAATAGCACTATACTCCCTGCATAGTCTGACGTTACCGCCATATAGACCGGATTTTCTCCATCATCCATACCAAGTTTTGCCGGAATATATTCGCCGAGGACGCTGGCTTTAGAATCGTCGAAATCAGACACTTTAGCCTTATAAACAGCACATTTGTCTGTAAAAAACAAGAGGCTGGCAGAGTTGCTGCTCTCAACATGCTGTATTACTTCGTCGCCGTCTTTCAGCTTCTGGTCACCGCTCATGCGCAGCGACTGAGGGGTGATTTTCTTGAAATAGCCATCTTTTGTAAAGAACAGGTGAACGGCGTAGTCAGGGACATCTTCCTGCTCTTCGTCAAGCTCATTTTCGTAAACGATGATTGAACGCCGTGGCTGGCCGTATTTTTTTGCAACCTCACTCAGCTCTGACAGGATAATTTTCCGTATTTCATCGTCACTGCCAAGGATTTTCTGCAGTCTGCCTATCTTTTCCTCAACTTCGCCTGTTTCTGCCGTGCGCTTCATTATATATTCACGGTTAAGATGGCGGAGCTTGATTTCCGCTACATATTCCGCCTGTTTCTCGTCGATGCCAAACCCTATCATCAGATTTGGGACAACATCGGCTTCTTCTTCGGTTTTGCGGATAATAGCGATTGCCTTGTCTATATCAAGCAAAATTGCCTGCAGACCTTTGAGCATGTGCAGCCTTTCCTGCAGGTTCTTAAGGTCGAAAGCCGTCCTCCGGCGAACACACGATATACGGAACTTTGTCCATTCGTCAAGTATTTCGCGTATGCCCATCACACGCGGGGCACCGTTTACAAGCACATTAAAGTTGCACGAAAAGCTGTCTTCAAGAGGTGTCATGCGGAACAGTTTTTTCATCAGGCGGTCTGGGTCTGCGCCGCGCTTTAAATCTATGGTTATTTTCAGCCCTGCAAGGCCTGTTTCGTCACGTATATCCGAAATCTCCCGTATTTTGCTTTGCTTTACAAGCTCCACTGTTTTCTCAATAATTGCCTCAACAGTGGTTGTCGGAGGGATTTGCGTTATATCTATGCAGTTCGCGTCCTTGTCATACGAGTAACGCGCGCGCACCTTAACAGGTCCCTTGCCTGTGCGATATATTTTTTCAAGCGCCTGCCGGTCGTAGATTATCTCACCGCCACCAGGAAAATCAGGTGCAGGCAAGGTTGAAAATATGTCGTGCTCATGATTGCGGATACATGCCACAGCCGTCCTGCAGACTTCCGCAAGGTTAAAAGAGCAGATAGAGCTCGCCATGCCCACAGCTATGCCAGTATTGGCGTTTACAAGGACAGACGGAAAAGTTACCGGGAAAAGCGCAGGTTCTTTTGTGGTGTTGTCATAATTATCCACAAAATCAACTGTATCTTTTTCTATGTCCCGGAAGAGCTCCTGGCATAACGGGTCAAGTTTTGCTTCAGTATAGCGTGATGCGGCGCATGCCATATCTCGTGAATAGAATTTGCCAAAATTTCCTTTTGAATCCACATACGGATGCAGAAGCGCCTCATATCCGCGGCTCAAACGCACCATCGTATCATAAATGGCGGCCTCGCCGTGTGGGTTGAGTTTCATTGTCTGGCCTACTATATTTGAGCTTTTTGTCCTTGTAAGTCCAAGAAGCCCCATTTTATACATTGTATATAAAAGCTTCCGATGCGACGGCTTAAAGCCGTCAATCTCAGGGATCGCGCGCGACAGGATAACGCTTACAGCATAAGGCATATAATTTTTTTCAAGCGTGTCCGTGATCTGCTGCTGCACAACTTTTCCTGCGCCCTCAATAACTCCATGCACTTTCGGGCGGCTTACATGCCTCTCCGAACGCGATTTTTTCATATTTTTTCAGCCCCTAAACTTTGAAAATCTCTCAGACGTTGCTCAACTCAAATCCGCCAGTTCAATGTACCTATACCCGTTTTCGGCTATATAGCCCTTTCTGCCGTTCAGGTTATTGCCAAGCAGAAGGTCAAACATTCTGCTTGTCTGTTCTACATCAGCAGGCATAACCTGAATAAGGCGGCGGGTTGCGGGGTTCATCGTAGTGAGGTTCATCATGTCAGGCTCATTTTCGCCGAGACCTTTGGAACGCTGAATTGTAAATTTTCTTCCTTCGAGTTTTTTCAGGAACATATCCTTCTCTTTTTCAGTGTACGCAAAATAAGTCTCATCTTTTGTCTGTATCTCGAAAAGTGGCGACTCAGCAATGAACACCTTCCCCTGCTCAATTAATGTCGGTGTGAGCCTGTAAAGCATCGTAAGCAGAAGCGTGCGTATCTGATACCCATCGACGTCTGCATCTGTGCACAATATAATCTTGTTCCAGCGCAGGGATTCCATGTTGAACGATGAAAGGTCTTTATTTGCCTTTGCTTTAACCTGCACACCACATCCGAGGACCTTTATAAGGTCTGTGATGATGTCGCTTTTAAAAATCTTATCATAGTCTGCTTTAAGGCAGTTAAGGATTTTACCGCGTATTGGCATGATTGCCTGAAAGTTAGGGTCGCGCGCCTGTTTGCATGCGCCAAGTGCAGAGTCGCCCTCCACTATGAAAATTTCCCTTTCTTTTACATCTTTGCTCCGGCAGTCAACGAATTTGGCTACGCGGCTTGTCATATCCATATTTCCTGAAAGTTTTTTCTTTATTGTCTGCCTTGTCCGCTCCGCGTCTTCACGGCTGCGTTTATTTACAAGCACCTGCATGGAAATTTTTTCAGCGTCAAGCGGATTTTCGATAAAATAGATTTCAAGCTGATGGCGGAGTACATCCGTCATCGCCTCCTGAATTCCTTTATTTGTAATTGCCTTTTTAGTCTGGTTTTCATAGGAAGTGCGGTTAGAAAAAGAAGATATAATCAGTATCAGACAGTCCTGCACATCATTAAAAGTGATTTTGCTTTCTTTTTTATTGTATTTTCCGTTTTGCTTAAGGTAGGAATCTATCTGGTAAACAAAAGCGTTGCGGGCTGCCTTGTCTGGCGCGCCCCCATGCTCAAGCCAGCTTGAATTATGGTAATACTCAATTGACGGGTTCTTGTTTGAAAAAGCTACAGCAATATTCATTTTAACGTTATATTCCGGCTTGTCACTGCGGTCGCGCACGCGGCGCTGCGCCTGCCAATACTGCACTGGAGTTAAAAAATCACTCCCTGCAATCTCTTTGGCATGGTCAACGATGCCATTTTGGTAAAGAAATTTTTGCTCCGCAAAGCTTCCATCCTCCTTACGGCTGCGGAAGATAAAGCTGATTCCGTCATTTACTATCGCCTGCCGTTTAAGTGTGTCGCAGTAATATTCATCCGGAACATGTATATCGGTAAATACCGAAATATCAGGCTTCCAACGTATCTTTGTGCCCGTGTCTGTCCCAGAATATTTCTTTTTTTTAAGCCCGCCGATATTCTTCCCATGCTCAAAATGAAGTGTATAACACATACCGTCACGGTGAATCTCAGTATCCATATATTCCGATGCATACTGCGTCGAGCAAAGCCCCAGGCCATTCAGCCCAAGTGAGTACTCATAGCTTTCATTTTCATCGTTGTTATATTTTCCACCGGCATAAAGCTCGCAGAAAACGAGCTCCCAGTTCCAACGCTGTTCTGAATGGTTATATTCTACAGGAATCCCACGGCCGCTGTCATTCACCTCAACAGAATCATCACTGTACTTTGTAACAACGATTTGCTTTCCAAATCCTTCACGCGCTTCATCAATCGAATTTGATATTATTTCAAGGATTGAATGCTCGCATCCTTCAAGGCCGTCTGAGCCAAAAATAACAGCCGGCCTCTGCCTTACACGGTCAGCACCTTTCAGGCTTGAGATACTTTCATTACCATATTCTTTTTTTGATGTCATACTGTTTCCTCCGCTGAGAACATATTGTGCCGCATGATTTTTAACTTTTCATAATGCATACAGAGCATTATGATTAGCGGCAAAAAAAGTCTGCCGGGCAACAATTTTCCGAACGCCTTGTGCATCTGAAAATCGGTACCCAGCAGGGCACAGTGAAAAAAGAATGCCTATTCATTTCCTTTAAGGTTTTAAATTATTGGGCAGGCTGCGGGTCTGGCTGCACCTGCGGCGGTGTTGGCTGCGGCGGTGTCCCTCCCGAACTGCCTGATTCTGCCGGTATCTCGTCTTCCTTCATCAGGTTTGCAAACTCATCGCCATCCATCTTTTCATTTTCGAAAAGATATTTTGCAACGCGGTGTAGCTGCGGCATATGAGCCTTAAGGATTTCTTCAGCTTTATGGTAAGCCTGTGTCATCATACGTTTTATTTCGCGGTCTATCGCACATGATGTAGCTTCCGAATAATCACGGATATGACCCATATCGCGCCCAAGGAACGGCTCGCTTTCGTCCCTACCATAAGTTATAGGCCCAAGCTCTTTGGACATGCCATATTTTGCAATCATGCTGTGTGCGAGTTTTGTCGCCCTCTCAATATCATTTGAAGCACCAGTTGAAATATCGTCAAGATTAAGTGACTCCGACACACGGCCACCAAGAAGCACCACAAGTGTTTCTTCCATTTCGCGGCGGGTACGGTATGACCTGTCTTCTGTTGGTATCTGCATAGTATAACCGCCTGCCATGCCGCGCGGAATAATAGAAATCTGATGGACAGGATCCTGCATCGGGCAGTAATACGTCACGACCGCATGCCCCGCCTCATGGTAAGAAGTGAGCTTCTTTTCCTTTTCCGTCATCACATGGCTTTTCTTTTCAGTGCCCATCACGACTTTTACAGTTGCTTCCTCAATCTCAGCCATTGTAATAGCTTTGAGATTTTTCCTCGCTGCAAGCAGCGCCGATTCATTGAGCAGATTTTCAAGGTCCGCACCTGTGAACCCTGCTGTTGATTTCGCTATTATACTGAGGTCAACATCAGGTGCAAGTGGTTTATTCCGCGAATGCACCTTAAGGATAGCCTCCCTACCCTTTATATCAGGGTAACCTACCATAACCTGGCGGTCAAAGCGTCCTGGCCTCATAAGAGCCGGGTCGAGGATATCCGGGCGGTTTGTGGCGGCAATCATGATAACGCCCTCGTTGGCACCGAACCCATCCATCTCAACAAGAAGCTGGTTCAGCGTCTGTTCACGCTCATCATGCCCGCCGCCAAGGCCGGCTCCACGCTGACGCCCAACAGCATCAATTTCATCTATGAATACAATGCACGGTGCATTTTTCTTTGCCTGATCAAAAAGGTCACGCACACGCGAAGCACCAACACCTACGAACATCTCGACAAAGTCAGAGCCTGAAATTGAGAAAAACGGCACGCCGGCTTCGCCAGCCACAGCCCGAGCAAGCAGTGTCTTACCTGTCCCCGGAGGGCCTACAAGCAACACACCTTTAGGAATTCGCGCACCGAGTTCATTGTATTTTCGCGGATTTTTTAAAAATTCGACAATTTCGCGCAGTTCTTCTTTTTCTTCATCTTCACCGGCAACATCGGCAAACGTAGTTTTGCGTTTCTCATCTGCCATCTGCTTTATTTTCGCCTTGCCGAAGCTCATCTGCTTCCCGGTATCCCCAAGTGTTGTATTCATGTGCTTCATCATGAGCCACCAGAAAACGCCGAACAAAACAAACGTCAACAAAACAGGCAGAAACCCGGAAGTAAACCACGAAGAGTCCGCCGGGCGGTTCCAATTATAAGACATACGCGTATTGGGGTGCGCTTTATTGTATTGCTGCACATAAGGCCGTATGTCTTCAATCATCTGACCGGCGTTAGGAGCAACATAAGAAATCTGCTTGCCGTCGTTCAGCGTGATTGACATATCGCCGCTTCCAAGGTCCAGTGTATACTGTGAAACTTTCTGATCCTGAAAATAGTAAACTATTTCAGAATACTTATGGGTCACTTCTGCCGGCTTGGAAAAAACCGTTACCAGAAGGATCATCAAAAGCACCGGAATGCCGATGAAAAGTGCGATATTTTTTAATGCTTTTTTGTTATCCAAAAGCGATTCACTCCTTATTTGTCCCGCCTACACCGGCATTGCTGTAAATCTCCGGTTTCAGGACTCCTACAAACGGCAGATTGCGGTATTTTTCCGCATAATCAAGGCCATATCCAACAATAAATTTATCCGGCACAACCGAACCCACATAGTCTGCTTCTACTTTTACAGTGCGGCGGTCCGGCTTGTCGAAAAGAGTGCAAAGGCGGAGACTTTTAGGCGAACGAGCCTTCAGCAGTTTCCAGATATAGCTTAAGGTAAGGCCACTGTCGAGTATATCCTCAACTACAAGGACGTCCCAGTTTTTAAGGTCAAGGTCAAGATCCTTGATGATTTTTACAACGCCTGAAGTTTTAACACCGGAACCATAGCTGGAAACCGCCATGAAATCTATGCTACAGGGAATTGAAATAGCCCTCATTAAATCGGTCATAAAAACAACCGAGCCTTTAAGGATACTTACCATCAGAAGATTTTTCCCTTCGTACTCTTTGCTAATGCGTGCACCCATGCTATGCACAATCTCTGCCAGTTTTTCCTTGCTGAAAAGGATTTCCTCAATATCATCTTCCATGCTATGCACTGTCTACCTGCACTCCTTAATTATTATTTCTGCAATGTTTTTCGTATTCTCTGATACACAGGCTTCCTGTGAAACGCCGAAACCCTCTACCCATACGATTTTATCACCGCATTGAAAGACTGCCCTGTGGCACCGCTCCATTACAGGAACCTTTGCTTCGTTGAAAAGTTTTTTCAGCGTTTTTTTTACACCTCGGCGGGCAGGACGATATGCGTCTCCGGGCCGTCTGCTCCTTACGAGCTTATTCATACTAAGTATTGTATCATAGTTGATAAGATTATTAAACAATAATTTATTAATTTTCTGATGCTTTTCCATGGCCTCAGCGGAAACCTTATGCAGCTCAAAGCTTCTTCCATCAGGCAAAACCGCCCCATTCAGTGAAAATGGCACACTCCATTCGGCGCAATCATCATACTGCTGAATTCCCACAAAAAAAGTATTTCCTGAAACTGCACACTGTATCCTACCTGGGCATGTTACAGAACCAGCGCCCGAATTTATAATACGTTCCACTGCGGCAATATGGTTGAAATCAGACCGCGATTTTTTCATCTTGCCGAAAATAATGGAAATTGCGTGCAGCAAAACCGCATGCGGCATTTGCTGAAGCTCATCGAGCCGATAGCCGCCGCCTTTCAGCAAGGCTTTCCGCAGGCCCTCCAATGCAAGGCTGTCAAGATATTCCTCATCGCTGCGCAGAATATATGAGGCACGTGCTGCTGAATTTTCAAACTCCGGATTGATTTCACGCAGCACTGGCATAACATGTAGCCGGATTTTATTGCGCGCGAAGCTGTCGTCAAAATTAGTGCGGTCTGTCACATACTGCAAACCGTAAAATTTGCAATATTCCTCCACTTCCCCACGCGTGATGCCTATTATTGGCCTTATAATATTGCCGCGCACCGGTGGTATGCCGCAAAGCCCTTTTGCGCCGGCGCCTTTCGCAAAATTCATGAGCGATGTTTCGGCGCTGTCAGAAAGAGTATGCGCTGTCGCAATGCGGCCGTTTTCCCCGCATAGGCTGCGAAAAAAAGAGTAACGGACATTCCGCCCACATTCTTCAATACCCTGGGAATTCTGCCGTGCAATGCTGCGCACATCAGCATTGAGCACATGAATAGGTATGCTGTAATTTTCGCAGAAGCTCCTTACGAACTGTTCGTCTGAGTCGGCATCTTTGCCCCTAAGGCCATGGTTAACATGTGCAGCTGTAAGTTTTATGCCATACTCAGAAGCATGGCGGAAAAGAAAATGTGTCATTGTGACTGAGTCAGCACCACCTGAAAGGCCGGCCACAACAGTGCAGCCTCGCGGAAGCATACCCCATTCATGAATTGTACTGCTGATTTTTCTCTCAATGGTCTCAACGCCTTTATTCACTGCGTATGACCTCCTGAGCCGTGAAGCGCATATATTCGCCCTGCCAGTGCAGCGGAATCGTCTTTGTCTCACCGTGGCGGTTTTTGGCTACAATACATTCGCACTGGTTTTTATCACCGTTCTCGTCCGGCGTCTCAGAGTCCTGATAATAGTCGTCACGGTAAAGGAACAATACAACATCGGCGTCCTGCTCAATAGAACCGGAATCTCTGAGATCTGAAAGCACAGGGCGGTGGTTGGTACGCTTTTCGCTGTCACGCGCAAGCTGCGAAAGTGTCAGCACCGGAACGTTCAGCTCTTTTGCCATAATTTTCAGGCTTCTTGTAATCTGTGAAATTTCTTGCACACGGTTATCTATGCGTGTTGATGAAGTCATCAGCTGCAGGTAGTCAATCACCACAAGGTCAACATCTTTCATCCGCCTAAGCTTGGCCTTTATCTCCGGAACTGTAATCGTTGGGTTATCATCAAAATAGATCTGGGCCTTGGAGAGAATATCACCCGCCTCTATAAGCCTTACCCACTCGTCTTCGTTCAGTTTCCCTGTGCGCAACTTAGTCCCTTCCACCATAGCTTCGGTTGACAGCAAGCGTGAAACGAGCTGTTCCTTGCTCATTTCAAGTGAAAAAAACGCCACACGCTTATCGGCTTTTATGGCGGCATAGCGTGCTATATTAAGCGCAAAACTTGTTTTGCCCATGCCCGGGCGGGCACCGAGGAGAATAAAGTCGGTCCTGTTAAGGCCGGTAATCGTATCATCAAGCTCTTTTATGCCTGTAGGCACGCCGCGGTACTTGTCCGCGTCAGGGGAATTCAGCTTGTCCAGCCTGTCAAACTCATCAAGGATTATCTCGTCTATTTTCTGCAGGCCCTGCATATTTTTCCCGCGGCGTATGTCAAAAATGCGCTGCTCAGCCGAGTCAAGCAGAGTGGAAGCGTCCGCTTCGCCTGACGAAGCTTCTTCGATGATGTCCCGTGCAGTTGTTATCAACATGCGCACGTCATATTTGTCGCGCACAATCGCGGCGTAAGACTCTACATTAGAAATGGAAGGGACAAGTTGTGCAAGCTGCAGGAGATAAGTTTTGCCGTCAGCTTCGTGAAAATTTTCTGTTTTCTTCAGTGCTTCAAGGACGGTAACAAAATCAATCGGACGCCCGTCAGTAAACATCTGAAGCATTACAGCGTAAATCTGCCTGTTGCCTGTAAGATAAAAATAATCAGGGCGCGGCAGGATTTCCGCAACCCTGTCCAAACACGAAGAGTCAAGCAAGATTGCTCCGAGAACCGATTGCTCTGCCTCTGGGCTAAACGGCAGGTTCATGCCGCCATATCCGGCTGTTACCGAATTATCCATGCTGCACGCCCCCCCGAATTATAAAATCCCGTTTTAGCCTTCACTCACCGTTATATATATTTTAGCAGAAACACCGTTGTAAAGTTTCAGTTCACATTCATAAGTACCAAATGCTTTTATTTCACTTTTAAGCATAATCTTACGCTTGTCGACATCAATATTAAAAGAGTGCTTTATCTCTTCGGATATTTCCTTAGAAGTAATAGAGCCGAACAGTTTGCCGCCCTGGCCGGACTTTGCAGTCAGCTTTAAAGTCTTGCCGTTAATGGACCCAGCGATCTTGCTGGCCTGAGCTTTTTCCTGCGCAATGTGGTATTTTTTAGATTCTTCAGCATTTCTCAGTTCATTCATTACCTGAGCGTCTGCCTCTTTTGCCAGCCCGCGCGGAAAGAGGAAATTTCTCGCGTATCCATCGCTCACCTTAACAAGTTCGCCTTTTTTGCCGGTTCCGCGGACATCCGCAAGCAATACTACTTTCATAACAAACCTCCATAATTCTTTTGTTACGGCCTCTTTTTGTTTGCTTTGGATTTTTCAATAACTGAAATCAATTTTTCTTTTGCCTGTTCTACCGTAACATTCTCAAGTTGTGCTCCTGCCATAGTGAGGTGGCCACCGCCGCCAAGTGACTCCATTACAAGCTGTACATTGACATCGCCGAGTGAACGGGCCGAGATGTTTATTACACCGCCGGCCGGGTAAATAACAAACGACGCCTCAACGCCTTTGATAGAAAGCAGTTCGTCGGCCGCCTGTGCTGCCGAAATGCGTATATCCGAAAACTCAGAATTCGCGGAAGCAATAGCAAAATTGCCGTAGACCTTGGCATTGGAGACAATCCTGTATTTTGCTTTGTACGCATCAATAGAATCAGAAAACAGACGCTTTACCTTAACAGTATCGGCGTTCTTGCGGCGCAGGTAAGCTGCCGCCTCAAAAGTGCGAACGCCTGTTTTAAGCACAAAGTTTTTCGTGTCGAGCATAATGCCTGCCATCAGTGCTTCTGCCTCAGACTCTGTTAAAGTTGTGTCGCCAATATACTGCACAAGCTCCGTCACCATTTCGGATGTTGAGCTTGCAAACGGCTCGTGATAGAACACAAGCGCATTTTCGATGTGGCGCACCATCATGCGGTGATGGTCTATAACAATCACGCGGGTAACAGATTTCAGCAGTTCCGGGCTCTCGACAAAATCAGGGGAGTGTGTATCAAGGACTACCAGAGTCGTTTTCGGCATAACCTTTGTGACGGCTTCCTGCGGTGATATGAATATCTTCTCCTCAGGATATTTTGCCTTAACCATGTTAATAAGCGAAGACGCCAGTGTCTGTGATGAATCGTCCACTATATATGTCTGACGTTTTAGGCATTTTGATGCGACATTCCACATACCAACAGCAGAACCCATGCAGTCGAGGTCCGAAAACCGGTGGCCCATAATCAGCACATTGTCGCTTTCCTTGATATCATCGGAAATTGTAGCCGCAAATACACGCGTACGCACTTTATCGCGCCTCTCAACTCCCTTTGAAAGGCCGCCGAAGAATTCGTATGTATCATTTTTTTTCTTCACTGCTACCTGGTCGCCGCCGCGGCCAAGAGCCATATCAAGTGCAGTGCGCGCCCATCTCTCCGCCTCTTTCGGCGATTTAGCATCCAGGGAAACTCCAACGGAAATAGTCGCTGTGAGATGTTCCCCAGCATGGATAGCGCGGATTGAATCGAGTATTGGGAAACGGCGCTCCATCTCATTTTTTATATGGCGTTCGTCGGTCACAATAATAAAGCGGCCGCTGCTCATCTTTTTCAGGAACCCGCCCATGCTCTGTGCCCACTGTATAAGCGTCTCTTCCACTTCAGAAGCTATGCGCGTATCCTCACTGCTGCTGCTGCACCGTGCAAGCTCTTCGCGGTTGTCAAAATATGCAAGGGCGACAACAGGTCGCGTTTCCCTGTACTCTTTCTCAATATTTTTATAGTAGGTATTATCTGTGAAATACATAATGCAGCCCGAAGAGGTCTGAGTGCCATACACTGTAAAATGGCGCTTTCCAATCGTGATGTCAGTTCCTGATGCTTCAAGGATCTGCTCTACTGTTTTAGGATAGATAAATTTACGGATACTGTCGCCGCGGCATTCGTGCTTTTCACAAACTGTGTTCCAAAATGCGTCGTTAACCCAGATTATGTCACCCGCTGCGCCAACGAGCACAAGGGGAATGGCAAATTTTTGCATACTGCCGTTTTGGCCGCCAGGCATTACCGTTTTTGCGCCTTTCACCGTATCAAGCACATGTGCGCGGAAATGCACCGTTGTTACAAATACGAACACGGCAGACGCACCCGCTGCACACAACTCAATATAGCATACTGTGCTGTTCCAGAACCAGCTTACACATGCCATTGCCACCATAATTGCTGACAACACGAAGAACACGGGCGAAGCCACCCAGATCCTCTTTCTCACTCCAAATACTCCCCTTATACGCCGACGCTAAATCTCCATGATAATCGGCAGAACCATGGGGCTGCGCCTGGTCTTTTCATACAGGAACCTGGAAAGTGCATCTTTAATTTTCGTTTTCAGGGTACCCCAGTCGTGAATTTTCTTTGCCGCACATTCTTCAAGGATATTCGTAACAAGCTTTCTTGCATCATCCATCAGAGGCTCCGATTCGCGGACGTATACGAACCCGCGTGAAACTATATCCGGACCCGAAAGTATGTGGCCGTCGTCTGATGATATTGTGCAAACAGCTATAATAAGGCCATCCTCAGCAAGATGCTTGCGGTCACGAAGCACGATGCTGCCTACATCTCCGACTCCGAGGCCGTCAACAAGGACACGGCCGGCAGGCACCGGCGGAAGGCGTTTCATATAGTTTTCATGCAGTTCCACGCAGTCGCCGTTGTCGCCAATAAAAACATCTTTCGGAGACTTGCCGAGCTCATAGGCAATTTTTGCATTCTTCTGCAAATGCTTCTGCTCACCGTGGACTGGTATGAAATATTTTGGTCTTACGAGAGCCTGCAAAAGCTTGATTTCTTCCCTGCATGCGTGGCCTGAAACATGTAGGTCGTACATCGACTCATAAATTACTTCACAGCCGCGTTTCATCAGTTCATCAATAACGTTGCCTATCGTTTTTTCATTTCCAGGTATAGGCCTTGCCGAAATAATGATGAAATCGCCGGGGCCAACTTCCACTTTGCGGTGGTCGGCGAATGCCATGCGCGTCAAAGCGCTCATAGGTTCACCCTGGCTCCCAGTTGTGACAAGCACTATTTTATTCTTAGGATACTTGTTTATATCGTCAATGTCAATCAGGACGCCTTTGGGAACATTCAGGTAGCCAAGCTCCACACTTATCGACATCACATTGACCATACTGCGACCCGAAAGCGCCACTTTGCGGCCATATTTGACTGCACAGTTTATAATCTGCTGGACACGGCTTACATTCGAGGCAAAAGTCGCAATGATAATCCGGCTGTCCACAGCATGGCGAAAAAGCATGTCAAATGAATCATCGACTTTTGTCTCAGACTTTGTGTATCCCTCGCGCTCCGCATTTGTAGAATCGCAGAACATCGCGAGGACTCCCTCTTTGCCAAGTTCCGCAAAACGGCCAAGATCAATCATACCGCCGAGCGTAGGCGTACAGTCTATCTTAAAGTCACCGGTATGGACGATAGTGCCTGCAGGTGAATGTATCGCGAGTGCGACAGCATCAGGAACAGAATGGTTTACGTGGATAAATTCCACATCCATGCATCCGAGATGTATGTGGTCGCCCGGGCGCACCATCACCGCGCGCACTTTTCCCGAAAGCCCGTGTTCTTTTAGCTTGCTGTCTACAAGCGCCAAAGTAAACTGTGTGCCATAAATCGGGAAGTTGAACTTCTTGAGCAGATAAGGCAGTGCACCAATATGGTCCTCATGGCCATGAGTAAGCACCACGCCGCGTATCTTACCTGCATTGCGTTCAACAAAAGTAAAATCAGGAATAACAAGGTCGACACCAAGCATATCGTCGTCAGGGAATGACATCCCGCAGTCTACGATTATCATGTCGTCCTGGCATTCGAACACCGTAAAGTTTTTGCCGATCTCATTAAGGCCGCCAAGAAAATACGCACGTATTGCCGGCTTTACAGCACCCTTTTTCTCACGGCTGAAACGGCTGCCCTGCCGTTTTGAAGCTGTCGGCCTCTGAAGCCTTTGCGTTGCTGCAGTTTCAACAGCTGCTGGTTGCTGCATTTTCAGTGGCGCTGTTTTAGCAGGCTGACGTTTTCTGCGCTGAGCACTTTTTATCTCCCCCGCCTTTTCGCCTTTTTCCGGCTGAACAACACTTTTTGCACTTTGGCGGCTGTGCTGGCGCGTGTTTGGGCGCTGCTGCGCGTTGTGCCGTTTCGGGATTTCACCCTTCTGGTAAAGGCCAAGGCGTATACCGTTCCCCGTCTCGGACTGTGATTTTGCAGCACTGCTACGCTCCGCTGAACTATTTTGTTTTTTTTCTGTCACAAAATAACCTCCATTTAATTCTGGCAAAACTTGAATTCACAGGCAAACGGGCCATGTGGTACAAGCACACCGTTTTTTATCATCATACTTTTTGCGTATAAAACACACAAAACGTAAAATTACCAAAATAAAAAATAAAATACAAGTAAACTGTAAAAACATTTAATCCGCACTATAGACACATACAAGTTATGATACTATGGATAAGATTTTCTGTCAAGCAGACAAGCTCAAAAAATAGTATTTACAAATCATACTGCTGTAATCGCCATTCTCCGCCAACATAAAAAATATGGCTTTCTTTTTTTCCGCACTAAAAGATGATATAATATCTAAAGACAAAAAGCAGCACGGAGTGGAGGACAAAATGAAGAAAGTAGAGATTTTTACCGATGGTGCATGCAGCGGAAATCCTGGCCCTGGTGGCTGGGGAGCCATCCTGCGCTACTGTGGCCGAGAAAAAAAAATCAGCGGCGGAACCGCAGAAACGACTAATAACCGTATGGAACTTACAGGCGTAATAAAAGCATTGCAGCAGCTGAAAGAGCCCTGCTGCGTAATAATTACAAGCGATTCACGCTATGTATGCGATGCCATCGGCAAGGGCTGGGCTAAAAAATGGAAACAAAATGGCTGGCGCAAAGCAGATAAAAAGCCTGCCCTTAACAGCGACCTGTGGGAAAAACTCCTTGATCTGCTCAAAATACATGATGTAACTTTTAAATGGATAAAAGGACACGCCGGTTACCCTGAAAACGAGCTTTGCGACCGTATGGCCGTAGCCGAATCACAAAAGTACAAGGACACTTGAAACAGCTTAAATTGAAATTCGTACACTCAGTCACAAACAAAAGAGGTGGCACGGCCACCTCTTTTCATTTTGCTATTCAGTATCTGCCTTTTTTTCCCTAACATACATAAGCCGCACATGCCCGTTTTTTCCGCTTACAGCGCGGATGTCAAACATATTAAGCGACTTTATAAATGGCGTAAGTTTATGAAAGCCATAATTTCGCACATCAAAATCGGGGTAACGCTTTGTCAGTATATTGCCGACATCGCCGAGAGAAGTCCATCCGTCGTCGTCAGAAGTTTCCTGAACAATGGTTAATACGGTATTGCGCACTGCATCAAGCGATGTGCTGTCAAGCCCTGAAAGGCTTTTTGCAGGGACAGACGCCCGATTCTCAGAAATATCATTCTGAGCCAGCACTTCAAGATATTTAAATTTATTGCATGCAGCAATAAATGGTGACGGCGTTTTTTTCTCGCCCATGCCTACAACTATCATACCCGACTCGCGCAGACGGGCAGCAAGCCTTGTAAAATCGCTGTCACTTGAAACAAGGCAGAATCCATCTATATTGCCCGCGTAGAGGATATCCATTGCATCTATAATCATGGCTGAATCAGTCGCATTTTTTCCAGTCGTATAGCTGTATTGCTGAATTGGGGTGATGGAATTGTCAAGCAGAACATTCTTCCATGAATTCATAATTGGTTTTGTCCAATCGCCGTAAATGCGTTTTATTGTAGCAATGCCGTCGTTTGAAATTTCATCCAGAATAAACTTTATATATTTTTCCGAAACATTTTCAGCATCTATTAGCACTGCGAAACGCTTTTCATCTGTCAAAGCCACACCATCCTTTTCTATTATTATATTGCCCTGCATATGTTTGTTTTTATTCGCCCGTATTGTCATCCGCAAGCAAATCCGTCTTTTCTGCATGCCCGGTGTAAGTTGGAACAAGACGATGTATGATTTTCATCATTTTCACATTGTCAACACCGGCAACACTTCTCAGCTCTTCAATATCGCCAATAAAAGTATCCTCATTGAACGGAATTGGATTACCAATATAAATAAGTTCATGGGATGTCTTTTTGCATCCGCCCTCACTGTCAAGCAAAAGCTCTTCATACAGTTTTTCCCCTGGGCGCAGCCCTGTGTACTTGATTTTAATATCCACATCCGGCTCAAACCCTGAAAGCCGTATAAGGTTACGGGCGAGGTCAACAATTTTAACCGGCTCGCCCATGTCAAGTACAAAAATTTCCCCGCCCTTGGCCATGCCGCCTGCCTGTATGACAAGCCGCGCAGCTTCAGGAATAGTCATAAAATAGCGGACAATGTCAGGGTGTGTTACGGTTACGGGACCGCCTTCGGCTATCTGTTGCTTAAATATAGGAATCACGCTGCCGCTGCTGCCGAGCACATTGCCAAAACGGACAGCAACAAAGCCAGTTTTACTGTGCCTGCTGTAATACTGGACAATCAGCTCGCATATGCGCTTAGTCGCACCCATAATATTTGTTGGGTTTACGGCTTTATCGGTAGATATGAGCACCATGCGCTTCACATGATACTTGTCGCATGCCTGGGCAACGTTCAGCGTCCCAAAAACATTGTTCTTTACAGCTTCTCCCGGGCTGAGCTCCATAAGCGGAACATGCTTGTGTGCTGCTGCATGGAAAACAACGTCTGGGTGGTAGCACTCAAAAATATGTTCAACACGAGCCTTGTCACGCACCGAGCCAATAACCACCTCAATATCGAGGCCCGGATACCGGCGTTTAAGCTCATTTTGGAGTATATAGGCGTTGTTTTCATAGATCTCTAAAATGACAATCTTCTTAGGGGAGAAACGTGCAATCTGCCTGCAAAGTTCACTGCCTATGGAACCGCCGCCGCCTGTAACTATAATTGTCTTGTTTTCAAGGTACCCACTTATCTCTTCGGTATTCAGTTTAATTTCATCACGGCCGAGAAGATCGACTATATTTACATCGCGCAGTTTAAGCGGCGCGGATTCACCTTCCAGCATTTCATAGAGTGCAGGGATTGTTTTGAGCTGGCAGTTGGTTTTAGAGCAGATATTTATTATTTCACGCTTATCTTTCTGCTTTGCAGTTGCGATGGCGAGAATAATCTCATCCACATGGTAGTGTGATACTATCCTTGGTATGCTTTCTCTGCCGCCGGCAACTTTTACACCGTGAATGCGCGTGCCGCGCTTTTTCTTGTCGTCATCAATCGCCACTACCGGAATTCCCTTTGATTGCGGCGCATTTTTCATATCCTTGATAACCATGGAACCCATCTCTCCGGCACCTACTACCATAACGCGCCGGTTTTTTTCGCCGCGGCCGGCTTTGCCGCCGCCTTTGCGCTGTGAAATGCGGATGCAGAAGCGGGAACCGCCAACAAGAAAGACTGTAAGAAGCCAGCCCATTATATAAACAAGGGTTGGAAAAGGCGAAATGCGTACACTGTTGGGGTCATTCATTGTATTTGGGAATACATTAAAGCCGAGCACCGCTACAATTACACACGCTGTTGTTGTGCCATAAAATATCTGTAACAGTTCGTCAAGGCTTGCAAATGCCCACATAGTGCTGTAAAAACGGAAAATTGCAAAAACGGCAAGACAGATTAACGTTATCCACGGAATTGTGGCATTAAAAGCATAAACATACTGTTGCGGTATCATGAATGGTATTTTGTGATCCGGCAAAAAGCGGAACACAAACGCAAGCCAATAACTGAAAAAGACGCATAGTGCGTCAATTATAATCTGCGGAATAAGATTTCTGAGGTTGTTTTTTTTGCTTATCATAGAATTACTCCAATTCAATACAAATTGAAGACATAGAATGCTGACTGATAAACAGCCATATGTCTTTTAGCATAGCTCTGAGTTAGTATAGCACAGTTTCAAAATAAAATAAACACAAATTTTCCCTCTTAACATTTATGCTGCTGTTTTTCGCCTTTTATGTTAAACAATATCAATAGTTTTTAGCGGCGGTCCTTCTAAAATATAGGCAATATCTGCCATCTCCCTGCGCTCAACTTCATCATGAGTAACTAATATGCAGAGGCTTTCTGACGCTTTTTCTTTAACAAGCCCTATCATTCTGCTGCGCGTTTTCAAGTCAAGCCTTTGAAACGGTTCGTCAAGGAGGAAAACATCACCTCCGAATGCGAGTGCGCGCGCAATGGCAACCCTCCGGCACATCCCACCGCTAAGTTCACATGGCCTTTTCGCCTCTTCACCGCCAAGCCCAACTTTCCCAAGCCATTCATCGGCATGGCAAAGCCCCATTTTTCTGTCATGAAAAACAGCCGCGATATTTTCACGTGCTGAAAGCCATGGCAGAAGCCTGTCCTCTTGAAAAACGCATGAAAATTTAATGCCGCTCCTGCCGGAAACCATTCCTGAATCAAGCTTCTCCAAACCGGCGATGCAGTTCAGAAGTGTTGTTTTACCACACCCAGATGGTCCGAAAAGGCAAACCGTGCCCTTCTCCGGAAAATTTATATTAAACCCGTCAAGGACTTTTTCACTGCCATAAGTTTTTACCGCACCATTAACCTGAAGGGGCATATCCTTTCCTCCTAAATATTCAGGTTGAACTTGTCTGTTGCTACCTTCATCAGGCGTTTCATCAGAAATTCAAGAAAAACGCTGAAAATAATCACAACTGCTGTCCACGCAAAAAGGTCTACCGTTTCGAGATAAATTTTTGAGTCATAAATATGGCCGCCTACAGAAAATGGCAAATCTGAAAGCACTTCTGCTGCAACGCCGCCCTTCCATGAAAGGCCAAGGCCTGTTGTGCATGCCGCTGTAAAATAAGGGGCCACCGACGGCACATATATCCTGCCGGCAGTCTTCATTTTCCCAAATTGGAACATCCTACCCATCTGTAGAAGCTTTTCATCGGTTTTCTGTATTCCTTCCAGCACATTTCCCCATACAACAGGAAAAACTATAAGCGAGGCGGAAAAAGCCGGAACGAAATCCGCGTGCATCCATACAAGCGCCAAAATGATAAAAGATGCCACCGGCGTAGCCTTTACAATGAGGACAACAGGCTGCATTAACGTCCGGCATACATGTGACCGCGCCGCAAGCACTGCGAGCACAAGACCTGAAAGCACTCCAATTATAAATCCTTCCATAATTCTTCCCATTGTAGCAAAAGCAGTAAACCAGAATCCACCGTCGGTTACAAGATTGCACAGCCTGGTGAAAACGCAGGCAGGAGATACCACGAGTATCTCCTGCCCAACGCAGACATATATAGCCTGCCATATAAAAAGCCAGAAAACCACTGTTATGATTTTTACCGCAAAGTCCGGAACATGCAATTTATTCCTGATAATAAAAATCATCCCCCGGAAGTTTTCCGCCAACGGATTTCGGATTAGCTTTGTACATAACTTTCAGAAAATACGGAACTTTTGTCTTCATGTCATTGCCACCAATATAAACGATGCTACAGTCTGGGATTGCCTTCTGAGCAACAGCCGCATTCATAATGCCATATTTAGCTGAGAGTTTTGCGGCAGCCGGCACATTGCTGTTAACAAAATCTACAGATGATTTATACTCATTTAAAAAATCATCAAGCTCTGCTTTATGATTTTCTGCAAAACTTTTGCGCACAGCAAGGCAACCCATTGTCAGCACACTTGCCTTTTTAGAAGCGCTGTCCCATTCTTTAGTTAAGTTCAAAGCAACTTTTATATTTTTGTTCTTAACAGTTGCTTCTGTAACAAATGGCTCCGGAAGCATAGCGACCTTAGCTTTGCCTGAAATCACTGCTGCTGCGGCTTCCTCATGCTGGACTTTATACTCAACCTTAACATCTCTACCCGCTTGCAGGCCGTTTTGCTTCAAAATATAGTCGAGCACATATTCCGGAACGGCACCTTTGCCTGACGCGATAATTGTCTTTCCTTTTAAGTCACGCACCGATTTTACGTCTTCTCCGTTTGTCACAATAGAAAGCACACCGAGCGTAGTAACTGCTGCAAGCTTTAATTGCCCTTTTGTCTTATTATAAAACGTTGCGGCAAGATTAGTCGGAACAGCCGCAATATCCGCTTCACCGTTTACGAGTTTTGAAACAACTTCATCAGGGGAAGCAACTATTGAAAATTTACAGTTTCCCTCTGCTTTTCCCAAGCCGCTGTCATCCATAAGTTTTACCATGCTAAGGCCTGTGGGGCCTTTCAACCCAAGGACATGTATCTGCGTTTTTGATTTTTCCGAATTGGCCTGCACAGATGAAACCATTGATGATGCCTGTGTTGACAAAATAGTACTGGAGTTTCCATTTCCCGTTGTGCAACCTGAAGCTGCAACCAGCATGACTGATGCCAATACTATTGAAATAATCCTGCCTTTTAACCGAAACTTCATTCTGTATACTTCCCTTTATCAGTATGCTAAAACCTGCAAAGTGTCTGAAACAGCAGCACTTTGCATTTGTCATTTGTATCGTATAATACAGCTGGGCAAAATAATCGGCAGAAAGTTCCCCAAGCTTTTCAATGGGATAATGCCAATGCTGTTTTATCTGAAAGTATAAACAGTTAACTGCGGCTTGTCAATCATTTAACAACTTTATATACTAAAGATTTACCTTTTAATGGCATGATTTTTTACTACCCTAATTATATCTGAACTATTAATTTCGACGCCTAATTTCGACGCCGCCACTTGACAAGGTTAATCGGCGTGCACTACAATTAATTGTTTGGTAAAATATATGTTGAATTGGAATTTCAAGATTGGCAGGTTCATAATGAAAGTTGGATTGGATATTGGCTCAACCACTATAAAATGTGTTGTAACTGATGACAACGGCAAGATGCTGTATCATTCCTACGAACGGCATTACTCTAAAATAGTAGAAAAGATGACAGCACTACTCACAAAAGTTAAAAATGAAATTGTCCATGGTGACAAGGCGGCACTCACCGTTTCAGGCTCTGCCGGAATGGGGATTTCACAGACCTGCCACCTCCCGTTTGTGCAGGAAGTCTACGCCACACGCATAGCCGTGGGGCGACTTATTCCCGATGCCGACGTTATAATTGAACTTGGCGGTGAAGACGCTAAAATTCTGTTTCTCTCAGGAGGGACAGAAGTCCGCATGAATGGTTCATGCGCTGGCGGCACCGGCGCTTTTATTGACCAGATGGCTACTCTGCTGAACGTGTCGCTCGATGAGATGAATGACCTTGCAAAGCAGTACGAAAAAATCTACACCATTGCTTCCCGTTGCGGTGTTTTCGCTAAGTCTGACGTGCAGCCTCTGCTTAATCAGGGAGCACGCAAGACAGATATTTCTGCAAGCATTTTTGCAGCAGTTGCAAACCAGACCATCGCAGGCCTTGCACAGGGGCGGCCAATCAAAGGCAAGGTCCTATACCTAGGCGGCCCTTTGACTTTTCTTTCCGAACTGCGCGCAAGTTTTGACCGTGCGCTGAAAGTCGAGGGCATTTGCCCTGAGAATTCCCTGTACTATGTTGCTCTCGGCGCAGCTTACTGCAGCGCTACAGAAATTGACCTCGATAAAGCACTTGAAAGCATAAGCAAATATGGCTCTACAGGAAATTTCCTTTCAATTTCTCCCCTTTTTACAAGCCATGAAGAATACGATGAATTCTGCCGCCGACATGAGCAGTGCAAAGCTCCGCGCGGCGATATTAAAATGTATAAAGGCGGCGCTTTCCTTGGCGTTGATGCAGGGTCAACGACTGTAAAGGCTGTTTTGCTCGGGGAAAAAGGCGAAGTGCTGAGCTCCATGTACCGCAGCAACTCAGGCAACCCCATACCTATAATCAAAGACTATCTTCATAGCCTTTACAGCAAGTATCCAAACATAACCATTGAAAGCAGCGCGGTTACAGGATATGGAGAAGAGCTTCTGAAAAATGCTTTCAGCATAGATTTTGGCATTGTTGAAACAGTCGCGCATTTTACTGCTGCCAAATGTTTCCGCCCAAATGTCGATTTTGTCATAGACATAGGCGGGCAGGATATAAAATGCTTTAAAATACGCAACGGTGCGATAGACAATATTTTTCTCAACGAAGCCTGCTCATCAGGCTGCGGTTCATTCCTGCAGACTTTCGCGAGCACGCTCGGATACAGCATTGCAGACTTTGCAAAACTTGGCCTGTTTGCAAAACACCCTGTTGACCTCGGCTCACGCTGCACCGTATTCATGAACTCACAGGTAAAGCAGGCACAGAAAGACGGTGCCACAACAGCTGATATTAGTGCAGGGCTTTCTGTGAGCGTCGTAAAAAATGCAATATACAAAGTCATACGTGTTCCCGACGCAAAAGCTCTTGGGAGGAATATTGTCGTACAGGGCGGCACATTTTTGAACGACGCTGTTTTGCGCGTGTTTGAAAAAGAACTCGGGGTTGAAGTGACACGGCCGGACATTGCAGGGCTTATGGGTGCTTATGGCGCAGCTGTGTACGCCATGAAAAAGTCAAAAGGCAAAAGTTCATTAATAGGCAAAAATGAGCTTGAAAACTTCAAGCATGAAGTCAAGGTTACAAACTGTGGGCTGTGCAGCAACCACTGCCGTCTTACCATTAACATTTTCGGCGGCAACAGGCGCTTTATAGGCGGCAACAGATGCGACAAGCCTGTAACCAAGCGCTCGGCAAAATCTGAACTCGATATGTACGCCTATAAGCTCGGCCTTCTGCGTTCTTATAAGCCCATTGCAGGGCCGCGTGGAAAACTTGGCATACCGATGGGGCTCAACATGTATGAGCTTCTTCCGTTTTGGTATACTTTTTTCACAAGCCTCGGCTTCGAGGTAGTCCTTTCGCCTCTTTCGAACCGAGAACTGTATATTGCCGGCCAGGCAACGATTCCTTCGGACACCGTCTGCTTCCCCGCAAAGATGATGCATGGCCATGTCCAAGCGCTTGTTGACGAAGGGATTAAAAACATATTCTACCCCTGCATGTCGTATAACTTCGATGAACATATAAGCGACAACCATTACAACTGCCCTGTAGTGGCATATTATCCAGAAGTAATAAACGCCAACATGCGCTGCCTTGACGGATGCAACTTCATTCACGATTACGTCGGGATACATAGGAAACACGATTTTCCGCATAAGATGACGGCAATCCTTCGTAAAAGCTTCCCTGACATAACTTTCCCGGAAGTCCGCAAGGCTGCAAATGCGGCTTACCGCGCCTATTATGAATACATGAGCAACATCCGTGCAAAAGGCCAGGAGATGATCACCGAAGCGCGGAAGCGTAAAATGCCTATCATTATCTTGAGCGGCCGGCCATACCATCTCGACCCTGAAATCAATCACGGCATTGACAAGCTGATTACAAGCCTTGGCGCTGCCGTGATTTCAGAGGATGTAGTAAGCTACAAAGTTAAAAAATTCAAGACACACGTCCTCAACCAGTGGACATACCATGCGCGCCTTTATGCTGCAGCAAAATATGTAAGCGACAAGCCTGACATGAACCTCGTGCAGCTTGTTTCATTTGGCTGTGGCGTCGATGCCATTACTACCGATGAAGTGCGGCGCATACTTGAAAAAAGCGGAAAAATCTACACGCAGATAAAAATTGATGAAATCACTAACCTTGGTGCAGTAAAAATCAGGCTTCGCAGCCTTTTTGCCGCTCTTGAGAAATGAGGGATTCTTTTGGCAAAATTAAAGTACGATAAAAGCGGCAGGCTTTTATTCACGCGTGAAATGAAAAAGGATTACACTATTTTGGCACCAATGATGGCGCCTATCCATTTTCATCTGATGATTGATGTGCTGCGGAACTGCGGCTACCATTTTGAACTTCTCGACACTACTGGACCCAATATTGTGCAGGAGGGGCTCAAATACGTCCACAACGATGCCTGCTACCCAGCCATACTTGTAATCGGCCAGTTAATAGATGCTTTAAAATCCGGTAAGTATGATGTTAACAAAACAGCTCTTGTAATGACGCAGACCGGCGGCGGATGCCGAGCCTCTAACTATATCCACCTTCTGCGCAAAGCGCTTGAAAAAGCAGGGCTTAAGCAAGTGCCTGTTATTTCACTCAACCTTTCTTTTTTGGAAAGCAATCCAGGGTTCCACGTCACTCTGCCGATGATACGCAAATTTATCGCCGCCATGGTCTACGGTGATGCGCTTATGCTTCTGCGCAATCAGACCGAAGCTTACGAGATACATAAAGGTGAAAGCAATGCGCTCGTAAAAAAATGGAATGACTATTTAAACGATCAGTTCAACCACGGCAAAGCGCTTTCAAGGAAGCAACAGAAAGATAATCTTTTCCGCATAGTGAAAGAATTCGCTGCAATTCCAATTAAAAAAGTACCAAAAGTAAAAGTTGGCATTGTGGGTGAAATCTATGTAAAATATTCTGCCCTTGGGAACAACAACCTCGAAAACTTTCTGCGTGAGCAAGACTGTGAAGTGAATGTTCCCGGCTTTATGGACTTTGGCCTTTTTAAAGTTGACAACCGCCTTGATGACATCAAGCTTTACGGCGGCAATCCAGTCAAATATTTCTTTGTAAATCTTCTTATGCAGTATCTCCTTCAAATACAGAATACGCTCATTGCCGCAATTAAAAGCGAACCGCGCTATGAGGCGCCACCGCCTTATGCCCACATAAAAGAACTTGTAAAAGGCGTCGTAGGCTATGGCGACAAAATGGGTGAAGGATGGCTTTTGACATCCGAAATGCTTGAGCTGACGGAATCGGGATATGAGAATATCGTCTGTGCCCAGCCGTTCGGCTGCCTGCCTAACCACATAAGCGGCAAAGGCATGATACACCGCATAAAAACGCTCAATGAAAAGTCTAATATAGTGCCAATAGACTACGACCCGAGCGCAACGCGTGTCAATCAGGAAAACCGCATAAAATTAATGCTTGCCATCGCAAGAGAAAATCTAAATAAAGGGCTCGCTGACAGCCATTAAAATCCATCGCAAAAAGCGTTTGCCATGTTGCAGCATGGCAGACGCTTTTTGCTTTAAAAAATTTCTTTTTCAAATTCTTTTTACTTGCATGATCGCATTTTAAGCAGTATACTGTATTTGTACTTTGTAAATAAAATATTCTAGGTATTAATTCTATTCGCCATCAAATATAATAAAAAATTAAAGTAAAACAAACTGCCAGCAGCCAGTTTTTCCGCGTTGCTTTATATGGCATTGACTTACGTGCCATATAAAATGGAGGTTTTTGTTGTGAAAAAGCGGTTATGGTGTTTGTATATTCTGCTGATTTTATTGCCTGTAATCGTCCTTGCAATAATGACTGAGGGGTTTAAGCTTACTGTCACCGGTTTAGATATAGTCATATTTATATGTGTGCAGGCTTTGTGCATATTTTTAATATCCCATTTTTTGCTTTACAGGCCGGTACAGGGCCTTATAAATGTGATTTACAGGGCAATTAAAGGTGATTATCATGCACGTTTTTTTTCATATGATACAGGCGGTGTACTCAACCGTCTGAGCTTTGCATTTAATGAGTTGATGAATTGTGTAGAAAGCCAGATGAAAGAACTTTCTGAAAACAGAATTCTCCAAAACAAACTGTATGAAAACGAAAAAATTTACCGCTCTGCCCTTGAGCTTACATGCGAGCGCCTGTTTGAAGCTGACCTTACACACAATAAGGTTCTTTACGGTTATGACTCTTATCACCGCGCATTTCCTTTTTTGCAGACTGAAATGTATGACGAAATGATACGCCTCCTTTCAGAAAAAGTTGTGTGCACAAAGGACGCGAAAAAATTCTGCGGTACTTTTTCACGCAGCAACCTTGCCGATACCTTTCTCCACAAAAACACGAAAGAAGTTACAATGGAATACCGCCTTCTTAACAACAGTGGCGGTTTTGTGTGGTATTTTGCTACAGTTGTATTTCTGAATTCCAGTGAAACTGACAGCCTGAAAATCATAGGGTATATTAAAAATATCAATGCGCGCAAAAAGCATGAAATAGAGATTTTCAATCAGTCCCAGAAAGATGGGCTAACAGGCCTTTACAACAAAAAAGTTACTCAGGATATGATTGAGTCCTTTATTTCAGGTGACGGGTGCAGCGGCCATCATGCCCTGATTATGGTCGATATAGATAATTTTAAACGCATTAATGACACCATGGGCCACACAGAGGGCGATTCTGCGCTTGTGCAGGTCGCGCATAAGCTGAAGAGCCTTTTCCGCACAAGCGATATTGTCGGCCGTGTGGGCGGCGACGAATTTCTCACCCTTATGAAAAACATAAGCAGCCTTGATGTTCTCATTAAAAAGCTTGATTCAATTAAGCAGTATTTCAATGAAATACACCTTAAAGACAATTCTTTCAGGATAAGCGGAAGCATAGGTGTTTCTTTTTATCCATATGACAGCACATCATTTTTCGAGCTTTACAAGATGTCTGATGCAGCACTTTACAACTCCAAAAAGATCGGTAAGAATTGTTTTTCGTTTTATGGCTTTGGCAATAATGGTGAAAAGCCTGATATGGCATTACAGCCTGACAAAAACAGCCTTTAAGTGTATTCATGGCTTTCCATTTAATAAAAACATTGCCGCGGCAGGATTTGCTCAAGCTTTCCTGCCGCAGTTTTTATTGTTTTTTCGAAAAGTATGGATACAGTAAACGGTAATTCAGGCTGATTACATATAAAACTTTTCTGCTAAAACGGATTATATCAAGTAATTTCAGGCATGTTTTGTTTTGCAGTGAAGTATGTTTTTTATCGAAAACTATTGACTAACATATATGTGAAAGCTATTATTAAAGAAATAAAAAAGGAAGAGGATGTAGCAAATGCCAGACTGGCTGAAAGATTCTGTTTTTTACGAAATCTATCCGCAGTCTTTCTACGACACAAATGGAGATGGGATCGGAGATATCAACGGCATTATAGAAAAGCTCGATTATATTAAATGGCTTGGATGCAATGCCATATGGATAAATCCTTGTTTTGACTCACCGTTCTATGATGCCGGTTATGATGTCCGCGATTACAAAAAAGTGGCCCCGCGCTATGGCACTAACGAAGATTTATACCGTCTTTTTGCACAGGCCCATAAAATGGGGATAAAAGTCCTGCTTGACCTTGTTCCCGGCCATACTTCCGAACAGCACCCATGGTTTAAGCAGAGCTGCCGCGCTGAAAAAAGCGAATACACCAACAGGTACATCTGGACTAAAAGCGTATGGGACTATCCTGAAAAATGCCGGCTCATAAGCGGCAGGGCTGAGCGGAACGGGAATTACCTTGTAAACTTTTTCAGCACTCAGCCAGCACTGAATTATGGTTTTCTAAAGCCTGAAGCCGACTGGCAGCTGCCTTGCAGCCACCCTGACTGCATTGCCACACGAAAGGCCATGGAGGACGTTATGCGCTTCTGGCTTGAAAAAGGCTGTGACGGGTTCCGCGTCGATATGGCTGATTCCCTCGTAAAAAATGATGACGGAAAAAAATACGGCACCGGTGCCGTATGGAAAGAGATTCGGTCACTGCTCGACCATGAGTACCCTAATGCCGCCATCGTTTCCGAATGGTCAAACCCTGAGCTTTCGCTTAAGTATGGGTTTCACTGTGATTTCTACCTAAACCATGAGGGCAACGGCTACCATTCCCTGTTCCGTAATATCGACAGGCGCACAGGCCGGCAGCTCAGCTGCTTCAGCTCCGAAGGCAATGGCGACATTATGAAATTTACCGGCGATTACATTCCAAGCTATGAAAGTACAAAGAAGTATGGATATATCAGTTTCATAACAGGTAACCACGACATACCACGGATGAGCCAGCATTTCAGCGAAAAGGAACTGAAACTCGCCTACAGTTTTATATTCACCATGCCTGGTGTGCCATTTTTATACTATGGCGACGAAATCGGGATGAAATTTCTTGACAAGGCACCCACACGGGAAGGAAGCTATGACCGCACAGGCTCCAGAACGCCAATGCAGTGGGACAAAGCTAAGAAAAATTTTGGTTTTTCTCCAGCTCCAGCCGAAAAGTTGTACCTACCAATGGACAGCAGCGTCGATGCGCCAGATGTCAAAGGGCAAACCGTACAGAAAAATTCCCTCTTAAATACAGTACGTGCCGTGATAAGGCTTCGGCATGAAAACCCTGCGCTTCACGCCGACGGCCCCTTTGAAACAATTTATGCAGAACACAATAAATTTCCATTTCTTTTCCGGCGCGGTAATTTCATTCTTGCCTTCAATCCTTCCCGCTTTACCGCAGAAGCGCCCGTGCCTGTAAGCGGCAAGGTAGTGCTCTCAGAAGGGCCTGAACCTGTTTTTAAAAAAGGTTCCGTTCTTATGGCACCGCAAACATTTGCTGCAATAAGATCAGAATAAAATTCAGAAATGCTTCAGCGTTTTTAATATTGTTGATTTTTATCCCGCCTGCATTAAAGGGCAGGATATTTTTTTGCATTATGGCATTTCAGCACACAGTTCATGTTTTTAGTGAAAAAATTCCGGCATAAACTGTCAGCTAAAGAAAAGTATTGACATTTCCGTAGTTGAGGTCTTATTCTTAATAGTAAACTGCTTTATCGCATTATATTGGCAAATCGGCTTTCAATGCCGCACAATTTACATTCCAGCTTATTCTGAAAAGAGGAAAAACAACTTGAACATACTTATAACTGCAGGAGGAACTTCGGAAAAAATCGACGACGTCCGCAGAATAACAAACATGGCAACAGGCCGTCTTGGCAGCCTTATTGCTGACCGCTTCCTGGAAAACAGCGATGTTTCTGTAACCTATATCTGCTCGCAGGAAGCAGCAAGGCCGCATAACACACGTGCCCGCATCCTCACTATAAGCAATGTGCAGAGCCTCAAAGCGGCTATAGAGGAAGAAATGCACTGCAAAAAGTACGAAGCAGTTATCCATTCAATGGCTGTAAGCGATTACACTGTTAAATACAGCATTCCCGCAAAAGGCCTTGCTGAACGCCTCGCATCATGCCTACTGAACAACAACGTAGAGCCAAACAAACTTGCAGAAGAAATCTATTCTTTTCTTCTCGCATACGGCAGTGGGCAAAAAGCCGGAAAGCTTCCATCAAGCATCAGCCATATGTTTCTATGCCTTGAAAGCACACCTAAAATCATTAAGCTTTTTAAGTCATTACAGCCTGAAACAGTCCTCGTCGGCTTTAAGCTCCTTTCCGGTGTAAAAGAAAATGTGCTTCTCGGCGCAGCGGAAAACCTTATGGAAAAAAATAAGTGCGACTTCGTTTTAGCAAACGACTTGAAAAACATGAATGAAAAGCGCCACGAAGCAGTTTTGCTTGGCAGCCGAGGTTTCATGAAAAAGCTTGCCACAAAAGAAGAAATCGCGCTTGCAATAAAGGACTGCGTTATGGAAAAGATCAGCAGGCCAGCATAAATCCATACTGTCTGAAGGGAAACTGCCGTATGAAAAAATTGAATTCTCTCGAAGCTATGGCACTTGTAGTTGGCATGATAATCGGCTCAGGAATTTTTTTAAAGCCGGGAATTGTGCTTAAGGACGCCGGCACGCCTCTGATGAGTGTCCTTGCATGGGCAGCAGGCGGAATCATTACGCTTGCGTCAGCCCTTTCGGTCGCCGAAATAGCATCCGCAATTCCAAAAAGCGGAGGACTTTACCTTTACCTTGAAGAGCTTTATGGAAAACCGGCAGGCTTTCTTCTCGGGTGGGTGCAAACAGTGATATCGTACCCCGCATCAGTTGCTGCACAGGCCATCGCATTTGCCACATACTCTGCCTTTTTTCTCCCCATGGATGGGCTGCTGCAGCAAAAGCTGCTCGCCGTCTGCGTACTTATATTTATACTTATAATGAATATACTTTCGACTAAATGCGGCGGTGTAATACAGACAGCTGCAACTATAGGCAAGCTTGTACCTATTGCCGCCATTATCGCTTTCGGGCTTTTTTCACACACTGCACCGGGCTACAGCGGCATTAAAGCCGAAGCCGCTTCTGGAGCCGGTTTCGGTATGGCGGTTTTAGGCACTCTCTGGGCTTACGACGGGTGGATAAGTGTAACTAACATGGCCGGCGAAGTTAAAAATCCATCGAAGACATTGCCGAAAGTCATTTCTTTTGGCGTGCTTTTCGTCATTCTTGTATATGTTGCTTTTAATATCGCAATTTTCAATGTACTTCCCCTAAATGTCGTAATGAATTCCCCAGTGCCAGGTGCAGATGCAGCAAAAGCACTCTTTGGCAGCCAGGGCGGCGCATTTATCACAGCCGGCATCATGGTTTCGACTTTCGGTGCCTTAAATGGTTACCTGATGACTGCCGCAAGAGTGCCACAGGCTATGGGGCAAAAGGGTGAGCTTCCCTTTTCTGGCGTCCTCGGAAAAATACACCCGAAACTGAAAACGCCTACCAACGCGCTGATTTTTGAAAGTATTCTCGCCGCTGTTTATATTTTTTCTGGAACATTCAACACATTGACTGACCTGCTTGTATTTGTGCTGTGGATTTTCTTTACAATGGGTGTGCTTGGAGTCTTTATTCTAAGAAAAAAGAGGGCAGCAATTCCTAAAGGCGCCTACCGTGTGCCACTCTACCCTGTCACACCTATAATCGGTGCAGCAGGCGGAATATACATAGTGATAAACACCATAGTCAGTAACCCTGTAAAGTCACTTATCGGAATAGGCCTAACCTTAATAGGCCTGCCTGTCTTTTACTTTCGGAAGAAAAAACTGGCACGCCTTACAGAAGAAAAATAAAGCAGGCCACGCCATTTAAGCTAAATGGACCGAAACCTGCATTCCTGGAATATACAAGAATTTACTTATTGAATTTTAGGCTTATGTCAAGCGCCTTGACTGAGTGTGTCAATGATCCGCATGAGATAATATCTACGCCCGTTGCTGCAACTTCAGCAATGTTTTTTTCATCGATATTTCCCGAAGCTTCTAACATAGCACGATGATTTACAAACTGCACTGCCTGTTTCATAGCGCTGCAGCACATATTGTCGAGCATTATTATATCAGCCTTGGCACCAACAGCTTCTTCAAGCTCTTTCATGTTTTCGACTTCTACTTCTATTTTAACTGAAAATGGTGCCTTTCCCCGCGCAAGCTCTACAGCCTTCGAAACAGAGCCAACAGCGGCAATGTGATTGTCTTTTATAAGCACAAGGTCAGAAAGGCACATCCTGTGATTTATGCCTCCACCTATAGCAACTGAATATTTGTCAAGCATGCGGAATCCAGGCAGCGTTTTGCGCGTATCGGCGACTTTGGCAGGATAGCCTTTCACAAGCTCACACAAATGGTGCGTTTTTGTCGCAATACCGCTCATGCGTTGAAGAATATTGAGTGCCACACGCTCGCCTTTAAGTATTGCCCTCGTATTCCCTTCAACTTCAGCAATCTTATCCCCTGCTTTCACTGCATTGCCATCAGATTTGCAGGCTGTGAAAACTACATTCTTATCCAGCAGGCTGAAAACACGGCCTGCTACTTTTATGCCGGCAATAATTCCCGTCTCTTTTGCATATAAGCCTCCTTTTGATTTCTGAGAAACATCAATAAGGCTGTCAGTAGTAACGTCTCCCCAACCTATATCCTCGTTCAACGCCATCTTTAAAAAATCATCTAACGCAAGTACATTAATCATTTTAAAGAGCACCTCTCTTTTAATCTGTTATATAGTGGCTGCCAATGCTGTGCCTGTCGTTTGCAGCTGCCTGCACGATAAGGCGTGCAGTCTCATACATATTGGCCGTTTCAAAATCTTTTTCAGTGCATAGCAGGGCATCGTCTATTTCCCTTTTCTGCACATTCTCAATCTCCTGCAGCGCAAAGCATAGCTTTTTCTCACTGCGTATAATACCGGCATTGTCCATCATTATCTGGCGAAGATGCTCACGCTGCCAATCCACATTTTTTAATTTGCCTTTTCTCGCCTGGCTGAACCGCAGCATTTTCTGCGGCGCATGTGATACAGTCCGCCCTGAAATGTCGTTTGCTACCCTTCCGCCAAACACAACAGCTTCCAAAAGCGAATTGCTCGCAAGCCTGTTAGCACCGTGCACCCCAGTTGATGCGCACTCGCCGGCCGCATACAGATTCTCTACATTTGTGCGTCCATTATTGTCTGTTGTTATACCGCCCATAAAATAATGCTCGCATGGAGCTACCGGAATCAGATCTTTAGAAATGTCAATGCCATGTTTAAGGCATTCGCCGAAAATTGTCGGAAAACGCTTTTTCAAAAAGTCCCTGCTCTTTGCTGTTATATCGAGGTATACGCAGGGACTGCCGGTTTTCAGCATCTGGTCGTAAATAGCGCGTGCGACTATGTCGCGCGGTGCAAGCTCCAGCCGACTGTCGTAATATGGCATAAAGCGCTCACCGTTTTTATTGCGCAGCACTGCACCCTCACCTCGCACTGCTTCTGAGATGAGAAAAGCGCGTTCTTCTTTTTCCGGCATATAAAGCGCCGTAGGGTGAAACTGAATATACTCAAGAGAAGAAAGCTTTGCTCCGGCCCTGGCTGCCATGGCTACACCGTCGCCTGTAAGCACGGTTGAATTTGTTGTAGCCGGAAAAAGCTGGCCTATTCCTCCCATTGCCATAACGCAGTTTGCAGCAGACAAGAAAAGTTTGCCGCTTTTCCTTTGTGATATAACGCCTATGCATTTTCCATCATCTGTTGCTAAATCTATGGCGAACGTATCTTCTAAAAGCCGAATATTGCCGCGCTTGGCACAGTCTGCAAACAGCGATGTCATTATGCCCTTTCCGGTTGCATCACCGTCTACATGCAGAATACGTTTGATCGAATGGTTGCCTTCAAGCGAACGCTTAAACGTCCCGTCAGCATTTCGGTCGAAAGGTACATCTAAACGCAGAAGATCTGTTATTGCTTCTTCTGAGCTGTTCACAAGTATTTCTACCGCCTCGCGGTTATTGACACCGCAGCCGGCAGTTACTGTATCACGCATATGAAGCGTCCGGTCATCATCGCCAATGCTTGCGGCAATGCCGCCCTGAGCAAGATATGAATCGCAGTCTTCTGCTTTTCCCTTGCACAGAACTGCAACTTTCATATTTTTCGGCAACTTAAGGGCGCAAAAAAGTCCTGCAAGCCCTCCACCAATAATTACTGTATCGAATTTCATGCACTCCATAGACTGCATATCGAAGTCAGAAAGGTATCTTGTCAAATGAATTTCCCCTTTCATGCCTTTAGCATTCTGTAAAGGCTTTTGTATGCCATTTTGCGGATTTTTTCAGGCACAATTATTTCATTTTCTTTTTTGTAAAGTGTATCATAAACTTTCTGCAGCGTGACCTTTTTCATGTTCACACAGAGAAGATTTTCTGAAAGCATATAAAAATTCGCGTCTGGCCTTGCCGAGTGGAGCGCTTCAAGGACACCTGTTTCCGTACCGATAATGAACTCCCTGCATGGCGATTTACCGACGAACTCGATAATCTGGCCAGTGCTTCCTACAAAGTCCGATATCCGGCGAACTTCATCCGGTACTTCAGGATGGACAAGCAGTAGCGCATTTTTATGCTTTTCCCTCATATTCTGCACATCGTTTACGGTGATTCTCGAATGGACAATGCAGTGACCGCGCCATGGGATGATTTTTTTCTCTGGTACTTTTTCCTGTACATATGATGCAAGGTGGCAGTCAGGTATAAAAAGAATTTCATCGTTGCTCAATGACCTTACGACTCTTTCAGCGTTTGATGAAGTGCAGCAGATATCGCTTTCGGCCTTGACAGCAGCACTTGTATTTATATAACAGACTACCGCAGCATGCGGGTGCATTGCCTTCGCAGCTTTCAGCTCTTGCGCAGTTATTGAATCAGCAAGCGGGCAACCTGCATCAACAGCAGGTAACAGGACAGTTTTCTGCGGCGAGAGTATTTTCGCGCTTTCTGCCATAAAGCGCACACCACAGAAAACTACTACACTTTGGCTGCAGCTTTGTGCACGGCGGCTAAGTGCGAAAGAATCACCTACAAAATCGGCAACCTCCTGTATTTCAGGCGGCTGATAATTATGTGCTAAAATCAACGCATCCTGCTTTTTCTTAAGCCTTTCAATCTGTTCTGCAAGTTGAAGATTATCCATTTTTACGCCTCTTAAATATTAAATTCTAATTTAAACGTCAAAATCATTTGCACGCCAGCATGAGTTAAATGTATAAAGCCTTGAAGGACGGTGCCCCTCATCTTTTTTCACATGGTCTGTTTCGATTACCATATCTGATATTTTTCTTCTGAAATTCGCTTTTAGAAGTTCTTTTCCTAAAATTACTTCATAAACCTGCTGAAGTTCCGTAAGGGTAAAATACTTTGGCATAAGGTTAAATACAATATCTGTGTATTCAATTTTATTGCGCAGGCGCTCAATGCCATACTGAATAACAAGCGCATGATCAAACGCAATGCCATTATTTTTTACAATAAAGTGCTTTGATGTTTTCTGCCTACCCTGCATGCGCTTTTGGTTGCGAATAATTGCAGAAAGCATCACATCATCGCTTGAAAGCGTCAGCTTTACGCGATTCTGAAATACATATCCATCCTTGATGAGCGTTTTTTTCTCCTCTTCCACATCGCAGTTTACTTTAAACCATTTGGCTTCCCACGCACCTGCCCCTGCACGTATCTGCAGCCGTGAACTGTCTACAAGTGACATATAAGAGCAGCTGATAACGCGTGTGCGCGGGTCACGGTCGACGCTTCCCCATGTGTAGAGCTGTTCAACATAGACGTCGCTGACATTTACTTCTTCTTTAAGCTCCCTGTAAGCGGCGTCGTCGAGGCTTTCATTAACAGACATAAATCCGCCGGGCAGCGCCCACTCGCCAATAAATGGGTGGTTTCTGCGTTTTATCATCAGAACTTTTAATTCTTTTTGTGGTAGTTTCCGAAAATTAAGCTTCGGGCCGTTTACAACTGTGAACAAGAGAATATCGACTGAAACAGAAGGCCTTTTATATAAATCCGCACGGTAACGGCTCAAAAATTCTTTTTCTGTGAGCCCTTCATCATTTCTGAGCTCTTTGTTTGACACATTTATTTTCCTTTCTACACTTATTATTAATTTGTTATTATCATACTACTATTATGTATATTGAATGTCAATAAGGAATTTGAAATAGGTATTTAAAGCTGCATATATTTTGGATAAGACAATAATTTAAGTGCACTGCCTGGCAGTTCACGCATTATTATTTTTCATTTATCAAAAAACTTTCAAGAGTAAATTAAACATAGCAGTAAAAGTTGCATGCAATTTATGGTATTATATATAAATTGTTTACATTTTATCTTTTTTATTCTAATAATGTAATTTTATGTGCAAAATACTTTATTTCTACTAAATAAGTTTGTCTATTATTAATCTTGACGGGAAATTTAGCTCTATTATAATAAAGATAGCTTAAAAATTGGTACCAACATTTTAAGTAATTAAAATTAAGGAGGTTGTTTTTCATGTTAAGAAGCAAACGCCTATCACGTAATATTTGCTTGGTCTTATCATTTTGCATAATCACAGCAGCAATGTCTTTTATGCCATCTACAAAAGCGCACGCAAGTTCTGCGGATCCAAATGTCCAGCTTGATTACGTCCAGAAATACGACTTGGGCGAAGCTTCAAATTATGGATATGATGGATATGTTGGATATATAGATGTTAAAAATCTCGCCTATGAAAAGAATGTGACCGTACATTATACCACAGACGGAAAATCATGGCAGGATATTTCAGCAGAATATATTAAAGCAGATCCTGAGGACCCACAGTATGATGTCTGGAAATTCAGCATGGCCATACCTTCTTCATCACTAACATTTGCCATAAAATACGAAGTCAACGGACAAACTTACTGGGATAATAATGAATGGAATAACTATACCGTTTCACCGACTGCTCCAATTATTCTTGGAAAATGCGTACTTAAAACAGTAAAGATTAGTGAAAACGCCCCCGCAGTTATTCTACTTAAAAATCTTGCGTATGAAAAAATGGTGTTTATAAATTATACAACGGATAACTGGGCCACTTCCAACAGTGTAGATGCCAACTATGAAAAATCTTTGTCAGAAAATATCGAACAATGGAAAATACCAAGCAGTATTCCTCACGGTTCGAATGTAAAGTTCACTGTGACTTATATGGTAAATAACGTAGCTTATTTCGATAATAATTTTGGCGATTATTATACTAACTATTAATTCACTTAATTGTCTAATTATGGCGAAGGCCGTACCGGAGCAATTCCGATACGGCCTTCTGCTGCGTTTTGTGTATCATAAATGTATCACGAGGGTAAAAAAAGTCCCCAGAAACTGCGTAAAGATGCGGTTCCTGGGGGCTTTGTAGGTTATTCCCACTCGCTCACTTTGGGTGAATCTTAAACAATTTTGTTTAGCAAATATAACTTTACATATTCTGATTCCATAAGATATTCATATTGGAAGGGCTTACTTATTTCCGGTTGCCAAAATGTTGCCGCTTAGTGCCAATTAACAATGGGAATATAAACTACATCCAACGTCTAAAATTTTCTTTTATTCTCTCCAATTTCGACATCAATATTGTCAGAAATGTCTTGCTCATCCAGCAATGTCCCGGCGGGAAAAGGCAATATATGCAGCTGCAAGAAACGCAACACAATATACGCCGCAGATGATCAGCGCCATGCCGTAAAACGGTGCGCCTCTGCTCAAAAACGAACTGAACCCCGTATCCGCAAAGAAGATTAGCTTGCCCCAGCCGAAGTTATCGGCAATCTGACTCGTAAAACTGCCGCCGAACATCAGAAAGATAGAAAGACCGGTGGCAAGCGACTCTAAGTGAATTGTTAGGGCACGCAGATGTAAACACAACGCTCAACCGATACGTCCACTCTTTGGATGAGCAAAAACGGGAAGCAATGTCGTTAATGGCTGGATTATATAAATGAAGTAACTCGTTATATAATTTCTCTATCACTCTGCGGTATTTAAGAGCTTTAGGATAGAAACAGATCAGATCGAAATTTTACCATCAATTTACCGTCAAAGCAAGAGAGCTCCTGTTTTCCCTACTTTTTGACCGTCAAATTTACCGTCAAACAGCATTTTAGTTACAGTCATCAAGACATGAAAAAATCCAGGAGCCACATGGCTTTTGGATTTTCTTTGGTTGCGTGGGTCGGAAACCGATGGTATGTACTTTCACATACCACACAGCAGCCTAATTCCGCGTTTCTCTACCATGCATAAGGAAGTCTTTAAAACAGGTTTTCTTATGTTTTTTTGCTCTCATGCCATGTTACGGCTATGAAACCGCAGCTTTGTCTTCTTATATTTACTTTCTAAATTGCAGGTTAGTTTATTGCACTAACAGTCAGTCTAAATTTTCCAAGAAAAGTCTTACAAAAAAAATAAATATTGGAATTTACTTGTATTATGTAAACCATGTGTTACAATGAGTTTATAAGAACTTGAAATAAGATGAGTGCTGTCATATCGGAAAGATGACGTCATTTGGAATCGAGTATTGCTTTATTTTTCATCATACCACATTGATTTTTAGAAAGAATAGCGTTTTATTGCAACATTTTGTAACAAGGCTGAAAAGCTACGACAATACATATCAGGACTTATTTGTCCGTTACGCGTCTAATCCCGTCTTGTCAGCAAAGGATTGGCCATATCCGGCGAATACGGTATTCAATCCGGCGGCTACCTCTTTCCAGAACAAGACTTTACTGCTTGCGCGGGTTGAGGAATTGGACAAATGGGCAATCACATATACCGCATTTCCAAAATCAGGGCCTATGGTTTCCCTCGCACTGACAAAAGACTTTACCGAATTCGAGAGAATGGGTTCTCTTTTGCCTCCGGAGGATAAAGATGCCGCTTTGTTTCTAAGAAAGATAAACGGCAAATGGATTCTGATTCACAGACCGGTTACTGTGAGCGGAGAACCGTGGATGCATATCTGGGCGTCGAGTTCGAAAGACCTGCAACATTGGGAAGGCCATAGGGTACTGATTCCTGCGCGCGCAGGTGCCTGGTGGGATGCGAACAAGGTTGGTTTAAGTGCACAGCCGCTTGAAACTCCGGACGGCTGGCTGATTCTGTATTATGGTATGAGGCAGACTGCGGCAGGAGCCATTTACCGTTTGGGTTTGGTTCTCCTTGATCTGGAAGACCCATTTAAAATTTTGCACAGAAGCGATGAATGGATATTCTGGCCGCAAACGATTTACGAAAAAAAGGGCGATGTGGGCGGCGCAGTATTCCCATGCGGATGGCTGCTGAACCCTTCCGCGGAGAAGGTCAGGATGTATTACGGCGCGGCGGATACCTGCATCGCTCTTGCTACAGCAAATTTAAGTGATTTGCTTCAGTATATCAGTATATCAAATCTTGTCCGGAAGTGAAATAGGAAGATATAATTAAATATTATATTACGTCCGAGCCTGTTTTGCCGTAAGGTAAACAGGCTCGGCTTTTTTATAAAATGCATGGGGAATCTTGCATGCATATATGATAGATTTCAGGATTGAACATGCCCGGATAGAAGCAAATTTCTGCCGGACAGTAACCTGCTTAGAGAAAGGGAATCATGAAAGCATTATTTTTAGCAGGAGGAATGGGAACAAGACTGAAGCCATTAACCGATAAAATTTCAAAAATGGAAGCGATTGTCTGACTACAATAAAGACAAAGACCGATTATATTTTTCATATGACTGACGACACCGGAATGCTCCAGCACTCCATCTATGGAGTCCCCAATCTCTCAGAGGGGTATACATCCGATGATAGTGCCAGAGCGTTGATTATGGCCGTTGGTCTGTATGACCGATACCGCAGGAAGAAGTTTAAGAAATTAATCTACAAATATGTTGCCTTCCTGTGCCATGCTCAAAACGCGAACGGAACCTTCCGGAATTTCATGGGTTACAACCGTGAATTTCTGGAAGAAGAAGGTTCGGAAGACTGTTTCGGGCGCTGTCTGTGGGTCCTGTGCTACACTCTTGGTAGCTCTGTCACTCCGCAAAACGTGAAAAGGACCATTGGGGAAATGATTCAGCGGGCACTGCCCCATTGCTTGAAACTTATTTCCCCCAGGGGGTTTCCCCCAGGGCAAAAGCCTACATAGTGATTGGGCTGGGTTGTCTGAGCGACGGAGAAAATACGGATTATATTTCAGGACTAACTTCTTCTCTTGCCGAACAGTATGATCTCCATAACGATGGCGACTGGCACTGATTTGAAGACAGCATAACCTACAGTAATGCAACGCTGCCGTGGGCAATGCTCACGGCTTATCAAATTACAAAAGAAAAACGATTTCGAGAAATTGGATTTCAAAGTCTGAATTTTCTGAAACGCATGACCTTAACAAAGGATTATTTTAAACCGATTGGCTGTAACGGGTGGCTTCAAAAAGGAAAAGAGCCAGCCGGATTTGACGAACAGCCCGTAGAGGCCTGTGAAATGACATTGCATTTCTTGAGGCCTATGCGGTCTCTCAGGACAAGAAATATCTCGGCATGGCTTCGGCATGGCTAAGATGTGCTTTTTCTGGTATTGTGGCAACAATTCGGGAAAGCTGTGTCTGCTTGATCATGAAACAGGCGGCTGGTACGATGGAATAGAGACTGTCGGATTGAACCTGAACCAAGGTGCCGAAAGTGTCGTATCTTTCTGGATTGCTTATCTGGCAATGAACCCCCATGCCAAATAATTTTTACAGACTGCATCCATTTGCCGCGGCTGATTCCTTCCTTAATGGAATTAGTTCAAAACATCATAAAAGAAGCCAACAATCTTTGTGGGCTTCTTTTCTGATGTTTTCCTGAGATTCAAAGTCGTATATGAGGATTGGCAGTAAAATACCGCGATAAAGGAAGAATCGTTGCTCACGAAATAGATGGCTCGGCTGGCAGTAATCCTTTGTTTTGGGGAATAATAGATTAAAATAGCATGATTGTGAGGACACGTACATGGACATTGCAATAATTGGAACATCAAAAAAAGAACATGAAAAGAGGGTTCCCATCCACCCGGATCAAATTAGCTGGATACCGCCGGAAACAAGGAAGCATTTATTCTTTGAAAAGGGATATGGAGTCCCGTTTGGCATGGACGATGAGAAAATATCTCTGCTGACCGGAAATCGTTCAATAGAACGCAAAGAGCTTTTCCATGCTTGTAAGGCAATTCTAATTACAAAACCTGTTGCGGAAGATTTTGAAGAGATGCAGGAGGGTGCCCTTGTATGGGGTTGGCTTCATAGTGTCCAACAGAGTATCATAACTCAGTATGCGATCGACAAGAAGTTGACCCTGATAGCATGGGAAAATATGTATCATCATGGAGAACGTGACCTAACCCATATATTTTATAGAAACAACGAAATGGCCGGGTACTGCGGCGTTCAGCACGCTCTTCAGCTAATTGGAATAGACGGAGGCTATGGGCCGAAGCGAAAGGTGGCTGTCATAAGCATGGGCTCTGCCAGCAGAGGGGCTCTGTATGGCTTATTAGGACATGGATTCACCGATATTACGGTGTACACCCGGCGGCCGTCCTATTTAACTATTGATAAGATACCGGGAATTCAATATCAGCAAATGACTAAAAATGCGGCAGGGCTAATCGAGGTTATAAGCTCTAACGGAGATAAAATGCCTCTCGTCGATGAGCTGACAGAAAAGGATGTCATTGTGAACGGCGTCCTGCAGAATCCGAATAACCCGGATATGTATATTAGAGAAAACGATATTGCAAAATTCAAGAAGACATGCCTGATCATTGATATAAGCTGCTCATCGGGAATGGGATTCAGCTTTGCACGTCCGACGAGCTTTTCCGATCCGATATTTAAGATCGGGAATATCAAGTATTATGCAGTCGATCACACCCCATCGCTTTTATGGAACAGCGCATCCTGGGAAATATCAAACGGAATTCTGCCTTATCTGCCATATATTGTAGAGGAATCAGAGAATAAGGTTTTAAAAGATGCAACAGATATAAAAGATGGGAAAATTCTAAATAAAGATATTTTATCTTTTCAAAACCGTGCTCTGGCATATCCTTATAAACAACTTTAGTGACAGAATAAAAAACATGCCGCAGCCCATTGCTATCGAGGAAATTCTTACAGGTTATAAATCTTTCGAATAACAAGCATTGGAATCTCCCATAAACTTAGATGACCCCCCTCAACCACACGCTATGCGTGTGAGATAGTCTATCGATAGCGTCGATATGGAAAATAAGGACCTCATTTTGCTAAAATAGATGCGGGTAACGCCAACCGCACAAAAAGCAAAATGGGGTTCATCCATAACAATAGACGAGAAAAGCTTATCGCATACCAAAGTACAGTTTACAAGGGACGACACAGTGTAACGGTCTGACGGGTATTCTGTCCGTCAGATTTTCCATGTAATGTTCAGCCTGTCTCTGGTGGCATCCACGGTAGTAACCAGCAAATCCAGCACCAGGCGTTTATCGTCGAAGCTCACGCTGCCCCATGTATCCAGACCAGATAGCCGGAAATTTGCTTCACCTGTTCCGGGCTGATTATCTCGCGACGGTCAGTTCCGCAATCTCTTTGACAAAAGCCTGCTTCCTGCTGTCCAGTTCCGCAATCTTCACGTTTACATAGGCAAGCAGAACGCTGTTCGCTCCGGTCAGACTGTCCACCAGCTTTTCAATTTCACTGTCCACACGGGCAAGCTCTACCTGCAAAGCGGTGATTTTCGGATTGCCCTTTGCCGCCCTTTTCCGGCTTGTCAGGGTCTTGTAGCTTTCCAGCTTCTTTACCACCCGTTGCTACGTTCGCAATCACATCGCTGGCAAAAGTTGTAATAAGGCCTGTGGCGGCACCAACTCCTAATAGAATTAAGTCGTCAATCCCTGCAACCTGTCCCAGAGGATCAACAAACAATATCGGGTTTCCAACGACAAAGTTATAAAGATTCAGCGTCTGGATATTATCGATAGACCCCTTCTTAATATCCGCGTTGAGGAACCGTTTCAACTCGGGGGAATAGTATCTCGCCCGCATGTAGTACAGGCCGTTTGCGTCAGTAAGAACCCCGTCGCGGCCATTGTACAAGAGCGACGTGTCACTGCTTCCGGTATGCGTCAGCAATTCCCCATAGGCCCCGTAGGTGAAGCGGTCGGTGACAGTTCCCAACGAATTCGTCAGAGCCACCGTGCTCCCACGGAAGTCGAAATGGTAAACATTGTATCCGGTGGAATCCTGCTGCCCAATCAGGCCAAGCCCGTACACAGGTTAAAACCAGCCAAATGCAGAGGGCGACTTTACCTTCTGCATTTGGCTTTTGTGATTACATGCATTTGCACTGTAATGCTTAAGGCTTTCTTATAAGTATGGAGACAAGAAAAATCAGTGCAATAATAGTTGCAATGATAGCGGAATTAGACCATATCTTTCTATGAGTCATTGAATTGGGATCGTATTTCAAATACTGTCTTTCTGATCCCCACATTCTTATTCCGACAACCCGGCCAATACCAAAAAATACAAACAGAAGAATAAACCAACCAGAGAACATCACAATAACTTGTATTGGTATTGGAAGTCGAAAGAAAAACTCAACTAACAAAAAGATGGCCCCCTCACGCAATCATTTTTTGTTTATCGTTGCCGCGTGCGCTTTAACTTCATTTCCAGCAAAGACATCATTAATAAACGCTCCTGTTGCGTTGCCACCAATGGTATAGGCGATACTTTTCAGTCCTACTTTTTCCAAGATATCCGCAATTTCTTCTTTTGCAATTTGATCTCCATTGGCTATTATTTTCCCCGCTGATTTATTTAAGTATTTTGCAAGTAATCCGTTTTGTGTCCATCTGCCAATCATTTCGCCGGTTTCCCCATAGAGGATGCCAGGACCTCCAATTTCCCTGGCAAATCACTACTTCCGTCTGAACAGAATAAATACAAATAGAGATGTAACTAAAATTGCTGACATGATAAATGATCTAAATAAAATTTGTTTAAAAGTCATTGAATTAGGATCGTACTTAAAATACTGCCTTACCGATCCCCACATTCTTACCCCAATTGCTCGGCCAATAGTAAGCATTGCTAAAATCAATAAAAAGAATCCGGCAAACAGTGTAACAAATTGCAAAGGTATCGAAAGTCTGAACACCCATTCAAACAACAAAATATGACTCCTCTCATAACTGAATTAACTTGTACCCAATTGCTGCACCATGTCCTTGACTGGACTAAAAGCAAGTTACTTCATAATAGAATCTCTTGTAAAGCATAAACCATTTCTTTTTGAATGAAAGTTGAAAACTGCCGAATGACAGAGTAGTGGGTATTGCATATCACTCTACCATTCGGCATGGTGCTAATACTTAGGTTAAAGAAAACTCTGATTCTTCATTATAATCCACTCTACAGGACCGATTTTCACAGAAGAACAATGATTATTAAATTATTTCAAGGCCTTTTCATGCTTATCAAATATATCGTTTGCAGTTGCGCTAATAATGCCTCCGAAAATTGTGTGAATTATACTTGGTGTCCCAGCTTTCTTCAACAGATCTTGGATGACTTCTTTTGCAATTTCGTCTCCATTTGCTATTGTTTTTCCCGCTGATTCATTTAAATATCTAGCAAACGATCCACTTTCTGTCCATCTACGAATTATATCGCCGGTTTCCCCATGGAGGATGCCAGGGCCACCAATTCCTCCGGCAACTCCACCCGCTGCTGTGCTAAAGGCCAGTTTCCATGGATTAACGGCATCGTTATCGGCTAATTGGATTCCAGCGTAAGACATACCGCCGAGAAGTGCATTGACCGCGACAACCAAAGGCAAACCAGCCCCGGTTCCTGCAAGAGCTCCTGATACCGCCCCAGCAACTGCATTAATGCCGATCTCTTTCCAATTCATCTCGCTCCAGTTCCAGTTGTTTTGGAATCCTTGGTTAACAAGATCGGTGCCTGCACTAATTGCAAGGCCAATTATCGCACCGATTGCTATGGTTGGGAATTGTCCATTGGGATCAACAAGTAGGACTGGATTATCGGTAACATATGAATAGATGTTAAGCGACTTACTCTTGTCGATGGAACCTTTTTTGCTGTCTGCGTTGAGGAACCGTTTCAGTTCGGGGGAATAGTACCTCGCCCGCATATAGTAGAGGCCGTTTGCGTCGGTAAGAACCCCGTCGTGGCCATTATACAGGAACGGCGTATCACTGCTGCCTATATGTGTCAGTAATTCGCCATAGGCCCCGTAGGTAAAGCGGTCGGTGACGGCTCCCGACGAATTTGTCAGGGCCACCGTGCTCCCGCGGAAATCAAAATGGTAAACGCTGTACCCGGTGGAATCCTGCTGCCCGATCAAGCCAAGTCCATACACATAGAACGTCTGGCTGCCGTCCGGGTTGGTACGCACCAGAAGCTGGCTCAGTTTTGCCGCAGTGTTTTCATAGGCGTACTGCGTTTTGCTGTTGCCAACAGCAGAAGTAATCCGGTTGTCGTTCGCGTCGTAAGTGTACGCTGCTGTTCCCACCTGAATAAGCCGGTTTCCAGAATCATAAGCTAAGGATACCACGCTGCCGCCGAGAGTGCAAGAGGTCAGATTCCCATCAGATTATATGCTGTTTAAGATTTTCCAACCTTTTTTGTAACGATTGATCGATGAGAACGCCGGGGTTGTTTAATAAGCATGTAGATGATATTATCTGAAAAGCTTCAAGATATTTATTACGATGCAATGATACAAAAATCGCATTTCGTTCAGAATGTAATATAATTCTTTCGTTAAATAAGTAAATGGTACCGCAATACTCAATGCGAGTAATTTCTTTCCAATTCAATTTAATATTCTTTAAGCTTTTCTTTGTTTCGACCCCATCATCGCTCACGATCAATTGAGAGGTTAATTCCTTAATGCATATTCTTAGCCCTTCAATGCAATAGACACCAAATAAAAAATATAAATAGCAATATACTGCTGAAAATTTTATGACTTTAAAAAAAGCAAATATTCCGACGATTAATACTGTAAAATATGCTAAAAAAGACAAAGCAAGATATAACGGCTTATTTTTGTATATTTTAATCATAAAAGACCTCCGCATTATAGAAAATAATGGCTCGGAATTACAGCAATCACAATAAGGCTTTGAAAAGATGTTGCCTCCCTCGCCATCGACGAGAGAGACAGCAAAACCTAAATTATATACTAGGGCAACAACTGCTTTACGTCAAGTCTATTTTATTTCTAACTGGCTGTAAGCGAAATTCTGTACTGCATTAACAAGTAATGGTGTCGCTACAATCAGTGCTCCACCCAATATAATCCAGCCCACAGGATTCCAAGCATTGGCTGCTCCGACAATTAATGCAGTACCAGCAGCCCCCCCAGCTATTGAAGCACCTATTCCCGCTAATTGGATTCCGGTTTTCTCTACTCTCTGACCATTGGTATTACCGCTATTTTCAGTCCATGTATTTGCAATATCCAATCCACCTCCGACATAAGTAATGATACTTGATGTCTTGCCTAACGCACCTACAATTTTAGGAAATTTTGCAACCTCAAGACCTTCGCCGGGCAATCCTCTTATATAGCCTTCTTCATCGACAAACCAATTAACATTTTTTGTTTTTCTTCCTAATAATTCTTTACTTAAGTCTGTACTTATTCCAAGAGCGTCATAAACCATAGCCGCGTTATCCGTACTCGTAGTAGTTGAATTCTCGGTCAGGATGTTCCCGTTTGCGTCGTACGAATAGCGTCTATATAAATAATAAGAATTTAGTTAATTCCTTGAAATTATAATTGCTTCAGTATATGATAACTCATATACTTCAGGGAAGCCAGTTTACTTCCGTTCAGTTTACCCTTTATTGTCGAGAACATGACATCAGCAGAGTATGAGCGCGGCAGGGTGTCCTTATGACAATGCTCCAATGGAACGTTATTACAATACTTTTAAGGCGGAATTGATCAATCGCTTCAACTTTCGAACCGATGAAGAATTGGCACATGCTGTTTCAGAGTTCGCCTATGTTTGGTACAATCAGGTTCGCCCATTAAATTTTCGCCTGCAAACTGCGTGAAATACTTGTCTGCAAAAAAATATCCTCTGATTGTTGTTTCCGATAAGTTTTTAAGTCTACATTCATTCTCGTAAAGTAAATAAAGATCATGATAAGGAATGTCCACGACCTTACTGGTTAGTAGATTTTTACGGCGTTTTACAGTAGGCTCTTTTATGCCGTTTTTCACAGGGAAGACCTCCTTTAAAATAAAAAAACAGATGGCTATGATTTCACCTAAGCAGGTAAAACATAGTCATCTATTTCTAATACTACTAACCTTTTTTACTCCAAAAATTAGTGCACTATGTACTAATAATAAAGCTTTTGCAAAGATTATTTACTATACTATACAAAAAATCATTCCCACTCGATCGTAGCGGGTGGCTTGCTGGTGATGTCATAAACAACGCGGTTTACGTGGTCAACTTCATTAATTATGCGATCAGAAATTCTTGCGAGAACGTCATAAGGTATCCGTGCCCAGTCGGCCGTCATAAAGTCTGAAGTTGTAACTCCGCGAAGTGCAACGGTGTTGTCATACGTGCGGCCGTCACCCATAACTCCAACGCTTTTAATTCCCGTGAGCACAGCAAAATATTGATTAATCTTACGATCAAGGCCAGCTTTTGCAATCTCATCACGAAAAATAGCATCAGCATCCTGGAGAACTTCCAACTTTTCTTCCGTCACTTCTCCTAAAATTCTTATGGCAAGGCCAGGGCCTGGGAAAGGCTGACGCCACACAAGGCTGTCTGGAATTCCAAGCTGCGTGCCTACCTTACGGACTTCATCCTTAAACAGATATCGCAGCGGCTCAACAAGGCCAGTAAAACCGATATCTTTTGGCAGCCCGCCAACATTGTGATGGCTTTTGATTTTTGCCGCATCACCTGTTCCGCTTTCAACTACATCAGGGTAAATTGTTCCCTGGCATAAGTAATCCACATGGCCGATTTTTTTTGCTTCTTCTTCAAAAACGCGGATAAATTCTTCACCAATAATTTTTCTTTTGCATTCCGGTTCCGTAACGCCTGCCAATTTAGAAAGGAAGCGTTGCTTGGCGTCGACACATATGAGGTTTATGTCAAACTGCTCGCGGAATACACGTTCCACCTCTTCACCTTCGCCTTTGCGCAAAAGGCCGTGGTTAACAAAAACGCATGTCAGGTTTTTGCCTACCGCTCGGTGGACAAGGACTGCCGCAACAGATGAATCCACGCCCCCAGAAAGGGCACAAATAACTTTTTTGTTGCCTATTTTCTGTTTAAGCGATGAAACCGTTGAAGCAATAAAAGAGTCCATTCTCCAAGTTCCGGAGCATTTGCAGATTTTAAAAAGGAAATTTTTTAGTATCTGTTGGCCATACTCCGTATGCTCAACTTCAGGATGGAACTGTGTTGCATACAGTTTTCGGGCACTGTCTTCCATCGCGGCGGCAGGGCATGACTTGCTTACGGCCGTTATATTAAATCCTTTAGGTACTTTGGAAATATAATCGGTATGGCTCATCCAGCAAACAGACTTTTCAGACATATCTGAGAAAAGGTCAGTTCCAACTTCCGTTTTGACCGGTGTTTTGCCATATTCGCGCAAATCACTTTTAGCGACATCGCCCCCCAGCAGTTTTGCCATAAGCTGTGCACCGTAACAAATGCCGAGAACTGGAATGCCGAGCTCAAGCACTTTTTTATCACAGCATGGCGCTCTATCTGCATACACACTGTTTGGTCCACCGGAAAAAATAATGCCCTTATAACCACCGCATGCAGTAATCTTTTCAGCAGGAGTACGGTATGATTTAATTTCACAGTAAACGTTGAGGTCGCGCACACGCCTTGCAATAAGCTGGCTGTACTGCCCCCCAAAATCCATCACAAGAATAGTTTCATTACTTTGCATATTCTATTTATTCCCTCTTTCCTGCATTAATCCTTAAAAACAACAAACGCCGGCAGAAACTGTCGGCGCCGTTTCAAAATATTCAGCGGTAAATTATATTGCTGCGTGCAGGACCATTAGATATTATTTTAATTGGCACTCCAATTTTTTCTTCCGCAAATTCCACATAACGTTTTGCGTTGTCGGGAAGGTCTTTATATTTTTTAATGCCGCGGATATTGCATTTCCAGCCCGGCATAACCTTCCATACAGGTTTGCAGCGCTGCAGTTCCACAGTTGTCGGGAAATAATCTATTTGCTTTCCGTCAAGCTCATAGGCAACACACACTGGAATCTCATCAAGGTAGCCAAGCGCGTCGAGAACTGTCAGTGCAACACATGTAGCTCCCTGCACGTGGCAGCCATAGCGTGAAGCGACGAGGTCAAGCCAGCCGACTCTACGCGGGCGCCCAGTAGTCGCTCCGAACTCACCGTTGTCTCCGCCTCTGCGGCGAAGCTCATCGGCCTCTTTGCCTGAGATTTCACTTACAAATTCGCCTGCCCCAACTGCACTTGAGTAAGCTTTTACAACAGCTATTATATTTTTGATTTCATACGGCGGAATGCCGGTGCTTACGGCGCCATAAGCTGCAAGGGTGTTTGAAGATGTGACCATTGGGTAAATGCCGAAGTCAGGATCCTTAAGCGCCCCGAGCTGGCCTTCAAGGAGAATATTTTTTCCGTCTTTCACCGCTTTTGAAAGAAATTTAAACGTATCAGTGACATAAGGCTCAATAATTTTTTTATATTCCATCAGTTTATGATAAACATCGTCGGCGTTAAGCTTCGGCTGATGGTACAGATGCTCTAAAAGGACATTCTTAATTGCTATTACATGGTCAATTTTTTCGCGCAGATATGATTCTCCGCCGAAAAGCTCACTGACCTGGAAACCGATTTTTGCAAATTTATCTGAGTAAAAAGGTGCAATGCCTGATTTTGTCGAACCGTAAGAATGCGATGCCAGCCTCGCCTCTTCGCATGTGTCGAGAAGGACGTGATAAGGCATCAGTATCTGTGTGCGGTTCGAAATCAATATTTTAGGTTTTGGAACTCCGCGCGACGTTATGCTGTCGAGCTCCGAAACAAATTTTTCAGGATTCAGGGCAACCCCATTTCCAATAATGTTTGTTATATTGCTATGAAAAACGCCTGAAGGCAGTTGATGAAGCGCGAACTTGCCATATTCATTTACAATCGTATGGCCGGCATTATATCCGCCTTGAAAGCGAACAACGATGTCTGACTTTTCGGCCTCCACATCAGTTATTTTGCCTTTGCCTTCGTCGCCCCAGTCTGCCCCTACAATAGCTGTTACCATTTCAAATCATCACTCCATTGTTTACTGCTCCGCGTTAGTAAATAAAGTAGCCTAACTGCCTCCCGCGGCAAAAGGCAGCATGACATAGTCTTTACACTATAGCATGAAAATAGAAAAAAGGCAAACCAAATTATACGCTGATTTCTGCTTTTTCATCTGTGACACTGCTGTATCTTTCCAAAACAGGCTTAACCGTTCCAGAGATGAAATCTTCCGTCTGCTGCGGAGCACAGCCCACATACTTCTCAGGGTTGGCAATCTTGTTTAAATCTTCAAGCGAAACCCCGAAAATCGGGTCGTTTGCAATTCTCTCAAGCAAATCGTTTTTACCGCCCTCTTCTTTTACAACGCGTGAGGCAGCCATCGAGTGCTGACGTATATGCTCGTGCAGCTTCTGGCGGTCGCCTCCGCGCTTGACGGCATCCATCATAATGTTTTCCGTAGCCATAAACGGCAGCTCGCTTTCAAGGTGCTTTTTTATGACTCTTGGGTAAACGACAAGGCCGTCTGCCACGTTGGCGTAGAGGTTAAGGATTCCATCAACGGCAAGGAATGCTTCTGGAATGCTTATGCGCCTGTTGGCGGAGTCGTCAAGCGTACGTTCAAACCACTGAGTTGCCTCCGTAATGCACGGGTTAAGGCTGTCTACAATCACATAACGTGCAAGCGAAGCTATCCGTTCGCTGCGCATTGGATTGCGCTTGTATGCCATTGCAGAAGAACCAATCTGATTTTTTTCGAACGGCTCCTCAACTTCTTTCATGTGCTGAAGCAGACGTATATCATTGGAAAACTTTGCGGCGCTCTGTGCAATGCCGCTGAGGGCAGCAAGCACGCGGCTGTCGAGTTTTCTTGTGTACGTCTGCCCTGAAACTGCAAAGCACTCTTTAAAGCCTATCTTACCTGCAATAATCTTATCGAGCTTACGCACTTTTTCATGGTCGCCGTCAAACAGTTCAAGGAAGCTTGCCTGTGTGCCGGTTGTCCCTTTTGAGCCGAGTAGCTTCATGCCCGACATGACATATTCCACATCTTCAAGGTCAATGAGTATGTCCTGGAGCCAGAGAGCAGCACGCTTGCCAACTGTTGTCGGCTGTGCAGGCTGAAAATGTGTAAATGCAAGTGTTGGGAGGCTTTTGTATTTTTCCGCAAATTTTGCAAGGATACGCACAACGCGTACAAGCTTATCACGGACAAGCTGCAGCGCTTCACGCATAATAATAATATCGGTATTATCACCCACATAGCATGATGTGGCTCCGAGGTGTATTATCGGTTCTGCTTTCGGGCACTGGATGCCAAAAGCATAAACATGTGACATAACATCATGCCGCACCACTTTTTCGCGCGCTTCAGCGACATCATAGTTTATGTCGTCTGCATGGGATTTCATCTCGTCAATTTGTTCCTGCGTAATGTTAAGGCCAAGCTCCTTTTCGGCCTCAGCCAAAGCAATCCATAGGCGGCGCCATGTGCGGAATTTTTTATCTGGTGAAAACAAATATTTCATCTTATCGTCGGCATACCTCGACGAAAGCGGGGATTCATAAGTATCTTTCAATTTGAAACCTCCATGACTTAAAGCCGTTTGATTGGAGTGCAGTAATCATGTTCATTGTTGGAAGTGTGTATGTCGGGTATCTCTGCCGGATAATTGCCGGAAAAGCATGCGTCGCAGAAACCGGTGCAACGGTTTCCAAGCATTTTAGGAAGGTTCTCAAGCCTTAGGAAATCTATGGAATCGGCATAGCTGAGCTTACCTATTTCTTCTACCGAATGTCTATACGCAATCAGTTCATCTTTCGAAGGTATATCCGTACCGTAATAGCATGGCCACAAAAAAGGCGGTGAGCTTATGCGCAGATGCACTTCCTTTGCGCCGCAGTCTTTTAGCATGGAAACAATGCGAGCACTCGTTGTGCCTCGCACTATCGAGTCATCGAGCATAACTATGCGCTTGCCGCGCACGGCGGTCGCAAGCGGGTTAAGCTTCAGGCGCACGCTTTTTTCCCTCTCAGGCTGGCTTGGCCTTATAAACGTACGGCCTATATATGAATTTTTAACTATCCCTTTCTGGTAAGGTATGCCTGACTCTTCGCTGTAGCCTATAGCGGCATCAATGCCTGACTCGGGAACGCCGATTACCATATCAGCATCTACAGGCTTCTGCCTTGCGAGAAGGCGGCCCGCCCTTTTACGCGCTTCATAAACGCTTATGCCGTCAATTATACTGTCCGTCCTTGCAAAATAAATATACTCAAATATGCATAGCGATTTTTTTACATCAACATGGTCATAAATGCTGTGCAGCCCGCCGCTACTGGCAACAACTATTTCGCCCGGCTTTACGTCGCGTATAAATTCGGCACCGCATGCGTCGAGCGCGCACGTCTCGGAAGCAAACACGTACGAATTGTTGATTCTGCCAATGCACAGCGGCCTAAAGCCATGCGGATCACGCGCTGCGATTACTTTCTGTGGGCTCATTACCACCATGGAATAAGCACCGTGCAGCTTCGGCATAGCTCGGTGGATAGCTTCCTCTATTGAAGGCGCATTCACACGCTCACGTGCAATCATATAAGCAATTACTTCCGTATCGGTCGTTGTCTGGAAAATGCAGCCCTGGCGCGCAAGCACCTGATGAAGTTCAAAGGCATTTGTAAGGTTGCCGTTGTGCGCAATGGCAAGTGTGCCTTTAATGTAGCGCATGACAAGCGGCTGCGCATTTTCCCTCACGCTTGCACCTGAAGTTGAGTAGCGCACATGGCCTACTGCCATCTGCCCAACGAGGCTGTCGAGAGTTTTATGGTTGAACGCTTCCGTTACAAGCCCCATATCTTTGGAGTACGAAATCACGCCGCGGTCGCTTACGGCAATGCCGCAGCTTTCCTGCCCACGGTGCTGAAGTGCAAGCAGGCCATTATACACAGCATAGGCGGGATTTACGGTGCCATCCGAAAAAATCCCGAAAACGCCGCATTCTTCCCCTGGATGCTCTTCTTCAAACGTATCGCCAACCTGATTCTGTTCCATTTACAGGCCTATCCTTTTCATAACTTCCTGGTATGCTTCCTCGACGCCGCCAAGGTCCCGGCGGAAACGGTCTTTGTCAAGCTTTTCATGTGTACGCACATCCCAAAGCCGGCATGTATCGGGTGAAATCTCATCCGCAAGAATTATCGTGCCATGGTAGCGGCCGAATTCGAGCTTAAAATCGATCAGCTCAATATTTACAGAGAGGAAGAAATCTATAAGTATTTTATTTATCTTCATTGCCATTTTGCTGATTTCGTCAATTTCTTCCTTTGTTGCGAATCCTGCGGCAAGGATATGGGTTTCATTTACCATCGGGTCGCCAAGTTCGTCACTCTTATAGCAAAACTCAAGCACAGGGCAGCGCAGTTCCGAACCCTCTTTCATACCGAGGCGCTTTGCAAGGCTACCAGCCGCTTTGTTCCTTACAATCACTTCAAGAGGGACTATCTGAACTTTTTTCACAAGGGTCGCCCTGTCGCTGAGTTGCTTTTCAAAATGAGTAGGTATACCCTTGCTTTCAAGCAGCTTAAAAAGATAGTTTGACATCTTGTTGTTTACAATGCCCTTGCCGGTGATCGTACCCTTTTTCTGGCCGTTGAATGCCGTGGCATCGTCTTTATAATCGACTATGCAGCGGTCTGGATCATCGGTAGCAAAGACCTTTTTGGCTTTTCCTTCATACAACTGTTCTCTTTTTTCCATAGCTCTTTTCCCTCCGCTTAATTTATATAAATGGGTGAATGGCTGTCAGATAAAATTGAGAAACGACGATACTTTTGTTATGTCTACAACGGAAAGCTGCGTTGTTTCAACATGGCGTGCACACCTTAAAAATGCGTTTGCCGTGTCAAGCGATGTAAGGCACGGTATGCCTGCTTCAACAGCGTTGCGGCGTATCTTATAGCCGTCGCGGTGATGGGCGACGCTTTTTGACGGCGTGTTTATAACAAGATTTATTTTCCCCGAAAGTATCTGGTCGAGAATATCAGGCTTGCCTGCGCCTATTTTGTGCAGGCGTATAGTAGGGATGTCGTGGCCATTAAGAAATTCGGACGTCCCTGCCGTTGAGTATATGGTCCAGCCGAGGTCATAAAGGCCTTCTGCAATCGGAAGCATCTCTTCCTTGTCGGAATCTTTTACCGTTATTATTACATTGCCCTTTTCAATTTTGTGGACACCTGCGCCGTAGAACGCTTTAATAAGGGCTTCGTCATATGTTTTCGCCACACCGAGGACTTCACCTGTGGATTTCATCTCTGGGCCGAGGCTCACATCCTGCCCGTAGAGCTTTTCAAACGAGAACACAGGCATTTTCACGGCAACAAGCGGGCGCTCTTTCTGCAGACCGTAATGGTAACCCATCTCAGGCAGAGTCTTGCCGAAAAACGTTCCTACTGCAAGCGGGACAATCGGTATACCGGTTACTTTGCTTATATATGGCACCGTGCGTGAAGAGCGCGGGTTTGCTTCTATTACATAGACTTTTTCATCTTTCACAATGTACTGCACATTAAGAAGCCCAACAACTTTAAGTGCTTTTGCAAGGCTGCGCGTGTACTCAACGATGAGGCTCTGCATTCTGCTGTCTACGCTTATCGGCGGATAGACTGAAATGCTGTCGCCGGAATGTATGCCGGCGCGCTCTATGTGCTGCATTATGCCCGGAATCATTGTGTCGGTACCGTCGCATACGGCGTCTACCTCCACTTCGGTACCCATGATGTATTTGTCCACAAGTATCGGGTGCTCTTGCACAACACGGTTGATAATTCCTATCTGGTCAATTATGTCCTGGTCAGAATAGGCTATCTGCATGCCCTGGCCGCCGAGTACATACGACGGACGCACGAGCACAGGGTACCCGAGTTCATGCGCAGCTGCTATCGCTTCGTCACATGTAAATACCGTACGGCCTGCCGCACGCGGTATCCGGCACTGGTTAAGTATTTCGTCAAAGCGTTCACGGTCCTCCGCAGCATCTATACTGTCCGACGTGCTGCCGAGAAGCGGCACGCCCATATTTTCAATGTCTTTCGCAAGCTTTATGGCTGTTTGCCCGCCGAACTGCACAACGGCGCCGTCAGGCTTTTCAAGCTCAACTATATGGAGAATATCCTCTTCCGTCAGCGGCTCGAAGTAGAGTTTGTCTGCAACATCAAAATCGGTGCTTACAGTTTCAGGGTTATTATTTACAATAATCGTCTCAAAGCCGTATTCTTTAAGTGCCCAAACGCTGTGCACTGAGCAAAAATCGAACTCTATGCCCTGCCCTATGCGTATAGGCCCAGAGCCTATTACAAGCACTTTCTTTCTGCCACTTTCAGGGCTTGATTCGTTCTGTACGCCGTACCTTGAGTAATAATAAGGTGTTGCGGCGTCAAATTCCGCGGCGCATGTGTCTACCATTTTATATACAGGACGGATATTCCACTCCTTCTGCATGGCGCGCAGGTCACTTACTGAAATCCCGCTGAGCTTGGAAATCGTCTTGTCGAGGAATTCATACTCCTTTGCCTTGCGGAGCAACTCTTCGTCCATTGGCCCCACTGCAATTTTCTTTTCCATCTCAATGATGTCCTGGAACTTTTGCAGGAACCAAATGTCTATTTTTGTAATTCCGTGTATTTTTTCCTTTGTAACGCCGCGGCGCAGCGACTCTGCAACTACCCAGAGCCGGCGGTCATCAACGACATGCAGGCGCTTGTCAAGTTCTTCATCTGAAAGGTCCTTCAGCGTATCGTCAAGGAGGCTGTATGTATTCTGCTCAAGGCAGCGGATTGCCTTCATCAGCGCCGCTTCGAAGTTTGGCGCAATGCCCATAACTTCGCCCGTAGCCTTCATCTGCGTGCCGAGTATACGCCTTGCATGTATAAACTTGTCGAACGGCCAACGCGGGATTTTTACAACACAGTAGTCCATCGTCGGCTCAAAGCACGCATATGTCTTTTTAGTTATAGCGTTTGGTATCTCGTCAAGCGTATATCCAAGGGCAATTTTTGAAGCGACTTTAGCTATAGGGTAACCTGTAGCTTTTGAGGCGAGCGCCGAAGAACGGCTGACACGTGGATTTACTTCAATCACCGCATACTCAAAGCTGTTTGGGTTAAGCGCAAACTGCACATTGCAGCCGCCTTCAATTTTCAGCTCCTGTATTATATTAAGAGCTGATGTGCGCAGCATTTGCAATTCTTTGTCGGCAAGCGTCTGGCACGGCGCAACAACTATTGAGTCGCCCGTATGCACGCCCACAGGGTCGATATTTTCCATATTGCAGACAGTTATGCAGTTTCCCTTATGGTCACGCATGACTTCGTACTCTATTTCTTTCCAGCCTGCTATGCTGCGCTCAACAAGCACCTGGTGAACCCTGCTGCGGTTAAGGCCAACTTTCGCTATCTCAACAAGTTCCTCCTCATTGTTTGCAAAACCTCCGCCGCTCCCCCCGAGCGTATACGCAGGGCGTATAACAACAGGATAGCCTATTCTGTTGGCTGCCTTAATGCAGCCTTCAATATCTTCCGCTATTTCGCTCGGTGCAACAGGCTCCCCTATTTTCTGCATAGTCTCTTTAAAAAGCTCGCGGTCTTCCGCCTTGCGGATAGTGTCAGCATTAGTGCCTATCATCTCAACATTATGCTCTTTAAGAAAGCCCGATTCCTCAAGCTCCACAGCGAGGTTAAGGGCATTCTGCCCGCCAAGCGTAGGAAGTATGCTGTCCGGATTTTCTTTTAAGATAACTTTTTTAATTGTTTCTGTTGTGAGGGGCTCAATATAGACCTTGTCCGCAATCTGGCGGTCTGTCATTATAGTTGCAGGGTTTGAATTTATCAGTATAACTTCTACGCCCTCTTCACGCAGCGCACGGCATGCCTGCGTGCCCGCATAGTCAAACTCAGCGGCCTGGCCTATAATTATAGGCCCTGAACCTATAATGATTACTTTTTTGATATCTTTTCTTTTCACAGCCGCTCCCCTCCCATCAGGCTCATAAACCGGTCAAACAGAAAAGCGGTATCGTGCGGCCCCGGAGCGGCCTCCGGATGGAACTGCACAGAAAAGGTTTTCCTGTTTTTATAAGTTAATCCTTCAATGCTGCCATCATTCATGCTCTTGAAACTGACATCAGCGACTGAAGGATCAATTGTTTTTTCGTCCACCACAAACCCATGGTTCTGCGACGTTATGTAAACTCTGCCCGTAGACATCCTTTTTACCGGATGGTTTATGCCGCGGTGGCCGTATTTTAACTTGTATGTATCAAAACCATGGGCAAGCGCCATAAGCTGATGGCCCAGGCAAATAGCAAAAGTGGGGATTCCGTGCTCATAAATACGCTTTAGCTCCGCAATTTCTTTTACGCATTCTTTCGGGTCACCAGGGCCGTTTGTAAGCATTATGCCATCGGGGTCAAAGGCCATTACATCTTCAAGCGCAGCACTGTGTGGAAAACGCTTGACAGTGCAACCGCGGGAAACAAGCGAACGGATAATGTTGTTTTTTACGCCGTAATCTATGAGTGAAACCTTTACAGGCCCATCGCCGTAAACCCGCGGCTCCCTACAGCTTACCTGCGGCACCAATGATTTAAGCCTGTAGGCTTTTATCTTCTCAATCATTTTTTCTTTGTCCACAGAATCGCCGTACGCAATCATGCCCTTCATTGTGCCGCTCTCACGCAAGACTTTCGTAAGGGCACGGGTATCTATGTTTTCAATTCCAGACACGGAATTATTTTTAAGAAAAGTGTTCAAATCGGTGTCAGCCCTGAAATTGCTCGCGACGTCTGACACACGGTGAACAATATAAGCCGAAAGCCATGGCCTCGATGATTCCGCGTCATCATAGCATATCCCGTAATTTCCGATGAGCGGATACGTCATAACAACACCCTGTCCCGCATAGGAAGGGTCAGTAAGGAGCTCCGTATAGCCGCACATGGCGCTGTTGAAAACGACTTCACATAGTGTGTCTTTTTCACAGCCAAAGCCAGTGCCCTCAAAACAGGAACCGTTTTCAAGCATCAGTAACGCTTTCATGATTCACCAACCGTTCTGTAAATTATCGGCGAATAAACCGCCTTCATTTTGCAAATGTGTCCGTTATGCGCTGTACGGCTTTCAGCGTATTTTCCTTTGTATTAAAAGCTGTAAGCCTGAAATAGCCTTCACCACACGGGCCAAAGCCTGAGCCAGGCGTACCAACCACACCGGCTTTTGAAAGCAGACTGTCGAAAAATTCCCATGAAGTAAAGCCATCCGGCACCTTCATCCACACATAAGGGGAATTAATGCCTCCGTAAGTTTCAAATCCCGCTTTAGAAAGGCCCTCACGTATAATCCGCGCATTTTCGTGGTAGCACGCAATATTTTCCTTTATGCCTGCCTGCCCTTCCGGCGTAAAAACAGCCTCTGCTGCACGCTGCACAGGATATGAAACGCCGTTCATTTTTGTAGACTGCCTGCGCCCCCACAGATGGTTGAGATATACACTGCCGAACTGAAGCTCTTTAGGGATCACTGTGTAAGCGCAACGCACACCCGTAAAACCCGCTGTTTTTGAAAAGCTTCGGAATTCGATGGCGCATTTTTTCGCACCATCAATTTCAAAAATGCTGTGCGGCATATCAGTTTCCGTTATAAAAGCTTCGTAGGCTGCGTCATACAGTATTACCGCTTTATTTTCAAGGGCGTAGTCAACCCATTTTTTAAGCTCCGGCTTTTTTATGCCAATGCCTGTTGGATTATTTGGGAAACAGAGATAAATCATGTCGGCATGGCGCTCGGGTATCTGCGGCATAAAGCCGTTTTCCCTGCGGCACGGCATATAGACGATTTTATCAAAGCCCTTGCCTTTTACATAGTTTCCGGCACGGCCCGCCATCACATTGGTATCTACATAAACCGGATAGACAGGGTCGCACACAGCGACGGTGTTGTCAACCGAGAATATGTCGCCTATGCTGCCCGTGTCGCTTTTCGCGCCGTCACTGATAAACACCTCATCAGGCTCTATGTCTATTCCCCTTTGTTTGTAATCATGTTCGCTTATGGCCTTCCGAAGGAAAAGGTAACCGTTTTCCGGCCCGTATCCTCTGAAAGTTTCTTTATGGCTAAGCTCCTGCGCCGCCTTAGACATGGCGTCTGTCACAGCTTCCGGCAGCGGCCTTGTCACATCGCCTATACCGAGGCGGAGTATTTCCATTTCCGGATGCTGCTGCGAAAATTTTTTAACGCGGCTGTCGATTTCCGCAAACAGGTAATTTGCTGGAAGTTTTGCAAAATTCTCATTGATTTTCAGCAAGATTTGCACATTCCCTTCCTCAATAATTCAAAAATGTACGTTCTGAGCTTTTATTATATCAGATTTCGACTGAACCGTCAAAAGAATATTCAGCGGGTCCAGTCATAAACACATCACCCGAAGTTTCATCCCAGCGGATATTAAGATCGCCGCCTTTAAGATGGGCAAGCACGCTGCGCTCAGTTTTTCCATTAAGCATGCAAGCAACAGCCGCCGCACAAGTGCCTGTCCCGCAGGCAAGTGTTTCTCCAGAGCCGCGCTCCCAAACGCGCATCTTTATTTCACTGCGGTTTATGACTTTCACAAACTCTGTGTTTACATTCTGCGGAAACGCTTGGTGCTTTTCGAACTTCGGCCCAATCTGCCAAAGAGGTATATCGTCTGTATTTTCAGTAAAAAGCACACAGTGCGGGTTGCCCATTGAGATACACGTTACGTGAAATTGCCTGCCTCCGACTGAAATTGGAACGTTTACCGCCCTGCTGCCTGGAAACTTTGCCGGAATTTTTTCCGGCTCGAGGATAGGCTTTCCCATATTAACCTCAACCGTGCTCACTTTTCCGCCTTTTACTACGAGGCGGAGCGTCTTTATGCCACTTAGAGTTTCAACTGCCAGCGCATCTTTTTTTACAATGCCATGATCGTAAACATATTTGCCTACGCAGCGTATGCCGTTGCCGCACATCATTCCGCGCGAACCGTCCGCATTATACATATCCATTTTGCAGTCGGCAGACGCCGAAGGCTCAATAAAAATAATTCCGTCTGAACCAACGCCGAAATGCCTGTCGCTCAGGCGGACTGAAAGTGCTGATGGGTCTTTTACACGCTGGTCTTTTGTTATGCAGTCAACATAGATATAGTCATTCCCTATGCCTTGCATTTTGGTAAAGTACAGTTTCATGAAAGTGATCTCCCTGAAAAGATTTTATGAGTTAAGGATTATCATGGCCGTTTCGGCCATTTTTCTGCCTGTATCCATACTCTTTTTCTGGATAAGCCTGTGTGCCTGAGGCTCAGTAAGGTTGTTCCGTGTAATAAGCAGGTTTTTAGCTTTTAATATTGTTTGCTTCTCATCGACTGCGCCGCTGTCTATCTGTTTTTTTATGGCCGTGGGGGTGTGTTCGGCAAGGTTTAAAAACATATTGACAGTCGAAAGCAGATTGACGCGGTTAATCGGCATTATCAGGCTTGTGGCATTGAGCGAGCTGCATATCCCCGCAAAATTTGGGCTTACAAGGTAGACAAAATCATAGTTCTGGCCAATTATATGCGGTAGGTTTACCGCCATCATATCTTTGAGCTTAACGCTGCATACGGCAACGCCGCCGAGATAGTGCCTGTGTGCAAAATCCATCAGCTGCGCGCCGCTCACGCACACGCCACCGACATACAATCCGCTTGAGCGGAAAAGAGCCGCTATCCTTTTCGCGTAATCCGGACTTGAATTTGCCACAATAATGCTGCTCATACCCACAACCCCACGTCAAGAAATATGGCTTTGCACATATTAAAACTGGTTTAGGTAGCGGCGGAGCTCCCATTCCGTTACCGTTGTGGAATATTCACGCCATTCTTTCTCTTTCGCCTCAACATATTTCTCAAAGACATGGTCCCCAAGCGTTTCGCGGATAAGCGGGTCGGCTTTCATCTCCGAAACAGCTCCGTTTAAATCATGCGGCAGGCTTTCAATGTCGAGGCGCTTTCGCTCTCTTGCGCTCAAATCGTATACATTGGCCGAAACAGGTGGCTCAGGCTTCATATTTTTCTTAATGCCGTCAAGGCCTGCAGCAAGCAAAAGCGCAAAAGAAAGGTATGGGTTGCAGGCAGGATCCGGGTTGCGCAGCTCCACACGGGTTCCTTCGCCACGCTCGGCCGGTATGCGCACAAGCGCGCTGCGGTTACTTGTCGTCCACACAATATAGCACGGCGCTTCGAAGCCCGGAATAAGCCTTTTATATGAATTGACAAGTGGGTTCGTCACAGCGCATATTCCCTTTATATGTTTCATTATGCCTGCAATAAAGCTTAGGCATATGTCGCTGATGCCCGATTCTTTCTCAGCATCATAGAACGCGTTCTGCCCGCTGCGGAAAAGCGACATGTTTGTGTGCATGCCGGAACCTGCGCAGCCTGTAACCGGCTTCGGCATAAATGTTGCGCAGAGCCCGTTGGCCTCGGCGCATTTTTTCACAACAAGCTTGAAGATCAGCAGGTTGTCGGCAGCCGAAAGCGCTTCACTGTACTTGAAATCTATTTCGTGCTGCGCGCATGCAACTTCATGGTGTGACGCCTCTATTTCAAAACCCATCTCTTCAAGGTTAAGGCAAACATCTCGGCGGCAGTTCTCCCCAACATCAGACGGCCCAAGGTCAAAGTAACCGGCAGTGTCGTGTGTCACTGTTGTCGGGTGGCCAAACTCGTCTGTGTTAAATAGGAAGAACTCACATTCCGGCCCTACATTAAATGTGTAGCCCATGCTTGACGCGCATTCCAACGTTCTGCGGAGTACATACCGCGGGTCACCTTGAAACGGCATGCCGTCGGGAAGGTAGATATCGCATATTATGCGGGCAATGCGGCCGTTCTGCGTATACCATGGGAATATCACAAACGTATTGAGGTCAGGGTGCAGATACATATCAGATTCCTCAATGCGAACAAAGCCTTCAATAGAAGAACCGTCAAACATACATCTGTTGTCAAGGGCTTTCTCAAGCTGCGAGGAAGTTATGGTAACACTCTTTAAAGTTCCGAAAATATCGGTAAACTGGAGGCGTATGAATTTTACATCCTCTTCCTTTACAACGCGCAGAATGTCGTCTCTTTTGTCTTTTTCCAATCTGATTCCCCCTCAAAAGTCGTTAGGCCGCCACAGGGCAGCTTTTATTCTAATATTGCATTACTGCATTCTTTTAGACTCATTTTATTCTATTTATATCTACGTGTCAATTTTTTTGCTGCCGAATAAATATTTGAAAATTCCAGCAGCACTTTTAGGTTTATTTAGTTTATAAAATTGATATAAAATAATTGTTATTTAAAGTTTTTTCGTTGTCTTTCCTACTTTTATGTGCTATTATGTTAAATAATTAAGGCGGCCAATCCAGCCGCACGCATTTTCAAAAACAAACAGGGAGGAAACATAATGTCATACGTAGATGACCAGCTTAATTTGCTGGCCGAAAAAAATCCTGACCAGCCTGAATTCCTTCAGGCTGTGACAACTGTACTTAAGTCCCTTGAGCCTGTGATTGAAAGTAATCCGCAGTACCAAAAAGAGGGTATCATCGAGCGCCTTACAGAGCCGGACCGCCAAATCAGGTTTCGTGTCGCCTGGGTAGACGACAGCGGCCATGTGCACGTAAACCGTGGTTACCGCGTGCAGTTCAACAATGCCATCGGCCCTTACAAAGGCGGGCTGCGCTTCCACCCGTCAGTCAATATCAGCATTATAAAATTTCTTGGTTTTGAGCAGATTTTCAAAAATTCACTCACCGGCCTGCCGATAGGCGGCGGCAAAGGCGGCGCGGATTTCGACCCTAAGGGTAAGTCAGACCGCGAGGTTATGGCGTTCTGCCAGAGTTTCATGACAGAGCTTTACCGCCATATCGGCCCGGACATTGACGTTCCTGCCGGTGACATCGGCGTAGGCGGAAGAGAAATAGGTTACCTGTACGGCCAATATAAACACATCACCGGCCATTATGAGGGTATCCTAACAGGCAAAGGCCTTTCTTATGGCGGTTCACTTGCGCGCACCGAAGCAACAGGTTACGGCCTGCTCTATTTTCTCGACGCCATGCTGAAAGCCAACGGCAAATCCATTAAAGGCAAAACGATAGATATTTCCGGAGCCGGCAACGTCGCTATCTATGCCTGTGAAAAGGCACAGCAGATGGGTGCGAAGGTTGTTACTATGTGCGACTCTACCGGATGGGTGTATGATCCTGACGGCATTGATTTGAAAGCCGTTAAGGCGATTAAGGAAGGCCGCCGCGGCCGTATTTCCGAGTACCAGGAAAGCCATCCGCACGCGCAGTACCATGAAGGCAAAGGCGTATGGAGCATTCCTTGCGACATCGCGCTGCCATGTGCAACCCAGAATGAGCTTCTGTTGAATGATGCAAAGGAACTCGTTAAAAACGGCGTTTTTGCAGTTGCAGAAGGCGCCAATATGCCAACATCACCTGACGCGGCAAAATATCTGCAGGAACACGGCGTCCTCTATTCGCCGGGCAAGGCTTCGAACGCCGGTGGCGTTGCGGTTTCTGCCCTTGAAATGTGCCAGAACAGCGCACGCCTCTCATGGACATTTGACGAAGTGGACAGCAAACTTAAAAACATAATGGGCAATATATTCCACAATACGGCGGCAGCCGCAGAAGAATACGGTTCTGCGAAAAATTATGTAATGGGCGCCAATATTGCCGGTTTCAAAAAAATTGCCGATGCAATGCTTGCACAGGGAATTGTTTGACTACATATTTTTATGCATAAGCAAAAGCAGCCTTCCGAATCTCGGGAAGCTGCTTTTTTGCTGCCAATTTGTGTCTAAGTGAGGTATATGATAACCGGCAGAATATAAACCGCCAAAATAGTAAAGACAAAAAGTGCTGCAAAAAGCACTGCGAAAACAGACTGCAGATGTTTTGCGCGTTCAGTCCATCCTTTGCGGAATGCAACTATCAGCAGTAAAAGCGCCGCTGCTCCGCAAATTGAAACTACAACGCCCTGCACAAAACCGTCTGGAATATATGAAATTTTAACTTTGTTATTCCCCTTTTCGAGTTTTACCGCCATAAAAGTATCAAATACACGTAAAGCGGGAGCGTGCCTGCCATTTATTTCGGCTGAAAAACCATTGCTGTACTGAACCGGCAGAAAAAGATATTCATCGCTGCTGTCGGCAGCGGCAGTACCAATTATAGAATTGCCCGACTGGTGGAGCGACGCACGCTTTGTATTTGCCACTGCTTCCGAAAGCACATCTTCCTTAAGGCCGGCTACACCGAATGACTTTGCGTAAACATTTTTTTGAACGCCAACCTCAATACCTACTGTCTGGTTCGTAAAAGTTCCGAGGCGGTAAATGCCGTTTGACGACTGCGACGGATACCGGATATCTATCATTTTCCCGTTTACGGTAATCGAAAAGCTTGAGTTTAACGGTTCCATAAGATAATTGCCAAGCCTGTCAAAGCAGTCGAAATAAAGCGTCTGCGTGCCTTTTACCGGTATTCTGTATAAAACAGTGCCTTCACGGTATGGGCTTTCAAGCGATAAACGGTATTTGCCGTTTTCAGACATACGGATATTTTTTAAAGCAGCCGGCTGATACTCTTCAATCAAATTCTTTTTTGAAGAAAACACAGACTGAAAAATATATTGCTGCATGTTAAAGCGTGTCATATTAGGAAGCCTTTTAAGGTTTTGTATCGAGCCGGATTTCATTATAATGCCAGCTGGCAGGGAATTCTTGTTCTCCACTACCGAATAAAGCCCGTTTGAGTAAACGGACTTTTGGCCGCTTTGCCTGCTGTCAGTCCTTACAATCGAGTATTTATTACCGAGAACCGCGTCAGTCAGTTCCGTGCCGCCGCTTGAGCCGACTTCCATCCAGTAAGAAGAGTAGCCAAGCTTTTTCATTGCAAAAAGATAGTCACGCGATGTCAATGAAGTATAATGGCTGAGCGATGGGTAGCCCATTCCACCAACAAGGTTTACGTCGAAATATTTGCTGTACATCTTAACATGGTAAAGCGAACTGTCCATTATTCTGCCGCTTAAGTCCATAATCGGCTCATAGTAATCGGCGTTGTTCCTTGCGGAGCCTATATATACACTTGAATAAAACAGCGCTTCAGTTACAGTAAGTGCACATAGCAAAACAGAAAAGACACGCTGTTCGATTTTTCCATAATGGTACTCCAAAAGGAGAATAAGATAGGCAAACGTTGCACAGAGTGCAAAAATCAGCAGGCGCACAAGGCTGCCGTTGCTGCCAGATAGCGTGCGCGTGTAGACGGTAACATCTTTAAAGCTGCACTGCAAGATTACAGCAGAGCAAAACGCGACTGCTGCCATCGCAGCTACTGCTATAATACACGAAAGAGTTTTATGGCCTTTTTGTTCTGGAATTTTCGTTTCTCTGTTTATCCATGAAATGCACACGGCCAGCATTATAAGGCCGAGGAATATGGTAATGTATCCATAGCGCACAGGGAACGACTGGTAACTGCCTGTATGCCACATTTTATTCACCGGCTGGATAAAGACTGGGACAAGCATCAAAAACAGCATGCAGGAAAGCCATGCGGTGCTATTTTCCCAGTATTTTTGCATGAAAACTACTGCAAAAATCACTGCCGCACAGGCAGCAGCCGTGCACGTAATCACCGGCACTGTTGTGTTAATGCGCGTAAAATATGCGCCTGAGCGCAGGTTTGCAACAAGGTTGCCAGTGCGCGCCGAAGAAAGGTACTGCATAAAAGACGGCACCCAAACAACACCAGTCATAAGGCCGGAAATCAAAGTTGAAAGGCAAAAAATAAAGGCCTTTTTTTTACGCTCATTTTTTGGAACGCAGAAAAGAAGATATGTCCCCATCGCAAGTACCATAAAAATGACTACCATGTATGAAAGGTAAAAATTCACGGTGAGGATTGCCGCAAAAATCAGCGTATAAAACAGCGGTTTGCCCTCATGCACCAGTTTATCGAGGCCAATCAGCAGAAGCGGAAAAAGGCACATTATGTCAAGCCAAACAATGTTCTGGTAATAAAACATCATGTACCCGCAGAAGGAATACATGACCGAAACAGCACTCGCCTGCACAGCTGAAAGGCTCCGGAACCTGCGCAGCATAAAGCCGCACGATGTCAGCGAACAGAGCATTACCTTAAGCAGGAGCATAATGTTAACGAGAAAATAAATTTTCTCCTTGCTCACAAGTAGCACGAGAAATGAAAACGGGCTACTTATGAAAAACAGGAACACGCCCCAGAAGCTCATGCCCCCGGCATTTTGCATATTAAGGAACATGTTCGCTTTCCCAGACAATATGTCCTTAAAATCCATAAGGAACGGGATAACCTGCTGGTTCATGTCACACCATGAAATAGTTCCGCTCCCAAACGGAAACAGGCCGTATGCAGCATATACCAAAAGCAGAATGGCTGCAGAAGCTGCAGGAGCCATCCAATAGGAATATTTTCTCTTCATAAACCGCATCCTCCCGCATCCGCAGCCAATTAATAAAATGCGGGCAGCCTGTTTAAAACTGATTAAAGGCTGCCCGAGCTTTGCGTAAAAACTGCTTTATTTAAGAATCACTTTATGAAAAATCTTTTTTCCTTTTTTCAGGACCGCATAGCTCTTCCCATTCTTTTCGAAATCCGAAGCGGCAAGTGAAGCGTCGGCTTGACTTATCTTTTTGCCGTCAACGGCTACGCCGCCTTGCTTTATAAGCCTACGGGCCTCGCCCTTGGAAGATGCAAGCCCAGTTTTTACAAGGAGGCCGAGTACGCTTACCCTGCCGTTTTCAAACTCTGCATTAGTAATTTCCGTAGAAGGCATATTTTCAGCGTCGATTCCTTTACTGAAAATGGCCTGTGCAGCATCTCTCGCTTTGTAAGCTTCTTCCTTACCGTGTATCTGGCGTGTGACTTCATAGGCAAGGAGCTCTTTTGCCTCGTTAAGCTGCTGGCCTTTCAGGCTCTCAAATTCACTTATCTGTTTAAGCGGAACAAAGGTAAGCACTTTAAGGCAGCGTACCACATCACCGTCACTGACGTTGCGCCAATACTGGTAAAAGTCGAAAGGTGAAGTTTTCTGCGGGTCAAGCCAGACAGCTCCCCTTTCTGTTTTGCCCATTTTTTTGCCTTCGCTGTTCGTAAGGAGCGCAACCGTCAAGCCATAAGCCTCAGCATTCTCTTTGCGGCGTATCAACTCCACACCGCCGATGATGTTGCTCCACTGGTCATCGCCGCCGATTTCAAGTCGGCAGCCATAGCGCCTGTAAAGCTCAAGAAAGTCATAGCTCTGCATGAGCATATAATTCATCTCAAAGAACGAAAGGCCACGCTCAAGGCGCTGTTTGTAGCATTCAGCCGCAAGCATGCGGTTCACTGAAAAACACACGCCTATGTCGCGCAGAAAATCAATATAATTCAGATTAGAAAGCCAGTCTGCATTGTTTGCCATAATTGCACAGCCATCCGAAAAATCTATAAGATGCGACATCTGCTTTTTGAAACATGAAATATTATGGTTAATTTCCTCTTTTGTGAGCATGCGGCGCATGTCCGTTTTGCCGCTTGGGTCACCTATCATGCCCGTGCCGCCACCAAAAAGCATAATTGGCCTGTGGCCTGCGTGCTGCAGATGTGCAGCCACCATTATCGGGATAAAATGGCCAACATGAAGACTGTCTGCCGTAGGGTCGAACCCTATATAAAATGCTGTTTTGCCATTGTTGAGTAAGTCTCGCACTTTTTTTTCATCCGTGGCCTGCGCAAGAAGGCCACGTTCTTTTAGTTCCTCATAAACTCCCATTGCTATCTCCTCAGCTTTCTGCAGGAGGCACCAAAAACGCCCTCTGCCAAAATTTTGCAGAGGGCGGAATTATTCCGTGGTACCACCTCAGTTTGCTGCCGCCTCACGGCGCCAGCCTCAGCGGGTACAAAAATACCCATACGCTGTAACGTGCGCATACGGCTAAGCTTACACGCCCACCATGCGAAATGCCCAGTTGGTTTCGGCCCAGCGGCTCCGGGATGTATTTCAGCCTGACTCCGCCTCTGCTCTCACCTTACGCAGGCTCTCTGTGCCGGAATCTTCAGCATACTTCTTCCCATTATTGCCGATTTTTTTATTATAGTATTTTCTGCTGCCATCTGTCAAGCAAAAGTGATATGCAAATCATTTTTCGCGATGATTCCTCCTTAGTAAAAAACACAGTCTGCGGTTAAGCACTATTACAAAGAATGACCGACTTTTGCCGCGCATATAGATAACCGAAAGACAAAAGGAGGGAATGTGATGTTTGAATATTACCCGGAAGGGTGGAACATCGACACACAGGAAAACCGTGCCGCGACGCAAAGCTTTTCAGCGCTCAACGACGCCTGCCGTGAAGGCAAAATTCTTGAAAGCCGCGCCACGATATGTGACAGTTCACACAGACTTTTGGTCGATTTAGGATGCATGAAAGGAATCATTCCACGTGAAGAGGGCGCAATCGGCATCCGCGAAGGGACTGTGCGCGATATTGCCATAATATCACGTGTAAATCAGCCCGTTTGTTTTCTTATAACCGGCTTTGAAAAAAATCCCGACGGCACTTTGACAGCGCTCCTTTCACGCAGGGCAGCTCAGGAAAGATGCCAGAAAGAACGCATTTCCAAACTCCGGCCCGGTGACATCATCGATGCGAGGATAACCCATCTTGAAAACTTCGGCGCATTTGCCGACATCGGTTGCGGCATAGTTGCTTTGCTGCCAATAGACTCGATCTCAGTATCACGCATTGACCATCCGCGTGAGCGCTTTTCAGTAGGCATGGATATCCGTGCCATAGTTAAATCGGTCGAAAACGGGCGAATTACTTTAAGCCATAAAGAGCTGCTCGGCACTTGGGAAGAAAACGCCGCACAGTTTTCAGCAGACGAAACAGTCGCCGGCACCATACGCTCAGTTGAGCCATATGGCATTTTTGTTGAACTTACACCAAACTTGGCCGGCCTTGCCGAAACAAAAGAAAATGTTTTCTCAGGCCAACAGGCAAGTGTTTACATAAAAAGCATCCTTCCGGCTAAAATGAAAGTCAAGCTCGTCATCATAGATACTTTTGACTTCTCATACCGGCCGTCACCGCCAAAGTATTTTTTCAAAGGCAACCATATGGACCGCTTTGTTTATTCGCCTTCAGAAAGTGAAAAAAAAATCATAACGGATTTCATATAAACCAAAATGGTCAAGTCAGTCCATTCCTTCAATCCGCTTTTTCATAACTTCTGTCTGGCGGTTCAGTGCTTCCTGAAAAGAGTGGTCAACTTGTACATTGCCGTTTTCATCGCGGTATTTTTTTGGCCTGCAGTATGGGCTATCGCGCTGGCCCAACAAAAAGTCCATCGCTTCCTTGTATCTTCCAAGGCAAAAAAGAGTGTTTGAAACTTCTATAATACAGATAATGCGGTATGGCTCCAAGTCATGCGCTTTCCTATAAGTGGAAAGCGCTTTTTCTAAATTCTCAGTGCCAGCATATGCCGTGCCAAGCTCCATATAAAGGTCATCATATATTCTTGTTGTAATGTCGACAGCTACTCCATTTTCAGTGCGGGTACCTGACGGAAGCTCATCCCATCCTGGCGATATGAGATATGCTTTTAAAACTTTCGCGGCATCGGCGGCATATTTTTTCCCAAGCCTGCTGTAAGCCTTAGCACAAATATAAAGCCGCTTCGGATTTTCCAGATTGCCGCACAGCAATATGATTTTCATCAACACGCCACTGTCAGAATTAATCTGTTTTATAACCGCATCTGCTTCATCATCCCTTGCAGCATCATGCGGCACAGCCTCGCCAAGCTTGAACAGTAGTGCCGATGCAAGTCCATCATCTGCTTTTTCAGCCATTGCCATTGCCTTCTCTCTGCGCAAGCGCTTCCCTGACGATTTTAGCGCGAAAAGCACGTTCCTCATTTTGTGTCAGGCCATACCCAGCCTGCAGCACAAGGTTAGCAGGCTGCACACACATGACAAGCCCATCCACCTTGCACAAGCTGATATTTTTTACAAGCCCCGCCGCAATACCAAAACGTATAATAGACGCAAGGCCCAAAAACTCGTTAAATCCGAGCAGGCGGGCACTTTTTAGTATTCCGAGCGAACGCTCAACAGTATCCTGCACCGAAATATCTTTAATCAACTTATCACGTGCCGCCCTTTCCTGCGCGATTATCTGCCCCGCAATGCCGCACAGGTTTGTAATGGCTTCATTTTCCGAAAGCCCAAGCGTCATCCTGTTTGAAAGCCGGAAAATTGCCCCGTGCCTTTCTGCCGACGGGCTGAGTGCGCTGTAAAAAGAAATGCCGAGCGGCTGCAAGTTTGACGAAATCCGTGCCGCGGCACCTGTTTCTGCAAGTGCAGGCAGGTGCAGATTAAGCGAAACTATCATGCCTGTGCCAAGAAGTGCCGGGTTGCATGTAAGGTAGCCAAGCCTTTTGTCAAATGCAAAATTAAGCGATTTGTCAAGAATAGTATCGAGCCTGTCTGCCAACGCATAAGACTCCTTCAGCGCAAGGCCGGGCAGCCTTACCTGAATCAGAAAATGGTCATCGCCATTTACAAGTATGCACTCTGCTTCATCCTCTGAAACAAGCAGGCCGCATCCACACCGGTTTTCAATAAAATCCGCGCTTACCACACCGCGCTCTGCAAGGGCTATAGCCTCCCCAAGACTCATTGATGCCATATCAATAAAGTGGAAGTCACGCGCTATGGAACTGTTTTTGCTGAAAACAGCCCTGCACGTTCTTTTAACCACAGCCGCTTTTTCAGATGCCGTCAGCCCTGCCGGGAACGGGATGCCGCGCATGTTCCGGCTCAAGTGCACACATGAAGAAATAACCGACTCACTTTCAGGCCCCGAAACATCATACCACTTCTTCATTTTTTTTCATCCCCTGACTGCACTGGCACGTCCTTAACACGAACAGCAAGCTTCCCGCCTTTCTGCACCTGCAGCGAGCCTCCGGGAATTTTCCCACGGTGGACATCGCTGCCATGTATCTGCCGTATCATAGGCAGCAGCCTGTCAAAAAACACATGGTAACATTCAGCACACCCTACTTTTCCGCTTCGCACTATGTCACTGAAAGATGCACCGCAGCATGGGCAAAGCACATCATTTTCATTTGAAGCATTAAAAAATTCACGCACTATATCGTTCATGCGGTAGCCAAGGCCCGCAAAAAGGTTTCCACGGCCAAACTGCCTTGCACATTCAGCACACAGTGCATACTCTGTCAGTTTTCCTCCGGAAACGATTTTAATGTAGGTAGAAGCGGGATTTTTCCCACAGCACTGACAAATCATATTCACTCCCCCAATCAAGGCAGAAAAACACATACTGTTCTGCCTTGCAGCAGTTTTCTTTCTTTACTATGTATTATAACATAAAAACATATGCAGCGGCAAAGTACAAAAGCTAAGCACGGCCATTAAAAAGCTGTAACACGATTTATCTTCCAGCAATATTATGTACTGTAAATCGAAAGGGGGAAATCACTTATGTGTAACAATTCCTGTGGATGCAACAACAGTTGCATCTGCGTCATTGTCCTCATTCTTGTTCTCTGCTGCTGCTGCGGCTGCGGTGGCTGCGGCGGTTGCGGTGGCAACGACGGCTGTGGCTGCAATAACTGCAACTGCTGAAACAAAAAAGCGGGGCTGCAAAAATGCAGTCCCGTTCTTTTTTACTGCCATATCAGTGTTATTTTCCTTCTGCTTTACATGCCTGAAGGGCCGTCGCGAGCTGGTCTGGGCATGAAGTAGGTTTCATGCCGCATTTTATTCCTTTTAAGCGGCTTATCACGTCTTCGACTTTCATTCCTTTTACCAACGCGCTGATCCCTTTAGTGTTGCCGTTGCACCCGCCAATAAATTTCACAGAGCGCACGGTATCGCCGTCAAGTTCTACAATAATCTCCCTTGAACAGGTCCCTTCGGTTTTGTAATGATATTCCATTTCAAATTTTCCTCCAGTTATGTTTTTTCATAAGCAGCTTCCCAAGCTGCTCATCCGGCGTGGTAAAGCTGCCTACCGGATGTGAAATTTTAGTGTACATACCGTGAAAATCCGTCCCGCCTGTCATGGCAAGGCCATATTCTGCCGCAGCTTCTGAAAGCCGTGAAACAGCGTCTTTGCTGGCGCTCGGGTGCCACACTTCAACGCCATCTATCATTTTAGAGGCAGACAGGCTGTCAAGGAGGCCATAGCTGTCAAACTCAGCCGGATGTGCAAGCACTGCAATGCCGCCTGCCTTGCGTATCTGCCCAATCACATCATGCACTTCCGGATAGTCGATTTTCACATAAGCTACACCACCGGAAGAAGAAAAAAGCTTTTTGTAAACAGGCCCGTAAATTTCCCCGGCATAGCCGGCGTCAATTAAAGCATGCATTATGTGCTGTTTGAAAAAGCACGTGCTTCGGCGTACATATTTCATAACCATTTCGGCCGGCACAGGATAAATCGACCGCACCTTTTCAAGCATGGCATCCCCTGCCTTTCTGCGTGTATCCTGCATGCGTCTGCAAACAGGCTCAAGCTTTTCCGGCGCATCACAGCAGTAGCAGAGGATATGCGCCTTGCGCCCGGTTTCCGCATCTACGCAGGAAAATTCTGCGCCCGGCACAACAGTGATGCCATATTTCTTTCCAAAGCCTATAGCTTTGGCAGAACCTGCAAAAGTGTCGTGGTCCGTCACCGCAACAGCAGAAAGGCCTCGCATCTTGGCCATAAGCACAACTTCTTCGGCAGTGTCGGAACCGTCTGACGACTGTGTGTGGCAGTGTAGATCAGCAGCCATCTTTTCACCTTGCTTTTTATACAGAATTTGTTATTTCAGAAGCTTCTCCGTCCGAAATGAACGTGCAGCAATCTCTCCTATTATAACATCCAGAGCAATAATCACTGCAGAAATTATAAGAAAAGCAACAGCATTAAGCGCAAAAAGGCCGGCAAACTCTCCAAGGAACAGAAGAATAAGCGGTATAACTATATATCCGGAAGTTTGCACTGCCTCAACATAGCTTTTACTTTTTGCTGAAGCAAGCACCATGAACATAACGCCAAGCACTGTGACAGCCGGTGCAAATAAAAGTATCAATACAAGCCAACTCCAGCTAAAGAAAAACGGCAGGTGCAACAGTATATCGCCAACCGATGTTACAATGGCAAAAGCGGCAAATGATATCGCCGTTATAACGGCCGACAGCATTACGCAGCCTTTCACTTTTGCCCCAAAAAGCTGCTTTGGCTTCATCGGAGTTAAAAGAAGCGTCTCAAGCGTGCCATGCTCGCGCTCGCCAACAAAGCTGCATGCTGCCGTTACACTTGACGACATCAGCGGTATCATCAGAAAGAACATGGGAAAAAGCGAATTTGTCATGATATAAAAACTAGCCTGTTTAATGTTAAAGTTCTGCGCAGACGGTGGAAGCATCTTCATCAGTTTGTCAGCCCCGTTTATCTGGTTTGCCGGAGTATTGACAATTACTATGAGAAAGATGACAGGTATGGCAATAACAAGCATTAGCGAAACCGTAATCAGCGTTGAACGCGCCATCTTAGAATCCCATATCTCATGAAAATCTTTTCTTATAATAGCCTCTTCAGGCACAGAGAGCTTTTTCAATGCCATTCCTCCCCCCTGTTTATCTGGACATACCTAAAATAAATGTCTTCAATAGACGGCCTGACAATGCGCGCTTCATAAACGTGGTGGCCTTCTTCAACAAACTTTTTCAGCAGCCGCGGCATGTCGTCATCTTCCTTTATATCCGCGCGCCACCAGCCGTCATTCCCACGCTCAAAATTTTCAAGCTGTTCACCATCAGGTAGCCGCACAGCAGCTTTAGGGCAGAACTGCGCATTCCTTGCAAGCGTTTCCAAATCCCCACACGCCAAGAGCGTACCCTTCTCAATGATTCCATATCTTCTGCAAATATCCTGCGCATAGCGCAACTGATGAGTGCAGAGGAAGACGGTTACCCCCTCTTTGCATGCGAGAGATGCTATCATGCTGTTGACAGCATTTGCAGATTCCGGATCAAGCCCGTTTGTAGGTTCGTCGAGTAAAAGGACTTTTGGGTCATTTATGAGCGCGCGGGCAAGAGAAAGGCGCTGCGCCATGCCTGTAGAATAGGTATGAAGCTCCCTGCCGCGCACATCCCATAAGTCCATACATTTAAGCAGCGACTCTGCACGTGCCTTAGCTTTTCCCGGCTCAACACCATACATCCGCGCAAAAAATTCAAGGTTTTCCATGCCTGTCATATTACCATACATTTTTGCACTTTCAGTCATCACGCCGCACATCTTATGGACTTCAGATGAATGAATCAAAGGTTGAAGGCCCATTACTGAACATGACCCGCTGCTCGGCTTTAAAAGGCCGTTCAGAAGCTTTACCGTGGTCGTCTTTCCTGCGCCGTTAGGCCCTAAAAACCCGAAAACTTCACCCTGCGCAACATCGAGCGAAAGGCCTCGCAGCGCTGTAACTGTGCCATTGTACGTCTTTGACAGACGATCGGCGTGAATCGCCGGTTCACCCATTTATCATCACCTCAACGCTTATAATACCATACAAAAGCGCGGAATTCCATACGGAATAAGTTTGCTGATTCAATGCGTAACGTCTCATTCGAGGTTAAGCTTCCTGCTTAAGAGCCAGTACGTCAGGAAATAAAATGCTACACAAAAAGCAGCTGTAACAGCCATGGCAATGCCAATGTTAACTGCCATGGCGCTGAGCATTGCCTGCTCATCCATTGGCAGAGAAAAATTTTTGATATAGTTAATAATAAACGAATACACAATCATCTGGGCTATGCCAAGGCCGATAAAAGTGCCGAAAGATGCAAGCCTTCTGTGTTTGCCGCAAAGATTTCCTACAGTGGCAGAAGCATAAATCTGCAAAATGCAACACAGCATGCTGATGAGTACCAAGACAATTATCTCAAAGCTTATAAGATACGCCATGTTGTCATAACGGGAATAATCGGCTTTAAGCCCTGCAAAGAGTGGGTTGTTCTTATTGATAAAATCCGTGTTCACAGAAAGCACGAAAACAGAAAGCAAAGTGACAATTACGCTTAGAACAGCCCACATAAGCGAAACAAGCATTTTGCAGTCGATATGGCTATGAATTTTGACAGGCAGCGTAAATGAAAGGTAGCCTTCGTCGCCAAGGAGGTTAGTTGTAAAGCGCTTCGCCGTAGCAACAATCGTCATAATGAAAGCGGCAGCAATAAGTATTACATAAATTAATATCACGATGCCCATCAAGAACGAAAAGGCACCACTCATATGCTGAAAATTAAACTGTGTAAACGACCTTATAAGAAGCGCAAAAATAATAATCAGGCCATAAATTGGAAGGAATGTCCTCTGTGTCGCTTTTATCTCGTATTTCATCATTTTGCCTAACATCTGAACACCTCCCTGAAAAATTCGTCAACGCTCTTATTTTCTTTTTCGCGTATTTTATCTACTGAAGCTGTAAGAACTATATTGCCCATATTGATAAAAATAACGCCGTCAAGAATTTTTTCGATATCCGAAATCAAATGCGTAGAAATCAGCAAAGTCGCATCTTTGCTGTAATTGCTTATAATCGTGTCGAGTATATAATCGCGGGCCGCAGGGTCTACGCCTCCGATAGGCTCATCGAGAATATAAAGCTGTGCTTCGCGGCTCATTACAAGTATTAGCTGGACCTTTTCTTTTGTGCCTTTAGAAAGCGTTTTAATGCGCCTGTTCGGGTTTATGTGAAGGCGCTGAAGCATATCATACGCCTTTGCCTTGCTGAAGTCAGCATAAAAGTCGCCAAAAAAATCGATTATGTTCTGTACAGACATCCAGTCATTAAGGTATGTGCGCTCTGGAAGATACGACACAATTTTCTTTGTTTCCGCTCCGGGCTTCATTCCATTTATGCACACTTCTCCGGCCGTAGGCGTAAGCAGACCGTTCATCAATTTTATCAGCGTGCTTTTGCCGCTTCCGTTTGGCCCAAGCAAGCCGACTATCTGCCCTTTGGGTATTGAGAGATTGATCGAATTCAAAGCAACGCAGCCCGGAAAACATTTTGTGAGGTTCCTGCACTCAACAATACTATCCATTCTGTTCTTCCTCCCCCATAACTTTTTCAAGAAGCTCTTTTGTGTGCTGGCCGTCATAGCCAAGCTGGTTCATTTTAAAAAGGAATTTGTGGACTAAATCTGCTGCAAGGCTGTTTTTAATCTGCATGATTTTACCTTCATCCTCTGTTACGAATCTGCCACTGGTGCGTTGCGAATAGATAAGGCCGTTGCTTTCAAGCTGCAAAAGCGCACGCTGCATCGTGTTTGGATTAACAGCAGCCTCCGCGGCAAGCTCACGCACAGGCGGCAACTTTGAGCCTGCCGGGAAAATCCCAGAAGCAATCATTATCTGTATCTGCTCCATAAGCTGCGTGTAAATTGGTCTGTCTGATTCCAGGTTCCATGGCATACCGGTCACCTCCGTTGCTGTGGCTGTTCAAAAATAGTGCAATTGTCTGCGATAAATTCAACCTTTTATTTCAGCAAAGATCTTTTTTGCGGAAAGCAGCTGCTCCGGCAATAAAGAACACAAGCGCTGTTACTGCTGAAACCATAAGCGGCTTCTGGAAAGACGTCACAGAGGGTTTTCTAATTACCGCAAACTGTGCTTCAAGCAGATAAGGCTCAAATTTTTCAAGGTGCAGTAACACCAGAAAATACTGCATAAGGTAAAATACGCCGTAGTAAAAGAAAATTGCAAGCCCGTTGCGCCTGAAAAGTACTGTGAAGAAAGCCGACATCGTAATGCATGCAGCATAAATTGCGCACGAAACGCCAAGGCGCATGAAGAAATTATTCAGCAGGCCCGAAGTAAATTCTGCGTCATGTTTAAGGAATATAAACATGCTTCCAAAATAAGCTGCGAGCACAACAGCCGCCAGAATCATGCAGAGCAAAATCGATGCAATAAGCTTTGCAGTAAAAAGCAAAGTCCGGTTCGTTCCGTATGAAGCCGTATTTTTTAAAGTATGGAACTGAAACTCCTCCGAGAAAACGATTTGCGTAACCAATGGAAGTATGACCACAGGATATTCCATCAACATGACTGCAAATTGCACCGAAGAGCTCATGTTGCCGTACATGCCGCCTCTCATAGCAGAATTTATGAGAAAGCACAAAGCCGCAAGGCCGGCCGCTAAAATGTAAAAATACGCCCTGTGAAATGTCTTATAAAAATCCGCATGAATAAGTTTAGCCATTTTCTTTCCCCTCCACCAGATTTACAAAATACTGTTCCAGGTTTATGCCCGACTGATACACCTGTGAAACCATTATGCCGTTTTCTACAAGTGCTTTTACAGCGGAAGCCGGATCGTCAACTTTTTCATTTACATGAACCGTATGTTCATCGGCTACCTCTATATTTTTGAACTGAAAATTATTTTTCAGTATCTCGGATGTTCTGTCCGCGCTGTCAGACACAATACAGAGAAACGACCTGCATTTTTCTTTGAGGTCTTTTGCGGAAATGTGCTGCACAAGACGCCCGCGGTTGATAAAGCTGTATGTAGTCGCAATCTGTGAAAGTTCGCCAAGTATATGGCTTGAAATTAGAACAGTTGTCTTTTTTTCGCGGCTCATTTTTAGGATAATGTTGCGGAAATCCTTAATGCCCATCGGGTCAAGGCCGTTTATCGGTTCGTCGAGGATGAGAATTTCCGGATTATCCATTATGGCAAGCGCAAGGCCAAGGCGCTGTTTCATACCCAGTGAAAATCCTCTGAATTTTTTTCTGCCTGTGCCTTCGAGGCCTACAAACTGGAGGGCGCGTTCCACACACCCTTTATCTTTATTCCCGCGCTGGATACGGTAGTATTCGAGATTCTCCCTCGCCGTAAGGTAAGGGAAAAAGCCCGGCGTCTCTATCATGGTACCCATGTGTCTGCGCGCCAACCCAAGGTGCTGCTCAGAACCCTGGCCAAATATTTCTATTGTGCCCTCAGTGGCCGGTGTAAGGCCGCTTATCAACTTTAGCAGCGTCGTTTTTCCTGCGCCGTTCTTGCCTACAAGGGCATAGATATCACCTTTGTTTACCCTCATGCTCATCTCCGCAACAGCGGCAGATTTCCCATAATATTTGCTGACATTCTTCATCTGAATGACAGTCTCACCTATTTCAGCCATTTTTTCGCCCCCACTTGTATTAGTGTATTATTGTATTACGTATCTAATACAATAATACATCAGTTTTTAAATTTGTCAAGCCTTCAGATGAAAATTTGGCATAAAAAAGCAGCCCCGCTTTTACAGAGCCGCTTTCAGCAAACCATGCGGATATATTTACCTGCGCGGCACTTCAGACGTGCCTTTTTCACGCAGATATGTACTTTCAAGGTCAGAAAGGTGCAGTTTTACAGCAAGCGGATACTTTTCATACGCCTGGCTCACGGCAAAGCTTCCTCCGCGGGCAGCGTCGTCAAAGCCACCCATGTGCCAGCGTATGGCCACGGCTTCCTCAACTTTCAGGCGCATAAAACGCTCAATGAGGAAGACTGACTTTTCGCCATGGCCATAAGGAAAACGGTCGTCGATAGTGTAATACGGGCGTTTTTCCCACTGGCCGGTTTCTTCATTTTTAAAGTTGCGTGTGCTCTTTTTGTAAAACTGTGCCTTGCATATATCATGCAGTAGCGCACATATGGCGAAGCTCTCTTCATTATCGACCGACGGGTCAAAATGCTTTTCACGCAACACATGATACACGTTCACGCTGTGCTGCACAAGGCCGCCAAGGCATGCGCAGTGATACCTTGTGCTGGCAGGCGCTATAAAAAAATCGGTTTTCTGAAGCCACGCGAGCAGCTCCGCGGAACCAGCACGTTTTATCTTTTCCTGATAGATTGCTTCAAACTCTTCTCTGTAGCCCATTAATAATTCCTCCCAAAAAATCCGGGGAGCCTACTGGCCACCCGGATTTCTTTCAATTTACATGGTTCGTTGTATTTTGTTTTACAGTTATATACGTATCTGCCCCGAACTTGCGGAAACGGCCATAGCGTTTTTGCAGAAGCTCTGTCTCATCTTCAGACAGCTTTTGCTGCAACGATTTGTATAAACCTGCTTTAATTGATTCATAAACATCTGAAAAATCGGAAAAGTCTTTAGGCTCCGGAATAACGCGCTCAATCGCGTGAAACTGCAGCAGGTCATCAGCCGTAAGCCGCAGTGCCTGCGAAGCCTCTTTTACTTTTGAGCTGTCTTTCCACAAAATGCTCGCGCATCCCTCCGGAGAAATTACAGAGTAATAGGCATTTTCGAGCATCCATACCTCGTCGGCAACAGCCAGCCCTAGCGCGCCGCCGCTGCCGCCCTCGCCTATGAATATAGAAATAATAGGTGTCTTAAGCGCCATCATCTCCATCAGGTTTTCTGCAATCGACTGCCCTTCGCCTCGCTCTTCAGCAGAAATGCCGCAGAAAGCCCCGGCAGTATCAACAAAGCAGATGACAGGCCTGCCGAATTTCTCAGCAAGCTTCATCTGGCGCAGCGCTTTCCTGTACCCTTCAGGATGCGCAGAGCCAAAGTTGCGGCGCACTTTATCTTTTGTAGTGCTTCCTTTTTCCTGGGCAATAACCGTGACCGGCATTTCGTAAAGGCGTGCGATGCCGGAAACAATGGCCGCATCGTCTCCAAAACGGCGGTCACCATGCATTTCCATAAAATCTGTAAAGATATTTTGAATATAGCAAAGGCCTGTAGGCCTTCCTTTAGCACGCGAAGCTGCTACCCTTTCATACGCTTCCATGCTCAGGCCTCCTTTGATGCAGCGACAACAGCCGTGTAAGATATTCTTTCTGCTGTTTCCGCGGCACAATGTCATCAACAAAACCTTTTTCCAGAAGAAATTCGGCAGTCTGAAAATTAGGTGGGAGCTTCTGGTGCATATTCTGTTCAATTACACGCGGCCCGGCAAAACCGATAAGCGCACCAGGCTCGGCGATTATTACATCGGCTTCCATTGCAAAACTCGCTGTAACGCCGCCCGTTGTTGGATCGGTAAGTACAGCCGTATAAAGGTTACCACCGTCGCTGTGGCGCTTTACGGCAGCGCTCGTCTTTGCCATCTGCATAAGCGAAAGTATGCCTTCCTGCATTCTCGCGCCGCCCGAAACGGTAAATCCTATAACCGGCAGCGAGTGTTTCGTAGCATACTCAAACAGGCGCGTTATCTTTTCACCGACGACAGTGCCCATGCTGCCCATCATGAAGTTAGACTCCATTACAAACAGGCAACATGAATAACCGCCTATTTTCGCGGTTCCGCACACCACAGCTTCATTTTCACCGCTCGCAAGGCGTGCATGCCAAAGCTTCTTATCATAATTCGGGAATCCGATTATATTTTTGGAGCGCATATTCCCATTCATTTCCTTAAATGAATCATTATCCGTGATAAGGCCTATGCGCTGGCGGGCGTTCATCCGAAAATGGTATCCGCATTTTGGGCATACACGCGCATTTTCATTCAAGTCACCGGTGAGTAGGATTGCCTTGCATTTTGCGCAGGATATGCACATCTGATCCGGAATATCCGGCATGGAATTCTTAATGTGGCTGTCATACCACTCCAGCGGGTTTTCCGGCTTTTGAAACAGGCTTTTCGGCAGTTTCAATGTTTCTCACCCTCCAGTTTCCCCATGAAATCCGTGTGGTAGTTACCCGAACGGAACTCGGCACTCGCAAGTATTTTCCTATGCAGCTCCTTGTTGGTGTCTACGCCTGTAATTACAAGCTCGCACAGGGCAGCCTGCATTTTCCGGATAGCTTCTTCCCTCGTTTGGGCATGGACAACAAGCTTGCCAATCAGTGAATCGTAGAATGGCGGGACTGTATAATCTTGGAACAGCGCGGTGTCAAATCTTACCCACGGCCCCCCTGGAATATGCAGAAGTGTGATTTTTCCGCTACTCGGGCGGTAATTAAGGTCAGGGTTTTCCGCATTTATGCGGCATTCTATCGCATGGCCGTGCGGCGCAACATCATCCTGTGTAAAATTGAGCGGAAGCCCCGCCGCTATGCGTATCTGCCACTTGACAAGATCAATGCCAGTCACCATTTCGGTTACCGCATGTTCGACCTGAAGGCGGGTGTTCATTTCCATGAAGTAAAAATTCTGCTTATCGTCAACAAGGAATTCAACTGTTCCCGCATTTACATAGCCGGATGCTTTTGCTGCGCGTATAGCACATTCGCCCATTTTTCTGCGTGTTTCAGGCGTGATGCCCGGCGAAGGGCTCTCTTCCAAAAGTTTTTGGTGTTTGCGTTGCACCGAGCATTCACGCTCGCCAAGCACTACGGCATTTCCCTGCTTATCGCACAGAAGCTGCATTTCCACATGTTTCGCAGGGTGAAGGAATTTTTCGAGGTAAAGCGCACCATCGCCGAAAGCGCTGCGTGCTTCTGCTGATGCGGTGCAGAAAGCATCCGGAAATTCGCCCATGGTTTTTACAAGGCGGATACCTCGGCCACCGCCGCCGCTGCGCGCTTTTATTAAAACAGGAAAGCCGATTTTTTCCGCTTCTTCTTCAGCCTGAGCAAGGTTTTTTACCTTCCTGCAGCCAGGTATCACCGGAATCCCCGCAACCTCCATTGTCTGCCGAGCCATGTCTTTATCGCCCATCTTGGCTATAACGTTCGACGGCGGGCCAATAAACGCAATGTTGCATTTTTCACACAGCGCCGCAAACTTAGCATTTTCCGAAAGCAGCCCATAACCGGGGTGGATAGCTCCGGCACCTGTCACTTCCGCTGCGGAAATAATTGCTGCCATATTGAGATAGCTATCTTTAAGCTGGGCCGGCCCTATGCAGATACTTTCATCTGCAAGGCTTACATGAAGCGCGTCGCGGTCAGCCTCAGAAAAGACCGCTACCGTGGCAATGCCCATTTCCTTGCATGCGCGGATTATTCTAACGGCAATCTCGCCGCGGTTTGCAACCAGAATTTTTGAGAACAAGGATTTCACCCCTTATTTTTTAGGCACTATGGCAAACGAAAGTTCAGCGCGGACCGCCGGTTTGCCGCCTACTGTGCCTTTGCCTTTTGCAAAGTAAAAAGGCGGGCGGCTCTTTGTCATGCTGCACTCAAACTCAATCGTATCGCCGGGGCGCACAGGATTTTTAAAGCGCACCTTATCGAGGCCGCCAAAAAGCGGTATGCTCCCCTTTACTTTATCGGCCATCAAGACACAGCATGTCTGGGCCATCATTTCGCACTGTATAACACCTGGCACAATTGGCATACCTGGGAAGTGCCCTTGAAGGAACCATTCGTCGCCTTTAACAGTATATTTTCCTACCGCGAGGTTGTCTTCTTTCAGTTCTGCCTCATCAATAAGAAGCATCGGTTCGCGGTGTGGAAGAATTTTCTTCAACTCTTCTCTGTTCATAAAACATTGCCATTCCCCCGCGCAGGTTATATGTACGGTATGCTCCGCGCGGGAAGGAGAAAACCGTCACTGCTCAGCGCAGTTTAAAAAGCGTCTGGCCATATTCAACTACCTGCCCGTTTTCCACACAGACTTCGGCAATCTCACCGGCCTGGTCAGCATTTATCTCATTAAGCAGTTTCATAGCTTCAATAATGCATATGACATCGCCCTTTTTTACCGTGCTGCCAACCTTAACATAAGGCTCGCTTTCCGGTGAAGGTGACGTATAGAAAACGCCAACCATTGGGCTTTTGATTTCTTTGTAATGTTCTTTGGGCTGCCCTGCAACACTTGCGGCCGCTGAAGCAGCCGGTGTCGCCGCAGGCGGCGCCACTGCCCCTACCGGTATAACAGCAGAAACCTGCGGAGGAGCAGGCGGCTTCTTTTCAAGCTTAACCTTTAGCCCGCCTTCAGAAACTTCAAGGCTTGTCAAATCTGCATCATCCATGATTTTGGCAAGGGAACGAATATCTTCCAGTTTCATATCACGGCATCCTTTCGAATCTTAAATCTGTCTGCCACATTACTTTGCTTTGCCGAAAACGAGGCAGGCATTATGGCCGCCAAACCCAAGGCTTGTCGAAATGGCATAGTCGATATCAGCGTGCCGGGCTTTGTTCGGTACATAGTCAAGGTCACAATCGGGGTCAGGCTCTTTATACCCGATCGTCGGTGGAACAATGCCGTTTTTAAGGGCAAGTATAGAAGCAATAGCTTCAACAGCGCCAGTAGCACCAAGCATGTGCCCAGTCATGGATTTTGTTGAGCTTATGAGCGCCACATGTGCCTGCTCTCCCAGAGCCTTCTTAAACGCAAGCGTTTCAGTTTTGTCATTAAGCGGTGTGCTTGTGCCATGCGCATTGATGTAGAGTTTCGCATCAGACGGGATTCCCGCTTCGCTTACCGCCTGCTTTATTGCATTTGTAATGCCTTCTGCTTCCGGCTGCGGAGCAGTCATATGATAAGCATCGTTTGTATTGCCGTACCCGAGTATTTCCCCGTAAATTTTAGCGCCGCGCGAAACGGCATGCTCATATTCTTCAAGTATCAGTACTGCGCCGCCCTCGCCCATTACAAAACCGCTGCGGCGTTTGTCAAACGGCATTGAAGCATTTTCAGGGTCATTTGTCTCACATAGTGCCATGCAGTTTGTAAAGCCTGCAATGCCTATGCCTGTTATGCACGCCTCGGCACCACCGGTAATGATGGCGTCTGCTGAACCATTCTGTATAGCGCGGTATGCTTCCCCGATAGCGTTAGATGAAGTGGAACATGCCGTTACAATGCAGAGCGATGGGCCTTTTGCGTTATGTGCTATAGCGATATTGCCAACAGCTATGTTGGCAATCAACTTCGGGATAAAGAACGGCGAAACACGCCGAGGGCCCTTTGTGTTTAATTTGGTGCACTCTTCTACAAACGTAGAAATGCCACCAATGCCAGAACCGACATAAACGCCAAGGCGCTCCGGAGCTATTTTGCCACCGATGCCGCTGTCTTCCATTGCCTGCGCAGCAGCAGCCAGGGCATACTGGCAGAAAAGGTCTGTTTTGCGTATCATCGGTTTTTTCATATAATCCGCCGCATGAAAATCTTTGACCTCTGCAGCTATTTTCACTTTATAGTCAGCAGTATCAAACTTTGTTATCTGGCCTATGCCGTTTTTGCCGGAAACAAGCCCATCCCAAGATGTTTTTACATCATTTCCAAGCGGGGTAACGGCCCCCATGCCTGTAACAACAACTCTTTTGCTCATTTATAATCCTCCAAAGCGGGAAAGTACCTTCTTTAAATACAAAGGCCGCCGTCAACGCGGATGACTTCACCCGTAATATAAGAAGCGCCGTCATCTGCAAGGAACACCGCAAGGTTTGCGATATCTTCCGGCAGGCCTGCACGTTTGAGCGGTATAGCACTGACAACGGCATCCTTAGCTTTTTCAGGCATCTGACGCGTCATGTCCGTATCTATAAAGCCCGGGGCAATCGCATTGCATGTAATTCCCCTTCCGGCAAGCTCACGCGCGGCAGTTTTAGTCAGCCCAATCACGCCGGCTTTTGCGGCAGAATAATTAGCCTGGCCTGCATTCCCAGCAATTCCGGCAACAGACGCTATATTTATTATTTTTCCACTGCGCTGATGAAGGAACTGCCGGCAGCAGTGGCGTATCATATTGAAAACGCCTTTTAAGTCTATGGCAACAACATCATCAAACTCCTGCTCTTTCATAAGCGCAATCGAATTGTCGCGTGTTACGCCAGCGTTATTGACAAGTATATCGATTTTCCCGAAATCCTTTATAATTTCAGCCGTCGTATCCTTAGCTGCAGCGAAGTCAGCAACATTGCACTTGTACGCTTTGCACTTCACTGAAAATTTTTCAGCAAGCGTGCATGTTTCTTTTGCCGCTTTTTCATTGCCGGCATAAATAATGGCCACATCTGCCCCATGCTCTGCAAGTTTAAGCGCAACAGCGCGGCCAATCCCTCGTGAACCTCCCGTAACTATTGCGACCTTGCCTTTAATCATCAACAGCGCCCCCCCTGCTTAATCGCAGAAACTGTTTTCCGCAGAGTCTCCGCATCTTCCACATGGTAGATTTTAACGTCTGAAAGCGTCCTGTGCACGAGGCCGCTTAAAACTTTGCCCGGCCCTGTTTCGATATAAGTATCTATCCCGTTGCCACGCATATTTTCCAGTATTTTCCGCCAAAGGACAGGATGGCTCACCTGTTTTACAATATTTTCACATATGGCGACAGAGTCTTTCGGGTACAAAGAAGCCATGCAGTCCGAATAAACCGGTATTGCAGGTGCATTAACATTGTACTCGGCAAGTGCCCTCTTAAGGTTTTCGCCTGCTTCACGCATAAATGGCGAATGGAATGCACCACTTACAGCGAGCGGAACCGCACGGCCGCCTTCTGCGGCAACTTCACTACACAGCGCAGGCAGTTCTTCTTTGTCGCCTGCCACACTTACCTGGCCCGGTGAGTTGTAGTTTACAGGATAAACATACTTGTAGTGCGAGCATATCTCTTCCACTTTGCTGTCAGGGAGTTTAAGAACTGCAGCCATACCGCCGCCAGTCTTCTCGGCAGCATCATTCATGAACTTCCCACGTTGGCACACAAACGAAAAACCGTCTTTAGGTGTAAATACACCGCAGAAAGTCAGCGCAGCGATTTCGCCAAGCGAAAAGCCCGCTGCCACATCAGGCACAATGCCAGCTTCGCGGAGAGCCTCGGCCGCTGCCAAATCCACACAGTAAGCGCAAGGCTGAGTATTCACTGTCAGTGAAAGCTCGTCTTTTGACGCTTCGAAGCACTGCTTAGAAGTCCCCGGGCGGATACTGTCCGCCAAATCAAAAACTTTTTTTGCTGCCAGTGAAGATTCACATAACGATTTGCCCATTCCAGTATGCTGCGTGCCCTGCCCGCTGAATAAAAAAGCTACTTTACCCATTTTGACGCACCGCCCAGCAGATTCTCCGCTTCACTGAACATCTCTTCAATAATCTCTTTAGCCGTCTGTTCTTTCTTAACAAGGCCTGCCGATTCTCCGGCAAGAAAACACCCGTTTTTATCATCGCCCTCGCGTGCAGCACGGCGAAGAGCACCTGCGCCGAATTTCTCAAGTTCTTCCTTGTTTATCTCTGTGCTGCGCTCTTTTTTCTGGAATTCCCTTGAAAATGGTGTTTTAAGTGAGCGCACGGCGTCACCGAGCACTTCTCCCGTTACAATCGTGTCGAGGTCTTTCGCCTTGACCACTTTGTCTTTGTAAATCTGGCTTATCGTACATTCCTTGGCTACGAGGAAACGCGTGCCTACCTGAACACCCTGCGCGCCCAGCATAAAAGAAGCGGCTATGCCGCGCCCGTCAGCTATACCGCCAGCCGCAAGCACAGGAATTTTTACTGCATCGCATATCTGCGGCACAAGCGTCATTGTGTGAAGTTTGCCAATGTGACCGCCGCTTTCAGCGCCTTCTGCCACTACTGCGCATGCGCCGCGCTTTTCGGCAAGCCTCGCAAACGAAACGGATGCCACAACAGGCACAACTTTTATACCCGCTCTAAGCCACTCAGGCATATATTTGCCCGGGTTTCCTGCACCTGTGGTAAGGACCGGAACATGTTCTTCCACTACCACCTTTGCCACTTCATCTGCATATGGACTCATGAGCATTACATTTACACCGAATGGTTTTGAGGTGAGTTCACGGCAAGTGCGTATTTCAGCGCGCAGCTGCTCACCGTTCGAATTCATGCCTGCAATAATGCCGAGGCCTCCGGCGTTTGAAACGGCAGCAGCAAGGGACGCGTCTGCAACCCATGCCATGCCGCCCTGAAAAATTGGATACTCAATCCCTAACAAATCGCAAATTGGAGTCTTTATCATCCTGCAGAATCTCCTCTCTGAAAATCGGTCAGCCCCACCGGATAACACATGCTCCGGATGTCAGGCCTCCGCCGAACGCAACCATTGCCAGCAGGTCGCCGGTTTTAAAAGTATTTTTTTTGTTCATCTCATCCATAAGGATTGGAATTGACGCTGAGGAAATGTTCGCATATTGTTTAATATTACAGCAGTAATGGTCTTCCGGAATATCAAGGCGCTTGCGCACCGCATTTATTATTTTCTGGTTTGCCTGATGCGGCAGCACCCATGTTATGTCCTGCTGCTCAAGGCCTGCGTCTGCAATAGCCGCTTTCAGTTGTTTCGTCATTTCTTCTACGGCAAAACGGTAAACCCCATGGCCGTTCCATGTAAGTACCGACGGCGGGCATGGTGTGCGGTTAAACGGGGAATTGCCGCTCACATTAGGGATAAACATTATTTTGCTGTCACCGTGCGCTGCAATGCGTATCGAAAGCAGGTTGTCCCCTTCTGCCAGCACTGCTGCCCCAGCACCATCGCCAAACACACAGCACGTAGTACGGTCATGCCAGTCGAGCAACTTAGACATATTCTCACATGAAACAATAAGCATTTTCTTAACGCGCTTCCGTGCAAAAAAGCCATCTGCTGTATCAAGCGCATAAAGGAAACCACTGCAGGCGGCGTTCATATCGAATGCAGGGCAGGAAGCACCGATGCGCTCCTGCACACAGCATGAAAGCGACGGTGTAAAATAGTCGCCGCGTATAGTCGTGCAGATGATGCCGTCAAGCTCCGAAGGTTCGATGCCAGCATTTTTTAGTGCAGATTGTGCCGCCTCTACGGCTATGTCTGTGATTGTTTCATCAGTACATACATATCGGCTTTTTATGCCAGTTCTGGAATAAATCCATTCATCCGATGTGTCCATCATTTTTGCAAGATCGCCGTTTGTTTTAGAGCACACAGGATGTGCGCTACCAGTACCGATTATTTTAAAACTCATTTATACCTCCGTCACGCATATGCTGCAGAAACTCTCTCTCTCTCTGCATATGCCAAAAAACAAAATGATAAATCCAGTTTGAATCTTATCATTCTATTCTATTCAATTTTTCCTTTTTGTATTTTCTTTAAAATAATAATAAGCTATCTTACTGCACTATGATGAAATTTTTTCCATAAATGCAGTACCTAAGCCTACTGAATTTTTTATGATTTTATTTTTTCCTATGTACTTCTTCTTCACCAAGTGCAGCAACTTCTTTAGCAGCCATCTCACGCAGTTTGTATTTTTTAATTTTGCCGCTCGCAGTAATAGGGAAGCTGTCCATAAATTTTACATATTTGGGGATCTTATGGCGGGCAAGATTTGCACTAACAAAATCGCGCACCTCATCTTCTGTAAGGTTCGCTCCCTTTTTCAGGATAACACAAGCCATAATTTCTTCACCATATTCTTCGCTTGGGACTCCGATAACCTGAACATCCTGAATTGCCGGATTAGTATAGAGAAACTCCTCTATTTCTTTTGGGTAAATATTTTCGCCGCCGCGGATAATCATGTCTTTTATCCTACCCGTAATGCGGTAATAGCCATTTTCATCAACAGCTGCAATATCACCCGAATGCAACCAGCCATCGCTGTCAATAGCCTTTGCTGTCTCTTCCGGCATTTTGTAATATCCTTTCATGATATTGTAGCCACGGGCACAGAACTCGCCGGGAACATTTAGAGGCTGTGTTTTGCCTGTCTCAGGATCTATGATTTTACCTTCAACATAAGGCATAAGTTTGCCAACAGTCGATATGCGGGCCTCAAGCGGGTCGTCCGTCTTTGTCATTGTGCAGGCAGGCGACGCCTCCGTTTCACCGTATGTGATAGTTATCTCGTGCATCCCCATTTCATCCATAACCCGCCGCATCATTTTTTCAGGGCATGGGGAACCTGCCATAATCCCAGTGCGCAAAGTGCTGAAATTATATTTTGGAAAGTCCTGATGCTCAAGCATTGCAATAAACATTGTTGGCACGCCGTGCACCGCAGTGCATTTTTCTTCATCTATCGCCTTCATAACAAGCGTTGGGCGGAAATACTCAACAGGCACCATTGAAGTTGCGTGCGTCAAGCACGCCATAACACCGAGGACAAGACCGAAGCAGTGGAAAAGCGGCACCGTTAAGCAAAGCTTGTCATTTTCCGTAAACTTCATGCAATCGCCAATGCCTTTGCCATTGTTTAGAATGTTGTAATGTGTAAGCATAACGCCTTTAGGAAAACCCGTCGTGCCTGATGTATACTGCATATTGATAACATCCTGCGGATCAAGCGAGGCCTCAATTTTATGATATTCACTGTCATCTATTGATTCGCCTAAATGGTAAAGGTCGCTAAATGGCAACGTCCCTGGGACTGTCTCTTCACCTACATAAATAACAGTTTCTAAAAACGGGAAATCAGGTTCTGAAAGATGCCCAGGCTTGCTTGTTTTGAGCGTCGGGCAAAGGCCATTTATAGTCTGAATATAGTCGTTCCCTTTAAATCCGCCTATCATGACGAGCGCCTTCGTATCAGATTGCTGGAGGAGATACTCAAGCTCCACTTTTTTATAATTTGTGTTTACAGTGACGAGCACGGCACCAATTTTTGCCGCAGCAAACAGAGTAATAAGCCATTCTGGGACATTTGTAGCCCAAATGGCTACATGATCGCCCTTTTTGATGCCTATGGCAAGCAGTCCTTTTGCAGCTCTGTCACATTCGTCGCGGAACTCATTCCATGTTCGACGGTAAGGCCGGTCGTTATATTTCACGGCTTCCCTGTCCGGAAATTTTTCAGCAACTGAATCCAGCATTGAACCAACAGTACGGTTTATCATTCGTTTTTTACCCCCTGTAAATTAAAATTTGTAATTTGCCGCTACGGCTTAGAAACTTTTATGATTAACGTAATATTATAAACTACATAAAGTACTTTTTATAAGTATGTGTAACATTTTTCAATATGCTTATTATAGCACAGCTATAATAAAATGACAAAAATCTTTCCTGCATTTCAAATTTTCAGCCATATTTACAATATTTCTAATTTTAAATAATTTTTTTGTTGTTTTTTTAATAATGGTATTATAGTGTTTAAATATTTGATTGTTTAGATTTTTCCATGCGGGTTTGTTTTCTATATTTTTTAATACACTTTGAGTAGTTTTTAAGGTTAAAAAGTCAGCATTTAGTTTTGTTTCACTTCATTTGGCATAAATTTCCGTTTAAATTTGTGAAAGCCTACAAATGTCTGGCTTTATGACCGATTTTGCTAAAACTCTATTGAAATCCAATTAAAAATATTATAGACTTAGCGTAGCGAATTAAAATTTTGGATGTTCGGCATTTATTCTTTCTTATTACTTATTTCATCGATATTTTTTATTATTTAATTAATTTGATTACACCTTTGTCCTCACAAGATGGACTACACCATTTTTTCACAAGCGGAAAGCGCTTGCGGCAAAAAGCCGCAAGCGCTTTCCGCTTTTCTGCTTTCTTTTTATATAAAACAGGAATTTTTTTGTAAAATAGATTAATACTATTGAAAATGGAAGCTTTGCTTAAAACAGCTACAGTGCACAATCCTTATTTTTAAAAAATAGTTTAAATAATGGTACATAGCACTTTTATTCATGTATAAAAGATGTATAATAAAAGTTTTTACTTTTTTAAATGAATTTTGCTTAAAATATGCTATAATAATTATTATTGCAAAGATGAATATTGTGGATCGTTTTTCTCCTTTACGCTATTTATTTACTTGCACGGATGAAAAACGAAAATGAAGGGAATGAAACTTATGCCTTCGTTTGAGACAAGGCTGAAAAGCTGTAACAACACATACCGTGAATTATTCATACGTTCACCAAACAATCCTATTTTGACAGCAAAAGACTGGCCATACGCTGTAAACACAGTATTCAATCCAGCCGCCACAATATTCAACGGCAAAGTTTTGCTGCTGGCCCGTGTGGAAGACCGACGTGGGTTTTCACACCTTACAAAGGCAGTAAGTGACGACGGTGTCACTCACTGGCAGATTGATAAATGGCCTACGCTTGAAGCAAGCCCTGATTATCCTGAAGAAGCATGGGGAATCGAAGACCCTCGCATCACGCGGATAGATGAACTTGACTGCTGGGCCGTAGTTTACACTTCTTACTCCCATGCTGGGCCTACTGTGTCGCTTGCACTTACCAAAGATTTTGTCACATTTGAAAAAGCGGGTTCCATCATGCCGCCTGAAGACAAAGACGCGGCGCTTTTCCCGCGAAGATTTAATGGTAAATGGTTACTTATACATCGGCCCATAGGCGCAAGGATAAATGATTTTCAAGGAATGGGGCCTGGAGCACATATCTGGCTTTCTTTCTCTTCCGACCTCAAGTACTGGGGCAATCACAAAATCCTTATAAATGCAAGGAAAGGCGGTTGGTGGGATGCCAACAAAGTCGGGCTGTGTGCACAGCCGCTCGAAACACCAGACGGGTGGCTGATTCTCTACCACGGCGTCCGTCAGACAGCATCCGGAGCGATTTACCGCCTCGGGCTTGCGCTCCTCGGACTCGAAAATCCGACAATTGTTTTGCGGCGCAGCGATGAATGGATTTTCGGGCCTGAGGAAAGATATGAACGTGAAGGCGACGTCCGCGATGTTGTTTTCCCGTGCGGCTGGATTCTCGACAAAAAGTCAGGGACAGTTCGTATGTATTACGGTGCCGCCGATTCACGCATATGCCTCGCAACGGCATCATTGAGCGATCTTCTGGAATATATCAAAAGCTGCCCGTCACAGCTCAGGCAGGACAGTTATTGAAAGATTCCGTCATATATGTTGATTTTCATTCACTGAAATGAAAGGAGGAATTGATTTGAAAGCATTATTTCTTGCTGGAGGGATGGGCACAAGGCTCAGGCCACTGACAAATCATATTCCAAAGCCCATGGTACCTGTGATGGGAGTACCTCTTCTTGCACGGAGCGTAAGAGAGCTTAAGCGCTGCGGCATAAGCGAGATAGTGTTGAGCACATGCTATTGTTCGAACAGAATTGAAGAGTATTTCGGCGACGAAATAAACAATGGCCTGAAGATCCAATGCGTCTGTGAAGGCAAACCTCTTGGGACAGGAGGCGCAATTAAAAACTGCCAGAAATATTTTGACGGCACTTTCCTTATTTTTAATTCGGATATACTCAGCAACATCGATGTTAAGGCAATGGTGGATTTTCACAGGGAAAAGCACGCTGATGTCACCATTGCTGCAGCGCAGGTCAAAGACCCCTCAAGCTATGGAGTCATAGAGTATGACTCCGATGACAGGATAGTTTCATTTACAGAAAAGCCAAAGCCCGGAGAAGAAAAGTCGAATTATATCAACGCAGGCGTCTATGTTTTCGAGCCAAAAGTGCTCGACCTGATTCCAACCGGCTTGCCTGTTTCAATTGAGCGCGATACATTCCCGCTTCTGCTTAAAAAGGGATACCGCATGGCCGTATTCCGTAAAAGCGAATACTGGATAGATATAGGCACACCTGAAAAATATATGCAGGCACACAAAGACATCTTCGACGGTTCCTGCTCTATTTCTGAGAATGATTTCAAAAACGACAAAATTTACGGGCTGGCAAACGCCGAGCTTGACCCCACCGTAAAAATCAAAGGGCCAGTGTGGTTCGGCAAAAACGTGCATATCGGCGCAAATGCCGTAATAGGGCCAAACGTCGTAATAGGCAACGGCTTTGAAGCAGGGCGCGGATGTGAAATCACAAACAGCATAATTTGGAGCAATGTTTCAGTAGGAAGCGGTGTAGACATTGAACACTCCGTGATTACTTCTGGGTGCCACATTGAAAACGGCACTCAATGTGCAAACACGATTTATTCTCAGGAAAGCAAATTACCGTTTGCATAAATACTAAGATTTAGAAAGGACTGGCATTTTGAGTACCAAAAAGAATCCAAAGATCATGTTTCTCAGCACTTATCCGCCGCGCGCATGCGGGATTGCCACATTTACGCAGGACCTCGTCGGCGCTCTTTCAAAAACCGGAAAAATAAAAACCGGTATTGTGGCTGTGAATGACAATGACTACGATTACCCTCCGGAAGTGCAGATGACCCTAAAACAGTACAGCCCTGAAAGCTACCCTGAAACAGCAGAAAAAATTAATTCTTCATCAGCTGACCTTTTGATGATTGAGCATGAGTTTGGAATCTATGGCGGTGAATGGGGCGAATATGTTCTGAAATTTACAGAAGCGCTTAAAAAGCCTTACTGCGTAACACTGCACACCGTTCTGCCAAAGCCACTTAAAAAGCAAGAGATGATAATCCGGCAACTCGCTGCCGGATGCAAAAAGCTTGTAACAATGTCTTCTTCTTCGGTCCATTTGCTTGAAAATATTTACGGAGTTCCCAAAGAAAAAATTTCCGTTATACCTCACGGTGTACCTGAGCTCCCAATGGAAGACCGGGAATCCTTAAAAAAGCAGGAAAACCTCGAAGGGCGTTTTGTTGTGAGCACATTTGGGCTGCTGAGCCCTGGAAAAGGCCTTGAATATGGCATTGAAGCTGTCGCCCGTGTAGCTAAGCAGCATCCCGAAATTATCTACCTTATCCTTGGCCAGACACATCCAGGCATAAAAAAGCGCAACGGTGAAAAGTACCGCGAAAGCCTTGAAAAGCTTGTTCAGAAGTATGGCATTTCAAAGCATGTGCTGTTTGTTAACAAATACCTTACAAAGCAGGAGATAATCCGTTACCTCTGCATATCTGACGTCTATATGACGCCGTACCTTGGCAAGGACCAGGCCGTAAGCGGAACACTTGCCTATGCCGCAGGATATGGCCGCGTGATAGTTTCCACCCCCTATCCGTACGCAGAAGAAATGCTTGCAGATGGGCGCGGGCTTCTTGCAGAATTTAAAAATGCAGATTCGCTTGCCAAATGTATTATGGAAGTCATGCGCGACCATAAGAAGCAGAATATGATGGAAAATAAAATGCTCTCATTTGGCAAAAACATGATGTGGAGCTGTGTAGCGGAAAAATATTTTTCTGTATTCAGCCAATCAATATAAGTATGAAAGGGATTGCTAATGACTGACCCAATTAATCTTCAGTATCTTTTCCGCATAACAGATGATACCGGTATGTTTCAACACTCGGTGTTTGGCACTCCTGACCCATCAGAGGGCTATACTACTGACGACAACGCCCGCGCACTTATACTGGCCATTATACTGCAGGAACGTTACCATGAGCAAAAATATGAAAACATGGCGGCGCACTATCTAAGTTTTCTCCTTTACGCTGAAAAGGGGCGCTGGTTCCGCAATTTTATGGATTACAGCCGCACATTTACAGAAAAGCGCGGCTCTGAAGACTGTTTCGGCCGCTGCCTGCTTGCCCTTGGATTTGTGGCTTCACGGCAGGATATCCAGGTTTCTATAAAAGGTTGCGCAGATCACCTTCTAAAACGCGTTGCTTCAAGCTGCTCAAGCCTTTCATATATCAAAGGCAAAGCCTACGCGCTTACCGGCCTTACGTTATGGAATAATTCATGTGCACAGCCATATGTTAAAATGCTTCGCGATTCTATTGCCGATACATATGTTCAGTGCCGCAGAGAGGATTGGCGCTGGTTTGAAGGAAAAATGACCTACTGCAGTGCCATCCTTCCCCTTGCTGTTTTAAGTGCATGTAAAACAGAAGGACCGCAAATAAAGATTGGCCTCGAAAGCCTTGATTTTCTGGCTGAAACTGTATTTCGCAATGGTATATTTACTCCAATTGGCTGTAAGGGCTGGTTCAGCCGTGGAGAAAAGATGGCATTATATGATGAACAGCCGGTAGAAGCGTGCAGCATGATGCTTACATGCTTTAAAGCATACCAAATAACAAAAAATAGCAAATATCTTGACGAAGCAAAAAACTGCTTTCTATGGTACCTTGGCAAAAACATAACGAAAACTCCTATGATTGATTCTCAAACGGGTGGGTGCTATGACGGGCTTAAACCCAACGGGCTAAATCCGAATGAAGGCGCGGAAAGCCTTGTCTGCTGGCTTATTGCGGCGCTTATTGCAGAAAAAAATGGCTGGTTTCCCGAAAGCAAAAAATGAATCGTCCTTCAAACATTATTCTGCAACTTCAGATGTCTTGACAAGATGAATACCATATGATAAACTAATAAAGTCATTTGCGAGAATGGCGAAATTGGCAGACGCGCAAGATTCAGGTTCTTGTGGATGACTAAAAGTCCATGAGGGTTCAAGTCCCTCTTCTCGCACCAGAAAGTCGCATGATTGCTGAATTTTTAGTAAATCATGTGGCTTTCTTTATTGCCCGCTTTAACTTGAATTTTCGCCCGTACGACACTTGTACCGTTTTTTAATTTTAGGCAACATAAATTGGTATATAAATTTTTTTATGGGTTGCAAAATTAAAAGGGGCTCCGGGAATTAATCCGAAGCTCAAATTTAATGGATACTTTACGTTTTTAATTTTATGTAAAATACTTTACACTCTTTTGTCAAGTAATTTACATGTTAACCCTGATTTTATATAAAGTGGGCAGAAATAAGGCCACACCAGAAACTAATCCGATATGGCCTCTTGAAGAAGCAGAATAAGTGCGGCCCCCTGCTTCTTGCAAATGGATAATATCATTATTATTCTATATTGTCAATAGAAAATAAAAATAGGGGCACCCGGAAT
>DCEF01000010.1:283114-337097 GCA_002316805.1 Ruminococcaceae bacterium UBA1036
TATTGTCAATAGAATATAAAAAAAGGCGCCTTGAAAAGACTTTCGGTAGTCTGACCAAAGCGCACTCTTAATTTTGGTTTGCTTCTCCAAGCAAATTCGCTATGTAACTCATTTTACGGCTGTTTGCCAAATAACATGCTACTCGTCCCTTTCCGTGATGCTGTCAGCTGTTCCCTGCATTGGGTTGCCTTGATGGCTATCGTTTGAACCTTTGGAAACCATTTTGAGTAAAATAGGGCAAAGCACAGAAGAAAGAATAATCAGCATGATAGTTCCTACAAGCGGATCGATTCCGATTACCGTTCCATTCGCCGCTCTGTCAATAAGGTTTTTACCAGTTGAATAAACAGCAAGCGCTACTTCACCGCGCGCAATCATTCCTACGCCTATTGTAAGGGAATCATGGTTGCTGTAATGGAAAGCTTTTGCCGTCAGGCCGCAGCCAATAATCTTGCCAATAATGCCAACAGCTACAAACACAAGCCCAAACATCAGTTCACTTATCTTGAAATGGCTAAAATCAGCGCTTATTCCGATATAAGCAAAGAAAATCGGTGTGAAGAACATATATCCGCTTACAACTACTTTTCGGTCAACGTATGCAGTGTCATGCATTCCGCTAAGCATTAGGCCAGCCATATAAGCGCCTGTGATAGCTGTAATATCAAACCAATTTTCTGCGCAGTAAGCGTAAACAAAGCACATTACAAGTGCAAAGATACCCGTGCGCTGTGTGTGCGGATGATTGGTGGCTATCCATTTAAACAGCGCCCGCAGCGGGATACCTACGCCAATAGTAAAGGCAAAAAAGCCAACAGCTTTCAGCAATGTAATGCCAATGCTGCCTTTGCCGTTAAGGCTTGTGACAATACTCAGAGCTATAATGCCCAATACGTCATCGATAATCGCAGCACTTAGAATCGCCGTGCCTGCACGTGTATCGAGTTTTCCCAACTCACGAAGAGTTTCGACTGTTATGCCGACACTTGTAGCTGCAAGTATAACACCTACAAACAGGGCGTTCATTAATTTTGTATGGTCGCCGAGAGTGTATAAGCCGCCCATAAACATAGCTGCACTTAAAGTGCCAAGTGCCATAGGCACAAGCACGCCAACAGTAGCTATGCCGTTGCTGCCGCCCCGCTTTTTTTCAGAGCTTTAATATCAGTCTCAAGGCCGCTGGAAAATAGAATTAAAATAACACCAATCTCTGCGAATGTCTCAAGAACGTCCATTTCCGGTTTTGTCGGGTTTATTAATCCTTTAAACCCAATTCCGAGATTGGAAAAAATTGCTGGGCCAATCAGCAATCCGGAAATTACCATGCCGGTTACCTGAGGAAGGCCGATTTTCCTCATTAGAAGGCCAAGTCCCTTTGTAGCAAAAAGTATAATACCAAGATACAAAACGATGTGCACTACATCGAATGACATTTTTTTGCCCCCTAAATAATCTTAGTTTTCTATACGCCACGCCCGCAAAGTGATAAGCAGGAAGTAATTCTTTAATTGCTTAAAGCAGTAGAAAACAAATTGTCCGTAGTTATTTGTTCTCAGCAAATATGCTTAAACAATTCCACTGCGGACTTTCCAGTTTATCCAGTTTTCAACCTTACAGCCAATCGGCTGCACATAAAAGACAATTACTGCGAATTTGACATACCTGTAAGCCGAATAATGTGTCGTGGACATGCAGAAACACAGTCGCCACACCCTACGCACTTTTCCGGATCAACACGCGCGAGAAAATTCTTAACATGAATAGCATCGTGCGTACACGTCTTTTCACAGCGCATACAGCCAATGCAGCCTGCTTTGCAGGTCTTGATAACATCAGCGCCTTTGTCACAACTGCTGCAAATGACAACTGCTTGTTTTTTAACAGGAATCAGCGAAAGTAGGTGCTTAGGGCAAGTTGTGACACACTGTCCGCACGCGACGCAGTTTTTAGGCTCAACCATTGCTACACCGTTCCGGATGCTCAATGCATCATAATTACAGGCATTCACACAGTCACCAAGGCCAATGCAGCCATAGCTGCATTTTGTAGGGCTTCCAGCTATCTGAGCAGCAGCCGCACATGTTTTTATGCCTTCATAATCTACTTTAGTCGTTGTATTGTCATTGCTGCCAAGGCAATGTACAACCGACACATGAGGCTCCGCACTCGCTACAGCAACGCCGAGGTACTTCGAAATTTTTTCCGCTACAGACGCACCTCCAACCGTGCATAAACCCGGCTGTGCCTCCCCCGTTGCCATAGCCTTCGCATAACCATCGCATCCAGAAAAGCCGCAGGCACCGCAGTTAGCTCCTGGCAGCATTGCGCGGATATCTTCTGTCTTCTTGTCTTTCGGAACAGCCATCACAATGGATGCTATGGCAAGAATAAGGCCTGAAATAAGGCCAATGCCTGTAACTAAAACGATCGCAAATGTTATATCATTCATTTCATCCACCCCCTTAGCTTACACCCAGCATTCCGGTCACAAGGCCAGAAAAGCCAAGGAACGAAAGGGATGTAATCGAGGCCGCGACAAGCGTAATCGGAAGGCCTCTCCAAAACTTAGGCACATCATTGAGCTCAATGCGTTCACGAACGCCTGAGAACATTACCAGTGCAACCAAGAAGCCAATGCCTGCGCCAAAAGCATTCATGAGAGCCTGCGCATAACCGAATGTTGTTGGATTCGCCGCATGTTTGTCAAGCACCAGCATTGTAACACCGAGCACAGCGCAGTTTGTAGTAATAAGTGGAAGATAAACACCGAGCGCATTATAAAGCGTAGGAATATACTTCTTAAGTACTGTTTCTATGAACTGCACCAAAACTGCAATCACAAGGATAAATACAATTGTTTCAAGATAATCAAGCCCATTCGGCACAAGGATGCCATAATATATAGGCCATGTAACGGCGGTTGAAATCACCATTACTATAGTCACGGCAATGCTCATGCCAATGGCGCTGTCACGTTTCTTGGAAACACCGAGGAAAGGGCAGATGCCGAGGAATTTATCGAGAATATAGTTTTCAGTCAGAATAGCCGTCAGAAAAATGGCAAGCAACTGTTTCATTTCTCTTTAGCCTCCCCGTCGTTTTTCTTAGCAGTCAGTGAGCAGCCATTTGCAAGTTCACAGCTGCCGCATCCACGGTATCCTGCACAACCGATTTCTTCAGGAGCTTTGCCTTCGCCAGACAGGCGGTTTGCAATTGCAACCAGAAGGCCAAAGATGAAGAAGCCTCCCGGCGGAAGAAGAAGGATAATAATGGATGGTATGAAGTTTGACAGAACCGGCATGCCAAAGAAAGTGCCGCTGCCAAACAATTCACGGATTATGCCCATGCAGAGCAGTGTGCATGTATAGCCAACACCCATGCCAAGCCCATCGAGGATAGAAGGCATAACAGGGTTTTTGCTTGCAAACATTTCAGCACGGCCGAAGATAATGCAGTTAACAACTATCAGTGGCAGATAAACACCAAGCGCTGTTTTAAGGCTCGGCGAAAACGCTTCAATAAGCATCTGCACAACAGTTACAAAACCTGCAATAACAACTATATAGCACGGAATACGCACTTTGTCAGGAATGATTTTTCTCAGCAATGAAATAATCGCGTTAGAACAAACCAGCACAAATGTTGTTGCAATACCCATTCCTATGGCATTCATTGCAGTTGTTGTTATGGCCAGCGCGGAGCATGTGCCGAGGACTAAACGCAAAACCGGGTTTTCTTTTACAATTCCTTTTGAAAATTCATGCCAGAGACTATTTTTCTTTTTCACAGCCATATATTATGCACCGCCCTTCACTTGCTTATATTCGGCAATGGCATTATTTACAGCCTCTGTAACAGCTTTGCTGGAAATGGTTGCGCCTGTCATGGCATTTATCTTTCCATTGCCGGCTTTGCCGTTTTTAACGACTTCAAAACCATTTGCAGGAACCTGCTGTTTATACTGGTCGCGGAAAGAAGCTTTCTTAGCATTTAAGCCCAGCCCCGGTGTGTCGCTTGTATTAGTAAGGACAACACCGGAAACTTTCCCGCTTTTTTTAATTCCTGTCATAACGGTGATGTCGCCACCATAACTGGCAGTCTTTGTTGTAATCACCCATCCAATAGGCTGTCCGCCCTTTTTACCCTCATAGCAGTCGATGACCTTATTAGAAACAAGCTTAGCATTGCTTTTCTCAAAGCTGTCGGCTTCAGGGAGTGCCACAAGGCGCGACTCTATTGCGTCTTTTTCAGCCTGTGCTGCTATGGCACCTTTTGTCGCAGCATTAGTCGCCGCAAGGCATGCAGTTACAACAAAACAAATCAGGACAAGGACCAGGGTCGGTTTCCAAATTTCTTTTGCATTACCTTTCATTGCTTCACAGGCTCCTTTCCAAATGCTTTCGTGCGTGTGCCAGAATCAATTAACGGCACAAGTATGTTCATAAGTACTATAGAATAGGAAACACCTTCGGGCAGGTTTGCAAAATTGCGTATCAGCATTGTTATTACACCACACCCTACAGCGTAAATCACTTGGCCCTTCTTTGTAAGTGGTGATGTTGTATAATCTGTAGCCATAAAGATGGCACCAAGCATCAGTCCACCTGAAAGAAGATCCATTGGCACATTGCGGCCCATGCAAAGAGAAAGCAGCGCCGCTGTGCCGATATAGCAAAGCGGAATAATAGGGCTTATTACCCTGCGGATAATCAGATAAATGCCACCGAGGATAAGCGCCAGAGTGCACGTTTCGCCGAGGCAACCTCCGCGGTTGCCGAGGAACATCTGAAGCAGGCTTGGCAGCTGGTCTGGTGAAGCATGCTGCTTTATAAGTGCCAACGGTGTTGCTGCAGTCATTGCATCTGTAGAATGCAGATAGTAATACGGTTTCGCCCATGTTGTCATTGCTGCTGGAAAAGAGTTCATAATTATAATTCGGGCAGTCAGTGCAGGGTTTACAAAGTTCTGGCCAATGCCGCCGAACATCTGTTTAACAACCACAATCGCAACTACGCCGCCGAATACAGCCATCATCGGATTGATACCTACCGGCAGGTTGAATGCAAGCAGAATGCCCGTTACAACAGCACTAAGGTCACCGATAGTGTTATCCCGCTTCATCACTTTGCGGCAGATATACTCGCTTACAACACACGAAAGGACAGTCACTGCAACAATCATCAGAGCGCGCGGGCCAAAAATTATAATTGAAGCGACAAGCGCAGGCACAAGCGCAATAATGACATCCAACATAATCTTTCTGGTTGTTGCCGCACAGTGGACATGAGGCGAAGATGAAACAACAAGTTTTTCTTCCATTACTTTTTCCCCCTCGCTTTTACCAAAGCTTTGCCAAAGCGGATAGACTGCACAAGCGGCCTGCCCGCTGGGCAGCTGTATGCACAGCAGCCACACTCCATGCAGTCCATTACATCGAGTTTTACAAGGTCATCCACACGTTTTGCTGTGGCATACTTTTCAAGCAGAGTCGGCATCAGGTGCATTGGGCACACGTTAACGCACCGGCCGCAGCGTATGCATGTGGTCGGTTCCATCTTGTGCGCTTCTTTTTCATCAAAGAACAGAATGCCGTTATTCTGCTTTACAATCGGTATTTCGTCGTTAAAGACTGAGACGCCCATCATAGGGCCGCCTATCAATATCTTCTTCGGCTTCTCCTTATATCCGCCGCAAAAGTCGGCGAGTGCACGGATGCTCGTGCCAATAGGAGTAATTACATTTTTCGGGTCTTTTATCGCAGAGCCGTCTACCGTTACGCGCTTTTTAACAAGCGGCATACCGGTGGCAAGGTAGTTGCCAAGGAAAGCCGTCGATGTTATGTTCATCACAATACATCCCACATCTGCCGGAAGGCCACCCATAGGAACACGGCGATCCGTGCAAGACTGGATAAGCACTTTTTCGGCCCCTTGCGGATAGCGCGCGCGCAGCGTAAGTACTTTTACTTCGGAGTCATTGGCAACAGCCTTCGTCATCTTTTCAATAACATCCGGCTTATTGCCCTCCACTGCAACGATAACACGGTGAATGCCCAGCCATTTTTTAACTGCCTCAAGGCCATTCACAATATTATCCGTTTCCTCAATGGCACAGCGGTTGTCTGATGTAATGTATGGTTCACACTCTGCAGTATTTATAATCAGGGTGTCAACATGCTTGCCTTTGGGAACATTCAGCTTCACGTGAGTTGGAAAGCCTGCACCTCCAAGGCCTACAAGGCCGGACTCATGCACAGCTTTCAGAAATTCATCGAGGCTGCCTATCTTCGGCGGCTTCACATCAGGCGAAACTTCCATTTTGCCGTCAGACTGAATCTTCACGCCGTCTACAAGCTGGCCACCGCCAAGCATAATCTTCTGGATGGCTACAACTTTGCCTGAGACGCTCGCATGTATTGGCGCACTGACAAACGCCGTACTGTCGGCAATTTTCTGGCCCACCAATACATGGTCGCCTGCCTTGACGCATGGTACGCACGGCGCGCCTACATGCTGCTGCATTGGCAATATGACCGTATCAGGTGGCGGCAGCACTGCGGATTCAACTTTGGCGGTATTTTTCCTGTGAGGAACATTTACGCCGCCATGAGTCTTAAATGGAGAATCAGGTAATGACATACTCATGTTTTTTATTCCTCCAAACACAGCTAAGATATTTGGTTCAGCAATGGAATAACCATCTTCAGCACGAGACCGGTAAGGATACCGGTCATCACTCCGAAAACGATCAGCCAGGGAATATAATAAATCACTGCGGGCGTTGTCAGAAAAACAGCAACAAGAAGCTGCGCCGCGTTATGCGTCAGAGCCCCTCCAACTGCAATGCCGATAAACCCGAAAGGATTTTTCTTGATTTTCATCAGCAGCCACATTACAAATGTGCTTGCAACGCCGCCTGCCATGCTCATCAGCATTGCTGTAAAGCCCCGCATCAGGCCTGAGAAAAGGCCTTTCACCACGGCAATGCATAAAGCCGGGCCCAACCCTATCGCTCCGGCAGTATACATGGTAATGATATTTGAAAGGCCAAGTTTCGCACCAGGCGGAAGCATGGGAATTGGCGGCAGCAATAGTTCAACTGCCGACAAAACAAGCGCAAGTGCTGTTAGTATGCCTAAAAGAGCGATATTCTGAGTTTGAGGCGAGATATTCAGATTGGTAGAAAGAACTTTTTTCTGCTGCTTTTTCATAAATTAATTGCCCTGGCTTTACCGATGCAGCAAAAGCAGCTTTTGGCGACAGCGGCGACAACGAAGTTCCCTCTGGCTTTTGGGGACTTGCGTTTGCCGCCGTTAGATTAAAACAGAATATTCTGCTGATCCAGTCTGCGTGTTTTAAGCTGTACACAATATAGCCTGTTTTTCCTGGCTCAAAAAACCTCCTGCACAATTACTTACGCTGAAAGTTCCGGAAAACCAAATCAAAAAGCAGGTTTTAATTGCCGCATTCGTTATACTATACTAATTTAAAGATGCAGTATGCACTGCCATATATCATATAATTATGAAGCGTAATTGTCAAGCGCTTAACAGATTCAATAGATCTTTTTAAAAAAGCGCATCTTATTTTAATGATGAAATTGTAAAACTTATTTCATCATTATGCTATATTTGCAAATTGTGAAAGATATAGATATAAAAGATATAATTATCTTCTGCTTTTTTTATTAATAATTTTTTATAGGTAAATTTATCAGTGAAACCTGGCTTTTTCAAAATTTTTTATTGCATCCGCGTGTATTTAAAAGGATGTAATAAATATTATCCATATACAAAGTTACAGCAGCACCAGTAATATTTTATTATTAAAGAAAAGGCAAAATGTTTTTGCAAAGATCCTCCGAAAAAGCAGACAGATGATTTTAATATTTTGCTTAGAGTTAGAGTTATTGATAAAATCTATAATTGTTAGCTTGTAGTGAAAACATTTTTATGCAGGCATATCAAAAAGTTAAAATCTATAACTATTTTTATATTTTGATATTGATTTATTCCAAATTTAGCGATAAAATGATAACAGTAATTATTTCAATTCTTAATTTTCAGCATTTTCAGCAGTTTGAAGCAGGAGGTAGATTAATGGCATTAGAAATGGTTGAAACAGTGCGGAGAGCTGAAACAGACGCCGCACACGCCGAAAGCTCAGCAGAAGCTGAGCGGGAACTGATACTCAGCGATGCCAAAAAGCAGGGTGATGTTTCCGCTGCGGAAATGAAGGCACAGGCAAAAAAAGAAGCAGGTGCGCTTGCACAGCGCGCTAAAGATGAGAGCAAGCAGAAAGAAAAAGCAGTCATAGATGGTGCACAAAATGATATTGCATTGCTCCGTGCCAAAGCCGCAGAGAAAAAGCCCGAAGCCATCCGCATAATCATATCGGAATTTTACTGAGCGTTTCTTTGGCCAACTATTCTGTCACGCAAAGGAGGGACATTTTTGGCAATTGAGCAGATGAAATGTATCAGGCTGTGCGGGCTGAAAAAAGACAGAAAAAAAATTTTGGAATGGCTTCAGCTGCGCGGTGATGTTGAAGTTATGAAGCCCGCATTGCATGAAGACAGTATTTTCAAGGAGGGCAATCCCGGCCTCGAAGGGCAGCGCTCTACTTTTTCTCAGAACATCAAATATGCATATGATGCCCTAAAAATCCTTGATGCGGAAACTTCAGTAAAAAAGTCGCCTTTTTCTTCACTTGATGGGAAAAAAGAGGCAACTGCCAAACAGTATGAATCATTCAGTGCAAAACATGACCGCACAGTTGAAACTGCAAAGCGCATTAAATTTTTGGAAGATGAAACAGCGCAGGCCAATGCAGATATTCTAAAAATAGAAGTGCAGCTTGAGGCGCTTAAGCCGTGGTTTACTCTCGATGTGCCGCTCAATTTTCAAGGCACGAAGTCAACGGCAGCTTTCATAGGAACAGTGCCAAACCAGTGGACATATGAGGAAGTTACAGCTTTGCTTGCGCAGAATGCTCCACAGGGCGGGCCCGCCGAGGCTGAGATCATCAGCTCAAGCCCGGAGCAAACATGCATCTTTGTACTGTGTGAAAAGAAGCATCGTGCTGAGGTAGAAAAGGCACTGATCGCCGGTGGATTTTCGCGTCCGTCAATACATTCTGAAAAACCACCGAAAGAGCAGAGCTCTGTCCTTGAGAAGGAAATAAGCGCAAAAAAGGATTTTATTTTAAATAAGAAATCCGCGATATGCGAATGCGCAAAATTCCGCAGCGATCTTGAATTCCTTGCGGACTATGATTCCATGCGGTATGAAAAATACGGTGTTATTACCAGACTGATGCAAGGCAAGCGCACTTTTTTTCTCTTCGGCTATATTCCGGCTGGCAAAGCTGCCTCATTTGAGCAAGAACTGTCGCATAAATTCGATGCAGCCGTCGAGTTCGACGACCCGCCAAAACAGGAAGAACCACCGGTGCTCTTAAAAAACAATAATTTTGCCTCCCCTATGGAAGACGTGCTCGAAGCGTTCAGCCTGCCTGGGGTTGGTGAGATTGACCCTTCCGCAATTATGGCGGTGTTTTATTATTTCCTGTTTGGAATGATGCTCGGCGATGCGGCATACGGAATTATAATGATGGCTATCACTGCTGTTCTGCTGCACAAGCATAAACACATGGCAGAAACAATGCAGCGAACACTGCGCATGTTTTTCTTCTGCGGCATATCAACAACATTCTGGGGTTTTATGTTCGGCAGCTTTTTCGGCGATGCCGTAGGCGTTATCAGCAAGACTTTCTTTAATTCTAATGTAGCGCTACCGCCTATATGGTTTGAGCCGATAAACAAGCCTATGAAGCTTCTTGTTTTCTGTTTCCTTGTAGGGCTTATCCACCTGTTTACCGGTTTGGGCATAAACTTTTATCAATCGTGGAAAGCGAAGAAGTACAAGGATGCCATATACGATGTAGTATTCTGGTATATGCTTGTCGGTGGCCTTGTTGTCCTTCTGCTCAGCATAAAGGGCATGACAGGCACATTCGGCATAAGCTTTACACTGCCCTCTTCGGTTGGCAACGCTGCCGGATGGATCGCGGCAATCGGTGCCGTCGGCATTGTGCTGACTGGCGGCCGCAGCTCACGCAATCCATTTAAGCGTTTTCTTAAGGGGCTTTATAGCCTTTACAATATTACAGGTTACCTAAGCGACGTACTTTCCTATTCGCGCCTGCTTGCCCTCGGGCTTGCGACGAGCGTCATTGCTTCCGTCGTCAACAAAATGGCAGCGATGGCCGGCGGCAAAATCAGCGGATTTATCGGGGTGATTGTATTCATCGTGATATTCCTTGTCGGGCACACGATGAATATCCTTATAAACATGCTGGGTGCCTATGTGCACACAAACAGGCTGCAATATGTGGAATTCTTCGGAAAGTTTTATTCCGGAGGCGGTGAAAAATTCACTCCGTTCTCTGCAGATTGCAGCACAAAATATTATCAGTTTAAGGAGGAACGCAAATTATGAATATTTTCAATAACCTTGGAATTGTTTTTGCCCTGTTAGGAGCAGTCCTTGCTGCCCTGATGCCCGGCATAGCTTCGGCAAAAGGTGTGGGTGCAGCAGGCCAGGCCGCCGCAGGGGTTGTTACAGATGACCCTGCAAAATTCGGCAAGGTGCTGGTGCTTCAGCTACTGCCTGGCACGCAGGGCATTTACGGCCTGCTGATAGCGTTTATTACACTTTCGCAGATAGGCATCATGGGCGGCTCAGCCACAACAATTTCCGCCGTTAAAGGCTTGCTTTACCTGTGCTCATGCCTGCCAATGGCAATAGTCGGGTACAAATCGGCACTTGACCAGGCAAAGGCATCAATTTCAAGTATAGGGCTTGTTGCGAAGCGCCCCGACCAATTCGGCAAAGCAATGATTTTCCCAGCTATGGTTGAAACATACGCTATCCTTGCACTTCTGGTTTCCATCCTGTCAGTCGGCGGTGTTGGAAACTTACACGTTTGATATCACAGCAGTGAGGGGAGTCTATCCATGACTGGACTTGAAAAAATAGTACAGGATATCTCTAATGAATCTAAAGATTCGGCTTCTGCCACACTTGAAAAAGCAAGGCAGGAGGCTGAAAAAATACGCAGTGATGCACATTGCAAAGCTGCCGACGAGTGTGAGGCAATACGCCTGCGCGCGGAACATGAAGCCAAGGCTGTGCGGGAACGTGCCGCATCAGTGGCAGACCAGCACAAACGCCGCGCTGTGCTTGAAGCCAAGCAGCAGATAATAGGCGAGACTATGGAAGCGGCATATCAGAAGCTTGTTGGCCTTCCGCAGGACGAGTACTTTGACCTTCTCCTGAAAATAGCAGCTAAATATGCACTCCCCGGTGAAGGTGAAATCATATTTTCTGAAAAAGACCTCTCCCGTATGCCAAGCCAGTTTGAAGCTAAACTCGATTCCGTCCTTAAAAAGGGCTCTTCCCTGAAAATTTCAGGCCGGACTCGCAAAATTGACGGCGGTTTTATCCTTGTTTATGGAGGAGTGGAAGAAAACTGTTCTTTTTCCGCTCTGTTTGATGAGAAACGTGATGAACTTCAAGATAGAGTTCAGGCGCTTCTGTTTGCGGGGGCTTAAAAATGGCCGAAGACAAATTTATTTATGCTGTGGCGCGCGTCCGCACAAAAGAGCTCTCACTGTTCAATGCACAGACTGTTGAACAGCTTATGGCATGTAAAAGCTATGAAGAATGCCTTAAATTTCTCGCTGAGCGCGGCTGGGATACAGGTGCCGAAGGCGGTGCGGCAGGAATGCTCGCTTCAGAGCGTGAAAAAACATTGGATTTTATCTCTGATATTGCCGGCAAGCAGCCTGATTTTAACGTGCTCCTTTATAAAAACGATTTTCATAATTTAAAGGCAGCGATAAAGCAGGTCTGCACGCAGGCAGAAACGCCGGGCATATTTTTCAGCCATGGCACTGTCAGCACAGATACAATACTGAAGGCTGTGAAGGAACACGATTTTTCGATGCTGCCTAAGCAAATGCGCACCGCAGGCCAGGAAGCATATGAAACGCTTCTGCACACACATGATGGCCAGCTCTGTGATGTTATTTTGGACCGCGCAGCACTTGACGCTATTTACAGCGCCGGGAAAAAATCAGGTAATGAAGTTATAAAGCAATATGCTGAGCTTACGGTTGCCGAAAGCAATATTCGCATTGCGGTGCGTTCTGCAATGACCGGCAAAAAGCGCGACTTTCTTGAGCGCGCACTTGCCCCATGCGATACGCTTGATGTTAAACAGTTAGCCGTTGCCGCCACTTCCGGCATTGACGAAATATGCGCCTACCTGGCGGCAACGCCATACGATAGAGCCGTTCCGGCGCTTAAAAAATCGCTCGCAGCCTTTGAGTGCTGGTGCGACAATGCTCTCATCGAGCGTATCCGCCCGCAGAAGTACAATCCATTCACCGTCGCCCCAATTGCGGCATATCTTCTCGCGCGTGAAAACGAAATCAATATGGTTAGGATAATACTCTCAGGCAAACTCAATAATCTTTCGGACACTTCCGTTCGGGAAAGGCTGAGGGAAACTTATGTATAAGATTGCCGTACTTGGCGACCGAGACAGCATTTACGGATTTGCAGCCCTTGGGCTTGATATCTGCCCAGTCAGCAATGCAGACGAAGCTGCGAAAAAGCTGCGCCACCTTGCCGAAAGCGGATACGCTGTCATATATGTTACAGAAGCAGTTGCAGATGAGATTGTGCCTGAGATTGCACGGTACAGCGAACGGCTTGTTCCCGCTATTGTGCCAATCCCTGGCGCTTCGGGCAACACAGGTTCCGGGATTGCAAATGTTAAAAAATTTGTTGAGCAGGCAGTTGGTTCCGACATAATATTCAGTGGTGAATCAAAATGAAGCAGGTGAAATAATGAGCAGCGGTACTATTAAAAAAGTGGCCGGCCCTCTGGTCGTCGCCGCAGGGATGCGGGATGCAAATATGTTCGACGTGGTACGCGTCAGCAAAAAACGCCTTATAGGCGAGATCATCGAAATACACGGGGACAATGCCTCAATTCAGGTCTATGAAGAAACTTCAGGCCTTAAGCCAGGCGAACCTGTCGAATCTACCGGCGCTCCTCTGAGCGTGGAACTTGGCCCCGGCCTTATCGGAAGCATTTACGACGGCATACAGCGCCCGCTCGACAAGATTATGGAAATCTCAGGCAACAACCTACAGCGAGGTGTTGAAGTGCCGGCACTGGAACGCAAAAAGAAATGGCATTTCGCCCCTTCCGTCACAGTTGGGCAAAAGGTTATTACCGGCGACATTATAGGCACCGTGCAGGAAACAGAGATAGTAACCCACAAAGTCATGGTACCATATGGCATTTCCGGCACAGTGTCATCCATTGAAGAAGGTGACTACACCGTCCTTGACAATGTAGCTTCCGTCAGATCAGACGACGGAAACGAGCATAATCTAACGCTTATGCAAAAATGGCCTGTGCGGCGCGGCCGCCCTTACGCCAAAAAGTTACCGCCAGATATGCCGCTTGTGACAGGCCAACGCGTTATAGACGTGCTCTTCCCTATTGCCAGAGGCGGCACAGCAGCTATACCTGGGCCTTTCGGCAGCGGGAAAACCGTAGTGCAGCACCAGCTTGCCAAATGGGCTGACGCAGACATTGTTGTATACATTGGCTGCGGCGAACGCGGTAACGAAATGACAGACGTGCTTAATGAATTTCCAACATTGAAAGACCCTAAAACAGGCTACTCGCTGATGAAACGCACGGTATTAATTGCAAATACATCTGACATGCCTGTTGCAGCCCGTGAAGCTTCTATTTACACCGGCATTACTATTGCAGAATATTTCCGCGACATGGGTTATTCCGTCGCGCTGATGGCAGATTCCACTTCCCGGTGGGCTGAGGCTTTGAGAGAAATGTCCGGTCGCCTTGAAGAAATGCCTGGCGAAGAAGGATATCCTGCATACCTTGGCAGCCGCCTTGCGCAGTTCTACGAACGCGCCGGGCGTGTTGAAACTTTCGGCACAAAAAGCCGTGAGGGTTCGCTTTCCGTCATCGGGGCCGTTTCCCCTCCAGGCGGCGATATTTCAGAGCCAGTCTCACAGGCAACGCTCCGCATTGTAAAGGTCTTCTGGGGTCTCGACTCCAACCTCGCCTACAAGAGGCATTTCCCTGCCATCAACTGGCTAACAAGCTATTCCCTTTATACCGACACACTCGGTAAATGGTTCAATAAAGACGTACATGAAGACTGGATGGAACTGCGCGGGCGTATTCTTCTGCTTCTCCATGAAGAATCTGAACTGGAAGAGATTGTGCGGCTTGTAGGCATGGATGCCCTCTCGGCACCAGACAGGCTTAAAATGGAAGCCGCGCGTTCAGTCCGTGAGGATTTCCTGCAGCAGGATGCTTTTAATGAAACCGATATGCACGCCTCGCTTGAAAAAGAGTATCTAATGATGAAAACAGTGCTTGCATACTATGATGAATCGTCTGAGGGCCTTAAAAAGGGCATTTCAATAGACACGGTCGTCACCCTGCCCGTGCGCGAGCGGATAGGGCGTTTCAAGTATGTTCCAGAAGCAAAAGTTCAGGAAGAATATAATGGCATTGTTAAAGAACTGCACAACGAAATTTCAGACGCTGCTGGAAAGAAGGAGGAATCCTGATGCCAAAAGAATACAGGACGATTCAGGAAATTGCAGGCCCCCTTATGCTCGTGCAGGGTGTAGAGGATGTAGCATACAATGAGCTTGGCGAAATAGAGCTTTCGAACGGTGAAAAGCGCCGCTGCAAAGTGCTTGAGATAGATGAGGGCAACGCGCTTGTCCAGCTATTCGAAAATTCTGCCGGCCTTAACCTTGAAGAAAGCAAAGTGCGCTTTCTCGGCCACAGCATGGAGCTTGGTGTTTCTCCGGATATGCTTGGCCGTGTTTTCGACGGCCTCGGCCACCCAATAGACGGCGGCCCTGAGATTCTGCCGGAAAAGCGCCTTGATATAAACGGCCTGCCAATGAACCCTGCTGCGCGCAACTATCCGCAGGAATTTATCCAGACGGGCATTTCCGCCATAGACGGGCTCAACACGCTCGTCCGCGGGCAGAAACTGCCTATCTTCTCGGCAAGCGGCCTCCCGCATGCAAGGCTTGCGGCGCAGATAGCAAGGCAGGCAAAAGTCATAGGGACAAAAGAGCCCTTCGCCGTTGTTTTTGCGGCCATCGGCATAACATACGAAGAAGCCAACTTCTTCATACAGAGTTTCCGTGACTCAGGCGCAATAGACAGGACCGTCGTCTTTGTCAACCTTGCAAACGACCCTGCCGTCGAGCGTATCGCCACACCGCGCATGGCCCTGACTGCCGCCGAATACCTTGCGTTCCAGCAGGATATGCACGTGCTTGTAATTATGACAGACATTACAAATTACGCCGACGCGCTGCGTGAAGTCTCAGCCGCACGCAAAGAAGTCCCTGGCAGGCGCGGTTATCCAGGCTATATGTACACCGACCTCGCATCACTCTATGAGCGTGCAGGAAGGCAGAAAGGCAAACCAGGCAGCATTACGCTTATCCCTATCCTTACAATGCCTGAAGACGACAAGACACATCCTATCCCTGACCTCACAGGGTACATTACAGAAGGGCAGATAATCCTTAGCCGTGAGCTTTACAGAAAAGGGATCGAGCCTCCTATAGATGTGTTACCGTCGCTGTCGCGCCTTAAAGACAAAGGAATCGGCGAAGGAAAAACACGCGCCGACCATGCGAATACCATGAACCAGCTTTTTGCCGCCTACGCGCGCGGCAAGGATGCTAAAGAACTGATGGTAGTGCTCGGCGAAGCCGCACTCACCGATATAGATAAGCTCTACGCAAAATTTGCCGATGAGTTTGAGCGGCGCTACGTTTCACAGGGCTATGGCACAAACCGCAGCATTGAGGAAACGCTTGACCTTGGGTGGGAACTTCTCTCGCTGCTTCCGCGCAGTGAACTTAAACGCATAAAGGACGAATACCTCGACAAGTACTATGGCAAAGTTAAAGCAAAGGGGTGACATCATGGCAACCACACATGTTAACCCAACGCGCATGGAGCTAACGCGCCTGAAAAAAAAGCTTGTACTCGCGCTGCGCGGCCATAAGCTGCTTAAAGACAAACGCGACGAGCTTATGCGGCAATTTCTCGACCTCGTGCGTAAAAACAAGGCTCTCCGTGAGAAGGTAGAAGCTGGGATCCGCGCCGCTGACAAAAATTTTGTCCTCGCAAGGGCATCAATGCCAGACGAAGAAGTGAATGTTGCCCTCATGGCCCCAAAGCAGGAAGTGTCGCTCGAAGTCGGAAAACGCAACGTCATGAGCGTCGAAATTCCCGTTTTCACATATAAAACGCGTACGCCTGACAAAAACGATATTTATTCTTATGGTTTCGCATTTACTTCAGGCGACCTCGACGATGCCGTAAAATCCCTTTCCAATATTTTTCCCGATATGCTTAAACTTGCGGAAGTCGAAAAGTCATGCCAGCTCATGGCGGCAGAAATTGAGCGGACCCGCCGCCGCGTAAATGCGCTTGAATATATCATGATACCAAACCTGATGGAAAATATCAGGTTCATTTCAATGAAGCTTGACGAAAACGAACGCTCAACGCAGATACGCCTCATGAAAGCTAAAGACCTCATGCTCGAAGATGCTCACCACTATAAAGATAAACTGAAAAATGCTCCTATAAAAACATAGCACTGTGTTTTGCTCTGATGTCTTTTAATGTGGCAATATGTCTTTAAGACGAACGCCTGCATTTAAATTTTTACAAATGCGCTCCAAAATGCTATAGCAATTTTGTTAATAAAGAAAAGCGGTTAGCTGCTGTGATATCACACAGGAAACGGACTATGCACTGCGTATACTGAAGAAACTGTCAGGCGTCAAGCAGGTAACGATAAAAAAGTCCATGAAAATGAATTTCTGCCTCAGCAGTTTGTCTATAAAATCATCAAGCGGCTCAACCGTGCTGGCCTTATAAGCATGCGCGCGGTTCAAATTGAGCCCGGTACTTTGTTCGAATTACTCACAGAAGAATGGATTTGCCTTGAATGCGGTAAATTTAAGGATTGGTTTATTGAAGCCTGACGGCTGCATCTATTAAAAGAGGAGAATAAATTATGCACTGTGTGAGAAAAATTTCAGATGATCTTTACTGGGTTGGCGTAAATGATCACCGTCTGATGCTGTTTGAAAATGTCCACCCCATTCCGCGCGGGGTATCTTATAACTCTTATCTGCTTTTAGACAAGAAAACCGTTTTGTTTGATACTGTTGACTGGGCTGGCTGCCGCCAGTTCCTCGAAAATATCAAGTTCATTCTAAACGGCAGAAAGCTTGACTATCTTGTCATAAACCATGTTGAGCCGGACCACGCCGCCTGCATCAATGAGATTATCCTGCGTTACCCAGATGTCAAAATTATCAGCAACAAAAGAGCTTTCGTGTTTATGCACCAGTTCGGATTTTCTGTTGACGGCAAGATTGATCAGGTAAAAGAAGGCGACACAAGGTCATTTGGCAAGCACACCGTTACATTTATAGCTGCACCTATGGTGCACTGGCCTGAAGTAATGGTAACATTTGACACGACGACCGGTACACTTTTCTCGGCTGACGCTTTTGGAAGTTTTGGCGCAATAGACGGTAAACTTTTCAGCGACGAAGTCAATTTTGACCGTGACTGGATAGACGAGGCAAGGCGCTACTACACAAATATAGTCGGCAAATACGGGTCTCCCGTGCAGCTTCTGCTGAAAAAAATATCGGCAATAAACATAAAAACCATCTGCCCGCTGCACGGGCTTGTGTGGCGCTCCAACCTCGGCTATTACATTGACAAATATCAGAAATGGAGCACTTATGAGCCTGAAGAGCAGGGCGTGCTTATAGTTTACGCCTCAATGTACGGCAACACTGAAAGCGCTGCCGAAGTGCTTGCCTCACGGCTTGTTGAAAAAGGCATGAAAAATGTCGTCATGTATGATGTTTCGAGGACAGATGTCTCATACCTGATTTCCGAAACATTCCGCTTAAGCCACATAGTGCTTGCATCTGTTACTTACAACCTCGGCATATACCCGCCGATGCTCAACTACCTTGAGCACATGAAGGCACTGAATGTGCAGAAGCGCACAGTCGCCATTGTCGAAAATGGCTCATGGGCATGCACATCAGGTAAATTGATGCGCAAGTTTCTTGAGGACGATATGAAAAACATGAACGTCCTTGATGAACAGCTCTCGCTTGTCTCGTCAATGAAAGACAATAACACACCTGAGCTTGAAACACTTGCCGACGCAATCATAGCTTCAATGAAAAAGCCTGAAAAATAGAAGCACAACTCCATGACTGTTTTCCTTTAAATGCGCAGCCCCAGCCAAATCGTTTTGCGAAATGGCCGGGGCTGTTTATATTTCTGAGAAAGTTTTCAGCTTTTAACAGCGCTGCTGAGCGAACGCACAAATTCCGTAACCGGAATTACTGAGTCCTGTTTCTTTTCGGCAACTATGTTTACAACTGCACTGCCAACAATTACACCGTCACAGTATGAAGCCATTTTCTTAGCCTGCTCCGGGCCTGAAATGCCAAATCCGACAACACACGGTACATTTGCATATTTTTTTATTTCTACAAAGAATCTGCTGAAATCAGTCGTAAAGCTGCTGCGCATGCCAGTAACACCGGTAGATGAAACGCAGTAGAGGAAACCTTTTGCTGACGGGGCTATCATCTTAATGCGTTCATGCGAAGTGGGCGCTACCATGCATATTGGTATCACGCCTGCGGTATCTGCAGCGGACTGTATCTCGCCGCGCTCCTCATAAGGCAGGTCGGGCACTATAACACCGTCGACACCGCATTCTTTGCAAAGCCCGAAAAAGCGTTCTGTTCCAAACCTGAAAATGCTGTTTATGTAAAGCATAAGGAGCAGCGGCTCATCGGTTTTTCTGCGCAGGCGCTTTATAAGTTCAAAAATATTTTTAAGCGTTGTGCCCGCGTCGAGCGCACGTTTGCTCGCGCGCTGAATTACCTGCCCCTCAGCAATTGGGTCGGAAAACGGCACACCTATTTCAACAAGGTCTGCACCGTTTTGCAGCATAGCGAGCACAAGCTTTTCAGTTGTCACAAAATCCGGGTCGCCGGCAGTTACAAATGGTATAAGTGCCTTCTGATTTTTTGCTTTAAGCTCTTCAAACTTACGTTCAATTCTGTTCATCAATATGCACCCCCCTGTATTTTGCGACGGAGTATACGTCTTTGTCGCCGCGGCCTGAAAGGTTTATAACCATAATCTGGTCTTTGCGCATTTTCGGCGCTATCTTCATTGCGGCCGCAACCGCGTGTGCAGACTCTATAGCGGGGATAATTCCTTCCATCTTTGAGAGGTACTCGAACGCGCATACGGCCTCTTCGTCCGTAACAGCCACATACTGAGCACGCCCTGTGCGGTGAAGTTCAGCATGTTCAGGCCCTACGCCAGGATAGTCGAGCCCGGCAGAAATAGAATAAACAGGTGCAATCTGCCCTTCGTCATTTTGCAGGAAAAGCGATTTCATCCCGTGGAAAATTCCTGTTGTACCCTTTGTCATTGTTGCCGCGTGGAACGCAGTGTCAACACCTTTTCCAGCAGCCTCTGCGCCTACAAGGCGCACGCTTTTTTCAGGAATAAATTCATAAAAAGCGCCCATAGCATTGGAGCCACCGCCGACGCATGCCACTACACAGTCAGGCAGACTGCCTTCGCGCTCCTGAAGCTGGCTGCGTATCTCCTGCCCTATAACTTTTTGAAAATCGCGAACCATCATAGGGTATGGGTGCGGCCCCATTGTAGAACCTATAAGGTAATATGTGTCGCCGACATTAGACGCCCAGTCGCGCATTGCCTCATTGATAGCGTCCTTAAGCGTACCTGTGCCCGATTCCACGCCATGCACCGTGGCGCCGAGAAGATTCATGCGGTAAACATTCAGAGACTGTCGTTCCATGTCCTTAACGCCCATGAAGATCTCGCATTTCATGCCGAAAAGCGTCGCCACTGTAGCCGTTGCAACGCCGTGCTGGCCTGCACCTGTCTCGGCTATTATCCGCTTTTTGCCCATGCGCTGAGCAAGCAGTGCCTGGCCGAGCGCGTTGTTTATTTTATGCGCGCCCGTGTGGTTAAGGTCTTCACGCTTAAGGTATATTTTCGCGCCGCCAAGGTCTTCAGTCATACGCTTCGCATAGTAAAGCATTGACGGCCTGTTGGCATAGTCCCTGTAAAGGCGCCGCAGTTCCTCTTTAAAATCCGCGTCATTTTTATACTTTTCATATGCTGCTTCAAGTTCATGTATGGCACTCATAAGCGTTTCAGGTACATACTGCCCGCCATACTCGCCATATCTTCCGACTTTCTGCATGTTAATGTATCACCCTTTCAGTGTTCTAACAAATTATTATTTTTCAGAATTTCAATGATTTCTTTTATTTTACGCCTGTCTTTCACTCCATCTGTTTCAATGCCGCTTGAAATGTCGACGCCCAACGGCGAAACTTCCCTTATTGCGTCCATTATATTTCCGGCATTGAGGCCGCCTGCAAGGAAAAACGGCACAGAAAGCTTAGCTTTTTTTATCAGGCCAAAGTCAGCCGTTTTTCCTGTTCCGCCATACTCAGCAGGTGAAAAACTGTCAAGCAACAGGCAGTCGGCGCCAAGCTTTAAAGCTGCTTGAATGCTTTTGCTGCTGCACACGCGCACCGCCTTCCATATTCTCACGCCGTGAGGCAGCAGGCTCCGCAACGCCTTTACAACCTCAGCAGTTTCATCACCATGGAGCTGTACAGCATCAAGCCCTGCAATGCGCACTGTGCCGTCTATCCTTTTTACATCTTCATTTACAAAAACGCCGACGCGCATAACTGACTTGTCAAGTTTTTTAGCAAGCGCTGCAGCCTGCAAAGGTGTCACGCGCCGCTTTTTGCCAGCAAACACAAAGCCAACATAATCCGGCTTGAATTCATTCATATACCCGATATCTTCCGGCCTTCGGATACCGCACAACTTTACTTTCACGGTAGGCCACGCAGCTTTTTGAGTGAAGCTGAAACGTCGCTGCTTCTCATAAGCGTTTCGCCTATAAGCACTGCATCAACGCCTGCTTTTTCAGCAGCCACCATATCTTCTCTCGAAGTGAACCCACTCTCTGAAACGAGCACACATTCTTTTGGTACCATAGGCGCAAGGCGTGCAGTAATCCCATTGTCAACGTTGAATGTTTTAAGGTCACGGTTATTTATGCCGATTATCTCTGCCCCTGCATTTATGACTTTTTCAAGTTCCTGTTCATTATGCGCTTCCATAAGGCTCGCAAGGCCGAGTGAATCCGCAAGCTGCTTAAAATTTCCAAGCGTATTCTTGCTAAGCATGGCACCAATAAGCAGTATGGCGTCTGCACCTGCCGCCTTTGCCTCATATATCTGGTACGGCGAAATGATAAAATCTTTTCGCAAAATTGGCAGCGATGATGAAGCGCGCACCTGCTTTAAAACATCCAAGGAACCACAGAAAAACGACTCTTCCGTAAGGACTGAGATTGCGTCCACACCGGCCTTTTCATAGCTCTGTGCAATTTTATCCGGGTAAAAATCCGGGCATATCAGCCCTTTTGATGGCGAAGCCTTCTTGACTTCCGCAATAACCGCAATCCGGCCTTTCTGCAAAGCTTTTTTAAAGTTTTTTGGTGGCCCTGCAAGTGCAGCTTTTCTTTTTATGTCGGCAAACGGGGCTTTTGCCATCTCACGCTTTAGCTGCTCTTTTCGTTTTGCCGCAATATCGTCAAGTATCATTCCTGATTTTCCCCAAAGCTGTTTGTAAACTCTTTAAGCATATTAAGCTTTTTAAGCGCAGCACCGCTGTCTATTGATTTTTCAGCCATAGCAATGCCGCTATGGATATCTTCGGCAAGCTTGCCGACATAAAGTGCACATCCTGCATTGAGCACTGTAATATCACGCTTAGGGCCTTTCACCCCGTTTAATACATCAAGCGTTATTTTCGCATTTTCTTTAGCCGTGCCGCCTACTACATCGGATTTCTTCGCAAGAGTAAATCCATAGTCTCTCGGGTCAAGCTCATATTTTTTCGTCTTTCCGTCTTTTATCTCGCACACAGATGTTCTATCAGATATGCTGACTTCGTCAAACCCGTCGTCCCCATAAACAATCATTGCACTTTTTACGCCTACATTCATAAGCACTTTTGCGAGCGGCCCAATAAGTAATTTATCATAAACGCCGAGAAGCATTCCCTCAGCATGCGCCGGGTTGGCAAGAGGGCCTAAAATGTTGAACACTGTACGCAGACCTGTTTCACGGCGCGGCACAGCAGCATATTTCATAGAGCCGTGGTAGCACTGAGCAAAGAGGAATGTCATGCCGCATTTTTCCATACATTCGGCAGCCTGCTCCGGCGTTATTGAAATTTTGACGCCGAGGCTTTCAAGCACATCCGCTGCGCCGCTTCTGCTTGAAACGCTGCGGTTCCCATGCTTTGCGACGCGAAGCCCCGCACCTGCCGCCACAAAAGCAGCCGTTGTGGAGATATTAAAGCTGTTTGTCATGTCGCCGCCCGTACCGACTATGTCTACAGCTGCCGGTGACATCGGCACAGGCTTTGCTTTTTCGCGCATTATCTCCGTAAAGCCCGTAACTTCCTCTACCGTTTCGCCTTTCATGCGCAGAGCCGTAATAAATGCAGCTATCTGCGAATCGGTCGCTTCCCCGCTCATAACATAATTCATTGCTTCGCGGGCTTCCTCCATAGTCAGGTCTTTGTTATCCACCACTTTTGCAAGGAATGGTTTCAGCCCAACTTTCTTTTCCGCCGGTAACGGCGGCGCTACTGCTGTCATTTTCAATTTGCACACTCCTTTAAGAAAATTATATAAAATGCGGTCTCCCGCTGCTGTCAAAATTGATTCCGGATGGAACTGTATGCCAAATGTCGGGTGCCCAATACGACGGATTCCCATAACCTGGCCATCCGCATCGAGCGCCGTAACCTTAAGGCATTCCGGAAGTGATTTCCTGTTGAGTATAAGCGAATGGTACCTGCCGGCTTCTATCTCATCAGGCAGCCCCTGAAATATGGGGCAGGCAGTGTCGACTACAACGGCGCTTGCCTTTCCGTGCATTAGGCGTGATGCAGGCACCGTCTTTCCGCCGAAAGCCTCGCCTACCGCCTGATGGCCGAGGCACACGCCAAGGATTGGGATTTTGCCGCTGAATGCCTGCACTGCTTTAACTGAAATTCCCGCATCCTTCGGGTATCCCGGCCCTGGTGAAATGACTATCGCCTCAGGCTTCATCTTCGCTATTTCTGGAACTGTTATGCTGTCGCTCCTCACAACGCGTATATGAGGGTAAAACGTACCTATGCGGTCGCAGAGGTTATATGTAAAGCTGTCATAATTATCAAGCAGAAGTATCATAATTCCGCCGCCTTCCGTATGGCGCTGAGCACCGCACCCGCTTTATCCGCAGACTCCTGATATTCTTTTTCAGGGTTACTGTCTGCTACAACACCCATACCAGCCTGCACATACGCCTTCCCGTTCCTGAAAAGCGCCATGCGGATAGCAATGCATGTGTCGGCATTACCGTCAAACCCGAGGTAGCCAACCGCCCCTCCATAAACGCTGCGCTTTACAGGCTCAAGCTCATCTATTATCTGCATGGCGCGTATTTTCGGTGCGCCGGAAAGCGTGCCCGCCGGAAGAAGCGAAAAAAGCGCATCGGCGGCTGTTTTGCCGTCTTTCAGTGTACCGCTCACTTCGCTTACAAGGTGCATAACCCTTGAAGCACGCTCAACGTGCATCAAATTATTAACTTTTACAGTACCGAATTTACACACCCGCCCGACATCATTGCGCCCTAAGTCGACAAGCATCGTGTGCTCTGCGCGTTCTTTTTCATCATTAAGCAGCCGCTGCTCAAATTCTTTGTCTTCTTTATCATTCCTGCCGCGCGGCGATGTCCCTGCAATTGGGCAGTTTACAACAGTCCTACCGTCTATGCGCATAAGCATTTCAGGCGAAGCGCCGGCTATCTGGTAATCAGGCGCTTGAAAATAGTAGAGATAAGGCGACGGGTTTGTTGCGCGCAAGACACGGTAAGCAGAAAAGGCATCAGGAGGATTTTCAACTTCAAAGCGCTGTGAAGGCACCGCCTGAAAAATATCTCCCGCTTTTATGTACGATTTAACCTTTTTGATTTCCCGCACAAATTCTTCACGTGTAACGTTCGAGCTTACGACCGGCGCCGGACGCTGTTTCCTCCCTGATTTTTCTGGCGTTCTGTCCATCATGCAGAACAGCTTTTCGGCGCGGTCCTCGCATTTTTCATACTGCTGTTTCAGGTTGGAGGCGCTGCTGACGTGCATAATCACATACGTTTTACCGTTAAGGTGGTCAAAAGCTATAACTTCATCGCAGAGGTAAAGGATGCTGTCCGGCATTTTTAAGTCATCAGCAGGCGGTTTGCCGAGTGTTTTTTCAAAACAGCGCAGCATGTCATAGCCAAAGTATCCGACAAAGCCGCCCGTAAATCTTGGATAGCCCTTTAAATGCGGAGAGCTGTACTTCGAAAGGCAGCGGTTAATGAACTTAGCCGGATCTGCCACTGTTTCCGAATAGCATCCATCTTTTACTGAAACAACGGCTTTGCCGTTCTGGAGCGTTATTTTACCCCTCGGCTCCACGCAGATAAATGAATACCTTCCCCAGCGCTCTGATTGTTCTACACTTTCAAGCAAAAAACAGTTTTCAAAGTTTTCTTTCAGTGCTGCAAAAATTCCTACAGGCGTGCGGCAGTCCATAAGCCTTGCGGAAAATACCGGCACCGTGCGGTATGTTTTAAGCAGCGCTTCTGCTGTTTCAATCAGCGGATACAGCATAATGTCTCTCCTTCCAGATGATTTAATTTTGGCAATAAAAAGAGCCCACCGTCCCCTTCTACAGGGACGATGGGCTTCGTTGTGCCACCCTACTTTGGAAACATTAAACATGCTTCCCTCAAAACAGGTACACTGCGTTGCTGCGCCGCTTAAACAGAGGTACGCCGCATAACGCATGAATACCCTTCCGCTGTAACGTGCGGAACACGTCTGCGGATACTCGGGGTAAAACCCTTTTCACCGTGCTCCTCGCAAATCCATTCACAACCATCGTATGCGCCTGGCTCTCATCACCACCGGGTTTTCTGTGGCACCGCCATGTCTGTTACTTGCCTTTGCTCACAGGATTTTCTTATTTAATTGTCTTACATTATAAATTTGCAAAAACGATTTGTCAAGAATTTTTTTAAATTAAATAAAATTCATTGGGGGCCTCACTAAAAAGTAAAAGCCCACACGGATTCAGCATTCATGCGGGTTTTAGGTGGTGCCGCCAGCCGGACTTGAACCGGCATGATATTGCTATCGAGGGATTTTAAGTCCCTTGTGTCTGCCAATTTCACCATGGCGGCATTTCAATTGGATTTTTAGTGGTTGCATATAATAAGTATAATTGGGTTGTTACTCTATATTAGATATATTATAGCATTGCCTTGACGCTGTTGTCAATATTTATGGCTGCAGTGTGACTTTTTTCATGCTTCTGCGGTAATTACATCTTATAGTTAGCGGCTTCATGAGTAAAGTTAGAAATAAATACATGTTATATAATGTATGTTTCTAATATTCACTGAAGTTTTAAGCCATTTTATTATAAAAGTAGACATAATAGTATATTATACTACAAAAATCTTCATAATTAAAATATATTTTAGCTACCGGTTGCATGATTTTCTGTGCCATTCAATTACATTTTATCTTATAAATCAGTGAATTATATTCACATATCATTCTCATTTTTCGCAATATCATGTAAAATACTGTTTAAATTGATAGAATATGTGTTTATTTTATCTTTACAAAAAGGCGGAATCACACTTGTTTAAGCTCAACGAACGGCTTAGGGAACTGCGTGGAAAGTGCGGCTACACGCAGAGCCAAGTTGCCAAACTACTGAATATTGACCGCTCAACTTACGCATATTATGAAACTGGAAAAACCCGTCCAGATGTCTCATCACTTGTTATGCTGGCAAAAATATTCAATATATCTATTGGAGAGCTCCTATCCGACGAAAGCCGCCCGAAAGCTGTTGCAGAGCGCCGGATTTTAAACAGTGGAAGCCATATATCCAGTTACGCTGATATTCAAAAAAATTCAAGCCATATTTATGACCTTGCCCCTGAGGAAAAAGAACTTGTAGGAGCTTTTCGAAGCTGTTCAACGGAAGAGCAGAAAAAAATTATAGAATATATAAGCAATATTGTCATAAAACACGGAAAGCCGTTGGAAAGAGAAAAAAAATAAAATATACTCTTTGTGAAGCTTTAAAATCACCAAGGGCCATTCCATTTAGAAATGGTCCTTTTTTTCATGCTCCATTAAGCACTTGATGTGATAAAATTATAAGGTTGGAGGTGTATATAATGAATTTTGATGCTTTAACAGAAGGAATAGAACCCGGTGGGCTTCGGACAAAAAGTGATATACGCATACTTATCTGTTACCTGCTTACAAGCATAGGCGCACCGCTTTCCAAAGAAGATCTCATTCTATGCACAGTAAATAACGGCCTTGCAAATTATTTTGAAGTGACAGACGCAATCTCTGACATGGTGGCTAAGGGCATCATAAAAATAAGCGGCAATAATCCGAAGCTATGTTGCGCAACAGAAACAGCGCAGCAAATTTCAAAACAGCTCGACTCGGAACTTCCTCCTGCAGTGAGACATAAAGCGCTATGCGCTGCTATCGGCCTGCTTGCAAAAGCAAAACGCGAAAAGGAGAACAGGGTTGAAATAACTCCCGAAGGAAATGGCTGCCGCGTAACATGCCATATCTCGGGAGGTAATACGGATCTTATGAATTTTTCCCTTGCTGTTCCAGATAAGGCACAGGCCGAAATTGTAAAGAAAAATTTTCAGGATTCACCCGAAACTATTTACCGTATGCTTCTTGCACTCGTCACAGGTGAATCCGGAATTGCCGCCGACATACTCAAAAATGTAGGCAAGCAAAAATAATGTGTTATCGCATTAAGTATTTGTAATTATTATGTGGGAAACAGCATCTGCTACATCTTCACAGCAATCCATCGCGTCTTCCATCGTTTGGTAAAGATGCTCGCAGCGTATAACATCAACTGTATTCATTTCCTGCTTTGGGTCAAATAGGTTGCGCATTGCACTTATAAAAAGTGCATCGCCCTCTTCTTCAATATGGTTTACACGGATTGAAATTTTGTGAAGTTCGTCCTGCTTTGTCTTAAAGTTTTTAAAGACAACCATCATTGTGGAAAGTTCTTCACATGCGGAAACAAGAAGCCCCACAAATTTTTCAGATGTCGCATCTTTTTTTACAATGTGCATCATATAAATCTGGTTGCCAATGTCGTCAATGCTGTCTGTCAAAGCCTCAATGGCAGCTATCATATTCATCATATCAGGACGCTCAACCGGTGTGATAAAGGCATCAGCTATCAGTTTGCCACATTCATGCACATGCTGGTCGCCTTCATGCTCAATCGCGCGAAGTCCCTTTATTTTCTCTTCATCGATCTGATCACCTGAAAATGCCGCCTGCAGCGTTTTAGCCGCTTTGCTGGAAATCTGTATTCCCTTTTGGAAAAGCCCAAAATAGTCGGGCCCTTTTGAAAAGAAATTGCCCATAGTATATTATTCCCCATCTTTCTAAATCCAGATCCAGGTAAACTGCTCTTCTGTTGTATCAAGAAGGCATATATTCCCTTTTCAGCTTAAAGTATCTAACTACAAATTACAAAACATGCCTTGAAAAATTATATCAGGCAAATAGGTTATCGTCTGCTTCTGAGAACATACCTTCCCCTTTTTCTGGTCCCAGGCCTTGTGTGAACCTTATCTATAAAATACGTAAATAATATTACCCACGCAAATCCTAACAGTATACCTGCCGTTACATCACTCGCATAGTGTACGCCAAGGTAAACCCTGCTAATTCCAATCATAAGCACAAGCAAGATAAGAATAGCAGACAAAATCTGCTTTATTGGCTTCTTTAAAAACACAATGCAAAGGTAAACCAGAAAGCCATAAAATGCCGCGCTTACCATTGCGTGTGTGCTTGGGAAGCTAAAGCCGGTTTCATTTACAAGCCGTGCAAAGTTAGGCCTATCCCTGTGGAAAGACGTCTTCAGTGCAAAATTTATCAGCCATGCACAAACGAGGTTCAGGAGCATCATGGAATTATAGAAGCGCAGGTTTTGTTTTCTTATCCCTATAATACAAAAAAGCACAATTAATACGCCAATGAATTGCACACTGCAAAAAGAAGTAAGGCCTTTCATCGCGATTGTAATACTGTTTGACATATGTGCTGTAACTAACCCATAAATTTTGCTGTCAAAACCCGTGAGCTTCCCCGCTTTAAGCTGAAAAGCAACAAAAGCAAAACATACAAGAAACAGGACAGCTAAAATAATAGAAAAGCGGCGCCAGCCCGTCATGGATCTGTTAATTGCTATCTCCCCCTAAAATGTTTTCACAGCCGGCCAAAGCATTTTTCAGGCCAGCCGTTTCATTATTTGTCTAAATTAAATTTATAAATTGTAGTGCTATGAAATGGCTTATCCGGTTTCAGGTTCTTATAAGGGAACTCCGGCCTGTGGACTGAGTCAGGATAAAACTGTGTTTCCATGCAGACAGCGTGGTGGGGTTTCAGCAGTCTTCCGCCAATGCCTCTTGTATACGGCAAAAAAGAATTTGCCGTATACACCTGCAGCCCAGGCAAATCAGTGAAAACGAGCATACGCCTGCCGCTTGCCGCATCATGAAGCTCTGCAACGTTGCGGACTCCTACGGAAAATCCGAGCGCGAAATTATTATCGTATCCGCCGCATGCCTGCAGATAATGGTGCTGGTCACGGATATTCTGCCCTATCGTCTTTGCTTTTCTGAAATCAAAGGGCGTCCCGCTAACTGGAATGAGCCTGCCAGTAGGTATTTGCTCTTCATCTGTTTCCGTAATGGCATCAGCATTTACTTGAAGTTCAAGTGAGAGTATGTCTTTAACAGGACTCCCTGTAATGTTGAAATATGTGTGGTTTGTGAGGTTAAGAGGCGTTTCAGCGTCAGATTTAGCTTCATATTCAATTATCAGCGCATTATCTGTTGAAAGCGTGTATGTTACACTGACATCTACATTTCCCGGGAAACCGCCTTCCCCATCTGGGCTGCGGTACGAAAATGTTATTGATGGCGCATCACTGTCATTATTGCTGCGCTTTATGCGCCAAACACGGTTTTGGAAACCGCCTGGGCTGCTGTGTAGGGCATTCTCACCTTCACTTTTTGGCATGCTGTAGCTTTTTCCGCCTATCTTAAACTCGGCACCTTTAATGCGGTTGGCAAAGCGGCCTACCACAGCCCCAAATACATCGCCTTTTCTCTCATATTCGCTTATTGTATCATGGCCAAGCACTACGTTTTCCGGTTCACCATCACGGTTTGGGACATACAGCCTTGCCATCCGGCAGCCATAAGTCAGAAAATCGGCTGACATACCGCTGTTGTTTTTAAGTGTGCAACATTCAACTGCAGTTCCGTCCGCAAGCCTACCGAATGAACGAATATCTATGCTCATAACTTATTTCATCCCATTTTTTCAATATTGCAAGCTGTTATTCTCCTAAAAGCGCAGCACCCAAAATGCCGGCATCATTGCCAAGTTGCGCGCGGCATATAGCAGTCTGATGCTCAGAATTTTTAGAGTACACCTCATTTTTAACTTTCTCTTTCAGCGGCACCATCAACGGGTCGCCTTCATTGCTGATGCCTCCGCCGATGCATAAAATATCCGGCTGAAAAATGTTAATGCAGTTTGTAATGCCGCAGGCAAGATACGTTATGTATTCTTCCACAACGGCTTTTCCGGATGTGTCGCCCTGCCGCTGTGCCTGGAACGCTGTGCGGCCGTCGACTTCCTGCAGGTCACCGCCAGTTATTTTCCACATGGCTGAAGACTTGTCTTTCTCCATTGCTTTTTGCGTTGCCTTTATCAGCCCTGTTGCAGACGCATAGGCCTCCCAGCAGCCATGGCGGCCGCATGTGCAGAGGCGGCCGCCTGTTACTATAACCATATGGCCCATTTCGCCGCCTGCAAAATTGCTTCCGGCAAGTATCTTTCCGTCAATGATTATGCCGCTGCCAATGCCTGTGCCAAGCGTTATCGCTACTCCGATTTTTGCGCCGCGGAGAGCACCTGCCTTATATTCACCGTATGCTGCGGCATTCGCGTCGTTTTCAAGTATCACTTTTTTACCGAGCTTTTCCTGCAGAAGCTTCTGCAGCGGCAAATTGCTGAAGTGAAGATTATTCGAATATTCGATGATACCCGTAGCTCTGTTTACCGTACCCGGGCTTCCAATTCCTATATATGGAATGTCATCCAAAGTCAGGCCTGCCTTTTGCAGTGTGCGCTTTGTCGCATCGGCAAGTTGACCGCAGATTTCGTCTTCAGAAGATGAAATCTTTGTCTTGCAGCTTGTTTTCACCATTAGATGGCGGTCTTTATCAACGACTCCAGCCGCAATATTAGTCCCTCCAAGGTCTATGCCAAGATAGTACATCCTGCCGCCCTTCTTTCCGAGATATTAAACATTATTTATCAGTATAGCATCGAAAAAGGCAGGTTGTAAATACACGTAACTAAAATAAAAAAATATTATATGCTTAAAAGCTATGATATAATGATAAAATAGATATGGAAAACTTCTTAATCCAAATATTTGAATGGAGAATAGGCCGTGACATACTCTCAACTTCCCGAAAGCATAAAAAACGAATGCACTGAAAGATACTGGAAAATGTTAGAATCGCATAAGTTCACGCTCGTATGCAAACGCGTGTTCGATGTTGTCGTATCCGCCGTCATTCTTCTTATCCTTTCTCCTCTTCTGCTTGTGCTTGCCCTTGCTGTAAAACTTGATTCCCCCGGCCCGGTTTTTTACAAGCAGACACGCGTCGGCCGATACAACAAAGATTTTAAAATCTACAAGTTCCGCACCATGGTGCAGGATGCGGACAAAATAGGGCCGCCGCTCACAATGGGCAAAGATTCGCGCATAACGCACGTCGGCTCCATAATACGCAAGCTGCGGCTTGACGAGTTTTCTCAGTTGCTCAATGTTCTCAACGGCACCATGAGCCTTGTGGGCCCACGCCCTGAAGTGCGCCGCTATGTGGATGCATATACACCAGAAGATATGGCAACGCTGCTTATCCGCCCGGGAATTACAGCGCCCTCCAGCATTGCTTTCAAGGATGAGGACAGGCTGTTAAAGCGCGGTGGTGACCCCGAAAAGATATACAAAGAAAAAATACTGCCGCCAAAAATGAAGCTCAACCTAAATTATATGAAAGATATATCTGTCGGAAACGATATCAAAATTATGTTTCAGACCGTTGCCGCTGTATTTTAAGCTATAATTTTCCCCCGCCTTTCATAAAATTAAAACGGAATGGCGGGGGGGATAAATAATGTCATGTAAAAATAATCGGAATATCTATAAGGCAGTTCCGCTGTTAGTTTTGGCTGCAGCTTTTTTGGCAGCTTCTCTGCTGCCGGGCCCGAATGCAAAGCCCGCCGTTACAGCACCAGTGGATTCTTCGCCCGTTTCGTCAAGTTCCTCACAAAAAAAAGATTTTATAAAGTATGTAGAGTTCAACGTTCCATATATCACCCTCAAAAAAACGATGGACATTGATATCCAGTCGCACCGTGAAGGCGGCAGCATAAGCTGGATAGATATTCTCGCTTATCTCGGCGCAAAGTATGGCGGAAACTTTAAGCTGTATAAAAGTGCTGATGTTGATACATTCATAAATAAACTCAAAACAAAAAGCGTTTCAGAAATCACATCCGGCATGAAATACTTCCCCTACTTTCACGAAGCGTATTCCGCCGTTTTGAGCGGTTTGCTGGGGAAATACAGAAAAGACGGCAAAGATGAATATGGGCTCATCGGTTTTTCACCGATTGCAAAAACTTTTCCATACAGCGGGTGCGACGATTTTGGCGTGAAGCGGACTTATGGCTATACACGCCCGCACCTCGGCCACGATATGATGGCAGCAACGGGCACACCAGTTATAGCGGTTGAGTCCGGTTTTGTGGAAGCGCTTGGTTGGAACCAGTACGGCGGATGGCGCATTGGCATACGCAGTTTTGACCGGAAACGATACTATTATTATGCGCATCTGCGTCAAAACAGGCCGTATGCTGCCGGTCTCGCAGCAGGCAAAACAGTACATGCAGGAGATGTAATAGGCTACGTCGGGCGCACAGGCTACAGCAGCAAGGAAAATGTAAACAACATAAAAACAAGTCACCTTCATTTTGGCCTTCAGCTTATTTTTGATGAAAGCCAGAAGGAGTGCAACAACGAGATATGGATAAACGCTTACCCGCTGACGCAGCTTCTGAGACAGAACCAGTCCGAAGTAGTGCGTAACAATGAAACAAAGGAATATACACGCGCCGGAAATATCGAAATTGAACTTCCAGATGAACCTTCACAATAAACAGGCATTAAACATTAGACAAAAAAGCTGAAAACAGCTGGATTTTGTATAAACACTGTTTCGAGTATAGACTTTATTGGACGGAAAAAATAACTGCAGCCTTGCAGAAAGGAAATCCTGACAGCATGAAAATGAAAATGCTCTGTATACTGATCGGCTACTTATGCGGCGGCTTCCTTACTGCCGATGTTGTAGCACGCCGCAAAACAGGCAAAAGTGTTTTTGAGATGGGAACAAAGAACCCCGGCACGGCAAACATTACAAACTCTCTTGGGGTAAAATGCGGCGCTGTTACCCTGCTTGGAGACGTCGGAAAAACTGTGCTGGCATGCGTGCTTTGCCAGCACGTTTTATTTCCTTCCCTTGGAAAAATGGCCGCCTTATATGCAGGTGTAGGCGCAGCGCTCGGCCATGGATTCCCGTTCTGGCATAAATTTCGCGGAGGAAGAAGCGTCGCCGTAACATGCTCATATATTATATTTTTTCTGCCGCTTTGGGGCATAGTTGTAAATTTAGCAGGCCTTGTAATACGCATAGCAACAAAATATCCGGCTTCTGGGGCTCTCGCGATCCCAAGCCTTTTCATTCTTCCCGTTTTCCTTACTGCAGGGACAGAAGCCGGCTTCGTCATGGTTGCAGGCACTGCCGTGACCTTTATCCTGCACCGTGACTCCCTGTTTAGAATGGCTCATGGCACGGAACCCAAAAGTAACCTCATAGAAGAATGGAAGCAAAAACTCTGACATTAGAAAAGAAAAGAAGCGCCCCGCTTTCGAATGGCGCTTCTTTTTAATCCCCGATAAACTGAAAGTCTATCATGAACAGGAACTGGATGCTGCCGCCTCATCAGGCTTCGTTCTCTGGACAGTGCCAAACGGGTGCTCCGGCGGTGAATAGATTGTATACAGCTTAATCGGCACGCTGCCTGTGTTTACAAGATTATGCCACGTTCCGGCAGGAACAAAAATGGCATTGCCTGCCGAAACCTGTCTCTGGAAAGTAAGGCTGTCCTTGCTGCTCCCCATTTTCATTATTCCACATCCCTGCTCAATGCGCAGGAACTGGTCTGTATCAGGGTGAACTTCAAGGCCAATGTCACTTTCTGGGGCTATGCACATCAGCGTGAGCTGAAGATGCTGCCCAGTCCACAGCGCTGTGCGGTAATTGGAATTCTGTAAAGTAGCGCGGTTGATATTTATTACAAACGGATTCGGCCCATAATCTTTTAAACCGTTGCTTTGGCATCTGCCTCGGTATTGGCAACTATTATACATCATAACTCTATGGCTCCCTTTCATATTTATGATATGACATTCTATGAAAAGAGCCTTAAAAATGCGTCCTTCTTATATTTTTCACTGCCTGTGTATCAGCCTTACGGCATTGTGCATATTGCTGATTTCTACCACCTTGGGGTTACCTGCATATTCGCCGTCAAGTGTCCAGTCTGTTGGCTTGTCAAACTCAAGGCGTATCCTGTCCGTATGAAAAAGCACAATATGCTTATTCTGGAAATTATGGTGATGAAGGTCGTGGAGAATAGCTTGAAATTCGATAAAATTTTTAGGCTCCCTTATAAGCAGCACTTCAAATTTACCGTCATTAAGGCTTACGTCTGAGCTTTTAAGCTCAAGCACGCCACCGATAGAGCATGAATTGGAAATGCTTCCGAAAATAAAATTCCCCGTCCACACAAAATCGTGGCTTTCAGCTTTTAAGTGGTAAGACCTTATTTCGCCGACACTGCGTATCCCATCAAGCACATAGGCAAGATGGCCAAGGCGGTTTTTAAGCCACTGCGGAGTTGAATAAGATACTTTTGTAAACGCCCCGAACGACGCAATATAAGTAAAATACTTTGTCTTATTAAATGCGCCGACATCCTGAAAAATCGGTTTTTCACTCATCACTGCATGTGCAGCTTTACGGATATTGGTCGGAAGGTGAAGCGTCCTTGCCATATCGTTAGTCGTACCGGCTGGCAGATAGCCTATTGGCTTTCGCTCAGCAAGCTTCATTGAGCCCGTGATTACTTCATTTAAAGTGCCATCGCCACCGCAGCATACGATAATATCATTTTCCGGTGCATATTGATCTACAAATTTAGCTGCATCCCCGCTTTTCGTTGTTGAAAATACCGATACACTGCAGCCTTTTCCGCGAAACCAATCTGCTACCTGAAAGACATATGATTTTCTTTTTGACCGCCCTGCAGCGGGGTTAATAATAAGGAGCAAGTTTATCATAACAGGTTTCACCTCAAAATTGCCTGATTCAGGCAGAAGCCTTTAATTTTAAATTGTTCGACTAAAAACACACGGCTGCCAAAACAGCGTATAAAATAAGCCCGAAAAGAGCTTCTCTATCTCTCCTGCGGGCTTAAATATCACTATTTTAGGAACCTGCTATGCAGAGGCCGCATTATTATTGCTCCGCCATCAGCCTACAGGGAAACCGAGTCAATCGATCTCAACAGCTACGCGGGTGTTGTTGCGGATAGCAGCAGCACGCATAATTATGCGGATTGATTTTGCAATACGCCCCTGCTTGCCAATCACACGGCCCATATCATTCTCAGCTACATGAAGATGGTAAACGACAGTTCCGTCTTCTGTCGGCTCATCCGTATCAACACGGATAGCCGACGGGTCTTCAACAAGCCCCTGGGCGATGGCAATAAGCAAATCTTTCATTGCACTGTATCCTCCGGGTTAAAGAACGCCCTGCTTTTTAAGCAGCGTTCTCACAGTATCAGTTGGCTGAGCACCATTTGCAATCCATTTTTTTGCTTTCTCTGCATCAACTTTTACATCGGATGGATCTGTCATTGGATTGTAATAGCCGATCTCCTCAATAAAGCGTCCGTCACGCGGGAAGCGTGAGTCGGCGACAACAATGCGGTAAAAAGGCGCTTTCTTTGCGCCTACACGGCGCAGCCTAATTTTAACTGCCATATTTTTCACCTCCACAATATATGTCTCTTATCTTCATCGGCAAAAGCCGTATGAATGCTGTTCAATGCGGCATTTTCATGCCGAAGAGCCGTTTGCGCAGCCCCTTTTTCTTAAACTGTTTCATTACCTTCCGCATCTGGTCATAGCCTTTAAGTAGCCTGTTTACATCTTCTACCTTCATGCCGCTTCCGGCGGCTATGCGGCGTTTGCGCGGCGGAGTTATAATTTCCGGATTTGCACGCTCCTGCTCCGTCATGGAAAGTATCATTGCCTCGGTGCGGTCTACCTGCCTGTCGTCTATATCGACGTCTTTCAGCTGCTGGGCCATGCCTGGCATTTTCGTAATTATGTTTTTCATTGGGCCCATCTTCTGCATCTGGCGCATCTCTTCAAGGATATCGTTAAAATCAAGGCCGGTATGCATCATCCTGCGCGCTGTGTCTTCCGCTTTTTTGCGGTCAATATTCTTCTCAGCATCCTCAATAAGCGTAAGCACATCGCCCATGCCGAGTATGCGGGAGGCCATGCGGTCAGGGTGGAAAACTTCCAAATCAGCCAGCTTTTCACCAGTGCCGGCAAACTTGATAGGCTTGCCGGTTACTGCGCGCACAGAAAGCGCCGCACCGCCCCTTGCGTCGCCGTCCAGTTTCGTAAGTATAACACCGGTTATGTCGAGGAGGTCATTGAACGACTTTGCCACATTAACGGCTTCCTGCCCTGTCATTGCGTCAACAACGAGCAGGATATCAGACGGATGCACGGTTTCTTTTATGTCCTTAAGCTCCTGCATAAGCGTTTCATCTATCTGCAGGCGGCCTGCCGTGTCTATAATAACATAGTCGTTGCCATAATCTTTTGCATGTGATATGGCCGCCCTGCAGATTTTCACAGGTTTTTCGGTGCCCATTTCGAAAACCGGCACTCCCGCTTTTTCGCCGACTATTTTGAGCTGCTGAATTGCCGCCGGACGGTAAATATCGCAAGCAGCGAGGAGTGGGCGGTGGCCTTGATTTTTAAGCATCAGGCCAAGCTTGCCGGCATGTGTGGTCTTGCCTGAGCCCTGCAGGCCGCAAAGCATTATAACAGCAGGCGGAGCAGAAGGGCTGTTAAGTTTCACCGCACCCCCGCCCATAAGCTTTGTGAGCTCTTCATCGACAATCTTTATGACTGTCTGGGCAGGCGTAAGGCTTTCCATAACTTCGGCGCCTACCGCACGCTCGCCGACTTTTTTAGTAAAATCTTTTGCGACTTTATAGTTTACGTCAGCTTCAAGCAGTGCAAGGCGTACTTCGCGCATTACTTCTTTAACATCTGACTCGCTCAGTTTTCCTTTTGATTTCAGCCGCTTAAAAACAGCCGAAAGCTTTTCTGAAAGGCTCTCGAATGCCAAGGCTTTTCCTCCTACTAACTATGATTAAGGCTCTCAGCCATGCTGATGATACGGTCAGCACTCTGCTCGATTTCATCAACACTGCTGCAGTGGCTGTTGCATTTCTTTATGTTATCTGCTTCCCTGCAAATCTCTTTCAGTGCATTGCTCAGCTGAACCGAGCGTTTTGCAAAGCCAACACGGTCTTCCATCTCGGTAAGCTGTGCTTCCGCACGCTTAATGGCGTCACGCACACCTTGGCGGGTAATTCCAACATTTTCGGCTATCTCTGAAAGTGACAGATCATCATTGTAATAAAGCTCAATCACTTCACGCTGCTTTTTTGTCAGCATACCGCCGTAAAAATCCAGAAGAAAAGAAATCTTCATGTCTTTGGCCATCGGGAACACCGCCTTGTGTAAAGCTCTGCATCTTTACAGAAACAGATTATAGCAGAAAAAACAAATGGTGTCAAGGTTCACTTTTGGGTCTTGCTTACGTACGAAGAAACCGCAAGCTTTAAGTTTCCGTCTTCAATTTGGAAGCGGCTGAGCTTCGTTGAAAAAGAAATGTTATATACAGAAGCTTTTAGCGACAAATTAGGCAGAACTACCGTATCCCCCGTAACATAGCAACTCTCCGGCAGTCTGGAATCAGCATAGCTGAGCACCTTTGACACAGGCAGCGACAGGCGCCCCAAATGGATTGAATTTACACGCACAACAGGTCTGCTGTCTGATGCTCTAATTGACGGCGTGATATTTGCTGTCACGGCAAGATTTTTGCCATTATATGTTATTGGTACGTAAATATCCGCATTGCTGCCTTCAGTGCTGGCCGCTGCTACCGCACGGATATACAGCTCGTCTTTTTTTCCTCTTGGCAAAACGCCCTTGCCCAAAAGATATGCGAGAAAACCATTTACTGCATCTTTTGATATGCTGCATTCCTTGCCGTCAATCGCAGATTTTTTTACATCTTCTAACAGCTGAGTTGAAGGTTTAACTTCGTCAAGGCCTTTCCCTTTATAAGGATCGCTGAAAATCATCCACACCAAAACAAGTATTGCCGCAATTATTACGGCAAGCACAATAAGAAATATTTTGAGCGCCTTGTGGCCGTGCTTTTTTTCAGTAGCCAGCCCTTGGTAGCCCCCGTAGTATGTATTGCTCATATCAAGTTTACCCACTCTCTGAAAATTATTTCAGTTCTACGATTGTCACTCCAGACTCGCCTTCGCCGTAAGTGCCGAGCCTGTAGCTTTTTACACCTGGATAGTTTTTCAGGTGCTTCTGGACGGCACTGCGAAGCACGCCTGTCCCTTTACCATGAATAACCGTCAGCTGCCCAACACCCGACAGCTGTGCCGAATCGATAAACCTGTCAACACTCATAAGCGCTTCCTCAGCCGTCTGGCCACGCACGTCAATCTCAGCTGAATTCATTTGTGAGTGGTTTATTTGTTTAGTTACTGTGCGGAAAGAAGGGCGCTTCGGCTCATTTTTTACAAGCCTCAGGCCTGAAAGCGGTATGCGCATTTCAACAGTCCCCGTCTGCACAAGGACTTTAGGCGGATTTCCCTCCGGCAAGCGCATAACCGTTCCCCTTTTGCCTACGCTGCAGATAAGGACCGAATCCCCAGTTTTCAGCGGGCGCGGAAGGCGGTACCCGTCTTCTTTTTTCTCGCTTACCGGGTCAGCTGTATCTTCAAGGGTGCGAATGCCGGATTTCAGTTTTGCTTTCTGTTCCGCTGTAATAGATTTGTTTTTGTTTTTCTTTATTTCGTCCATTTCGTTCAGAAGCTCATTAATCTGCGCGCGCGTGCGGGCAACAAGCTGAGCAGCTTTCTCACGGGCATTTTCCATCTGGCGGCTACTTTCTGCGCGGACATTGTCGCGCGCTTCTTCCGCCTCCCGTTTTGCTTTCCTTGCCTGAGTGCTTTCGCGGCGTGCTTCTTCACGCTCAAGCTCCAGTTTTTGGCGGCTTTGTTGCAGGCCGCTCACAGCATCTTCAAAACGCCTGTCCTCGCCGGAAACAAGCTGTTTGGCGCGGCTGACAACGTCTGCATCCATACCAAGGCGCAGCGAAATGGCAAAGGCGTTCGAACGCCCCGGCATTCCTATGAGCAAACGGTACGTCGGCCGCAAAGTGGCTACATCAAATTCACAGCATGCATTTTCTACACCTTCCGTCCGCAACGCATAGGCTTTAAGCTCTGCATAGTGTGTCGTTGCTGCAATCTTCGCACCTTTGCCGCGAAGCGCCTCAAGGATAGATTCCGCAAGTGCCGCACCCTCTACAGGATCCGTGCCGGCACCAAGCTCATCAAGCAGTATAAGGCTGCTGCTGTCGGCAACTTTCATAATTCCTATTATATTCTTAATATGTGCAGAAAATGTCGAAAGTGACTGTTCTATGCTTTGTTCGTCGCCGATATCTGCAAGTACTTTGCTGAAAACAGAAATCTCGCTGCCTTCCGCTGCCGGTATCATCATACCACACATTGCCATTAATGTCAGCAGGCCAACAGTTTTAAGCGCAACCGTTTTGCCGCCAGTATTTGGCCCTGTGATAACAAGCGTGTCAAAACGTATTCCAAGCTCAATATCCGTAGGTACAGCTTTTTTCATGTCTATAAGCGGGTGACGCGCATGCTTAAGCACTATTTTCCCATTGTTGTTAAGCTTCGGCCTTGTCGCCTTCATTTTATAGGCAAGTGATGCTTTGGCAAATATTACATTCAGCTGCACGGCGGCATTGTAACTGCGGATAATAGTGTCTGCAAAATTTCCCGCTTCTGACGAAAGCTCGGCAAGTATACGCTCAATCTCTTTTTTTTCTTCAGAAAGCAGAACTTTCACGTGGTTGTTTGCCTCAACTGCCCCCATAGGTTCTACAAAGGCCGTAGAACCGCTCGCCGACGTGTCATGCACAAGCCCCGGCACAGCACTGCGGCACTCCGATTTTACAGGGATGACAAAGCGGCCGTCCCTGATTGTGACTATCGGCTCCTGCAGATATTTCTGGTATGCCTGCGAGTGCACCATGTGGTCGAGGATTTCGCGCGCATGCACAGAAAACCTGCGGATTTTCCTGCGTATGTCTGAAAGCGCCGGTGAAGCGTTGTCTGCCATTTCCTCTTCCGAAATTATAGCGTTGTTTATCCGGTTCTCAAGGTATTGGTTAGGCATAAGCATATTGAAGCGGTCATCAAGCACACTTTTCACGCCGAGGCATTTTTGCCGCCATTCAGATATACCGCGCAGTGTACGCAGCACTTCTGCAACTTTCAGCAGCTCGCCCATTGTAAGTACGCCGCCTTCCTGCGCGCGGCGCAGGGAATTCGTAACATTAGTGAGGCCGCCGAATGACGGTGAGCCAAAACGCGCCATCATTACAAAGGCGTCATCAGTTTCCTGCAGAAGGCGTTCCGCATTTTCAGGTGAAGGTGCAATGGCAAGCGCCGCATCAGCTGCATCGCTGCACGATGTCTGCTTCGCAAGGAGCTTAAGTATCTTATCGAGTTCCAGCGCTTTTGCATGCCTTTTCATAGTTCCATTCATGTCGGCCATGTTGGCAAAAATCCTTTCTCATTCTTTTCCCTTCTTGGGCACATGATGAAGAGTAAGAAGCACAATTTCAGGGACATCATTGATTCGCGTGCCGCGTGCAAGGCCGCGGTTTACCACCATTTTGCGCTCTGGTAATTCTTCTGAAGAGTAAACTCCGCAGCTGTAGTGCGGAAAAAAGCTGCGCTCTGGTGAAAACACGCCGCCGAAACGCGGGAGATATATGAGCCCACCGTGCACATGGCCGCTAAAAGTTAAATCGGCACCCCACATTGCATAAGTATCAAAACATAACGGGTTATGTGCTAAAAGTATTGAGTACTCTTTTGCACTGCACGGGCCAATCATCCGCCGCATCGCCTCGCAGGTCAGCTTCGGGCGCGGTTTTCTGCAGCCATTCGCCCTGTAATAGCGAAGCGGAAGCCTGTACCCGTAAATGCGGATCTTCGCTCCGCTGCGCTCTATGTCTTCAAACGTGTTGTCAAGCACATGGACACCGCATTCCTGCAGGCCACGCAAAAGTTCATTGCGCCGCTTATACGCCATGTTGATTTCATGGTTGCCTAAAGAAAAATAGACCGGATATTTCCGACACAGCGCTTCCGCAAAGTGAAAAACCTCCGCATAACTGCGTGTGTGGCTGTCAGCAATATCGCCCGTTATAACAACAGCGTCCGGCACCTCAGCCGCAATTTTTTTCAGCAGGTGGCTGTCGCCCGCGCCGAAACTGCGCCCATGGAGATCCGAAAGCTGAACAATGCGGAATCCGTTAAATAACAATGGCACTTTTTCAGAATAGACTGTATACCTGGAAGTCCTGAGAAAATAGTTTTCCGGAAAAACCGTCGAAACTGTTTTCATCACCCTCCAGGAAATGTTCCCATATGTTTTTCCTGCTTGCATATTGCCAAGACCTCATTACTGGCAGATATTTTTTATGTTTCCTGCTCACGTGTTTTTTTATTTTCAGCATCATCAAAAGATGTGCCATACTCCGGCGCGGGCTGCTGCATAACATTGTGGTAAAAATCAAGTGTCGCAAAGCTATGCCCAAGTGTCTCCAGCACATAGCGCTCTGAAGCGGTGGAAAGTTCTTTTTCGGCTTTTTCTGAAACCCGGAACGAAAAAAGTTTGTCAAAATCTGCATACACAGTATAGCGCATAGCAGTTAAAGCCCCACGCCCCATGGCAAAATACGGCTCCGGTGGTTCCGGCAGAACAAAGCATTTTCCGCATATTATTTTTCCGTTTCTCGGCATAAAAAACATTTTATCAGCTTCATAGCAGCCGCATTTTTCACAGCACACAAGGTCAGGCATATACCCCGCAAATGACATAATACGCATCTCAACTATAGACTTGAGCACACGTTTCGGGTGTGTACCCTTGCACAAAAAATACATGGCATTGAGCAGCAGCCGAAGAAAATTTTCCGCCTCGCTGCCCTGCGGCGCAAGCGCAATCGCAAGCTCGCAGAAATACTGGGCAAGCGAAAGACTGCCAAGGCCTTTGCAAAGGTCAAAAAAAATCTCTATCGGCTGGGCGTCATCGACTATGTAGCTACTGCGCCCTTCAAAAATGCTGAACCGCGAATAAGTAAGGAGCCTCGTAGCCGAAAGGCGCCCGCCCCCTGCATGCCGCGGCCTTTGTACAAATGCACGCAGTATACCTTTCTCAGCCGTAAGCAGTGTCACAAGCCGGTCGTTCTCACCCACGCGCTTCTCCGAAACCACCAGGCCCCTGACGTCCGTTTTCATCATGCACCACCTGCTGCTTTTCCCGCTTTGCCTTGCACTGCGTATAAATCAGGTAATCCTCGACAGAACCCGTGCGGCTGAAAAATTCCCATGCAGTTTTTTCGTCCATCGAAACCGCTCCTTCGCTAAACCGGCATCTACCGGCAAAAAATCCTTACGCAAAAAGTATTTGCATTTAGCAGGATTCTATAAGCGGTAATTCTATGAACAAAAGCCATATTATTACAAATTGCCAGCCAATAAAGCATAATTTTTTTGCCGCTACTTGTCGAAATCGGAGCTGTCGTAACCGAATGCACGCAGGGCATCCGCCTTGTTTCTCCAGTTTTCCCTTACTTTTACCCAAAGCTTTAAATTTATTTTACAGCCAAAAAAATTTTCCATATCCTCACGCGCATACGTTCCGATTCTTTTCAGCATAGCACCGTTCCTACCGATAATAATTCCTTTATGCGATTCTTTTTCGCAGTATATTATGGCAGAAATATCAGTTAAACCGCCGGCCCTTTCGGACATCTTCTCCACATTTACGGCAACGCCGTGAGGCACTTCACTGCTCAGCAGGCGCAGCATTTTTTCGCGTATGATTTCAGAAGCGATAACACGCTCAGGTTGGTCAGTTATGGCGTCATCGTCAAAAAAATGGATGCCCGGCTGCGCCATTTTGCACAGCTCTTCTTTAAGGCTATGAATGCCGCTGCCGTCAAGCGCAGAGACCGGGACGACAGCCTTAAAATCATAAAGTTTTGAAAATTCGGCTATCTGCTTAAGGAGGACAGACTTATCTGTAAGGAGGTCAACTTTGTTCAATGCAAGCAAAGCCGGTATTTTCTGTTTTTTGAATTTTTCTATAAGCTCGCGCGATGAAGGCGATATCTTTTCGCCTGCTTCTTCCACAAGCAGGCACGCGTCAACACCTGAGATCGCCTCAACGACAGATCTCACCATATATTTACCAAGGCGGCTGCGCGGCTTCAAAAGCCCGGGCGTATCTATAAAGACAAGCTGCACGGGGCCTTCCGTCATGATTCCACGTATGCATGTCCGAGTTGTCTGCGGCTTATGTGAAACTATGGCCACCTTACTTCCGAGGACTGCATTCAGTATTGAAGACTTGCCTGCATTAGGCCGCCCTACTATTGATATAAACGCGGTCTTCTGGTTCTCTGATTTATCCAAGCTGCTTTTTCCTCCCTCTTTTATTCCGGCGTTTCCTTATGCGGTCACGTATGCCGTGCGGCCCAAGCACGATAAAAACAATGCTTATAACGGCCGTCGCGGCCAAAACAGCAATCATAACAGGGTGTGCCCCGTAATAGGCGGCAATGCTCCTGAAAACCTCAGGCCGCCAGAAAAGGCATATGCCAATCAGCACGGAAAAGATGGCAGCAACAAGCACCGCACCGGATGACATGTCCTTGATGCGGCGCACTGCCGTGTCAAAATGAGGCACCATAAAATCGCATATCTCTTCCGCGGCCGTGTTGAACATCTCACCCATTATAACTGCGGCAAACGTAAGAAATAGGGCCGCATATGCAATGCGGCTCAGGTGGAAAAAGAACGAAAATGCAAACACATACAGCGCTACCACTGTATGTATACGCATATTGCGCTCATTGCTTATACAGTAAATGATTCCTCGGAAAGCACAGCGAAAACAGTTTAAAAACTGCACCTTTTACTCCTCGTCGTCTTCCAGAACATAGCTGCTCGTACTCGGAAGGCCGAGTTCCGTCATCACCTGTTCTTCTTTTTCACGCATACGCACTTTCTGCAGGCCGCCCTTTTCGTGGTCGTACCCGAGAAGGTGCAGCATGGAATGTGCCGTTAGATAGCCAACTTCGCGCTCAAGGCCATGGCCGTAGCGCTTTGCCTGCTCAACCGCTTTCTCCATCGAAATTACAATGTCGCCGAGTATTTTAGCGCCGGTCGAATGGTTTATATCATAAACGCCATTTTCACCCATTGGGAAAGACAGCACATCCGTGTCGGTGTCCTTTTTCCTGTATTGTATGTTAAGTTTATGGATCTGCTCATTATCCACAAAAATAACGCTTATCTCTGCCGGGCCTTCGAACTTTTCCATCCGTAGCACCGCATTGCAGCACCTGCGCACCAGCATGCGAAGGCCAGTCGGGATTTTGACCGCCTTTTGCCTATTGTCAATCATCACTCTTATTTTTTCCATGACATTCACCGCCCCGCTTCTTCATATTTCTCATAAGCTTTTACAATGTCCTGCACCAGTTTGTGGCGCACAACATCTTTTTCGCTGAAACGAATCTGCGCAATATCGTCTATGCCCTTTAAAATTTGAAGCACTTCCTTAAGTCCGGAGCGCTTGCCAGCCGGCAGGTCTATCTGCGTAATATCGCCGGTTATAACCATTTTAGAGCCGAAGCCAAGCCGTGTCAGGAACATTTTCATCTGCTCCGGCGTCGTGTTCTGTGCTTCGTCAAGGATGATAAAGCTGTCGTCCAGCGTCCGCCCGCGCATATAAGCGAGCGGCGCAACCTCAATGTTTCCGCGCTCAACATAACGCTGGTATGTTTCCGCACCGAGCATGTCGAAAAGCGCGTCGTAAAGCGGCCGCAGGTAAGGGTCGACTTTCTGCTGAAGGTCGCCTGGCAGAAAGCCGAGCTTTTCGCCTGCTTCCACCGCCGGCCGCGTAAGGATAATCCTGTTGACCTCCTGTGCGCGGAATGCTTTCACTGCAAGCGCAACGGCAAGGTAAGTCTTGCCTGTGCCCGCAGGGCCTACGCCTATGGTGATGGTATGTGTTGCAATAGCCGTGCAGTAACGTTTCTGGCCAAGTGTTTTAGGCTTGACCGGCTTGCCTTTTGAAGTAAGGCAAACACAGTCGCCCACAAGGGCATTGACCTTTTCTTCGCTTCCTTCATTTACAAGGGAAATGCAGTAGCGCACGTTTTGCTCGCTAACACTTTCGCCGCGGTTTATAAGGGACAGCAGCGTCTTTACAGCGCGTGCAGCTTTTTCAACGCCTTCCGGTTCACCTGAAATTTTCAGTTCGCTATCACGGCAAACTATTTCCACCCCATACGCCTGCTCGATTATCTTTACATTCGCATCAAGATTTCCAAAAAGCGCTGCAGCCTGTTCCATTCGGTCAATATTTATTTTTTCTTCGAACATTCCATCACCCAAGAAAGCAAATTTACATCTGCAAAGTAATTAAAACTTTTATTGATACTATTATATCACAGTCTGCAAAATAAGTAAGCATAAAATATACAAAATTATTTTATTATTTTAGGTAGATTTCCACTTCTTTTGCGATATTTTCTTCACAGTTCAACAAAGCCGTAACAGTCAGGTTATCTTTCCCCCATTTTTCAGTTATCTTTTTGCCCGTCACCCTACCGTCTTTCATAGCACTTTTCGCCTGTTTCATGATTTCCGCCTCGGCGGCAGCGCGAGCCTGGCTTTTCGTCATGAGGGAATCTTTGCCGCGTACTTCCTCCCACCGCTCCTCATACATGCCGAGCGGCAGAGGGGTCCCAAATAACGAAACGTCAAATTTTTCAGCCGAGACGCGCCAGCTTCCCTGGGGCTTACCATGCAGGGAAATCGGCAGGCGCGCACCAAAAATCTCAAAGTTTCTTCGGCACAGTGTTTGCCCCGTAGGCACTGCTTCATGTTTTTTCATCAGTACTGAAACCGTAAAACTATGCTTTGTCTCCGCTGTCACTTCAGCCGAGGCGTGTGTAAGCGTGCTCCCGCCAGACTGGTCAACTACAACCGCGCTCACAAGGAGCTGCCCTTCAGTTACGGCATCACCCTTTTTTACGGCAGGCGTTCCGGCAAAAATTTTCATCGAGAGTATTTGCCCCGTCGCAGACGCTTTTATGTTGCAAATGCTTTTTGAATCCGCGATCTTCGGTTTTTCAGTCTTGCAGCGTATGACAATATCCGCCGCACTTCCGCGAAGGTTTACGCTCATCCAGCGGATATCTGGAAACTTCAGCATAATGCGCTCCGACACAGTCTGCGGGTCTATCGAGCTTTTCCATGCGCCACATGTCAGGCCGGCAGATGCAAGTTCCGCCTCAAGCTTTTCCCTGGGAATTGAATTGTTGTCCGGTATTTGTATGCACCAGACGCGCAGTGAAAGGAGATAAACAATAAGGCAGAACGCCACTCCTCCTACCCAGAGTCCAGCATGCCCGCGAGTTCTGTAAAGCAGGAACGGGAGGCCGCGGCGCTCAGTCACCTTCAGACGGCAACCGGCGCGGCGCGCGCTCGAACGCAGTGCACGGTATTTGCGCGCAAGAATACACGCGCCGCCGGATATTCCGGGCTTAATATTCCAAAGATATGCTCCAGAGCGGGCGCAGCACGTATAAAAGCGCTCCGGGCTGCCGCCATGCACATCAAAGCGCACATAACCCAGCAGCCAGCGCGACAGTTTCAATGAAAGCATAGGCATACCTCAACTGAGAAATTCGATGCCGGTGATATACCCGGTCACAACAAGGGCGTCAGCCGTCAGGCACTGGATATTAAGCCCACGGCCTGTGAAGCGCACAGTGTGGCCAGGCATGCACACACGCACTACCGTTTCGCCGTACTCAAGGATGCCGCTGCACCCTTCTACGACAGCTTCACGGTTTCCATTGAGCTCCATGTGCCCTTTCATAGAAAGGCCTGTCTGACTGAATAGATTTTCAGGCGTGCGCATAAACTCACCCCTTCTGTGACCTATATTTTCCTGCTTAATGCTATGCTACGGAATGGTGAAATATCCGCGTAGCATATACATATATGACGAGGTGGTTCTATGGACAAAAAGTCCGGTGCACTGCTCGCAGCAGTTCTTGCTGCCGCGTGTGCCCTGCTGATTTTTCCTTCACAGGCTGCACACGGTGCAGAAAACGGCCTGCGGTATTCGCTCAGTATCCTTATTCCGTCACTTTACCCGTTTATGGTCCTTTCAGTTTTTGTTGTGAAAAGCGGACTTTCCGAGCGTCTCGGCCGTGTGCTGGAAAAGCCTACGCAGGCGCTTTTCCGCCTCCCCGGCAATGCTGTGGCGTCTGTCATAATGAGCATAATCGGCGGCTATCCGGCCGGCGCACGCTCCGCAGCGGCACTATATGAATCAGGTGCCATTACGCAGGAGCAGGCCGAGCGCATGATGTGTTTCTGTGTCAACGCCGGCCCGTCTTTTGTTATAACAGCAGTCGGCATCGGCTTCCTTAAAAGCGCGCAGGCCGGAAATATCCTTTTTGTGTCACAACTTGTTTCATTTTTTGCAATGGGGATACTCTCCGGAATTTTCTGCCGCCGCAGCGCAGAGCCAACACAGCAAAAAAAAATCCAACCTCACTACGGAACTGTGCATGCGTTTATCGGCTCGGCGGCCGACGCGGCCTACTCCACGCTGATGATGTGCTGTTTTGTTATACTGTTCGCCGCGCTTATGAACCTCCTCCGCATTATCCCCGCTCCGCACAGCCTTTCCGTTTTATGCTCTGCTCTGCTTGAAGTAACCGGCGGATGTGCCGACCTTGCTGCAGGCGGAACCCCGCTGTGGGCATTTGCATTTGCAGTCGGCTGGGGCGGTGTCTGCGTCCATCTTCAGGTATTCTCATGCCTCGGCAGCATCAAGATAAACCGCGCACGCTTTGTACTGTGCCGTGCAGCACAGGGATCTATTTCCGCTGCTGTCTGCTCTGTGCTATGCACTTTTTCCCCTCAAAGTGCAGAGGCATTCTCAAGTTTCAGCGGTGAAACCCAGGCTGCGCTTTCCGGCTCAGTGCTGTCTTCCGCAGCGCTTGCGGTTTTATGTGTCGCCTTTCTTTTTTGCATTCCCCACGAAAGGATAGAAATCGACAAACGATAATGATATAATTGGTTTTAGCCGGAAGGCGATAAATCCTTATTAATCGTTTTACCGGGAGTGAATATAATGTTCCATAAAAGAAAATCCCAGAAACTTTTTGGCAATGAAGTTGACCCTGACTGCCTCTACTGCACCGAATTTTCCGGCGGAGCCTGCCGGTTTGGGCGGAAAGACGGGCCATGCGGCAGCTTCCGCTATGACCCGCTGAAACGTGTGCCGCACACTCCTCCTGCGCTTAAAAAGCATGACCCGGAAGAGTTTAAGCTGTAACAGAAAAAGCCGCTGCAAGTTTACAGGCCTGCAGCGGCTTTTTCTTTGCACATCTCCGGCAGATATTCAGTCACTATCGCGGAAAATCGAGTCCATATCTTCAGTGACTGACGGTTCAATAAGGCCTTCTGCCGCCATGTTGTTCATGATTTTAATGGCATCTTTATGCGACATGCCCTTGCGGTAAGGCCTGTCTTCCGTCAGGGCCTGGTAAATATCCACACAGGCAAGAATACGTGAGTTAAAATCGAGATCGTTTTTGTCAAGCCCATAAGGATAGCCTGAGCCGTCCAGCTTTTCATGGTGGTTTGCCGCCCAGTCAGTAATGTCCTCAAAGCCGTCAATCCTTTCAAGTATCTTGCGCGTATAAAACGGATGCGACTGTATTATCTGAAATTCTTTTCGGGTAAGACCTGAAGGCTTATCAAGAATAGAATTTGGGATTGCGAGTTTGCCGAGGTCATGCAGGTCTGCGGCAATACGCATTTTCCAGTAAGTCACGTCATCAAATTCGTAGAACTGGCAGATAAATCCTGTTTTCTCACTTATCCCCCTTGAATGCGAACCTGTAAATGGAGATTTGGCATCGATTATGCGGCTGAATATCTGTGATATCTGATGTATTTCCTGGTAGTTAAACTCACGCTTTACCTGCGGAAGCATGGATATCAGGGCCTTGTAAACGAATTCGTCTTTCTGGTTCAGCCAAAACTCAATATGCCGGCCGAACACCCAAACACCACTTCACAAAGGTCTGGGTCAAACCTGCACGCATCTTTCATAATGCTGTTTTTAATAGCATCCGGGCCTTTCCCTTCCGAATATCGGATTGCTATGTAATCTGCCAAGCTTATAATGCGTGAGTAAAGCGGTATATTCATGCCAGTGATTCCAAATGGGCCGCTTCCATCATATTTCTCGTGATGATATAGAACGATATTTTTTTGCCTACTTAGAAAGGGAAAATGCGCGAGATTTTTCTCGCCTTCCAAACAGTGCACCGGATCTGATTCCACATTGTAAGTAGTTTGCCTGCCGTGTATGTCTAATTTGCGCATTGACGCCATAACGCCGTTGTCGTGCAGCAAAGCATAAGAAATCAGGTCAAATCTGTCTTTATAAGGCATATTTATTTTTTCAGCGATCCGTGCAGAAATATAAGCTACACGCATACCGTGGTTTATATGGTTAGGCAGCAAATCTTTTTCCGCAAAATCGAGCGTGCGTGAAAGAGATATTAAAAGCTGGTTTACATTAAAAAGCAAATTATCACGACACTTATCTGAACAATTCAAATAGTAAGTTCATATAATTCAGAATAATTTTGCACATTTTTATATATGTACTTTATTTCCTTTAATTATAACAGAATTTTCAATTTTATTTTTAGATTTTGAGAAATTGCAGCCAAAATTGCAAGCCGCAAAGCCTTTGCGGAAAAACGCTTTTCCTGCTTTTCCGCATGTAACACATAAGGCTTGTATATGCACAACTTATTTAATAACTCGTATTAAAATTTATATAACTATGTTGACATGTTATTAATCATAAGGTATACTGTTTCATTGAAAGCAGAGGTGAGCCCACTGGGAAAAAATGTTTACAGCCTCGTCTTACTTGACGACGTTGTTGATGCCGTCGACAGGCTGGCATGCGAGCGCAGCGTCAGCCGCAGCAGCCTCGTCAACCAAATTCTCGCAAAGTATCTCTCGTGCCCCATCCCGGAAACAAGGATCCACGATATTTTTTCCTGCATGGAAAGTATGCTGGCTGAAATTGACAACTTCAAAATACGCGAACAGCCAAGCAGCAGCATGGTGACGATACGCAGCTCAATTCACTACCGCTACCGGCCTACGGTGCGGTATACACTGGAGCTTTACAGAAAATATGAACCATATATCGGAGGGCTGCGCGCAGCTTTCCGTACACAGAACAGCAGCCTGCTACAGATTTCAGAAGACTTTTTCCACTTCTGGCAAGAGCTTGAAAACCAGCTCATAGGTCCATACTTTGCCGGCAGAGAAGTACCTTCTTCGGCAGAGCCGGGGCGCTACACACGTCGCCTGCGCTGCCCGAAAAACGAAAATGACCGCACATGCGAAAAATCAGCACATGCAATTCTCTGCTATCTTCACGAATTTGACTCTGCGTTGAAAGAATATCTTGGTGCCTCAGAATCGGGAAGCAACTTAAAAAAGGCAGAGCACAAAATAAAAAGAGAATACCTCGAATACCTTAAAAATGCAATAATTCTCTGAGAATCCAGACCCCAAAAGGAGGTTTTTCAATGGATATGCAAAACTTTACCCATAAATCACTTGAAGCGCTCGAAGAGGCGCAAAGCATTGCCCTTAAGAACAGCTGCATGCAGATTGAGCAGGAACATCTCGCAGAAGCCTTGCTTGAGCAGGAGAACGGGCTTATCCCGCAGCTTCTGCAAAAAATGGGCATTGACCCTAAAAGCGTGCTTGACACTGTGGAGCAGGCAGTAAAAAAGCTGCCGAGCGTGACCGGCCCTGGACGTGAACCCGGGAAAATATATATTTCGGCCGATGTAGACGCCGTGCTTGTGGAAGCCGAAAACCAAGCAAAACGGATGAAAGACGAATATGTTTCAGTCGAGCACATTATGCTTGCCATGATCGAAAAGCCAGACTCAACAATGCGCGATATTTTCAGCCGTTTTGGCGTTACAAGCCACAGTTTTCTTACAGCACTTTCAACAGTGCGTGGCAATACGCGTGTTACAAGCGACAGCCCTGAAGAGACATACGATGCTCTCTCGAAGTACGGCCAGGACCTTGTAGCGCTTGCAAAAAACCACAAGCTCGACCCTGTAATCGGGCGTGACGATGAGATAAGAAGCGTAATCCTCATACTCTCGCGCAAAACTAAAAACAACCCTGTCCTTATAGGTGAGCCTGGCGTTGGAAAGACGGCCATAGCGGAAGGCCTTGCCGAACGAATCGTGCGCGGCGATGTTCCTAACAGCCTTAAAGGCCACAAAGTTTTTTCGCTTGATATGGGCTCCCTCATAGCTGGCGCAAAATACCGCGGTGAATTTGAGGAACGCTTTAAGGCAGTGCTTAATGAAGTCAAAAAAAGCTCTGGGCGCATTATACTGTTTATAGACGAGCTGCACAATATCGTCGGCGCAGGCAAAACCGAAGGCAGCATGGATGCCGGAAACCTTCTAAAGCCTATGCTGGCGCGCGGTGAACTGCACTGCATAGGTGCAACAACGCTAAATGAGTACCGCAAGTACATTGAAAAGGACGCTGCACTTGAGCGCCGGTTCCAGCCCGTTATGGTAGAAGAGCCATCGGTTGAAGACACCATTGCCATCCTGCGCGGCCTTAAGCAGCGGTATGAAGTATTCCACGGCGTCAAGATACAGGATCAGGCACTTATTGCCGCTGCCGTGCTCAGCAACCGCTACATTTCAGACCGTTTCCTGCCTGACAAGGCAATAGACCTTGTTGATGAGGCATGCGCAATGGTGCGTACTGAGATAGACTCCATGCCTGTTGAGCTTGATGAAATCTCACGCAAAATCATGCAGCACGAGATAGAGGAAGCCGCGCTAAAAAAGGACAGCGACCCGCTGGCTCAAGAGCACCTCAAAGAAATCCAGAAAGAGCTCGCCGACGAACGCGCACAGCTTAAAGAACGCAAGGCAAAATGGGAAAACGAGAAAAGCGCCATCAGCAAAGTGCGCAACCTGCGTTCGGAAATTGAAAAAACAAACGCCGAAATTGAAAAAGCCGAGCGCACTTATGACCTTAATAAGGCAGCCGAGCTGAAATACGGCAAGCTGCCCACACTAACTAAGCAGCTGAAAGCAGAAGAGGAAATAGCTGAGAAAACACAGACATCTTCGGATTCGCTGCTGCATGACCGTGTCACAGAAGAAGAAATAGCAAAAATAGTGGCAAAATGGACAGGGATTCCTGTTGCACGCCTTATGGAAAGCGAACGCGAAAAGCTGCTCCATCTGGAAGACATACTCCACCAGCGCGTAATAGGCCAGAATGAAGCCGTTAAAAAGGTTTCGGAGGCTATCCTGCGTTCCCGCGCCGGCATACAGGATCCAAACAGGCCGATAGGCTCTTTCCTCTTTCTTGGGCCTACAGGTGTCGGCAAAACAGAGCTTGCCAAGGCACTTGCCCAGGCACTTTTCGACGATGAAAAGAACATGGTGCGTATAGATATGACGGAATATATGGAAAAGTTTTCGGTATCACGCCTCATTGGGGCGCCTCCGGGATATGTAGGCTATGACCAGGGCGGCCAGCTTACAGAAGCCGTGCGCAGGCACCCATATTCCGTCGTGCTTTTCGACGAAGTTGAGAAGGCCCATCCTGATGTTTTCAATATTCTGCTGCAGGTGCTTGACGACGGGCGCATCACCGACTCGCAGGGCCGTACAATAGATTTTAAAAACACAATAATCATACTGACATCTAACCTCGGCTCTGGTGAGATTCTCGAAGGAATAGACGCAAACGGAAATATCAGCGGCAATGCAAAGTCAAAAGTAAGGGAACTGCTGAAACACCAGTTCCGCCCGGAATTTCTCAACAGGCTTGACGAAATCATCTTCTTCCGTCCGCTCAACCGCGCGGAAACCAGCAAAATAGTCGACCTGCAGATTAAAGATTTGCAGCGCCGCCTGAACGAAAAGCGGCTCAACATCCAGCTTACCGACGCTGCAAAAGATTTTATAGTCTCCAGCGGCTACGACCCTGTATATGGCGCACGCCCTCTTAAGCGGTTTATACAGAGCAACCTTGAAACACTCATCGCAAGGCGAATAATCGAGGGCGGCCTGAAACCGAGGTCAACACTGAAAATCGACTATGACGGGCAAAAACTGCTTCTTGCAAACTGATAAAGCCTGCCAAACAAAATCCCTGCTGTGCAAAACGCAGCAGGGATTTTTTCATGCGCTCATTCCGCGGTACGGAACGTGCCGCATTGGGTTTTCGGCTGACCGCCGTTTACCTGAGTTGTGCTAATGTCAATATGGTCTGCTTTGCAATTCCTGTTGCGGTTGTACGCACAGTTTTCCACGTCGCAGTGAACTTCCATTGATGGGTTGGGCGAAAAACTGTCCACCGCATTTTGCGGGGCATCTTCTTCACGGTCCTGAAAATTTGCACAGTAAGTCTGGTCTGTTTCCGTGGAATCAGGGCCGCTTACCTTGATGTCAGGCCGGCAGCATTTTTCGCACCTGTTGTTCGCGCATCCAGATACGCTGCAGGAAAGATCCGTCATATCCAGCACCTCCGAATAAATTAAAATAACGGCTGAAAAGCCTCTTTTTAGTTTGCGCTTGTGTATACGCAATTATGCTGGCAATAATTCCGCTTAACTTTTTATAAATATAAAAGGTAATAGCAAAGTCTGAAGTCTTTATAAAATTTTGAAGAGAGTTACAAAAGTTTTTCTTTACATTTGTTGGAAAATCGTGTAGAATGTGCAA
>DCEF01000010.1:337169-338954 GCA_002316805.1 Ruminococcaceae bacterium UBA1036
AGGTAATAGCAAAGTCTGAAGTCTTTATAAAATTTTGAAGAGAGTTACAAAAGTTTTTCTTTACATTTGTTGGAAAATCGTGTAGAATGTGCAAAGATTTTTAATTATTATTTAAAATTCTTAAATATCTATTAACCAGTTCCGTAAAAGAAAGCGGATCTGAAATTTTTTCGCAGGAAAGAGGCCTTTTATGCATAGTGTAAAAGCCAAAAAATGTGTTGTTTATATTCCGTTTATCCTGGCATTGATTCTGTTTTTATTTCTGTACAATTATTCTTTCCCTCAGGGCGATGACTTTCTTTTTACTGTTTACGGAGGCACGCTCCAAAAAATATGGGATTATTATATTTATTATTACGAATATACAGGCTCACGCATGGCAAATGTGTTCGCGTCACTGCTTTTAATTAAAGGGCTTTCAATATGGAAAATTTTAACCCCTATTGTTACACAGTGCACTGCCCTTACCCTTTTTTACTGCGTAACAGGGAGACTCACAGTCCAGGAAAAAAGATGGAAACGTGATTTTGCACTCGCGTGCGTATGCGCCTTCTTCCCAGGCCTCATCCCGATTTCATACCATCTTTTTGCAGATACATTTATGTGGATGGACGGCTCATGTAATTATTTTTATCCGCTTTTCTTTTTCCTCTTAGGGTTTTTGCCATTTTGGAATGCACTTAGGGACAGGCCTCTGCCGCGAGCTTTAAAATTTGTCTGCCCAATTTTTTTGGCGATTTCTGGCCTTATGCATGAGCAAACTGCAACGGCGATTTTTGCTTTCTGCGTTGCCTCCATGATACTTCTGCACAAGGAGAAGAAGCCATCAAAATACCTTTGGTCACTGACAGCCGTCTCCACGGCAATCACGGTTTTTACTTACACATGCCCCGGCGCTTACCGCAGGTTAGCCAAATCAGGGTACAACGGCAACTCCGGATTTCTTCATGTGCTTTTCAGGCATCTTGCCATTTATTTTTCTGACTTTAACAACGGCCTCTGGCCAATAGCTACGCTGCTTGGCATATGTGCTTTTTGCTTTTTACGCAGCACGCACGGGCGTTTTACATCTTTCCTAAAATTTTTCATTACCTTTGGATCAGTAATGGCCCCTATTTCGCAGGTGCTCGCTTTCCCAAGGCTTAATATCAGCATTTCACATTCAAAAATCAGGACAGCACTCATGCTCGCATTTTGGATATTATACTCTATAGCCATTGCAATTGCATTTCTCATGCCACTTCGTAAAAACCACAAAGGAGGCTTTATTGCCGCACTTTATATAAGCATAGTCGCTTCGCAGCTCATACCTGCGGCAGTCGGCAGCAATGGAAGGCCGCTTCTTCCACTTGCACTTCTTACGCTTCTGCTCACCCTTTGTATGATGGAAAACTGGGATTCCAGTGCGGCCTCATATATTCATCTCTCTGCCGCTACTGTTGCGTTCTGTTCTATAATTTACATGTTCTTTCCATTATCCACAAACTACAGCTCTTACTGTAAAATTGAGGAACAGGTTAAAACTGTTTCTGCAGCCGGGTCAGGAACAGTAAACTTCGACCAAAGAAAATTTAATTCCGATTACTGCTATTATAATTCCTTCGGCCCGTTTTATAAATATGAACTAAGGCAGTATTATAAGCTCGGCAAAGATGTAAAGCTTGACTTCAGCAACTGCCCGTCAAAAGCCAAGTAGCTTTTGACGGGAACTTCACCCGTTACCAAGGAAGCGTACATGGCTGTGTGCGGAACAAGCGGGCATTAATTGCCATGCAGCTCGGCCTC
>DCEF01000015.1:0-167 GCA_002316805.1 Ruminococcaceae bacterium UBA1036
GAGTATCTGCTTAAGCGCGCGCTTGACTCTGTTCAGGGAATGTATGACTATATTATTATTGACACACCGCCGGCGCTCGGCATCTTGACGATAAATGCCTTCACGGCGTCCGATACCATCATTGTGCCTATGCTTTCTGACATTTTCAGCCTGCAGGGCATTGCCCA
>DCEF01000015.1:295-578 GCA_002316805.1 Ruminococcaceae bacterium UBA1036
CTGCAGGGCATTGCCCAGCTTTATGAGACGGTAAAGCGCGTGCAGCGGTACTGTAACCCAGACCTTTTCATAGCGGGCATACTCCTGACGCGCTTCAATCCGCGCACGCGCATAGGGCGCGAGGTGCGCGGTACGGCCGAGCTTGTTGCGAGGGACCTCAATATCCGTGTGTTCAACTCATATATAAGGAGCAGCGTTGTGGCAAGCGAAGCGCAGTCACTGCAGAGGAGCATTTTCGACTATGCCCCGCACAGCAGTGTAGCGCGCGCTTAAGCAGATACTC
>DCEF01000015.1:709-18815 GCA_002316805.1 Ruminococcaceae bacterium UBA1036
AGCGCGCGACTACGGCGGGTTTATTGACGAGCTTCTTGCAAAAGGGGTGTGAATTTTGACGGAAACTGCGAAACCATCAAAAACAGAGAAAAGCCGTTCAAGGTCAAAAAAAGAAATAGATAAAGAACTGATGTACCAGAAACTTATGCCGTCAGGCCTGCGGGAACTTCGTGATGAAGCGGATGATGGCGGCAGCTTGAGTAGCAGGAGCGGTAACGAACCCTCATATGTGCCTCCTCCGGCTCCTGTGCCGCCTTACAAGCTTACGGAAGCACACCGTGTTGCCGTTCCGTCCCTTGACAACCAGCAGACGTTTGTCATAAACATTATGGAGTCGAAAGTCATAGGCAAGCTTGACGAACTCCTTGAGCACTTTTCGTGCTGCAAGTGCGACAGGTGCAAAAAAGATATTGTAGCCCTTGCCCTTAATAAACTGCCGCCGAAATACATGGTCATGACAAGTGGGCAGCCGGAGCCGCAAATTGACAAGCAGACTAATGCAGAGGTGGTTTCTGCCCTGATACAGGCGGCGGTAAAGGTTAGGGCGCATCCGCGCCATTAAATTTGCTGGAAATTTTTTTCAATAAAAACCGGCTTGTTTTAAATGGGGGTCTTACAGAATGTATGAAGAAATTACAAAAGAAGCTGAAACAGCCGTAAAGGAGCTTCTTGGAACAGCACGCCTTAAACCAGAGGATATTTTCATCGTAGGATGTTCTTCAAGTGAAATCAGCGGCCATAATATCGGCTCATATTCCAACACCGAAATCGCCGATGCTTTGCTTGCGGGAATTTATCCGGAGCTGAAGAAGAGGAGGATATATCTTGCCGCCCAGTGCTGCGAGCACCTTAACAGGGCGCTGATTATAGAGCGCAAAGCGGCGGAGAAATACCGCATTCCCATTGTAAACGTTGTCCCGCAGCCTAAGGCGGGCGGATCGTTTGCAACAGCGGCCTACCACGCTTTTGATGACCCTGTTGCCGTGGAGGAGCTTGCGGCGCAGGCAGGGATGGATATAGGCGACACGCTTATAGGCATGCACCTGCAGCCGGTAGCGGTGCCGGTGCGGATATCGCTGAAAAAAGTCGGCGAAGCAAACCTTGTGTGTGCCCGCACACGCCCAAAGTATATAGGCGGTGAGCGTGCCCATTACGACGGGAAACTGCTTTAACTTTGCTTATACACAAAGGGGCAGGTGCTTCAAAAGGTGCCTGCCCCGCTTTAGTCACACCTGCAGCCGCACGTGCAGCTGCATAATTGTAGCACTTTTGTTAACCTTCTTTAAAAGGCTGGAACATGGCATGAAAGCATGGTATAATCAAAAGGACAGGATAATGCTTTAATTAAACGGCCAAGAGGCCTGCCTTTTTTTGAAATAGGAGGAAATGCGCGTGAAAGACGCTTTTCATTCCACAGGATCCAAAATCCTTGCCGCTGTTATGGTCCTTATGTTTTGCCTGATGATTGCTACTTCCAACTCGGGCACTACATTGCTTGGAAAATTTCTGGGCCGTATTACAACGCCGATGCAGCGCATAAGCACGCTTGTGACTAACAATGCATCCGCAACGGCTAAGGCATCCGGTGAATCTAAAGAACAGCTGCTTGCTGAAAATAAGAAACTGAAAAATGAAGTAAATGAACTCAACAAAAAACTCGTAAACTACTATAGCTACCAGCAGGAAAATGCACAGCTGCGCAAATTCCTTGAGCTGAAAAGCCAGAATCTGGACTTTAAGCCGGTCACAGCTTCTGTTGTGGGGCGCGACCCTGCCAACATCTTTGGCAACTTTGTTATAGACGAAGGAAGCCAGAATGGCGTTGCGAAAAATGACCCGGTTGTAACTGAAGCGGGCGTTGTTGGATGGGTGTCTGACGTGAGCCATAATTACAGCAGGGTGACAACTATCCTTTCGCCGGATACGAAAATAAGTGCGATAGACAAAATGAACAGGGAAACGGGCGTCATAGGGTGCGATATAGAGTCGGCAGACAAGAACCTGCTTAAGCTCCAGTACCTTTCGGCCGGCACAAAAGTGAAGGCCGGCGATTTAATAGTTACAAACGGCATAGGGGGCATTTACCCGCACAACCTCATAATAGGCACTGTAAAAGGTGTAAAGCACAGCCAGTATGACGTTTCTTTCTATGCAGATGTGACGCCGGCCGTAAGCGTAAAAGACGTGCATGACGTAATGGTCATAACGTCGTTTGCAGGGCAGGGCCAAGCACTGAAAGAAGCCCTCTCGTCACCTTCGCCGTCGCAGGCTTCTTCCGGAGGCAGCAAACCATGACGAGATACCGCGGATTTCGGTGGTTTGCATATGCACTTGAAATATTTGTAATATTTGTAATACAGGAGACGCCGGGCCTTTTGCCGCCAATATATGGTGCAAGGCCCGTGGCGGTTATTCCGGTCGTGCTTTCCATAGCGCTGTTTGAGAACGAGGTGCCTGCCATGATGTTTGGGCTTTTCGGCGGGCTACTCATCGACTTTGGCTTCGGCGGTGTGCTCGGGTTTCACGGCCTTGTACTCAGCCTTATGTGTTATGTGATTTCAGTAATGGCATCAAATTTTGTAAAGACGAGTTTTGTGACCTCAATGCTCGTTTCAATAACAGCAACGGCGGCGGTAATGCTGCTTAACTGGGCGTGCTTTTATGTCCTTCACGGTTACCAGCACATTACCTATGCGCTTACGGCGCATTATATCCCGATATTCATTTATACGGTTGCGCTTACTCCTATCACATATTTCTTCAACCGTGCGCTCGCGGTGCAGATACGCTCAGACGAGGAGGAATGACAGCAGATGGGTGAGGAAGATAAAAAAGGAAAACACACTGGCCGCTTCATCTTTGCCAGTGTGGCATTGCTTGCAATTGCCGTCCTGTATGTCGCCCGCCTTGCAGACTGGCAGATAAAAGACAGATCAAAATGGCTGCAGGAAGCCAACCGCTCAAGCACAGACACGGTTGAGATGGATGCAGCGCGCGGTGAAATACTTGACTGCAAGGGCAATGGCCTTGCCATTAACCAGACGGGCTATGCCATTCAGTTTAATGCCGCGACTGTATCGGAAAAAACCGAGAACCAGACCATCATTGCTCTGATCCGCCTGCTGAACTCACGCCACGAAAAATGGGAGGATAAGCTGCCGATACGTATAAACTCTTCCGGAAAATATGAGTTTATCCCGGGGGATGACGCCAGCATTTCCTACCTGAAATCGAAAGACTGCCTTCATGTGAACAGCTATACCACGGCCGACCAGTGTATGGAAAACCTTGAAGATAAGTACAAGTGCAAAGGGTATTCCGCAAAAGATACACGTGATATTATTTCGGTGCGGTACAACATGACAAAGTCCGGGTTTTCCGTTTCGCTGCCATATACATTTGCAAGCGGCGTAAGCCAGGACACAGTTGCCATCATAAGCGAGAACTCGGCCCGGCTTCCTGGCATTGAAGTTAAGGTGACTGCGGTGCGCCAGTACCCTTATGGCTCGCTTATGCCGCAGATACTCGGTTCCGTAGGCTCCATATCAAAAGAAAAATATGACAAGTACCATGATTCAAAGGGCTATGCGCTTAATGCGCGTGTAGGTAACAGCGGCGTGGAAGAGGCCTTTGAAGATTACCTGCGCGGTAAATCGGGCCAGGAGACAGTAAAATTCGACTCTAATGGCAAGCTTGCCTCAGAAACCGTCACAACGCAGCCAACTGCCGGGAACAACGTGTTCCTTACAATAGACAGCAACCTGCAGAAAGTAGCCAATGCTTCGCTCGCCGAAAATGTCCGCGGCGCAAGAACGAACGGCAGAGGTTATGACTGTGTAGCAGGCGCTGCCGCCGTAATCCGCGTTAAGGATTTTGCTGTGCTTGCCGCTTCAACGTATCCTTCGTATGACCAGAATGAGCTTTCGAAAAGCTCGGACTACTACAGCAAACTGCTGAAAGACAGCGCCCATCCGCTGCTGAACCGTGCATTTGACGGCGCATTCACACCGGGTTCATGCTTCAAGCCGTCGGTTGCGCTTGCGGCATTGCAGACAGGAGCGATTACGAATGCAACTACTATCCACTGCACGGGGATGTTTGTACTTGGCGACCTGCATCTGAGAGACCCTAACGCTTTAGGCGACATCTCCATGCGCACAGCAATGGCTAAATCGTCAAACATGTTTTTCTGCACCGTGGCCTACAGGACGGGCATAACGGCCATGAACCTCTATGCGAAGCGCCTCGGCCTTGGCCAGGAGACGGGCGTTGAAGTCGGCGAAAGCCAGGGCACGCTTGCGGGGCCGGACGAGCGCAAAGCGGCTGGAGGCACATGGACCGCTGGTGACACAGCCCAGGCGGGCATAGGTCAGAGCGACAATATGCTTACGCCGATACAGCTTGCCACATATTGCGCGACGATAGCCAACAATGGAACAAGGCTTAAAACGCATCTACTTGACAAAGTGACCGATTATTCACGAACAAAGACGGTTTATACACAACCTGCTACGAAAGTGGACAGCATTGGCGTTTCACAGCAGAATATCGATTATGTCAAGGAAGCAATGCGTGCAGTCGCTACCGAAGGCACGGCGCGGCATGTGTTTTCGAGCTACGGGGTTCCTGTGGCGGGCAAAACAGGCACAGGCCAGACGGGCAACGGCGCCGATAACGTGTCGTTTATAGGCTTTGCGCCTTACGACCACCCGCAGATCGCCATAGCTGTAGTGCTGGAACACGGCGCAACGAGCAGCTATTCCAACGCGGTGGCGAAAGACCTGTTTGATGCTTACTTTTATGGCAAGACCGTCGACTCCAACGGCAATATAGTCACGCCGTCAACAACGGCAAAAACCACGCCGCCACAGCAAAATGCGGGTTAAGCAGCGTAAATGTCGAAAAATGGCATAATGCCAAAAAAGAGGCGTAAATTTCGACAAACGAAATGCTTTACTCTGGAAGAACATTGTGGTAATATTAGAGACAACGAGGGTTGCCTATGAATGCTGTAACAGTAATTACGTCCGGAAAAGGCGGAGCAGGGAAGTCAACAATTACTGCTGGCCTGGGTGCTGCACTTGCGGCGCGCGGGAAGCGTGTGCTTCTGATTGACTGCGATGCCGGCCTCGGATGCCTTGATCATATGCTCGGCGTTTCTGAACGTCGCGTGTTTGATATTGCCGACGTTGTTGCCGGTACCGTAGAACCGGACAAGGCCGTATATGCTTCTTCCGTTTCGCCTAACCTTTTTTTGCTGCCAGCGGCGGGTACGGAAGAAGATGTGATAAGCCCAGACATAATGCGGGAGCTTGTCGGTGTTTTTTCCCGCTTTTATGACCATGTGCTTATCGACAGCCCGGCAGGTATCGGCCAGGGATTCCTAAGCGCTGTTGCGCCTGCGAGGCGGGCGATGCTTATTGCAACGCCTGACCCCGTTTGCCTGCGTGACATAGCCCAGACGCGTATGCGCCTGCAGGAAGCAGGCATTGAGCAACAGCGCCTTGTCATCAACCGCTTCAGCTGCTTTGACTTCAGGGCGCAGGGTTATTACCGTGATCTTGACTCGGTAATTGACGCGGCGGGCGTGCGGCTTATTGCCGTTGTGCCTAATGACCCGCAGCTTGCGGCGGCGTGTGCCAATGCGAGGCTGGCGCCGCCGGATTCACCCGGCGCCATGGCGCTTGCGCGCCTTGCTGCAAGGATGGAGGGCAATCAGGTGCCTCTGCCGCCACTTGAAAAATTCTGAAATCGTTTCTTCTTTGGAGGGGAGTTTATGAATATTGCTTTGATTGCCCATGATGCAAAAAAAGAGCTGATGGTTCAGTTCTGCATTGCATACTGCGGCGTGCTAAGCCGCCACAGGCTGTGCGCTACAGGCACAACGGGCAAGATGGTCTCTGACGCGACGGGGCTGGAAATCCAGCGGTTTCTTGGAGGCTCGCAAGGCGGCGACCAGCAGATAGCGGCGCGCATTGCATGCAATGAAGTGGACTTGCTGCTGTTTTTCCGTGATCCGCTTAATCCGAAGCCGAATGAGCCGAACGACATGAACCTGTTGCGCCTTTGCGATATGCACAATATTCCGGTAGCGACAAACATCGCAACGGCTGAAGTGCTTATCCACGGCCTTGAACGTGGCGACCTTGACTGGCGCGACATCCTTAATCCTAAAGACTAAACAGAATATTCCGGCGGAGAACGGAAGGAGTATCCGGAAAACCGGCACAGAGAGGGGGCGCCATGGCTGAGAGCGCTTTTGCAAAAGGGATTTCCGGAGAAGATATCCGCGAGCCGGATCGCCTGCCCAGCGTGAACCGGGCACTTTGAGGGGGTTGCAAAAAGCCCCGAAAAAGGGTGGCACAACGAGTGGAGTTTCCCTCGTCCCTTTGCTTGGGACGGGGGCATTTTTTATCCGTCAGCAATTTTTCGCCGTGCTTATGAAAATTATGCAGTGTACTTTTAGAAACTGAAAAGGAGAAAGTTATGGAACCTATAACAGCACCAAGAGGGACAAAAGATATTTTGCCGGGCGAGGCTTCAATGTGGGAGTCGGTGGAAGGCATAATGCGCGGTGAGGCGGAGATAAGCGGATTTCATGAGATACGCACTCCGGTGTTTGAAGACACTCGCCTTTTCAGGCGCTCGGTCGGCGAAACTACCGATGTCGTCGAAAAAGAAATGTATACTTTTGAAGATAAAGGCGGGCGCTCCATTACGCTGAAGCCTGAAGGAACGGCGGGCGCGGTGCGCGCTTACTTGCAGCACAGCCTTTACAACGAGCCGATGCCCGTTAAGCTGTACTATGTTACGCCGTGCTACCGCTATGAACGCGCGCAGGCAGGGCGGCTGCGTGAGTTCCATCAGTTCGGCGTTGAGATGTTCGGCTCAAGCCTGCCCATGGCTGATGCCGGGCTTATCGCATTTGCGTGCAGGCTTTTTGAAAGGTTTTGCATTAAGGACCTTAAGTTGAAGATCAATTCAATAGGCTGCCCGAAATGCCGCGCGGAATATACAAAGGCCCTGAAAACATATTTTGTGCAGTATAAAGACGAACTGTGCGAGACGTGCCAGTCACGCCTTGAGCGCAACCCAATGCGTATACTCGACTGCAAGGAGAAGCACTGCGGCGAGATAGCAAAAGGCGCGCCGCAGATTATGGATTACCTTTGCGATGACTGCCGCAGCCATTTTGAGCAGGTCAGGTCGATGCTCGACTCCGTCGGCATAAAGTATGAAGTAGACACTTCCATAGTCCGCGGGCTCGACTATTACACGCGCACGGTTTTTGAATTTGTGTCGGACAGCCTCGGTGCGCAGAGCACGGTCTGCGGCGGCGGCCGTTACGATGGCCTTGTTGAAGAAATGGGCGGAAGGCCAACGCCGGCGCTTGGCTTTGCCATTGGCATTGAACGGCTGCTTATGGTCATGCTTGCACAGAAAGTCAAGTTTGAGAAGCCGGATCCCTGTGAGCTGTTTGTTGCTTCCATTGGCGAAAAAGCGCATATGGAAGCGTTCCGCATTACGAAGGAAATGCAGGACAATATGGTAACTACGTTGTGCGACGAGGTTGGGCGCAGCCTGAAAATGCAGATGAAATACGCCGACAAAATAGGCGCGCTCTACTCGCTTGTTATAGGCGACGATGAGGTAAACTCGGGCAAGGGAATTATAAAGAACATGAAAACGGGCGAAAAAACTGAAGTAAAGCTCGATGATGAACTGCCCGACAGGTTCTTTGAACTGGAGGATGAAGACAGCGGCGAAGGCGAAGATGACGACGTAAAACTTTAATTGAGGCATGGTTTAATGCTTAACGGGCAGGGCTTTGGTTTACGGGTGGCTATGACGAAAATGTCCGCCGCATGTAAGGAAAAGCTTTGTTTGCGCCGGAATTCTGACGGCTCCCAAAAACGGCCGGAGCTGTAATATAAATTGGAGAAATTGGAGGGTTCATTAAATGGCTGAATTTATGACGGGTATGAAACGCACCCATTACTGCGGCGTGCTGCGCAGCAGTGACGAAGGCAAAGATGTTACGGTCTGCGGCTGGGCACAGAGGCAGCGCAACCTTGGCCAGCTTGTATTTATAGACCTGCGCGACCGCACTGGCATAGTGCAGCTCGCTTTTAACGATAAAACGGACAGGGATGTTTTCAAAAAAGCCTCATCGGTGCGCGCTGAGTATGTGCTTGCGGCAAAGGGGACGGTGCGCGAGCGCTCGAACAAGAATAAGGAAATACCGACGGGCGATATTGAAATAGCAGTAACGGAGCTGCGTATACTAAATGAGAGCGAGACGCCGCCATTTGCCATTGAGTGCAATTCGGGCGTAAACGAAGAGCTGCGCCTTAAGTACCGCTATCTTGACCTGCGCCGCCCTGACCTGCAGGCAAACATCATAAAGCGCCACCAGATAGTTAAAGTTGCGCATGACTATTTCGACAGCAACGGCTTCCTCGAGATTGAGACGCCTGACCTGATAAAATCGACGCCGGAGGGCGCGCGCGACTACCTTGTGCCGTCGCGTCTTTTCCCGGGTGAATTTTTTGCACTTCCGCAGTCGCCACAGCTTTACAAGCAGCTTTTGATGCTTTCGGGTTTTGACCGCTATATGCAGGTGGCACGCTGCTTCCGCGACGAGGACCTGCGGGCCGACCGCCAGCCGGAGTTCACACAGCTTGACTTTGAAATGTCTTTTGTAACACAGGACGACGTGATGGAGGTAGCGGAGGGCTTTATAAAAGAAGCATATAAAAAAGTACTGGGCGTAGATATAAAGACGCCGCTTCCGCGCATGGAATGGGACGACGCCATGAGCCGCTTTGGTTCCGATAAGCCTGACCTGCGCTTCGGCATGGAGCTTAAAGACGTGAGCGGCGCGCTTAAAGGCACGCAGTTCCGCGTATTTGCAGGTGCCATATCTGCGGGCGGAAGCGTGCGCGGAATAAACCTTAAGGGGCAGGCCGACAAGCTGAGCCGCAAAGATATCGACAAGCTCGGCGGTTGGGTTAAGTCATACGGTGCAAAAGGCCTTGCATGGACGCGCCTTGCCTCGGCAGGCGAAACGTCTTCTTATGAGAAATTCCTTTCGCCGGAAGAGGTGAAAGGAGTCCGTGCATCTCTTGGAGCTGAGAAAGGCGATGTGCTTTTTCTCGTGGCGAGCGATGAAAACAAGGTCGTGTTCGACTCACTCGGCGCACTGCGCTGTGAGCTTGCGCGCCGGTCTGGCCTCATCGACAAAAATAAGATTTCGCTCTTGTGGATAACAGACTTTCCAATGTTTGAGTTTAGCAAAGAAGAAAACCGCTTTATGGCCATGCACCACCCGTTCACAATGCCGCGCGAAGAAGATCTCGGCAAGCTCGAAAGCGACCCCGCGCATGTCTATGCCCTTGCCTATGACATGGTGCTTAACGGGAATGAGATTGGCGGCGGCTCTATACGTATAAACAACAGGAAGCTGCAGCAGCGCATTTTCAAGGCGCTGCAGATTACGCCGGAGCAGGCGGAGAAGCGTTTCGGTTTTCTTACAAACGCATTCCGGTATGGGGCCCCGCCGCACGGTGGCATGGCGTTTGGTCTCGACCGCCTCGTCATGGTCATGCTCGGCTGCGGCAGCATACGCGACGTGATTGCATTCCCGAAAGTTTCTTCGTCCGCTGAGCTTATGAGCGATGCACCGACAGACGTAGATGAGCAGCAGCTTAACGAGCTTGGCATATCAACTCTGCCAAAAAAGCCGCAGGCGTAAAACCTTATTACCTTGCGGGCAAAATAGGAACAAGGCGTTAATTATGCAGAAAGTCAATTACCAGAAAGCCCTTGACGGAACGCTGAAAAGTTTAAACGGTAGCGCACCGCGCCTTTTGCTGCATGCCTGCTGCGCACCATGCAGCAGCTATGTGCTTGAATACCTCTCAGAATATTTTCGCATTACGCTGTTTTACTACAACCCAAACATCTCACCGGAAGAAGAGTACCTCAGGCGCGCAGCGGAAGCAAAGCGCCTGACTGCCGTGCTGCCAGCCAAATACCCGGTAGAGTTTGCGCAAGGGCGCTATGAGCCGGAGCGCTTTTTTGAGATGGCGAAAGGCCATGAGGGCGACCCTGAGCGCGGTGGCCGCTGCACACTCTGCTACCGCATGAGGTTGGAGGCAGCCGCCGGGTACGCGAAAGAAAACGGTTTTGAGTGGTTTTCAACAACGCTTTCCGTCAGCCCATATAAAGATGCACAGCGGCTCAATGCGATAGGCGGAGAGCTTGAAAAGCAGTATGGGGTGAAGTACCTTTACTCCGATTTTAAAAAACGGAACGGGTACCTGCGCTCTATTGAGCTTTCACATGAGTATGGCCTTTACCGCCAGAATTACTGCGGATGCGTCTTCTCGAAAAAGCAGGCTGAGGCGAAAGCCGCGGCCCGATGCGGAAAAGCATAAAACGCCAATGCAATTTATGGAAACCAGTGCTGCTGTTAAAATATTTTGCACTGGGAACACAAATATGTGAATGTTTTTTTATTTTTCAGCAATATGATATTTTAAGGTTGAAATTTGCTTTAAATTTATGTAAAATGTAATATATTAAATTATAAGCTTTTTTCGGTTGACATAGATTCGTGAAAAGTGAGGGATTGCCATGTCAAGCAGACTATTTCAGGGGATTGTCCATCAGATGCGAGATGCTATCGACAGGACTATCGGTGTGGTGGACGAGACATCGGTTATTGTCGCATGCAGCGAACTGGGCCGCATCGGGGAAGTGGATGACAGCCTTACGCCGGATGCGTTAGCATCTACAGGCACTTTTGTGGTGGGTGGCTATACCTATAAATCATTTGGCAACCAGCCGCGCCCGGAGTACGCGGTTTTCGTTTCAGGAACAGATCCGGATGCAGGCCGCTATGCTTCGCTGCTGGCAATTTCGCTCAACAGCATAAAGCAGTATTATGACGAGAAATACGACCGGAGCAACTTTATAAAAAATGTAATACTCGACAATATCCTGCCGGGGGATATCTACCTTAAGGCGCGTGAGCTGCGGTTCAATACGGACGTGAGCCGCGTGTGCATGCTTATTCGTGTGCTGAACAAGACGGACGTTTCGGCATACGATGTTATCCAAAACCTTTTCCCCGACAAAAACAAAGACTTTGTAATCAATATCAATGAGACCGACATTGCCCTTGTGAAAGAAATCCGTCCGGGGATTGAGCCAAAAGACCTTGACAAACTGGCGAACTCCATAGTCGATACACTTAGCAGTGAATTCTATACGCACTGCGTCGTTGGCATTGGCACAATAGTTAGCAGCATTAAGGATCTTGCCCACTCTTTTAAAGAAGCGCAGATAGCACTTGAAGTAGGCAAGGTGTTCGACACCGAGCGTTCTATCGTAAGCTATGACCACCTTGGCATTGCACGCCTTATCTACCAACTCCCGACTACGCTGTGTGAGGCATTTCTGAAAGAAGTCTTTAAAAAAGGCTCAATTGATTCGCTTGACCATGAGACGCTTTTCACAATACAGCGCTTCTTCGAAAACAACCTCAATGTTTCAGAAACTTCGCGCAAACTGTTTGTCCACCGTAACACACTCGTTTACCGCCTCGAAAAGATAAAGAAGATTACCGGCCTTGATTTGCGCCAGTTTGAAGACGCCATTGTGTTTAAGGTGGCGCTGATGGTAAAGAAGTATCTTAATTCAAATCCAGCAAAATACTGATTGTTTTTTGCTGCAGGAAAAAAACACAAAAATGAGCGGCAAAAAATGTAACAAAAATATTACAGTTCCTTTCTTTAAAGGAATTATAAAGTAACTGCCCATTGGTATCATGGAAATATGCCAATAGGCAGTCTTTTATATATATACGATTTTGTGTAATTTAAAAACTACGGTCTGTTTGGGGCGATTATTTTGATAGAATTCCAGGATGTAAGCAAGGTGTATCCGAACGGTACCCAAGCGCTCAAAAATGTAAGCGTAAAGGTAAGTGACGGCGAATTCGTATTTATCGTCGGTGAATCCGGAGCCGGCAAGAGCACCTTTTTAAAGCTGATTACATGCGAGGAGCGCCCAACCGAAGGCGAAGTTACAATAGGTACGCAGAAACTTTCAAAGCTTAAGCGCAGCGATGTGCCTTACCTGCGCCGTATGATGGGCATGGTTTTTCAGGATTTCCGCCTGATAAACAAGATGTCGGTCTTTGAGAATGTGGCGTTTGCCATGCACATTGTCGGAGCTTCGAACCGTGAGATAAGGGAACGTGTGCCGCATGTGCTTGACCTCGTTAACCTGCGGAAAAAGTCCCGCTGCCACCCGCACGAACTTTCCGGCGGCGAGCAGCAGCGTGTAAGCCTTGCGCGCGCACTTGTGAACAAACCTCAGCTAATACTTGCGGATGAACCGACAGGCAATGTCGACCCAGCCCTATCATTTGAAATTGTGGACTTGCTCACACAAATAAACAACCGCGGCACAACAGTGCTTATGGTAACGCATGACCACTCGCTCGTAAAGCATTTTCAGCGCAGAGTTATTGAAATAAACAACGGAACTATTCTTTCAGATTCCTGCATTTCAAAATCCTCAGTGAAGGAGGCAGAGCATGGCTAAAAAGGACGGCAGGCATGTTTCGAAAAAGTTCATTGCCCACAAAGCGCCGGTGTTTACCGAGCACAAAGCGCCGGTAGAGAAACCACCTGCAGTAAAAAGCAGCAAGCAGGATTGGAGGCAGCTGCCTCATAAGCAACAAACTTATCAGCCGACGCACAAATTGAAAAACAGCTTGTTTATAAGCTTCAAGTACCTGCTTAAAGAGGGCGTGCAGAATGTATGGAGCAACCGCACAATGTCGCTTGCATCCATAGGCGTGTTGATTTCGTGCCTTCTGCTTACCGGTGCAGCCGTCCTTTGCTCAATGAATATAAGTGCGGCCATGAAGACACTTGAAGGGACAAACTCGGTAAGGGTTTATATGGATCAGGGCTTCCCGGTGCTCTCTTCGGTAAAAGCAGGCGAGGAAATCAAAAAGCTTGACAATATCAAGAGCTGCAAGTTTATCCCGAAAGACAAAGCCATTGAAAACGTGATGGGCATGCTTGGCGAAAAGGATGCCAACCTGCTTGCGGGTATGACAGGCAAAGATAACCCTCTGCCGGATGCGTTTCAGGTGTCTTTCCGTGACCTTTCGAAATATAAAAATACTGTAGCTCAGATAAGGAAGGTAAAAGGCGTTGGGAGCATCAATGACTATTCGGACATTGCCAACAAACTCACAAGGCTTGACAATATCGTAACGACTGGCGGTTTCTGGATAGTGCTTATACTGAGCCTTGTTTCACTTTTTATTCTTTCCAATACCATACGTGCAACAATGTTTTCACGCAGGCTTGAGATAAATATTATGAAATCGGTCGGCGCAACGGACTGGTTCGTCAGGATCCCGTTCATTGTGGAAGGCGTCATCATAGGCCTTATATCGGGGCTCCTCAGCAGTGTGCTCCTGCAGCTGCTCTATGGCAAGATGACGAGCACCCTGACATCAATTACGATGTTCCGCCCGATTGAAATGAATTCGGTCTCAGCACTGCTAACAGCAGTGTTTGTGCTTGCCGGATGCGTCTTCGGCGCACTTGGCGGCATTATATCAATTGGGAGATATCTCAAGAAAGAAGGAGGAGAGATAGTTGACTGGTAGGCGACTGGCAAAAAGCGTAGCGGTATTTGGCCTTTCGTTTCTGCTCGCTTTCTCGTCTTCGCTTGGTAATATATCTGCGAAGGCAACGTCGCTGGACAATCTTAAAAAACAACAAGCATCTCTTCAGCAAAAAGGGAAAGAGCTGGATAAGCAGCTCGCAAAATTAAAGAACAACAAAGCAAAAAAGCAGCAATATAAAAACACACTCGATGAAAAGGCTGTAAATATTGAACAGCAGATAGACAGCGAAAACAGACAGATAGCTTCTCTGGATGCGTCTATCAAACAAAAAGAATCCGCTATAGCCGATAAGCAGAAAATGGTAGACACAGATTTCCAGAAGCTGAAAAACCGCGTCTGCGCCATTTATATGACCGGCGAAGCCTCTAATCTCGAAGTCGTGCTCAATGCCAAAAACGTTATGGACCTTGCCGATAAGACTGAGGTCCTGCAGATGGTTTCGGAACACGACACAAAGCTGATAAACACGCTGAAAACTGACCTTGACAGCATTATGGCCCAAAAGGCGGAAATTGAAAAGAACCGCTTACAGTCTACCAAGGCAAAAACAACTCTTGAGCAGCAGGAAAAACAGCTTTCGGACCTGTCTGGTGAAGCGGCTGCGGATTTAGGATCAATGGACAAAAACAGGAAATCCATAGAGGCTGCACAAGCTGAAAATGCAAAAGAAACCGCACGCATAAGCCAGCGGATTTCTAAATCAGGCGGCAAATACGTAAAGAGGTTTCCAGCAGTGCTTGAGGAAGCTAAAAAGTACCTTGGCTATCCGTACGTATGGGGTGGCGGCAGCCCGAGAACATCATTTGACTGCTCAGGCTATGTGTCGTGGGTCCTTAACCACAGCGGCTGGAATATAGGGCGGCGTGGAGTAGACGGGCTGTACGCCCTTTGCACGCCGGTTTCAAGTTCATCTGCGATGGCTGGTGACCTTGTGTTCTATGACTACACTTACGGTGGATTGCCAAGGTCCCATGTTGGAATTTATGTCGGAAATGGAAAAGCCATTCAGTGCGACAGCTCAGGCGTTGAATATGTTCGTCTCAGCAACAGTTATTGGAGAAGACATTTTGACTGCTTTGGCAGGTTGCAGTAAAATCAGGCGTTGAATAAGGGCTTGAATAAAGCCGGTGGAGGTGTAAGGTTACCGGTAAAATGTTTTTGCTTTTAGCGTGACGTTATTAATTGAATAGGAGTCTATCTGTGTATGTTCCTGCTACCAGATGCTTGCCGCATCTCAGGCAGTGTAAAAATATATAATTATTATTTTGTAAAACCGTTAAAAAGTTTTTAAAAAATCCCAAAAAAGTTTTCAAAAAGGAGGAACATTTTTGACAGGTAAACAGTTATTAAAAAATGTAACAGCAATTGGTCTGTCACTATCGCTCGTTTTCTCCATATCAGCGGGGAGTGTGCGGGCAAAGGCCGATGAGCCAAGCCAAAGTAAAGCGACGCTGCAGCAACAGGAGCAGCAGCTTGACGACCAGATAGCGAAACTGAAAAATGACAAGTCAAAACAGCAGCAGTACCAGAATGCCCTTAATGCAAAAATGGGGAATCTGGAGGAACAAATCGACAGCAAAAATAGAGAAATAAGTGAGCTCGACAGCGATATTATCCAAAAACAGAAAGATATTGCCGGGAAAGAAAAAGAGATAAATAAGGATTATCAGGAACTGAAACAGCGTGTTTATGCACTGTACCTTACCGGCGAAGCTTCTGAGTTGGATATTGTCCTCAATGCGAAAAACATTATGGATTTTGCGGATAAGGCGGAGATGCTCGACGTAATCTCTAAACATGATACAGCTCTTATAAATTCAGTTAAAAAAGATTTAAACAGCGTTAAAACACAGAAAGAGCAAATAGAAAAAAACCGCAAAAGAGTCACGGATGATAAAACGTCCCTCGAGCAAAACCAGAAACAAATGAATGTTATCGCGCAGGAAGCGGAGCAGGCTTATAACTCTATGGACCAGAACGAAAAAGATGCTGAATCCAAGCTTGCGGCAAATCAGGCGGCACAGCAGCGGGCGGCCGCTGCAGCTGCCGCAGCTGCAAACCAGAGTACAGGTGGCAATGGCAGTGGAAGCAACACATCTGGCAGCACCGGCAACTCAGTAAGCTCCAGAAATAGCATTTCGCAGCCATCTTCAGCGCAAGGCTCAAGCAACAGCTCGGGAGGAAACTCGAGTTCAGGCAGCAGCTCGGGAGGAAACTCGAGCTCAGGCGGCAGTGAAAATTCCGGCTCATCTTCAGATATTGTTGCTGTGGCGGAACAATACATAGGTACGCCTTATTCTTGGGGCGGAGCTGCCCCTGGCGGATTTGACTGCTCTGGTTTTGTAAGCTATGTCCTTTATAAGAGCGGCCACAATGTAGGAAGGTTGACAGTCACAGGACTTGCAGGGATAACAACCCCAGTTTCAAGCCCAAGAGCAGGCGACCTTGTGTATTATGACGATTATGGCCACGTAGGAATTTATATGGGTGGCGGCCGTGCTATCCAGTGCGATGGCGATATAGGTCAGCCGAAACCTGGTGTTGAAATAGTAAACCTTTCTAATTATTGGGGAAGCCATGTAGACTCTTATGGCCGTTTGAATTATTAAGCATTGATATTTTATAAATATTTTGAGCTGTAAAAGTCGCTCATGATATGAGAAGTACTTTTCCGCCGGAGGTTTTGCCTTCGGCGGATTTTTTATGACAAAAGCCGCCTTGACAAAATAAGCAAAAAATCGGATAATTATATGATATAAAGCGAATGAGACAGCGCGGCGGCATTTGCCGCTTGCCTTAGCTGCAAATAGCTCATAAAGAAAATGAAAAGGCGGATTGCCAGAATGAAAAAAATCGGTATCGTTTCAATAGCAGCGGTGATGGCACTGCTGCTTACTGCCTGCGGAACGGGCAATGTCAGCCCATCTTCGTCTTCATCACATCCATCGGGCAAAGCCTCAGCAACGTCATCACAGGCTCCGGCACCCGTGGTTTCCATACCGGAAAAAGTCAGCCAGGGCAGCGTACCGGACAGCCTCGCAGGCCTTAAAAGCTACCTCGGGAAAAACCTTTCGCTGCCAGGGAATGGGAAATCCATGTGCAGCGATATAATCGGAGCAGAATCAGGCGTACGCTATATTTATGGCCACAATGGCAAAGACAATGTCACGCTTGAGATGTATGAATATAATCAGGCGAACCTCAACAGCACTGCGCAGAAGGTCATCTCTGAGGTAAAGGGCAAAGGCCATTTTTTACTTCTCGGCCAGCAGGTCGATGCAACGCTTTCAGACAACGGCAAATACCTTATGATTTATAAAGATACCGCAACTGACAGCAGCAGCAAGGCATATGATGCCGAAGTAAAAAAGATGTTCCGGAAGTTTAAAGCAGACTGACGGCCTTATGAAACGACTGTTAGAAATGGCAGGGATGATTTTTTTTCATCTCTGCCATTAGCGTTAGAATTTGGCGCCTGCCAACTATAAGCACATATACGGGGATAGTAATTTTCAGCTGCAAAAACGGTGGTCGCCGATTACAGTTATAACAGGGCGCGACCATATCCATTTGCTTGTTGCTTTGGCAGGGTTGTAATAATATATCGCGCCGCCGGAAGGGTCCCAGCCATTCATTGCGTCGCGGGCGGCCCTGTACGCGGAGTCAGAAACAGCCGCATCTATCCCACCGTCATTAAGGCAGGAAAAGGCTCCTGGCTGATAAATTACACCAGCAAGAGTGTTCGGAAATGATGGGTGCTTTATGCGGTTCAGTATAACACCGCCGACTGCCACCTGGCCTACGTATGGTTCGCCGCGCGCCTCAGCCGAAATCACTTTTGCAAGCAGCGCGACATCGCTGGCACTGTAGCCGCCTGTTCCTCCAGTGCTCCCACCTGAGGGCAGGCCAATTTTGGAAAGCGTTGCAGGGCCAGCCACACCGTCCGCCGTGAGGCCGTTTTTATTTTGGAAACTGGCAACTGCACTTTTTGTAGCACTGCCGTATATGCCGTCTACGGAGCCGTTATAATAGCCCCACTGCTTTAGCCTTGTCTGTATTTGGCGCACCTCTGTCCCCGACGAGCCGTACTTTGAAAGCGTCTGAACAGGGCTGCCGGCTTTTGCAAAAACAGCGATAATGAGGACATTCAGCAGTATAATTACAAAAACACGCCAAACGTATTTCCATTTGCCGTTCGTATTAATCAGCCCCTTTTTCAAAATTTTTCCCAATGCGTGCACTTATTATCCGCAGATCTCCAGGCTAAATTATTCTGAACATTGATTTCCATATAAAAATCAGCATAAATTTAAAAAAAAACAGAAAAAAGGGTTGACAAAGAGGCGAGTGTTTGGTAATATAGAGAAGCGCCTTGCGAAAGGGTGC
>DCEF01000017.1:0-53642 GCA_002316805.1 Ruminococcaceae bacterium UBA1036
CGTTGCCTTACCCCTTGGCTACAGCCCAATATAAAGGTGCGGCCTTTGCACCGCACCATAAATTTCTCTTGGGGTGGGTAGAGGGATTCGAACCCACGGTCTCCAGTGCCACAAACTGGCGCGATAACCAGCTACGCTATACCCACCATACTGATTACTGGTGCGCCAAAAGGGACTCGAACCCCTGGCCCACTGCTTAGAAGGCAGTTGCTCTATCCACCTGAGCTATTGGCGCAAATTGGAGCGAGTGATGGGAATCGAACCCACACAACCAGCTTGGAAGGCTGGTGTTCTGCCACTGAACTACACTCGCATTTCAGCAACGAGTATCAGTATAGCACAGTTCTGCAGCATTTGTCAACCTTAACGCTCTAATTTACGCATATTTAAAGCCATTATTAACTTTTAGTAAAACCAAGCCCAATCCCATTTTCTTCACTTGCAGTAATGGAAATGCCTGAGATAGTCTCATCACAGTTTTCAATCAGCAGAGAGGCTATGCGATCCTCCACTTCACGGCGAATAAGGTTGCGCAGGTCACGCGCTCCGCTTTTACCACCTATGGCATGCTTCGCAAGCCATTCTGTTGTCTTATCGTCGTAAATGAGGCTGATACTGCGTTCCTGCAGTGAAGAAACATATTCATCCAGCATAAGATGCGCGATTTTTTCAAAATCGTTTACGTCAAGCTGCCGGAATACAATAGTCTCATCAACACGGCTGAGAAATTCAGGGCGCAAAAATTCAGACAGCGCTTTCATTGCTTTTTCGCGGCTGGCATTTTCCTGGCTGCGCGCAAAGCCGAGGGCACTTTCCTGATTTTCACTGCCTGCATTTGACGTCATAATTATAACCGTATTTTCAAAGTTGACGTTGCGGCCGTGCGAGTCAGTGATATGCCCTTCGTCAAGAATCTGAAGAAGGATATTCATCACATCAGGATGCGCTTTTTCAATCTCATCAAACAGTATCACAGAGTATGGGCGGCGGCGCACTTTTTCAGTAAGCTGGCCTGCCTCATCATAGCCCACATATCCCGGAGGAGAACCGATAATACGCGAAACTGAATATTTTTCCATGTATTCTGACATATCAAGCCTTATAAGAGTCTCCGGTGTATCAAAAAGTTCGCTTGAAAGCACTTTTGCAAGCTCAGTTTTGCCTACGCCTGTAGGGCCTACAAAAATGAATGAAGCAGGCCTGCGCCTTGGGCTTATCTGTACCCTGTTGCGGCGTATAGCCGCCGTTACAGCTGCCACGGCTTCTTTCTGGCCTATAACCCTGCTGTTTAATGTATTTTCAAGATTTGAGAGCTTTTTAAGTTCATTCTCCTGTATACGGCTTGCAGATATACCAGTCCATAATTCTATTACCTTAGCAACATCAGATTCTTCAACCTGAGTGCCAAGTGCAGCAGGAGCTAATTCTTTTTCCTTAACTCCGAGTTTCGAAAGGCCTACACGCACATCAGCCAACTTTTCATAGTCAGGCTCTGCACCCGCAGCCGTCATCTCATCTTCTTCTTCATGGAGATGGTCAAGGCTGTCGCGCACCTCGTCGTACTCTTCCATTGACTTGTTGCGCAAAGCAGCACATGCACATGATTCATCGAGCAAGTCAATAGCCTTGTCTGGGAGGAAGCGGTCATTGATATACCTTTCTGAAAGGGTAACGATACGCTTCACTATATGCTCTGAAATATGCACACGGTGATAATTTTCATAATAGCCCTTTATACCCATAAGGATGCGGTTAGTATCAGCGATTGAAGGCTCCGGAATTGTAACAGGCTGAAAGCGTCGTTCAAGCGCAGCATCTTTTTCTATATATTTGCGGTATTCTGAAAACGTCGTCGCACCTATGACCTGAATTTCGCCGCGGGAAAGCGCCGGCTTAAGGATATTAGCCGCATTCATCGAGCCTTCGGCATCACCAGTACCAACAAGGTTGTGCACCTCGTCAATAAACAGAATAATATTGCCTTCTGCCTTAACTTCTTCAACCAGGCCTTTAATGCGGTTTTCAAACTGGCCGCGAAACTGCGTGCCGGCGACAAGTGCCGTCAAATCAAGCAGATGAATTTCTTTTTTCTTAAGTGCAAACGGAACATTTCCATTTGCTATGCGGATGGCAAGCCCTTCCGCAATTGCTGTTTTTCCTACACCTGGTTCACCGATAAGGCAAGGGTTGTTTTTTGTACGGCGGCAAAGTATCTGTATTACCCGAGAAATTTCTTTTTCACGCCCAATAACAGCATCTATCTTTCCCGCTTTAGCCTTTGCCGTTAAATTGGTGCAATACGAGTCCAGGTATCTGCGCTTCGTTTTGTGTTTCATGCGGGTTTGTTTCCTTGGTGGTTCATTTTTCGGGCTACCTCCTTGCGCTGGTTCTGAAGGGCTGGCAGGCATCCCCGGAAAAATATTCTGTATAAACGGGAATGTGGCTGCACCTCCCGGTACAAAACCGTTGATGGAATTCTCATCTGGATTATCGCCGTTAGAATCTGGATTTTCCTGATTACTTATCATATCATTGAGTTCAGACTCCATAGCTTCCATCTGATCATCTGTAATTCCCATTTTGTCCAAAAGATCATTAACCGGCTTTATGCCAAGCTCTTTTGCACATACAAGGCACAGCCCCTGGCTTTCTTTTATATTACCAGTCGGCGAAATGAAAACAACCGCCGGCCTTTTATGGCATCGCGAACACATAATCATGGAGCTCACTTCTTTTCTCACATATTAAAATAATACATTCTTTTTGATATCTATTTTATCATAGCAGGCAATACTATATTTTACAAATATATGACTAAGCTTTCTTTTTTTTATCCATTACTTCCTGAATATCCAGATTATATTTAGGGTCATCAGAATGCATGATCATAAAGTAAACTTTAGCATAGCGCACAAGGGCATAGATCATTGCTGCCGCAGTAATTGAAAGCAAAATTATCGAAAGTTTAATGTTTTCATAATTCCATATGCATTTAAGGCCGAAAATAATGCCGAACGAAACATAAAATAACACAGTTGCCATTTTGCCATACCATTTTGAGCCGCCAGGTTTCTTTTTATTCTTGCTTATTAAGATTACCGCACCTGTTATCATCAAAACTTCTTTTACAATGAAAACAGCAAGCACAGGGATTAAGATCGGCTCCTTAATAGAAAAGCATACGGCAACCGACGCCTGCGTAAGTTTATCAAAAAGCGGGTCGAGCATCTCCCCAAGCTCTGTAAACTGATGAAATTTACGTGCAATGAGCCCGTCAAGCATATCTGTAATGCCCGAAACGGCGAGAATTATAAAGGCAATAAGGTATCTGTCGTTCATGAAATAATAAACAAACGGAATAATAAGAAAGCAGCGAATAAGAGTGAGTGTGTTTGGTACGTTAAAATTTTTATTCCAGTTTTGTTTTTTCATTCCTGCCTACCTCGTTCAAAAGTTTAGATTGAAACAGGTCATAAACCGGATTATGGCCGTAAACGGTCTGGTAAATCCGTGAAAAAGCAGCTTTCTGCATAGGCTGCCTGATTGCCGGGAAAATATTGGTAGGAAGCGACACCCGCAGAACGGCGCAAAGGAATAAAACTATCATGGCACCTTTGCAAAAGCCAAGTAATCCCCCAAAAAAGGCATTTATCTGCCTGAGGACCGGCAGGCGGAAAATGAAGTTCAACAAATATGCGACCACCTGTATAAGTGCCTCAAAAAGGATAAATAGAATAACGACAGCCAGCATTTTCGACGCAATCGGCTCCCTCAGCCATTTAGGGGATGAATTGCCTAAAAATTTCAGCATCCAGCTTGCAAAGTCCGCTGAATATTTCACCGCACAGACCAATGCCACAATTCCGCCGGCAAAATCGACAAGTGAGCGTATAAATCCCCTCCGTAAACCTGATATGACGGAAAAAATCAGGATGGCTGCCATAATAATATCCGTAACAGTTTCCAAGAATTGTACCTCCGGCAAAGATGTTAATATATCATGAAAAATATAACACAAAACAGAAATTTTCACAAGCCGTTGTTATTGGTGCCTTACAATCCGTATTTCCGAAATTCCGAGAACATAAGCAGAACTTTCATCTTTCATAGCAACCGCGCAGGCATCACTGCCGGCTTGGCATGGCGCAGCAGAACCTGAGCCTACCGATACAAAGTAAAGGCCATGTTCTGTAAGGACAGCTGCCGTCTGCCCAAAAAGTGAAACAGAGCGTATTTTGCTGCTGAACTGATGTGTGCAGGCAGGTGTGCCGGTTTTGCTGAGCACAACAAATTTCTGCTTTTCAGAGCCCTCATAAGGCATAAGTCCAAGTGCAAGGCGCCCTCCGTCAGAGCAATATGATGTCAGCTTAGAGCCATCATAGCTATATTCGGATTTTGCACCGGAAGACGGGTTGAGTATAAGTACAGACTTGTCCCCCACCGCATCCACTTCATTTTCAGTGTCCCAAAACACAGCGCTGAAAAGGTTTCCGCCGCTTACCGTTTCTGGGCGTGTCGTTTTACCGCTGCTAAGGTCAATTATATAAACAGCTGAAATAAGGTCTCCTCCGCTTGCCGAAACACCTGTCACGGCCGCGCGCGTGCCTTCAGGATTAAGGGCCACTGCTGTAGGGTAATAATCAGAAAACCAGTAGTAAGAACCTGTCTTGCCCGAAGGCAGGTATGAAGTAAGCATCCCGCAGTAGCCGTTTGCTGTAGATATCAGGGCGTATGCGCCGTTCGGCGCAGCATCACCGCCAATGATATTCTGCGCCGAGCTCTTTTTGTTTGCCGCGCTGCCAACAGTATCGAGTTGGTACTCCTTTCCGCCTATATCATAGAGAAGAATATGTGAACCTCCCGCGCGCACAGCCGGGCTGCTGTAGCTGTGCTGGCTATTAAGCAGCTCTTTACCGGACGGACTGCAAACAGTAAGCGATGTATCGCTCGCAAACACAATGTTTTTACCCGAAGAAAAAAAGTTCTGCGGCAAAACAGAGGAGCTTGAAAATGTTTTTGGGAATCCCCCTCCGCTGCCAATGCCTACTATGCCACTTTTGACCCACTGAATTACATTTTCAGGTGCAAGGTTGTTCCGGTTATACCACCCAAGCACTGCAATCGCACAAAGCGCAAGGATAACTATTACACGGTAAATCCAGCGCTGGGGACGCATCCTTGCAACTTTTTTATTTACCGCGCGCCGCGTATGCCGCGCATCAAGAGGTGCAGTATCAAGCCTGTCATCCCTATCGTTCATCAAAATTCACGCCCCTGTAAAAGACTTTCGTCAGGAAAAGCCCTTGAGGTGGTGCCGTCGGGCCGGCTGCCGAGCGGTCCTTTGCATTAATGATGTCAGCAATTTCCTCTGGCTTAAGTTTGCCCTGTGCAACCCAAAGCATTGTGCCTACCATTATGCGCACCATGTGGTAAAGGAAGCCATCAGCTGCAATGGAAAAACGTACTTCTTCCCCTTCACGGTTCCAGTTGGCTTTTGTGACTGTGCGCGCCATATTGCCGGATTTGCGGGAATCTGCGGCACAGAACGAAGTAAAATCATGCGTGCCAACAAATTCAACTGCAGCATTGTTCAGGCGCTTAAGGTTAAGCGGATACCAGTAATGAAGCGTATAGTTGCGGAGAAACGGCTCACGTGTTCTGCTGTTCCAAATACGGTAAACATATTCTTTGCCTGTGCATGAGTAGCGCGCATGGAAATTTTCAGGCACTTCACGGCATGAAGTAACTGCAATATCATCCTGCAGAAAATGGTTAAGCGCGCCTGCCAGCCTTTCACATGGAATCATTTTCTCCGTATGGAAACTGACACAGTATTTAAGCGCATGGACAAATGCGTCGGTCCTGCTGCAGCCTTTGACGTCAGGCCGGCTGCCGAGGATTTTTTCCAGCGCATCCTGCAGTACCTGCTGAACAGTCACGGCATTCTGCTGAACCTGCCAGCCATGGTAATTTGTCCCGTCAAAGCAGATAGTAAGCATTAAATTGCGCATTAAAGCCCTCCGTTTCTACCTGAGTTCATGAAGTGCGGCAGGAAATTTTGCGGCACAGAAAATAACTGCAGCGCAAAAAATAGCTGTGCAAGCAATAGCGGCGCCGTCAAGATTTGTCATATGCAGCTGCTTCATCTTCGTGCGGCCTTCGCCGCCATGGTAACAGCGGCACTCCATGGCCATGGCAAGGTCATACGCCCGCCGAAATGAAGAGACAAACAGCGGAATGAGTATTGGTATCATCGCATGTATGCGCTGGGTCACGCCGCCGCTTTCCAAATCTGCACCGCGCGCTTTCTGGGCATTCATGATCTTATCGGTCTCTTCGAGCAGCGTTGGCACAAACCTCAGTGCGATAGTCATCATCATGGCAATTTCATGCACCTTCACATGAAGCGCTTTAAGCGGCTTCATAATGCGTTCGAGCGCGTCCGTTAAATCTGTAGGTGATGTGGTGAAGGTCAGCACCGAGCTGTAAAGTATAAGGCTCACTATGCGTATGGAAACAAACAGTGCATTGCATATGCCGCCGTCGGTAATCTGCATGACTTTCCACTGCCATATTACATGACCGCTGCCGTAAAACAGGTTCAGCACACCGGTAAAAATCACAATGAACAAAATAGCCTTAAGACTTTTGAAATACTGCTTCAAAGGCACACCTGACATAAGCAGTATGGCAAACATAAGCGCCACCATAATAAGGAGGCCTTCGAAATTAGAAGCGACAAAGATGAAAACTATAAACACAAACGTCAGGGCTATCTTCACCCGCGGGTCCATGCGGTGTATAAGCGAATGGCCTGGAATATACTGGCCAAGTGTTATGTCACGCGCCACGGTGCGCATCCCCTTTCTTAAGCAGAAGGCGAAGCTCTTCAACCGCTTCGTCTACCGTAAGGACGGGATGGACCGGGTAGCCTTTTTCCTGCAATGTCAACAGAATACCCGTAACCTGCGGCACACGCAGGCCCATTGACTCAAGCTCCCTGCCACGGGCAAACACATTGGCAGTTGTGTCAAGCATAACTGCTTTTCCCGCGTTCATCACAAGCACCCTGTCTGCAAAGCGCGCGATATCCTCCATGCTATGTGAAACAAGAAGTATTGTATTCCCGCGCTTTTTCTGGTAACCTGAAATCTGCTCAAGCAGCCTGTCCCTGCCCTGTGGGTCAAGTCCGGCCGTTGGTTCGTCCAAAATAAGCACGTCCGGATCCATCGCAATAACCCCTGCAATAGCGGCGCGGCGTTTCTGGCCGCCTGAAAGCTCAAATGGGCTTTTATCGAGCAGCTCCTCGGGCAGGCCAGCAAACTGCGCAGCCAGGCGCGCACGCTTTTCTGCCGCCTGCTTGTCAAGCCCCATGTTCCCCGGCCCAAAGCATATATCTTTGAGCACTGTCTCCTCAAAAAGCTGGTGCTCCGGATACTGGAATACCATGCCGACCTGAAAGCGGACACTGCGTATTTTTTTCGGTTCTTCCCAAATATCTTTCCCATTTAGAAGCACAATGCCCTTAGTTGGGCGAAGGAGGCCGTTAAGGGTTTGTATAAATGTAGATTTTCCCGAACCGGTATGGCCTATAATGCCGAGAAATTCGCCTTTTTTTACGCCAATATTGACATTATCAACGGCTGTTTTTTCAAACGGTGTCCCAGCACCGTAGGTATAAGTGAGGTTTTTTGTTTCAAGGACAAACATCAAATTCTCCCAAGTCTATCGATTAAGCAGATGTTCCAGAGCAGCAACGCATTCATCGCTGTTGAGCACACATTCTGGAAGGTCATACCCTTCTTTGCGCAGCCTCCAGGCAAGCTCGGTAGCCTGCGGCACATCGAGCTCATGCTCCTTAAGGAGCTCTACCTGCGAAAAGACTTCACGCGGCGTTCCCTGAGTCAGAACCTTTCCCTCGTCCATAACTACAACACGGTCTGCACCAACTGCCTCATCCATATAATGCGTAATGAGCACTATGGTAATGCCATTTTCATTATTCAGCTTATGGATAGTGTGCAGCACCTCGTCGCGGCCGCGCGGGTCAAGCATCGCCGTCGGCTCGTCAAGCACAATGCAGTCGGGCTCCATGGCTATTATGCCCGCAATTGCTATGCGCTGCTTCTGCCCGCCGGAAAGCTTATATGGTGCGCTCAAGCGGTAATCGTACATCTCAACAGCTTTCAGCGCGTCATCTACACGCTTCCTTATCTCCGGAGGGGCAATGCCGAGATTTTCAGGGCCAAACGCGACATCCTCTTCAACAATGCTTGCAACGAGCTGATTGTCCGGATTCTGCAGCACAAGCCCAACACGGCGGCGGATTTCGATTTTCAGCGCTTCGTCCATTGTGTCGAGGCCGTCAACGTAAACCTTTCCTCCGCACGGCAGCAGCATGGCGTTGAAGTGCTTTGCCAGCGTAGATTTTCCTGAGCCGTTATGGCCGAGCAGCGCAACGAATTCGCCTTTTTTAATATCGAGGGAAACGCCGTGCAGGACTTCATTTTTTTCTTCGCCCTCATTATTTTCATATGCAAATGTTACATTTTGTGCTGAAATATAGCCCATTGCATGTCCTTTCGAAAATTCAATCAGACTGCCATATTGCCGTGCTGCCGCATGGAAGCACAAGGCCCGTTTCCGTCACAGGCAGGCCAATCTCATCTGAAGAGATTTTCCCACCAAATCTACGCATCACCGTGAGGCCAAGCATATATTCCATTACAGCAGGCGAAAGGCCTGTACTGTAAGAGTTCAGCATGAAAAACAGCGGGTGCGGCGAAAGTACCGGCATGCACATCTGCACAAGCGCGTAAAGCTGCTCTTCAAGCTTCCACGTTTCGCCCTTTGGGCCGCGCCCATAAGACGGCGGGTCCATGATTATAGCATCATACATATGGCCGCGGTGCTGTTCACGCTTTACAAATTTGCCGCAGTCATCCACAAGCCAGCGCACCTGCCGGTCGGCAAGGCCGGATTCTTCGGCATTTTCCTTTGCCCACGCCACCATGCCTTTTGAAGCGTCAACATGGCACACAGCAGCGCCTGCGCTCAGGCAGGCAAGTGTTGCGGCACCGGTGTAACCAAACAGGTTCAAAACGCTTACAGGCCTGCCGGCATCCTTTATCTTTTTCACGGCAAACTCCCAGTTTACCGCCTGCTCCGGAAAAATGCCAGTGTGTTTAAAACCCATCATTTTTACCCGGAATGTAAGGCTTCCATAATGTATATTCCATACAGGCGGCAGAGGGCGTATCTTTTCCCAATGGCCGCCGCCTGAAGAAGAACGCAGGTACCTTGCGTTTGCCTTATGCCACAATGTGTTCTTTTTAGGCGGTGACCAGATTATCTGAGGGTCTGGGCGTATAAGCACAGCATCGCCCCACCGCTCAAGGCGCTCCCCAGAAGAAGTGTCTATAAGCTCGTAGTCTTTCCAATGAGATGTTCTCAAATCCGTTCCTTCCCTGCCATTACGTCAGACGTTTTTTTATAACATCGGCAACTGAGTCGGCAATTTCCTTGATTTTGTCTTTGTCTTTTCCTTCGGTCATAACGCGGAGAAGCGGCTCTGTGCCCGAAGGGCGCACAACAATGCGCCCGTTATCGCCAAGCTCGTCCTGCGCCATTTTAACAGCTTTCTGTACTTCCTCATCGCCTGAAAAGCGCAGCTTTGCTTTTGGCTTAACTGTAACGTTCACCATAGCCTGCGGGTACTGCTCCATAAGCGTTGCAAGGCTCGAAAGCTTTGCTTCCCTGCGGTGCACAAGGCTTAAAAGCTGTGCCGCCGTAAGCTGACCGTCCCCAGTTGTTGCAAAGTCGAGAAAAATTATATGGCCACTCTGCTCACCGCCAAAATTATAGCCGCTCTTTTTCATTTTTTCAAGCACATAGCGGTCGCCGACCTTTGTCGCGACAAAGTGCATATTGTTTTCACGGCAAAACACATCGAGACCCATATTTGTCATTATTGTGCCAACAACGGCGTTCTTTGCAAGCTTGCCGCGTGATTTCATATCCGTGGCGCAGATAGCCATGATAAAATCCCCGTCAACAAGCTGGCCCTTCTCGTCTACAGCAAGGCAGCGGTCGGCGTCGCCGTCAAAGGCTACACCGGCATCGAGCTTTTTCTCTTTCACAAACTCCTTCAGATGCTCAATATGGGTTGAGCCGCAGCCTTTATTTACATTGATGCCGTTCGGGGCATCGGCAGTCATATGGCACTCGGCGCCAAGCTCGGTGAAAAGCAGTTTGGCTGTGCGGCTTGCGCAGCCGTTGGCGCAGTCAATGCCAATTTCCATTCCGTTGAGTGCAAAAGCGACAGTGCTTTTTATGTGGTCGACATAATCCCTCACCGCATGGGGAGCTTCGGAGACACATCCAATGTCTCCGCCTACAGGGCATATCATCTCCTGGCTGTGGTCGAGCACTATTGATTCGATCTGCCCTTCAAGGGCATCGGGCAGTTTGTAGCCGTCACCACTGAAGATTTTAATGCCGTTGAACTCACACGGGTTGTGCGATGCCGTCAGCATCACACCCGCATCAGCCTTGTATTTGCCGACAAGGAAAGCCACGGCCGGCGTTGGGATTACCCCAAGGCGGACAACATCCGCGCCTACGCTGCAAAGGCCGGCAATCATCGCAGCTTCAAGCATATCTGACGAAATTCTCGTATCTTTGCCAATCAGTATTTTCGGATGCCTGTGGTTATTGTCGGTCAGCACGGTAGCAGCGGCACGGCCGATGTTCATAGCCAGCTCGCAGGTAAGTTCACTGTTGGCGACACCGCGTACGCCGTCCGTTCCAAATAATCTGCCCATAGAAATTACAACACTCCCACTCTCATAAATTATTTCATGGCACGAGCTTTTACACTGCCATTTCTATTTTGCGGTTGACGGTTGACATTGATATCTTCAGAAAAATTTCTGCTGGCCAGGTGCTGTTTCCTGTGTAGGGTTAAGGCCAAGGTGCTCATACGCTGCATGCGTAGCGCAGCGGCCGCGCGGCGTCCGGCTCAGGAAGCCTATCTGCATCAGATAAGGTTCATAGACGTCTTCTATTGTGACCGCCTCTTCGCCTATAGCAGCGGCAAGCGTTTCAAGCCCTACCGGCCCGCCGTTATAATATTTTATAAGCGCCGTAAGCAGGCGGCGATCGTTCGCGTCAAGGCCGAGCTCATCAATTTCAAGCCGGTCAAGTGCAAGTTTCGCAGCTTCACGCGTAATGGTTCCCTCGGAAACTACCTGCGCAAAATCGCGCACACGCTTCAGCAGCCTGTTGGCTACACGCGGTGTGCCGCGCGAGCGCGAGGCTATTTCAAGCGCACCGTCCGCCTCAATCGGTATATTGAGGATTTTGGCGCTTCTCATAACAATCTGCGCCAGTTCCTGTGAGGTATAGAGCTCAAGGCGCAGCACTACGCCGAAACGGTCACGCAATGGCGCACTTATCTGGCCTGCCCTTGTAGTTGCCCCAATGAGCGTGAAATGCGGAAGTGGAAGGTGGTAAGAAGCCGCCATCTCCCCTTTGCCGGTAATTATATCAATTGCAAAGTCCTCCATTGCAGGATACATTATTTCCTCAACATTTCTCGAAAGGCGGTGCACTTCATCTATAAACAGTACGTCCCCCGGGTTAAGGTTTGTAAGTATTGCAGCCAAGTCACCTGGCTTTTCCACGGCTGGGCCGGACGTAACGCGCAGGTTAACTCCAAGCTCATTTGCAATAATCCCCGCAAGCGTCGTCTTGCCAACGCCAGGCGGACCGTAAAGCAAGACATGGTCAAGGCATTCTTTTCTCTGCTTTGCCGCCTCGATAAAAACGGCAAGGTTTTCCTTCACTTTTTTCTGCCCTATATATTCTGAAAGTCTGCGCGGCCGCAGAGGATTTTCAACCTCGGCATCTTCAGGCGTATATTCAGGTGCAACGACGCGGTTTTCAAAATCGCAGCCGTCTTTTTCCGCATCTTCCGGGTTGACTGTATTTTGATTCAATATTGCATTGCGCCGCCTTTCTGCTAACGCCGCTTTCTTAAGCTGTTATTTGCCTTGCGGCAATATTCTGCGTAAAAACTTCACGCCGTTATTTATGTCTTCACTAGAAGGGTGGCCTTTCGAAATTCCGCCCATTAGTTTCCACGGCCCATATGTATCAAATCCGCGGCAATGATAAATGCCAAGGACTTTGATGCCTAATTCTTTCAGCATGGAGGCAAATCCACCGCCATACTTTTCATTGCCGCTCCCGCTCGTATATATCAGGAAAGCCTGCTTTGGAAGCTTTGGCTTCCTTTTTATATAATCCAGCAGCGATTTATGGAAGCTTCCCATATAAATGCCTGAGGCGAACCCCACAGCACGGTATTTTGAAAGGCCCCCCGTATCTGCATCTTTCACGTCGAACAAATCTATTTGGTAATCTGCAGCGATTCCTTCCAGCAGTTTCTTTGTGTTGCCATGATGTTCAGAATGATAAACTACTGCAATTTCAGCCATCACATTCCCTCTTGTTTTTTTCCACGGTTCCCCTGGTCCATTGATTTCAGCGACAGGCGTATGAGCTCCTCAACAGGGAGCGATGAATCGAAGTGCGCAACAACTGCCGCGGCATCGGTAGGCTGGTAGCCGAGGACGGCAAGGGCCTGCACTGCCGCAGCCGCATTGGATGAAGCCGAAACTGCCCCCACAGGCCTTGCTGATGCGCTGCTACCGCTCTGGATGTTTTTTACTTTGTCGCGCAGTTCCAGCGCTATGCGCTGGGCAAGCTTATTGCCAACACCGCTCGCGCGCGTAAGGGCCTTGCTGTCGCCCGTCGCTACTGCCACTGCCAACTGCTCAGGTGTCAGTTCAGAAAGGATAGCAAGCGCCGCCTTTGGCCCAACACCACTGACACCTGTCAGCATTTTAAAGCAGTTAAGCTCGGAAAGCGTCGCAAATCCAAAAAGGTCAAGAGCATCCTCCCTTACATTTAACTGTGTGTAAAGTATGGCTTCTTCGCCTTCATGCGGCATGGCGCGCAGTGTATTCATTGAAGTCAGGCATTTAAACCCTACACCACCGCATTCTATAGCCGCCATTCCCGGCTCCGTATGTATAAGTGTGCCACGCAGACGGTAAAACATTTTTCAGCTTCTTCCCCCTCCCGCCGCGCGCATTCTGCGGGCAAGCATTGCGCGCCTAAGCTCAGAACCTGAAGCCTGCCCGTGGCAGACAGCCATTGCAAGGGCATCTGCCGTGTCGTCAGGCTTTGGTATATTTTTAAGGCCGAGCAGCCGGCGCGTCATCTCCATGACCTGTGGTTTTTTCGCCTGCCCATATCCCGTCACGGCCATTTTTACCTGAAGCGGCGTATATTCGTAAATCTGTGCACCGGCCTTCTGCGCGGCAAGGAGAATTACCCCGCGCGCCTCAGCTACGCCGATGGCAGTTTTCTGGTTGTTCTGAAAGTAAAGCTTTTCTATCGAAACGGCATCCGGCCTGTGGCGCTCCATAAGTGACGCAAGCGAATCATATATTTTTTCAAGCCTGCGGTTAAAATCAACACCTGCCTGCGTGACAATGGCACCGTGCTCCAGAGGGCGGAACCGGCCGTTTTCTGCTTTTACAACACCATAGCCGACAATGGCATATCCCGGATCTATGCCGAGGATAATCATCCGTCCCTCTCCTTTTTTGCATAAATAAGTCCAAAAAAGATTCGCTTTATTATATCACAAAGATTTGCCTTATGGAATAGTGCAGAACGTTTTGCCACACTCTAAAAAAGCTGCAAAAAGGAAAGGCCCGTGCACCATAGCCTATTTTATGATATAATTCATTTGTGAATCTGATATTAAAAAGTGAGATGTCTTTAAATGACGGGAATTATAGGTGCAATGTCTTCAGAAGTTGAAAAACTTCTCGAGCAAATGGAAGAAGACAAAACGGAAAAAATCAGCGGCATCACATACCACAGCGGTATGCTTGCAGGCAGGCAATGCGTTGTGGCACAATGCGGCATTGGGAAAGTCGCCGCGGCGGTCTGTGCGCAGACAATGTTCCTCAGGTATGCTCCTTCTGAGCTTATTAATGTCGGCGTGGCCGGCGGCATAGGCAGCGGCGTGCATATCGGTGACGTTGTGATTTCAAGCGGCCTTGTGCAGCACGATATGGACACCACCGCCCTCGGCGACAAAAAAGGGTTCATAAGCGGGCTCAGCCTCGTGGTGATACCGGCTTCAAAAAGGCTTTCTGAAATTACCGTGCATACGGCTGAAAAAATCTACGGCAGTGAAAAAGTGCACCTTGGCATAATTGCTTCCGGCGACCAGTTTATAAGCGATGGCAAAGAGCTTGGCCGCATACGCGAAGATTTCGGCGCGAGCGCATGCGAAATGGAAGGCGCAAGCATCGCACAGGTTGCATATATGAACGGCGTGCCTTTCGTTGTCATACGCGCCATATCGGATAATGCAGACGAAAAGGCTTCTGGCAATTTTAATGAATTCTGCGAAAGATCAGCGCACGAGACGGCATCGCTGATAACAGGCATCCTCCCAAAACTCTGAAATTATCAGGCTTTTGCGCGCTGGAAAACTGTTTTGATTCGCAAATAAAATTATTTACATCATATTCACAGCTTCTTCACAACTTTTTGTGCACAAAGCTTATAATATTTTTTGTTATCGGGAAGCTGAGCCGCATTGCTTTCCGGTAGCTGTTCTACCCTCCTCAATATACCCCTCAGGCAAAATGAAAAGGATCTGGTCAATCGGATCAGATCCTTTTTCGTGCTTACATGCTGCAAAATATTTTCAGCTTTTTGTCTGCTTGCGGAATATCATCAGCATTTTGTGGCCAAAATACTGATGGAGGTGGCGCAAGTGAATCAGCCCATGAAAAAAAGCGGAAAAAGGAACAAAGGATTTTATATTGCCCTCGGTGTCTGCCTTATCGCAGTAGGTGCTGCAGCATGGACGACTTACAGCAGTGTCTCAAACTACACGTCGCCTAAAACAAATGTGCAGAGCGAAACAAAAAAGACAGACAACACAGTAAGCGGCGTTAATGTAAAAAGTTCATCATCGGTACCAGCGAAAAAAACGGCTTCAAGCCGGCCGGCAGCCTCATCATCTTCAAGAATGCCCTCAAAGCAGGCGGTCACAAAACCTGTATCATTTATTTTGCCCGTCAGCGGCAATGTAATGCAGGGGTTCAGCAAAGAGCCTGTCTTTAACAAGACTTTCAGCGACTACCGCGCTCATCCCGGCGTCGACCTGAAAGCAGGCAATGGCGAAAGTGTGAAATCCATAGCGGACGGCACCGTAGAAAAAGTTTCAGGCAATGATCAGTATGGCAACACGGTTATCGTAAAGCATGGTGCGCTTGAAACATGGTACTGCGGCCTTAACAAAATGTCAGTAAGCGGAAATCATTCAGTAAAGCAGGGCCAGCAAATCGGTACGGTGGGCATAGACCCGTCAAACACCGAAGACGGGCCTCACCTTCACCTGATTATGAAAAAAGACGGGGAGTATATTGATCCGATGTCAATTCTCAAATAAAGCAAAACGCCCCCGCCTCGTTTAGGGGCAATAAAAGATACGCCGTGTCAGCTTTATCCGGCACGGCGGTTTTTTTATGCCCTGAAGAATCTGTGCATTTGCACTTTTTTCAGATTTGTGCAATAATATTATTGGCAAAATAATATATAAAATTTTTGTTATACATATTTAATAATTCGTTTACATTTTATACGATTCAATTTATCATATTGAAGAAAGAAAGATGGTATTATAAAAAGTAGAAATAAAATTTCCCAGTTTCTCAGAAGGGAGATGCCGCTTTGAAGAAAAGCGAGACGGTGCTTGTCTTTGTTACCGGCCAGCGTGACTGCGACCGGCTTATAAGGACCGGTAAAAAAATTGCTGATGAACTGTCACTGCCACTCAAAGTTATATGCATACAGCCGGTTTCGGCCGGATTTGAAACAGACTGTGAAGAACTCGAATATCTGCGCCAAACAGCGCGGGACGCAGAAGCCGAAATGACAGTCTATTTTTATGATGATGCGCCGCTTATGGGCGCAAGCGCCGCTAAAAAATTCGGTGCCGTGCATATTGTTACAGGCATGGCAGAGGCGCCTGTAAACGGATTTGTTGAAATAATTCACCGGCTGCTGCCGCACGTGCCCATAAGCATGGTAGCGAAAGACGGTAAAATACATAACATCTGCCCGCGAAGAAAAGATGAGCAGACTGCGAAATCGATTTTAACCCAAAACTGAATATTAAAATGCTTCGGCGGCTGTAGTAGGTAGCGTGCCGGAGCATTTTTTAAATTTTTTATTTATGCGTCATGGTAAAATATGAATGGGCGGTTGTCTACCGACGGGTTTAAAGCAGCGAACGTATACCCTTCTTTCTGAAGGGTTGAAATAAACTGTGGTATTATGCTAAGCGTTGCATTTTTAACGGAAGAATTATGAAAAAGTACAATGGAATTGTCGTGCATATGGGTAGTGGTAAGCGCTTCACTAAGAATTTTTGCTGCCTGGGGGTGTACCACAGCATCGCCGCCGCCCGCGTTCCAGTCAAAAAACACATAGCCGCGCTGCTTGAGGCTTTGTATTATGGCTTTCCGTGTCTTTTTATTGTACGCATTCACACTCCCGCCCGGAAAACGGTAGATTTTTGTATCGATACCTGTAGCGTTTTTAATAAGGCTGTGCATTTTATCAAAATCGCTGAAGAACGCTTCCGGTGAAGCATATATCTGTCTGTAATCGTGCGTGTAGCTGTGCACGCCGATAGCATGACCCCTGCGGGCAATTTCCTTAAGGTCTGAAACTTCGTCCTTGTCATTTACACCTACAACAAAAAATGTTGCTTTGACATGGTATTTGTCAAGGACATTTAAAAGCGGCACCGTCAGTGTTGAAGGGCCGTCGTCAAACGTAAGGTAAATGACTTTTTTCGGTTTGACTACAGCCTTTGCAGCAGGCTGTGAAGGCTTTGGAGCAGAGCTTGCTGCTGATGGTGCATGGCTTCGCGTTTCTGAAAAAGTCCTGTGCGCATAAGATGAAGACTTTCCGGCAGGCACCGCGCGTTCAGGCTTTTCAATCCCCGAAAAAAAACAGACCGAGCCCACAATAGCTGAAATCAAAGCAGCACATACAGTGATTATCAAAACTCTGTTTCGTATTTTTACAGTATTAGGATTATGTGTATGTTTAAAATTAAAAGACGGTTTTTGCATGACAGCACACTTTCCTCCGACATGTTTATGAAGGAATTTTAACAAACGCTTCAGTCCCCATAAATAACGGACAATCAGACATAAAATGATTTTATTTTTCCTCTACGCCTTTATTATATCTTTTCAGACTTTTAAGTCAATGGCTATAAATTACCTGTAAACTCAGGTAACAATGCTGTTAAATCTTCGGTTAAACGCTGAGGAAATGTTTTGCTGAATTATCGTCGAGTTTATTTATCGGTCCGGAGCAAGCCACTGTGCCTTTCTGCAGGATCAAAAATTTCTGCGCCATGCTGCGGGCAAAATTGATATTCTGCTCTACAAGCAGAATTGAAAGGCCGCTTTCTTTACATATCTTTTTTAAAATCCGTTCAAGGTCTTCCACAACATTGGGTTGTATCCCCTCCGTCGGCTCATCAAGCAGCAGAAGTTCCGGTGAAGTGGCAAGCGCCCGCGCCACGGCGAGCTGCTGCTGCTGGCCGCCGGAAAGGAGCCCCCCTGGGCGGCTTAGATGCTTTTTAAGTTCCGGGAAATATTCGAGCATGCGTTCCGCCCGGCGCTGTGCATACTGCATGTTTCCTCGCTCAAGGCAGCCGAGCTGAAGATTTTCCATCACCGTAAGTTCTGGCAGTATCTCCCTTCCCTGCGGCACATAAGCTATGCCAAGCCTGCTGCGCCGGTGTGCCGGCAGGTATGAAATGTCCGTCCCATTCCATATTATGTTACCGCCTGCCGGCGGCAGAAGCCCGATTATTGATTTCAGCAGCGTTGTTTTGCCTACACCATTGCGGCCAAGCACAGCAAGGCGCTCGCCGTTGCCTATCATGAACGAAACGTCTGTTATAACCCGGCTTCTGCCGTAGCTGACATGCAGGCGGTTAACCGAAAGCACTTTTTCCTTCCCCCTCCGATCCGGATTTCAGATATACCCTCACAACTTCAGGATTATTCTCAATAACATTTATCGGGCCTTCGGCAAGAATATGCCCCATGTGGAAAACAGTTACCTTTTCCGCAATTTGACGCACAAATTTCATGTCGTGCTCCACGATGATAACCGTCTGCCCGCCAAGAAGCTGGCGTATCATTACGCCAGTCCTGAACGTTTCATCTTCCGTCATGCCCGCCGTGGGCTCATCGAGTATCATGAGCTTCGGCTTCTGCATCATCAGCATTCCGATTTCAAGCCACTGGCGCTCTCCGTGGGAAAGTTCGCACGCCCTGCGGCCTTTTTTGCCGTCAAGGCCAATCTTTTGCAGCACAGTGCCGGCCCTTCTCAGTGAATTTGCTGAAGCCCCGCGGAAAAGTGAAGAAAAAACAGTCCTCTCCGCGGGCTCCGCAAGCAAAAGGTTCTCAGCCACCGTCATATTTTCGAAAAGGTTTGGCCCCTGAAACTTTCGCCCAATGCCATATAACGATGAAATTTCATGCGGGCTTTTGCCGGTTATGTCATGCCCTTCAAAAAATATTCTGCCTTCCGTAGGCTTTGTTCGGCCGGTGATAAGGTCCATCAACGTTGTTTTGCCAGCCCCGTTTGGCCCTATGATTACGCGAAGCTCACCTCTGCGCACAGAAAAATCCATTCCGCGCAAAGCCCAGAAACCGCCGAAGCAAACAGAAAGCCCTTCCGTTCTCAGTATCTCATCCATGGCCGTCCGCCGCCTTTTCCCTTTTGCCTTCAAAAATGCGTATCAGCCCGCCTGAAATACCGTCCGGCACAAAAAACACCACAGCAAGTATGGCAAGCCCAAGCAACAGTTGCCAGAATGGCCCAAATTGTTCAGAAAGTGCATTCCCAATGATATTTACAAGCATAGTTCCTATCGCCGCACCCGTGAGGTTTCCTTTTCCGCCAACAGCAAGCCACACAATGGCTGCAGTCGAAAATTCCATCCCGATGTCATTTGGCGCTATCATGCCGTTTACAGGCGCATAAAGCACGCCTGCAAAGCCTGCAATTGCTCCTGAAAGCGCAAAAGCTGCCGCTTTGAAGTCAGCCGGATTGTATCCAAGGAACTCAAGCCGCACCTCATTTTCACGTATGCCCTGAAGTATAAGGCCGAAGCGGGAACCCATAAGCGCCCTGCAGAAAATGAAGATAAGTGCCGAGGCGGCAAAAACGGCATAGTAACTTTGGTTGAGGTCAAGGGCCGCCCCAAAAAGCGAAAGCCCTGGCAGACCACATATACCGTTAAAACCGCCAGTGTATTTCTGCTGGCTTTGGATAAACAGGCTGAAAACCTGCGCTATGGCAAGCGTGATTACGGAAAAAAATACGCCGCTCACTTTGCTTGAAAACAGGAATTTCCCCAAAAGCCATGCCAGGATCGCCGGCATGATTATTCCAATGGCAGCAGCCGCACCGGGAGCACAGAGGAATTTCAGCCACTGCGGCATCTGTGTAACGCCGCAGCGCGCCATGAAGTCCGGTATACCGCCCTGTGCCGAAAGCCCAAGCGCCATGATGTAGCCGCCTATGCCGAACAGGACTGCATGGCCGAGGTTCATAAGCCCCGCATATCCCCAAAGGATATCGAGCGAAAATGCAAAAATCATAAAAATAAGGTATTTTTCAAAAAGCTGTGTGTAAAATTGCAGGCCGAAAAATGGAAAAATCCCAAAAAACAGGAAAAGCGCTGCATCGGCCCACTTATTCGCTTCCACTGGAAAAAGCCGTTTCATGCTACCGCCTCTCCTTCGCAAAAAGCCCTTCCGGATGGAAGCGTATAATAATCGTTATCATCAGGAAAACAGCAATGTTGGCAAACACGTCGTTGCTTACCCCACCAAGCAATGCCGTCGACTCCCCAACTAAAAGCGAACCGGCAGCAGTGCCTGCAAATGAGGCCACACCACCAACAACTGACGTTAAGAAAGAGCAGACAAGGTAAGGGCCACCCATAAACGGCGAGACGCTTTTCACAGGGGCCGCAAGCGCTCCCGCAAGGCCTGCAAGCCCGCTCCCTAAGGCGAACGTCAGTGTATCAACACGTGCCGAATCGACGCCAAGGCACTCGGCCATGCTGCGGTTCTGAGTTACGGCGCTCACCCTGTGGCCAAATTTTGTTTTCTTAAGCAGCAGCACAGTGCCCGCCGTAACGGCGGCTGCAAGCAGTATAACAAATGCGTTGTAGCATGGCACAACCGCTGTACCTATATAAAAATGCCCACTTATGGGTATTGCCACATACTGCGACTGTGCCCCGAAAATCAGGTTTGCAAGCTGCTGCAAGACAACAGATATGCCAAACGTTGCGAGCATTGTCTCCGCAGGCTTTCCCGCAAGCCTCCTGATAACAAGAATTTCCATTGCCGCGCCCGCGGCAGCGGAAACGGCAAAGGCAGCAGGCACTGCAGCAGCAAAGCTTAAGCCTGCCCGCTGCGTCATGCAGAAAGCCGTGTATGCGCCTATCATTATAAGTTCTCCATGCGCGAGGTTAATAACATCCATAAGCCCGCAGATAACTACCATGCCCAAAGCGGCAAGCAGGATAAGCGCCGAGGAGTTCAGGCCGTTCAGCAGCAGCGCGGAAAAACTGTCCATTTAAACCACCTTCACGACAATGAAAATCCGGTCATGGCTTTGGGGCAATCGGTTTTTCCGACTGGTAAATTACACGCACCGCACCGCTACCGTCAACTTTGCCTATGCGGCAGTAAAGGCACGCATGGTTGTTCGAAGGGTCAACAGAGATACTCCCAGACGGCGACTCAATCTTCAGCCCTTTAAAAGCATCTATTACCTGCTGTGTATTGGCAGGATCATTCGCTTTTTTAAGCGCAGCGCCAAGGAACAGCCCGCTGTTGTAGCCTCCCATAACCGCATACGAAGGCTGCGTCCCGTCTTTTACGGAATCAGCATACTGCTGCACAAATTTCTTGTTCAGCGGATTGTCTATGCTCTTAAAATAGTCTACACATATATAGCTGTCTTTTGACGCGCCAGCACCTATCGACTGCAAAACCGTCTCATTTGTTGTGAGGCTTGCAATTGTAGATTTGAGGCCATATGCATTATATTGCTTGTAAAACGCGACATTGCTGTCTCCGGTAAGCTCGCTGTACACCACATCCGGCTGAGATGTCCTGATTTTATTGAGTACCGATGAAAAATCAGTGCTCCCGTAAGGGACATATTCTTCACCGACAACTTCTCCGCCGCCCGCTGCAAGGTACTGTTTCGCAAGCTTGTTTTCAACGCGCGGGTACACAAAATCGCACCCTATCAAAAAAAACTTCTTCCCTGTGTTCTTAAGCAGCCAGCCGACAAAAATCTCTGCCTGCTGGTTTGGGATACACCCTACATATATAATGTTTTTCGACTGCTCCTGGCCTTCATATGACTGCGGGTAAATCAGCAGCGAATGGTATTTTTCTACCACAAGCTTGACAGCTTTCCGCGCCGAAGAAGAGCAGGTGCCGATTATGGCTGTCACTTTATCGTCAAGGATTAGTTTTCGCGCCTTGTCTGCTGCTTTTGCCGGATCGGAAGCGTAATCTGCAAATACAGTCTCTATTTTCCTTCCGTGCACCCCTCCGTTTTTATTGATGGAGTCAATTGCAAGTTTCGTGCCGTCGTAAAGCTGCTTTTCGCTTACGGATGTCACACCGCTCAGCGAATAAAGAAGCCCTATTTTAACAGGTCCTGCCTCGCTGCTTTTCTGCCCGCCACACCCTGCAAGCAGGCATGAAAATGCAGTCACCCCTGCAAGGATGAGCGCACAAAATCGTTTTTTCATGCTATCATCTCCCGTGAATATTCGCTTAATTTTTTGCCGTCACAAAAATATAATATTCTTCCGCAAGACAATATGTGATATGGCTTGGCGGTTACCACCCAGGATTTGTACAAGGCAAAGTTTCAAAGCAGCCTTTTTCAGCACGCAGCGGGCATGAAGCCTATGCGCACAAACAAACGCTGTTTCTGCCCTGCACAGCGTAATTTTCTTGACACAGCAGTACTTAAAGTTATACAATTAATGCTATGGTGTGTAAAATGTGTTTTGTAGTTTATTATACTTTTACTTTAAAGTGATGAACCGAAGCAAAATGTAGGGATTCACTAAATTATTTAAATAGGGAGGTGCCAATTTTTGCAAGTAAATTTAATGACCTGCATCCTGATTGCACTCGCATGTGCGGCCATTGCAGGCATCGTCTGTTTCTTTCTTGGTTCACAACACCGCAGGAAAACTGCTGAATATACCATAGGCTCTGCTGAAGAAGAAGCTAAACGGATCATAAATGACGCCATTAACAAGGCGGAAACAAAGAAAAAAGAAGCAATCCTCGAAGGCAAAGATGAAATACACCGGCAGCGCACGGAAGCCGAACACGAACTCAACGACAGGCGCAAAGAAGTTCAGCGGCAGGAACGCCGCATCCAGCAGAAAGAAGAAACGCTCGACAAGAAGATGGAAAGCCTTGAGGCTAAGGAAGAAACCCTCAGCGATAAAAACAAGCAGGTTGAGAACCGGCTGGCCGAAGTGGAATCGCTCAGGAAGGGCCAGGCCGATACCCTTGAGCGCATTTCAGGATTTACAAAAGATCAGGCAAAGGATTATCTGCTCAGTAACCTTGACAATGAGCTGACCCACGAAAAAGCCGTAAAGCTGATGGAATATGAGCAGCAAACACGTGAAGAGGCGGAAGGTAAGGCAAGGGAAATTATCTCCACAGCAATCCAGCGCTGTGCTGCGGATCACGTGGCAGAAGCCACAATCTCGGTTGTGCCGCTGCCAAATGATGAGATGAAAGGCCGTATCATAGGGCGTGAGGGCCGTAATATCCGCGCAATTGAGACTATGACTGGCGTAGACTTAATAATTGACGACACGCCGGAAGCCATTACGCTTTCATGTTTTGAACCAGTGCGGCGCGAAGTGGCGCGCATTGCTATGGAGCACCTTATCGCGGACGGCAGAATCCACCCGGCAAGGATAGAAGAAACTATTGAAAAAGCCCGCCGCGAAGTGGATGCTACAATTAAGCAGGAAGGCGAGCGCGCGGTGCTGGAAGCCGGCGTAACCGGAATCCATCCGGAACTTGTAAAGCTACTCGGCCGGCTTAAATACCGCACGAGCTATGGGCAGAATGTGCTCAGCCATTCGCTTGAAGTTTCCTACCTTGCAGGCATGATGGCCTGTGAGCTCGGTATTGACCCTACTGTTGCACGCAGGGCTGGCCTGCTGCACGATATTGGGAAAGCGCTCGACCATGAGATTGAGGGTTCACATGTTGATATAGGTGTGGAAGTTACCCGTAAATATAAGGAAAGCGATGCTGTTATACACGCCATCCAAGCACATCACAACGACGTTGAACCGAAAACAATATCTGCATGCCTTGTACAGGCAGCAGATGCAATCAGTGCGGCACGCCCTGGTGCACGCCGTGAAAATGTTGAAAACTACATTAAACGTCTTGAAAAGCTGGAGGAAGTTGCTTCTTCGTTTGAAGGTGTCGAAAGCAGTTATGCCATTCAGGCTGGCCGTGAAATACGTATTATGGTTAAGCCTGAAGCCATCAGCGATGATGAAATGGTTTTGCTCGCGAAAAAGATATGTAAAAAAATTGAAAGCGACCTCGAATATCCCGGCCAGATCAAAGTCAACATTATCCGTGAAAGCCGTGCAGTTGAATACGCAAAATAACTCAGAAATATTTTGGGGACAGAATTCTGTCCCTTTTTCTTTTTAACTTTTTAAAAATAGAGAGGATTTTATTAGTATGAATATACTTGCAATCGGCGATGTAGTGGGCAGTATCGGCTGCCGTTTTCTGCGCAGCCATCTGTCATCCATTAAAAAAATGAAAAGTATCGACCTTGTTATCGCAAATGGCGAGAATTCCGCTGACGGCAACGGCCTCACGCCTTCTTCAGTCCGGTATTTGTTCGACAGCGGCGTCGATGTCATAACTTCTGGCAACCACAGTTTCCGCCGTAGGGAAAGCTATGATATGTACGATTCCTGCGAGACACTTCTGCGGCCAGCCAATTTTCCAGCCGCGGCGCCTGGTAAAGGCGTCTGCATTGTTGACATGGGGCGCATACAGGTAGGCGTTATCAATTTGATGGGCGTCGTATACCTCGAAAGTCTTGATTCACCGTTTGAATGTGTTGACCGTATTCTTGCGGAGAAAAAAATGCCGAAAATCACATTTGTAGATTTCCACGCTGAGGCAACAGGTGAAAAACGCTCGTTTGCATATTACCTCGACGGCCGCGTTTCAGCTGTTTACGGCACTCATACACATGTGCAGACCGCTGACGAATGCATACTGCCTAACGGCACAGGGTATATATCAGACCTTGGTATGACAGGCCCAGTTAATTCTGTTCTCGGTGTAAAGCCTGAGCTTGCTATCCGCAAGATGAAAACCAAAATGCCGGTGAGATTTGACCTCGCTTCGGGCGACTGCTGCATTAACGGTGCCATTTTCAGCATTGATGAAAAGACTGGAAAGGCGTTTTCTGTCGAACGGTTGAATATTATGTAACTTTCTGCAAAAATGTTTCCCAAAATTCATGGAAATTGCTCTTGAAAAATTCCTTTTTAAGATATAATATAGTAATTACGTTATTCACATAAATCTTTTTACATCTTTTTTCGTTTACATCATTTACATTTCCAAAATTTTGGGGGAAGAATAATAATGGAAGTATTGAAAGTTTCATCAAAATCCGTTCCGAATTCCGTTGCCGGAGCAATCGCAGGAGTTGTTCGTGAATCTGGTTCAGTAGAACTCCAGGCCGTAGGCGCCGGCGCAACAAATCAGGCAGTTAAAGCTATTGCCATTGCGCGCGGTTACCTTGCACCTTCCGGCATTGATGCCGTGTGCATACCCGCATTTGCAAGCGTGACAATAGACGGTGAAGAACGTACGGCAATCAAATTGATTGTTGAGCCGCACTGATACCGTTTTGCCTGCCTTATCCCTCCGGTCACAAATTCCGGGGGGATTTCTTTATTCGTGCCAGTCCTTGAAGTATACTTACATGCTTAATTTTTAAGATTGAATCAAACAGTAGGGTATGATATAATAGCAGAATAAGATAGAATTGGTGCGGTTGCAAAAAACCGCTTTTTTTCCGAATTCGAGGGAGTGCTGAAAAGTGATTAACGGAACTGACCTGAAAAGCGCCATCATTTCAGGCGCCAACAACCTTCTGCAATACCGCTCATCTATTGACGAACTGAATATTTTCCCTGTTCCGGACGGAGACACCGGTTCCAATATGTCGCTAACCATAAGTTCTGCTGTACGCGAGCTCAATAAGGCCGATAACCCGTCAGCAGGCGAAGTTGCACATACTGCTGCGCAGGCTATGCTGCGTGGCGCACGCGGGAATTCCGGCGTGATTCTCTCCGTCCTGTCCGGCGGGTTTTCAAAGGGCCTTAACGGCAAATCTTCCGCAAGTGCTGAAGACATGGTAAATGCCCTTGGCATCGGTGTGGAAAATGCCTACAAAACCGTTATGAAACCAACAGAAGGTACTATTCTCACAGTTGCGCGCATGGGATGCGAAGCCGGACGGGTTGCGCTGCAGAAGACAGTCGAGCCTGCGGAAGTGTGGGAAGCTGTGTGCAAAGGTGCTGAAGACGCGCTAAAGCAGACGCCGGAGCTTCTCCCCGTCCTCAAGCGCGCAGGTGTTGTAGATGCCGGCGGCAAGGGCCTTTGCTTAATTTTTGAAGGTATGCTGAGTTTTTTACGCGACGGTACCATAATTGAAGAAGAGAAGCATGATGCAGCAGCAGACAGCGGCGACGACTTTTTTAAAAACGCTGCTGCTGAATTTGATACGGAGATTCATTTTACCTACTGCACAGAATTTATAATCGGGCGCAACGCAGACTGCAAAAAGGATCCCACCGAACTGCGGGCTTTTCTTGAAACATTAGGCGACTGTGTTCTTGTTGTGGCAGACGAGGAAATCATCAAGGTCCACGTTCACACTGAGCATCCCGGAAAAGCACTTGAAAAAGCCCTCGAATTTGGCCAGCTGCTGACTGTAAAAGTCGACAATATGAAAGAGCAGCACCGCAAAGCATCTGAAGAAAACAAAGCTTCAAAAGAAAATGCTTCCACTGTGTCAGACAATGAAGATGACACAGCAGAACCGCCAGTGCCTGCTGCACCTGTAAATGACGTCGGATTTGTCGCTGTAGCCACGGGCAAAGGCCTTAAAACGCTTTTTACGGACCTTGGATGCGCACAGGTGGTAAACGGCGGCCAGACAATGAACCCGAGCACTGAACAGCTCGCAGCAGCTGTGCGCGCAACACCTGCAAAGACAGTTATGATTCTACCTAATAACAAAAATATTGTGCTTGCAGCAGAGCAGGTAGCGCCGCTCGTTACCGACCGCAAAACAGTAGTGCTCCCTACAAGGACAGTACCGGAAGGCCTTTCCGCCATGCTTGCCTACAACCCGGACATGTCTGTTGAGGAAAACACGGTAAACATGATGCAGGCCGCTAACGGCGTAAAGACGGGCACTGTAACTTATGCTGCGCGCGACTCTGAATTTGGAGGCCGTAAAATTCACAAAGACGATGTGATGGGCCTTGTTAACGGCAAGCTCGAAATAGCCGATCATGTCCATGACGTCAGCCATGTCTGTATAAAGCTGATACGCTCTATGGTTGATCGTAGGACGTCTTTTATTACTCTGATATATGGCGCCGGTATCACAGAACAGGCTGCCAATGAAGTTTACAGCCAGCTAAAGTCAAAGCTAAGCGGTGATATCGAGATTACTCTCGTACAAGGCGGTCAGCCTGTTTACTATTATCTCATTTCTGTAGAATAGCCAATATAAGGTGAAAACATGGCAAGTCTTTACCGAAAAGATATCCACACACTAAAAGGCGTCGGCGAACAGCGTGCCCGGCTTTTTCAAAAGCTCGGTGTGCCCTCCGTTGGCGCTTTGCTTCGCTATTACCCACGTGCTTACGAAGACCTCAGCCACCCATGCACAGTGCGCAGCGCCCCGGAAGGTACAGCATGTGCCGTGTATGCACTCGTTACACAATCGCCGGCAGCAACACCGATACGCGGCGGCATGACGCTCTATAAAGGTAAAGCAAATGACGGCGAGAGCGAATTTGAACTGATATTTTTCAATAATCCATATGTCACACGGCTCCTTAAAGAAGGCAAAACTTATATCTTCTACGGAAAAGTGTCTGCTGATTTTCTCAGGATGCAAATGGCAGCGCCAGAAATTTTCCCCGCTGAAAATTGCCCGGCCATACATCCGGTATATGGGCAGACACATGGACTCAGCAGCCGGATTATTGAAAATTCCGTAAAAGAGGCCATGCTCCTCCTCCCTAAAACCATTCGCGACCCAATCCCGGCCAGTATGCGCCAAAAATACTCGCTGTGCGGCCTTAGGGAAGCGCTTGAGAATATTCATTTCCCCACCAGCACCGAAGCGGCAAGCGCAGCGCGCAGAAGACTGATTTTTGAAGAGCTCCTTGTGCTTCAGCTCGGCCTTTTCATTATGAAGCACCATAATATGAAAAAAAGCCTTTTTCAAATTAAAAAAGACTTTTCAGATGAATTTTTTTCACTTCTTCCATATAACCCTACCGAAGCGCAGAGGCGCGCTGTGCGCGAGTCCATGGCAGACATGATGGGTGGAAAAATCATGAGCCGCCTAATTCAGGGTGATGTCGGCTCCGGCAAAACTGCCGTTGCGGCAGCACTCTGTTACTCGGCTGCAAAGAACGGCTTTCAGGCCGCCCTTATGGTTCCAACCGAAGTTTTGGCACGCCAGCATTATCATTCCATGAAAAAAATTTTTGAAGGCGCAGGCATACACACAGCCCTGCTAACAGGCTCAACACCTGCGGCACAGAAAAGGCAGATACTTTCAGAGCTCGCGAATGGCAGGATAAGCTTTCTCATCGGCACTCATGCTCTGCTTTCAGCAAATGTCATATTCCATAGGCTCGGCCTTGTTGTTACCGATGAACAGCACCGCTTCGGCGTAGCACAGCGCGCGGCGCTTTCTGCAAAAGGCAGAAACCCGCATACGCTTGTTATGAGTGCAACCCCTATACCACGCACTCTTGCACTGATGATCTACGGCGACCTCGATCTTTCCATGCTGGACGAACTACCGCCTGGAAGGCAGAAAATTCTAACTTATGCAGTTACTTCCGACAAGCGCCGCAGGGTGTTCACATTCATTAAAAAACAGATTGACAGTGGCCACCAGTGCTACATTATCTGCCCAATGATAGACGACGATAAAAACGGCATGGCAAGCGTGAAACGCTATGTTGAAAAGTTAAAGTCAGAGTGGCTTCCAGGATATAGCATTGATGCCCTTCACGGGCGGATGAAGCCGAAAGAAAAGAAGTCCGTGATGCAGCGTTTTTCACAAGGCAAGGTAAATGTGCTTGTTTCAACAACCGTCGTTGAAGTTGGCATTGATGTGCCAAACGCTACGGTTATGCTGATAGAAAACGCCGAGCGATATGGACTTTCACAGCTGCATCAGCTGCGCGGGCGCGTAGGGCGCGGAAAAAGCCAATCGTACTGCATATTGATTTCTGATGCGCAGAATGGCGAGGCCACAGAACGGATGAAAACCATGTGCAAGACAAACGACGGCTTTAAAATTGCCGATGCTGACTTAAAGCTGCGTGGTCCGGGCGATTTCTTTGGAAACCGCCAGCATGGGCTGCCTCCTCTGAAGATCGCCGATATGGCAACAGATATGGGGTGCCTTAACCGTGCCCAGGAAGCCGCACGTGAAATCCTTGCAGAAGATCCGGACCTAACCAGCCTTGAACACCGCGGCCTGCACGCTGAAATGCTTCAGCTTTTCAGCAGCGTGGAACGCTCATAAAAACATATGTAACAAAACTGGCTGGCGCAAAAAGCGCCAGCCAGTTTTGTTATCTTACTGTTTAACTTACATATTTTAAAACAGGTTTATTTTCTGAAGGCGCCTTTAATTGAAGCAATTTCTTCTTTCGTCGGTACAAAAAGTTTGTAAACTCGCGTTTTGGAAAAATGGCAAAAAATTGCGATAGCTGAAAAAGCCTGTATTGTGAGTGAAACGGAAGTTGCAAGTGCAACGCCGTTTATATGTAACAGCGGGATAAAAATGAAGCAACCCGCAACATTTGAAACAATGCCTGCAACAGTAGGGAAAATATTGAGCTCAGGCCTGCCATAGGCAGCAATCGAATTGCCTATAACCTTCGCATAGGAAATAAACACTGAGCCAAAAATCAGGTATGTTAGAGGTTCAAGTGCGCCTTTATACATTGGGAAAAGCCATGGCAGAAACAACACAGCAGCTACATAGATAATTAAGGCAATTACAAGCGTGCTGTAAAAAACGACTTTCGCGGAAGTCAATGTGAGCTGCAGTTTATCTTCTTTTTTGTTCATTGCCGCAATTCGGCTCATTATAACCTGGCTTACAGCATCCGGCAATATCCAGACCTGCTGCATGATTGTAAATGCCGTATTGTAAACACCGAGGTTTTTTATGCTAAATATGCCTTGAACCACATAAGTGCCCAAATAAGTATTCACATAAGTAAGGACATTGCTGATGTGGGCTTTCAAGCTGTAAGCTACCATGCTCCCTGATTTTACGGGGTGGTCATCTTCCGGTGCAGGCTGCGGGTGCGGCCCGCTCCAGCGGTAAATGCCGAAAATCGCAAGCCCCGTCATAATAACAGAAATCGCATTTGTTCCCCATATCCAAAGGCCAGATGAAGGGTGGACAGCAACAGCAAAATATAGTAAAGTCAGCAAAACCCGCTGTGCAAGGTTGACGATATTGAACGACTTGAACTTGTTTTCCCCTCTGAGAATCGATGTGCATACGCTCAGAGCCAGTGAGCACAAAGCATAAACTACAGTTGCAACAAGGAAAGACGATGGTGTCGTACTAAAAAATGAGCTGTTCCTCAAAACAAACAGTATGACGGAACTTACAACCAAAATTCCAATGAATACAGCACCGCTGAGACGTATAATTGAACGCTTTGTATTTTGTATCTTATAGCGTGCTACGAAATAAATAAACGAAGCGGCAATACTCAGGCTAAAGATAGTATAAAATCCGCTGCCCCAGTTTTGTACAGCTGTATAGTAGCCCTTAACCTCCGGATCTACTTTTCTCAGCACAACAAAATTGGCAATCAGCATAAGTATGGCACCAATTACATTTGTGCCAAATGTGTTTATTGAATCCCGCACCACATCACTGTGAATTCGTTTCGTTTTCCTCATGTCATTACTCCATATCTTTAATCAAGGCATGAAAAACATTATATCACATTTATGTGTTAAATACACCCCTCCGCCATAGGAAATGGCATTACCCCTCACCAAAACAATCCGGCTGGGCCGCATATATAAATAAGCTGGGCGTCAGCATTTGCTTTGCCCAGCCTTATTTTTATATTATTTATTGCTGCTGATTTATCTCATCCAGCAAATCCGGAAAAATCTCAAGGCTCCTTTCGAGAATGCCTTTCATATAAGCTATAATAACGCCGTAATTAGTCATGGGAACATTCTGGGATTCGGCATAACGCATCCTGCACTGCACTTCGCGTGCCGGAAGCATGCAGCCGCCACAGTGGATTATAAGCGAATAAAGCGAGAGGTCTTCTGGAAAATCGGCTCCGGAACAAGTCTTAATTTTAATTTGCTTCCCTGTAAATTCATGCAGCCATTTGGGGATCTTTACCGTGCCGATGTCTTCACACTGCCGGTGATGCGTACACCCTTCGGCCATAAGCACAGTGTCGCCGTCATTAAGCTTTTTTACTGCCGCCACACCATGCACAGCACTTTTAAGATACCCTTTATAGCGCGCCATCAGTATGGAAAAGGACGTGAGCGGTATGTCACGCGGCGTATCAGTTGCAACTTTCGAAAATGCCTGGCTGTCAGTAATCACTATGGCCGGCTTTTTAGCGAGGTGCTCCAGCGTATCGCGCAGCTGGTTCTCTTTAACTACAATGGCCGTAGCGTCTGCGTCAAGCACATCGCGTATGGTCTGCTGCTGCGGAAGTATAAGCCGGCCTTTGGGGGCAGAACTGTCGATCGGCGTTACAAGCACAACAAAATCAAGCGGATGGAGCATGTCGCCTATTATGCGGTGCTTTTCATTATCCGGGTGCACCATGATCGAAATTCTTTCCTTAAGCTCCCATATGCCCTCATTTTTTGCCGCGCTCACATAAATCTCATCTTTGCCCGGTTTCGCATGCGACGGCAAAAGGTCGCTCTTATTAAATACTATAAGGTAAGGTATCTGCTTTTCCCTAAACATGTGCAAAAGGCTGCAGTCTGTTCCATTCATCCCCACTGCAGCATCTACAACAAGTATTGCCGCGTCGGTTCTGTTCAGCACCTGTTTTGTCCTTTTTACGCGCAGGCTGCCGAGCTCACCCGTATCGTCGAATCCGGGCGTATCTATTACAACCACAGGCCCAAGGGGTAGAATTTCCATTGCCTTATAGACCGGATCAGTAGTCGTCCCCTTTTTGTCTGAAACTACTGCGAGGTCCTGCCCCGTAACCGCATTGACTACACTTGATTTTCCCGCATTGCGGCATCCAAAAAAGCCAATGTGAACACGTTCGGCGGAAGGCGTGTCATTTAATCCCATTTTAAGCTTCATCCTTTCGTTCAGCCAGTGCATGCAACTTACTGATAAAAGCCGTGCCAAAAGCAAACAGGTTTCCCAATGAATTTTACGGTTTATCTGCGCTGAGGGTTATATTTTATTCAGAAAGCTATAAAAGTCCGCTGTGAGATTTGGAATATTTCCCTGGAACATTCTCCCTGAAAAAGCTATATGCGGCAAAGGAACCAGACGGCAGCCATGTGGGCAGACCGGCCTGTAAAGCGGGTCTGCTATGACGGTATGATAGTGCCCAAGGCATTCCGCTATCTCGTCCTCTTCCGTAGCGGCTATACTGCCTGCCGGCATAAATTCCCTGCTACATTCAAGAGGGCATATAACGTCTGCCGGCCGCCCCGTCTCAGCATATATGGCATATGCAAGCGAACCTGCCGATACAATTTCCCCAACAACCGCCATATCAGCTTTTTTTGAGCCTTCGCCTGTTACATATGAAACGATGCTTTTCCCTGTGCCCGAAGCTGTCTTTAAATCTGAAAGCAATTTCCCTGAAAAGTGCCTTCCATATGGGATGCCTGCAACATATGGAACGCCGAACTTTTCCTTTAGCGTTTTTGCCGCAGCAATACCGCCGTAAGAAATTACAAGGTTTACCGACGCCTGCGCAGACCGTACAATATCATTGAGGCTGCTCCCCATGGCCCAGCTGCTTATAACCCTAATGCCGTTTCCCGACAGCCACTTTTTTATCGACTTTGCGCTTCCGTTAAGTGAAAAGTCAAGCGGTGTCAGTCCGATGATGTTTGCCGTAAGGCCGCCTTTTGCACTGGCAGCAGGCGCTTTGACAAAACGTTCCGCCAAAGCCTTAAACGCCATATTTATGCCATTTAGGTAGGAGTGCATTCCGTTTGTCTGAAGCCCAAATGACGGTATGCCCGTCTTTTTTTCGACCTCAGCCGCAATAGCCGGAAAATCCGTACCTATCATCATTGGTATTGGCGAACCGTCTATTGAAATGAATTTAGGTGACAGTTTTTCCGCAGTTTCGGCTATCTCATTAACGAGCTTTTCGTCATCGCCCATAATTGCTTCCATATCAGTAAGCCCTGAAATGAAAACCATGCTGTCCGAGCCATACCAGCGCGGTTCGTCATGTGTAGCATAAGTGGACATGCACCCCGAAGCGTCATGCATTACAGACATGCCGCCCAGCTCATACAAAGCCGAGCATGCACCGGAAATGTCGGAAGCGTAAGTAGTAATAAAAACTTTAGTCTGTTTCATAGGCAGCAGCCACACCCCAACCCTTTTATCTGGATAAGTTTCCTCGTATCTTTTTCATGCAAAAACGCATCAGCCATCAGCCCCGCAAGGCGGCTTATGCCGTCAAAGCCATACATGCCTCCGCCCTCCACCATGTTTACAAAGTTGTCCGTTCCTGTAAAGTAAGCCGCTTTCTGGCCTATAGCAAGCACCTTGCCGTCCGTGCGGTTGGGCGCTACGCGCATCCTTGGGTCTGTGGCTGCACATACTTCTATTTCCGGACGGTGTTCTTTAAGCCACAGAAAATCGCCCTTTTCTTCTCCAGACAATTCGTCAGCATAAATGCGGGCAACTGCAAAGTCATGCTCACACAGCAGCCGTGCAAGCGAAAGGGGCCGCGGTGTCGCCGTATAGTCTATCGCCACAGGGCAGTCTCCTATAATTTTTTTTGCCTTGTGAAGCGAAAACTCCGCGTGCGCGATATTTTTGGAATAATTACGCTCAGGCACATGAAGTATATCCGAAAGGCGGTGGAGATTGTCTTCAATGCCTTTATATGAATAGCTAAGCGGTAGGTAAACATGTTCCTGCGAAAGGCGCCGCTGGAGTGCTACACCAGCCGCATGCGCAATCGGCAGCGTTGTGATATTAAGCGGGCTTTCCGCCATCTTCAGGTATTCGCCGTATGTTTTGCAGAGCACAATATCCTTTAAACCATATCCGCTTTCATGGATAAGGCACACAAGCTCACTCGACTCGTCAGTGCGGTTGCAGTTGCCGATGATGTTGACACTCTTCGTGTCAAACTCACGCGGCTGAAGGAGTTTGTAAAGCTGCCTGCGCATAAGTTGTTCAGGAGTCAAGCCGGTTTTTCTCATGATTGGGTTCATGTAGCAGTCACCGAAAGCTATATCCGGGAATTTTTTTCTAAGCTCTTTGTAAACCACCGTGAGGTCACACCCTATAAAATGGTGGACACAGCTTGAGTAAATAAGCACCGCAGGCGGCTTCTGCGGCAGCTTGCCAATAATATCAGACACACCGTCAACCATCAGTTTCTCGATGTTCCCTTCAAGCACATTGTTTTCACGCACGTCTATAGTTGAAAGTCTGCCTGAAGCGTTCATTTCATCCGCCGTCTGCACAACGCCGCGCAGGCAGCCTTCCGGGCAGACAAAAACAAGGTGCGCCTGTGGCAGCAGCATGCCTATATGCACAATGTTCCACACACCCCTTGCAGGTGACGAAAACTCAAGGCCATGTTGTTGGAACGGCTCCGGGAACTTCGCGTCACGCACAGCCACACAGGCCGGCTGTATGCCGCACTCCCCATGAATCTGTTTTAGCATGGAAGCTCACCGCCGCAGGCGCGCATCACATTTCCCGCAAGGCGGCGGTACTCTCCGGCCATTTGGCTTTCCGGAAAAGCCTCAAGCACTGTTTTGCCGAGCGCTTCCGCTTTCTGCACCGTTTCGCTGAAATCGAGCGAACCGACAATAGCTGTATGTATATCGTCTGCAAGTTCCTTCACTTTTTCATCCTCCCTTTCTACTTTTCGGCGGTTCAGTATAAGGCCGCCAAGCTTTGCATAGCCGCGGCCGCGGAAATTCCAAATTGCTTGTGCAATGTTAGAAGCAGCATGTAGCGCCATGCTCTCGCCCGACGTCACAATAAAGACCTGGTCTGCATACCCATTCCGCATCGGCATCGTAAAACCTCCGCACACAACATCGCCAAGGACATCGTAAAACACGACGTCAGGGTTATACATTTCATAAGCGCCCTTCTCTTTAAGCTTCTCCAATGCGGCGATGATTCCGCGGCCCGCGCACCCAGTTCCGGGCGAAGGGCCGCCAGCCTCAACACAGACTATCCCGCGGTAACCTATCGCCGTCATATCATGCATTGAAAAGCCGTTCCCTTTTTCACGTACAAGGTCAAGTACCGTCCTTAGTTTTCTGCCGCTGTGCAGCGTAACCGTCGAATCTGCCTTAGGATCGCAGCCTATCTGCATAACGCGCAGGCCACGCTCAGCAAGGGCAGCCGAAAGGTTTGAAACGGTTGTCGATTTGCCGATACCGCCTTTTCCATAAACGGCTATTTTAATCATATATTTTCCTCCTGCGGAAAGCTGAAGCAGCCATGGCAAAGCATGCTGCGAACATCTGTTTTATTCTTCCGTTATAACTCCCGAATAAGCTGTTTTTGTGCTTACACCGTGGAGCCTGCCGATTTTGCCCGAAAGCGCACTTATTACGTCCTGCGGCGCATCAATGGCTATGCTGATAATATTCACGTGCTTTTCACGGTACGGTATGCCCATGCGCCCGATTATATAGCTGGCATACTGGTGAAGCAGTGTGTTCAGCGTCCCCACTGAATCTGCATCTTCTACAATTATTCCAATTATCGCTATGCGCGTTTTCATTTTATTCCTCCAAAAAATATGCTGATAAAAGCAGCAGATAAATTGCTGCATCTTTTTCACATACAGTCTAAAAGCTCTTGCTGCCAGCAGGTTCTCTGCGCTTCCACCCAATAAAATCGCCGCGCGAAAAGTCAGGTATAAAACCCGCATTCCTTATCCTGCGCGAGAGGCACCCGCAACATTCCGCCGCTTCTTCACCCATGCAGATTTTGTTGTCATACAGGTTGTAGTCTTTGCGGTGCTTTTTCGGCGAAAGGTTAGGCATAACGACATTTGCGCCTGCGCGGAACCCTTTCTCACGCCCAAACGGATCTATTGTGCCAAGCGCCGTAGTTGCGGGAAGCAGCACCTCAGGCAGCAGGCAGCGTATCATCGCAAGTAGAATTACAGTGTGCCTTGCCTGCGGATGGCAGTAGCCGGCAAAGCGCGTATCCTTATGCGGTATGAAAGGCCCTATGCCTACCATCTCCGGCCGGAGGCTGCGCATGAAAATAAAGTCTTCCGCCAGCGTCTCACATGTCTGGTAAGGAGAATCAACCATAAAACCCGCGCCTACCTGATAGCCGATATCCTTTAAATTGTATAGGCACTGCATTCTGTTTTTAAGGCTCATCTCCGGCGCGTGCAACTTCCTGTAATGGGATTCGTCAGCCGTTTCATGCCGCAGAAGGTAACGGTCTGCCCCCGCATCGTACAACCGCTGGTACGATGCGCGGCTTCTTTCGCCTATCGAAAGCGTAACGGCGCTGTCTGGAAAGCGTCCTTTAACTCCCGATATTATTCTGCACAGGCGTTCATCTGTGAAAAACATGTCTTCCCCACTTTGGAGCACAAACGTGCGAAAGCCAAGCCTGTGGCCTTCTTCGCAGCATTGCATGATATCGCCTTCGCTAAGCCTGTACCTCCGCGCTTTTTTATTGTCCCTCTGCAACCCGCAGTAATAGCAGTTGTTTTTGCAGTAGCTCGAAAATTCTATGAGGCCGCGGAAATAAATCTTTCTGCCATAATACGCTTCCCGCAGATTTTCCGCGCAGCTTTGCAAGGCCAAAAGTTCAGGCGGCCTGGCCTCATAGAGGAAGTAATGTATATCTCTTGCAAGTTCGCTTTCGGAAGCCGTGTTGAGATAATCCGAAAACTTGAGCGGAGAGTTTTTGTCCATTTCCAAATTACAGCAGCTCCACAACATAAAGCAAAAGTCCCTTCCCGCATTAAAGCAGAAAGGGACTTGTATCGGCTTAAAGCAATGGTGCCCGAACATTCTCTTTCCGCTCGGCAGCGCTTTGCGGTCAGGTGCAGCCCAGTTCCGTACATGCCACTATTGCATATAAAAGGCAGGTACAAAATTCAGTAAGACTTTAAGAGCAATTATAGCGTTTCCAAAAGCGGTTGTCAAACTATAGACAAGCGGCTGCCGTATTGGGCAGTTAATAGCCCAGCAACCTCTAAAAAAGGATGGCACCAGCCGCGGCTGGTGCCATCCTTCACGTACCCGCTATTGGGCAGCTATATTTTTGTGCATTGGATCTGTGATCCGTTAATTTGATTCATAGAAGCTGAGGATACCCTTGTAAGTCATATAAAGGTCAAGCTTTGAGATAACTTCAAACGGTGAGTGCATAGATAGCACAGGCACGCCGATGTCCACTACGTCTACATTTAAGCGTGAAATAAACATAGCCACAGTGCCGCCTCCGCCGAGGTCTACTTTGCCCATCTCGCCTATCTGCCAGAGGACGCCTTCTTTATCGAAAAGCCTGCGGATTTCACCTACAAATTCAGCTGTTGCTTCGCTTGTGCCGCTCTTGCCGCGGCCACCCGTATACTTTGCAACACCGACACCATTGTTGATGTAGTTTGCATTCATTGGGTCGTAAGCGTCTTCGTACGTTGGGTCAAGCGCTGCGGTGACATCTGCTGAAAGGCATTTTGATTTGCTCAGGACGTGGCGCGCTTCAAGCCCTTCAGACTCAGCGAGGTCAGCAACAAAATAGTGCAGGAATTCGGAGTTAAGGCCTGTGCAGCCATAGCTGCCGATTTCTTCGCGGTCGGCAAGGACAGTTATAATTGTCTGTTTAGGCTTTTTAGCGTCAAGCACGGCAGTAAGCGCAGGGTATGCACAGACTTTGTCGTCATTGCCATAAGCGCCTACCATGCTGCGGTCAAAACCGATATCCACGGCCTTCGCCGCCGGAACAAATTCAATATCTGCCGAAAGAAAATCTTCTTCAGTTATGCCATACATGTCATGAAGGATTTTCATTACATTCAGCTTTACTAAATTTTCACCCTCATCTGCACGGACTGGGCGGCTGCCAATAAGGATATTGAGGTTTTCGCCTGCAACGCCATTTGCCAGCGACTTCTTCATCTGGTCATCCGCAAGATGTACAAGCAGGTCGGTCACACAGAACTGCGGGTCGCCCTCTTTTTCACCAATATTCACGGTCACCGATTTGCCGTTTTTAAGCACGACGCATCCATGCATTGAAAGCGGTACGGTCGTCCACTGGTATTTTTTTATGCCGCCGTAATAATGCGTTTTGAAAAGTGCAAGGTCGTCTTTTTCATACAGCGTGTGCGGTTTCAGGTCAAGGCGCGGCGAATCGATATGAGAAGCGGCAATGCGCACACCGTTGCGGCATCCTTCTTCGCCGATTACGGCAAGTATCATGGATTTGCCGCGGTTGTTCACATAGACTTTATCCCCGGCTTTATATTTTTTGCCCACCTCAAATGGCACAAACCCTGCTTCTTCCGCTTTTGCCACGGCGTATGCTACAGTTTCGCGCTCCGTCTTTGCCGTGTTCATAAATTCTTTGTATCCCTCGCCGTAATTATCGGCGGTTTTAAGCACAGCGTCCGAAACCTGCTGGCATCCATTTGTGCGGCTGACAAGAAGCTCTTTTGTAAGCTTTTTCACATCAGATTTTTCTGCTTTTTTAACCATGCTACAGATACTCCCTTTCAGATTTTGAGCCGAAAGTATTCCGGCTTTTGTCTATGCCAATCCGAAAAATCCAGACAAGCTGGAAAATCCGGAATCTGCTGTTTAATATTTGCTTATGGATAAAGGCCCTGGTACTGGCTGTAATTCTCCTCAACGGCGTTCGCATAATTACGCGTTTCAGAATAAGGTATACTTGCGAGGTTTTTGCCGTCTTTTGAAAGCGACTTATCCTCCAGCCATGTGTCAACACGCCTCTGGCCTGCATTATAAGCGCAGAGAGCTGTTTTAATACTGCCATACTTTTTCAGGAGCATGGAAAGAAAACGGCATCCATAATGTATGTTGACATCTGGGCGATAAAGTGAATTGCTCGCAAGCAGCGGCTGTTTTGATTCTTTTTTCTGCAGCCATTCAAAAGTGGAAGGCATAAGCTGCATTAGCCCAATTGCACCGGCTTTAGATTTTACATCTGGATCAAATTTGCTTTCCTGCTTGATGACAGAGTACACAAGGTTTGGGTCGATATTGTTCTCTTTTGCTTCTTTTATGACAATTGACGAATAAGGGCGCGGGTAAAGTTTTTTCATAAAGCGTATATGCGCCAGGCGAAGCGAGAAAAACACCACAACAGCCGCAATGATGATTACTACGCATGTGATAACGGCTTTTTTATGTATTTTAAGCATTGACCAAATGCTTGGGGCAGAGCGTTTAGTTTTAACAGTCGTAAGCTTTTTATGGCCTTTCATAGAAATCCCTCAAAATACGCTTGAGGAGTTCTGATGCTTTGTCATCAAGAATACTCCACTCAATGCTTCCATCAAAGGAATAGTCTGCAAGTTTAAGGTAGTACTCATTGCCATGCTGAGAAGCCATGCGCTCCTTTGCTTCCACTTCCGTTACGCCGTCCCTGGCCATTATGCGCCCAAGGCGCGAAGAGTCAGGTGTGATGACGGCGACAGTCGCATTGCAAAACTTCTGTGCGCCGCATTCAAATAAGAGTGGCGCATCAAGTATTACTGCCACGCTGTCTGAACATGTGGCAGCGGAAAGCTGCTTTTTGCATTCTGATAAGATAGCTGGATGTGTAATGGAGTTTAGTTTTTCCGTATTTTTGGGCGAGAAAAAGGCCAAGTCGGCAAGTGCATGGCGGTCAAGGCTTCCATCGGCCCTAATTATCGTTTTACCGAAAGCCTCTTTCAGCATTGAGAGGCAATGCGGCTCTTCGGCGGTCTTGCGGGCAACTTGGTCTGCATCTACAACAGCACAGCCATGCCTGTGGAAGGCGGCTGCAACGGCAGATTTGCCAGCCCCGGTTGGGCCCGTCAGCCCAATTATAGGCTTAACCAATGTGCAACACCTCAAACCCTGCTGCACGCATAAGCCTGTTGTAGACAGCAAGGCCGACCCCTTTAGGCTCAGGGCAGCGCGCGTAAACAGTTTTAGCCCCTATATCATCAAGGTGGCGCAGACAGTCAAAAAGGCCGTGGGCCTGTGCCTTGTAGTCATCTGACGCACCATAGCATACGGCAGGGACATTGACAAGGTTTTCCTCACCGCAGTAGCATAGGGCCGCAACACCCGGCGCTTTGTGGGTGTTTACATAGTCAGCGTATGCTTTCTCGCCACCGTCAATGATAATGACGTTTGCTTTTGGAGAATAGTGTTTATACTTCATTCCGGGAGACAGCGGATGTGCGCCCTTTGGAAGAGGATTCATGACAGCTTTGTCCACATCTACACGGCCCAGCACGCTGCGCAGCTGCTCGAGAGTAATGCCTCCCGGGCGCAACAGGCGCGGCGGGTCAGAAACGAGCGTGACAATTGTAGACTCCACGCCCACGCCGCACGGCCCCCCGTCGAGCACAGCGTCTATTTTGCCGTCCATATCTCGCATCACATGCTCTGCCGTAGTCGTGCTCGGATATCCGGAATTGTTTGCGGACGGTGCGGCAATCGGAACACCTGCGGCCGTTATAAGCGCCTGCGCAACGGGGTGCGATGGGAAACGTATGCCGACTGTGGGCAGGCCAGTGCTTACTTCATCTGGAATTATGCCTGATTTTTTCAGCACCATTGTCATAGGCCCAGGCCAATAAGCCTTGGCAAGCTTTTCAGCGCTTTCCGGAACATCTTCTGTAAGCCTGTGAATCTGGTCGAAATTTGAAATATGCACAATGAGGGGGTTATCCTGCGGGCGCCCTTTGGCGGCAAAAATTTTCGAAACAGCTTTTCCGTCAAGGGCATTTGCAGCAAGCCCATAGACAGTTTCGGTAGGCATCCCCACAAGGCCGCCATCACGAATTATCTGTGCGGCTTTTTCTATTGCACCCGGCTTTTTTGCATTCAGCATTAAAGTTTTCATTTCATATCAGTCAAACTTTCCTCTTAAACTTTTAAATTTCCTGTTAACCATAGAAGAAAATCAGTAAACCGCTTAAACTATTTCCGCTTCTTTTAGCTTCTCGGCGCGGTCGGCCGCAATAAGTGCATCTATAATTTCGTCAAGATTGCCGTTCAGGACATCGTCAAGCTTATATAATGTTAATCCTATGCGGTGGTCTGTAACACGCCCCTGCGGATAATTATATGTTCGTATGCGTTCAGAGCGATCACCTGTGCCGACCTGCGACCGCCGCTCAGCCGCGACCTTGTCGTCCTGTTCTTTTTGTTTCATGCTGAATAGGCGGGAACGCAGTATTTTTAGCGCGCGGTCCTTGTTTTTATATTGGCTTCGCTCGTCCTGGCATTCAACCACAAGGCCTGTTGGAATGTGTGTAACACGTATAGCTGAAGAAGTTTTATTGATGTGCTGGCCGCCTGCACCGCTCGAGCGGTAAGTGTCAATCTTAAGATCCTTAGGGTCAAGGTGGACTTCCACGTCATCAACTTCAGGAAGTACAGCAACAGTTGCAGTTGAAGTGTGTATGCGCCCCTGCTGCTCTGTTTCCGGCACGCGTTGCACGCGGTGTACACCGCTTTCATATTTCAGGCGTGAATAGGCACTTTCGCCGGTTATCATAAAACTAATTTCCTTAAAGCCGCCGAGGCCGGTCTCGTTTGCATTAAGTATTTCGGATTTCCAGCCTTTTGACTGCGCATACATGCTGTACATTCTAAACAGGACGGCTGAAAAAAGCGCAGCCTCTTCCCCACCCGCTCCGCCGCGTATTTCCACAATCACGTTCCGTTCATCATTCGGGTCTTTCGGCAGCAAAAGGACTTTCAGCTCATCGGCAGCTTTTTGGCGGTCGCTGCGCGCGTTGTTAAGCTCCTCTTCTGCCATATCATGAAGCTCATGCTCGCTGCTGTCGCTTAAAACTGACAGCGCATCTTTTTCTTCCGCAAATGTTTTTTTATATTTTCTGTATGCTATGACAATCGGTTCAATGTTTTTGCACTCTTTCATCAGCTTTCCGAATTCATTTGGGTTGGAAGCAACTGACGGTTCATAAAGCCTGCGGCCGAGTTCTTCATAGCGTTTTTCAAAAATTTCAAGATTTTCAAACATCAAATTGCCCTTTCTGCTTTGTATTTTGCAAGGTAGAAAGGCTATCGGTCATCCTGCTGATTTTCATTGCGGATTATTTTCTTTATATTTTTTTCACATTTTAAGCGAGGCACCATAATTTCGTGCCCGCACTTAGTGCAGCGTATCTTAAAATCCATACCGGACCGCAGGACAAGAAACCGGTTGTTTCCGCATGGATGCGGCTTTTTCATTTGCAGTATATCTCCCGGCCTTACGTCCATATTACCACTCCTTATGCACTGAGCTTCCATTATTATAGCACATATATGCTCTGTATCAAATAGTGTGTATACGCATATTTTGTTTGTAAAACCGCGTACGGCCGTATCAGCAAAATAACTATATTATACACAACATACGCTTAAGGCCTGTGAAAAAGCCTTGACACTTTTAAATTGCGGTGCTATAATGAGCAAGTGCTTTGGAATGCTGGCGTAGCTCAGTTGGTAGAGCAGCTGATTTGTAATCAGCAGGTCGTAGGTTCGAGTCCTATTGCCAGCTCCACATGGAGGAGTTCCAGAGCGGTCAAATGGGACAGACTGTAAATCTGCTGCCTTACGGCTTCGTTGGTTCGAATCCATCCTCCTCCACCAAAATTTACATCATTATTGTCCGCATTAGTCTTATGGCTGATGCGGACTTCCATTTATATGTTCTATACCAAAGTCTGGGTAATGTAAAATATGAAATCCTATGATTTATTCGTTTTTCCCAGCTTTTTTACCGTCCACTAAACTGAAACGCCCTCCTGGTCTTAATGACCTGGAGGGCGTTTTGATTATATCGATAAATACAAAGTTGCCTATCAATATCATAAAGTCAAATTCTTTAAAACATGAGTAAAGTGAATATTAAGGATGAGATATCTGCCATAACTAAGGTGTGTTGCGTCTTCACAACCAATCATTTACATTTTCGCAGAATTCCAGCCATCCTGGCAATATGTCACGATAACAGAGAGGCGGTTCCCCTGCACCCAGCAAATCTGTCACGAAGGTATCCGAATCTTCAGATGTCAACACCCTCGAATTGGCTGTTGTAAAGTTTTGCGTAAAAGCCGTTCTCTTTCATAAGGGAATCGTGGGTGCCGCGTTCAACGATGTGACCGTCTTTCATTACAAGGATCACGTCCGCCTCGCGGATTGTTGAAAGGCGGTGCGCCACGACAAAGCTGGTCCGCCCTTTCATCATGCGGGCAAAAGCGGACTGGATTTTCAGTTCGGTGCGCGTGTCAATCGAGCTGGTTGCTTCGTCCAGAATCAGCATTGGCGGCAAGCAAAGCATCACACGGGAAATGCAGAGAAGCTGTTTCTGGCCCTGGCTGATGTTTCCGCCATCCTCCTCAATCACCGTGTCATAGCCCTCCGGGAGGCGCTGGATAAAACTGTGCGCATGGGCGGCTTTGGCTGCCGCAACAATTTCTTCGTCGGTGGCGTCAGGCCTGCCGTAAGCGATATTCTCGCGGACAGTACCCGTTTTCATCCAGGTGTCCTGCAGCACCATGCCGTAACTCGCACGAAGCGAAGCCCGTGTAACGCTGCGGATATCCTTCCCGGCAACCTTGATACTGCCGCCGTCCACATCGTAAAAGCGCATTAAAAGGTTAATAAGCGTTGTCTTGCCACAGCCGGTCGGGCCAACGATTGCAATCCGCTGCCCCGGTTTTACGTCCAGATTTAAATTCTCAATCAGCGGACGTTCCGGCACATAGCGGAACGAAACATTTTTCAGGCTGACATGCCCGTCGCTCTGAAGTACGGTCGCGTCGGCCGGCTCCGGCAATTGATCAGTTTCGTCCAACAGTTGAAAAACGCGGGCTGCGCTGGCCAGCGCGTTTTCCAGCTCGGTCACGACGTCGGAAATGTCATTGAACGGTTTTGCGTACTGATTCGCGTAGCTGAGGAAGATGCTCAGCTGGCCGATGGTGATGCCTCCATTGATGGCGTAAAGGGCACCGGTCAGGCCGACACAGGCGTATACCAGACTATTGATGCAGCGCGTTGTCGGGTTGACAAGGCTTGAGAAAAAAAGCGCTTTCATGCTGACGTCTTTTAAACGGCTGTTGATTTTGTCAAAATCCGCAAGGCTGTCTGCTTCATGGCCGAAAGCCTGCACAACCTTCTGCCCTTCGATCATCTCGTTTACCATGGCGGTCTGCTCGCCGCGCACAACTGCCTGCCGCTTAAAATGGTGGTACGTGTGCTTCGAAATGAAACTTGCCGAGAACAAACTCAAAGGTGTCAGCAGCACAACGACGAGCGTAATCTGGACATTCACGCTTAACATGAAGATAAGTGTCCCGAAAATTGTCAGCACGCCGGTAAAAAGCTCCGTAAATCCCATAAGCAGACCATCGGTAAATGTTTCCACATCTGCAATTACACGGCTCACAAGGTCACCGGAAGGATGTGCATCCAGATAGGAAAACGGCAGCGTCTGTAACTTGCGGATGGCCGCGTTGCGCAAATCGCGTGAAACGCAGTAGGTAATATGATTATTGCAGGCAGCAAGCGCCCACTGAGAAAAAAGCGCGGCCACCGTTGCAATCCCTATAAAAAAAATACATCTGCCAACCCCGGCAAAATTCACCTTGCCGGCGCTCAGCATAAAATCGATGGCATTGCCCGTTAGAACAGGCACATACAGCTGTGCTGCCACGCTGACGGCAGCACACAATACGCTGAGGATCACAAAGAAGCGGTAAGGTGCAATGCAGTGTAAAACACGCCGCAACGTTGCACGACTTTTGCCGCGGTCAAGCTTTCTCTTGGAAACAGCCATCAGCACTCACCGCCTTTCTTAAACTGGCTCTCATAGATTTCACGGTACGCTCCACAGCTCTTCAGCAGCTCCGCATGTCTGCCACAGCCAACAAGCCGCCCATCATCCAGCACAAGGATCTGGTCGGCATGCTGAAGGCTGGAAGCACGCTGTGAAACGATAAACACCGTCATATTGCCGGGAATAGCGGCAAGTGCCTTGCGCAGCGCGGCATCGGTTGCAAAGTCCAGTGCGCTGGCGCTGTCATCCAAAATAAGGATATCAGGCTTTTTCACCAGCGCACGTGCAATGGTCAGGCGCTGCTTCTGCCCGCCGGAAAAGTTGCGGCCGCCCTGTTCGACCAATTCGTCCAGCCCTTTCGGCTTCGCCCGCACGAAGTCGGCGGCCTGCGCCGTTTCAAGCGCATCCCAGAGGTCACTGTCCGTTGCCTTGTCGTTTCCCCAAAGAAGGTTCGAACGGATCGTGCCGGAAAAGAGCTGTGCCTTCTGCATCACGGTGCCAACGCATCCGCGGAGGGCCATCCTGGGCCAGTCCTGCACTGGCCTTCCAAAAATAGAAACTGTCCCGGCAGTGACATCATAAAAGCGCGGGATCAGATTTACAAGACTCGACTTGCCGCTTCCCGTGCCGCCGATGACACCAATGGTTTGTCCACGTCCAGCACAAAAGTTAATATCGGTGAGGCTCTCATCGCCCGCGTCGGCGTATTTCAGGCTAACGTGGTCAAAGCGCACCGCATCCCCGGTATTTGCCGGAGCGTAGCCTGTGAGGTCCGACGGAAACTGCATGCCTGGTTTAAGATCCATCACTGTCTGCACACGGCCGGCGCACGCCAGTGCCTTTGAAACCTGAACAATCAAGTTGGCAAGTTTCACAAGCTCAACCAAAATTTGCGTCATATAGCTGATCAGCGCAATCACATCGCCGGCAAGAAGGCCGCCAACGTTAATCTGGACGGCACCCGTGTTAAGGATCGCGATTATCGCAAAATTGATGATGAGGTAGGTCAGAGGGTTCATCAACGCGGAGATGCGGCCCACATGCAGCTGCATTCCGGTCAAACGGCTGTTGGCGTCGCCAAACTGCTTCACTTCCGAATGCTGCTTGTTGAAAGCACGTACAACGCGTACCCCCGTGAGGTTTTCCCTTGTGATGCCAAGAACCGTATCCAACTGGTTTTGCACTTTTTTGTAGAGCGGCATGGTCCAAAACATGATGCCAAACACGACCACCGCCAAAGCCGGAATCGTGACGACAAAAATCATGGCGGCTTTCGCATTGATGGTGAAGGACAAGATCATTGCTCCAAAGATAATGAACGGGCTACGCAGAAAAAGCCGCAAGAACAGGTTCACGCCGTTCTGCACCTGGTTCACGTCGCTGGTCATGCGCGTGATTAGCGTGCTGGTGCCAACCCTGTCCATCTCGGAGAAGCCAAGGGACTGGATGTGGCTGAACAGATCATGCCGCATTTCCGTAGCGCACCCCACAGCCGCTTTCGCTGCAAAATATTGGGCAATTACGCTGCAAACGAGGCTGACTGCTGCCAGCACGGCCAGCAGGCCGCAGGAGCGTAAAATATAGTCGGTCTTGTGGTCTTTTATGCCAACGTTGATTACGGAAGCCATCACAACCGGCACAGCCAGGTCGAATAGCGCTTCCAGCATTTTGAAAAGCGGTGCCAGAACGCATTCTTTCCTGTATTTCCGCATATAGGCGTGCAATCCCTTCAAAATAATTTCCCCTTTTTCCAGGCTGCCATTTTTCAGCCCACCCCGATCAGCAGTGCGCTGCGGCAAAAGGCAGCCCTCCATCCGCCTGCTTCATTACATTCTCCCAATAACGAAGCAAAACCAAGTGGAGTGTTCTATTTTCAGATTGATTTTATCATAGCACAAAACTATCAATATGAAAAATATCTTTTTTATGCCACAATAATACAAAATTCATATCATTACGGGAGAATTAGTGGAATGGAAATCCGGCAGCCGCGCTATTCTCGACGGCTTTTGAGAAATGTGCTATATACCGGATACTGGCCTGAGAAAACCCGACAAAAAAGTAGCTTGAAGATAATTGGCCTGATAAAATAGGAATAGACAAAGAAAGCAGAGCAATTATTATGAAGAGAAAAATATTTAATGCTGAGTCCGACGATAAGAAAAACGAAGAATGAATAACGAAGTGCACGACTTGTCGGTGGGTATCACTCCACAGCTCTTGACTTCTCCAAAGAAAGGAAATGCTTGTACAAATGAACCGCAAAATTAATATGCTCGAAGAAGCACTAATTAATTCCATGCCATCCCTTCAAACCATCTTGGTAAACGGTTGGGTTGTTCGTATGAACAAAAACTATACCTATCGCGCAAATTGCGTTTGCCCACTACTGTACAATAATTCAAATGCAGATGATGTTCATAGTCAAATACATATATGTGAGGAGCTTCTTATTTCCAATAAACTTCCTCCTGTTTTTAAAGTCACTCCTGCTTTACAAGATGGACTTGCTGAAATTTTACTAACTCGAGGCTATAAGAATGTCAAAACCGTAAATGTAATGCTTTGCAAAATAGATAATATTGGGGCGGATAGTTTTTATGAAATTAGGAGTTTGGAAAAGCCAGACAATGAATGGTGTATAGCATCTTCAAAACTTGCAGGCCTTGTGCAACCTGATTTAATCGATGTCCATTGTCAAAATTTAAGGAGCATTGCCGTCAAAGGTATTTTTGTAAAAGTAATAATAGGCAGCAAGATTGTAGGGTGCGGGTACGGAACAATCGAACGCGGGTGCATCGGAATTTATGATCTTCATGTAGACGTAAATTTCAGACGCAGAGGAATAGGTACAGCCATTTGCCAATCAATCTTACACTATGGTATTTTCCAGAATGCAAAATACGCTTATCTAATTGTAAATAGCAAAAATAAGAATGCTATTTCATTGTATGCGCAAATGGGATTTAGAGAAGTCTATTCATACAATTTTTATTGCAAGCCTAATAGTATTTATAAAATTGTAGATGCATAATTATACCAAGTTTTGTTTTACTTATTGCTTCACATCCACTCCGCACGCCCACATTCCGAAATCGGTTGGATATCTTCAAATACTTTCGCAGGCATTTATAGCCGGAATGGAACTTGCCGTTCCAATTACATGAAATCTTATGGCTTATTCGTTTTTTAGCCTCTTTATTGCCCACCAAATTAAGGCGGGGTTTGCTACCATTCTTTATATCCTGTGCATTTCAGTCATAGACGTAGCTTTCACTTGCAGGGGAATTTTAATAGTAACCCTACCTCCACCAGTTTCAGCTGAGTTTTCAACCTTCAAAGAGCCGTGATGCAATTTTATAATTGCATCTGTAATAGACAAACCGATTCCAAAATGTGTATCTGCACTTCTGTTTTTATCTCCCATATAAAATTGTGATGTTGCATTTTTTAAATCTTCCTGTGAAAAGCCTTTGCCGCTGTCAACAATACAGAAAATCATGTGCTGTCCAACGGCTTCTGTTGAAATATTGATTTTGCCATGTTCTGGGCTATAGTCTACCGCATTTGAAACAACATTCATAATTGCCCGCCCAAGCAAATTGGAATCAGCTGTGAACTCCTGTGGTAGATCCTTTTGAATGAGGTCAACCTCCAATTGTTTGGCGGTCGCAAGCCCATTTGCCTGATCTTCCAGCCCTTTCACAAATTGTTTAGTATCTATTTTCTGTAAATCTACCGAATAGCCAGCTTCCACTTGCGTTAGATTAATCAGCATTTTAAGATATCGCTCCATTCGAGCTGTGTTCCTCAAAATGTAGTTGGTATACTTCTGCTGTTCGTCTGTCAACCGCGAATCTCTGAGCAATTCCGCATTGCCCCTGATAATCGTAAGCGGTGTCTTTATATCATGGGCAAGCGCAGATGTTTGCTCTTTTTTTGTCTGTTCCATGCGCCATTGTTGCTCCAGAGATAATTTCAGTTCAGATTTCATATCTGATATGGATAAAAGAATATGATTGAATTCTTGAATTCCCGAAGGGCGAATTTCAAAATCAAGATCTTTTTCCTTAATTTTTTGAGTAGCATCCATTAATGGCTGTAGTTGTTTTCTTAAACGTTTGGCAAATAGAGTTGTGACTATAAAACATCCTACTAAACAGTTAGCAATACAAACAATGATTAACAGCTTATTAATGTTTGGAAGAGCACTGTTCATCCAGCCAACGGTATACCTTGAACCGATGTAGTAGTGCAGGATGCAAATACCATCTTCACGTTTGATTGGCAGATAACAATCATCAGGAGTTGCCGGAGAATATTTTCCTTCGGCATAGGAAATTGCATTTTCCATTTCTGATTTATCCATATTGCTTTGCAAAACAATATGATTTACTGATACATAAACATATGTGCAGGACGCGGGAATTAGTTTACTGTCAAATGGTTTGACTGTGGCAATCTTTGGCTCCATGTTTTTAGCCTGCACTTCACTGGAATTTGCATATGTGTATAAACCTGTACTCATTCCTACACTAAAAAGGCTATAGGGAATCACCAGCGCCAGCATCAGCATCAGCGCTATGGCAAACAGATATTCTAAAAATACAATTTTGAGTGAAGGAGAATGCTTCCTTATAGCCATTTGTACCCGATCCCCCATACTGTTGATATTGGTGACAAATCATAAACAGCAAGTTTTGCCCGTATGTTTTTAATATGTTCCGCAATTGTGGATGGGTCGCTCTCCCAGCCCGGGCCATAGATAGCTTCACAAATTTGGTCCCTGGAGAAAACCTGCCCCCGATTTTTGGCAAGGAATTCACAGATGTTATATTCGCCTTTTGTCAATGGAATAATTTTATTATTAATGCTTACTTCCTTTGCCGACAGGTCAAACCTGACACCGGATGCGCAAAGGATACTATGCTTCTCACGCTGTTCCCTTCTTAGATGGGCATTTACTCTCGCCCTTAACTCTCCTGTACCAAATGGCTTTGCTATGTAATCGTCTGCACCCAATCCAAGGCCGTTCATGATATCCGTCTCCATTGTTTTGGCAGTCAGAAATAGAATGGGACAGTCAACAATTCCCCGAATTTTCCGGCAAAAAGTGAAGCCATCAATTCCGGGCATCATAACATCCAGCAAAATCAAGTCATAATCTGTAATGATGTTAAGATCTACTTCATCCACATTTGCAGCCGTCATCACAACATGGTTGTCTTTTTGCAGAGAATTTTTGATTAACGCCAGTATATCCGGCTCATCGTCAACTGCAAGTATTTTTGCCACTTTATCCACTCCTTCCATGAATCAGCAATCAGTATAACTGCAAAACGGTTAATAATCAAGTTCGCCTTATTTTGGCATAAATTCTGCTAATGCTACCTAATCAAATTAAAATTTTGTTTCATCCTGCTGCCTAAATTAACCGCGATTGCTTCTCTATCATTTTATATTTTTATAATTTTATAATAAAGATATTAAAAAGTTAACAACGCATTTGGTACCTTGCGGCAGATGCTTTACAAGTCCTTTGGCTTGTGACATACAATCCACATCTGACTTTACTTAATTTGGAATACAATAAAGATCATCAAAAATCACTATTTTACGAAACACGTTGATTCATCCGCCAAATTTAGGACCGTCCACAGTTTCATTTATAAGGCCTGATAAGTTTTACCTTCATATACAATTTGCGTGGCATTTTCTGCTTTTCATTATGCAGGCAACTTTATCTCCATTCCTCATCTGATTCACCTGCCTAATGACGGAATTGCCTATGGTACGTCCGGTAAAGATTATGATAAGTACAACTACCAAAAGGGTGTCAGCAGATGGCCAACACCCTATGTTTCCTGATAAAATTAGTCGTAACTTTTTCTTCCTTCCCAATTTCTGAACCAGAGAAGACTTAAAACAAAAGCAATGATAGTTGCTGGTATTGCAATTATCAAGCCTTTTTGCATTTCTGCATGCCCGAAGGATTTTGCCGGATTCAGCCAGTTGTATACCAGATAATCACATAGCCGTGCGTTCCATGTGCACGGGAGATAGTACCACTTACCGTCACCAAGCCCTGTTAGTGCCAGAGCGGAAATCAGGCTTTCCGATATTCCGAGTCCTATGGAAGCCCCCCGCCCATACTGGAGACTGACAAACAAGTGCAGAATATAAAGGAAAACGCTTCCGGCAATCAACAAGACTGCCGCTTTTAAGTACATGAGTGTAGGAGCCGTTTTAAACCCGACCGCAAACACGCCTATTGCAAGGGCAATTGAAAGAATTCCCATCAACAGCATGACAATCAATTTGCTTGAATACGCTATGGTACGTGATTTTATACCGCACAGCAGAGTTTGAAAGCTGCCGGCTTGCCCTTCCTGCTCAATTGCTTTGCTGCATACAAGGCTTATAATCAATGGAAATGAAATACCGATAAACTCAAAATACCCGCTGATTTTTGAATCTTGCTTCCACGGGGATACGGAATAATAAACTAAAAACAGAGTTACCGTCACTAAAGGAATCAGAACATGTATCCATAACATGAATGTGTGCTTGAATTTATAGCAGTCGGAACGAATACAATGTATAAGAGCTAACATTATTATTTTACCTCCTGCTTTGAAAACCAGTTTGCAGTTACAGCCAGCAACACCACAAATAGAGCTATGGAAAGAATAATTCCTATTGGAACAACACCTGGATCCAATAAAGCATCCCCATGCAGAGCTGGATTACCGTTTGGAAGGATTCCCATCACCGGGCACATTAGTCTTGCTGCCCAGCTATAAGGGCAAATCCACCAAAATGATTTGGTAACCGCAAAAAAACACAAGGCAGTTCCAGCCCCAAAGTTAATGAGGACAGCCGGAAGTAGCCCGAACTTCTTTGCAAAAAACAAACAGAACGGAATCTGCCAAAGAGAGGTGACGATCAGCAGAAGCGTAGCAGTTATCATTTGAGAGATTGTTATATTCGAACTGGTGCAGTAAAAAAGCTTCCCCAGAATAATACCGGCTAAGTGAATGATATTGGCTATGGCAACATAGATTCCAATCAACGAAGCCTTTGAAATCCACGTTTTTTTTAAATTAACTGGTAGGGCAAAAACGGCCCTATAATGCAGCTTCTTTTCTTCGTTCTGGTTGACGAGTGTTGTAAGTAGGGTGACAAAGCCCGGTAAAATTAAAGCATACCACCAGTTGTAACCGTTTACAACAAAATATTTTCCCTCAATAGTTGAAAGTAGTACCATACAAACAGGCGCAATAACTACCAGTTTCTTTGCAAAGGTTCCCTTACATTTCAGATTTTCCGCTTTTATATAATCCAGCATTTCATACGCCCGCCTTTTTACTTTTTGCCACGACTTCCATAAAAAGAGATTCGAGGTCTTCACCGGGGTTGATTTTTGCCTCATAGCCTAAAACCCCGTTACTGATAATACCGATATGGTCGGCAATCAGTTCCACTTCGGACAGAATGTGGCTCGAAAGAATGACGGTTATGCCCTGTTCCGGAAATGAGCGGATCAGACCCCGCAGGTCCTGAATGCCAATCGGGTCAAGGCCGTTTGTTGGTTCGTCCAGAATTAGCAGTTTCGGATGGTTCAGTAGGGCTATTGCAATGCCGAGGCGCTGCTTCATGCCCATCGAAAATTGTCCAGCGCGCTTTCTTCCGGTATTTGTTAAATCAACAGTTTTAAGGACTTCATTAATGCGCGAATCCGGCAGCCCCAAAAGAAGTGTGCGCACTTTAAGGTTCTCTCTTGCGGTCAAATTTTCATAAAGCGGTGGAGATTCAATCAAAGCACCAATATCCTTCAGGTCATTCCGGCTCCATGGGTGTCCTTCAAAAAGGATTTCCCCTGAGGTTTTATGGAACATCCCGGAAATTATTTTCAATGTCGTCGATTTTCCGGCTCCGTTGGGCCCAAGCAGGCCGTAAACCGAATTTTCCTGTATTGAGATTGAGATGTTGTTTACGGCACGTTGCTTTTGGAATGTCTTGCAAAGATTTTTTGTCTGCAAAATATAATTTGCCATGTTCAGCTTCCTTTCTTGAGGTCACTACATACTATAAACCCCAAGTTTAAGGATTCCATAAAGATTTGAAAAAAGTGCATTGCGCCTTTCTCGATTTGGTGAACAGTAAAAAGGCTTGGGCTGCACCGCATAACGGCATAAAAGCACCACGCCATCAACCAGTTTTAGCAGACAGCGTGGAATATTCCTGATTTCTGATTGCGCAGGTAAACCAATTAGACTGCCAGGTAATGCCTGCAGCCAGAATCAGATTTGCCAATGCAAACAACATATTCAATTTTGAGGTCTGCTTTGCTATGGCATCTGGAAAAAGCAGGGATTTATCAAAACCACAGAAGGCAATGCCATCCACTACTGATACATCGAAAAGTTCATCGAGCGTCTCGGTGAGTGCTTCAACATCCGGGAGATTGCCTTCGACCGCTGGGGAGCTGTGCAAATGGTGCAGAACCTCGAAGGTATGGGTTTCACGGTTGTTCCATTCGGGCAGGGCTTTAAGGATATGTCGCCGCCCACGAAGGAACTCATGAAGCTCACGCTGGAAAAACGCATCGCGCACGGCGGCCACCCGATGCTCCGCTGGATGATGGACAACATCTTCATCCGCACCGACCCTGCAGGAAATATCAAAGCGGACAAGGAAAAAAGTACAGAGAAAATCGATGGTGCGATTGCAATGATCATGGCACTCGACCGTGCAATCCGTTGCGGCAATGACAGCGGCGCTTCTGTTTACGATGACAGAGGCATTTTATTTCT
>DCEF01000017.1:53766-60185 GCA_002316805.1 Ruminococcaceae bacterium UBA1036
TTTTCATTTTTGCTTGCTGTTAGCTTGCATATTGCAGCCAACTTGTGTTACGCTATCCGTGAAAGGATGGGATTTGTATGGCACGAACTTCTAATGTTTTCGCTCGCGTAGAGCCTGAAATCAAAAAGCAAGCCGAAGAAGTACTCAATCAGCTCGGCATTCCTATGTCCAATGCTGTAGGAATGTTCTTGAGACAAGTCGTACTGCAGCGCGGTATTCCATTTGAAATAAAGCTGCCCGCAAATGCTCCGATTGCCTTCGGTTCCCTTACCAAAAAACAATTTGATACTGAAATGAACAAAGGTATGGATGATATAAAGGCAGGTAAGGCTTATTCGTCAGATACCGTTGAAAAAGAGATGAAGCGGGATTTTGGAGTATGAGCTGGAAAGTTACCTATTCCGAAAAAGCGCGGCAAGATTTAAGAAGCATTTATGAATATATTGCAGACGGACTATGTGTTCCAGATACGGCGGCAAAACAGGCAAGACGGATTTTGCAAAATATAAAGAGTTTGAGTGAAATGCCTCTGCGTTACCGATTATATGAGGATGAACCTTGGCACAGTATGGGGTTGCGTTTCTTCCCTGTTGACAATTATCTGGTTTTCTATCTGCCAAAAGGAACGGATAAAATTGTATATATCGTCCGCATCATGTATGGTGGACGGGATATCAGGAGGCAGCTCAGAACAATTCCTTAAAATAAGTTCAGTACCCACATGACAACAGTATCTCCTTCCTGCGGGCGAGGGGCGAGAATGTCACGTAAGTATTCCAGAAAACGTTCTTTATTGAGCGCGCCTTGAAAAGTTGTGCGAACGGCACTCCCATCCAAGCGGATAGAAGGAAGCAAGGTGTTTGTTTTCGGTATGTTTAAAGGGGTACCGTCCACAAGATGATTTCATAACTGTGAGCTCATTTGTCAAAATTGCTCTAGAAGGGACTGATGATATGAGACTGGCCATTGCAGCTGCTCCATGCAAAGTTGTTTCGGATAGGAACTGCATGGAGTAACAATCTATCCGGGTAGCTTTGCGCCTTTTTATTTAAATTAAGGAGTAAAGTACCATGAAAAATAAAACATTAGTGTTAGGGTTTGCAGAGACGGATATTACACCATCCGCATCCATAGAAACCGTAGGTTTTGGCCGCGAAGATGAGATGTCTCGCGGCATTCTGCATCCACTTTCGGCACAGGTAATCATATGGCAGCCGTTCTCGCCGGTGCGGCAGTCTGGTTCTTCAAATTCCGCAAGCCGGGTAAAAAAGATAAGAATAAGTCTGACCCGGACGATTACGATTACGCCGATGATAGGGATGAGGAATCCGGGCCGGAGGACGAACCGGAAGTCCCTGACGGAGAGACAAGACGGTTCCGAATCATCCGACGGTGAAACGGAGCGTGAGGACGAATGACCTTTTTCACCAACAGCCCCTTCGAGCGGATTATGGTGCAGAAACCGCAGTACAGGCGGGAGGAACGGCCTCTCGTCCCGCCGAAGACCGTCCCCGTGACTGTTACCGCGGCCTTATCATCACGCCAAAAGCCGACAAGCCGGAGCAATAACGTTCCAGTTTGTTTCGGATAAACCTATATGTTAAGATATATTCTGCAAACATTTGAGTTGCTGATTTTTATACACTGACCAATAAACAGGAATTTGACTTAGGAGGGTGAAATTTGAGCGAGTATCCTGTTAATGAGAGCCTAAAAGCATGGGAAGCCAATGCTAAATTTTGGGATGACTGCATGGGAGATGAATCAAATCAATTTCATAGGGAGGTTGTCAGACCCAAGGTAAGTGAGCTTTTAAACATAAAAGCAGATGATTTTATATTAGATATTGCTTGTGGAAACGGAAACTACTCCGCCTTTATTGCAGAACAAGGGGCTGATGTAGTTGCTTTCGATTATAGTGAAAAAATGGTCGCCCTTGCCCAAAAAAGGCAGGCCAAATATAGCAAGAAAATAGAGTTTTGTGTTATAGATGCAACGGATGAGCAGGCACTATTATCGCTTAGAAGAGCCAAACCATATACGAAGGCCGTTTCCAATATGGCGATTATGGATATTGCTGATATCACAAAATTATTTCGATGTGTCAATGAACTGCTTTCTCAGGGCGGTATTTTCGTATTTGCAACACAACACCCTTGCTTTGTGACATTAACAGAAAAATATTTAACCGCGCACAGCTACTATGGTATAGCAATTGAAGGTCAGCCCAAAGAGCAGTGCTATTATCATCGCTCATTGCAAGAAATATTTAATCTTTGTTTTCAAAATGGCTTTGTAATAGATGGGTTTTATGAGGAAAGCTATGGAATCAAAGAAAAACCGGATGTGATTATTGTCAGGGCAAGAAAAGTATAAGGCAAACGGAAAACTCCTAAGTAGTAGCATTCTTTCACCCTTTATCAGAGTAACATGAGCATTACACGAAGCTGGGATGTCAGCATCTCCAAGTAAATAATTGCTGCCATGCAAGGGCAATCGAGAAATCGGTTGCTCTTTTTCTATGTCCGCATGAAAGGAGAAAAAATTGAAACTTGTAATCAGTGAAAAGCCCTCGGTTGCCCAAAGCATCGCCGCCGTGATTGGCGCGAAGCAGCGCGGCAACGGCTATCTGGAGGGCGGTGGTCATCTTCTTTTATCTCTCGAACGAAGGCCTATCCCTGACAGAGAATGCGGCGCACCTCGGGCTTCCGATACCGGAAAAGTTTAAGGCCGTGCTGGAACAATTACATGGCCGTGATGAAAAAGGGAAGGAGGACAAGTAACATAGCTGTCATAGGAATTCATGTATCGGTGTGACAGTGGGAGTAGAAGAATAAGGAAAATAACGAGCATGGTACTCTACGAATTCGATGTAGAGTGCCGTGCTCGTTATTGTTATAGAATATATTTTTACAACCATACTGCCCAGTCACCAAATTTGTTTCCGTTCAAAAGATAACAGTGCGTTTCTTCCCAATGCCTGTATTCGCTGATGACATAAGTATTCGTGCCGATGCGGTCTATGGTAAACCAATCGCTCATTGATATTTTCCCTTTCCGTACTGTTTGATGGCCAGCTGTGTATACTTTCGGACAAAGTCGGTTTTTTGCTCTGTATATCCGTCCCGGTCATGCTCGAACGGTTTCCAAAGGGACAGCTTCAGCTTTTCATACTCCTTTGCAATTTTGGGGTGCTCATTCAGATAGTCCCGAAAATACAGTTCATTGTGGTCGCCAAAATTCCGCAGGTGCAGATGGAATACCCGCTCGGCAAAACCGTCCGGCGTGTAGCCCTTGTTAAAATCTATTCGGTTTTTACTCTGAGCCATGCAAAGATAACCGTTTCTTAACAGCAGCTCCTTAATCGTTTGATGGTCTTCAAGAGGTGCCTCCGCTAAAATGTCAATGATCGGTTTGGCCCAGATTTCTTTTATTGATGTGCTTCCGATGTGATAAATGCGAACATTTCTCGGCAGAAAAGAGGACAGAAACGCCTGTTCCTCCCGATACCAGTCTTTCCAGTATTCTTTATGTTCTGTCAGCTGAATTGGAAATAGCTGCCACAATTCTTGAAGCGTCATTCCTGACAACGATTTACTCATTGGTGTGTTCTCTTTCAATATGATCTTTTGTTTCATTTGGCATTTAAATTAAAAGCCGCTGGGCGGAACACCTCCTTTCGGGAGCAATCCACTGCAATTTTAGTTTTTATTCATACTCTTTTGCACAGCATCATAAAGATTTTTACCAATAATCGTTTCTGTTGAGTATCTTTTGCCTTGAACAATATTTGGCTTCCAATCGTTTGGTGCTGGAATCCAATCCTTCTTTGCAAAGAAAATAGGATTTTGTAAAATTATACAACCTACTTCGCGATGAGACATTTCTTCATCTGATATATTTCTGTAATTTGCCAAAGTGTGTAGCAGTTCTGCATAATTTTTTGTACCATTATGAGTTTGATATTTTTCCCAGGCAGCCCTAATTGGTAATTTTTCGAATGCTACAAAATACCCAGCACCTACTATGTAGTTATTAGGGCTATGAAGTTTGAAAAGAAATAAATCTCCTGGCATTAGACTTTTGAAATTATTGGATCCAGGTCTCCAAAAGTTAATTGTATTGAGCTGCATACCCCGTAGCTGCTCATACCACTGTTGGTTAGTCACACCAATATAATAATTAATACATTGGCCTCCCAATTTTTTATAGTAAAATTATTTTTAAAATTCTAGGATAAAGACATTAATCAATATGAATTTCGTGAACTCTACATTTAAAGTTTTACCATATCCCGATATTTGTTTAAAAATCGACTCAAACATTAATCCTTCCTTAAAGCCCCAAAATGCCGAAACATCTATCCTGAACACTCAAATTCAAAAAACATCCATCTTCGCCACTTAATAAGCACTCTGACATCTATCTCAAGCACTGAAAACGCGGCATCTATCGCGGTAACTCAACCTTTTGACATTTTCCAAGATTCCGTCTTTGGATAAGTTCCCGCAGTCCGCTTGCCGTTTTTCAGAAAAACTCATCTATGCCGGAAAAAGGCGCTGTTTCGAGGCTTTTCAGCTGTCACGCTTTTACCCTTGACATCAATGCTACGCACTCAACGTGCGCCGTCCTTGGGAACATATCCACAGGCGTAACCTCAGCCGTTTTATAGCATTGCAGCGCAAATGATTTGATATCCCGTGCGAGGGTTGCCGGATTGCATGAAACGTAAACTATACGTTCAGGCGCCATGGCAGCGACTGCCTCAATAAGCTGTGGACTGCACCCTTTCCGCGGTGGGTCAAGGATAACGACATCGGGATGAATACGGCGGTTTTTCAGCATATCCGACGCTTTTGCTGCATCAGAACAGATAAATTCCGCATTTTCTATCCTATTTTCGGCAGCGTTTTTCTTCGCGTCCTCAACGGCTTGCTCTACAATTTCAACACCTATCACCCGCTTCGCCTTTGAAGCCATTGAAAGGCCTATAGTGCCTGTGCCGCAGTAAAGGTCAAGCACCGTCTCGTTCCCCGTAAGGCCGGCATAGCGTGATGCAATGCCGTAAAGCTGCTCAGCCTGCTTGGAATTTACTTGATAAAACGAGAGCGGCGAAATGCGGAACCGCAGGCCGCAAAGTTTGTCTGTAATAAAGTCCTTCCCCCACACAGTGCGGCATTTTGGGCCCAAAATCACATTTGTTTTTTCACGGTTACTGTTGATTATAATCCCTGTGAGGCCGGGAACCTTCTCCCTCATCAGCTTTGTTAGCCCCTCCTCGTCGTGGACGCCATTTCCATTTACGACTATGCAGGCCATGATTTCACCGCTTGTTTCCGCTTTCCTTAAAAACAGGTGGCGCAGCCTCCCCCGCCCTGTAGATTCGTTGTATACGCTGTCGCATGTTTTGCGCTCCCATTCTCTGAAAGCCTCTGTTGCGCGTGAAAACTCCTCAGGCTGAAGAAAACATTCGCCGCAGTCTATAATTCTGTGGCTATGTGAAGCATAAAAGCCAAGGTTCACCTCACCTTTCTTTACACCTTCACCTATTGGTATCTGCGCCTTGTTGCGGTAGCGGTCAGGGCTCTTAGCACCTACGATTGGGCGCAAAACCGCAAAATGTAAGCCGCCTATCCGTTCGAGGGCGTCCTGCACTCGCTGCTGCTTCGCGCGGAGTTCTGCTTCATACGATATGTGCCTGAAAACGCATCCGCCGCATTTCGCATACTGAGGGCATAACGGCAGGACACGGTCTTCCGAATGGGACACGATTTTTTCGATTTTCCCATAAGCATATGTTTTGGCAGTTTTGAGAATTTTTGCTTCGATAACATCTCCTGCAGCTGCCTGAGGCACAAATATGGCAATCCCATGATATCTCCCAATCCCGCTGCCGTCTGCTGTGTATCCTGTAATTTCCAAAGGAACTGTCTGATTTTTTACGAGTTCCATATATCCTCCAATAAATAAAATATTTAGCCTTCCATTTAAGTTTACCATTGCGATACCAAAAATACAAACAGCTGACACACAGCTCCTTTATTAATGTTTTACCCTCACGAAAAATTCCATGCTGGAAAACAATAGCGACGAAAATTCATTAATAAATTCAGTCATTTTATACAAAGGGTAGAATCTTTTAGCGTGGGCTTTAAAAGCGTTGACAGTAGCAAACCATCGCTTTATAATGAAAACAAGCGATAAGAAAAGCCTGTTGAAGCATTTTGTTCATTATTGATTATAAGTCCTGTGGTTAGATGCCACACCTTTTCAATACAACTCCTCCCCAAAAAAGTAGAAGCCAGCTATTGTCGGCTTCTACTTTTATTTTGCATATTAAATTTTATAGACTCTATAATAAATGTTAGGTTACAAAGAATAAAGCTCTGAAAAAGCAGTAAAAAAGCAGAGCATATTCG
>DCEF01000017.1:60385-71582 GCA_002316805.1 Ruminococcaceae bacterium UBA1036
AAAACCTTTAAAATGGAAATTGTTAACTCACCATTTTGGAGGTCACCGATATGCCCTGTAACTATAATATATATGTTCTATAATAAATGTTGGGCTGCAGAGAATAAAGTGCTTCCGTTCCCGAAGCCAAGCCCAGCACAGCCTGCGACTGCTCCGACAACCAACCGATACCGTAGTCCAGGCAGAAATTGCCGGTTCCCCAGTGCTCTGGAACGTTTAGACCCTCACCTGCAAAAAACCGTTTCCACTTTTCGGTATATTCGCGATACCTGCCAGATATATCCAAACTTTCTTTCAGCGCTCATATTTTATGAGGATGGTCTTTCCGGCGATGGCATCTCCGGATGCTACTGAAATTTTTTTTACAGCGTTCAGATTTGTGATGATGCACGGCGTGACAACGGGATAGCCTGCGCGCTGAATGCAGTCAAGATCCATCTCCATCAGCAAATCGCCCGCCGCAACATGCTGTCCGCTCCGGACATGGCACCGAAATCCTTTTCCTTTCAGCTTGACTGTGTCAAGGCCGAGGTGGAGCAGAATATCCAGGCCATCTTCACTCTCAATGCACACAGCATGGAGTGTATCGGCAACCTGCACGACCGTGCCTGAAATGGGGGCAAGGACTTTGTTTTCGGTGGGAAGAATTGCCGCCCCGTCGCCAAGGACCTTCCCGGAAAAAACCGGGTCGGGCACCTCGCTGAGAGGAACGATTTTCCCAGTCTGAGAGGCAAGGATCACTTTCCCGCTCTCTTTTGATTTATGAAAGAAACTCATTGTTACAACCACCTTTTCCGACTGGAACAAGCCCGCCGTAGAAATCAGGCACATCCGTTTTTCTGCTGCCCGCAGCACGGCACGAAAGGTCCTCTGCTATTTCTCAAAGTTTTGAGGTCAGAAATTCAAATAGGGCAACCACACTTGGATAAAAATAATTGACATTCATGTTCCTGTCGTCGAATTTATCCTGGTCTTCGATTTTGAAATTAATGGATGAATGTTCAGCCAAGGTATTCGGTTGGTCACCTGTAAACGAAATGACAGCAAGGCCGTGCGTGGAAGCAAGTTTCGCATATTTAACTATTTCGTACGTCTCGCCACTCCTTGAGACCAGGAAAGAAACTTTTGCGCCAAGACGGTTGTTTTCAAACAGTTCAAACGAGTCCGTCATAATGGCGGGATAGCCAAGCACCAGGAGCTTCCGCGCAATGTACTGGGCTGCCGTCTGGGAAAAGCCCACTCCGCTTGTATAAATCGGAGCCTTGCCCACCGACCGCATAAGCTGAACGAATGACTCAATGTCTTGCGACCCGACACTTTCCAAAAAGCAGTCCGTATTGACGATGGAATGCGGCTTTTCCGATGCAAGGTCGTGCCGTTTGCTTTTGACTGAAAAATAAATGCGGTACAGCATATCGGTATATCCACGGTATCCCAACTTTTGCGCCAGGCGGATAATGGTTGCCGGAGACGTATAATTTATCTTCGCCAAATCGCGGACATTTAAGTCGAACGACTGTTTCGGATGGTCTAAAATGAATTGCAGAATGTTCTGTTCTGTGGATGAGAGCTTATACTTGTCCACAAATTTGTAAAGATCAAAATCCATTTTGAGCAGCACTTCCTTCCAAAAAATCAGCTACGCCACACTACACTTTTGTTATTATAGCATACTGAAAATTGAGAAGTTATACTGCATTGTCAGAATTGAAAACAAATTTTATCTCACTTTAATTCCGGCCAATAGCCTCGGTTGGCAACAATCATATCATCCAGTATCTTCTTCGCCGTCATAGCGGAAGGCACCGTCTTGTTCAAGGTAAACGCCATGAGCGCTTTCTGGTAGGAATGTTCGATGGCCGCTTCGCAGATCAGCTGTTCGCAGGCATTCTGCTGCTCAATAAGACCTTTGTAGAAAGCCGGAATTTTGCCGACCCTCACTGGCTCCGGGCCCTTGTTTGTCAGGTAAGCTGGGATCTCTACCATAGCGTCATCCGGAATGTTGGCCACGGCCCCCTCATTTTTCACCATGACAAGGAAGCGCCTTCTCTGGTCATAAGCAAGGCTCATGGCCACGTCTACAATAAATTCCCCATGGACATCCCTGAACTGATCCAGATCCATTTTTCCGGTCTTCTGGTATTCGCGCACCGTATCAAAAATATGCTTTTCGCGGCCGTCAATTACTTCATTGGCCCTGGTATAATTTTTGTCTTCATGGGCAACCACATAATCGCTCAGCAGATAATACTGGAAATACGTGTTTGGCAGATAATCCGGGAACATGTTGTAAATATATTTCGCATTGGTGAAGGTATTTTTCCAGGAAGGCTCAAGCCGCTCGCAATCTTTGGGGTCCGGCGGAAGGTAGCCATGCTCTTTCACATAGGCTTTCAGCTCATCCGTGCGGTCTTCGCCGCGGACACGCACCTTCGTAAACCATCCGAAGTGATTCAGCCCAAAATAATCGACGTCGATGTCTTTGATGTCACAGCCGAGAATTTTTGCCATGAGTTCCATGATTGCCACAGGCATATCACAGATATTCAGGATCCTTGCATTCGGCCTCATCATATGCATCGCTTTTGCCACAATGGCAGCCGGGTTAGAATAGTTGACAATCCAGTATTTCTTGCTTGCGTACTTTTCGCAGTAATCAATAATCTGAGCCATCGGATAAATTGTGCGGAGGCCATAGGCAAGCCCGCCGGGGCCGCAGGTTTCCTGCCCGACAACATTGTATTTCAGCGAGATTTTCTCGTCCTGCTCGCGCATTTTGTAAAGCCCTACCCGCATTTGTGCAAAGATGAAATCCGCCCCCGTAAAGGCTTCCGCTGGGTCTGTGGTAAAAACGAGTTTCAAACTCGGATCCATTTTCTGAACCAGCTGTTTTACAATAACCCCGACGGTGTCCTGACGTTCTTTATTGTTGTCGTAAAGGCAAAGCTCGTTGAGCTTGAATTCCGCCTTCTTGGAGAGCACGTTCGTAACAATTCCAGGGGTGTAGGTGCTGCCTCCGCCAACAATAACAAGTTTAAATGTTTTCATTAAAATTTACTCCTTTTATATCAAAACTAAAAATAGAAATATTCGAAACAAAAGTGCGCTATTCCTCATGATTGCCAAGCGCATCGTCCACCATCGTCCGGATTTTATTGACGGAGACTCCGTACACAACCTGAACGCTGTTCCCGCTGTGCACCACACCAGAAGCCCCCGTTGACCTCAGCGTGGCATCGTTCACTTTGGAACCATCTTTCAGGCCGACACGCAGACGCGTGAAACAGCTTTCCACAGTTTCAATATTGTCTTTGCCACCAAGGCCGGCAATGATCGTTTCCGCTTTGCTGCCTCCGGAAGACGTGCCGGAAACCGGAACAGAAGATACAGAAGCGGCAGCCGTCTCAGCCTGCGGCTGGTCGTCTTCCCTGCCAAGCGTTTTCAAGTTGAATTTCCTAATCATGAAAAGGAAAACAAAATAGCAGACAACTGCTTCCGCAAGGCCGAGAAACACAAAGACAGGCCAATTTGTTTTTCCGGCACCCATCGGCAGGTTATAAACGCAGAAATCAATGAATCCTGTGTAGGCGCACACATGACAGTTCATCATATAGGCAAACATCTGGAACAGCCCGTCAATCACAGAATACACAAGCCAGAGAAGCGGAGCGGCAAAAACGAAGGTGAATTCAACCGGCTCCGTAATGCCAACGAGGAACGCGGTGACGGCGCCCGGAACAAGCGCGCCTTTGACTTCGTCCCGCTTGTCTTTATGCGCACATTTTATCATGGCAAACGTTCCGCCGATCAGGCCGAACATTTTCACCATGCCAAACATAAGGTATTTGCTTGACGGGTCCAGGGCCTTCGGCGAATTGGAAATTTCCGCAAGGAAAATCGGCAGGGCACCGGCAACGTTCTTGCCGGCAACGGCAGCCTGTCCGCCAATGGAAGAAAAGAGGAACGGCGTCCATACCAGATGGTGCAGACCGGTTGGAATCAGAATACGGTTCAGGAAACCGTAGAGGAAAACGCCGATCGGGCCGGAATAGCTGATGAAGTTCGAGAGGGCCGAAATGCCGCTCGCGATGAACGGCCAAACATAGGCCGCAGCAATGCTGATGCCGATCACCCAGGCGCAGGAGACAAGGAAAACAAGTTTTGTATTGCCGAAAATGGCGAACGGACCATCGAATTCCTTGTCGCAGTACCTGTTATGGATCCAAGCAATCAGGCAGCCAAGGATAATGCCGATAAACACGCCCATATCAGTGATATGGAATCCAAGGTAAATGGTCTGGCCTGTGCCGTAAAGTGCATCGGCCGTATTCCCTTTGATGACTTTTCCTGCGAGCGAAAGAAATGTGCTGTTTGCACTTAGGAAAATCAAGTATGACATCAGGGCAACCAGCGCCGCTTCGGCTTTCTTCTTCTTGGCGAGGCCAAATGCGAGGCCAATGCAGAACAGGATGCTCAGGTTGGAAATAATGACGGAAATGGTTTGGTACAGGAACTGGCCGATCATGTAAACGGCACTGCCCTTTGGCACAAAAGTCGGATTCGAAAGAACCGCCGAAAGTGCCATCAGAAGACCTACAATTGGTAAAAATAGAATTGGAACAATGAGTGCTTTTGAAAAGTTCTGGATTCCCTTTGATTTTGTCTTTTGAGTCTTCTCCATAAACTACAATCCTCCTCTAAAATCTCATACCGCAGTATCGTAGTTTCATTATAGCGAAAGTACTATGGGAAAAAAAGATATTTTGCCTAATAATCAACATGTTGCCCAGAAATGGAACATGTACATATATTTTTTCAGTCAAGTTTCTGTTTATACGTCGGGATGTACACATGTTTCGGGATAAAGCAGGCCTTATGTGCAAATTGGCGTTTTTTAAGGCTCTATAATGGATCTTATAATAAATGTTGGGGTACGGCGAATAAAGCGCTTTCGCAACCGTATCCTGTGCATGTTGACTCATACAACGCAAGAAGGAGCAGCGTTAAGCTGCTCCTTCTCACATTCACATTTTAGGGTTACCCCAACTATTAACATAGGGCCAAAATGATAATGCCAAAACATATACATGATTTTTTATCATTACATAAAAATATTATCCTCAACAACGGCTTAAAATAGCCATTTATCAAGGATAATAAATCTTTGGTGCGCCCACGGGGATTCGAACCCAGGACCTTCTGATTCGTAGTCATTCAGTCTGATAAAATTGTTTAATCGAATTTAAAAGGCTTTTTTATGATTACTTTGAAGTCGGACAAAATGTCCGACTTACGAAAGGTGATGACAAATTGGTCAAATTGCAAAAATGCAATTGTATTCCATATACTCCGCCTAAATTAAGGCATCAAAGGTTACTTGCTTTGCGTAAAAAGGAAGCATATAATATTCTTTAAGAAGGAGCGAGTTACTGATGACAGACGAAGAAATGCTTGTGGAAATCAAAAAAATGTTTGCCGCTGAGCGAAAAAATAATAATGCAAAATTTGAATCAATCGACCAAAAATTCGAATCGGCCGATAAACGGTTTGAATCCATGGATAAAAAAATTGAGTTCATGGATAAAAGGTTTGATTCAATGGATCATAAAATTGATCAACTTCAGGTAGATGTAAAAAATATCAAAGAAGATGCAGCGATTACACGTACAGCTACAAATACATTGCTCGACTGGGCAGAAAAGGCTCAGGTAGATGTAAAAATCCCATTGTACCACAAAGCTGACTAAATTTTTGACCCGGCTTTGGAATATGCGCTTCCGAAAAGGAGCGCTTTTTTTACACCCATTTTTAGTGCGACAAAATGTCCGGCTTGTTTGAAAGGTGATGATAAAAGTTTGATACGACTTAGAGTAACAGGGTTACCTGCTGATATTCAGGAAGCCTTAGAGTTGCTAAATAATACATTCGTTATTTTGTCTACTACCCCTTACTACCGTAACCGCGGTAGCATATACACGAGAGTTTACGTAAATGTAGAATTAAAAAGTAAAACGAATAATTCATCAAAAGGCTGATTAATTTTAGCAGCTTTATTTTAATTTAGGAAGGAAGCGTAAAACTAAAAACTGCCCTACGGAGGGCACAATGAAAAAAAGACAAATAAAAGTCTGCGGCTGTTTCGGCAGCCCCCATTGTAAAGGAGTTTTGAATTATGAGTCAGATTATTTCAGTAGCAATCGAAAAAGGCGGCGTCGGTAAAACAACAACTGCGCTTAATATCGGCGCTGGACTTCAAACACTTGGTAGAAAAGTATTGCTTGTAGACCTTGACCAGCAAGGCCACTTGTCACGCTGGCTTGGCTGGCATGAAGATAGACAACCGGCAATCAGTGAATTGATTTATCAGGAAGTCAGCAAAATTAAAACAGCAGAATATAAGCAGTTCATTCGTCATAGTGAACGTGAACAGCTTGATTACATTCCCTCCAATAAAATGCTTGGCGGGATTTATGCTGTTCTGGGAGCCGACGGTGAAAGCAATACAGTTCTCTGCCGAATTTTCCATCACGATTTTTTCAAGTCATACGACTATATTATCTTCGACTGCCCTACTGCCGTTGATAATCTACTCGTTTCAAATGCACTTCAGTGCAGCGACAAGCTTTTAATTCCGGTGCAAGCCGAAAAATTCGCATATGATGGTATTCCGCTAATGCTTCAGCGGTACACGGCAATTAAAAGGACAAATAACATTGTTCCTTATTTATCCGGAATGTTAATTACCATGTATAACGCGCGCACAATAATGAGCAACGAGGTTCTTGATGCGCTGAAGAAAAGTTACGGCCAACTTGTATTTCCAAAGCCTGTGCCGATGCTGCAGGAAGCGCGAAACAGTACTGATGATGAATCATCAATTTGCGGCAGTCTTGTAAGGAGAAAAAACAGCCGTGTAGGTCAGGCTTACCTTGCCGCAGCAAAAAGGATCGCAGGTGAGGCCGTATGAAGACACAGCAGATTCCAACGTTGGAACAGGCATTTGCCGGGACTCTGTTCGGTTCAGTAAGCACTGAAGAACAAATTATTGAGATTGACCCTTCTGAGCTTCAGGAAATTACAGACCAGCCTTTTCGTGTGTATAAGTCGGACAAATTGTCCGACTTGGCAGACAGTATCCGCGAAAACGGGCAACAACAACCATGTATTGTCCGAAAAAAAGATGGAAAATACATTATTCTTTCTGGCCGCAACCGTAAGCGAGCCTGTGAAATGCTCGGCTGTAAAGTCAAATGCATTGTGAAAGAGTGCAGCGACGCTGAAGCGGATTTGATTTTGACAGATACGAACCTCTATCAAAGGCACGAGCTTCTCCCGTCGGAACTGGCCCACGCTTACGCAATGCAGAAAGCCGCCTATGAATCCAAAGGCGAACGCAAAAGCACCGCTGCTATTGCTGATTCTTACGGCGAAACAGTCAAAAACATTCAGAGATATATAAAGCTTACGAAGCTGCCAAAAGAATTGCTCGATATGGTGGACTCCGGGCAGCTTCCACTTATGGTCGGCGTTGAGATATCAAATATGACGGAAAGCGACATGGATACAATCTTTCTTTATTTGTCCGATAACCCCGGCATTAACATAAGTGTTGAGCAGGCAAAAGGTTTACGCAACCTTGCACCATTGACAGAAGAAAAGTTAAACCAATTCTTCGATCAGAAACGAGGAAAGCCAAAGAAAGAAAAAAAATTTGTGACTTCCATTTCTGTAAAAATCAATTATCTGGAAGGTATGGATAATAATTTCCGTTATGAAGATGCTTCAAAAGGTGAAATTCAGGAACACGTGTTAGATTGCCTTGCAGATTATTTCAAGCACAAGGAGGCACTCCAATGAAGCACGATGTTTATTTATACTTTAAAATTTATGGCTTAGCACGTGATAAATATGGAAATCCTGATTATGCTGGAGCGATGATGATGATTGGAAGTACTGATAAAGAAATTCCTTACTCCTACATTGTTTCTAAAACCACAACTAAGGTAAAGCAAGAAATATTGAAGTTCTTTCCTTTTAAAGGGCTAAAGCCACAAGATTTAGTTGTTATCACTCCTGAAGAATATACACGCGATTACGAAAATGATAAAGAAGCAGAGGACGGATAATCCCCTGCTTCTCTTTTATTCCATATTAAGTTGCTTTTTTAAGGCGCTCTGTAAGGTGCTGGAGAAATTGATGTGCTGTTCCTCTGCCGCTGCATTCAACCAAGACGGAATTGTTAAAGTTTTCTTAACCGATTTGGAGTTATGCTTTTTATAATAATCCGCAAGACTAAAGTTTACGAGAACAACGAAGTCGTCTGGTGTGTGAAAAACGTTTTTTGGCAATGAAGGCTTTGGAAGTTTCTCCTTATTTTCCAGAAGATCTTCAACGCAAAGTCCAATCGCATCAAAGGCCATCTCATATGCTTCGTCAAGTGTATCACCTTGGGTAAAACAGCCGCTTAAGTCTGGAACAGAAACAGAGTATCCTACCTTTTCAGGATGAAAAATTGCTGGATAAAAAAGTCTTGTCATGATGATATCCCCCAATAATTATATTATACCAAAAACTATATGGCTTATTTTAACCCCGCTTGTTTTAATATGTTCCTCTCAGTGCCTGACTTTAAATCTCTGCAATGGAAAGGGACGATTACATGCCTGCCTGTTATTGGATTCTTATAGAGCCTGTGTGAACCATTCTCACGAATAAACTGGAAACCATTCTGCTCGAGTAATTTTACCATTTGCTTTGAAGTCATCGGCATTTTTTCATCCTTTCAACATCTATATTATAGCACGTATAATACGTATTGCCAATGGCTTTTATGCTTTTTGAAACAATTTTTCATTTTTTAATGTCAGGAATATAAAAACGATGAAAACGTTAGAGAATTTGCGAGAAAACGAGGAATTACAAATTGCTCCTTCTTATCTGTAAACACAACATCTTGTGGTTTTAAAATTTAATTTTTTATGTGAAAAATGGTGTTAATTGTATATAGGGCTGATTTTTGGTGTTTGACATTTGATACGGAAGAAGGCGGTAAAGAATTATACAAAACTGCGCTTTAGGCTAATCAGAAAGTTGCTGCTGCACTGAAGATTGGAATACCGTTATCAACACTCGGCGAGTGGCTTTAGTACTAAAAAAATATGCTTGCATATCACGAAGAGATCAACACCCACTGATTGATATTAAAAAAGGAGATGACGGAACGGAAATCAAAGTTTATATCGACAGGGATAGCTAATTTGTCGCAGAGGCTTCTTTTTTACTGCCTTTTTACGCAGAGCAACGGAGCCGCAAGGCTTCGTTAATGCGACACAGCCAAGAGGCTGTACGGTTGCAAGCCCGTGAAAACGCATAGTAATTACAAATAAAAGATCAAACAGGCAGTGTCAAATAATACGCTGAAAAGCCTACACTTGTCACTACAATCTCCATCTGAAGTTCAAAAAATATAATGAGGAAGTGCTATAAAATTGCAAATTAAAAGTAAATTTTTATGCGGCGCTAAAAATATACAAGAGACAAGAAAAGGGATGAGTTCATCTCCCTATTCGCCTTTGCAAAAGGAAAGAATAAAACAATTAAAGGAAGATTATAATTTGATCATTATCGATTCCCAAAGGGAAAAATTGCATTAGCTTCAATTTTGTGCTATTCTCAATATAATTCAGTAAAAGGAGATAGCATAATGGTAAATAAATTTAGCTGTGCCAACAAATTGTGCAAAGCTTTCGCTGATTTTGATGCATTTACTGCCAATTTGGGAATAACAAATATATGCATTAAAGGATGTAATTCTTGTTGCAAAGATTACTTTTATATTTGTGAAAACGAATTTTTGTATATTTTACAATTTTTGCATGCACGACATATGAATCTGTCGAAATATATTGGTAGTTCACGTCTCTACGCAAATTTTTTCCGTAGAAAACATCCTGACGTCTTTGATGACTTGGAAACATATAAGCAAACAGAAAGGGAAATTTGCCGCGAAAATGATTTGACGGATTACAACGATTTGCCATTATGTATATTCTGGGAAGAAGGATTAGGCTGCGCAATATATTCTGCTCGGCCAAGTGTATGCCGTTGGTATGGTACATGCGCACCGTGTAAAATTATTGGCAATATAAAAGTAGGAATGATGGCTGTCCAGAAATTAGCAGATAATATACTGCCAATTTATAGCAGCAAAAATAATCAATATATACTTTCCAGATCTTATCCTATCTTCTATTGGTTTTACAAGTTCCTTTCTCCAAACTACAAAGAGCTTACACGAATAAAGGTAAAACTTTTTTCTTATGCAAGTGAAGAAAAACTCGCAGAATTCAAATTAGCGCATATAAAGCCTATTTGAATAACATGCATATAGGCAAATAATCATTATTAAATAGGACAAAATGTCAGGTTTAATAAGTGGGACCTACCTTTTGGCAGGTCCTTTTTTCTGCCCCTTACGCAGAGCAGCGGAGCCGCAAGGCTTCGTTAATGCGACACAGCCAAGAGGCTGTACGGTTGCAAGCCCGTAAAAGCGCGCAGAAAATAATTGATAGAGGACATATAAGAAAGGAAAATTCAAATGGCTGAAAATGATGGACGTTTTCGTATCCACCGCGTGAATTTCGCGCAGATATCCAATACAGCACTGCAAGACAAAAACCTGTCCTTGAAAGCGAAAGGGCTATACGCCCTAATTCAAAGCCTGATCACAATTCCAGGGATTGACCTGCGTCTCTGGAAACTCCGCTCTATGTGCAAAGAAGGAGATAAGGCATTTGATGGAGCATGGAAAGAACTGAAGGCTACAGGTTACCTGAAACAGTACAGAATGCCGTCCGGCAGAAAGGGATCTTTCATGTACGAATATGACCTTCTCTTTGAACCTGATCTGTCTACCCCGTCAACCATTAACCTCAATAAAAATGGCCAGAAAATTAAACCCACAGGCACTAATAATAAACCGGCAGAGGCTTCTTCCGACCATACCCCCCGAAATGGGGGTGGTGCTAAGGTAACACCTGAAAAAGCTCTTGTTGACCATACCCCCCAAAAAGGGGGTAGTGGTGAAAAACATGAAAATGACCATACCCCCCTTTTTGGACCCTATGCAAAAAGCACCCTATGCTTAAAGCACCCTATGCTAAATGGGGGTGGTAATAGTAATACTCTATATAGTAAT
>DCEF01000017.1:71725-75798 GCA_002316805.1 Ruminococcaceae bacterium UBA1036
TACTCTATATAGTAATACTCTATTAAGTAATACTAAGCTTAGTAATACTTCTGTCAGTCAGTCTACAGATAAAACTAACACTGTTAAGACCGACGGACAGACCGATGAAATTATACATAGCCTTGAAAATCAGATTGATTTTAACTGGATTAAAGATAACCATCCTGATGATATCTCAGCGGCAAAGGTCTTGCTAAACTGCATTGCGGAAATGCTGCTTGTGCCGTCAACTAAGATACATGGTGTCAGCCAAAGCAGATACGCACTTAAAAGGCGCCTCGAAAATATTGACGAAGAAGACATCGTGGGGTTTATTGAACATATGCGCGAACGAGGAATAAAGCCAAAAAATATACGCAATATTGACGCATACTGGAAAAGCGCTTTTATTTCCTACCTTGGAGAGCAAAAGCTTACGGAAGCTACAATATAAATTTTGGGAATTGGACAGTCGGACAAAATGTCCGACTTAAATCCATGGCTGTTTTATGGGTTGACAATATTAGCCAATGTGGTAAGTTAGATATTAAGGAATTTACCACGCAACGAATGGAGATAAAAATATGATAAAGTTAACACCTAAAGCTAAAAAAGTCACAACAATTTCAAGTATAGCTGCCGTGTGTATCTGCGCCCTCATTTCTATCCTTTATCAAAATGCAAATGCCGTAAACAAGAATCTATCCGATGTCTCTTCTTCAGTCTCTTCTTCAGTTTCATCTGAAGCTCCTGCTTCTGCGGCATCAGTCAGCGGAGCAAAAGTTCTATCTGTGTCATCCGGAATTGCAGGCACAGGCTCAGCAGTAGTCCCGAAAAAAGGAGAAAGCTCCAGCGCACCGTTGACCATTACGAAGAAATCTGTTTCTACCCCGAAAAAGCCAGTAATTCATGGTGACAGCAAAAACGGTAAGCAGCCAACGAATGGGACATTAACGAACCGGTCGGAAAGACCGACCTATAAGACTCCTCCGAAAGCACCGACCACACATCATTCCAGTTATTCTGGAGGTGGTACAACACAGAGAGAACATTCTAGTGGTAGTACGTCCACTAGAAAATCCAGTGGAGACTCGGTAAACGGTAATAAGACTTCAGGTGGCTTTGATACACACAAAGCGTGGGGAACTGGTGGTCAGCAAACAATTATGGGCGGTGATCACGATTCCCATGATGATGACCAAGTTGGTACCATGGATTAAGCTTTTAAATACGAATTTATGGGTACAATCGAGTTAATCGGTTGTACCCTTTCTTTATAATATGGAGGTTTTGAATGAAATGGAAACGTATTGCCGCACTGGCTCTTTGTGCGGTAGTCTCTTTTACATCTTTTCCTTTTACCGCAAATGCCGATGGCAGCGGAAACATGAACAACGGTGGCGGCAGCGGCATGGGAAATGGAAGCGGCGGAAGCTACTGGAACGGTGATGACGGGGTTCGAGTAACGGTTGTCAGGGTCAACGACAATAAGCCTGTCTCAAGGCCGATCGATCTAACCAATTATGCTGAATCTAATGTTACCAACTCTTTTGTCCGTAAAAGTAAATTGCATTATCGTTGTGGATCAACTCTGCAAATAAATTATGGTAAATATGTTTACGTTAAGCCAGATAAAACTATGCCAAAGATTATATTGGAGAGCGGAAACACCAATATTAATGCAATTAAAAAGTACTTCTGTTCAAACTGGGTTATTAAGAAAATTGCGCAAGTTGTTGGTACCTCTTACTCAAAACTGACGGACGGTAAGTACAAGCTGCTGCTTGAACCTATCGCTTATTTTTATTTTGACGGCTATAAATACGCCATGACGGCAACGGAAGCGGCGCTGTACGATGAGGCCCTGTCTGGCGGCCTGCGGGCAGAAATGGTTTCCCTTACCCATCAGCAGCTGCCGCTTTCCATGTTTCTGGAGCATCCCGATTTAGGCTATCCTGCTTTTCACGGGAACAAACGGGGCCGGCAGTCCGACTCCACAATAATCAACCAGCTAGGCCTTGGTGTTGTAAAATTCAAAGACGACGGTTCCGGCGGCTCCAATAACACGGAATACCGCTGCAACACTGACGTTATCACTTCGGTATATTTAAGCTCGGACGATGAAATCAATCCGGATTCTCCCGCAAGTGTCACTTTCCATATTCTCGGCGGCTCGTACACAGTAAGCAATATTGTAATGCCTGCCGGTGAAAGCCAGCTTGTGTGGGTGAAGTGGCATACTCCAAGCACTCCGCAGACTGTAAGCATTGGCGTCTCGTCCACAAAAGGAATTCTGAGCGACGATACAATCTCGGCTAAGGTAGAGGCGCTTACCGAAAAGACACCGCCGGATCCAACCGCCACAGACCGCAACGACAGTTTTAAGCCTGTTTCCCCGCCAAACTATACGTCAGTGTCCGCTGGTTCATGGACGGTTTGGAGTGCTTACTGGGTTCCAAACTGGGTATGGGTATCAAACTTCGTATGGATTGCACGTCCCAGTTGGCAGTCTGGAGGCGAGTGGGTAGATGAAGGCCAGTGGGTTGATAAAGGCAAATGGAACTTCAACTGCAATTCGTATTCGGCTTCTCTATCTGCAAAAATGAATTTGCTGCCGGATGACAAAGACCCGACAGCAAATGGAAAGCAAATGAAATCCGGATATGGCGTAAAAATTGATGTCCCGGCCAATGTTGATGCCTCAGTAAGCTCTTGGGTAACCGGCGCGCAGACAGCTATTACTTATTTTCCAGAGTTCCAGTACAAAAAATACTGGCGTGTACTTGACCTCATTACAGGCGGACTGAATGCGGACTTTGCATTTAAGGAGAATCCGTATTCCACCTATGGCCGTCGGGTACACTTTACCCCGATCTGGTATCCGGACGGAACCTATACAGCGTATACCTACCTTGAAGATGTCTGGACTCCAGCTGGCATGCTGTCGGCCAACCTGACGGACAGCACACAGATAAGCGGCAACGTCTATGATGACTGGCACGTTGGACCGGAAATGGTGAAATGAAAAAAGTCGGACAAAATGTCCGACTTACTTTTTTGCGTTTTAACACAGAGCAGTGTGGCCCTATCAATGCGGTCTGAACAAAACAAGATCGAACCGTTGCACGACCATAAAGTCGTAGGAATAAATGCTATAATGCACAAAAAGGAATAAACAAGATGAGCACATCTAACAAGCAAATAGAAGAAAACAAAAGCGACGATAAACAGAATTTTTGTACAAAAGCAGAACACCAAAGCAAAACAAACGGCAAAAGCAATGAGCAAAATGACAAATTGACGCTCGCTCAATGTGATCTGTTGTGGACAAATGCGTATAAAGAAAAAACGTTGAATGCAACTATTTTTTCTCCCATGCCCATTTTTATTTTTCTTATCTTTATTAGCCATTATTATACACTTCCTGCACAAAATTGGTGGCTATATTCCAATTCGGTCGTGTTTGCCACTCTAAAATCAATTGCCTGCTATTTAGCTGATTTAAAGGAAAAGAAGTTATCCCTTATATTTTATTGATTGCAGGTTTAATTTACAACTATTATCCACTGCTTGAATCAATTTGTTGCAACCATGGGCAAAACGCGGGTGCTATTTTTCTTTTGACATTTTTAATGTCTATCGCGGTATTAATCTCATATCGATGCTTTTATTACTGAGTAATTCTGCATTAGAAAGGAGGGCTGTCAATGGGATATTATGCATCAGAAGTTACCTGTGTCTGTAAAAGCCGTAATGAAAAAGCTTTGTTTGATACAAGCTAACTTGCCATTTGCAAGAAAATACGAACAAAATTTTGATTAATTGGAGGAATAAACAATGTTTGAAGCTATTAAAAACAAAAAAGGAAAAATTCACTGTGCAGTGAAAAAAGCGATGAGTGTCTTCAGGGACACAAGCGGTGCAAACAGAACAACTGAAATTCTCGTGGGAATTGCAGTCGCAATTGTAATTGGCATGCTGCTTTTGTCGACAGCGACTGGTTATTTTTCAAGTACTTTCTGGCCGAGTATCACATCTAAAATCAGTGGTATCTTTTCATAATTCCGTGATTTTTCTTTTAGGCGCATTTACAG
>DCEF01000017.1:76048-82912 GCA_002316805.1 Ruminococcaceae bacterium UBA1036
TGTCCGATACTGATTCTGAAAGGTTTGTTTTTTTCTCAGGCGCTGATAATTGCCGGATATTACGATGCTAAAAGCCATACGATTCCAAACTGGATTGTAATTTTAACTGCGGCGTCAGGATTAATTGATTTTCAGCCCGTACGTTCTGCAGTTGGCGCTTTCAGCGTATCTGTGCTGTTCTTTATAGTTTCATATATTACAAATGAAAAAGGAATTGGTGGAGGTGACGTAAAGCTTGCAGCCGCAACTGGATTTGTATTAGGCGCTGCAGCAAATACAATCGGTACTTTGACCGGAATTCTTCTCTTTTTAATCGTGTACCTCATCGCTTTTCGTAAAGGTAAAAGAAAGTCTTATGCAATGGCACCCTGGCTTGGTACAGGGTGCTTTTTTGCATATGTTTTTATTAATTAGGAGGTCTTTATTTTTCATGAAAAAGCTATTCAGAAACCGAACAGCTTTAGCTGCCGTCAGCATCGTTCTTGCTTTGGTTATCTGCTTTGCTGTAGCACCTGCGGTTAACGCTGCAAATAGCAGACAAACAGACGTTGTTCGTGTCGTGCAGCCTATATCAAAAGGTGCAAAAATAACAAAGTCTATGGTTCAAGCTACAAAGGAAGGCGGATATAATCTTCCATCTAACACTCTAAAATCTGCCGACCAGGCTATTGGCAAATATGCGCTTGCGGATCTCCAGCCTGGAGATAATATTCTGTCTACAAAGGTTAACAGTAAATCACCATACGGCGGCTTATCAACACTGGACGGCACTGAGCAGGCAGTATCAGTTACAATTAAGAGCTTTGCATCTGGATTGTCCGGTAAGCTGCAGCCTGGGGATATAATATCCTTCTATGTCGCCGATTATGGTGATATGAAAGCAACTCTTGCCCCGCCTGAATTGCAGTATGTACAGGTTATTACCACAACTAATAATAAAGGCGTTGATAGGTCAGATACCAACCAAACAGGCAAGAACGCCTCAAATTCCGATGATATGCCATCAACAATCACCGTCCTTGCAACACAGGCACAAGCTGTAAAACTTGTCGATTACGAGAAGAACGGTACTCTGCACGCTGCCTTAGCTTATCGCGGCACTGAGACTAATGCAGCAAAATTTATTAATGCTGAAAAGGAATATTTAGATTCACAGATGGCAAAGTCAAGCCAATCACAGTCTAATAATAGCGTAGAATCCGGAGGAACCAACAGTGGAAAATAAAATCATCGCTGTTTGGGGCAGCCCAGGAAGCGGCAAAACCATTACGGCCGTAAAGATTGCTAAAATGTTGTCTAAAATGAAAAAGAACACTTTGATTGTCGGCTGTGATACCGAATCACCTTTGCTGCCATTACTGATGCCGGCAAGAAAAAATGCGCCATCACTTGGTGATTTGTTAGCTTTGCCATCTATCACTGGCTTGACCGTATTGCAGCACTGCGTGCCATGCGATAAAAATGACAACCTCGCGGTTCTCAGTTATTGCAAAGGCGAAAATATACGCACATATCCTGAATACAGTCTTCAACGAGCGGGTGATTTTATTTCAATGCTTTACGAGACTGCAGATTTCATTGTCATTGACTGCACATCCCATATTACAATTGATATGCTTACGGCTACTGCATTAGAAAAAGCAGATGTAACGTTTAAAGTCGTTAACCCAACAATTAAAAGTATCAGTTATATTCAATCACAAAAGCCGCTTCTCCAGCCCAGCAAATTTCGTTATGCCAGCCAAATAAATATAATCAACAATATAATGCCAGACCAAGACGTTGCACCCGTTATTGACTTTCTTGGCAATAGTGCATATTGCCTGCCAAATGTACCAGCACTGACCAATCAGTTTGATTCCGGTAAATTGCTCGATACTGCATTTGGAAAAAATGCCAGAGATTACGCCTCCACTATGGAAAAAATGATAAGCGAGGCGGTCTTAAATGACTAATACAGGTGATATGTTCAACTCTGGTGTTAATCAACTTAAATACGCTGGCTTGCTTAGTAAAGTACAACATTATATGTCCGAACATTACGCGTCGCTGCTATCAGAAAGGGGCTCTGCAAGAAAGAAGGAAATGGAGCAGAGTTATATACGCCAGTATATCAGCAAACATCAATTTTCTGTTTCGGGGTACACAACCGACGAACTTGTCGCGGCGTTATATAACGAGATGGCCGAATATTCATTTCTCACGCCTTACCTTAACGGAGAAAATAACGACTGGGAAGAAATCAATATCAACCGGTGGGACGACGTGAAAATATCATACTGTGACGGCCGGATTGAACGCTCTAAAGAACAGTTTCTCTCCCCTCAGCACGCTACAGACGTAGTAAAACGGCTGCTGCGGCAATCTAATATAACATTTGATGAGGCACGGCCATGTGTCCGCGGGCATCTTAACAATAAGATCCGGATCACTGTGAATGGGCCCGGCGTCATTGACGATGACGTCGGTGTTCAAGCATCAATCAGGTATATTAACCCGAAAAGGCTCGGAAAAAAAGCCTTTATCGAAAGCGGCATGGCTACCGAAGAAATGCTTGATTTTTTATCGACAGTTTATCGGTATGGGATCTCAATTTGCCTTGCCGGACCAACCGGTTCAGGGAAGACCACAGTCATGGGCTGGATATTGTCCACGCTACCTGACTGGAAGCGCATTTACACAATTGAGAATACAACACGCGAAATAGATCTCACCAGGCGCGATGGTAATGGTGTTGTTCTTAATAACGTCCTGCATACGGTTACCCGTGACAGTGACGATCCGAAGCAATGTGTAACAGAGCAAATGCTCTTGGAACAAGGCTTAACATTTAACCCTGATTATATCTGCATGGCAGAGATGAAGGGCAGTGAAGCATTTGAAACACAGGAGGCTGCACGAACTGGCCATGCTGTTATTACTACAGTCCACGCAAAAAACTGCGCTGAAATTTATGACCGTATCCTTGATTTGTGCAGCCTAAAAGGAAACCTCAGCGGAGAACTGCTGAAAGTATCTATCGCAAAAGCATTTCCTATTACTTTCATTGTAAGGAAAATGGAAGATAACGTCCGGAGGATTGTAGAAATCTGTGAGTGTATCCCTAATAAAGACGAAACATACAAGCTAAACACACTCTATAGATTTCGCACTCTTCAAAACGCTGAAAAAAACGGAAAAACAGTTGTTAACGGCCGCTTTGAAAAAGTCGCCGTTATCTCGGAAAAGCTGCAGCAGGAACTCCGCGATAACGGCATTCTGGAAAATACACTGAAAAAGTTGATTGGAGATGAGAAAAAATAATGACACTTTACTTAGTCGCTTTTATTTTGATCATGTTCGGCATTTTATATTTGCTGCATATTTCACTGGTAAACATGCTTAGTTCTGCGTTTAGGTCAATGCCAAAGCACCGGAAAAACATGCGCGAAAAAATCAATAATAGCCTGCACCCCAAGAAAGCACATGGTGTCCATGCGATTATACAGGAGTCAAGAATAATACTTCAGTCCACTAATCAGTCCAATCGATTTTCGTCGATTTGCCTTGCATCTATCATGCTGATGGTCGTTGGCATTCTAATTGCAAGCCTCTTGAATAATATAATTCTCATGCCAGTATTAGCTGTAGGATTTGCCCTTATCCCGTTCCTTTATATCTTGCTTTCTGCATTCGGGTACCATCGCCGGTTAAACAGGGAACTCGAAACGTCACTGTCACTAATCACGATGCAATATATACAGTCAGAAAACATTGTTAAAGCTGTAAAGGACAATATCGAATATTTTCACTCACCGGTAAAGGGGATTTTCCAAAAGTTTCTCGCGCAAGTAACCTTAATCAACTCAAATGTCAACCAGGAACTTATGAACATCAGAGGCAGCATCAACAATGATGTCTGGCGCGAATGGATTGATGCGGTAATTTCCTGCCAAAGTAACCGTAACCTTAAAAGCACATTAATGCCTATAGTAGATAAGTTTTCGGATATGCGTATCGTATCCAGTGAAGTAAACCTGGAACTGTACGGCCCTTTCAAAGAATTTGTCTTTACAGCTCTTTTCCTTTTGCTTGAGCCAGTTTTTCTCTGGACTCAAAATAAAGATTGGTACAGTATCCTTATGAATACATTAGCAGGCAAAATCATTCTTGCAGCCGATGCCATTATCTTCTTTATCTGTCTGGTACGCGTAATTAAGTTGACGCGGCCGCTTGAATATCAGAGGTGATTATTATTTTATTTATAGTATTTTTGCTGCTTGCCTTTGGTATTTACATGCTTTTGTGCAGCGCAATGCATTTACCGTCTTTAGACCATACATTTTCTTTGCTACATGTCACACAGAATACAAATAGTGGAAAAAAAGAAAAAGCATTCGATTCGTTTGTGCTTAGTCTTGCCACGCGGGTTTCAAGGTTTATTCACTTGAATCCAGACAAAAGAGAAACGATGGTGGCTGTACTTAGGTCAGCTGGTATGGATATGACACCGGAGACATATTACGCAAAAGTTATTGTGCAATTTCTTCTCAAACTCATTCCAGCAATAATTTTTTGCTTCTTCAGTCCTATCGCTGCGGCCGTATTTCTGTTTTGGGCTATCTGGAAACTGTTTGATGACCTAAAGGAAGCCAAACAGCGAATGAATAGTAAAACACAGAAAATTGAAGCTGAACTGCCGCGCTTTGTATCGGACATTTCAGAAGAGCTTAAAACAGACCGCAATGTTGTCAGAATCTTATCAAGCTATCTTCCAAACGCCGGGAAAGAGTTAAAGGAGGAGCTTGAGATAACTGTTGCAGACATGAAAAGCGGGCCGCAGGAACGCGCTCTTACAAGGCTTGAAACAAGAGTCGGCAGTTTTCAACTCAGCCAGGTATCGCGCGGCCTACAGGCAGTGCTGCATGGCGACGACTGCACGATGTATTTTCAAATGCTTGAGTATGATTTCAGAAATTCAGGCATTCAGAATTTGCGCATGGCAGCAAAGAAACTCCCTGATAAAGTGCGGGCTCCGTCTGTTGTTGTCATGGTCTGCGCAGCGTTGACACTGTTTACTGTTATTATTATCGATTTGTTTGGAAAAGCTGCTGCATTTATTTAACAAAAAGAGGTGAGTCCATGAAAATATTACAGTCAAAACGCGGCGAAGTTGTCATCAGCTCAGCTGTTTTTCTGCTTTTGGCCGTGCTGGTGATTGCTTCTGTCTTTTATATTTTTCCCTGCCTTACGGCAAAACAGCAGCTTAATACATATGCGTCGGAATTGTGCAGGACAGCAGAAGTTTCCGGCTGTGTTGGAAATGAAACGAATAAGCGCACTCAGGAGCTGACAGCGAATACAGGAATTTCTCCGGATATTCGCTGGTCGCAGATAGGAAAGATACAGGAAGGCAATGTAATAACAGTGACCTGCACAATTACAAAAGAAGCAGGATTGTGGGGCGGGCTTGGCAGTTTTCCTGTCACTCTGCATGGAACTGCTTCCGGAAAAAGTGAGGTGTACTGGAAATAAAGAAGATATTAAAAAGCAGAAAAGGCAGTTTTTATATCAGTACGATTTTTATTATTTTTGCGCTCCTTGTTTTTTCTGGTGTCCTTTATGAATATGCCCGCCTGCAAATAATTGCGCAGGGAGTGCGGGATGCCGTCCAGTCGTCTATAACGGAAACCTGTGAAGACAATTACGCTAACATTTACAACGGCGTCAGAGAAGGCTATTCAGGCGGGTATCGTGCTGAAAAATCCGGAATATGGACAGAAAGCCTTGATGCCGGCGACATTTATGGAAGAATTGACAAACGCCTGAAAGCACATGATGAAGGAGGTGAACATATAAAATATTCCAATGGGGCTGAAGAATATGCTCTTTCAGGGTTGCAGGCAGAAATTACTAATACACCATTTGCTCCAAGTAAGCAGAATGCAAAGCAAATGACCTGCTTAGCAGAAATTGATCTGGAAGTTCCGTTGTCTTTCGGCTGGCAAAGCCTGCCGCCAATGAAAACTCACCTATCGATAAAAGGAGGTTATACACCGAAATTCTGAAGTCGGACATTTTGTCCGACTTGTTCTAATTTAATTCACTTTTTAACTGGAAGGGAAACATATGAAATCAGAAAAGAAAGTAAAATCCCATTTTCTTACGGTCGGTATCCTTCTGGTGCTTGCAATACTGCTGCTTACGTTAAACGCAGGTGCAGTAGGCAGAAAAGGTAGCAGCAGTAATGTCAATGTAAATCCCATTTCTGCTGAAAAAAAAGCGCTTTCGCAAGATATCAGTAACATCAATCCGATTCAAAGTAAGAAAATTATTTCGGCTCCACCGAATTCGAAAATTTCAGATGATACAGACAGCTCAAATGATATGTCTGGTATATCACAAAGTTCAAGAGAAACTACAGGCCAAACTGGTAGGCAAGCTCAAGTTACGCAGGGTTCACCTGTATCAGGTAAAAGTTATTCAAATACATATAGTGCATCTGCAACGACAACACCGAAAAAATATAGTACAGCCGGAAACCAAAAGTCTTCTTCGTTATCCGGTAGTGCACATAAGTCGAAACAGTCGAATAAGACTGCACAACCAAAACCAATTAAAAAGATAATCCCAATCAGCGGATTAAGTATCAGCCGCAGCAGCCTCCCACTTAAAAAAGGCCAGACGGCGCAGCTGGCTGCTTCTGTTTCCCCTGCTGACACAACGCAGGACAAGGCAATCAGCTGGACAAGTTCAGACAGCAAAGTCGCGTCGGTAAGTCCCGACGGAACAGTTACTGCCGTTGAGGGTGGCAAAGCTACGATTACGGCTACATCTTCTAATGGGAAGACAGCTTCATGTACTGTTACAGTATCTGTGCCGCTT
>DCEF01000017.1:83113-84957 GCA_002316805.1 Ruminococcaceae bacterium UBA1036
GAAAAAGGCCAGACAGCGCAGCTTAATGCTTCCATTTCCCCCACTGATACAACCGACAGTAAGGCAATCAGCTGGACAAGTTCGGACAGCAAAGTCGCGTCGGTAAGTCCCGACGGAACAGTTACTGCCGTTGAGGGTGGCAAAGCTACGATTACGGCTGCATCTTCTAATGGGAAGACAGCTTCATGCGCTGTTACGGTGTCCGTGCCCATAGTATCGGTTAAGCTGGATATGACGGATATAGCTTTGGAAAAAGGCGAATCCAGAGTCCTAACTGCAACAGTTATGCCTTCGGATACAACCGATTCCATATCATGGACATCATCTGACAGTTCGGTTGTTTCCGTAGATTCGTATGGAAAGATTACGGCTGCAGAACCAGGTACGGCAACAATCACGGCCTCGGCCGGCAATGTTTCCGCAAGCTGCAGGATATCGGTTGGTATTTCGATTTCAAGGATTGTCCTTGACAAAACCAATATCACATTAATCAAAGGCAGCAGACAGAATCTGAAAGCCACAATTGAACCGGAAGATACGACGGAAAGCAAGACTGTTACATGGTCTTCTTCTGATCCTTCTGTTGCCACTGTCGATTCCAATGGTAAAATTACAGCCGTTGAAGGTGGGACAGCCATTATAACGGCGCAGGCAGGTCGAGCGACGGCACAGTGCAAAGTGACAGTCATCGTTCCGGTAACTGGGGTAATATTAGAAAAGCCTGAAGTTACAATGGAGCGCGGCAGCTCCCAGACGTTAAAAACGACGGTTACCCCGGAAGATGCTACAAATAAAGCAATTGACTGGGTGTCTTCCGATGAAAGCGTTGCAGCAGTCGATGATAATGGCAAAGTTACTGCGAAAAGCATCGGCCAGGCCGTCATTACAGCCAAAACAGCCGACGGCGGTTTTACCGCACATTGCAAAATTGCTGTTGTCGTTTCAATTTCCGAAATCCGGCTGAACAAAACAAGCGTAACTCTTAAAAAGGGTGAAATTGATACACTGTCTGCGGTAGTTCTTCCTAAAGACACAACGGAAGATAAAACCGTTGCATGGTCGTCTTCCAACGAAAAGGTCGCTGCAGTCGATAAAGGCGGAAAAATTACTGCTGTTGAGGGCGGTACTGCCGTCATTACAGCAAAGGCAGGCAAAATTACATCAGAATGCAAAGTTACCGTTGTTGTGCCTGTAACAGGGATATCATTAGATAAATCGTCACTCAAACTCGCCATTGGAACTAATTCTTCTTTAGCCGCGCTTTTACAGCCTGCAGACGCAACAGATACAGGTGTTGCATGGGCATCAAGCAATCCAGATGTTGTTGCAGTAGATAATGCAGGAAACCTGAATGCCTTATCCTGCGGTAAGGCAACGATAACCGCGACTTCACATGACGGAGGCTTTACGTCACAGTGTGCTGTAACCGTTTATATGCCTGTTATGGGAATAAGTCTTGATAGGACATCATTAAATTTAGGCGTGAACGGCCAGAAAGCATTGACTGCAACTGTTACACCTGATAATGCAACGGATAAAAACATTTCTTGGACATCGTCCGACGAGAGCGTTGCCACAGTAGACAAGGACGGTAATGTTACCGCACACAAAGTCGGCAATACAGCCGTAACCGCTACAAGTGAGGACGGTGGATTTACGGCAGTATGCAGCGTTTCAGTTATTGTACCAGTCACATCTGCTAAACTTGACCAAAGTTCTTTTAACCTCCTGAAAGGCAGCCATTACTCACTCAAAGCTACAGTAACCCCTACAAATGCAACGAACTCAAATATGCTCTGGCAGTCTTCTGACCCATCGGTCGCCACTGTTGATGAAAATGGCAA
>DCEF01000007.1 GCA_002316805.1 Ruminococcaceae bacterium UBA1036
TAAATGATTCAGGGCAGAAAAGCGATACTCTCGTAGAAATGCGCCACATATACAAAACTTTCGGGCGAGGAACATCATCTGAGGTAATAGCAAAGTCTGAAGTCTTTATAAAATTTTGAAGAGAGTTACAAAAGTTTTTCTTTACATTTGTTGGAAAATCGTGTAGAATGTGCAAGGATTTTTCGTAATATCAGGTATCCGCTGTGCAGATTTTGTAAAAGCCAGGCAATACTTCAACATTCTGTAGAGGAGAAACTTTTATGCATAATTCGAAAGTAAAAAAATATGCTGTCTATCTGCCTTTTATTGTTGCATTCATTCTTTTTCTATTTCTTTACAGCTATTCTTTTCCTCAGGGCGATGACTTTACTTTTACCGTCTATGGCGGAACCCTTCAAAAAATATGGAAATATTATGTCTATTATTACCACTACGCAGGTTCCAGAATGGCAAACCTGTTTGCGTCGTTGCTCTTACTCGACGGGCTTTCCATATGGAAGATTTTAACTCCTGTTGTTACACAGTGCACTGCCCTTACCCTTTTTTACTGCGTAACAGGGAGACTCACAGTCCAGGAAAAAAGATGGAAACGTGACTTTGCACTTGCGTGCGTATGCGCTTTTTTCCCAGGGCTCATCCCTATTTCATATCATCTTTTTGCAGATACATTCATGTGGATGGACGGTTCCTGTAATTACCTCTATTCTATGTTTTTCTTCCTTCTCGGATTTATTCCGTTCTGGAACGTATTGCAGAACAGACCCCTGCCACGCGTTTTAAAGTGGGTCTGCCCATTTTTCTTTGTGCTGGCTGGACTGATGCACGAGCAGGTCGCAACTGCGCTTTTCGTTTTCTGCGCCGTTTCGTTTATCATGCTGCACAAAGACGGAAAAATTTCTAAATATCTTTGGACCCTCACCGCTGCTTCCACTGCAATTATGGTCTTTACATATACATGCCCAGGCGCCTATTACAGACTGCATCACATAAAACATAATGCAAATACAAACCTCATCCATACACTTGGATGGAACTTCGCCACTTATTTTTCACAGTTCAATAACGGCCTCTGGCCTATCGCTTCAGTGCTTGGAATATGCGCCGTCTGCTTTATCCACAGCCACTATGGAAAATTTACCAGCTTCATTAAATTTTTCATCGCCTTCGGCGCTGTAATGGCACCGCTTTCACAGGTGCTTGCATTTCCAAAACTTGATATGGGCAGCTCCCACTCAAAAATCAGAACGGCTTTGCTGCTTCTTTACTGGATACTGTATTTTATTGCCATAGTCATAGCTTTTCTGATCCCTCTGCGCAAAAAGCCACAAGGCCGTTTTGCAGCCGCTCTTGTACTGAGCATGGGGGCTTCACAGCTCATTCCTGCCGCAGTGGGCAGCACGGGAAGGCCGCTTCTTCCGCTTGCTGTGATGACGCTGCTGCTTGCTTTACGTATGATGGAAAACGCAGAAACTGAAGCCGTATCCCACATCCAGCTTTCCGCCGCCGCCGTTGCAGCATTTTCACTGCTTTATATGTTTTCGCCCATATCACTTAACTACGCCTCGTACTGCAAAATTGAAAAGCAGGCTGCAAACGCTTCAGCTCTAAATGCCGGCACTGTAAACTTTGACCAGAAAGCGTTTGACTCACGATACTGCTACTTCAACTCTTTCAGCTCAGCTTACCATTACGAACTAAGGCAGTATTACAAACTCGGCAAAGATGTAAAGCTTGACTTCAGCCACTGCCCGTATAAAGCCAAGCCTGGCGCAAAAGCAAAAAAGCCTGTTCTTCCGGCAAAAACGTTGACAAAATAAAAAGATCTGTCTATACTGTAACATAAATAATAAAATTTTAAACTGATGAGTAAGAAGAGTACTTCGGCAAGATTATACGCAAAGAGAGCCGCAGATGGTGGGACTTCGGCCGTATATTCCGAAGGAATGGGCTTATGAGGGCATGGCAAACGGCTTTATATTAAAGCCAAGTAGCTTTTGACGGGAACTTCACCCGTTACCAAGGAAGCGTACATGGCTGTGTACGGAACAAGCGGGCATTAATTGCCAATCTGGGTGGTACCGCAGGATGCTTACTAAAGCTCTTGCCCCTGTTAAATACGGGGGCAGGAGCTTTTTTATTTTCCCAGTTATAAACGAATTTTCATACTATAGCCCGTCAGCAGCCGTAATAAAGGCAAAGTTAAGAGGGGGATTTTATTATGAAAAAATTTAAGGAAATTGTTGCAGCAGGGCTTGCTGCAATTCTCGCCGTCACTGCCTGCGCATGCTCCGGGAATGCTTCTTCTGCCGGAACTTCAGCCGCAAGTACAACAAAAAAATATAAAGTCGGCGTTATCCAGTACGCTGCCCACCCGTCGCTCGACAACTGCTACAAAGGCCTTAAAGAAGGGCTTAAAGCAAGTGGGCTGGAGGAAGGCAAAAACCTTACTGTCGATTTTCAGAATGCACAATCGGACAACGGCAATTCCGACTTAATGGCACAGAACATGGTCTCTAAAAAATACGACATGATCATCACGATTGCAACGCCCGCTGCAATGTCTGCTTTCAGCGCCGCAAAAAATACAAATATCCCCGTAGTTTTCACAGCTGTTTCGGATCCTGTTGCTGCTCAGCTTGTCTCTTCGCTCAAGCATCCCGGCGGAATTTGCACGGGTTCTTCCGACGTTCTGCCTCTTGAGGCACAGCTAAAAATGATACGTTCATTTATCCCAAAGGCCAAAAAGATTGGCATACTCTACACCACAAGCGAAGCTAACTCCGTTTCTCATCTGAAAGAAATCAAAAAGCTCGCACCGAAATACGGTTTCCAGATTGAGAATATCGGCATAACAAACTCCTCAGAAGTAGCTTCAGGTGCAGCTTCACTAATGGCAAAAAAAGTTGACTGTGTCAACAACTTCACAGACAACAACGTAGTAAGTAACCTTTCCACACTTCTTCAGGCTGCAGATAAAGCAAAAGTGCCTGTTTTCGGCTCCGAAATTGAGCAGGTCAAAAACGGCTGCCTTGCCGCTGACAGCATAGACTATGTTTCCCTCGGAAATGAAACCGGCAAAATGGCCGCCAAAATTCTTAAAGGCGAGGCAAAGGCAGCAGATACGCCGGTCTATACTGTATCAGAAGGCAAGATGGTCTACAATAAAAGCGTAATGGAAAAATCAGGCCTTAAACTTCCCGCTGAATGTTCAAATGCGGAACAAGTCGGATAAATTTTGTAACAGAAAAGGATGAATGGACTAATGGATGTTTTTCTTGGGCTGCTCGGCAATGTCCTTCAGGAAGGTTTTACTTATGCAATTATGGCACTCGGCGTTTATGTAACTTATTCTGTCCTAAATTTTCCGGACTTGTCTGTTGACGGGACATTCCCGCTTGGCGCCTGTGTCACAGGTGCACTTATACTCGCGGGTGTCAATCCGTGGATAGCATGCCTTGTCTCATTCATCTGCGGGGCTGCCGCGGGCTGCGTCACCGGCCTTCTCAACGTAAAGCTGCACATAACCGACCTGCTTTCCGGCATCCTTGTAATGACGGCGTTAACAAGTATAAATCTCGCAGTGACAAACGGCTCTTCCATGCTCGCCTATTACACCAAACCAACTATTTTCACCTCAGGGCACGCAAAGCTGCTTCAGGGAGCTGCAAAAAACTGGTCTGCGGTAATCATCGCGCTTATTTGCTGCATTATTGTAAAGCTTTTGCTAGACATGTACCTTAAAACAAAGTCAGGGCTTCTTCTCCGCGCCGCAGGAAGCAATCCGCAGTACGTTGTGTCGCTCGGCAAAAATCCAGGGGCAATGAAAATTATCGGCCTGATGATAGGCAACGGATGCACGGCGCTCTCAGGCTCCGTACTCAGCCAGCAGTCAGGCTCGGCAAACATCTGGAGCGGCACCGGCATGATGGTCATGGCGCTCGCTTCAGTTATAATCGGTGTAAGCCTTTTCGGACGTTTTAAACTTATCCATGCAACATTTGCTGTTATACTTGGCACCATAACCTACAAGGCCTGCCTTGTAATTGCCATGCAGCTCGGCCTC
>DCEF01000024.1:0-9930 GCA_002316805.1 Ruminococcaceae bacterium UBA1036
CTCACGCAGAAATTTTATTGCATCGCGAACGTCGGGGTCATCAGTAACGCGCAGAATATTGTCATAAGTCGTGCGGGCTTTCTGCTCGGCGGCAAGGTCTTCGTGAACATCAGTAATTGGGTCGCCTGTAACCTGCAGTGCAGCTGCCGTAAATGGCAAGCCGTTGGCATTACATGGATATATACCGGTCGTATGATTCACGTAATATGGGCTAAAGCCGCTGCCTTTTATCTGCTCTGGTGTGAGGTTTCGGGTAAGCTGGTGTACGATGGTTGCCACCATCTCCAGGTGGGCAAGTTCTTCTGTACCAACATCAGTCAGTATGGCTTTAAGCTCAGGGTACGGCATACTGTAACGCTGGCTAAGATAGCGGAGCGAGGCTCCGATTTCTCCATCTGGGCCACTGTATCCCGATTTGTTATAGTCACAGGTAGTAAAAAATTTCTATTTGATTTTTCTGCCGGTCGAATATGATTTTGTCGACAAACGACCTTAAAATCATATTTTTGTGTTCTGTGCTTACAGCGGGGCTGCAGAGCTGTTCAAATATATCGATATGCCGGCATAGCGGCATGTCTGCACTATTATTTATCTGCATTGGACTTTTACAATTTTTGCAGCTGTTCAAACCTTCAATACGCACAAGGGTTTCCTGCGTTGAGGCTTTATACTCTTCAAGGGTATAAGCACCGTCTTCATACGCTGCTTTTATCCTGGCAAGCTTTTGCTTTTCGCGTGCTATCTGTTTTTCAACTATTTCGATGGCACAGTCTGCCTTGGAAATCCTTTTTATATTTAAGATCATGTTGCTGCGTTTCAAATTCATTTGAATTGCAGCCATTACCATTGCTTCAAGCAGGCAGGTCAGAATTCCGTGTGAAACACTGCATTTGCCATGTGCATACCCAATGCACTGCATGGAATTTTCAGCACTCCGGGATAAGGTGCTACCGCAGCTGCTGCATTTTACAAGCCCTTGCAGCATGGTTGCAGCAGGCTTCTTGCGGCCGCAGTCATGCCCGTACATCAGTTTGTTTTTGGACATCATGTTTTGTGCTTCATGCCATGTAGCGTCATCTAAAATGTGTTCATGGCTGCTGTCTGTTATTATAATATCAGAATCGCTAAAATTGCGGTGGGTCTTATGCTTGGGGTTCCAGCGGATTTTTCCTATATAGACTGGATTGCGCAAAATGTACTCAACGGTTCTGTTTTCCCAGAGGCCGCCTCGCTTTGTGCGTATGCCCATGGCGTTTAACTTAGCGGCGATTGCACGGCAGCCCATGCCGCCTATGTAGTCGTCAAAAATCATTTTTACGAATGGAGCCTTGTCAGGGTCGGCTATGTACTGCTTGCTTTTTATAATATATCCAAAAGCTGGCGCAGTGACAGGCTCACCGCGGATGACTTTTTCATTCATGCCGCGGCGGACTTCCTCAGCAAGATTTATGCTGTAATATTCGTCCATAGCTTCTATCATGGCCTCGACTATAATGGACATTTTATCGTCGCCTATCGGCTCCGTAACGGATACGACTTCTATGCCGCACTGCTTTCTCAGCATGGATTTGTAAATTATACTGTCTTCACGGCTGCGGGCGAAACGTGAAAATTTCCAAACGACTATAATGTCAAATGGTCTCGGTTTAAGCTTTGCCATGCCAATCATGCGCATAAATTCAGGGCGCTTTTTCGCAGTTTTGCCGCTTATGCCCTCGTCTTCGCGAAAAATAAATTTTTCCGGTAGTATCATTCCGTTTTTGCTTACATATTCCTGAATTTTTTCGAGCTGGCTGCATGGACTGTACTCAAGCTGCTCATTTGTTGACACCCTTATGTACGCGGCTGCAGTTTTCATAGCGTATCACCTGCATTGAAGTAATTTATTATATGACATGTGATTATATGCGCTGTGTCTGCAGCCAAAAACAATTATAAGGGAAGAGATGCTTTTAAATGAATTCTTGCTTTCTGCGCCTGATTTATGGTAAATCCATCATAGGACAATCAACGGCCTTAATAAACATGATTTGAGGTGATCGCCAATGGCACCGAAAACACCATTCACATTTTCTGCCGTAAGTTACTTGATAAATAAATCTGGAGATGATAAAGTCCGCTGCCGTGAAAAAATCGTCTTTGAACAAACATCTTCACAAAACCGGACATACAAATTCAGGTCTGTTAAGCGCACCGCCTATATGACGGAAGCAGAACAGGCCCAATATGACAGAAAAATGATGGAACATGCAGGCGAGATACTGTCGAGCTATCTGTCTGCTGACGGAAATGGAAACACACATGAAAAACCATGACAGCACAATGATCCTTTCTTAACACATACATGCTGCTTGTGCCGAAAAATCAAGGTATAATCTCGTCTTTCTTAAAACACAGCCCGTCGAGCGACAGGCAGATGCCTTCTTTTGTGCTAATAGTATTAAAATCAAAAGATTCCACATGGAATCCTGACCGGTTAAGCAAACCTGTAAGGCGGTCTTTGCCTTTTGCCATATTTCCCAGGTAAATACATTCAATGCCCTGTTTGATTGAATCAAGGATATCATTGCGAAAACCCGTATATTCATTATGCAGCATACGGTATGCCCTGTAAGCTTTAACGGCTTCCTGCAGATATTCATTTGTTACATTGCGAAGGGTACCGCCATTTTTCTGCTCTGGAATTACAGAATCCTGGTCACGGTAAATGCAGTGCTCAACAAAATATTTTTTTTGAAACTCAGTGATAGAAACACTGCCTTTTTTGCGGCTTTTAATATAATAATAAATTACGCACGGCGTATTTCCGGACGACACGGTTTCGAGCACATCATAACCTGGGTCACCTTCGCCGAAGCCTACTATGTGACGTATGCTGCCGCTTGATGGGACTTTTATATGACCTATGTACTGGGACATTACCAAGCCCTCTTTCAATTTATATTAATTTCTCTTCATTTCCAGTATTATACCGTTGATTTTGCCACATGTAAAGCATCAGTAGTACTGGGCGTATTGATTTTGCTTGTATAATGCAGCCCGATGTTGTAAAATAAAAAATTGTGAACCGCATTGAAATAAATTCGGAGATGCTTTATGTCGAAAAAGATCAAGGAGAAACTTAAAAAGAACTGGCTCGTAATTACTACACTCGGAATTTCCACCGGTATATTAGTTTATTCTTTATTCTGCCAGAATGGTATTATGACATTAGGAAATATCATAGCGAAACTTAGGGTAGGTTGGGTTATCGCTACAATGGCAGCCGTAATTGCGAGCTGGCTTTTGGAAGGATTTGTACTCCATATCATAGTAAAACATATTTGGAAGGACTGGGATTACAGCAAATCTTATAATATAGGAATGGTTGGCGTCCTGTACAGCGCAATCACGCCATCCGCTACAGGCGGCCAGCCAATGCAAATAATCACAATGCACAACATGGGAATGGATACGGGTGTAGCGTGCTCAGCTATTGCGATAAAGACGCTTACCTATCAGATAGTGATGGTGCTCTATGCTGTGATAATGGTTATTGCAAAGCTTAAATATTTTCAGGTTAATGTAAACAACTTTGCGTGGCTGACTGTTGTAGGCATTTTTGGCAATGTCATTTTTATTGCTGTTGTTTTTATGTTTATGGTAAGCAAAAAAATAACAGACCGTATTCTCCGCTTTTTTCTGCACATTGCCAATAAAATGAAACTGTGCCGCAATCCTGATGAGCGGTATGAACAGATACACAGCCAGCTTGCACTGTTTCACAACGCGTCAAAAAGGATGGGCAAATCAGGTAAGCTTTATTTAATAGTTATGGCATTTACAACGCTTCAGATTACGTTGACAAGTCTTATCCCGTATTTCATTTATCGCAGTTTCGGCCTGCGCGGCGCCAAAATTTCCATTATGATTGCCGCGCAGGTCTTTGTAGCAATGATTTCTTCGTTTGTTCCCCTGCCAGGCTCTACAGGTGGCGCAGAGGGCTGCTTTTATATCTTTTTCGGGCCGTATTTTAAGTCGGGCATATGGCCGGCAATCATTGTGTGGCGCTTTGTAACTTACTATCTTAACATCCTTGTTGGGGCTGCCAGTGTATGGTGGAGCAACAAGTATATAAAGAACAAGAAAATGCGCGAAAAAGCAGTTTTCAGCGATGATGGCCAGCGGCATTAAATTATCAACAATTTAATTTCATATAAAAATAGGATGTATCCATTTGATGAATGCATCCTAAATGCTGTCTAAAGTAAAAATGCCGCCTTTATTTATTAATGGCAAAGTCAGATGAATCTCTTGCCTCTACCTGAAGATCCTCTAAGATTTCAGGAAGAGTTTCAGAAAAAACGAAACAGCGGCGAAGTTGATTACCAAGCGCAATGGTGTAAGAAAGCTTAGTGGAAACGAACTGATCCTTTGTTTCTCCGTTTTCGTTTTTGATACGGATACCATAACCGTCGCGGCGGTTACCGAATACAAAATATTTAAGACATACACCAGGAATTTCTGCTCTTCCTAAAAATTTGATCATTTGCCTTCACTCCTTCTCAATGTGAACTTTGTTTATATAAGGAATGGTATTATTTTATTTCACAAAAAAGAAAAAATCAAGAGAATTTAAATCATTTATATAATAAAATTAAAAAATGCACAACATATTTGTGATAATCAATTTAAAATTGTTTATATGTTGTACACTTAATTCTGCTAACTAAAAAACAGACAATTACGCTCTGTATAAAATGCCAATAAGCAGTGCACATAATACGCCAAGGATAGAACCGAACATAGTATCTGACGGATAATGCACAAAAAGAAAGACGCGTGAAAATGCAATGCCGCATGCGAGCGCTAATGCGAAAATGCCGAGAGGCCTGCTGACAAAAAAAATGATTGTCGCCGCAGCGAAAGATGAGGCAGAGTGGCCTGAAGGGCATGAATACCCGCCAGGCGTATGGATAAGAAGCTGCCGGCCGGGATAGGCAACAAATGGGCGCGGCCTGCCGATAATCGGCTTTAAGATTTGGCTTATGATATGTGCCAGCGCAACGGCAAAGAAAAGCATCATCGCATAGTGCCGTCTTGCCGGGTCAAGGGCAAAGCATAGTGCAAAGAAAAACCACACAACTCCCGCATTACCGAGGCGCGAGAGCAGTGTGAAAAAGAAATCTGTGAATCTATTGTGAAGATGATTCTGAACATAATTCAAAATCGTTACATCCATAAAAGGCCCCCCGTATGGTTTTATCTTTTATATTATACCATATTTTTTTATAGATGCGAATATACATATTAAAAATTGGGGGATGATTAATTTGCAGTGGCAGAGCTTTTCGAAAGAGGAATGTGCTAAAAAGCTTAGGACTGATATTGCCAAAGGCCTTTCGCAGCAACAGGCTGCAAGCCGCCTTAGAACGGCAGGGCCAAACGAGCTGGCAAAGCCAAAGAAGAAAAAACTGCTTGTCCGTTTTTTTGCCCAGTTCTGCGACTTTCTTGTCATTATGCTGCTGACTGCAGCGGGGATATCTTTTGCGGTTTCTTTCTACAGGCACAGCAGCGATTATATTGATTCGATAATTATCCTTGCAATCGTAATCATTAACGCCATTATTGGCGTTGTGCAGGAAAGCCGTGCTGAGAACGCCATAGAAGCATTGCAGAAACTTTCGAGTCCGCGTGCAAGGGTAGTGCGCGGGGGAAAGGAATATGCTGTTCCTGCCGAAAAGCTTGTCCCTGGCGACATCGTAATACTGAAAACGGGGAACCTTGTGCCTGCGGATATACGTCTTACCGAATCATCAAGTCTTCAGGTTGAAGAAAGCGCCCTGACAGGGGAAAGCATACCTTCAAGCAAAAAAGCAGAGACTGTTTTTCCGCCGGCAACGCCTTTCAGCGACTGCCGCAATATGCTTTTTTCAGCAAGCGCTATTACGGCAGGCCATGGTAAAGGGATAGTAGTTTCTACTGGCATGGATACAGAGGTAGGGAAGATTGCCAGGATGATTGCCAACCAGACACCTCCGCAGACACCGCTCCAGCATAAGCTGGCACAAACCGGAAAATACCTTGGCGTTGGAGCCCTTGCCATATGTTTCGTAATTTTTATAATGGGGCTTTTCCAGCACATAGACCCGCTCAATATGTTTTTGATTGCCATCAGCCTCGCTGTAGCGGCCATTCCAGAAGGACTTCCGGCAGTAGTGACAATTACCCTTGCCATAGGCGTAAGGCGCATGGCGGCTAAGCGTGCCATTGTCAGGCGGCTTCCTGCGGTGGAGACGCTTGGGAGTGCAAGCGTTATATGTTCTGACAAGACTGGGACGCTTACGCAGAACCGCATGACAGTAGTTGAGATGTGCAATGCTTCTGGGATAATGGCGCCGCATTCTTCTGAAGCACAGAAACTGCTGCGCCTTGCTTCGCTTTGCACAGACTGCGAGACTGAAAATGGAAAAGTCACAGGCGAACCGACGGAAACGGCGATAGTGCGTTCTGTGCCGGAAAAAGAATTTCAAATGCTGCGCCGCAAGTATCCGCGTGTTGCAGAGGTGCCGTTTTCGAGTGAGCGCAAGCGCATGACGACAATAAACCGCATACCTGGCGGCCGCTATATTGCCATTATGAAAGGCGCCCCTGATTTCCTTTTTCCGCTGTGCGTTTCAGGCTCTGCGCCGATGCAGAACGAAAAAATGGCAGCGCGGGCGCTTCGTGTGCTCGGCGTAGCTTTCAGAATACTCGATTCGCTTCCAGAACGTCCGGAAGACGCAGAAAACGGGATGACGTTCTGCGGCCTTATTGGCATGGCCGACCCGCCCCGCCCTGAAGCAGCCGAAGCTGTTGCTCTTTGCCGAAAGGCCGGCATACGCGCGGTGATGATAACCGGTGACCACGCCGCAACGGCTGCCGCTGTTGCAAAACAGCTTGGCATTGCTGAAAATTCAGGTGAAGTTATAACCGGAGCTGAGCTTGACCGCCTTTCCGACAAAGAGCTTGCGCGTAAAATTTATAACTACAGCGTCTATGCGCGTGTTTCGCCTGAACATAAAATGCGCATTGTGCGCGCTTACCAGTCGCACGGCGAAGTAGTTGCCATGACGGGGGACGGCGTTAACGATGCGCCTGCGCTGCGTGTTGCCGACATTGGCTGCGCGATGGGCATGTCCGGAACAGAAGTAGCTAAAGAAGCTTCAGATATGATATTGACAGACGATAATTTTGCAACAATCGTCGCTGCCGTGAAGGAAGGCAGAGGCATTTATGAAAATATACGAAAAACGGTGCATTTTCTGATTAGCTGCAATATTGGCGAGATACTGGCCGTGTTTGCCGGGTTTCTACTCCATCTGCCGCTGCCTTTTGAGGCTATCCAGCTGCTGTGGGTGAACCTTGTGACGGATTCCCTGCCGGCGCTTGCGCTTGGTGTGGAGCCCCTTAATGGGAAAATCATGGAGCGCAAGCCTGTGCGCAGAGGTAAAAGCATATTTGCGGGTGGCATGACTTACAATATCATTGTTGAGGGATGCCTGATAGGTGCGCTTTCTCTTCTGGCTTACAGCATTGGGCGTGTTTTTTTTGATGCTGACCCTGCTGTGCCGGTAATAGGGAGGACAATGGGTTTCGCCGTGCTCAGCATTTCGCAGGTTGTACATACATTCAACATGCGCTCTGAAGAATACTCTGTGTTTGACAAACGCCTTGAGACAAACACGAAGTTGATATCTGCATCGATAGTCTGCACACTGCTTCAGGCAGTCGTTATTGCTGTTGAGCCTCTCAGCAGCATATTTAAAACAGTTGTTTTAAATTTGCCGCAGTGGCTGTCAGTAATTTTACTTTCACTCGTGCCGCTCGCTGCGGGCGAAGCGGAAAAAGCATTGCTCCGCAGTGGCCGCAGGCGCCGTTCTGCTGTCAGCAGACATGTGCCGCAAAGATTTGACAGACCTATTGAAAAAGGATAAAATATCAGCGTATACAAATCCTAAAAGCGTGTAGCCCTTGAATGAAATGGTTTGCTTTTTAATAATCCTGCTGCCGTATGTCGCTTTGTATGAATGTTAGAAGGATATGGTGTGTGAAAACTTGTTTGTGCATTATGAGTATTACTAATATGGAAGAAAACGCAAAAGAAGCGCCACGCAAATGCGAAGCGCTTCTCCCGCGATGTGGCTGGCCTTATTTCTCTCTGCCCAGTAGCCAGTCAACAGAAACGTTCAAAATGTCAGCGAGTGCCGCAAGTTCATAATCCGTTACATAACGGATTTGACCTTCCAGTTTTGAAAGGCCTGAAGCGTTCATATCAACGCCATTGACTTGAAGCTGAGCCAGCAGCTCTTTCTGTTTCATACCCTGATTTTTACGTGCTGTTTCAACACGGGAACCCACCATGTTACGGGTTCCTAAAGCCTGTTTACGCAGTCTCATTGCGTTCATCTCCTCACAACAAGAATTTCGAGTACCACTTCTCACAAAAGTGTCAGCAAAAGTCGTCGGATAACTTTGGAGGCAGCCAAGTTCCGGCTTTCTCTGCTGATATTTAGTAGTATAATATTTTTTTGGTAATATTACAACAAAATATTTTAACTTTTCACACAATTCGTAAATTTTTAAAAGAATGTTCACGTTTTTGAGCGGTTTTTTGTTTGCACTTTTGCTCTGCTTTATTATCTTTTCTAATTATGGCAATTTTATTCTGAGAAATTTAAAGCCCTGTCCTCAGGCCAATTACAGCTTATTATGCACAATTTAGAAATAAAACTAATGTCCATAATGACAATTTTAGCAATGGCCCTTTTCATAATATGACTGCACACAGCTGATAAGCTACTGAAATTTTTTTCAATTCAGGGGGATGAATCTATTGGAGAAAGTAAGCACAGCTAAAACAAATCTGACAATGTTGACAGATTTTTATGAAATCACAATGGCAAATGGGTATCTTGAAAACGGCTTCCGCGATACAATCGCTTATTTTGACATGTTTTTCAGGGAACTGCCTGATCACGGCGGATTCGCAATAATGGCAGGAGTGCAGCAGATAATCAACTACCTTGAACATCTTACGTTTACAAAAGATGACATAGAATATCTGCGCGGATGCGGGATTTTCAGCGAAGAGTTCTTGGAGTACCTTTCAAACTTTAAATTCAGATGTGATGTGTGGACAGTGCCGGAGGGAATGCCAATCTTTCCTGGCGAGCCAATCGTTACGGTGCGCGGGCCGGTAATACAGGCACAGTTTATCGAAACCATGATACTGCTGACTGTGAATCATCAGAGCCTGATTGCGACTAAGGCAAACCGTATATGCCGCGCTGCTAAGGGAAGGCCGGTAATGGAGTTTGGTTCGCGCCGCGCGCAGGGACCTGACGGTGCCATGCTCGGCGCAAGGGCCGCATATATCGGCGGATGCTGCGGCACGGCCTGCACTATATGTGGCAAGGAATTTGGCATTCCAGCGCTTGGCACAATGGCACACAGCTGGGTTCAACTGTTCGACACTGAGCTCGATGCGTTCCGCGCTTATGCGCGCGAGTATCCGCAGAACTGCACGCTGCTCGTTGATACCTACAATGTTTTGAAGTCCGGCCTTCCCAATGCAATAAAAGTATTTAGAGAGGAAATCCTGCCGCGTGGGTTTCGGCCTACAGGGATACGCATAGACAGTGGCGATATAACTTACCTTTCGCGCAAGGCGAGAAAAATCCTGGATAATGCCGGTTTTCCGGACTGTAAAATCTGTGCTTCCAACTCCCTCGATGAATATATCATACGTGATATGCTTGTCCAGGGTGCATGTGTTGACAGCTTTGGCGTCGGCGAACGCATGATAACCTCATCAAGCTACCCTGTGTTTGGCGGCGTGTACAAGCTTTCTGGCGTTGAGGATGAAGAAGGCCATATCACACCTAAGATAAAAATAAGCGAAAATGTTTC
>DCEF01000024.1:10072-10309 GCA_002316805.1 Ruminococcaceae bacterium UBA1036
ATAAAAATAAGCGAAAATGTTTCCAAAATAACGACGCCGGGTTTTAAAAAAATATACCGCCTTTATGACCGCAGCACAGGCAAGGCAATTGCAGATATTATTACCTTGCATGATGAAAATATTGATGACAGTAAACCGTATGAAATTTTTGACCAGGATTTTGTCTGGAAAAAGAAACTTGTTACGAATTTCCGTGCCGTAAATATACGCCGGCAGATTTTCAAAAACGGAAAATGC
>DCEF01000024.1:10494-10693 GCA_002316805.1 Ruminococcaceae bacterium UBA1036
ACGCTGCCAGAGCTGCAGGCATTCTGCCGTGCTCAGGTAGATATGCTTTGGGATGAAGTAAAGCGCTTTGAAAATCCTCACCGCTATTATGTTGATCTTTCTAAAAAACTGTGGACACTTAAAAACAACATGATTGCAAAGTATTCGGGTTGAGCATCTAATGCTAAAAACAGCGGCGGGGGAGGGATTTGCCTTCCCC
>DCEF01000024.1:10934-117916 GCA_002316805.1 Ruminococcaceae bacterium UBA1036
GTAAGCCGAGTTCTGTCTTAGACAGCCATCTATCTTGGCCGGATGTTGCCATCGCGGCTCAGTGCCACCTTCTTGGGACGCGCCGGGCAGACGCTTTAAGTCCCTCTGCGGTGTTGCTCCGAATAGGGTTTGCACAGCCGCATAGTCTCCTATGCGCTGGTGGGCTCTTGCCCCGCCTTTCCATCCTTGCCGCAGTGCGGCGGTAATTTCCTGTTGCACTTTCCCTGGGGTCGCCCCCGGCGGCCGTTAGCCGCTATTCTGCCCTGTGGAGCTCGGACTTTCCTCGGGCACGCACTTTCGCGCTGTGTCCGCAGCCGTCCGGCCTGCTCGCAATGTGATATTATACCGGAAACTGGCGCAAAAGTCAAGTATATGGCTTCCACATGCCAAATGCCAAAATAATCAAAAATCCGTATGGAAAATAGATTATTCATTTATAGATGGAATTTTCTGAACAGCCCATATTTAACGAAATCAATGCAGAAAGTGAATGTTATTCCGATTAAGAACAGAATAAGCACTTGATTCCAGGTAATTACAGGCACAAGGTTTCCGCGGGTGACTATAAACATAAACCCTATAATGGTCAGGGCGCTGATCCAGAACAGCTTTCTGCTTGGGCGTGAATTCCAGAAGTGGCCGCGCTCGCGGACAGTAAGAATTCGGAACTGTGTATTAAAGACGAGGCTCAGCATAACAAGCGTGCAGAGTGCACCATACGCAAGGTGGAAATGTGAGATGCCAATATATGCAACGAGTAGGTCCTCGGCGGCAAAAAGTATGCCGAGCACCATTGATGAGGAAACTATACTCTTCATATTCCATGAATTCGGCGACTTTGTAGAAACGACATTATCAGTTGCGATTGACATAGTTACAAAGTCATTTGCAAAAACAAGAAGCGACATGCCCAGCAGGGAAATCAGCATATTGTGAGTCCAGAAATATCCAATTGTAAAAAGGAAAACGACCTCCACAACTTTGGTTATTTTGTTTATTACCCATGTGAGCATACGCTGGTATGTCTGGCGGCTAACTTTGATGGTGTCTATTATTTCACTGAGGCCGGGTTTTGTAAGCACGATGCTTGCAGAGGCTTTTGCAACATCTGTTGCTGTGCTTACGGCCGTGCCGAGCTCAGCCTGTTTAAGTGCAGGGGAGTCGTTTACACCGTCTCCGGTCATGCCGACCATGTGGCCCTCTTCCTGCATGAGGTGGACAATTTTGAATTTATCCTCAGGATACACTTCTGCAAAACCGTCGCTGTTGTCAACCAACTTTACCTGCTCATCATGGCTCAGGCCATCAAGCTCATTCGCACTGTGGATACGTTTCCCAATGCCGACATTCCCGGCAATTTCCTTAGCTATAGCCGTGTTGTCGCCGGTCAGCATGACAGTCCGGATGCCAAGTTCCTGAATCTGCCGTATCATTGCCTTTGAGTCTGGCCGCGGCGGGTCGGAAAGCGCAAGCATGCCGGCAAATTCATACTGGGCTTGTCCTTTTTTGTCAGTGCCGTTGCTTACGGCAACGGCAATAGTGCGGTATCCCTTTTCGGAAAAGTCATCGACAGTGTCTTCAATTTCGGATACAGCCTTTTTGTCTGGATTGCCGCATAACTGCAGAATGATTTGCGGTGCGCCCTTTAAAATATGGCATGTTTCATCATTTATGCGTGCGGTGGCTTCAGTCCTTTTGTTTACAGGGTTAAATGGCAAGTATGAAAGCTGGGAGCAATTTTCAAAACTTGTCTGCTTTTGCTTTGCGTATACAATCACAGCGGTGTCTATTGCATCCATTTCTTCGGCTTTTGAGGCCAGAGTAGCCAGGCGTATCACATCCGGCTCTTTGAAGTGGCCAAATGACCTGCACCCCGTAACGCAAAGCTGATTCTGTGTTATAGTTCCGGTTTTATCGAAACAGAATGTGTCTATGGAGGAAGCATCTTCTATTGAATCAAGCCTTGTGACAAGCACTCCCTTTTTCGAAAGGCCAAGTGCGCCAACGGCTTGTACTATTGTCATGACTGCCGGAAGGGCAACAGGTATCGCGCCCATCAGGAATACAATAATCAGCGACATGATAGATGCGATATCTTTGTGCAGGGCTATTGCGTAGCACGTGACTACGGCAGAAGCTGCAAGGCCGAGATACATCATGTATTTTACTATATTGAACATAAGTTCCTGCTGCTTAGATTTTGGCTTGGCTATCTGGACGAGTGAAACAGTTTTGCCGAAGTATGTGTCGGCTGCCGTGTTTACAACAATGCATTTTGCTTCCCCGCGCTTGATGATGGAGCTTGAGTAGATTATCCCTTTTTGATGGATGTTTTTCGGCAGTGATTCACCTGTAAGTGATGATTCGTCTACTGAGACTTCACCTTCGATTACAAAAGCATCTGCAGGCACAAGGTCACCGAGCCGCAGGTTAAGTATGTCTCCGGGTACGATGTCTTTTGCATCTTTATATACCCATTTTCTGTCCCTTAACACCTTCGTTTTAATCTGGAGTTGCTTTTTTAGAAGCTCGACCGCTTTTTGTGAATTCTGTGACTGCACAAACCCAATCACAGCGTTGATTGTGAGCAACGCAAAAATTATGATGCCCTCGGTATAATGTTTTACACAAAACGTAAGAACCATGGCAAACTCAAGCAGCCACGGCATTGGACCCCAGTATCGTTTAAAAAACTGCATAACCGGATTTTTCTTTTGTTCACGGATTTCGTTAGACCCAAACTGTTTAAGCCTTTCTGCTGCCTCCGCTTCTGAAAGGCCGCCGGTTCCGCTTTTCAGGAAAGATGCAACATCCTCCGGAGACATTGCCCTGTAATCGTTAGTTGCTTTCTTCTGTAGACCCATTCAAGAAATCCCCCATATCGGTTAATACAATTAAGCATGTCAATATCATCACTATTTTATTATAGTGCTGCTATTTTAATAAGTAAAATACCATAATCTTATCATTGCCATAAAGCAAAAGCCGTGCAGAAAACGCTTTCCGCACGGCAAAATATTAAATTAAAGCAAGAAGAAACAGAACAGGGATCAAATTACGCTGAAAAGCAAATCTCCATAGGTAGGATACGGCCAGTACTTAGAGCCGACAAGCGATTCGATTTCATCTGCCGGTTTTCTTGTCTTTTCCATCTGCTCAAAAACAGTGTCGCGGTAATATGAAGCGATCCGTAACATGTCATCGTTTTGCGGGGCATTGGCAACATCGTTTTCAAGCACTTCCATATCGTTATAAAGTTCATCGGAGAACCCGGCAATTTTTTTAAGAAGCGATTCCTCAAATCCGACTGGTACGCCAATCTCTTTTTTGCCTACGGCAGTTCCAGCGAGGTCTTTCTGGTAAGAAGCGGCTGCCGGAAGAATATCCTTCTTAATCATGTCAAGCATTGTAAGTGCTTCAATGTGTATTTGTTTGTAGTAATTTTCAAGCTCAATTTCGTAGCGCGCGTGGACTTCGGTGCTTGAAAGCACGCCGTGGCGTTCAAACATGGCGATATTTTCATCCTTTACGTAGTACGGCATTGCGTCTACAGTGCTTCTGAGGTTCAGCAGGCCACGTTTGTCGGCTTCTTCAATCCATTCCTGGGAATAGTTGTTGCCGTTGAAGATTATGCGCTTATGGTCGTGGATAGTATCCTTTATGATTTTGTTGAGTGTGCCTTTAAAGTCATCAGCGTTTTCAAGGATATCGGCAAACTGCTTAAGCTCATCGGCTACGCTTGTGTTAAGCATCATGTTAGGGCACGCAAGGGAAGCTGTAGAGCCTACGCTGCGGAATTCGAACTTGTTGCCGGTAAATGCAAACGGCGATGTGCGGTTGCGGTCAGTTGTGTCTTTTGGAAAGCGCGGCAGTATGTCAGAACCGATTTCCATAACGATCTTATCCTTTTCGCTATAAGGCTTCCCAGTCTCTATTGACGTCAGGATATCTGTCAGTTCATCACCGAGAAACATGGAGATGATTGCAGGGGGCGCTTCGTTTGCGCCGAGGCGGTGGTCGTTACCTGCACTTGCCACGGAAATGCGCAGCAGGTCCTGATGCTCGTCGACAGCTTTTATAACAGAGGTAAGAAACAGCAGGAACTGGGCGTTCTTGCTCGGTGAGTCGCCGGGTTCCAAAAGATTTTCGCCTGTGTCTGTTGACATGCTCCAGTTGTTGTGCTTGCCACTGCCGTTAATGCCGTCGAACGGCTTTTCATGCAGCAGGCATGTAAGGTTGTGCTTTGTAGCGACTTTTTTCATCATTTCCATAACGAGCTGGTTGTGGTCGGTTGCAATATTACTTGTTGTGTATATGATTGCAAGTTCATGCTGAGAGGGAGCAACTTCATTATGTTCTGTTTTTGCGAGAATGCCGAGCTTCCAAAGTTCCTCATTAAGGTCGTTCATGAATGCCGCGACACGAGGCTTGATGACACCGAAATAATGGTCTTCCATTTCCTGGCCTTTCGGCGGTTTTGCGCCGAAAAGGGTGCGGCCTGTGTAGACGAGGTCTTTGCGCTTTTCATACATATCTTTGTCAACAAGGAAGTATTCCTGTTCCGGCCCTACAGTCGTGATGACACGCTTTGCCGTTGTATTGCCGAAAAGGCGCAGGATTCGCAGCGCCTGCCTGTTTATGGCGTCCATTGAGCGGAGCAGGGGCGTCTTTTTGTCAAGCGCTTCACCGCCGTATGAGCAGAAAGCTGTTGGAATGCAGAGTGAATGGTCTTTGATGAAAGCATCGCTTGTAGGATCCCATGCTGTGTAGCCGCGCGCTTCAAAAGTTGCGCGCAGGCCGCCGGATGGGAAACTTGAGGCGTCAGGCTCACCTTTTATCAGCTCTTTGCCGGAAAACTCCATCAGCACTTTTTCGCCAGATGTTGGCGTGATAAAACTGTCATGCTTTTCGGCGGTTATCCCAGTCATCGGCTGGAACCAGTGGGTGAAGTGGGTAGCGCCCTTTTCAAGTGCCCATTCTTTCATTGTGTTTGCCACAACGTCGGCGACCTTTGGCTCAAGTGGTTTGCCGCATTCGCGTGTTTCTTTAAGGGCTTTATAAATCGTTTTCGGCAGGCGCTCTTTCATAACGGTGTCATTGAATACCAGACTGCCAAACATTTCAGGAACTTTGCTCATCTGAAATTCACTCCCTAATTTTCGATTCTGAATTGTTCGGGCTTTTGCAAGCCGAAGCAAATAGCATAAAACAAAAAAGGTGCAGTAAGGCACAGATTCTTTGCCTTACAACACCTTTGCTGTAATTGCTTTCATTATATGGCTGCCACTTAGGAATGTCAAGTGCAGAAACCACAAATGAAATAAATTAAGCGTATTACTGCAACTTTAGCGGCAAAAAAGGTTAAATTCTATATTCATTTCACAATATTGCAATACATCAAGCAAAATTATGCAAAAAGTATTGACTTTCTTTCTTAAAGATTCTATTATAAAAAAACAATAAAAAGTAAGCAAATTTATGAAAAACTTATATTCCAGTAATTCTGCAAGGCTTAGCGTTTGACTATTGCTGCCGGCAGTGCGGCTGGAAGTTTTGCTGGGAAGAGGCAGTATTGCAGGGAGGCCTGTTGTTTTATGCAATATGAAGGACAAACACGGATTCCGTCTGGCTGTGCGATATCTGGAATTTTTTCGCGCAGCGGAAAAAAGTTCAGCGGCGAGGATATTATCCGCTCCATAACCCCGATGCATGACCGCTCGAACGGCCTCGGCGGAGGTTTCGCCGCTTATGGGATTTACCCTAAGCAAAAAGATCTTTATGCGTTCCATGTTTTTTATGACAGCGTGCGTGCAAAGGAAGAATGCGAGCATATCATTTCTTCATGTTTTGACCTGGACGCCGCGGAAAAAATTCCAACACACAAGATACCGGAAATTACGGATGAACCTATGATATGGCGCTATTTTGGCTTTCCGTACCCCGAGCAGCTCGAAAGCACCGGCCTTGATGAGCGCGAATTCGTTTCAAGGTTTGTAATGAAGGTAAACAGGGAAGTGCGCGGCGCCTATGTGTTTAGCAGTGGGAAAAACATGGGCGTGTTTAAGGCGGTCGGTTTTCCTGAAGATGTTGGGCGCTATTATTGCCTTGATGATTATGCCGGCTATTGCTGGACAGCGCACGGCCGCTACCCTACGAACACGCCGGGTTGGTGGGGCGGCGCCCACCCGTTTGCGTTGCTTGACTACTCGGTTGTGCATAATGGGGAAATCTCATCATATGACGCGAACCGCCGCTTTATTGAGATGTATGGCTACAATTGCACACTGCTTACCGATACGGAAGTCATTACATATATAATAGATTTTCTGAACCGGAAGCAGCATTTAAGCCTGAAAGAAGTTGCCGATGTAGTTGCTGCCCCGTTCTGGAGTGAGATAGACGCCATGCCGGAGGAAAAACGCAAATATTACACTTATTTGAGGAACGTCTACTCAAGCCTTCTGATTACTGGCCCGTTTTCAATTCTTGTGGGTTACACAGGCGGCATGATGGCCCTTAACGACCGCTGCAAACTGCGCAGCATGGTCGTCGGTGAAAAAGGCGATAACGTTTATGTTGCAAGCGAAGAGTGCGCAATACGCACTGTGCAGCCGAGTCTTGACAGGCTTTGGTCACCGCGCGGCGGCGAACCGGTGATTGTTACTCTGAACAAAGGGGTTGAAGCATAATGGGCATCAACTATTTTATGCCGGAATTCAATGTTATCCGCGACCCGGACCGCTGCATTGCTTGCCGTGTGTGCGAGCGCCAGTGCTCAAACGAAGTGCATTCTTATGATCCGGATACGGGGAAAATGAAAAGCGACGATACGAAATGTGTCAACTGCCACCGCTGCGTCTGCCTCTGCCCGACGCACGCACTTAAAATAGTGAAAAATCCGGATACATACCGCACTAATTACCAGTGGGACAATGACACTGTAAATGAAATTTACCGACAGGCGGACACAGGCGCCATGCTCCTTTCTTCGATGGGCAACCCGAAAAAATACCCGATTTACTGGGATAAGATGCTTATAAATGCCTCTCAGGTTACAAACCCGTCGATAGACCCGCTGCGCGAGCCTATGGAAACGAGGACTTTCCTCGGCAAAAAGCCGGATCACCTTGAGCGCATGCCTGACGGAAAAATACGCACAGACAATATGCCACCTCAGCTTAAGCTCGAAGTGCCGATAATGTTTTCGGCAATGAGCTATGGCGCCATCAGTTACAATGCGCATGAAAGCCTTGCCCGCGCAGCTCAGGAACTTGGAACATACTATAATACGGGCGAGGGCGGACTGCATGAAGACTTTTACAAATATGGCAAAAACACAATAGTCCAGGTGGCTTCAGGCCGTTTTGGCGTCCACAAGAAATACCTTGATGCGGGGGCAGCAATCGAAATCAAAATAGGGCAGGGCGCAAAGCCTGGCATAGGCGGCCACCTGCCGGCGGCAAAAATTGTCGGCGACGTGTCGCGCACACGCATGATACCTGAGGGCACGGACGCCATTTCTCCTGCACCGCACCACGATATTTACTCAATTGAAGACCTGCGCCAGCTCGTCTATTCGCTTAAGGAAGCGACAGACTACAAAAAGCCAATCATAGTGAAAATCGCGGCTGTACATAATGTGGCGGCTATTGCGAGCGGCATTGCCCGCAGCGGGGCGGATATCATAGCAATTGACGGGTTCCGCGGCGGCACGGGTGCTGCTCCGACACGTATACGTGATAACGTAGGCATACCGATTGAACTTGCGCTTGCTGCTGTGGACCAGCGCCTTCGTGAAGAAAAAATACGCAACAATGTGTCCATTGTTGTTGGCGGGAGCATCCGTTGCTCAGCTGATGTTGTAAAGGCTGTTGCCCTCGGTGCGGACGCTGTATATATCGGCACAGCTGCTTTGGTTGCCCTTGGGTGCCATATGTGCCGCACATGCCAGAACGGCAAATGCAACTGGGGCATTGCGACCCAGAGGCCAGACCTCGTCAAGCGCCTCAATCCTGATATTGGCGCAAAGCGGCTTGTGAACCTCGTTTCGGCGTGGCAGCATGAAATTATGGAAATGATGGGCGGTATGGGAATTAATTCTATTGAAGCGCTGCGCGGAAACCGCCTTATGCTGCGCGGTATAGGCCTCAACGAAAAAGAACTTGAGATTCTTGGAATAAAGCATGCGGGGGAGTAATTATGAAACGTGTTTATGTAAATGAGAAATGGTGCCTCGGATGCCACCTGTGCGAGTACAACTGCGCTTTTGCAAATTCGGGTAAAGAAGATATGGTAAAGGCGCTTAAAGGCGTTAAGATACACCCGAGGATTCAGGTTGAAGGCGACAATAATATTAGCTTTGCCGTTTCATGCCGCCACTGTGAAGACCCAATCTGCGTAAAAAGCTGCATTTCAGGCGCACTGAGCGTACGCGATGGCGTCATACACTGCGACCAGGATAAATGCGTTGGCTGTTTTACTTGCATGCTTGTATGCCCTTATGGGGCCGTAGTCCCTTCACCTGATGGAAAAGTTATTCAGAAATGCGAACTCTGCACAAACAACAGCTTTGGCGAGCCGGCATGTGTAAAGGGCTGCCCCAACGGCGCTATTGTATTTGAGGAGAGGTGAGTTTGTTTGAAATATGTTATTATTGGCAACTCGGCTGCAGCCGTAGGATGTATTGAGGGTATACGATCTGTTGATGCGTCCGGCCCAATCACTGTGATTTCAGATGAACCGTACCATGTATACTCACGCCCGCTGATTTCATATCTGCTGTACGGCAGAACGGATGAGGAGCGCATGAAATACCGCCCTGACGATTTTTACGATAAAAACGGAGTAAAGGCTTTGCTTGGCGTAAAAGCGGAAAAAATAGATACTGCAAAAAAAGAAGTCATTTTGCAGGGCGGTTCATGTGAAAAATATGACAAGTTGCTTATTGCGACAGGCTCAAGGCCGTTTATCCCTCCCATGGCAGGGCTCGATACGGTGAAGAGAAAATTCACTTTCATGAAACTCGACGATGCCAAAGCGCTCGGGGAAGCGCTTACGCCTGAAACACGCGTCCTGATTATAGGTGCGGGCCTCATTGGCCTCAAATGTGCCGAAGGCATCCGCCATCTTGTAAAATCGGTCGAAGTCGTTGACCTTGCGGACCGCATTTTGCCAAGCATTCTGGATGAGGAAGGCTCTGCCATCGTGCAGAAGCATATTGAGCAGAACGGAATTTCTTTTACACTGAATGACAGTGTGGTGCAGTTTAACGGAAATACCGCCATTTTAAAAAGCGGCAGGCAGATTTTGTTTGACGTGCTTGTTGTTGCTGTTGGCGTACGCCCAAATACGCAGATAGCCAAAGACGCAGGCTGCAGCGTTGGGCGGGGGATTTCTATAAATGAGCGTTCCGAAACGACTCTGCCTGACATCTTTGCTGCCGGCGACTGCTGTGAATGCCATGATATTACAGCAGGAAAAGACCGTATCCTCGCAATTTTGCCAAATGCATATTTGCAGGGCGAGACTGCCGGCGTAAATATGGCAGGCGGCAAAAAGGAATTTTCAAATGCCATACCGATGAACGCCATCGGCTTTTTTGGGCTGCATATCATCACGGCAGGAAGCTATAATGGGGAAGCCTGGGTTGAAAAAACGGAACATTCCTATAAAAAGCTTGTGTCGAAAGACAATCTGCTCAAAGGCTTCATACTCATAGGCAATGTCATCCGCGCCGGCATTTATACGTCGCTTATCCGCGACCGCACACCGCTTGACACCGTCGATTACGAACTGATTAAGCAGAAACCGCAGCTGATGGCTTTTTCGAGGGAGCAGCGTGCGGTGAAACTGGGAGGTAAAAAACCATGATGCAGATTGACGCGGAAGGAAAATATTTCCGTCAGCTTAATGATGAGATACGGGGCTCCCAAAATACGGAAATCAAGATTGAGAACTGCCTTGGCCAGAGGTATATAGGCGCGGGAATGAGCGGCAAGACGCTTTTTATAAACGGTGTCCCTGGCAATGACCTCGGCTGCTATTTAAACGGCGGGACTATCGAAGTAAACGGAAATGCTCAGGATCAGACAGGCGATACAATGAATGCCGGCTCTATTATAATAAACGGCTCGAGCGGAGACGCTACCGGATATGCTATGCGCGGCGGAAAAATCATGATTCGTGGGAACGCGGGATACCGTGTAGGCATTCACATGAAAGCATACAAAGAGCAGCAGCCTCTGATTATCGTAGGCGGCGAAGCCGGTAGTTTTCTCGGCGAATATCAGGCAGGGGGTACTATAATAGTACTCGGCCTCAGCAGTAAGCATGCGCCTATGGGTAACCTCTGCTGCGCCGGCATGCATGGCGGCCGTATGTTCATACGCTGCAAAAAGTTGCCTGATGATCTCCCTAAGCAGGTGAATACCGAGGTTGCATCTCAGAAGGACATGGACTCTATTGACAGCTACCTTACGGATTTTTGCAATACATTTAAAATTTCCAAAAAAGATGTGCTTACGGAGCAGTTTTACCTTATCACTCCTAACACAAAAAATCCCTATAAGGAGCTTTACACTTTTTACTGATAATCCGGATACCTTTTTTATATGCCTTTCAGCTTGCACACTCATTCCATTTGTAATATAATAGCATAAGAAGTAGTCTGGAAAACGATATGTTGTGTTTTTTCCCTTATGACTGGCATCTGAAAGGAAAGTGACAGGGATGATCAGTAGTTCTTCTTTTCTTTTTATCCTGTGGTGTAACATTGCAATAATAGCATTATGGCACGGCGTTACATTCGTTGCCTGCCTAAAATTACCGGATTCGACTTTTGATGAGTCCAGAAGCCGCTATGCTCCACGCCTGTGGGAGCATGAGGGCCGCTGGTACAGGGATAATCTGAAAATTCAGCTTTGGAAGGACAAAATCCCCCAGTTTATTTCGAAACATGGCTTTTCAAAAAGGCATTTTACAGATAACTCCAAAGAGTATCTTGACAGGTTTATCCTTGAAACTTGCCGTGGCGAATGGATGCATTTTAAAAACTGCATTTGCGCCATAATTACACTTATTATTAACCCATTTATAATTGGAGCGTTGCTTTCGCTTTTTATACTTATTGCGAATGTACCTTTTGCAATAGTGCAGCGCTACAACCGTTTCCGCCTTCAGCTTATCCGCAAAAGGCGTATGCAGACTGCAGGTATGGAGCGCGATACCGTTACTGCTTAGGACTTTTTCAGCACCTTAAACAGCCAGCCGGTAATCCCGGTGGCTGTTTCCTTTTAGCAGAAAAATTTCGGTATAAGGGAACAGGTATGAAGAAAAGCTTACAATTTGCCGTTGCATTCATTGTCATATGGTTCGCTGGCAGCATGATGAAAATATATGCTGATGCTGTTTCGTCGCCTGCTTACTTTCAACTTGTGAGCAGAAGTGCAAGCACCGAAGATATTGTGGAATTTAAAGTTGGATTTAAACACAGTGTCCAGGTTGCAGGGTTCCGGCTGCGCATTTCTTATGACACTTCCTCCATCAAGTTTATTGGAGCTGAAACTTCCGCACAGATTGAAAACGGCACAATGCAGACAAATTCCGGTGCTGACCCTGTATGCTCTGTTTATGTCTGCAATGTGGAAAAAGGCCATGCACCATCTCTTTCAGGCAATGTGGCAACCTACATTTTTCAGGTGAAAGACGGCGCACCGGCAGGTGAAACGGATATCTGCGCTTACATAGATGAAACATGTGATTATGCCGGGAAGGACATGGGCCTTGACTACTATGAGACATTTCCTCTTCAGATTAAGAAGGCGAAAGCCAGCACGGCACGCCTTATTGCTCTGGAACCTTTGGAAGGCAGCCTGCAGCCGGCTTTTTCGCCTGACATACATTCTTACCGCCTTTCGGTGGAACCTTATATCCAGTCTGTGACGTTCCGCGCAAATGCTGTGGACGGCGCGAAAGTGCAGGTTAGCAGAAAAAGCCTCTACGCTGCAGGCAGCAGCACGCCTATACTTGTTACAGTTACTTCTGCTGACGGAACTAATAGGGCTTTCTATTCTGTAACTGTTAACCGGGAATCAAAAAGTCAGGCCTCGGATCCGTTTGAGTCTATGCAGAAAAAAATTAAAACCTTTTCGTCTGGAAAATCGAAAAACACTGCGGCAAGAGAAACACTTGAAAAAGCAGGCGAACGTGCCCTTTCAGCTGCAAAAAACGGCAGATCGGCAAAAACAGTTTCAGGAACAGACATGGCAGGGGATCAGCAGAATAACGTAGATACTTCAATAAGCGCTTTACATAAAGGGAAAATGCAGACGTCAAATACAAATGGACAGCCTGCGGCGCTGAATATCTCAGGCAATAGTATGCCACTATATCTTGTTGGTATGCTTGCTGCCGGATTTTGCATTGTGATTGGTATATTGCTGTGCATATGGTTTTCTAAACGCAAAAAATGAATGGCTTTCAATTTATGCACAATTGAAAGCCATCCATTTTTTTATTTAGATGTTATGTGCGTTTAATAAACTGTGTATGGCACACAGGGCAGGTGATGGAAATTTTGCCCTTTCCTTTTGGAACTCTAAGCCTGCTTTTGCATTTTGGGCACTTAAAGTAGCGGCATACTGCACGGTCACGCGCCTTTATTGCCGCGTAATCCTGCGCTGAGTGGAACCGCGAAGAAAAGCTGCGCAGCCAATGCCAAAATGGTGTCCACCAGCTCAGAAACCAGTCGTTTTCTTTCCAGCGGCGCTCGTTGTTCCGTGAAAACATACGCCAAATACACCATATAAGCGCGGCCGTAGCCAAAAGCATGAGCAGCCCGCTTCTGAAAATGTTGGAAAGTATGAGAAGCGTGCAGTAAAGTATAAGCAGCGCTGCGGAAAACTGGTCGCCCCCATGCCGGCCTGCCATGAAACGGTTCAGCCATATGGTAAACCGTGTGAACCAATTCATAAAACGAACTCCTTTCAGAGAGCAAAAGATTAAAACTTATCAATTCACAAGCCAAGAGGCAAAACGGAAAAATTTTATGCTGTTTTATTTTATCCTATAATATTTCAGAAACAGCTTTGGGCAGTTCATCAAAGGAAGATATGGAACAGGATGCTTCGGGGACTTTTTCGAATCCGTAATCCGCGTGAATGAACGGAATGCCTGCAAATTTTGCTGCTGCCATATCGAGGTGAGTGTCCCCAACATAAACCGCCTTTTGCAGTGGGTTGCGCCCAAGCAAAAGGCGTATGCTGCTTCCTTTCTGCTTGCCTGTGTGGCCGAAGCATTCAGTATCTGAAAACAGCGGTTCAAATTTATAATAATAAAGAAATGTCTCGATATAACCTTTATCGCAGTTGCTTACGATAAAAAGTTGATACGTGCGGCTTAGCTTTTCTAAAACTTCGGGGACATGGGGGAAAAGACGTGCACCGTGCTGCCTTAGATATTCCTGCTCCGCATTGCAGCACTCGGCAGCAATCTGCATGGCCTGCGCGTTTGATGTGGAGGGCGGTAAAAGCCTGCGGAAGATATCATCCATTGTTTTTCCCATGAGGCTCTTCATTTCTTCGTTTGAAATTTCAAGCTTGAAGTGGCGCTTCAAAACACCGCTCCAAGCAATTGCGACCTCTTCTGAAGAATCCCAAAGCGTTCCGTCTAAATCAAATATTATTCCTTTGCGTTTGTTCTGCATTTTGTCTTCTCTTTTTCTGGAATTTTATTTATTTAATAGTTACAACAGTGCCGCGCGAAATATTGTCATATATCCATTTAGCATCTTTAATGGAAAGCCGCACGCATCCATGCGAAGCAGGAGTGCCGAGTTTTGCTGCTTCCTCCGGCTTTAATTTGTAATTTTGGTCGAATGGTATACTGTGAAAAAGATAATCGCCTTTAAACTGTGTCCAGTAATAACCGCCTTCGCCAACACTCTTGCTGTAAAAAGACTTGCCTTTCATTAATATGCGGAAAGTTCCGACGGGCGTTTCACTGCCTTCGGTCCCTGTGGAGCATACAAACTGTTTTACGATCAATCCGTTAGAATCATAAACCGTAACTCTTTGCTGGTTGATTGAGACATATATTCTAAGCGGCAGATCAGCCTTTTCAAGTGATACCTGAGCAGGGGCTGTTGCCATATCAATTTTTGATGAGGCCACTGAGCTTTGCCGCGCTGCCAACGGGGCGGATTCGTTTTTAGCAGCGCTTGGTGTGCTTTTGGCACTTGAGGCGCCGGGCGAAGCAAGCTTAGGGGATATGGCAGCAAACATGTGATTTTTGCCAGGATTTTCGGCAAGCACTGAAACACCGGCGGCAATCAGCAGTATTGCTATGACAACGCAGATATGTTTTTTCCGGTTGTTGCGTCCCCTTTTTATTGGATGCAGTATCCGGTAATAATAACTCATCCTCAATAAAACTTCCTTTACTTCAGATGTCATAAAAGTTTTAAAATTAACTTTAATTTTATTATAAAGCAAGTTAAAGCGTCATGCCAATACTTTTTAGCAGAATTAACGGATTGTTCTCAATTGAAGTTAAAATCAAGAATGATATTTGGATAATTAATGTATTTAAATTGACTCGCGTTTCCGCTTAACCCTTTTAAAAACAGCAATGCCGATATAAACGAGGAGGAAACATGCCAATACTATGATCAACGTTGCTGTTTGGCCGGCACCGCCCATTTTTACCTCTGCCCACAGTGAATTTATCTGCATGTTTGTGTCTTCCGGAAGATTCACATAGGTTTCCGATCTTTTTATTATACTGTCAGGAGGGTAGATGATTGGGTTGCTCTGTATTTCTTTTGGCAACAGCTTTTTCGCGGCTGTTTCAGGAGTTGAATAGCCTACCTGTTCCATATTTGCTGCTGCCACGTTTGGCCTGCACAAAAAATTTATATAGGCTTCGGCCTCTTTTTTATGTTTAGTACTTGCAGGAATGCACATCGCGTCCACAAAAAAATTTGTGCCTTCTTTTGTTGGGATGGCAAAGCCAATATCCGGGTTGTCATGCACAAGTGTTGCGGCGTCCCCTGCATAATACGGTGCGAGCCAGGCCTCTCCGCTCGACATTTTGTCAAAAATCTGATCCATCACAAAAGCCTGCACAAGAGGCTTTTGCTTTTCAAGCAGCTTTGCGGCATCATTCCATTGGCTGAGGTCCGTTGAGTTGTACGAATAGCCGAGAATTTTCTGCGCAATTCCGAACGAGTCGCGCGGGTTGTCAAACATCAGTATTTTCCCTGCATATTTTTTATTCCAGAGAATTTTCCAACTGTCCACTTTTTCTTTTATATACTTTTTGTTGTAGAATATGCCGACGACACCCCATGTGTACGGAACCGAGTATTCGCCTTTGGGGTCATAAATCTCACTGCGGTAATTGTGGTCAATATATTTATAGTTTGGGATGTTATTATAATCGAGACTTGCAAGCATTTTTTCTTTCACCATTTTTGATACCATATAGTCTGATGGGAAGATTACGTCATAACTTGCTCCGCCGCCGGCAATTTTGGAATACATAGTTTCGTTGTCTTCATATGTCGTGTAGTTTACTTTAATGCCGGTTTCTTTTGTGAATTCTGCGTTTACATCCATAGAGCCGTCTTTGCCTGAAGAGATGTATTCCCCCCAGTTATACACATTTATCGTGACACCCGCAGACGCTTTTGCAGGCTTGGGTGCAGCGGCATAAGCTGGCATTCCACTGAAAAGGAACATGGCGGCGCAGCAGGCTGCAATCCATTTTTTCATCGGGGCCTATACCTCCTTGCCAGATGCTCTGCTGTGGTGGATTTCCCTTGAAGTGCGGATATTTATAATGAACAGAAGAAACAGTATTATGCCGAAAAGCAATGTAGAAAGCGCATTGATTTCAGGGCTTACGCGCTTGCGCGTCATTGCATAGATGAATATTGGCAGCGTCTGCGTTGTGCCACTTGTAAAATAGCTGACTACAAAGTCATCGATAGAAAGTGTAAATGCCATTATAAGGCCCGTAATTACGCCTGGCATGATCTCAGGCAACACAACACGGAAAAAGCCTGTTACAGGTGTGCAGCCGAGGTCTTGTGCAGCTTCGTAAAGATTTGGATCCATCTGCTGCAGCTTTGGCATGATCGAGAGAATGACGTATGGCAGGCAGAACGTGATGTGCGACAGAATGAGCGAACCCATACCGAGTGAAACATTACCCATAAATTTTGAGGCGGCAACAAAGAGAAGCATAAGCGAAACGCCCGTTACAATATCGGGATTTACCATAGGAAAATTTGTGATATTCATCACAACATGCCTCATCCACTTATTCATTCCGCTGATGCCTATGGCAGCCGCTGTGCCTATGGCAGTGGAAACTATAGCGGCCACCACTGCGATAATAAGTGTGTTGCGCAGAGAAGTTAGCAGCATCTTGTCCTGAAACAGCTGCTGGTACCATTTAAGCGAAAAGCCGGTCCAGACGGAACGGCTCATTACCGAGGAACCGTTAAATGAAAAAGCTATAAGCACAGCAATAGGCGCATAAAGGAAAAGAAAAATCAAGACGGTGTATATTCGGGAAGCTACTTTCATACCATCAGGCCTCCTTCCGATGCACCGTTTTCATCAAATTCATTCATAATGCCCATGCAGATGAGGATAAGCACCATCAGTACGAGCGATATGGCGGAGCCGAGGTTCGGATTGTATGCACTGCCGAGGAACTGCATATCGATAAGGTCACCGATAAGCAGGTTGCTTCCGCCGCCGAGCATTTTTGAGATTATGAATGTGCTTACGGCGGGCACGAAAACCATTGTAACGCCTGAGATTATCCCAGGCATACTCATAGGCAGTGTGACACGCAGAAAAACGGTTTTGCCGTCAGCGCCGAGGTCTTCGGCGGCCTCAATGACGCTGGGGTCTATTTTTGTAAGGACCGAGTAAAGTGGAAGTATCATGTAAGGTATATAATTGTAAACCATGCCGAGAACTACGGCACCCGGCGTGTTTATCATGTGCAAAGAAGGAAGCCCAAGAAAATTAAGCGCGCGGTTTATAAGCCCGCTGTCTTCCAGCAGAGTCATCCACGCATAGGTGCGCAGCAGGAAATTCATCCACATAGGCAGCATTACAAGCATAATGAGGACATTCTGCCTGCGTGCATGGGCGCGCGAGATGATGTATGCGAGCGGATACCCGAGAATAAGACATATGAGCGTTGCAATAGCACCGAGCCATATTGAGCGGAGAAATACGTTTGAATACTGGCCAACACTTTCAATGTTTCTCAGCGTGAAATTTCCGCTTCGGTCTGTAAATGCAAAAATGGCAACAAGGGCTGTTGGAACAATAATAAATATAGCCATCCAGACAAGATAGGGGAAAGCTGCTGATTTCGATTTCATGTAGCAGCTCCTTCCGCTTCAAGGTCTGTGCCAGTAACGCTCTCATCCATTTCGTCGCTGAAAGAACTGTAGTCGCCAAAGGTACCTGAATATTCTGATTTATGCATTACATGTATTCCGTCAGGCTGTATATTAAAGCCGATTTCAGTGCCCGGTGTTGTACAGTTGATAGTTTGTATCATCCACTTAAAGCCGTGCACGTCTACGATTATTTCATAGAATACGCCTTTGAATGTAACATTCTGGACAATGCCGGAAAGATGGTTTTCATCAGGTGGAATTATGCCGATATCTTCAGGGCGGATAACGACATCAACGGGCTCGTCGGCACGGAATCCCTTATCTTCGCAGCGGAATTTACGCCCTGAAAATTCAACAAGATAATCTTCACGCATTCTTCCGTCAAGTATGTTGCTCTCGCCTATAAAGTCAGCTACAAATGCATTCTTAGGTTCATTGTAGATATCAAGCGGTGTGCCTATCTGCTGTATGGCGCCTTTATCCATAACGACTACTTCGTCGGACATTGAAAGCGCTTCTTCCTGGTCGTGCGTCACAAACAGAAAAGTAATTCCCGTCTGTTCCTGAATTTTTTTCAGCTCGTTCTGCATGTCTTTGCGCAGCTTCATGTCAAGCGCGCCGAGAGGCTCGTCAAGCAGAAGAACTTTAGGCCCATTAGCCAGAGCACGTGCGATGGCAACGCGCTGCTGCTGGCCACCGGAAAGTTGGTTAACTCCGCGGTGCTCAAAGCCCTGGAGATTCACCATGCCAAGCATATCACTGACCTTCGATTTGATTTCACGTTCGCTTTTGCCATGGACACGCATCCCGAAAGCGACATTGTCATAGACATTTAAATGCGGAAAAAGTGCATATTTCTGAAAAATGGTATTTACTTCGCGTTTATGGGGCGGGAGGTTTGTAATTTTCCTGCCTTTGAAAAAAACGTCGCCTGAGTCAGGCCGGGTAAATCCCCCGATTATTCGGAGAGTGGTTGTCTTTCCGCACCCTGATGGACCGAGGAGCGTAACAAATTCTTTATCGCCAATGTCGAGGCTGAAGTCTTTCAGCACAGGCTCTCCATCAAAAGAAATGGCGATATTTTTTAACGACACGATTGCTTGCTTTTCCAATCTGTGCATCCCCTTTGCGGTGAAATAAAGCTGCGCGAGCTGTTTGACTGTACGCATTTTCGGCCGTACCTTATTTTCGGGCTGCCCTCCGCAAAGGATTTTTCGCAGTTTTTTAACCTGCGGCAGCCATACTGCCGAAGCAGAAAGCCATGCCATTTTATGGCATAATGGCCTTCCAAGATGCAAACGCAACATATCAAATAATAATCGTTAAAGCTCATATTGTCAATAATTTTTGATATATTATTGATTTTACTCATTGTAAGGCCATATTTTCTTTGTTTTCCTTGTGAATGCTTCTATTTTCATACTGCTTCAGCTGCTAAATTTTAAATAATATTCCTTATTTTGTAATACTAAAAAATAAGGCCGGCGGAAAACTTACTGAAGGGGTGAAAATATGATATATGGATTCCATGAAAATTATCCGGGCTACTGGCCGGTTGGGTTCTTTTTCTATAACGGCTATTACAACAGGGCCGAGCGCGAATTTCTGCATCTTCCGGAAGAAACTCAGCAGTGCCTGCTGAAGAAAAGCGCTGGTTCACAAAAAAAATTGTCCCATGAGATTGAAGAGCTGAAAATGAAGGAATAATTAGATGCGTGAATAAAAAATTTTTTTGCGTCCACAATATTAATATGATGTTCACAGTTCATTCTCATTTTTTTTAAAAAAGTTCTGCGGGATGTTCATATTTTTGCTTTATGATAAATACAGCCGATTAAATATGCTTATAAGTTTTTAATATACTTTCTCCTTCTTTAATAAAATTTAGTTCTCCCCAGAAAAGGCCGTCCGCTTTGGGCGGCCTTTTCCATTGCATATGGCAGCTCAGCCCTTGAATTTAGCTTTAAGCTCTGCAAGCTTTATATTGTGATAACGATAAAATTCTGAAACTGTTTTTTTGCAATAGTTGCCAAATAAATTTAGCTAAACTGTGCAGGACTGATAAAAATGACAAAATTGCTATGTCCCCTTTACTTTAGCACACTAATATGATAGCATATTAATAGACAGCCGGATGAAGTCCGGCGGATGGGGGCAATGTATATGAAAAAAATGAAAAAAGCAGTTTGTGCCCTGCTTGCAGGGCTTTTGGTTGTTTCTGCCTCAGGCTGCGGCCTTGTGCAAGGTGCTGCTTCAAAGGCAAATCCAAACTCATCGGCCTCAAAAGCTGCAGATGAGTCGTGGAAAAAAGTAAAGTCCGCAAATCAGCTTGTTTTAGGATTTGACAAAGCCTTTCCGCCTATGGGATATATCGACACAAAAACAGGGAAAACGGTTGGCTTCGACATAGATATGGCTACAGAAGCATGCAAGCGCCTGAACATAAAAATTAAATTTCAGCCAATTGACTGGAATAATAAGACGGCAGAGCTCAATAACGGCAATGTGGACTGCCTGTGGAACGGTTTCAGCAAAACTACGGAGCGCGTTGAAAAATTTGCACTGAGTGAGCCTTACATGAAAAACAACCAGATAATACTTATAAAGACAGGCTCTTCCTACAAAGGCCTTGACAGCCTTGCCGGGAAAACGGTCGGTGTCCAGTCAGATTCTTCTGCTGAAACAGCGCTTAATGACAGCACAAATGCCGCATTTAAAAAGTCGCTTAAAAGCATTGTTAAAATAGACGACTACAGTAAAGCTGTTATGGAGATACAGAATGGTACCATTGACGCTATTGCAATAGACGAAGTCGTAGCGAGGTACTATCTTACAAAGAACCCCGGCGCATATAAAATTTTGCAGGATAAAGGCAGCAAAGATGTTTCACTTGCCGTGGAAGATTACGTTGTTGGGTTCCGCAAAGGCGATAACGCTTTGAAGCAGAAAATTGATGGGGCTTTGAACGAGATGGCTAAAGACGGCACGGCCACAAAATTCTCACGGAAATGGTTTGGCAAAGATGTAATTACGGTTGGCAAATGAAATCGGCGGAAACATTAAGCCGATTTTAGGGAGGATTGCTGTTTGAGCTATACTATTCTGTTGTCGCAGATGCTTCAGGCTACTCTTACGACGTTGCAGATTTTCTTCGTAACGCTGATTTTTGCTTTGCCGCTCGGTATGCTTGTTGCGCTTGGCCATATGGCTAAAATAAAAGTAATAAGGATACCTATTCAGATTTATATACTTATTATGCGCGGAACGCCGCTTATGTTGCAGCTTTTGTTTATTTTCTATGCTTTTAAACCAATTTTCGGCATTCAGCTTGAGAGGCTTCCGGCCGCTGAAACCGCGTTTGTGCTCAATTATGCCGCTTATTTTGCAGAGATTTTCCGCGGCGGTATAGCAGGGATACCGCGTGGCCAGCGGGAAGCTGCGAAGGTGCTTGGCTTTTCAAAGCAGCAGACATTTTTTCGCATTTTGCTGCCACAGGTTATAAAGAGCATACTTCCGCCAATGGGAAATGAAGTTATTACACTTGTAAAGGATACATCCCTTGCGGAAGTAATAGGCGTTGTTGAGCTGCTGAAAGTTACGTCTGACTGGGTGTCATCGGCAGTAAGCATGGTGCCATTTGCAGTGGCCGGTGTATTTTATCTTATAATGAATGCTGTTGTTACACAGTGCTTTTCGGCAGCCGAAAAGCATTACAGTTATTATCGTTGAGGGGGAAGAGATGTGCCGATTCTTACAGTACAGGACATACATAAAAGCTTTGACGGCGAGGAGGTCCTTAAAGGTATCTCTTTCAGTATTGAAAAAGGGGAAGTACTTACTGTAATAGGACCCTCCGGTTCAGGCAAAAGCACATTGCTGCGCTGCATAATGCAACTTGAAACTGTAGACAGCGGAAAGATTGAAATATGCGGCGACACGCTTGTTTCTAACAACGGCACAGGAAAAGCCGTTTACTCTGAACGTGATGTCTGCAGCAGAATTGCATTGCACATGGGGTTTGTATTTCAGAATTTCAACCTTTTTCCGCATTTTTCTGTTTTGCGCAATATAACGGAAGCGCCTGTGCGCGTGCTGCACAAAACTAAGGAAGAAGCGAAGCGAACGGCGTTTGCGCTTTTAAAAAAGATGGGCCTTGAAGACAAGGCTGACGCTTACCCGTGCCAGCTTTCTGGAGGGCAGCAGCAGCGCGTTTCCATTGCGCGTGCGCTTGCGATGAACCCCGACATACTCTTGTTTGACGAGCCTACAAGCGCCCTTGACCCAGAGCTTACTGGCGAGATACTTGAAGTCATGCGCGGCCTTGCTGAGGAAAATATGACTATGGTCGTCGTTACGCATGAAATGGCATTTGCGCGCGATGTTGCAGACAGAGTAATCTTTATGGCTGACGGGTCCATAGTTGAGCAGGGCAGGCCGGAAGAAGTATTTGGAAACACGAAAAACGAGCGCACAAAAGCATTCCTTTCACGCTTTACGAACTCGGCTTCTGTGCTGAATAGATAAAAAAACAGCCCGCTGTGATTAATGCAGCGGGCTGTAGCTATAACAAAATATATTGAGTTCAGCCGAGTTCAACCTTTAAGCTGGCGTGTGTGGCGCATAAGCCATCCGCGCTCTTCGTCGGAAACGAGCGGCGAGAGCGTGTCATATACATGTTGGTTATAATCGTTAAGCCATTTTATTTCATCTTTTGTTAGCAGCTCAGGTAGAACAGGTGCCGTGTCTATCGGGAAAAGCGTGACAGTTTCAAATTTCAGGAATTTTCCGTATTCGTTTTTGAACGCATCATCAACAACCATGAGGTTTTCTGTGCGTATGCCAAACTTCCCATCAACATACACTCCAGGCTCATTAGTCATGGTCATGCCTTTGTGGAAGACAACATTATTGCTGCACCTCAGGTTTTGCGGGCCTTCATGAACACTGCCAAACATCCCCACGCCGTGGCCTGTGCCGCAGCGGTAATCAATATAATGCTTCCACAGCGGTTCACGGCATATGATGTCGATATTCCCGCCTGTGCAGCCTTCGAGGAACACAGCAGTTGCAAGCGCTATGTGGCATTTAAGCACCCACGTGTAGTTTTCGGCCTCTTCATGTGTAACAGGGCCGAGCGCGTATGTGCGGGTGATGTCGGTTGTCCCATCAGTATATTGCCCGCCGGAATCCACAAGCAGGAACCCTTCTTTTTCGAGTTTTGAATTGTGCTCAGCTGTCGGCTCATAGTGCATCATGGCAGCATTTGCACGGTATGCGGCTATCGTTTCAAAACTCACGCCATGGTTGCCGCTTTGGTGTGCGCGGGCATCCTTTAAAAGCTCACAGACAGTCCACTCAGTGACAGGCTTTCCGCTGCTCAGCATTTTTTCGAGTTTTGTATATGCCTCGACCATGGCGCACCCGTCGCGCAGGTGGGCGTTATGGATACCTTTGATTTCTGTTCCATTTTTAATGCTCTTCAAGTCGGTTACAATATCTGGCCCGTTCTTAACAGTGACATTCGCGTTTTGCTCAAGAGTACTGTAAATGGCATAGCTTACGCCTTCCGGGTCGGCAAGCACGGTAACTCTTTTTGCAATGGAACTTAGAAAATCTGTAATTTCATTGTATCCGCGCAGGGTGACGCCATTTTCCTTAAGATTTTCAGCAACTTCTACCGGGACGCGCGAAGAATCAATGAAAAGATAAGCGGCGTTCTGAAATACGGCGGCATATGCGAGAGCAAACGGGCTGTCAAGCACATCATCGGCACGTATATTCATAAGCCATGCGACGCAGTCAAGGCGGGCAAAAATCTGGCCGTCGGCTTTATGCTTTTTAAGCTCTGTGCGCACATCATTTACTTTTTCCGCGCACGTGCGGCCGGCAAATTTTGCATTATGGAGAAAGACTTTTGTGTGCGGTACAGGGGGACGGCCTTCCCAAAGGGATGAGACAAGGTCTGCCTGCTTAATTTCAATATCCTTTTCGCTGAACAGGTTTTTCATATTGTTCACGTCTTTGGCAGAGAACAGGCGGCCGTCGAATGACACGGTTTCGCCGCGCGAAAGCTCGTCATGGACAAACTGTATGTAAGACGGCACTCCTTTTACGCCCATACGGTAAAGCGCTATGCCGCTGCCTTTCAGCTGCTGTTCGGCCTGTATGAAATAGCGTCCGTCCGTCCACAGCCCGCTTTTGTTTTGTGTGACAACAAGCGTGCCGGCCGAACCCGTGAATCCAGAAAAATATTTTCTTGCTTCCCAGTGTGCCGGTGAGTACTCGCTCAGGTGCGGGTCGGCCGATGGTATGATATATGCCTGAACGCCGGTATTTTTCATGGCGGCGCGCAGTGAAACAATTCTTTCTGCAGCAGTCTGCATTTTCTAATCGACTCCTTTGTTTTGATGAGGCAACTAAAAACAGTATAGGTTTTGCCAAAGAGGCTGTCAAGAAGCCGGAAAAACTGCAAAGCTTCACGCTGCAATGGAAAATTCATTTTTTAGTATTGATAAAGGGATTTTATGCTGTAAAATGAATACAACTGCAGTAAAAACCGGTATGCTTTTAGTGTGATTTGGGAAGGAATGTGTGAGCCGGCACAGTGGTGAAAATTATGGATTTTATTACGATTCCATGCCCGCACTGCGGGCGTGAGCTGAAAGTTCCTGAAAATGCTGAGAAGATTGTGTGCATGTTCTGCGCGAGGCCTATTGATGTGGCTAAGCTTCGGCAGGAAAAAGATGCCGAGCTGTCGGACAGGGTTGATGCAATAAATAATCTGCTGCCAAAAGAGCTTTTCAGTTTTCAGCTTAACGCAAAGAACTTTAACGCTGCCAATTACCCAAAACAGTATGAGAATTACAGGAAGAAATTCTGGCCTGCCATTGAAGCTTTCCAGAGCCTTGCAGGAGTTGAGCCATCAGCGGCAGAGCAGTTTGCGGAGCTGCTTTTCCGCGGTTTTGCAAAAGAAATCAAAGGGCAGAAAAGTGTCCCGTTTGATTGCCGGCTGACCATAACGGCGCTTACTGTGCCTTCGCTGCTTTCACTTGGAAGCAGCGAAGGCGAACAGGCGGCCGACTGCTTCCTTAAAAAATGGAATAAAAATTTTCCAAAGGAGTCGCTCGGCAAAGCAAAATATGATGATATTTTAGGCGGATTCAGAAAAAAACTCTGCTACATTACGACGGCTGTCTGCGGGAGCATTGGGGACAAAGACGGCGGAAAAGTGCTTGACGAGTTCCGCAGGTTTCGTGACCGTTGGCTTGTTAAGGCGCCTGATGGCAATGCGAAAATTACGGAATATTACCTTTTTGCCCCTATGATAGTTCGCGCGATAGATACGTCAGGCTGTGCCAAAAAGGAGTATATGAGGATATGGAAACAATATCTTGCTCCTTGCCTTAAAAATATACACAGCGGGCAGCTTGACGTATGTGCGGTAAATTACCAGGCCATGGTGCGCAGCCTTGAGCAAAAATGGCTTTTTTTATAATTATTAATGAATATTGATGCACTTATTACACGGAAAAGCAGTGGTTCAGGTTACGGCGGAAATTTATGTTACGGCAGCGCAGCGGATGTAGGCCGTGGCTGCGAGCTGCCTTTCGCTGAAGCAGGGAGCGTGACTTTGATGATCGTGCCTTTGCCGACTTCGCTTTTGAGGCTGATTTTTCCTTTGTAAAGCCCTGTTATGTGCTTAACGATTGAAAGCCCAAGGCCGGTGCCACCTATTTTCCGGCTGTGGCCCTTATCTACACGGTAAAAACGCTCGAATACACGGTCTGCCGATTCCGCTGGAATGCCGATGCCTGTGTCGGCTACAGTTAAGGTAACGGCGCCGTCTTCCTTGCCGACGGAAACATGGACGCTTCCACCGTAACGGTTGTATTTGACGGCGTTGTCCATAAGGTTAAGGACAAGCTGCGTCATTCTGTCAGGATTTGCGTTTATTATTCCGCTGTCACCGTCCACCGTGACGGTGACAGCTTTTTCAGAAGTCTGGATAGTAAGGGAAGAGGCTACCTTTTTTGCTATGGCAAGAAGGCTGACGTATGATTTTCCAGAGTCTTCAGATATTGACTCAAGCTCAGAAAGCTTGAGTATATCGTTGATAAGGACTATCATGCGGTCGGTTTCAGAATGTATCAGCGTAAGGTACTCAGATATTTTTTTAGGATCCGTGACAATACCGGATTGCATAAGTTCCGCAAAGCCTTTTATGGACGTCAAAGGCGTCTTGAGTTCGTGCGACGCATTGGCTACAAACTCTGAGCGTATCTGCTCCGCACGGCGCTCGGGCGTTACATCTGTAAAAAGCAGGATTACGCCGCCCGAATCATCACTCTTTTCTTTGCCTGCAACAGGGCTGGCAGAAAGCTTTAAAATTCTGCCGCCATTTTCTGACGTGAAATCAAATGAGTCGCGCTTACCACATTCGCCGGCCTTTTGCGCTGCCTCTATTATGCGCGGAATACGTGTAAGGCAAAGAAGGCTTTTGCCTTCTGGATTTCCGGAAACGCCGAAAAAAGCGCGCGCAGAACGGTTTATAAGAAGAATTTTTTGGCAGTTGTCAAGAAGTATCATGCCTTCGCTCATGTTGTTAAGAAGGTAAGAGATGCGCTTGCGCTGAGCCGTAAGTTCAGCAAGCGTGTTTGAAATTTTTTTGGAGAGCACGTTTATTTCATTGACGATGGGTGTCAGCTCTTTGTATTTTGGAGCCGGTAAGTCTGTGCTGTACCCGCTGCGATTGATTGTCCCAAGTGACGAGGCTATAGCTTCGAGCGGCTTCGATGCGCCGGTTGAAAGCTTACATGCAAGCAGAACAGCTACGGCAAGCGCAAGAAAAAGGCCTGCAAAAAGGCCAGGCATAAAAGACCAGATGTGGTCATAGATGCTTTTTAAATATGAGGAAAGGCGAATAATAATGCCATTAGGAAGCTTTTTCGCAGTGTAGAGCATATCCGCGTTAAGTGTAGTTGAGTGGCGGATATCTTCCCCCCAACCATTTTCCATTGCTGCCCTGACTTCTTCGTGGCTTTTATGGTTTTCCATAGTGGCGGGGTCGGCGTCGCTGTCGCCAAGGACCGTGCCGTCTGGCGCAATATATGTGACGCGCAGAAAGTCAGGCGTGATTTTTGCCATCCTTTTTGCAAGGCCGGCATAGTCAGAAGAGGTTTCAGTGGCTGACATGAGATTAATAAGCTCACGCATTTCGGCTTTGCGCCCGTCGATATATTCCTGTTGAACGGTAAAGGCAGACACAATGCCCGCAATGACGAGGGCCGCAAGGGAAATGAGGAGGCTCTTGATAACGAATGCACGCTTCAAGTCCTTTTCCTCCTTTATGGGCTGAATTTATATCCAATGCCGCGTACGGTGGTTATCATTCCTCTGCCGCCTGCACTTTCGCCGAGTTTCTGCCTCAGGCTGCGGATATGCATGTCAAGTGTACGTGTTTCGCCCGTATAGCTGTATCCCCATACATTGTCAAGTATTTCATCACGTGTCATGGCCTGCCCGCAGTGCTGCATGAGAAACTTAAGCAGGTCGAATTCTTTCAGTGTAAGCGCGACCGGCTTCCCGTTCTGGATTACCTCGCGCCGTGCGGTGTCGAGGCGAAGGCCGTGGAATTCAAAGACGGTCTGTTCCGTATGGCTGCCTTTGTTTCGGCGGAGCGCGGCGCGCACACGTGCCATAAGTTCAAGTATGCCGAAAGGCTTGGTTATATAGTCGTCAGCACCGAGGTCAAGGCCTGTAACTTTGTCAGTCTCGCTGCTTTTTGCAGTGATGATAAGCACAGGAACGTGCGCGGTTGTACGGTCACTTTTCAGCTTTTTGAGTGCATCAAGGCCGTCCATGCGCGGGAGCATCAGGTCAAGAAGAATGATATCGGGCATTTGTCTGGGAAGGGCGGAAAACATCTCAACGGCATCTTCGAAACCTGCTACTTTAAGATTGCACGAAGCGAGCGTGCACCTGATTATCTCCCGTATGTTTTCGTCGTCTTCCACAACAAAAGCCAATTTTTGCATTAAGCAAGCCCCCATAAACTTCCATTGTCACTAAATTATTTTTTTGTCTTTATGCTCGCCTGTAACGAAAAAAATCACCCACCCGCAGATATTGACCGCATGGTCGCCTATGCGCTCAATATATTTTGCAATCATCAGAAGATCTACAGCTTGGTCGGCAACTGCCGGCCTTTGTGTGAGGATGGCTATTATTTCCTGCTTTATTGTCTCAAATAGGCTGTCGACTTCGTCATCGCGCCTGATGGTCTCTCTGGAAGATTCCACGTCGCTTTTTACAAATGCGGTTATGCCTTCTTTGACCATGGATGAGGCAATGCGTGCCATAAGCGGGATATGCTCCAGCTTTTTTATGAACGGGCTGCCGTCGAATCTCAGGCTGATGTCGGCAATATCGGCTGCATGGTCACCGATGCGTTCCATGTCAGTTACCATTTTCAGTGCTGTGGAAACTGCCCGCAGGTCCTGCGCTACAGGCTGCTGCCGCAGGAGAATGCTGAGGCATTTGGCTTCTATAGCATGGTCAAGGTTGTCTATGCGCCTGTCGTTGTCAACTACATTCTGGGCGAGTTTTTTGTCGCGCCTGACGAGCGCCGTGATGGAGTTATCAATTGCTTCTTCTATCATTCCGCCAAGACGTATAAGGTCGAGATGCAGGCCCTCAAGTTCGCGGTCAAATTCGCTCCTTGCGCTCTTTGAACTCATTTCTTCTTCCTCCCATATTATACTGGATTTTCGGCGCTTTTCAAATAATGCTTTTTATCCGAATCGCCCTGTGATATATGCTTCGGTCTTTTTCTCTTTCGGCATTGAAAACAGCTGCCCTGTTTCGCCGTACTCAACAATTTCACCGTGCAGAAAAAAAGCTGTGTTTTCCGAAATACGCGCTGCCTGCTGCATATTGTGGGTGACTATAACTATAGTGTATTTCTTTTTCAAAGTTCCTATGAGCTCTTCGACTTTCATGGTGGATATTGGGTCAAGTGCGCTTGTCGGTTCGTCCATAAGCAGGACTTCGGGTTTTATGGCAAGTGCGCGGGCGATGCAGAGACGCTGCTGCTGGCCTCCTGAGAGGCCGATTGCGTTTTTATGAAGCCTGTCTTTCACTTCATCCCAGAGGGCTGCACCGCACAGGCTGCTTTCGACTGTTTCGTCGAGCTGCCGGTGACTTTTTACGCCATGGATGCGCGGCCCGTACGCGATGTTGTCGTAAATCGACATTGGAAACGGATTAGGCCGCTGGAAAACCATGCCAACGCGCTTCCTTAAAAGCGTAACATCGGTTTCCGGTGAGTAGATATTTTTGCCGTCAAGAAGCACAGTGCCTTCTATTTTTACATTCGGCACAAGATCATCCATCCGGTTCAGTGCCTTAAGAAATGTTGACTTGCCGCACCCGGAGGGGCCGATGAGCGCCATTACGCTGTTTTCTGGAATATCTATGCTGATATTCTTCAAAGCGTGGAATTCACCGTAATGCAGGTTGAGGCTTTTTACACTTATTTTCGTTTCCATGCTTTTTTACTTCCTTTCGGTTCGCTGCCGGTTATTTTGCGCTCCAGCCTGTCGCCAATACACCGTGAACCGAGGCTGAATGCAAAGACAAGAATCATCAGAACAGCGGAAGAGAGATCCGAAAGCTGAGCGGCATTTTCCTCTATGCCCTCTGTTTTCAGTGCCCAGATGTGGACAGCGAGCGTGTCGGCAGGCCGAAGCAGGTTAAGCGGTGATGTACGGCTCCACGGGTTCCAGTTGCGGAAATTTACGTCAGAGCTCATGCCGGAAGTAAAGAGCAGCGCGGCAGCTTCGCCAAATCCTCTGCCTGCGGCCATCACGATGCCCGTAAGGACGCGGGGCAGGGCAGCAGGGAGTATTACACCTGTGATGGTCTGCCAATGTGTTGCACCGAGGCCGAAGCTCCCTTCGCGGTACAGCTCAGGCACACTTTCGAGGGCGTCTTCTGTCACTGTAGTGAGCGAAGGAATGTTAAGTATTGAAACAGCGAGCGCGCCTGCGAGCAGGTTCCAGTGTGATCCTGTCATTACGACAAACACCAGATATCCGAAGAGGCCGACAACAATAGAGGGCAAGGACGCGAGAGTTTCAATGCATGTCCTGATAAAGCGGGAAATCCTGCCGCCTCCTGAGTACTCGGCCATATAAATGCCTGCGGCAATGCCAATTGGGACGGAAATCAGCAATGATATCAGTACGAGATAAATTGTATTGAAGAACTGGATGCCAATGCCTTCGCGTGTAAAGCTCAAATATTCCGGCTTGAATGCGACTGCCCCGCGGTAGAAAATGTAAATAGTGAATGCGGCGAGCAGTACAAGAAAAAGGTCAGCTACCGTGTAAAGTGCAACTGTTGCAGCCTTGTCTGTTGTTTTGGCACTGCTGCGATGAAATTTTGGCTTCATGTTTTGTCAGCTCCTTTTTTTCCAATAAGCCGGATTATAACAATAAACAGGAAAGAGATTATCAAAAGCAGAAGTGCCATTGCCCAGAGGGCATTGTTCCATTCGCTGCCCTCGGCCGTATTCCCCATGCTTGCCGTGATTTCAGCCGTGAGATTTGTAGTTGGCGAAAGCAGGCCTTTAGGAAATGCCTGCATTTTACCGATTACCATTGCAACGGCAAGCGCTTCACCGAAAGCGCGTGCCAGGCCGAGCACAACGCCAGTAAGTATACCGGGCATTGCGGCAGGGATAACGACCCGGTATATCATTTGCCAGCGTGTAGAGCCGAGGCCGTAAGACGCTTCACGGTATTCGTTCGGCACGCTGCGTATCGCATCGGCTGCGACACTTGTGATAGTTGGTGAAATCATGACCGCGAGCACAATCGCCCCTGCAAGGACGCTGTAACCGTAAGCAAGGTTAAAAACTTTTGCGAGAAACGGGACGAGCACCGTAAGCCCCACCCAGCCATAAACAACCGACGGTATGCCGACGAAAATCTCTACTGCGGGCTGAAGTATACGCCGGCCTGCCGAGGGGGAGATTTCAGTCATAAAAAGCGCTGCAGCAATGCTGAAAGGCGTTGCGAGGAGCAGTGCAAAAGCGCTGATTATAATTGAGCCGACGATAAAAATCGCAGCGCCGACTTTACCGCCGCTTCCCTGTTGTGCGGGTTCCCAGTTTGAAGAAAACAGGAACTCCGCGACAGTATGGTGGTCCGATGTAAAAGTTGCAGTGCCTTTGTAAAACAGAAATGCGCCTATTGCAAGTGTAAGTACAATGATAAAAAGGCCGGCAAGCGTTACAGCTGTACGGCCGAGGTATTCTTTTTTCCATTTTTCACGTTTTAATTTCATCCCGATATCCTTTCAGGAAGAATGCCAGGCAGCGCTATGCTCACGGCGTTCTCGCCATGAGCTGTGCTGCCTGATTTTTTTATTTTGCTGAAAAATAAAATTATTTTCAAGGAGAGCTGCGCTTTACTTTCATTTCACTATAAAGGCCGTAGCCTTTTTCCGTTATCGTTTTTGCAAAATCTTTGCTTTGCACATAATCAAGAAAAGCTTTGCAGAGTGCGGATGGTTGACCGTTTGTGTACATGTGCTCATAGCCCCAGATATTATATTTGCCGCTGTATATATTTTCATAAGTCGGCTGCACATTATCAACATAAAGTGGTTTTACGCTGTCATTAAGGTATGAAAAAGCAATGTATGCAACCGAGCCCGGTGTTTGTGCAACGTTCTGGCGAAGCGTTCCGGAATTATCCTCCATAAGTGATTTACCGGTGTTTTCTTCTTCTCCGCCGAGGGCGTATTTTTGGAACAATGCGCGAGTCCCAGAGGATTTTGGACGGTTGATTATTACGATTTTCTGGTCGTTACCGCCGACTTCTTTCCAGTTTGTGATTTCCCCTGTGAAAATATCGGTAAGCTGCTGTTTTGTCACATTAGATACACCTGCCTGAGGATTCGCGACTGCGGCTACGCCTACTACGCAGACTATATGGTCAACAAGTGATTTTGCTTTGTCAGAAGACAGCTTTTCTTCTGCGTAGACATCGGAGTCGCCTATGTCTACAGTCTTGTCGGAAATATTCTGCAGCCCTGTGCCTGAACCTCCGGCATTTACAGTAACAGACACATCGGGGTTAGTTTCCTTAAATTTGTCGGCTGCAGCCTGGGCAAGAGGCTGCAGTGCCGAAGAACCGGAAATTTGGATTGTGCCCGAAAGGCTGCCAGAAGCTGAAGATGACGCGCTTTTATTGCCGCTGCATGCACATAATGAGGCCGCCATTAGAGAAGCTGCAAGAATTACTGACAAAATTTTCTTCATACCCTTTTTTATTCCCCTTTTCTCTTCTTCATGCTCTATTTTTTGCACTTTTACTATAATTCTTTGCATGCCGGCGCAAAAGTATCCCCGCGTATTGGAAATGTAAAAACTTTGTAAAGTTGAACAGGCCACATAAAGGCATGAAAAAAAGCAGCCTTCCTTTTGAGGAAAACTGCTTTCTGCAAAATTGCTTATTAGATGTATAAAATCCTGATTTAACTTTTTTAAATTCTCGCAACGCCTGATTTTCTTGCTGCCTCAGCAACAGCTTTTGCGACAGCTTTTGCAACATTGCGGTCGAGCGCACTCGGTATAATGTAGTTAGGCGCGAGCTTATCCGGAGTGACGAAAGAAGCAATCGCATATGCTGCGGCAATCTTCATGTCATCGTTGATGTCGGATGCGCGCACATCAAGGGCACCGCGGAAAATGCCCGGAAATGCGAGAACGTTATTGATCTGGTTAGGAAAGTCGCTGCGGCCTGTGCCAACAACAGCGGCACCGGCTTTAAGTGCCTCGTCAGGCATGATTTCAGGCACAGGGTTTGCCATTGGGAAGAGGATAGGGTCTTTGTTCATGCTCTTTACCATTTCAGGCGTTACGCAATGCGGTGCTGAAACACCGATAAACACGTCCGCGCCTTTAATGACGTCGGCAAGAGATCCTTTTTGTTTGTCGCGGTTCGTAATAGCCGCCATTTCCTCTTTTACAGGGTTGAGATTGTCACGGCCTTCATAAATTGCGCCATGGCGGTCGCACATGATAACATTCTTGAGCCCGAGTGCAATAAGCAGCTTGATGATTGCAACTCCTGCAGCTCCTGCACCGCTTGTAACAACCTTAACTTTGTCCATCTTTTTGCCGGTAAGCTTAAGGGCATTGAGCATTGCAGCAAGTGTGACAACTGCGGTGCCATGCTGGTCATCGTGGAAAATCGGTATGTCGCAGCACTTTTTAAGGCGCTTCTCAATTTCAAAGCAGCGGGGAGCGGAGATGTCTTCGAGGTTTATTCCACCAAAGCTGCCGGAAATCAGATGTACGGTGTTAACAATATCATCAACATTGTTTGATTTGATGCAGATAGGAATAGCGTCTACGTCGCCAAAAGCCTTAAACAGTGCGCATTTGCCTTCCATAACAGGCATGCCGGCTTCAGGGCCGATGTTACCGAGGCCGAGCACTGCACTGCCGTCGGTTACGACGGCAATCAGGTTGGAGCGGCGGGTAAGGTCGAAGCTTTTGTTCACATCCTTCTGGATTTCAAGGCATGGCTGGGCAACTCCAGGTGTATAGGCAAGGGCGAGGTCGTCGCTCGTTTTAAGAGGGACACGGCCGACAACTTCAATTTTGCCATTCCATTCGTAATGCTTTTTAAGAGATTCTTTTGCGTAATCCATTAAGCACAAATCCTTTCTTTGGTTATGAACTGGGTTAGATATCCAACTTGGCAATTGTTCCTTTCAGCATATCAGCGCTTGCTGAAAACTCTTTCATTTCTGCGTCGGTGAGCGGCGGGGTAACGCTGTTCGCAAGCCCGTTGCGGTTTACTATAAACGGAACGCTGACGCAGACGTCGCTGATGCCGTATTCGCCGTGCAGCATGCCAGAAAGTGACATTACTGTGTTTGAGTCATGCAAGATATTGCGGCAGATAGTTGTTGCAGACACGGCAATTGCGTAGAAAGTCGCGCCTTTAAGGCGTATGACATTCCCGCCGGCTTTGTGTACGTCATTAATCACCTGGGCATGGTCAAGAGGTGTATAGTCGGCCCTCTTGTTGCGGAGGCTGTCGGCATAAACATTCATTGGAATGCCGCCGATGCTTGTAAGCGACCATGGAATCATTGAGGAATCGCCATGCTCGCCGAGCACATAGGCATGAACATTCTGCGGATTTACATCGACATGTGTGCCGATAATTTCGCGCAGGCGGGCGGAGTCAAGCAATGTACCGGAGCCAAAAACGTGGTTTTCCGGCATGCCTGTCATTTTTAGAATTGTGTAGGTAATAATGTCCACAGGGTTGCTGACGGTTACATAGATTGCATCCGGAGCATACTTTACAGCCTGCGGAATTACGCTTTTGATGATGTTTACATTGCCCTGTGCAAGGTCAAGACGCGACTGGCCGGGCTTGCGTGCGCATCCAAGTGTTACGATGACTATGTCTGAGCCTTTGATGTCGGAATAATCACCGGAGTAAATATTTACGGACGGGCATAGCGCCGTGCACTGGATGATGTCAAGCGCCTCGCCCTGCGCCTTGCTTTTGTTGATGTCAACAAGGACAATCTCAGAAGCAAGGCCTTCAAGAGTTAAAGTGTACGCAATAGTGGCGCCAACATTCCCTGCACCGAGGATGCTGATTTTATTTGTCTTTTTCATATATGAAAATTCCTCCTATTATAATGATAAGCAAATTATATAATGAAAATATGTTAAAACCAGAACTGTATTCATCTTGCCTCAAAAGAGATCTTGCTATGCCATCCGGTAGCCTATGCCGACCTCAGTGACTATATATTTGGGGTTTGATGGATCCAGCTCGATTTTTTTGCGTATGTTTGCCATATTCACCCGCAGGAGCTGCCTGTCATCTATGGCGAAACGCCCCCACACCTGCTCTATAATGTAAGAATAAGTCAGAACCTTACCGGGATGCTTTGCCAGCAGCAGCAATATCCGGTACTCGTTCTGTGTTAGGTGAACCACTTTGCTGTCAACGCTCACGGAGTGGCTGGCAGAATCAATTACAAGTCTGCCGCGGCTAAGTACGCCGGACGGAATACCCCTGCAGTCTTCAGAGCACACGCTGTGGCGAAGTGCGGTGCGTATGCGTGCAAGCAGCCCAGGAATACCAAACGGCTGCTTTATGTAGTCATCGGCACCCATGTCAAGAGCCTTTACCTCTTCGCTTTCACTTCCATGCGCAGAAATGATAATAATGGGAATAGAAGACCATTGCCGGACATTGCGCAGGACTTCAAGGCCATTAATGTCTGGCAATGCCGCACTGAGCAGGGCTATGTCGGGGCAATGCGACGAAATCATCGAGATAGCAGCATTACCGTTGCCTGCTGTTATGGGGCGGTATCCGTTTACTTCCAGTGCCGCGGGAAGAGCATCACTGCTTTTTATTTTGCACTCGACAACTAATACAGTAGATTTGTTCGTCATTGGCTCACAATCCCCCCCTTGACAGTATATGGACAGAAACTTCGAAAATATGGATAAAAGTTGCATTATTGTATTTCTGCAAGCTAACTGAAAAAACAGTAGCTACACTGCACCATAATTCTTTCAGAGGCCACATTTTGCAGAGTGAATGAAAATGTTAATTATTTATCAACTATTATACATGATTTCGACGGAAAAAACAGAACAAACGCATAAAAAATTTATAAAGATTTCATTTAACAGCTTGCTGAGAATTAATGTTTCTGCTATGTTTAATACTCGGGGAAAGATGTTTTTTTGCATACGAGTGCACTAAAAAATGCAAAGCTGGCATAATATATGTGTATTTTTAATCTTTTGATACATGTATAATGTCTGCTTTTCAAAAGAACCGCAAGAATTGCATTGCAAATGTGCATTAGTTGTTAAATTAAATAAACATACGACAGAATTTATGGATAAATAAGGGTTGATAATTGTAAAAATATAGTATATAATGAATAATAAGTTTTTTATTTTATGGGGCAAATCACAATTATCATATTTGAGGTGAGCAGTTTTGCGGAAAGGTCTACTGCACTTTTTTAAATCTTCGGCGGCAGCTATCTGTATTGCTGCTGTGCTGTCTGCGGGAAATCCACTTGCGACAGCCAATGCCGCTGCATTAACTGCAAAGACAACTGATTATCTTAACCTCCGCCAAGGAGCTGGCACAAATACAAGAGTCATTTTAACGCTTAGTAAAAATGTTTCTGTCACTGTGATTGACAACTCAAACAACCAGTGGGCAAAAGTCAAGACAGCGAGTGGAAAGATAGGCTACTGCTTTAAGCAGTACCTGAGCTTTTCGGGCGGTTCGTCCACGGGCTCTTTAAACTCTGCGCAGACAGCCGTTACGACGGATGTGCTGAGAATGCGATCTGGCCCGTCATTGCACAATGGCATTCTTCTGGTGCTTGCAAAAGGCACATCAATGAAAGTGATTGATAACTCAAACAGCCAGTGGGCAAAGGTGCAGGCTCCTAATGGCAGGCAAGGATGGTGCTCAAAAGCATATCTCAAATTTTCATCTCATAGCACTACACCAAGCAGAAAATCTTCCGACGAATCTCAGGCAAAAGGCTTAACAGCAACAACTATGGACTACCTTAACCTACGCACGGGCCCTGGCATGGGATACCGAGTAATTGTTACTCTTGGCTGCGGCGTGACGGCTTCGGTGCTCGACAATTCAAAATCCGGTTGGGTTGAGGTGTTGACTTCTGACGGCAGGCAAGGATGGTGCAGCCGTCAGTACCTTAAAATATCAGGCAGCACTCCAAAGAAACCGTCAAACGGAAGTAATACGCAGAAGCCTTCAGAAAGCAGCATAACGGGAGCGCTTGTTATGGCTGATGTGCTGCGACTGCGATCAGGGCCGGGCACATCATATAAGGTACTTGGAAGCCTGCCATATAATACATATCTGAAGGCACTGGATAAGCCACAGTCAGGATGGATAAAGGTGCAGACTTCCGGAGGAAAAACAGGCTATGTTTCTACGGATTATGTAAAATTAGTTTTGAGAAACAATGGCAGTTCTGTTACACTTTCGGCTTCTTCAATATCTGTTCCGCAAGGGAAAACGCTCTGGCTGCAGTCTTCCTCTTCTGCTTCATGGACAAGCAGCAATAAGTCTGTTGCAACGGTTTCTAACGGATATGTTTATGCTGTGTCTCCTGGCAGGGTACAGATAGCCGCTTCCTGCGGTTCGGCAAAAGCGATATGTACAGTTACCGTAACAGCGGCAGAGCCAATACGCGCCACATATGCTTCACCTAATATTGCGTCCCCAGGTGAAAAAGTCACATTTACAGCTATTACGGACACAAAGCGCAGCGGTGTAAAGTTTGTTGTTTCCACCGGCAGCGCTGAAAAAACTCTGCAGGCAAGCCGCACAGCACGGCAGACGACAAATGGCGTTGCAACAGATTGCTGGACTGCCTGTATGTCTTTCAATTCATCTGGTATTTATACATATAAAGCTTATGCGACTCAGAATGGGTCGTTCAGCTCAAATGGCGCTGAGTCTGACGTAATGGTTTCAACCCAGAAGAGCGAGACCGCGACAACGAGCGAACGGCGCCGGGCAAGCGATAAAATGATAAGGCTGATTGCAAACTGGGAAGGATACATGTCACAAGTTTACGCCGACAGCCTCACTTCGACTTATGTACCTACGATAGGTTACGGATGTACATTAAACCCTAACGCCGTCTTTTACAACAACATAAGCGAAAAAGAAGCATGGGCCCTTATGGTGAACAAGTTAAACAATTCTTCCTATACTACGGAACTTAACCGTATGATAGCTAATAATCATTTTCTTATGAATCAGAATCAGGCGGACTGCCTTATCAGCTTCGCGTATAACGTGGGTGCAAAATATTTCAACTGCTCAAGTGAACCGGATTTCAGAAAAATAATGGACAATGCGGTTGTGTCGCCGTCTATTCCATCTGGCGGACTTGCAGCGTCTGTGTCATATGACACAGACCTCTATAATGATCATAAGAGCAATTCAAGCCGTATCTGTTCTGTCCCATCAGGTACCAAAGCGACCGTAATTGCAAAAAGCTTTCCGACAAACAAGACGGGCTGGTATGAAGTCAGGCTTTCAAATGGGAAGACAGGGTGGATAAATTCTGGCTATGTGAGTTTTTCAAACTCATCAAAAATGGTGCATGACCTTAACTATACTAATGCCGAGGCGTTCGGCTCGGAGCTGATTCTCTGGAATCAGGCTGGAGGGAAATTCTATCAGGGCCTTTTTTACAGGCGCCTTGGAGAGGCAAATGTTTATAATTACGGGGATTACAGCGCCGTGCGCTACAACAAATATAGTTATATTTATCCAGCGTCGGCGTCTTCATTAAAGTAATAGTAATAAAAAAGCCTTCCGGATTTTTTCGGAAGGCTTTTTATTTTACAGAACGGGCAGCATTGTGGGTATTTAATAGCTGTTTGCTTTTACAGCTCCCGCGTCCAGTATTTTCGGTCAAGGCTGCGGTACTGTACGGCTTCCGCAACGTGCCGCGGAAGAATATCTTCCGAGCTATCGAGGTCTGCAATAGTCCTGCATACTTTTAGAACCCTGTCGTATGCTCTTGCTGAAAGGCCAAAACGCTCAAATGCAGCTTTTAGGAGCTTCTGGCTGCTATCGCCGAGCCTGCAGAAATCATGGAGCCTGTCTGGAGTAATGCGCGCGTTGCAGGATATGTCTGTGCCGCGAAATCTGTAGTGCTGGATATCACGCGCTGCGTTGACACGCGACCTGATTATTGCTGAACTTTCTGCTTTTTCTGAAGAAGATAACTCTTCAAACTCAACGGGCGGTACCTCAATATGAATATCGAGCCTGTCGAGGAGCGGGCCGGAAACATGGGCAAGATAGCGTGAAACGGCCTGCGGGGAGCATGTGCAGTGATGTTTCGGGTCACCAAAATATCCACATGGGCATGGATTCATAGCAGCGACGAACATGACGGAGCACGGATATGAAACTGTGCCGCTTGCCCTTGAAATAGTGACTATGCCACTTTCAATAGGCTGGCGCAGCACCTCCATTGATGCCCTTGAAAATTCGGGAAGCTCGTCAAGAAAAAGCACACCGTTGTGCGCAAGTGAGATTTCACCTGGCTTAGGGATACTTCCGCCCCCTACGAGGCCGGCGGGTGACACAGTGTGGTGCGGTGCCCTGAATGGCCGTGTGCGGATAAGTGAAGTATTTGGTGGAAGTATGCCTGCAATAGAATGTATCTTTGTAGTTTCTATCGTTTCTTCAAAGGTCATGTCAGGCAAGATAGAGGGCAGCCGCATTGCAAGCATGCTTTTCCCGGAGCCGGGAGGCCCGATTAAGATCACGTTATGCCCTCCTGCAGCGGCAATTTCAAGCGCGCGCTTCGCCTGCGCCTGGCCGCGCACATCAGAAAAATCCGGTACAGCCGCAATGCCGTTCTCAGATGTGCTGCCTGGCTGTGCCTGTGGTATAAGTTCCGTACCTTCCAGATGATGCATCAGCTGGGGTATGTTTTTAACCGGGTAAACTTCAAGGCCTTTTACTACAGAACCTTCAGCCGCGTTTTTTTCAGGAAGGAAAAAACGGCGGAAACCATTTTCCTTTGCGGCTATAGCCATAGGAAGTATGCCATGCACAGGGCGGACTTCGCCGGTGAGTGAAAGCTCACCGGCAAAAACACAGTCGCTGATATCGCAGCTTAGTTGCCGGCTTGCTTTAATAAGTGCAACGAGCAGGGGAAGGTCATAGATTGGCCCTTCTTTTTTCTTGTCAGCGGGTGCCAGGTTGACTGTAATCCGGCTTACAGGAAACTCATAGCCGCAGTTTTTCATTGCTGAGCGCACCCTGTTTCGCGATTCTTTTACAGCCGCATCTGGTAAACCGACGACTTCAAAAGATGGCAAACCCTGTGAAAGGTCGGCTTCCACTTCTACGGGAAAAGCGTCTAAGCCATAGATCCCCATGCTGAATATCTGAGAAACCATTTTATTCCCCCAGAATATACTCTTTTTCGATATTATACTCCCGAATTTTCTATTATTCAATATAGCAGCAAAACTGTCATTTGACGAAAGAGCCGCGATAGGGTATGATAAATTCAAGTTCTGCCAGGCGTGAGGTGATTTTTTTGGCTGACGAAAATGTTTCATGTTTTGCCGCCCGGTCTGATGCGCAGCTTGCCGAATTTGTAAAGGAAAGAAATTCAGACGCTTTCGCCGAACTAATGGCGCGTTATATGTCTGCTATCCGGGCAAAGGCGTCGCCGTTTCATGCCGGAGGCACAGAGACGGAGGATTTGTGCCAGGAAGGCCTTTTGGGCCTGCTGCGTGCAGCACAGACGTTCGACCCGGAAAATGGGGCGTCATTTCGCACATATGCCAATGTATGCATTTCACATCGCATTTTGATGGCTCGGAGGACTGCCGGCAAAAAGAGTGACCCTCTAAGCAACTTTGTGTCTCTAAACAGCAGCAGTGTTTCGGACTTTACGCAGGATAGTTTTCCTGACCCGGAAGCGCTTCTTGATGACAGCGAAAGTTTTAAGGCAATCTGCCGCAAAGCTGAAAGAATTTTGACGTCAATGGAATTTAAGGCCATGAGCCTTTATCTCGGTGGCTGCAGCTATCGTGAAATAGCACAAAAAATGTCCGTCACCGAAAAGGCGGCAGACAATGCTCTTCAGAGAGTGCGGTTTAAACTGCGCCACACGAAATCAATTGCAATTTAAAAAGATTCGTTTCGCCTTTGCTGGCGCAGTTTGCGGCGTTTCAGGCCTGCTTCCCACTCAGCTTTTTCCTGCGGCGTATCGCAGATAAGCCTTGGCACAGGTGTAGGCTTATTGTTTTCATCAAGTGCAACAATGACAAGATATGCTGTGTTAACAAGTTTCCTTGCACCGCTAAGTGCTTCAACGTAGCTGTCGACGCGGACTTCCATAGAAGTCCTTCCGACGAATGTAAGTTTTCCGTGTAGCACGACGACGCTGTCTGCAGGCACTGGTTCTTTAAATTGCAGGCTGTCTATTGCCGCTGTTGTAACATTACGGTAGCAGTGCCTGCGGGCAACTGACCCTGCAACAATATCTATCCATGCGACAAGCTGACCACCGAACAGGCGGTTCTGCGCATTAAGATGTGTTTTGAATACCGGCTGAATTTGTTCTATTTCTGAGTCGGCAACATGCCTTGCAGACATTTCATGTATTTCTTGTTTAATATTTTCTTTTCCCATTTTTTCACCAATTTTCGAATTTTTTTTAATATATAACCTCTATATTATATTCCCAGAGAGTGAAAATATCAATAATCTGTCGGTACTTTTGCAGTTTTGGCGAAGGAGCGTTAACTTGAGTTTACAAAATTATTGTTGTGCGGTTATTGCCGCCGCGGGAACTTCATCAAGGATGAATTTCAAGATTAGCAAGCAGTTTTTGCCAATTATGGGTGTACCTGCCATTGTACGTACAATACGTGCTTTTGAGGCTGCAGGCACTATAAATTCAATAGTAATTGTGTGCAGGCAGGAAGATCGTGAGCAGATGAAAATCCTTGTCGAAGGGAGCGGAGCAAAAAAAATTAAGGCAATTGTGCCAGGCGGCGCAACGCGCCAACAGTCGGTTGCTGCTGGTGTTGCGGCTGTCCCTTCTGAAACCGAGTGGGTTGCTATCCATGACGGTGCCCGCCCGCTTGTGCGTCCGGAAGAGATAGACGCCTGTGTAGAAGACGCGCGGCGTTACGGGGCTGCAGCCCTTGCTGTGCCTGTTAAAGATACCATAAAGACGGCAGATAACGCTGGGTTTATTGTTTCGACACCTCAGCGTAAGTGGCTTTGGGCAGTCCAGACTCCGCAGGTGTTTCCGCGTAAGGCTTATGAAAAAGCCATTGAAAAAGCTGGAGCTGATAGTGCTGACTATACAGATGACTGCCAGCTTTTTGAGCATACTGGCGTCAGAGTGCATCTTTGCAGGGGAAGCTATGAAAACCTGAAGCTGACAACACCTGACGATATTCTCGCTGCTGAATCTGTTTTGCAGCACAGGGAGGAATTGCTGTGAGAATAGGGCATGGATACGATGTGCACCGTTTTGCACAGGGCAGGAAGCTTATTCTCGGCGGCGTGGAAATTCCGTTTACGTATGGGCTTTTGGGGCATTCCGACGCGGATGTGCTTCTCCATGCCATCATGGATGCACTTCTGGGCGCTGCGGCGCTCGGCGACATAGGTGTCCTTTTTCCTGATAATGACGCGGCTTATCTTGGCGCAGACAGCAGGAAGCTTCTTGCCAAAGTATGCAGCATTTTAGCAAAGCATGGTTTTCATATACACAATATTGACGCTACGATTATTGCGCAGGAGCCGAAACTTCAGCCATATATAGCCGGTATGCGTGAAAATATTGCTTCGGACTGCGGTATTGCAAAAGGCTGCATTAGTGTGAAAGCCACAACGGAAGAAGGGCTTGGCTTTACAGGAGCCGGCGAAGGGATTGCGGCGCATGCTGTCTGTTTAATTGAAGAAAACTGAATATAGTCAAAGGCTCTTTCTGCGGCATATCCTGTAAGTAGTAACGGAGGAGGGATTGCTGTGGGCAAGCCTGTAATTGAGATAGGATCAATCACTTATGCCATGAAAGGGCAGAATATTCTGGCCCGTCACGGGATCCATTCCAGCGTAGAGAGAATTTACCGCAGCCAAAGCATTAACGGATGCGGATATGGGATATATGTTTCTGACGACGCAAAAACTGCAGAGCATATTTTGCGCCAGGCGGGCATACCGGTTTTAGGCTATGCAAATGGGGGCCTGAAACATGATCTACCTTGATAATGCTGCGACAACATATCCAAAGCCGCGCAGCGTCCAGACAGCTGTGGCGCAGGCCTTTCAGCGCTGGGGGGCTAACCCCGGAAGGGCGGGGCACGCCATGGCGATGGCTTCTTCACAAGAGATGTACCGCTGCCGCAGCATTGCGGCTGATTTTTTTCATGCGCCAGGGCCTGAATGTGTTTCATTTACACTGAACTGTACGGGTGCAATAAATTGTGTGCTCAAAGGTTTGCTGAAACCTGGTGACCATGTTGTAACTTCATGTATTGAACATAATGCTGTAATGCGCCCGCTGCATGAGCTGGAGAAAACAGGTGTAACTTTCACTGAAGTTCAGGTCTTTCCAGGTGACAACGATAAAACTGTCGACGCTTTCAGGTACGCATTTCAGGAAAACACGCACCTCGTAATCTGCACACACGCCTCCAATGTGTGGGGGATACGCCTGCCTGTTGAGCGCATTGCAGCACTGGCGCACCAGTATGAAATTCCGGTGGCTGTCGACTGTGCGCAGTCGGCTGGAGTCCTCCCTATAGACATGGCAGACAGCAAAATAGATTACCTGTGTATTGCAGGGCATAAAGGCCTTTATGGCCCTATGGGTACCGGTATGCTGATTACGCCGTACGGTTCAGAGCTGCACACACTGATAGAAGGCGGGACTGGCACTGAGTCGATACTTGAAGAACAGCCTTCGGGAGCGCCGGAACGCCTTGAGAGCGGAACACAGAATATGCCTGGCATTGCGGGGCTGCGCGCTGGCATGGAATTCGTGCAGAAGCACGGAGTTTCTAAAATCCACTCATATGAGATTTCACTTCTGCAGATGCTGTACAGCCAGTTTTCCAAAATAGACAGAGTGCACCTTTACCTTCCAATGCCTGACACACGATATTTTGCACCTGTTTTATCATTTAACATTGACGGGATGCAGAGCGAGGAAGTTGGCAGCAGGCTTAACGGCTATGGCATTGCTTTGCGCGCAGGGCTGCATTGTGCCCCTGAAGCGCACCGCTTTATGGGAACGCTGGAATGCGGCGCTGTACGTGTCTGCCCATCAGTTTTTACAACGGAAGCCGACATCTGGCGCCTTGTGGATGCAGTTAAAAGGATACTGATGAAAAAATCGGGTGCAGGGCATTGAATCTCGCACGATATATGGTAAAATAAAATTGCTTCTTTTATTCCAATCGGAAAGGAAAAGAGTATGGATGTAATCGTTTCGGCGTGGAACAAATTTCTGCAGCTGGTCCGCCAGTTTCAGCTTTCTGATGCAATCGACATTGCAGTTGTGTCGTTTATCATTTACAGCGCAATAAAGCTGATTCGTGAAACGAGGGCTGGCCAGCTTGTAAAGGGCATAGTTGTGCTGCTTATCATGTGGGGCCTTTCCTATGTTATGAAACTTTATATGTTGGAAACGATTCTCGCATATTTTTTCCAGTATGCGCTGATTGTCCTTGTAGTCATTTTTCAGCCGGAGCTTAGGCGTGCCTTGGAGCAGATTGGCCGGAGCGATATCAGGAAAAAGAACTGGCTTTCCAGTAGCTCAGATGAAAAGATGCGTCGTTACCGCAAGGCGATTAATGCTGTTGTGGATGCAGCAGCGCAGATGTCGAAGCAGAAAACAGGCGCGCTGATGGTGTTTGAGATGAAGACAAAACTCGGTGATATTATAGATACAGGCACAGTGATAAATGCAATCCCAAGTCTGCCGATTATATGCAATATCTTTTTCAATAAGGCGCCGCTGCATGACGGTGCTATGATTCTGCGCGATGGGATGGTCTATGCTGCAGGATGTATTCTGCCGCTTACTAAAAACAAAAACGTCGCCATTGAGCTTGGCACACGCCACAGGGCTGCCATAGGCATGAGTGAAAATTCAGATGCTGTAATAGTTGTTGTTTCAGAAGAGACCGGCCAGATTTCTGTTGTTTCAGATGGTGTAATAACAAGAAATTATACGAGGGAAACACTGCGCAGTGAGCTTGAATCGCGCCTGCTTGACGAAGACAGCGAATCCGGTGAGAAAAAGCAGGGATGGTTTTCCTCTATTCGGAAAGGTAAGAAGTCATGAAAGAGCAGAGCAGCAAAAAAAAGAAAAAGAATAAAATCGGCTGGACGAAACTGTTTTACAATAATAAATTTGCAGTTTGTTTTTCCGTAGTGCTTACGGTCATTCTGTGGGCTGTGCTTGTTTCTAACGATACGCAGGATCGCCCGACAGCCTTTACAGGTGTCCCTGTAAAGATCACACTTTCAAGCACCATGCAGGCAGACGGCCTTAAAATATTCAATCAAAGCGACAAAACAGCCACAGTTTATGTAAAAGGGAACAGCTTAACAGTAGGCCAGATGAAGCCGACAGATCTTGTAGCAATAGCCCCGTCTGCCGCAAGCATAACAACGCCTGGGACATACCCGCTGATGCTTCAGGTGCAAAATGCCGATGACAGCATAAATGGGAACGGATATACCATCAATTCAATTTCGCCACAGCAGGTCATTGTCACTGTTGACCGCTACCAGGAAAAAACATTCAATATTCAGGATGACATAACTTATAAGTCTGGGTATCAGTCGGATCCTTCCTATTTTGTTGGCGCGCCTGCACACAGCTCTGACACTGTGACAATCTCAGGGCCTGAAAAGCAGGTGAGCCAGGTGAGTCGTGTAGCCTATGAATGCGAAATCAACGATACGCTCAAAGACACTAAAAAATTTACTGCAGCGCTTGTAATGTACGATGCGAACGGAAACAAGGTCGAAAAGGGCGACATGACAGTAAATCCTGAAAAAATCGATGTCACCATCCCAGTTATGCCGCGGCAAACGCTGAAATTGAATGCGACGTTTGCCAACAAGCCGGCCGGCCTTTCGCTGAGTGCGAATCAGGTCCAGATTTCACCTGAAAGCATTGATATTGCAGGCTCCCAGGACGTTCTTACAACACTTGCAGGCAAATTTAACCTTGACCCGATTGATTTTTCTTCGATAAGCCCTACGCACAATACATTCGATGCAAATATCAGCCTGCCTGCTACATGCAAAAACCTGAGCAATATTCCAACGGCAAAAGTTACGCTGAACCTCACTAATATGGCAACAAAGCAGGCAACGGTGTCGTCATTCAATGTGAAAAACCTTCCGGCAAATGAAAATGCTTCTGTCGATACAACAAGCCTTAAGGTTACGGCTGTTGGCCCGCAGGATGAAATATCTTCTTTGAATGATTCAAGTATTATAGGAAGCGTTGACCTTTCGAGCAAGGAGAATTTTACAGGTAAAACCGAAATGCCGGTTAAATTTACTGTGAGCAGCTCTTCGGGCTGTTGGGTATATGGAAGCTACATGGTTACTGTGAATGTAACGAAGAAGGGCCAATAAGCAAAAAACTATAGGAGGCTTATTAAAATGTCAAAAATTGAAGAAGTGCGCGCTGAAATGGTAAAAGCCATGAAAAGTGGCGATAAAGCGCGGAAAGATGTGCTGTCACTTTTGCTTTCAGACCTTAAGGCCAAGTGGGTGGATAAGCATGAGGATTTGACGGAGGAAGAAGAGAATTCCGTCATCAGCAGAGAAATAAAACAGACGAAAGAAAGCATTGAAACGGCTCCCAAAAACAGGACCGACATCATTGAAAAAAACAAATTTGCGCTTTCGGTGCTGCAGGAGTTTGCTCCAAAAGAGATGAGCGAAGAAGAGATTAAGTCGCTGCTGGGCGGCGTGCTTGCGCAACTGGAAATTGAAAAACCTGTTCCAAAAGATAGAGGCCGGATCATGAAGGCTCTAATGCCTCAGGTAAAAGGCAGGGCAGGCGGCGCGGCCGTAAGTCGCATTGTATCCGCAGCATGCAGCGGAAAATAATCAAGCTTATGGTTTAAGTGATGGTGCAATAGGCGATGTAATGCAGAATTTGAAATAAAAATAAAAGATTAAAAGATGCGCCTTAAATTGGGTATTAAAGCCAATTTAAAGCGCATCTTTTGAAATGTTTTTTTATGTTTGTACTGTAAACAGCGTCCACATTTTATTTTACTTTCATATACTGATATCAGCAGTTAAATCATCGAAAGAAGAAACGGTGAGAACTATGCCATATTCAACAAGGGAATTGCTGGCACGCCTTATTATGTGCGAAGCAGGCGGTGAAGGTGATAATGGTATGTATGCGGTCGCGTCCGTTATTGTAAACAGGACAAATGTACCTTATGGTGAATTTTTCAGGGTAAGTAACGGCGGAGATATGCGTGCCATTATCCAGCAGCCGGGGCAGTTTACATGCATGATGGATACGGTAGGCGGCACATATAACCCGCAGAATATTTATAACATGGATCCGCAGGATATCCATTACCATATTGCCGACTGGGCTCTTGCAAGCAATACGCTGGGGGCGGTTGGAAACTCTCTCTTTTATTTTAATCCGTTTCAGCCGACATGTATTCAGTATTTTCCACCTGGCGGTGTAGGTACGTTTTTCACACGTTTAGGCAAGCACTGCTTTTATGCGCCTACAAAAAAATATGCGCAGACATGAGGGGGAATTTTCAGATGGATTCACAGATTTCATCTTTTAGCGCTTCGTATGATGTTAGCAAGCCGAAGGCCGGTTCGGCTCAGCAGCCTGTTCCGCTGATTAATGGCCTTCAGGCGCTTACGGATACATCGGGAATGCTGCAGCCGCCGGGCAGCGAAACCGCGCCTATTACGGATTTATCAATGCCGCAGGCAATGACTGCGGAAAGTATGCAGTACCTGAACGGCTTCCTGCGTATGCAGATTGGAAACAGGGTCAGGGTGAACTTTTTAATAGGAACAAACACTTATATTGATAAATCAGGTAAGCTTCTCGCGGTTGGCGCAAATTATATTGTACTTCAGGAAGCTATGACTGATGACCTGCTGGTATGTGACTTTTTCAATATTAAATTTATTACCATATACAGGTAAATCACAAATTGCCATTTGATTTTTTGGACTTTCACGGCCGGCTGTGCTAAAATCAGTCAAGAATATAAAAGTGGGGGAAATTTATGGGCAAAAAAATAAAAAATATGGAGATCAGCAAAAATGGTGAAGTCGCTTTTCTAACTTTTCCGTCATTTTCTGCTTATCCGTTCGTCCGCCATGCGTTTTCCACACGCCTTGGCGGAGTGAGCAAAAACGAGTTTTCATCTATGAATCTTGCATTTCACCGCGGTGACCCAGATAAAAATGTGGAAGAGAATTACAGGCGCTTTTGCAGTGCCGCAGGTTTTAACTATAATACCCTTGTTTCATCTGCACAGGACCACCACACTTTTATCCGGCATGTAGGGCATGAACAGTACGGCACGGGAATCTGGGAGCCCAAAGACATGGAGAGCGTGGATGGTCTTATTACAGATGAGCCGAATGTAACGCTTGTGACACATTATGCCGACTGCGTGCCTGTATTCCTTCTTGACCCCAAAAAACATGCCATAGGCCTTGTACATTCGGGATGGCGCGGCACGGCGGCAAAAATTGCCATGGAAGCCGTTAAAGCAATGGAGCGTGAATTCGGAACGTGCCCCGATGACCTTATTGCGGGAATTGGCCCATCTATCGGGCCATGTTGCTTTGAGGTCGATAGGCCGGTTAGGGACAGGTTCGCGGCGCTGACGGAACTGCACACGGAGAATTTTATCCGTGAAGACGGAGGTGGAAAGTACCATATTGACTTATGGGAAACAAACCGCCGCATTTTAATGGAAGCAGGTATTCCGGAAAAATCCATCACCATAGGCGGCATTTGCACAAAATGCCATTCCGACTTTCTGTTTTCACAGCGCGCGATGGGAAACAAGCGCGGCGGCCTTTCGGCTTTTATGGAGCTGGTGGATGCAGGATGACAATAGAACACTGCACACTCTGCCCGCGCCGCTGCGGTGCGCGGCGCGGGCCTTCCTGCGGCAATGGAAGGTGCGGCATGGGAGCGGATGCCGTCGTTGCGCGCGCTGCACTTCATTTTTGGGAAGAGCCATGCATAAGCGGAAAAAGCGGCTCCGGAGCTGTTTTCTTTACCGGCTGCCCGCTCGGCTGCGTATTTTGCCAAAACTATGAGATAAGCTCGGAAAGAAAGGCAGGCAAAGCCGTCTCTCCTGAAAAGCTTGCTGATATTTTTAAAGATTTGGTCAGGCAGGGAGCCAACAACATCAACCTTGTGACACCGACGCATTTTGTACCGGCCATTATTGAGGCGCTTTCAATTTGGAAACCGCCAGTCCCTGTTGTGTACAACTGCGGCGGCTATGAGAATGTGGAAACGCTGAAAATGCTTGAAGGCCATGTCGACATTTATCTTCCCGACTTTAAATATGCGGAAAGCGGCCTGGCTGCAGAGCTTTCAGATGCCCCGCACTACCCGGAAATAGCAGAGAAGGCATTGGCGGAAATGTTCCGCCAGACTGGCCCGGCCGTGATTGACAGTAGCGGGATGATGAAAAAAGGCACAATGGTGCGCCATCTCATTCTGCCGGGCCATACGCGTAACTCGATTGCCGTTCTTGACTGGCTCGCTGAGCATTTTTCACATGGTGTGCCTGTGAGCCTGATGGCACAATACGTGCCTTGTGGGCTTGCATCAGAGCACCCTCCGCTTGGGCGCAGTATAACAAGACGTGAATATGAAAAAGTACAGGACCATCTTTTCACTCTTGGCCTTGACGGCTATGTGCAGGACAGAGAATCTGCCAGCAAATCATATATACCGAAATTTGATCTCAGCGGTGTTTCCTGAGAAACTAAAAGCATGATAAAACCCGCTGCTCCATATATTTATTTGGAGGCGGGTATTTTTATGTTCGTTTCTTTTCGTCTGAAGAGGACATATCTTTTCGCTTTATGTGCAGCTGTGGCGATAGCTGCCGTTGTATGGACTTTCGGCCACACGTCAAAAACAGCGGCGGCATCAGCGGAAAATACACAGGACAGCGTCCGGCTCCCAATAATAATGTATCACGGCATACTTAAAGATCCGAAATATCACGGAAAATATATTGTCTCACCGCAGACCTTTGAAAGTGACATTTGCTTTCTGCAGAAAAACGGTTATGAAACGGTAGGCGTCAGTGATGTTGTTGATTATGTCGAATGCCTGAAGCCTCTCCCTACAAAACCTGTAATGCTGACTTTTGACGATGGGTATTATAACAATTATCTTTATGCATACCCATTAGCAAAAAAATACAATGTAAAAATAGTGATTGCACCGGTTGGCTATTATACTGATGTATATGCGGAAAAAGATGCCGATCACCCAAACTATTCATACCTTACATGGAGAGAGATGGCTGAAATGATGTCTTCAGGTCTTGTGGAGTTAGAAAACCACAGCTATAACCTCCACTCTTCTAATAAAAAAGGCGGCAGGTTTGGCGCAAAAAGACTTCCGGGGGAAAGCAGGTATTTATACGCTTCCATGCTTAAAAATGACCTCGGAAAAATGCAGGAGCGCATGAAAGAAAAAACTGGCTGTGCCCCTTTAGCTTTCGTTTATCCTTTCGGCGCTTTCAGCAATGAGTCAGTCCCTGTTTTAAGGCAAATGGGATTTCAGGCGACTTTCCTTTGCACTGAAAAAATAAATATCATAACGCACAGCAAGGACTGCCTTTATTCGCTTGGGCGTTTTCTAAGGCCGTCCGGCCCTTCAAGCACATCTTATTTTAAAAAAGTAGGCATATGCGTTAAGCCTTAGACTTGCGGAAAATAACTTTTTGGAAAAAGTGGTAGAGTACAGGCATAAGGAAAGTGGCAAAAAGCATGAGTACTATGAGGGCAGCGAGCATAGGCAATGTGACAGGTGTGATTTCAAATAGATTTGGAAATTTTATAAGTGCTGCCACAAAGAGAAAAGCCATAGATACGAAAAGGACAATATGACGTGTGTTGAAAGGGCGGCAAACCTGAAACAGTACAAACAGTTCGGTATAGCCCGTAAGAATGACAGCCATGGTGGAAATCTCTTTATCGGTGAAACCAAGGAACATTGAGACAGCGGAAAGTAGGGCAATATTGATTGTAAGGGCGAAAGCCCCAGGCAATGACTTTTTAAGCACATTGACAATAAATCTTCCATGTATGCGCTCACAATTTGGTTCAAGCGCAAGGAAGAATGATGGAATCCCGATTGAAACGGCGTTTATTAACGTGAACTGGATTGGCTGGAATGGATAGTTGCACGATACAAAAATAAAAAAGATAGCCGTCAGTGCTGAGAAAATAGCTTTGACAAGAAAAAGCGTTGCTGAACGCTGCAAATTGTTGATACAACGGCGCCCTTCGTCAACAATGCGCGGCATGCTGGAAAAATCAGAATTGAGCAGTACGATGTTTGAAACTGTACGTGCAGCGTCACTTCCTGATGCCATTGCAATGCTGCAGTCGCTTTCTTTTAATGCAGGCACATCGTTTACACCGTCACCGGTCATGGCTACAATATGATTTTGGCTTTTAATGGCCTTTACAAGCTGCAGTTTCTGCTTTGGCGTAACGCGGCCGAAGACCGTATACTTTTCGGCCGCGGCTTTTATGCTTTCATCTGTTTTCAGCGTTGAGGCATCCACATAGCTGACCGCATTTTCGAGTCCGGCCTTTTCTGCAATATTTGCGACAGTTGCGGGGCTGTCGCCCGATATCACCTTGAGGTTGACTCCCTGATGGCGGAAATACTTAAGCGTTTCCCGCGCATTGGGGCGTATCCTGTCACTCAAAATGACAAGCGCGAGCGGTATCGTCCCGCTCGGGTCAACTATATCTGCAGAAAGGCTTTTAACTTTTGCCAGCAGCAGGACACGCTGGCCGCGCTTTGCGTATTTTTCTGCTTGCGGTTTTATGATTTCGAAATGCTCCCGCATGATAAATTCACCTGCGCCGAGCACATAGTTTCTCTCATGCTGAAAACAGGCACCGCTCCACTTGCGTGCAGATGAAAAAGGGACAGTCTTTTCGCATTTCCAGTCAGGCGGGTTTGGAAAAGCCTCTTTCACGGCATTCATAGTTGGAGTTCCGTCGTCGAGAGATGCGGAAAGTGCTGCAAGAATTTTTTCAATTTCTGCTTGATTTTGGCCGCCGAGAGGAACAATGCTGTCTGTTTGCATTTTACCTTCAGTGATGGTACCTGTCTTGTCAAGGCAGAGCGTGTCCACACGTGCGAGCGTTTCAATGGAGTACAGTTCCTGTACAAGCGCTTTATGGCGTGAAAGGCGTATGACCCCTACGGCAAGAACTACACTTGTAAGAAGTACAAGCCCTTCTGGAATCATGCCGATAAGTGCCGCCACTGTGCTTACAATTGCGGAGCTGTAGCTCTGGTTTGAAATAAATACCTGCTTGTAAAAAAGTACTGCTCCAATTGGAATTATGGCTATGCCCGCAAACTTTATAATACGGTTTGTCCATGTCATAATTTCGGAGTTGGGCTTTTTGATATATTTTGCGCTGGCGGTTATTTTTGATGTATAGTTTTCTGCACCTATATACTCAACTTTGGCATGGCATTTTCCGCTTACAAGAAAACTCCCGCTTAGAAGTGTGTTGCCGGGAGCCTTCGACACTGGATCGGACTCGCCTGTAAGCAGTGATTCATCAACTTCGCACTGGCCCTCCATTATAATGCAGTCTGCAGGTACCTGATTGCCTGCAGAGAGGGATATAACGTCGTCGAGCACAATGCTGCCAACAGGGATTTTCTCTTCTTTCCCGTCACGGATAACATGTGCTTTCGGTGTAGAAATAATGGAAAGCTTATCTATGGCTTTTTTGGCCCTGACTTCCTGTATTATGCCAATCATCGTGTTACAGATTATAACACCCATGAACAGCAGGTTTTTGTATGAGCCGACTGAAATGACGAGAGCGGCAAGGATACAGTTTAGTATATTAAAAAAAGTAACGACATTATCGCGTATTATTCGAGAAATAGATTTTGTTTTGATTTCATCTGTGCCATTTACAAGCCCGTCACGCGTACGGCTTGCGGCCTGCTCAGCTGTGAGGCCTGATACATAGTTTGGGTGAAAACGCTCAAAATATGTCTGCGACTTTTTCTGCATACTGCACTCCTAAAAATGTTTCAATGGAAATAAAAAGCAGCGTTATTGTGCTTTTTCGATTTTATTAAGGCTGGATTCAATAATGTAGAATTAGCATTTTATTTAATAAATAATATTATTATATATGAAAGCTGAGCCAAAATAAAGGCAATTTGCTTATCAATTCAAAATGCGTTCATTATTTTCATCAATTTACACAATTTATGCATTACTAATCTGACAGTTTGAGAAGGTATTTATCTTGTTTCCGGTAACCGATGTGATATAATGTACCTCTGGACTATGCCAGTAGTTTTGTTATGTGTTATATTTTACCTTTATGTGAAATTGAACAGACCGGCAGAATTTGAATTTTTGCTTTGCGGAGAGGAGTGATTCCTATTATTCAAGTTTTGACTTCCTGGCGTTCAATATTTTCAAAGTTTTTCAGTAAACAGGAAATGACGCAGAGCGAGATTAATTACGCCATTGTTCTGCTTTTTACGATTTCGATTTTCCTTCCATACTTTTTCAGCATAGCTGCAGTTGCCTGCATTGCGTTCATGACTATGGTGAGGTATCATGTTCGCACAAAGGCCTTCGATGCCCCATACACAAAGTTGATTTTTGTATTTTTGATTGGTTCTTTTTTTGTTGCCGCTATCTATAACAACTACAGGGGTATGATGGATTCGCTCCTTATTTATGCAGTTGTTACATCCGGCTTATATTTTCGGAGCATAATGACGCGCGATTTATTTGACTTTTCTATGGATAGTGCCTGTGCGGCGAGTGTTGGGTGTGCAATAGTTGCCATAATCCAGAAAATTTTGGCATACACTATTTTTAAAACACCATCTTACCGTCCCACTTCTGACTTTGTCAATGCCAACTTTTATGGCATGATGATCGAATTTGTTATCTTGATTGCCGTTTACCGCATTTTTACGAATCCGCGCAAAATTTCATTTTATGGCGCTGTTATAGGCTTAAATTTTGTAGGGCTTTACCTTACGGCAAGTTGCTCTTCATTTGTGGCAATGGTCTGTGCTGTTTCTGTGATATTGATTTATAAAAAAGACAAGAAAATTGCAAGGAAATTTTTCGGAGCAATTGCGGTGTGCTTCGCTTTATTCTTCATTTTTCCGGCTTTGATGCCGAGGTCTGCCGACGCGCTTGAAACAACGCTTGCGCAGCGCCTTTCCATTTGGAGTACTTCATGGAAGGCATTTCGCCAAACACCGGTGTTTGGGCGCGGTGCGATGGCATACCAGATAGTTTGGCAGCAGTTTGACGGCTATAAAACGTATCATTGCCATAACCTGGTGTTAGATACGCTTTTAAACTTTGGTGTAGTCGGATTGCTTGCTGTGGGTGGTTATATTTGGGCACAACTCCACCTTACTGTTCTGAAATTCCGCTATCATATATGCCGTGACATGGATGTGCTTGCATTTGCCGCTTTAACTGCGGTTCTTGTGCACGGCTTTACTGATGTTACAATTCTGTGGATACAGACAGGCTCGCTGTTCTTCCTGATGGTATCATCCGTGGGAATCGATTCTGCATACCTGAGCGAGAGGATACGCCCGCGTTTTTACTTCAAGGGCACACGGAAATCTCCTGCACAGGCAGTGTATTTGAAAAATTGACGGAAATTTAAATCTGTACCATTAAAAGTCCTCCGCTGTCTGGAAAACAGGCGGAGGATTTTTGATTAAATAAGGAAGCGAGGAGATGAAATTTTGAAAAAAATTATCAGGGTGAACATGTCTACAGCCGGTGCAAAGGAAATCGCAAAATCTCTTGTTGAGTACTCAAAAATGGAAAAGTATATTTTGCTTTCCAAACTCAAAACACGCGAAAAGGGCCTTGATTTCGTAGATGTCGAACTCCTTTCCAAGCAGTATCCAAGCAATGAAGTTTCCCATGAAAAGCCAAAGCCATGGTATGTACAGCTCGCGGAGGCTTTTATAAATCCGTTTACCCTTGTGCTGTTAGTTATTGCTGTAATTTCGTTTTTTACATCCTATGTTATGGCTCAGCCGGGTAAAAAAGATCTTTCTGCCGTTATTATTATACTTGTACTTGTGCTGATAAGCGGGGGTCTGCGCTTTTTTCAGGAGTTCCGCTCAGGAAAAGAAGCAGAAGGCCTGCACACGCTTGTAAAAACTACAGCAACCGTGGTACGCAGGGAAAACGGCAGAGAGGAGATCAATATGGCTGACCTTCTGCCGGGCGATATTGTTGTCCTCTCTGCTGGTGATATGATTCCGGCCGATGTACGTATCCTGAAGGCTAAAGATTTGTTTGTAAGCCAGTCTGCTCTGACAGGTGAATCTGCGATGGTTGAAAAATTTGCTGATGCCGATGGCTCAGCTGATGAAGGTAATCTGTTTGACCTCAAGAATATCTGTTTCATGGGCACGAACGTTGTGAGTGGTTCTGCAACGGCTGTTGTTCTTGCAACTGGGGACAGGACGTATTTCGGAAACATGGCCAAAGCCCTTTCAGGCCAGCGGGAACCTACAAGCTTTGACCGCGGAGTCAACTCGGTCAGCTTTCTTCTAATTCGCTTTATGTGCGTGATGGTGCCTATCGTTTTCCTTATAAATGGCTTAACAAAACATGATTGGCTACAGGCTCTGCTGTTTGCAATTTCTGTTGCAATCGGCCTGACGCCGGAGATGCTGCCGATGATTGTAACAACTAACCTTGCCAAAGGTGCAGTCAGCATGGCGCACCAGAAAACGGTGGTCAAGCACTTGAATTCTATTCAGAATCTTGGCGCTATGGATGTTCTGTGCACTGATAAGACCGGCACATTGACGCGCGATGAGATTGTAATCGAACATCACCTAAACGTCAAAGGCGAAGAAGATTTACGTGTACTAAAATACGCATATCTCAACAGTTACTTCCAGACCGGCCTGAAAAATCTTATAGATATTGCAGTTATTGACAAAGCAACGGAAAAAAGCATAACGTATCTCAATAATGAATTTCAAAAGGTAGACGAAATACCGTTTGACTTCACACGGCGGCGTATGAGCGTTGTGCTGAAAGACAGAGAAGGAAAGACCAAACTGATTACAAAAGGCGCTGTGGAAGAGATACTACAGATATGCACGAACTGTGAGTACGGTAATGACATCCTTCCGCTTACTGGTGAGATACAGACAAGAGTTAAGCAGATGGCCGCAAAGCTAAATGCGGAAGGGATGCGCGTGATTGCCGTAGCATCTAAGGACAGCCCGTCTGCAGAAGGTGTGTTTGGCGTAAAAGACGAGAGCAATATGACTCTGATAGGCTACCTTGGGCTTCTTGATCCGCCAAAAAAATCAGCAGCAACAGCAATTAAGGCACTGAAACATTATGGTGTGCAGGTTAAAGTTCTAACGGGCGACAATGAAGCAGTAACAAAGAAAATCTGTGATGAAGTTGGCTTGCCCTCAGACCATATCCTTCTTGGCTCTGAAATTGAGGATATGAAAGAAGAAGAGCTACAAAAGCGTGCAGAAAACACGACAATTTTTGCAAAGCTTTCACCATTGCAAAAGGCGCGCGTTGTGCAAACTCTGCAAAAAAATGGCCATACAGTTGGATTTATGGGCGATGGTATCAACGATGCCCATGCATTAAGCAAAGCGGATGTTGGCATTTCAGTCGATACGGCAGTAGATATTGCCAAGGAAAATGCAGATATTATACTTTTGGAAAAAGATTTAAATGTCCTTGAACGTGGCGTTGTTGAAGGAAGAAAAATTTTCGGAAATATCATCAAATATATTAAGATGACCGTAAGTTCTAATTTTGGAAATATGCTGTCGGTGCTTGTTGCAAGCGCATTTCTGCCGTTCCTTCCGATGATGCCTGTTCAATTGCTTGTACTTGATCTTATGTATAATATTTCTCAGATTTCAATTCCGTGGGACAATATGGATGAAGAGTATCTGTTAACCCCACGAAAATGGGATGCTTCGGGGATAGGTAAATTTATGTTGTGCATTGGGCCTGTAAGTTCGGTCTTTGACATTGCCACTTATCTTGTGATGTGGTTTGTCTTTGGGTGCAATACAGCGTCAAATCCGGCTCTTGTTGCAATGTTTAATGCCGGCTGGTTCGTAGAAAGCCTGATTTCACAGACGCTGATTATTCATTTGATACGTACGCCTAAAATCCCGTTTGTTCAAAGCCGCGCTGCGAAACCTGTTGTAATCCTTACGACTGTTATTATGGCAGTTGGAATCTTTATACCGTTTACCGCGATTGGATTTTCTCTTGGTTTTTATCCTCTTCCGGGTCGCTATTTTGGCTGGCTCGCAGCAATCGTTTTGTCTTATATGGTTTTGCTGCAAATTGTAAAAACAATTTATATCAAAGTAAACCACTCATGGCTATAAATCAAGCTTTCCTTGCATTTGCTTCCGCAGCGTGGTATAATATACAATGTTGCGGGAGCAGCTTTTTATATTTATGGGCCTGTAGCTCAGCTGGGAGAGCGTTCGGTTCGCATCCGAGAGGTCGACGGTTCGATCCCGTTCAGGTCCACCATGTATGAGGAAATCTGTAAAAAGATTTCCTCTTTTTTTGCTCTCATGCTGTGCGTATAATTGCCGTATCTTCGGCCTTTATGCTTTCTCCGAATTTCATGCCGCAGTAACTTTGGAATTCATCAAAGGAGACGTTAAAGTCTACTTCGATGTTATAGTCCCGGCCGACGCGGACGGACTTGATAAACTGTGATACGATCATTTTCTTTGCCGACGACACAATCCGGTCGATCACTTCGGCAAGCGATAAACCTGCGGCCGCCATCATTCTCGGATAACGGCTGTATGAGGTCATACCGGGCATCGTGTTAATTTCATTCAGAATCACTTTTCCATTTTCCTTCAGGAACATATCCACCCGCGAAAGTCCTCTGCATCCCAAGACGCGATATACGGTTTTTTGCTGTTTCATGAACAGCAAGCGTGCCTCCGCCGAAATATCAGCCGGAATGATTACCGTTGAATTTTCGGAACCGTTTTCAGGCTTATCTTCCTGATGAATTCTAAAAAAGCCATGAGAAAGACGAATCTGATCCACCTCACCTGTAATCAAATCCGTATCGTTACCCAATATCGCACATCTTACCTCACTGCCAACAATAGCCTCTTCAATCAGAATCTTTGAATCATACTGTCTTGCGGTTCTCACTACACCGGACAATTCTTCTTTGTGACATACCTTGCTGACGCCGAAAGAGGAGCCCGAACGGGCTGGCTTTACAAAAACGGGATAGGGAAAGTGGTTGGCATCGATATTCTCGTTTGCCATGACAATCCGGAAATCTGGCGTGGCAATCCCAGCGCTTCTGGCGATGATATAAGCAAGTGATTTATCCATACAAAAAGCTGAACTTTGGACATCACAGCCAACATAAGGGATACCGGAAAGTTCCATCAGACCCTGCATCGCACCATCTTCGCCAAGTTTGCCATGCAGAACGGGGAATACTATATCCAAACGGATCGTTTTGTATTTTCCCTGCTCCCAAACAAGCAATCCGTGTACGCTTCTGTCCGGTGACAACACGCCGGACGGCAACTGCCGTTTTCCCAATTTGCGTCAGGACAGGCACAAAGCTTCCAGACACCGTTTTTCGTAATTCTAATATAGAATGGTTCATACTTTTCGAGATCGAGGCTTTTCGCGACCTCTTGCGCAGATTTAACGGAAATGGAATGTTCTTCGGAACAACCTCCGAATATGCTCGCGATTTTCAACCTACCCATGCTACTTTCTCCTTTCAAATTTCAGGCAATCGACAAAAGTATTTTCAAAGGTATCGTTCAGGGCATGTTCTGTGTAATAGGCGGTGTGCGGAGTAATCAGCACATTCTGCAATTTTAGTAACCGCAGCAGTAGTTTGCTTTCAACGTTTTTTCCCTGCAGTCAAAGTAAAATACTCCCTCATATTCTTCGAGGACGTCAAACGCCGCACCGCCCAATTTACCGCTTTCCAGCGCCGAAATAAGGGCTTCGGTATCAAGAAGGGAACCGCGTCAGGTATTGATAAGTAACGCGCCTTGCTTTATATTTGTCCGATTCATTGACGATTTAAAAGATGGTTTGTATCTGCATTAAGCGGCATATGGAGCGTTATCATATCGCTCTGCCGTAACAATTCCTCAAGAGAAACGTAATCGGCAGAGGCCATGGGGTGAAGGTTATATGCTAAGATACGGCAGCCAAAGCCCCGCAGCCTGTCCATAACTGCTGCGCCAATTGTCCTGTACCAATTACCACAACGGCCATATCGCGCAATCCTTTCCCACGTACATCACATCCAATCTGTAATCGTGAATATGTTGCACGGCTGATAATGGATTTGGCGTTTCGCACGCCATCAACATCAGCATTATTGGATAATCAGCCACGCTGTTCGGGCGAGTAAGTGACATTTTCAACGGAAATGCCAACGCTTTTATCTGTTTTCTTTTCGGCCTTTTTTAGGGAATATAAAAGCCTGCCCGATTCGGTAATTCCATCTTACCGAAATCAAGCAGGCTATATTGGAATTTGCTCTTATCAAATTATTAATGTTTTCTTACGAAAGCCTTATTCTTTTATTATCTGGAATGTGAAAACCCCGCCTATCATAGAGGCGGAATCCCCGAAAACGAATTTCAGTTATAACTCAACTCAATTCTTTATGTACTTCACGGGCATAGTCGATATCGTACTGCTCGGTCTTATGATCACCTTTTGCTCCGGCAGTCACAAGAATATACTCTTTTCCGTCAACGCGGGCAAGGCTGGCGAGGCAAAGTCCGGCCTCGTCGGTATATCCAGTTTTCCCTCCGAGAATCTCTCCGCCCGGAAGCGTGTGGTTTTTCAGGCTTTGGGACAGGGTGCTTGTGAAGGTAATGCCGTCCGGATGTTTATTGGTGGCCGCTGTGGAATGACGCGAGGACGTGAAAATTTCCCGAAACATTTTATTTTGGAGTGCATAGGTAAGAAGAAGCGACAAATCTTTCACGGTTGTGTAGTGGCTTTCATTTTGCAGCCCGGTCGAGTTGGCAAAATGAGTATTGTTCATACCAAGCTGTTCCGCTTTCCGATTCATCTTTTCCACGAATTTTTGCTATGAGCCTGAGACGTTGTCCGCAAGTCCGATGCAGCACTCAGCGCCGCTTGGCAGCAAAGCGCCATACAAAAGGTCAATGGCTGGGGGATGGTACAGTCAGGCAGTTTTTCAGCGTTCGTTTTATTTATCGTAACATTAAAGCGAACAGAGTCAGCCGCCTCTTTGTCATGTGTTTCGGTCAAGACATATTTGTGTGACAGGTAGTCAAGAAGCTCCTGACCGGATTCCCTGTTTGGAGTAAGAAAATCTTTATACTTATGCCAAACAGATTTCCATTCTTCGAACATCTCAGGGGTTGGCTCCTGTGTTAACACGATGGATTTCCTTCTTTCATAACTATAAAAATCGTTACTTCAATTTTCATTGCGTTTTTTCCCGAAGTGCACAAGTAATGCGCTTATGTTGAGGACAATTGTAACCACAAGAAGCAGGGTGGCAACCAATGCCGTCGCATGGGAAGTATCCAGAAGTGCAGACCAATCTTCTATTTTTACCAGATAATCGGTGTAGAAAAACTGCAAACACAGTGCAATCGCGCAGGAACTGAGACTTGTTACTGTAAAGGCGGCATATCTTTTACTACTGATTTTATTGTGCTGGGCCAGATTAACCACAGGCAATATCCATGCAATCAATCCAAGAACAAGACTTCCCACATTCATCAGTCCTTCCACAAAGCTGCCTCCTTACAAAATTGGAAATTTGTTTTTCTGTTGCCGTTATTATACCGCACATACATGGAAATGTCACTGGAGCATTACCGCGTGATCAGTCATCTGACCAAAACCTGCACATTACTTAGCATATTAAAAATCCTCCTTCACGTTTTAGTTGGAATATATTATCAGAACAAGCTCTATTGACATATTAACTATCTTGTAATACTATATAGCTGTAATAAGTAATACATAATAGCAAGGGGCGATTGTATTGGAAAATTTAACTGAAATGCTCAAAGGCGTGCTTGAGGGTTGCGTACTGGAAATTATAAGCCGAGGGGAAACCTATGGCTATGAAATCACGCGGCGGCTGAATTCTCTCGGTTTCACCGATGTTGTGGATGGAACGGTATATACCATTCTGGTTCGGCTTGAAAGAAACAATCTGGTAAATGTTACGAAAAAACATTCCGACATGGGGCCGCCGCGAAAGTTTTTTACGCTTAACGATGCGGGTCAAGAGGAACTGCAGAATTTCTGGGAAAAATGGGAGTTTGTATCGTCAAAAATCAGTGAGTTAAAGGAGAAAAAAGAATGAATTTTTGGGATAAAGTCATGGGCAGCGACATGACACAAGAAATGAAAACCTTTGAATTGCGAGCCCAGAAGCTGCCTGCTGATTATCAAGCGGCATGGAAAGAAATCAAGGCCAATCTTTGGCCGCACTCAGATTTCACCGGCCGCAGCCTTATGTATATTTTTGATGGTGTGCTTGGCCTATTTGAAGAATCGTCGGCAGAAGGTCAGAGTGTCCAAGAGGTTTTGGGTGACGATATCAAAGGCTTCTGTTCAGCACTGGTCGGTGAGGAAGGGACAAAATCTTTTCGAGATAAATGGCGCAAACAACTCAATAATAATATTGCTAAGAAATTAGGAAAATAGGAGGGCACCATGAGCATACAGGATATCATTAAGGGCAAAAAAGAGTGGCGGGCACACATGGTGCGTGTCAAAGCGCTCCCACAGGATTATCAGATCGTTTATAAAGAAATTCAAAAATATCTCTTTAAGGTCGGTCCTGTTGAGCTGACCGAAGGTACTGGTTTGCTATCCGGGATTGTCGATCTTTTTGAAGAGGGCGCGTCCATGGGGAAAGGCGTGCTCGAAGTGACGGGCAACGACGTGGCGGCTTTCTGCGACGATCTGATCAAAGATTCAAAAACTTACGCCGACGTTTATCAGAAATCTGTTGATCGAGAAGTTAATAAGGTTATGAAAAAGGTTACGGATAAGACTGAGCAAAACTGAAATTTGGCAAAAAGAGAACAGCCCGGAGGCTGCTCTCTTAAACCAATATGTTAAAATTAATTAAATAAGTTTCTTGCTTCAGTCCTTAGTTCTTAAAGAATGGATACTATCATTAATAAAAACCCGACGCTTTCCAGAATTAAAAAAACTTTATTTTTCTTTTTACTCCATGTTAACAATAATAATAGAGCTGTTCCAGAAAGTGCAAGGAGCAAAAAACGCGGCCCACCCGCAACGGTGTGGAACCCCTGTGCCAGCATAAGCATTTCCAGAACACAGAGAAAGAGAGAAACTATTAGCCAACAATGATACAGAAATCCTTCTGGATTAGATGTGATTCGACTTCCAAAATCGTATTTTCCGCTCATACCAGTGAAAACCCATTTCAAGGCCAGCAGTGCAACAGCATCTACAAGTGGTATTTCTAATAAAGTCCATTTTGTTCCCCAACTGTCAACTGCCAAGCGCCGTTCCAGTGCGTCGCAATTGTCTGCGGCAAAAATGGCAAGCAAATTAGCGCCACAAATACCATGAAAAAGAATACCAACCAGAATTTAGCGTATTGCCGAATGCCTTTTTTAAGATCAAAAGTTATGGTAGCACCTTCTTTGTAAATACTGGAATTATGCTTCCTAATATTATAAATAAGTGAAGAAATAATAAAAGTTAAAAATTGTTTTGCTCTATTATTTATTCCTTTAGACGACTTTCTTCTCCAAAGTCCGGGAACAGGTCAAGCGTGGCATATTCCTCATTGCTCATGTTCCGGAGCTTTCCCAGCGCGAAATCCATCAGGGCCAGAAGCTCCGTCTCCTGCGTGCCGAGATAACCGCGCATCTGCGTCAGCTCCGCGACGGTGGTATTCTTTCCGTTGTCGATGATGCCGTCGATCATGTCGTAATCGTCCTCCACCGGCATTTCCGCGCTTTTAAGGTAATTTCCGGGTTGCAGAAAGGCCGGAATCTCCTGAAAACCGAAGCTATCCACATAGTGACAGGATACAACGCCGTTCTGCTTTAAAGCAACAATGTCGCTGACGAACAAGCTCGGCCTGTGATAATCGGTGGGATGCTCGTTGTTGAACCCGGCTACAAGGGTAGCGTCCAGTTTCTGCATGTAGATGAGCATCGTGTTGTTGACGGAATAGCGGTGGAACCGGGACATGGTGCGGAGATACTGCGCGTATCAGTCGCTCAAAAACAGGTCTTTGATGCCTTGCTCGATGCTGTCGGTAATTTCTTTGAGCTTTTCCTTGCTTTTGATGTTTTCAGCCATGTTAATCTCCTTCCTCAAAATAAATTTTCGTATTGTATTATGGTAATAATGATTTTGATTTTATAAATAAGGGGGCTAAAATTATATGGGAATTGTAAATCCGGCAACTAACAAATATCAGAAAATGCATTGACGCCTGCAACAAGTGTGCACAGGCATGCATTGGATGCATGGGTATGTGCCTTAATGAGCCGGACGTCAGCGCGAGAAAAAAGTGTATTTCTACCCTACATGAATGTGCATGTGCTTGCAAAGAAGCGTCGTCATTCATGTCGATGGATGCCGTGCATGCGGCGGATCTATGCAAGTTGTGCGAAACGCAGAATAAAATTCAGCGCTATCTGGAGAACGGGGCCAAAGCCATAACCTGTCGGACTGGTACGAGCCTACCGAAAAAGAACGTGTTGGACGATACCTTTAAAACACGCACAGCAGAATGTATTTCAACGGTTCAGACCAACGCGGGTTATAACCCTGATGCGAAATGTCCGCTGCTTTTGCAGTATCTTCTCAGCACGCTGGGTGAAAATGAACTGCCGATCATTTAGGAAATGCTCGGCTGCTGTTCTTCTGGAACGATATTCCCCAAAATTATGGCGACTGCTCCGACGGCTTTTACAGCCGAGCTTGGGTTTCTCGCAAAGCACCCGACGACTGGAAACACCATGCCATTGCCATATGTTGCCATGAGCCAGTCCTTCATGAAACAGGCCAATAATATCTGGTACCAGATTTATAAGGTGGTCAGTGAAAACTGCGCGACGGAATTTAAAGGCAGCACTCCGCATAATGACCTGATGGAACGTCTGCTTTCGTCCAAGAGGAGCGGCTGATGAACTATACGAAAATCAATATTTTTATAAAATCCTTGAAGAAATATTAAGACCGGTTGTCAAAGCAGCAATTAAAAACATTACGAAATCAGGCCCTTTCCGGTGATCTTACCGGGGCGAAAAAGGGCTCGATCAAATTATTGAGAAGGGAGCAATCGTATGGAAATACACAAAATCTCGGTTGCACAGCTTAAGGCAGCGGAGCACAATCCCGCAAGGATTTGAAACCCGGCGACCAGGAATATGAAAAGCTCAAACGCTTCATCGAAGGATTCGGCTATGTGGAGCCGGTGAATCTGGTGGCCTACCCAATTTTGAATTACAGCATGAGCAATTGCATCGTACTCGACCCGTTCGGTGGGAACGGCTCCACGCTGATTGCCTGTGAGCAGGCTAACCGCATCTGCCATACCATTGAGTTGGATGAAAAATACTGCAATGTGATTGTGAAACGGTACATCGAATTGAAGCAATCTGACACAGATGTGTTCCTGCTGAAAAACGGCAGTAAAATGAAATATTCAGACCTTTTTGAATAAAGGGTAGGTTAATTACTGATAGGAAATTCCATGTGCTTGCAGATTTAATATCATTTTATCAAGCCTTTTTCTAAAGAAGCTGTTAAACCATTTCTTGTCCGCAAAATGTGCGACGAGCCATGGGCTTACAAAGTAATAGGCTCTAATAAACGCCCTGCCAAAGAAATGAGTTGATAAGACATTGTCACGATATCTTCGAAGGATCATTACTTGTGAACAATCATAAGACCCATATACGGCAGTAGCAATATAGCATCCTTCCTTTTTGCCTTTGATAACTTTTTTCGAGTCTGTTTTCTTGTTCTTACTGTGTGCAATTCTTACCGGGTTTTTAGATTCATCGATTCCAGATGATATTCGCTTGCTTATGTATTCCGGGTTGATTCCGTAGGACGTCCAAAGTGTAATGAGCGGAATTCCTGCTTCTTCACAAATTGCCTTGACCTTTTGGTCTCTTTCCTTACGGTCAGGGGCTTTATGTGTATCGTCATTAATTTCAATCAAGACAGTAGGTTTATATGCCATATCAAAAACACAGGCATCGATATTTCGATACAGCTCGTTTTGAAATTTAAAATTATCTGTTCTGTAAATAATGCTTGCCAAATTGACCTGCGGCTGCAAGAAATATCCAGCAGGCAAAACTTTCTTTATCGCTGTAAAATAGGCTCTCTCTGTTTCTGTAATTAAAGACTCTTTCAGCTCATACAGGAAAGGGCCTTCTGACAAATTCTTGCTGCTTAGTGTGGTGCCTTTATCAGTCTGATTATTATCTTGCATTTTCCGTCCCCCCGCATTCCTTAATATTATGCAGTATTATACCATAACAGAAAAATAAAGTCCAATTATTTCCAAACACTTTGTCGAAAAAGCAATTGCAATATTCTACTTGCTATTTCATACCTTTTGAGGCATGTATACGACTACCAAAAACAAAGATGGTTATGAAAACGGCAAGTACAAAAATTCAGTTTTCACTCAAGGTAACAGGGCAGGAATGGAAATCAATCGCGGCTATGATCAGTGAAGTAATCGGTTATATGGGCTTTGTGTATTTCACAAGCGTTATGGATCTTTACTCCAGAAAAGATTATTGCATGGACGCTTTCGCGTACGATGGAAGTCAAATATAATGCAGAGAAGTTATTCGAAAAAATCTTATCCGTATGATAATGCATGCATAGAAGCTTTTCATGCTGTAATAAAAAGAGAATGGCTGAACCGCTTTAAAATCTACGATTATAATCAGGTGGTTTAGGCAAGCCTTAGCACTCCAAAAATCGCCTTTAATTCAGTTGGCATTAGGTAACTTCATTATGGTATTTGAACGCTGATTTTAATCGCCAAAAAAAAGATGTACGGTAAGCGCTGAAAGAATACATGCTGTCAAATCTCCAGCAACCGCAGACGGAATAGTATGGCGAGTCTTTTTAATGCCTACAGAACCATAATATACAGCTACGGCGTAAAAAGTAGTTTCAGTTGAACCTGCCATTACTGATGCTACACGCCCTGCAAAGCTGTCTGGGCCGCAATTTTTGTATATCTGTGCAAGCACGGCAGTAGAACCGCTGCCTGAAACTGGCTTAATAAGGGCGAGCGGTATGACCTGATGAGGGAGGCCAAGCAAATGTGCAGCAGGAGCAAAAAATGATGATAGAAGGTCGAGTGCGCCTGAGGCATTCAGCATGGTGACAGCCATAATCAGTCCAACTAATGTGGGGAGAATCGAAATGGAGGACTCAAGACCTTCCCTCGCACCTGTCAAGAAAGTGTCAAAGACCGGTACGCTGCGCAGAAATCCAAACAGCACAATGCACAGCATGACGGCTGGAACGACATATGAACTGAAATCAGCCATTGATTTTTCTCTCCAGCAGTTTTGCAGATAAAACGCCTACAAGAAGCGCTGCCGCAGATGTTACCCATACGGCTGGCAGAATGTCGAACGGTGTTCTACATCCGTACTGTGCACGTAGTGTAGCCGTATAGGTAGGTATAATCTGAATGGATGACGCATTTATAATTACAAACATGGCCATGTCGTTGTCTGCCGTGTCAGTTGGGTTGCACTTTTTTAGCTCTTTCATAGCTGCAATGCCGAGTGGGGTGGCAGCATTGCCAAGGCCGAGTAGATTTGCCGTAATGTTCATGCACATAGCCTTAACTGCAGGGCCGTTCCTGTCGCAGTGTGGAAACATAAACCTGACAGCAGGCCTGAAAATTTTTGCGAGAATATTTGTTATTCCGCCTTTGTCTGCTATCTTCATCAGCCCTGTCCAGGCACACATCATGCCGGTCATGCCTATCACAAGCGTTACAGCGCTCCCGGCACCGCTGAGGACTGCCTGCGAAAGCTGCGGCATTCTTCCTGTGAAAGCAGCACACAGTATGCTGAAGAAGATTAAAAACGCCCAAATATAATTTAACAGAATGTTCATCTTCTTCCACAAATAGACTTGTATAATATTTATTCGGTGCAGAAATTTTATATTCATTAATTTTAAATTTGTTTTTTAAATTTCTTGCAACTAATTGACAATACTGGAAAAACATACTACAATTTATTGTCGGTCGATGTCAATCCATTTATTGTTTTGTGGAAAGGGTGCAGTAGAATTGAAATTTACAGGAATTGTAAGAAAAGTAGACGAACTGGGACGTATTGTATTGCCTAAAGAGCTGAGAAATACACTCAACATCAATGAAAAAGACCCACTGGAGATTTATGTGGATGAAGACAGTAAAATTGTACTGAAAAAGTATGAACCCGCATGTATTTTCTGTGGAAGCATGAATGACATTATCAGCTTCAAAGGCCACAATGTATGCAGGGAATGTGCTAAAAAGCTTGAAAAAGCTTTTAATGAGCAGGAGTGATTTTTTCTGCTTGCTGAATTCCTTACATCAAAGAAAGGGCGTGCTCCGTTGTTTTGGAGCACGCCCTTTCTTTCTGACAAAAATTATTTGTGATATTTTTCCACTATGTCATGCACAGCGTCGATAATGTAATCTGCTTCTTCATCTGTAAGCGATGGATAAAGGGGCAGTGAAATGATGCGGTCGAAATGCTTTTCTGCGTTCGGAAAATCGCCTTTTTTGAAACCGTAGCGCTTTGTATAGTAGCTCATGCTTGTCACTGGTATGAAATGCACGCTTGTACCAACATTGCGTTTGTTGAGCTCAACAATGAAACGGTCACGGTCAATAGTGAGCAGCTCTGGAACAATGCGGATAATGTAAAGATGCCATGAATGCGTTGCGTAGTCAGGCACGAAAGGTGGTTCAATGGCATCAATTTTCGCAAATTCGCGCTGATATTTTTCTGCGATTTTTTTGCGCTTAGCCTGCATTTCGTCAAGCCGCGAAAGCTGAACGAGTCCGAGGGCTGCCTGAATGTCGAACATATTGTATTTAAACCCGGGCTCGCATATGTCATATTTCCATGTTCCACCTTTTGCATAGCGGTTCCATGCGTTATGGCTCATGCCCTGGCCTGCCCATATGCGTGCCTTTGCGTCTACTTCATCGTCATCAGTAACGAGCATGCCGCCTTCACCAGTTGTAAGGTTCTTGGTCGCGTAGAAACTGTATGAGGCAGTACCTTTAAGTTGGCTTCCAATTGGCCTGCCTTTGTAGCTGCTGCCAATTGCATGTGCTGCGTCTTCAGAAACAAACAAGCTGTGCTTGTCTGCAATACTGTAAATGCGGTCGAGGTCGCATACTTGCCCGCTGTAGTGCACCGGAACAACAGCTTTCGTTTTTGGAGTGATTTTCTTTTCAATTTCGTCAGGATCGATACATCCCGTTTTATAATCGATATCTGCAAAGACAGGCTTCGCGCCGACGTGTATAATGGTGTTGGCTGTTGAGGCGAAAGTCATAGGTGTTGTGATTACCTCGTCGCCCGGGCCTATGCTATTTGAAAGCAGCGCAACATGAAGTGCTGCAGTGCATGAATTCATTGCTACAGCATGCTTGGCACCGACACGCTTTGCAAATTCTTCTTCGAACTTCGCAGTGCGCGGCCCTTTTGCTACCCAGCGCGAACGGATGGTGCCGTCCACCGCCTCAACCTCTTTTTCGGTAAGGTCTGGTACATTATAGGGAATAAATTTTTCTCTTGCTTTGAACTGACCCAATTCTGTTTCGTCCTTTCTTGCATGATTTTAGAGATATGGGCTGCAGCCCCTTTTAATGCTTTAAGTAACATTTGAGGCCAAAAGCCGAAGATATCCCACAATCAGCGGAATAACGCCATTATGATAGCGCCTTTTTTATTCAAAGTCAACGCAGGGAAAAAGCTGTATGAGAAAAAACAATAATAGTTTGCTGCACTTCTGATTGACTATGCGCAGGTTGAGATATATAATATACACGTTAAGAGGAAAACTGTGCCTTTTCAGTAGTGTTGGCATTTATGCTGCCATATGAGCCGACTGAAAGCACGAAAATTGAATAACTGGGAATTTGCAGAATTTAAGATTATTATTGAAACGGTGGTATGACTGTGGACGATTCCAGACAATATTTTGTACATCCTACTGCCTGTGTTGACGAAGGGGCACATATCGGTGCCGGAACAAAAATATGGCATTTCTGCCATATCAGCTCCGGCTGTAGCATAGGCAGCAGCTGTTCCATAGGCCAGAATGTCTTTGTAGCGCCAGGTGTAAAAATAGGTAGGAACTGTAAGATACAGAACAATGTTTCCGTTTATGAAGGTGTAGAGCTTGGCGACTATGTGTTCTGCGGCCCTTCTATGGTATTTACAAATGTGCCGCGCCCACGGTGCAGGTATCCTCAGCGGGGGACGCAGTTTTACAAGGCGACTCCAGTCGGCGACGGCGCAAGCATAGGCGCTAATGCCACGATTGTATGTGGCCACAGGATTGGCAGGAATTCATTTATTGCCGCCGGCAGCGTAGTTACAAAAGACGTGCCTGACCATGCAATAGTTATGGGCGTTCCGGCAAAAATCTGCGGATGGGCATGCGAATGCGGCGCAAAACTGGACGATAGCCTTGTCTGCCCGAAATGCGGCAGAAGATATATTCGGGGCGAAAATGGCCTCAGAGAGGAAACAAGATAAAATGGGAAAGATAGCTTTTAATGACCTCGGCGCGCAGTATCACCATTTGAAACCAGAAATAGACCGGCAGATTGCCTCTGTTATTGAGGAAAGCCATTTTATTTCTGGCCCGCAGGTCAAAGAGCTGGAAAAAGAACTTTGTGACTATACGGGAAGAAAATTTTGCCTGACAACTGACAGCGGCACCGATGCGCTGCTGATTCCGCTTATGGCAAAAGGCATAGGCAAGGGCGACGCTGTGTTTGTGCCTGCGTTTACATTTTTTGCGTCAGCGGAAGTAATTAGCCTTGTCGGCGCAACACCTGTGTTCTGCGATTCGGAAGAGGATACATTCAACATGGATCCGGATTCCCTCGTAAGCCAGATCGAGAAGACTAAACGCGATGGGAAGCTTAAGCCAAAAGCAGTAGTTGCAGTTGATTTGTTTGGCCATCCTGCAGATTTCGTACGGATTGAGAAAATCTGCAAGGATTATGGCCTGTTCCTCATGGAAGATGGTGCGCAGGGTTTTGGCGGTGCCATAGGGGAGAGAAAGGCATGCTCGTTCGGCGATTGTTCAGGGACAAGCTTTTTCCCTGCAAAAGCGCTTGGTTGCTATGGTGACGGCGGTGCAATTTTTACAGATGACGAAGGGCTTTATAACATCATGGCCTCCATCCGCGTCCATGGCAAAGGCACCATGAAATATGACAATGTCAGATTAGGGTTAAACGCAAGGCTTGACACGCTTCAGGCTGCCATCCTTCTTCCAAAGCTGCATGCATTTGACGAAGAGAACCGTCACCGCATACATGCTGCGGCACGCTATTCAGAGCAGCTTAAAGGGCGGTTCACAGTGCCGTCTGTCCGTAAAGGGTTCACATCAAGCTTTGCCTATTACACACTGAGGGCAAAGAGCCCTGAGGAACGCACAAAGGCGATGGACGCTCTGAAAGCTGCTGGTATGCCTTCAAATATTTATTATCCTAATCCACTTCATCTGCAAAAAGTTTATGAACCGCTCGGCTATAAGAGAGGCGATTTACCTGTAGCTGAAAAGCTTTCACAGACTGTTTTCAGCCTTCCAATGCACGGCTATATCACGGATGACGTGATTGATGATATTTGCTCTGTCCTTAAAAATATCTGATGAGTTACGGGGGAAAAAACATGACTAATATTAAATCGGAGCTTCTGGATAAGATTAAAAATAAGTCTGCTGTTGTTGGTATTGTGGGCCTTGGCTATGTTGGGCTGCCTCTTGCGGTCGAATTTGCAAAAGCAGGCTACCGCACGATAGGGTTCGACGTTCAGGAAAAGAAAGTTAAGTCTGTCAATGAGGGACGCAATTATATCGGCGATATTGTTGGCGATACGCTTAAAGACCTTGTGAAAAAGAACAGATTTTCTGCTACATCTGATTTTGCGTTTATAAAGAAAGTGGATGCTGTTTGTATTTGTGTTCCCACACCGCTGGACCAGTACCAGCAGCCGGATATAAGCTATGTAAAAGGCTCAACGGAATCTGTCGCAAAGTTTGCGCACCGCGGCATGGTCATTATACTTGAGTCGACGACTTATCCGGGTACAACTGAAGAGCTTTTAAAGCCGATTCTTGAAGCTGGCGGCTTGAAATGCGGCGAAGATTTTTACCTTGCATTTTCGCCTGAGCGAGTTGACCCGGGCAATAAGCAGTACAAGACGAAAAATACACCTAAAGTTGTCGGCGGCATAGGCAAGGATTCAACTGAGGTAGCAGCTACACTTTACCGCAGTGTGCTTGCAGGCGGTGTATATGAGGTTTCTTCGCCTGCTGTTGCAGAGATGGAAAAGCTTCTTGAAAATACTTACCGCAATATCAACATTGGCCTTGCGAACGAGATGGCAATACTCTGCCACCGCATGGGCATAAACATCTGGGAAGTAATCGATGCAGCAAAAACGAAGCCATACGGCTTTCAGGCGTTTTATCCAGGCCCTGGCCTTGGAGGCCACTGCATACCTCTCGACCCATTCTACCTCGACTGGAAAGCAAAGGAATATAATTACCACACGCGCCTGATTGAGACTTCAGGCGAAATCAACACGGCGATGCCTGAATATGTTGTGCAGCGTGCCGCAACAGTCCTTAACCGCGATAAAAAGTCAATCAATGACGCCAAAGTTCTCGTGCTTGGTGTCGCATATAAGGCAGACATCGACGATTACCGTGAGAGCCCGGCGCTCAGTGTAATTGATATCCTTATAAAACAAGGTGCGAATACGACTTTCTATGACCCGTTTATTCCGGAATACCGCTTTAAGGGCAAGGTGCACACAGGCGCAAAAGAGCTTACTGATGATATGCTTCGCGAATCCGATATTGTTATCATTTGCACTGCCCATTCCAGCTTTGACTACAACAGGATACAGAAACTGTCGCAGGAAGTATTTGACACACGCAATGCAATGAAAGACGTGAAAGACCGCTCAAATATCGAACTTCTGTAAAAGCTCTTTACCCCCGTTTTCAGCTGAGAGCGGGGGTAATTTTCTAATATGCAGATGCTGGATTTACTGCATATTTTAGGGCATTATTTCCAATAATCCGTAAGGACAGGTGATTTATCATGAAAAAATATCGTTTTGCACTTATTGGCTGTGGCCGCATTTCGAAAAACCATATTGCCGCTGCCATTGCCAACCAGGATATTATGAAGCTTGTGGCCGTATGTGACCCTGTGGCGGAACGCGCCGAAAAGAAAGCGGCAGACCTTGCTGCAGGCACAGGGGAAAAGCCTGCAGTTTATGCGGACTACCATAAAATGCTTGATGAGATGGATATAGACTGCTGCGCTGTGGCTACAGAAAGCGGCTACCATGCGCGGATAGCGCTTGACTGCATACGTGCAGGCAAGCATACGCTTGTTGAAAAGCCAATGGCCTTGAACACGGCTGATGCAGAGCAGATGATACGCGAGGCTAAACAGCACGGCGTAACACTTGGCGTTTGCCACCAGAACCGATTCAATGCGCCCGTGCAGCAGCTCCATAAAGCACTTGAAGACGGACGCTTTGGCAAGCTTGTCAGTGGCTCTGCACGTATACTTTGGAACCGCACAATGCCGTATTACCAGCAGGCGCCGTGGCGCGGAACATGGGCACAGGACGGCGGCACGCTTATGAACCAGTGCATCCATGGCATTGACCTTCTGCAATGGAGCCTCGGCGGCCAGCCGGACACAATTATGGCTATGACGGGTAATTATCTGCGTGATATTGAAGCAGAGGACTTTGGCGCCATACTGATTCGCTTTAAGAATGGTGCTGTTGGCATGGTGGAAGGCACAGCTTGCATTTACCCTAAAAATCTTGAAGAGACGCTTTCAATATCAGGGGAAACGGGAACAGCAGTTATTGGCGGCCTTGCTGTAAACCGCATTGAAACTTGGAATTTTGCAAACCCTGCCGCACAGGATACCGAGGTGGCAAAACTTGCCGGCACTGACCCTAAAGATGTTTATGGAAGCGGGCACAACACACTTTACCGCAACTTTATCCATGCCGTAGATACACACACTGAGCCGCTTGTCAGCGGTACAGAAGGCATAAAAGGCCTGAAAATAATTCTGGCGGCATACAAGTCACAGAAAACAGGCCAGCCGGTCAAATATGATGGGCTCAATTTCTCTACCCTCGACATGGCCCACGATGACGTAAAGGTGGACTGATTCTGATGAAAATATTGACGGTAATCGGCGCGAGGCCGCAGTTCATCAAAGCCTCCGTTGTTTCACGTGCGCTTAAAGGCAAATGCGATGAAGTTATAGTCCACACGGGCCAGCATTACGATAAAAACATGTCTGCAGTGTTTTTTGAAGAGCTCGGGATTCCAAAGCCGGCTTACAACCTCGGCGTAGGTTCGGGCACGCACGGAAAACAGACAGGCGAGATGCTGATAAAAATAGAAGAGGTCATTTTTAAAGAGAAGCCGGACATAATGCTTGTTTACGGCGACACTAACTCAACGCTTGCAGGGGCGCTCGCAGCTTCAAAACTTCACCTCCCCGTAGCCCATGTTGAGGCCGGGCTGCGCTCTTACAATATGCGTATGCCTGAGGAGCAGAACCGTGTACTTACAGACCATATATCCACATGGCTTTTCTGCCCGACTGAAACTGCAGCCGGAAACCTTAAAAAAGAAAATATTACATGCGGCGTTGAAATCACAGGTGACGTAATGCTTGACTCGGTCTTGCATTTTCTGAATGTGGCTAAATCCAACCCAGAGAAAAGGGCAATTTTAAGTCAGCTTGGCATTAAGCCTAAGCAATACCGCCTCGCAACACTTCACCGTGCAGAGACAACAGACGGCGGCCTTAACGCAATAATCCGTATTTTTGACGCGTTTGAAAAACTGCCGCAGCCTGTGATAATTCCTATCCACCCACGGACACGCCCGCTTGCGGAGCAGGCGGTAAAAAAGCGCGGCTATAAAAATATCAGGCTTATACCGCCTGTAGGCTACCTTGAGATGCTACTTCTTACAAGCAATGCCTGCCAGGTGCTTACAGATTCCGGCGGCCTGCAGAAAGAAGCGTGGTTTATGGAAGTACCATGCATCACGCTGCGCAGCGAGACTGAATGGATTGAAACCCTTGCGGGAAATTGGAATGTCCTCTCAAGCCTTGATACAAACGATATTTACCGCAAGGCTACGGAAACCGTGCCGGATCAGGCCACACGTAAAAGCAGGCCTTTTGGCGACGGACACGCGTCGGAAAAAATTGCTTCTATCCTTTTAAAATATGGGGCGTGACTTCATTGAATATCATATATATCAATCATTATGCGGGCTCAGTATACAACGGAATGGAGTATAGGCCGTACTATATGGCAAAGCGCTGGGCGGCAGCAGGAAACAATGTCACTGTTGTGGCAAGCTCATTTTCACATCTGCGTACGCATAACCCTGACATCGGCAGGGACAAATACAGGGAAGAAATGATTGATGGAATACGCTATTTCTGGATAGCAGGAAATGAGTATCATGGCAATAATAAAGACAGAATAAAAAACATGATTTCTTTCCTGCGGGGCCTTTACCGTTACCGTCCAAAAATTATCTCTCAGGGGAAACCAGATGCAGTCATCGCCTCGTCGACTTACCCACTCGATATATATCCGGCGCGCTGTATTGCACAAAAGTACGGTGCTATGCTTATTTATGAAGTGCATGACCTGTGGCCGTTAAGCCCTATTGAGCTCGGCGGCATGAGCCCTAAGCACCCATATATACGTGTGATGCAGAAAGCGGAAAATGACTGCTACCGCTATAGCGACTATATTGTTTCACTTCTGCCGTGCGCTAAAGGCCATATGGTAGAGCACGGTATGCTGCCGGAAAAATTTATATATATACCTAATGGGATTGAGAAATCGGAGTGGGAAAAACCGTTTCATTACCCAATGGTTTACCGTGACAAGCTGAAAAAGTACCATAGCGACGGATATTTCCTTATCGGGTATACTGGTGCGCATGGCATAGCAAATGCGCTTGACAGCTACGTTGAAGCGGGGGAGAAGCTGCGCGGCAGAAAAATAAAACTGCTTTCAATAGGCCCGGGCCCTGAAAGGGAGCGCCTTATTGAAAAGACGCATAAGCTCAAGCTTGACGACATTGTAGAATTTCTCGATCCTGTGCGGCGTGATCAGATCCCGGAGCTTCTCTTCCAGCTCGACGCGCTTTATATAGGCCTTCAGAGCCAGCCGCTTTTCAGGTTTGGCGTGAGCCCTAACAAACTTATGGATTATATGATGGCGGGCAAACCTGTAATATTTGCAATCGATGCCCCTAATGATATGGTCGCAGAAGCGCAGTGCGGCATATCAATCCCGCCGGAAAACAGTCAGGCAATTGCCGACGCTGCCGTAAAGTTGTCGCAGATGCCGCAAGATGAGCTTGAAAAAATGGGCGCACATGGAAAAATGTATATTCTTGCTCATAATGAATATGATGTGCTTGCAAAAAAATTCCTTCAAGTTTTTAAGATGCCGCATTTAGTCAATAAAAATAAAAGTTAATTATAAAAGCCTTTATACGCATTGCCTTAAGGAGATAGGGCAGTGCGCTTTTTAATTATACTCTTGTGCCGCGGGTAACGGCTTGAACATATTAAGCTTGAAAGGTTGCCTTGAACATGGTACACGCCATGCATGCTTGTATATTTGCAGCTTAAATGGTAGAATAGATAAAAATTGAATGGAGCGATGTATTTTGCAGCTGAATCACATGATTGATTTGGACCAGCTGACGGTGCCGCAGCTTAAAGAACTTATTAACCTTGCAGACTGCATACACAAGAATCCGTGGGCATACCGTGAATCGTGCCGGGGAAAGATTATGGCTACGCTTTTCTATGAACCTTCTACGCGGACAAAAATGTCTTTCCAGACGGCTATGTACCGTCTCGGGGGCGAAGTGGTAGGATTCGATAATCCTGAAAACACGTCAGTGTCAAAAGGTGAGAGCCTTAAAGATACTATTACGGTTGTGAGCGGCTATACGGATTTGATTGTTATGCGCAACCCGCATGAGGGTGCTGCCGCTGCTGCTGCCCTTTATTCTAAAGTACCTATTATCAATGCAGGCGACGGCGGCCATCTGCACCCAAGCCAGACCTTGACGGATCTTGTGACGCTTTATAATGAAAAAGGGAGGCTTGACCACCTTTGCATTGGGCTGTGCGGTGACTTAAAATACGGCCGCACTGTACATTCGCTCATAAAAGCCATGGCGCAGTTTGAAGGCAATTCATTTATCCTGATTTCCACTTCTGAGCTTGCGCTTCCGCAGTATGTGAAAGACGTAATAGATGCAGCGGGCTGCAAATATGAAGAAGCTTTGTCACTTGAAGAAGCCTTGCCGAAACTTGATGTGCTTTACATGACGCGCATACAGCAGGAACGCTTTGCAAACAGAAAACAGTATGAAGAGCAAAAGAGCATTTATGTGCTCAATGCCGAGAAACTTGAGGCCGCTAAGCCGGACCTGCGCATACTCCATCCGCTGCCGCGTATCGATGAAATTACCGAAGAGGTCGACCATGACCCGCGCGCTACTTATTTCCGCCAGACCGTCTACGGAATGTATGCAAGGATGGCGCTTATCCTCACAATCCTTCAAAGCAACAGGATTAAGCCTGATGTGAGCAGGCTGGGCTCTATATACCCGTACAAATGCAGCAACCCTAACTGCATTACGCAGACTGAGCCTTACTTGCCTCACCTTTTCACAGCGACGGGGGATATGCTCACATGCTCTTACTGCGATGGTAGGATTCATATTTAAAGACGGTAAATACATGTTATGCCCGTTTGCTTTTATAATTGTACTGTGGTATAATTAAAATTACGTTATAATGGATTTTAGTGGGAGGATACTTTATGTCAGGCCATTCAAAATGGAATAATATAAAACGGAAAAAAGAGAAAGCAGACGGAGCAAAATCAAAGGTCTTCACAAAGATAGGCCGTGAACTGTCGGTAGCTGTCAAAGAAGGCGGCGGGGCAGATCCGGAAGCCAATTCACGTCTTAAAGACTGCATCGCGAAGGCAAAAGCAGCCAATGTGCCAAACGACAATATAGAGCGCATAATAAAACGTGCGGCTGGCGATGGTGATAGCACTAAATATGAAAATATTACTTATGAGGGTTACGGCCCGAACGGGATAGCAGTAATAGTCGAGACGCTTACAGATAACCGTAACCGTACGGCGGGCGACATACGCCATTATTTTGACAAATTTGGCGGGAATCTCGGCACTACCGGATGCGTCTCTTATCTGTTTAACCGCAAGGGCGTTCTTGTAATCGAACGCGAAGGCCTTGACGAAGATAAGGTTATGGAAGATGCGCTCGAGGTTGGCGCCTCCGATTTTGAAGCCGATGATGACGTTTTCGAGATTTATACGGAGCCTGATGACTTCAGCGGTGTGCTTTCTGATTTAGGAAAAAAAGGGTACCAGTTTATCACTGCAGAAATTGAAATGGTTCCTGTTTCCTATGTTAAGTTGGATGATGAGGGTCCTGCTTCACGTATGCAGCATCTTCTTGACGCGCTTGAAGATAATGACGATGTCCAAAACGTGTGGCATAACTGGGATAATTCCGAGGAAGATCAATAAAATCAATCCACACGCAGGCTCCAAGAGCATCTGTATAATTATTAATTTAAAATGGAATTAAACTGCAGATAATGATATATACCAAAATGATTCTTTGAGCACTCTATATTCGATTTGTATAGCATTATAAACCCCCTTTAGTATGTGTATCAACATATTAAGAGGGTTTATTTTTATGCTGATTTTAATAATTGCTGCTTAGAATTCCCAGCTGGCTATCATCAATGGCACTTTGGAAAAATGCTCACTTAATGTAGCACAATATTCGTATTAAATATATAATTGTAGATAATAAATAGAGAAAGGAGTGTGCAAATAATGTAAAATTAAAGGTCTAATACTGTTTGTGAGAAGATAATATGCTCTCACAACTAAAATGGCCGTGGTATCTTCGGGTGAATGATATTTTGAAAGAGGTAGTATTGTGAGTATCAAGAAAAATTTTTATCGGGCACTTTATAAGGATAAGCTGATTTCAATCAGCCACTGCACTGATGAAGAAAATCAGAAATTTGCCAATATGACCAAGAAAGAACTGCCGGATAATGTTGATGCTGTGCCTAATAATACGCCTAAAGTATTTATGAGATATTCAAAAGGCGGTTTATCTGATGAAGAACTTAAACTTTTTACTTTGGAAAAAATTAACAGCAATCTTAAAACTGTAAAAGGATGTATAATCTTCTTTGTTGTCCTTGCTGTTATTAGTGCTGTCTTAACTACTTTTGGATTAGTCCAGGTAAGCAGCGCTTTGCACAGTGCATTTAGCAACATTCCTCCACTGTTTGGTTAAGGCGGCATTCTTATAAAAACAAAAAGCAAATATTTTTATTTTTTATAACCCCTGTCATACATGATAGGGGTTATGTTTGGCCATTTTGCCTATGACAAAAAATCAGTTAGCAATTTCAAAAGAACGTTCATCAGGATTAAGCGGCAGTTCTTTAAAATCTGTATGGTCTATGTTTATGTAAAGGCCATTCTGGATTTTGTCAATCATTGAATCAATTTTTTGCCTTTCGCCCTGCACTTCCATTGTTACGCTACCGTCGTATTCGTTGCGTACCCATCCAGTGAGGCCAAGAAGCTGTGCGGAGTGGTAAGCCCTGAAACGAAAGCCAACACCTTGTACAAAACCGGTAAAATGATAGCGCCGTCTTATTTTCATGTAAATTGCCTCTTGTCTATTCTACGTTTTTTAATGTATATTCAATTATAACGCTGAAGCGCACTAATTTAAAGCAGTTTTAACTTTAACCGGTAAGCCGCCAAGGTAAAATAGATGCCGCGCAGGCTTGATTTTACTGATATTAACATTAATAATAAAACAGGGAGTTAATAGTAAATGAGTTGGTATTTAAAAAGGTTCAGCGATTTGTCGCTGCCTGAGTTGTACGGTATTCTGCTTCTTCGCAATCAGGTCTTTGTTGTAGAGCAGAAGTGCCCATATCAGGATATTGACGGCTATGATGCTAACAGTTGGCACCTTTTTGTTGAAGATGAAAATGGAAATATATGTGCCTGCCTGCGCATTTTAGACAAAGGGCAGACATTTGAAGAAATATCTATCGGGCGGCTTGCAGTGCGCAGGGATAAAAGGGAGCATGGCCTTGCAAGAAAGATGGTGCAGAAAGCCACTGATTTTGTTATTGGAACATTGCATGGAAACGATATACATATTGAGGCACAGGTTTATATAAAAAATTTTTATGAAAAAATGGGATTTAAGCCTTGCTCTGATGTCTTTCTGGAAGATGGCATACCGCATATTGAAATGTTTCTGCACAGATGACGGCATTATTCAAAACAGCTGAATGATTTTATGCAAGCAATATTTTAACGATGGTGAGAAAATTAAAAAATGTAGATATTGCCGCGTTTTCCATTTATTTACGGAATCATAAAAACGTGTGCTGCGATTATAATAAACGCGTAAGATATTTGTATCAAATATCTTTTAAGCATAAACAATAAGTGCCGTAAAACCGTGGGGGAAAATGTAATGAAAAAACAGATTATTGTTGACAGCTGTGTTGACTTCAACGAAAAAGTGTGTGAAAGGTTGAGTGGCATTCTGCGTATTCCATTTAAAATAAGTATTGGAGGAGAAGAAATAGTTGACAACAATGTAGATACATCTACGCTCCTTTCGAAAATGAAGGCAGACATTGGAAAAATTTCAACTTCATGCCCTTCTCCTTATGATTTTTATGAGAAGTTTAAAAAGGATGCCATTAATTTTGTAGTTACAATATCATCAAAGCTCAGCGGCTCATATCAAAGCGCTGTAGCAGCTAAGCAAATGCTTGAGGATGAAGGCTGTAAAAATCAGGTATATGTTTTAGACAGCAAAACTGCTTCGGCAGGGCAGAGCCTTGTTGTGCTTAAACTTAATGGCCTGTTGGAACAAGGCTTTGGCAATGAGCAGATTGTGGATAAGGTAAATGAATATTCTTCAGGTTTGGAAACGCTGTTTCTGCCTAATTCTATTGAGAATCTGGAGCGCAACGGACGTATCAGCGGATGGAAAGCCAGCGTCAGTAAGGCTTTAAAGATTACCCCTATCCTCGGCGCAAATGGAAACGGCGAAATTGTTATGAAAAGCCGTGCCATAGGTGAAAAACAGGCCGAAACAAAGCTCATTAACCTTATTGCCTCCACTGCAAAAGATATTGAGAACTCTACCCTTGCTATAACTTTTGTCGACATTAAGGAAAAGGCCGAAAAAATGCGTGAGGCAATTAGAAACAGCATACCATTTAAAGACATCAAAATTTTCCGCGCAGGCGGGCTGAGCACTGTTTACGCTGACCGTGGCGGGCTTGTATTCGCTTATTGATAAAAATACAAATATTTCGTGATTTTAATTTGCAAGGACCATTTCTGGATTTAAAGGATACGGCTTTTTTCTGTAAAATTTATTTAAAATGCTGATATTGTGATTAAATAAGAACAGAGCTGAAGCATAATATGGCAGAATAATATAGAAAATTAAGGCTGTGGAAGGCAATTGGCTAAAACGGAAGTGGGGATAAATTAAATGGTCACGTTTCACGAGCTGCATACACGCCTGGCAAAAGCGTCTGTCAATGGTGATATACCCGATGAACTTAATAAAATTGAGCAGGAAAAATTCGACCCTCATGATTTGGACTGCCTTTTAAACCCGAAAAGCCATCCGCCCGTTATTCGCATAGGGGAATGCGCATGTTCAGAAAGCGAAAAAGCTGCATGCGCTGGCAGATGCCTGTTTGATGCATTGTATAAAGACGAGCACGGCAACATGGCTGTGCGTTCTGACATGTGCGTTGGCTGCGCTGAATGTGTGAGAGGCTGCCGCGCTAAAAAATTAATTGAAAGCAAAGATATCCTACCAACATTTGCTGACATAAACAGCGGTAAATCGCCAGTCTTTGCCATGGTTGCCCCTGCGTTTGTGAAGCAGTTTGGGGACGATGTGACGCCTGGAAAGTTGCGCACGGCATTTAAATTCCTTGGATTTACAGGAATGGTTGAGGTTGCCCTGTTTGCCGATATTCTCACGTTAAAAGAAGCGCTGGAGTTTGATAAAAATATTGTAACTGAAAAAGACTTTCAACTCACGAGCTGCTGTTGCCCCATGTGGATAGCCATGATACGCAGGGTTTATAAACAGCTTATCCCACATGTGCCGGGCTCTGTGTCGCCAATGGTGGCCTGTGGGCGCTCAATAAAAAAGCTTCATCCTGACGCCATAACTGTGTTTATAGGCCCGTGTCTCGCAAAGAAAGCGGAAGCACGAGAGAAAGGCCTTGCCGGTGCTGTTGACCATGTGCTGACGTTCCGTGAAATGCAGAACGTATTTGACTTTGCGGGGATTCATCCGGAAAACTTGCCTGAAGATTTGCGTGACCATTCCTCACGTGCGGGACGCATTTATGCTGGAAGCGGTGGTGTAAGCGAAGCGGTAAAGAGCACAGTAGAGCGGATAGACCCGCATCGCAAAATAACTGTGCATGCAATACATGCTGACGGTGTGCCTGCTTGCAAAAAAATGCTGGACGACCTGCTCGCAGGGAGAATTTCGGCTAATTTCATTGAAGGGATGGGATGTGCAGGAGGATGTGTAGGAGGTCCGAAGGCGCTTATACCCAAAGAAGAGGGACGGAAAAATGTTGCGGAATACGGTGAAAAGTCTGCCTATAAAACGCCTATAGACAATCCGTATGTCATAGAGCTGCTTCATCGCCTTGGGTTTGATACAGTAGAAAGCCTTCTTGATGATAGTGATATTTTTACGCGGAATTTCTGAATACCGGTTTTGATTTTTAATTTGATAGTGCAAAACGATGGAAGTTCGCATGTGCAATATGTCACGCGGACTTTTTTCTTCGAAATCCCTTAAAATATCCAAAGCCTGAATTTATTTTATTGAAAATAAATTGTTTGCTTGCTATAATGAAATTTAAAGTTGCCAATGAGCATTTTGGTTTATGGAAATATGACAATACTATTTTGTCTAAATATGGAGGGATTATAATGGGTGAACCGGCAAAAATCAAGGCAAGGGATGAAATTTCACCAAATGACAAATGGGCTGTTGAAAAAATATATAAAAACACGGACGAATGGAATACGGACTTTTCTAAGCTAAAAGAAAACGCAGCGGGGATTCCTGCTTTCCGCGGAAAACTGAGTGATGCTCATAAGCTGCTGGAATTTTTCAAGCTTGATGAAAAAGTTTCACGCCGTGCGGAAAAACTTTTTGTATACGCGAACCTGCGCTCGGACGAAGATACTTCGAACTCTGAATTTCTCGGCTTAAAATCAAAAATAAGCGTTTACCTTTCAGAACTTGAGGCTGCAGAATCATTTTTCATGCCAGAGATCCTTTCATATCCGGAGGGAACTGTGGAAAATGAGATTAAAGCATTGCCGGACTTGGAGCTTTACCGTTTCCGCCTTGAGCAAATACTACGGCTTAAATCGCACACACTCGACAAAAACAGCGAATCAATCCTGGCTTCGCTTTCAGACTGCCTTGAGGCTCCGCACAGCGCATATACGCTGCTTTCGAATGCCGATATGGAGTTTCACCCTGTGCATGATGAGAATGGCATGGAAGTTCCGCTTACTGAAAGCAGCTATTATGGGTATATTACGTCGAAAGACAGGCGTGTGCGCCGTGAGGCGTTCCAGTCACTGTTTGGAGGGTACAGGCAGTTTAGAAATACGTTCGCGTCGCTGCTTGTTTCTTCTGTGAAAAGATGTGCAATGAATGCAAAGTTACGCCATTATAAATCATCGCTTGAAAGCTCACTTTTCCCAAATGGAATTCCACTTGGGGTTTACAGCACTGCGGCAGATGTGGTTGACAAAAACCTAAATTTGTTGCACCGCTATGTTAACATTAAAAAGAAGCTCCTTGGCATTGATACCATTCACATGTACGACCTGTATGCACCGCTTGTAGATGTGCCGGACGTTCACATTGAGTTCAGCAAAGCTGTCGATATTGTAAAAGAGGGCCTTGCGCCGCTCGGAAAAGAATATATTGGCTTGTTTTCTAAAGGAATCAGCGAAGGTTGGGTAGACCGCTACCCTAACAAGGGCAAGCGCTCCGGTGCATACTCTTGGGGATGCTATGACACCCAGCCGTATGTGCTGATGAACTATAACTATACTCTTGACGATGTTTCAACGCTTGCACATGAAATGGGCCACTCGCTGCATTCTTACTATTCTAAGAAAACACAGCCGTATATTTACTCGGATTATGCGATTTTCTGCGCAGAAGTCGCGTCGACGACAAATGAGTCATTGCTTATCCGCCACCTCATTGCAAATGAGCAGGACAAAAATAAAAAGCTGTACCTTGTAAATTCGCAGCTTGAACAGATACGCGCTACGGTGTTCCGCCAAATGATGTTTGCGGAGTTTGAGACTTTCACACATGAACAGACAGAAAAGGGCATACCGCTTACGGCTGATGACCTCTGCAGCTATTGGCATAAACTCAATGTGAGATATTACGGGCCTGAGATGATGGTTGATCCGGAAATTGATATTGAATGGGCAAGAATTCCGCATTTTTACCGTGACTTTTATGTTTATCAGTATGCAACGGGGTATGCTGCCGCAAATTCATTTGCAGAAAGAATACTTTCAGACGGTGAGAAAGCAGTGGAGCAGTATAAAGGATTCCTCAAAAGCGGCAGCAGCGACTATCCGGTAAATATCCTGCGTAAAGCTGGTGTGGACATGGCAACTGCGAAACCTATGCAGGACACTATGGCGACATTCAGCAGACTGCTCGATATGCTTGAAAGCGGAGTATAACCGGCTCACTTATTTAACCATGAAAGGAAGGTGCAGGCTGAGTGCATATAGCGGTAGTTACCGGAGCTTCGAGCGGCATTGGGCAGGAATTTGTTAGGCAGATTTCTAAAAAAGAGTGCCTTGACGGGATTTGGACAGTCGCCCGCAGGCGCGAACGTATGGAAGAGCTTCAGAAACAGGTGGACATTCCTTTAAAGATTCTTCCGTATGACTTGACAGACAAGGAAAGCTTCAGAAAAATTTCTGCAATTCTTAAAAGTGAGCAGCCGGATGTGCGTGTTCTTGTCAATGCAGCCGGATTTGGAAAAATCGGCAGTTACAGTGATATATCTGTTGCGGACTGCGACGATATGATAGACCTTAACTGCCGTGCTGCTGTAGATATGACGCAGATTGTACTTCCGTACATGAAAGAAGGAAGCCGTATCCTTGAGATATGTTCAACTTCGGCATTCCAGCCGTTCCAGTACCTCAACGTATATGCGGCGACAAAGGCGTTCCTTTACAGGTATAGCAGGGCACTCCGCGTCGAGCTTTTTGGAAGGAAAATAAAAGTCACGGCCGTCTGCCCTTACTGGATTAAGGATACGGAATTTATCGGTACGGCGCAGAAAACAAGGAACAGCTCCTACATTTGGGGCTTCCCTTTTGCCTCGCGGGAGAAGAGCGTAGTCCGCATGGCTTTGACTGACAGTCGTCTCGGCCTTCCTGTATCGACTCCCGGAATTGTATGCTTTCTGCACCGGATTGTAGCAAAATTTATTCCGGGCGAGCTTATGATGGGCCTGTGGGAACTAATACGGCATTTGTAGATACGCTGTAAAAGCATAACTGAGGTTTTGGCCTTTCGGTTTGAGGTATAATGCTGAAAATGCTTTTAATTTAAAAATCTGTTGCATTAAAAAAACGGTTGTGATAAAATAAAAAGAGCTTGAGTAATTTTATCCGCTGGCACTGCCAGTGAGGGCCATGCCTAATTTCCACGGCATGGAGGGGGTATTCCTCTGCAATAAGCATGAATGCCTGAATTTTAGAAGGAGTATTTGTTTATGGATGCATTAAAGACAATCGCTCAGGATTCTATGAAAAAAGAATTGCCTGAATTTAAAGTTGGAGACACCGTGCGTGTAGATGTAAATGTGCGTGAGGGCGACAGGGAAAGAATTCAGGCCTTTGAGGGCACTGTAATAGCGCGCAAAGGCAGCGGTGTGAGTGAGACTTTTACTGTCCGCCGTGTTTCTTATGGCGTAGGTGTCGAGAGGGTTTTCCCAATCCATTCGCCAAATGTAAAAGCTGTTAAAGTTGTGCGCAGAGGCGCTGTACGCAGGGCTAAGCTGTATTTCCTGCGCGGTAAAGTAGGCAAGGCTGCAAAAGTAAAAGCGCAGGTCCGTTAATGGGATCTTCATTTTAAACTGTTCAAAAAGGGACATCATTATGTCCCTTTTTTTGCTACTGCCGCTTTTTACTGCTATGGCCATATAAAATATGTAAAGGCTGTTTTTATTAAGTAAGGTGGGAACGAAATATGGCAGATCCTGAAAATTCGGACGAGATGCTCCCAAAAAAGCACAGCGGTTTTACAGAAGGATGCTATGAATGGGTGGAAGCACTCATGACAGCGTTGATTGCCGTTATGATTCTTTTTGTTTTCTTTTTCCGGCTGAATGTTGAAGTTCAAGGGAAGTCAATGGAGCCAAACTATTATGAAGGTTACAGGCTGTTTGTTTCATGTACGGACCGCAGCTTTAAAAGCGGTGACGTTGTAGTTATCGACGCAGCAGGCACAAAGCTGAATGATAGGCTTATAAAGCGCATAATTGCAACGGAAGGGCAGACAGTGAATATCAATTTCTCATCAGGCTATGTTTATATTGATGGCAAGCCACTCGATGAATCGGCGTATATTAAAAATGGCATAACGAAGCAGAAAGGAACGACAAAGTTTCCGCTGACGGTGCCAAAAGGCCATGTCTTTGTGCTTGGTGACAACAGACCTGTTTCTGAAGACAGCCGCTTTACAGACGTTGGCGTTATTGACACACACTACATAATGGGCAAAGTCAGTTTCTTGCTCAGTCCGTTCCACGGCTTCCACAGCCGATGATTATGGGGCTCACAGGAGACTGCAAATTTTAATAATCTGAGGGCTGATACTGTAAATGAATGGCAGCGAAAAGCAGACCATACAGTGGTTTCCTGGCCATATGGTAAAAACAGAAAAGCAAATTCAAAAAAATCTAAAACTCGCGGATGCTGTGGTTGAGATACTTGATGCCCGCATACCGCTGAGCAGCCATAATCCTCAGCTTGGGCGCCTTATCGGCTCTAAGCCACGCATTATCCTTATGAACAAGGAAGATCTTGCCGACCCAAAACAAACGGCTCTTTGGTTGAACTGCTTTCAGAAAAGAGGCTGGGGTGCTTTTTCGGCTGACTGCAAGTCCGGCAAAGGCATAGGGTCACTTTTTTCGCAAAGCGAACGTTTACTCAGCGCAAAAATGGAGTCATGGAAAGAAAAGGGCATGACGGGGAAACGTATACGCCTTATGGCTGTAGGCATACCCAATGTCGGCAAAAGCTCTTTAATCAACAGGCTCGCACATGGAAGCCGCGCTGCTGTTGAGAACAGGCCCGGCGTAACCCGCACAAGCCAATGGTTTCAAATCGGCAAAAGCTTTGAAATGATGGACACGCCAGGTGTTTTATGGCCGAAAATCAGCAGCAGAAAAGTAGGGGAGCACCTCGCATTTACAGGTGCAGTGAAGGAGTCAACTTACGATGTTGAGCCGATTGCCTGCCAGCTGCTTGAAACACTAAGGCAAATTGCACCGGATAATTTAAAAGAATGTTACCGTATAGATGAAGACATAAATGAAATGGACGGCTTTGGTATGCTGGAGCGCATAGGCAGAAAACGCGGCATGCTTTCGGTGGGAGGAGTTGTAAACACCGAGCGCGCGGCGCATATGCTACTTGACGAGTTCAGAAGTGCCAAAATAGGGCGCATAACTTTGGAGCCTTTAAAACCGTGAATGATATGTATTACTATGAAAATCTGGCAAAACAGAATGGGCACCATTTCATCTGCGGAATAGATGAGGCGGGGCGCGGCCCTCTTGCAGGGCCGGTGTTTGCAGCTGCTGTAATACTTCCGGAAAACTGCACTATTGAAGGGATTAATGACTCAAAAAAATTGACCCCGAAAAAACGCAGCATGCTGTTTGACAAGATAACAGCTGGAGCCGTAGCATATGGTATTGGTTTTGCAACAGAAAAAGAAATCGATGAAGTTAATATACTTCAGGCGACTTTCCGCGCTATGAAGCGTGCGTTTGACAAACTTGGCGTTACACCTGATTTGGCTATTGTAGATGGAAACAGAATGCCAAGCCTTGGAGTCGAAACACAGACTATTGTAAAGGGTGATGCCCTTTCAGCAAACATTGCGGCGGCCTCAATTTTGGCTAAGGTAAGCCGTGACAGGCTTATGGAACAGGTGGACAAAATATACCCGCAGTACGGCTTTGCAAAGCATAAAGGGTATGGCACTGCTTACCATATTAAAATGCTGAAAAAGTATGGGCCGTGCCCTGTGCACCGTAGAACGTTTTTAAAAAGGATATTGGGGGAAGGATCCAGTGTCTAATTCATCTGGTGACGCGGGTGAAGAGTATACGGCGGATTACCTCCATAGGCACGGCTTTGGTATCGTTAAGCGCAATTTCCACTCGCGTTTTGGCGAAATTGATATTATTGCGCAGAACGGCCGCTACCTTGCGTTTGTGGAAGTAAAAACACGTGAGCGTGGTTCTTTTTTATATCCTCTTGAAGCCATAACACTGTCAAAGCAGAAGAAGATAATCTTAACTGCCTGCCTTTACCTCCAGTCGCATCCAACCACCCTCCAGCCGAGGTTTGACGCAGCGGCTGTAACGGCGGAAAATGGTGTGCCAGTTTCTGTTTCTTATTTTGCCAATGCATTTTCGTGCAGAGGCTTTTTTTGACATTTTGCGTATCTTTGTATATGATAAACATATAAGCTGACTTGACTGCTCAGAAAGGAGAAACCGCCTTGAATTATCTATCTACGCGTGACTGCAGGGCAAGCGTTTCCGCAGCTCAGGCGATCGCGCAAGGCATAAGCAGTGACGGCGGCCTGTTTGTTCCGCAGCTATTTCCGTCAATTTCATCTCAAGGCCTTAAAAACATGGAGGGTATGGATTATCGCGGACGTGCAGCTGAAATCTTAGGACTTTACCTGAGCGATTTTGATGCATGTGAGATTGCTGACTGTGTGACAAAAGCCTATGCAGCAGAAAAATTCAGCGGGGGAACTCCCGCTCCGGTCGTTACGTTTAAGGACGGCGTTTCTTTTCTGGAGCTGTGGCATGGGCCTACATGCGCTTTTAAGGATATGGCGTTGCAAATATTGCCGCATTTACTTACGCTTTCGCTGAAAAAAATAAATTCGGGCAAGAAAGCGTTGGTACTTGTAGCAACATCGGGCGACACTGGCAAAGCAGCACTTGAAGGTTTTAAAAACGTTAACATGACAAAAATCATCGCGTTTTACCCGATGAACGGTGTTAGTGCAATGCAGGAGCGCCAGATGCGCACGCAGGAGGGGGACAATATCTCTGTAATTGCGGTACGCGGAAACTTTGACGACGCACAGGCTGGTGTCAAGAAGGCTTTCGGTGACGCAGATATCTGCCGAAAAGCAGAGAAATGCGGTTTTATGCTTTCGAGCGCAAATTCCATCAACTGGGGACGCCTGCTGCCGCAGATTGTTTATTACTTTTCCGCATGGTGTGACCTCGCATCAGCTGGTGTTATCAAGCAGGGAGAAAAAATCAATTTCTGCGTGCCAACAGGGAATTTCGGTGATATTCTCGCTGCTTACTATGCGGGCAGAATGGGGCTGCCAATCAACCGCCTCATTTGTGCTTCAAATGCAAACAATGTGCTGACTGATTTCCTTACAACGGGAGTGTATGACCGGAACCGCCGGTTTTATACAACTATTTCACCTTCTATGGATATCCTTGTTTCAAGCAACCTGGAACGCCTGCTTTTTGATATAACTGGAGATGACAGGCAGGTCACTGAGTGGATGGGGCAGCTCGCTAAGTGCGGCAGATATCAGATAGACGGCGCTTCGCTGCAAAAAGTTAAGGACACGTTTTCAGCCGGTTTCTGCGGAGATGTAGAAACGGAAGAAGAAATATGCAGAGCTTTCAGCACGAGGCATTATCTTTGTGATCCGCATACTGCTGTTGCAGCTCATGTCTGCCGCGAATACCGTGAAAAAACTGGAGACAAGTCGCATACCGTTATAGTTTCGACAGCAAGCCCGTATAAGTTTGCGCCAGATGTGTTGAATGCTTTGGAACAGGGCAAAGGGGCTGAGCAAGGCATATTCAGTGCGGTGCGCCGCCTTTCAGAGATAACGGGGACGCCTGTTCCCAAACCGATTGCAGACATTGAAAACAAGCCTCTGCGCTTTTCAAAAGCATGTGAAAAAGGGCAGATTGGTAGCGCTGTTCTTGAAGCAGCGGGATGGAAGGCTTAGCGAATGTCTCTATTTGCTATTGCTGATCTTCACCTTTCACTTGGCACAAATAAGCCAATGGATGTGTTTGAAGGATGGGAAAATTATGTTTATCGCCTGGAGGATAACTGGCGCGCCGCTGTCGGCAGCGAGGACACAGTCGTCATAGCAGGCGACATTTCATGGGCGATGAAGCTTGATGAGGCAGTGCTCGATTTCCGTTTCATTGATTCGCTGCCGGGGCACAAGCTCATCATCAAAGGCAACCACGACTACTGGTGGTCAACTAAAAAAAAGATTGAAAATTTCTTTGTAAAAAATGGTTTTTCAAGTATTGAAATTATCCATAACAGCGCTGCCGAGGTAGGCGATGTGGCCGTCTGTGGGACGCGCGGATGGCTGTATGACGCTGAAAGCCCCGAGGACAAAAAAATTGTAAGCCGTGAAGTCGGGCGCCTTAATGCCTCGATTGATGCGGCGCAGAAAATGGGGAAAAAGCCCATAGTGTTCCTTCATTATCCTCCGGTATATGATGGAATGGAATGCAGTGAGATTATGGACGCCATAGTGAAGCGAGGCATTTCGGACTGTTACTTCGGCCATATTCACGGCCCGGCCGCCAGCCGCGCGCCGTCAGGAAAATACCGCGGTGTAAATATGCATCTTATTTCATGCGACCATCTTGGGTTTATGCCTGTTAAAGTACGATGAATAAATTAAAAACAATTTTAGCAATCTGTAGAAACTTTTTTGGCCATGTGGTATAATAAACTCCGTCAATATGTAAACTTTCAGGAGGAAGCATTAATATGAGTTTGAAATCATCTAATAAAGTAGATACAAACCGATATCAGCTTGAAGTGGCAGTGGATGCTGAAACTTTTGAAAAGGCTGTTGAGCAGACTTACCGCAGAGATAATAAAAAAATAACCATCCCTGGTTTCCGCAGAGGAAAAGCTCCGCGCAAGTTTGTAGAAAAATATTATGGTGATAACGTATTTTATGAGGGCGCCATTAACTCTGTTTATCCGAAGGCTATGGAAGACGCAATCAAGGAGTCTAAACTTGAAGTCGTTCAGGATAAAGTGGACTTTGACCTTGTTTCCGCAGGAAAAGACGGCCTCGTATTTAAGGCGACTGTCACAACAAAGCCGGAAATTGAGATTGAGGGCTACAAAGGCTTAACTGCATGGAAAAAGCCTGTTGAAGTTACTGACAAGGATGTAGACGATGCACTTGCGAAGGTGCAGGAACGCAGCGCAAGAATGGTAACAGTAGATGACTGCGAGGCCCAGAAGGGCAACATAGCAGTACTTGACTTTGACGGCTCCGTTGACGGCAAGCGCTTTCAGGGCGGTAAGGCGGAAAACTACAGCCTTACGCTTGGCTCAGGTGAGTTTATACCGGGATTCGAGGATCAGGTTATTGGCCACAAAAGCGGCGAAGAATTTGATGTAAATGTAAAATTTCCAGATGACTATCAGGCAACGGACCTTGCGGGTAAAGATGCCATATTCCATATTAAACTCCATGAAATCAAAAATAAAGAGCTGCCGACTATTGATGATGAATTTGTAAAGGATATAAGCGAATTCAACACGCTTGATGAGTATAAAGCGGACATTCGCAAAAAAATTACAGATTCGCGCGAAGCAGAAGCGAATGATGCCGTTGATAATCAGCTTATCGACAAACTCGTTACACTCGTTCATGCCGATATTCCGGATGCCATGTACCAGAACCGTATGGACGACGATATCCGTGACTTTAGCTATCGCCTGCAGTCACAGGGCCTTTCAATCGCTTCTTACATGAAGTACACTGGCCTTGACCGTGACGGCCTTCGCGGCCAGTTTAAACCTCAGGCAGAGCGCCAGGTGAAACTGCGCCTTGCTCTGGAAAAAATTGCAGATTTGGAAGAGATTAAGCCGACCGATGAAGACGTCAAAGATGAGTATAAAAAAATCGCCGACGGATATAAAACCGATGTTGAGAAAATCAAAAAGGCCGTTGACCGCGAGGACCTTGAAAAAGACATTGGTGTTGAAAAGGCTTATAAGCTTGTGAAAGACAAAGCTGTTATTGCGGAAGGTGAACCTCCGAAGCAGGATGGCGAAGATAAGAAAGATTCAAGTGCTGCGGAATAAATTTAATGTGTTCCGCCAATGATTAAACTAAATGGTATTTTATAATTTTTCATATAAGGGGGTAAGGCTGAGATGAGCAATCTTGTACCTTATGTTGTTGAACAGACGAGCCGCGGTGAGCGCTCTTACGATATTTTCTCGAGACTACTTAATGACCGCATTATCATGCTGACTGATGAAGTCAATGATACAACGTCAAGCCTCGTAGTAGCGCAGTTGCTTTATTTGGAAGGGCAGGATCCATCGAAGGATATCAGCCTTTACATCAACAGCCCGGGCGGTTCTGTAACTGCCGGCATGGCAATTTATGACACAATGAAATACATCAAATGCGATGTGTCTACGATTTGCATAGGGCTTGCCGCAAGTATGGGGTCTTTCCTGCTTTCGGCCGGAACGAAAGGCAAACGCTTCTCACTGCCGCATACTGATATCCTTATTCACCAGCCAAGCGGTGGGATGCCGCAGTCACAGGTTTCTGACATTATGATTCACGCAAGTTACCTTGCTGAAAAGAAAAAGCTGCTGAATCAGCTTCTTGCCAAAAATACAGGCCAGCCGCTTGAAGTTATTGAGCGTGACACAGACCGCGACAATTTCATGACACCGGAAGAGGCTGTTAAGTATGGACTGATCGATAAAGTAATCGAAAGCCGTTGAGATAGGGTGATATAGTGGCTAATAACAACAACGAAGATGGCAGCAAAGGTAGCAATGGCAGAGAGATATGCTGTTCATTCTGCGGAAAACCACAAAGCGAGGCGCGCCGCCTGATTGCAGGGCCTGGTGTTTTCATCTGCGACGAATGCGTTGAGCTTTGCATGTCGATCCTAAATGACGAAAAAAATCTTTCTGCCCGTCAGGAAGGCAACAGGCATCCAATTGAGCTCCCAAGGCCTCATGAAATCAAGAAAAAGCTCGATGAATATGTCATAGGCCAGGACGGAGCCAAAATTGCCCTTTCTGTAGCTGTTTATAATCATTATAAAAGGATTTACTATGGCAGAAGCAGTAATGACGTAGAACTTACAAAGAGCAATATTCTCCTTCTCGGCCCCACAGGTGTGGGCAAAACGCTTTTGGCGCAGACGCTTGCTAAAATACTCGATGTGCCATTTGCAATCGCTGACGCGACGACGCTTACCGAAGCGGGTTATGTCGGTGAAGATGTAGAAAATATTCTTCTACGTCTTATCCAGGCGGCCGACTATGATGTTGAGCGTGCCGAGCATGGCATAATTTATATTGATGAAATCGATAAAATAGCCCGCAAGTCTGAGAATCCATCAATTACACGTGATGTGAGCGGCGAAGGTGTTCAGCAGGCTTTGCTTAAAATCCTTGAGGGAACTATTTCGAATGTCCCTCCGCAGGGAGGCCGAAAACATCCTCAGCAGGAGTTCATCCAGATAGATACGACCAATATACTGTTTATATGCGGCGGTGCGTTTGATGGCCTCGATAAAATCATAGAGCACCGCAGGGCATCTTCCGGCATCGGATTCGGGGCTGAAGTTCACAGTAAGGCTGAGCTTGATTCCACTTCATGGATGAAAGAAGTCACTCCGCATGACCTTGTAAAATTCGGGATGATTCCGGAGCTTGTAGGAAGGCTGCCGGTTATTGCCACTCTTGACGGCCTTGACAAGAATGCGCTTGTCCGTATTCTTACGGAGCCTAAAAACAGCCTTATTAACCAATATAAGAAACTATTCCAGCTTGATAAGGTCGATTTGGAATTTAAACCGGATGCGCTTGAAGCTATTGCAGAAAAAACCATGGAGCGCCACACAGGTGCCCGTGGGCTCAGGTCAGTAGTTGAAGAGTTTTTAACTAAACTCATGTACAATGTTCCTTCAGATTATACAATTGAGAAGGTTACAATAACGGCAGACACCGTAAAAAACGGTACTGAACCGAAAATCGTGCGTAATCCGGAACGGAAGCCTGTGAGACTGAAAATATCAGCACATGGCAGGCGCGGCCGAAACGACACCGCATCCTGAATGATGTGGAGACTGCTGCAGCGTAACGGTTTTGTTGCGTAACTGCGGCAGTCTTTTTTAAGGAGCTTTTTTTATGAGCAGTGAAACTGAATTGCAGAAATCTGATATTATTACTCTGCCTGCACTTGCACTGCGCGGCCTTGTTATATTTCCAGGTATGTTATTGCAGTTTGATGTTGGCAGGCAGAAATCTATACATGCACTTGAGAAGGCAATGAAGAGCGACCAGATGATTTTTCTTGTTGCTCAGAAAGATCTGGCCGATAATGACCCAAACAGTGACCAGATTTACAGTGTGGGTGTTGCAGCGAAGATCAAGCAGGTAATACACCGCAGTGATGAGGGCATACGGCTTTTTGCTGAAGGGCTATACCGCGCTGAGGTCGTTTCTGTAAGAAGTACTGATCCATGCATTGTTGTTGATCTTAACCGCATTGATACCATGACTTATAGGCCTACAAAGCGCGCAGAAGCACTTGTGCGTTACACAGAAGGGCTTTTCGAAGACTATATACAGAACTACAGCCATATTCCTCCGGATATTGTTATTGGCGTCATCCAGAAAAAAGACTGCGGCGAGCTTGCAGACTATATTGCGGCAAATATCATGTTTGACTATCATGAGAAGCAGAAAATACTTGAAGAGCTGCATCCTGTAAGGCGGCTGGAAAAACTTGCAGCCGTACTAAAAAAGGAAATACAGATACTTTCTCTTGAGTCGAAGATAAGTGAAAAGGCAAAGAACCAGATTGATGAAAATCAGCGTGAATATTTTCTCAGGGAGCAGATGCGCGCGATTTCTAACGAACTGGGTGAGAGTGACAACCCGCAGCAGGAAGCTGACGAAATACGCGAACGTGTTGAAAAGGCAAAATTGCCTAAACTTCAGCACGACAAGCTGATAAAAGAGTGCGACCGCCTTTCAAAGATGCCGGAAGGCTCACATGAGGCAAGCGTTATTGTAAGCTATATTGATACTTGCCTTGATTTGCCGTGGAATAAATCGACGCGCGACCATATCGACCTTAAAAAGGCAAAGCACATACTTGACCGCGACCATTATGGCCTTACAAAAGTGAAAGAACGCATACTTGAAATACTTGCGGTGAAAAAGCTTGCCCCTGATATCCGCGGGCAGATTATTTGCCTTGTAGGGCCTCCGGGGGTCGGGAAAACGTCTATTGCTCACTCTATAGCTAAGGCCATGGGAAGAAAATACGTCCGTGTTTCCCTCGGCGGAGTGCAGGATGAATCTGATATTGTCGGCCACCGGCGCACATATATTGGCTCGATGCCAGGACGCATAATAGCGGCGCTGAGACAGGCCGGAACAAATAATCCATTGATCCTCCTTGATGAAATAGATAAAATCGGCAATAATTACCGCGGCGATCCGTCTGCTGCCCTTCTTGAGGTATTGGATCCAGAACAGAACCGTGCGTTTTACGACCATTATATTGATATGCCGTTTGACCTTAGTAATGTGTTGTTCCTGACAACAGCAAATGATGCCAGCGAGATTCCCGAGCCTCTTTACGACAGAATGGATGTAATCACGTTAGGCAGCTATACACATGAGGAGAAATACCACATTGCAACAGAGCACCTCATACCCAAGCAGCTAAAAAAGCATGGCATGACTTCTAAAATACTCCATTTCACTCCGGCGGCTGTGCATAAGCTGATTGATGCCTACACGCGTGAAGCCGGAGTCCGCAGCCTTGAGCGCCAAATAGCTTCGTTATGCCGTAAGTGCGCACGCACTTTTGTTGAAGATAAAACCGCAAAGATTACGGTGACGCCCGCAAGGCTGCCAAAGCTGCTCGGTCCAGAAAAATTTAAAGATGAAACGGCCGGCAAGAAAGATATGGTTGGGCTTGTGAACGGCCTTGCGTGGACCAGTGTGGGCGGCACACTGCTGCAGATAGAAGTTGCCGTAATGGACGGCACTGGCAAAATAGAGCTTACAGGTTCGCTTGGCGATGTGATGAAAGAATCTGCAAAGACTGCAATTAGCTGCATACGCACGAGGGCGTCAAAATTCGGCATACGCCATGATTTTTATACAAAATATGATATCCATATCCATGCACCAGAAGGTGCCATCCCCAAAGACGGCCCTTCTGCGGGAGCTGCAATGGCAACAGCCATCACGTCAGCACTGTGCAATATACCTATACGCCATGATGTTGCCATGACAGGCGAGATTACACTTCTGGGGCGCATACTGCCTATTGGCGGTCTGAAAGAAAAGACAATGGCAGCTTACCGCAGCGGCATTAAAACAGTTATCATTCCGGCAGACAATGAACCGGACCTTGCGGAAGTTGACTCCGCAGTAAAAGACCATGTACATTTTGAACCGGTGGAACAGATAGACCAAGTGCTTAAACTTGCGCTTACTGAAATGCCATCGCCTCATGATGGCGTTTCCGCAGGGAAAGCAAAACGGGTCCCGATTTCAGAAAAGGAATCGGATTCGAGTGCTGTACCGCGGACTGACCGCACATCGCCGGACTGCCAAACTATTCCGCAATAGTGAAAATTATGAATTTTAAAAAAGCATCGTTTGAATTCGCTGTAGGGATACCGTCGGGCTTTCCGTTATGCACTGTTCCGGAAATTGTTTTTTCCGGAAGGTCCAATGTTGGGAAATCATCAATGATAAACAGCTTACTACACCGGAAGTCGCTTGCCCATACAAGTTCGGCACCTGGCAAGACTGCAACTGTTAACTTTTACAATATCGGTTTCTGCCGATTTGTAGATCTTCCAGGCTACGGTTACGCTAAAGTGCCACCGGCAGAAAAACAGCGCTGGGCAGAACTCGTAGAAGGGTATTTTGCGGCTGAGCGCGATGTGCGCTTTGTTATACAGATTTTTGATATGCGGCGTCCGCCTACGCAGGACGATATGCAGATGATGTGTTTCCTGAAGGATAGCGGTATTCCGTTTATTGCAGCTGCGGCAAAAAGCGATAAGCTTAATTCCTCCAAGCGCAGTGAGCAGATATCCCGCCTTGACGAAATATTCCGTGAAATAAATGTTGAGTACATTCCTTTTTCATCACTTTCTGGAGAAGGTGTCGAACAGATACGCAGAAGGATTATAGCTTTATGCCGCAGGTAAGCGGCAGACAAAATACCGCCGAATAATGAGGCGGTATTTTTTGTCTGCCGCTTATATATGATAGCATGATTTTATATAACATATTATATGACAATACATAATAAAATACTATTTATATTATACAATATTTTTTGAAAAGAGCATGAAAGCCAGCTTTACTTTTATGCTTTTTCATGCTAAAATATCAGAGTGCATGAAGGGAGTGCAGTTGATTTGAATTCAAAGATTAAAGAGCCGAGTGTAGATTTTCTGTTTGATGCTGTTTTAACATTAAAAACGAGGGACGAGTGCTATGCTTTTTTCGAGGACCTTTGCACCGTGCCAGAAATAAAGGCAATGTCACAGCGCCTTCTTGTTGCCCATATGCTGAGCAATAAAAAAGTCTACAGCGATATTGTCGCTGAAACGGGAGCATCTACCGCAACAATTAGCCGTGTTAACCGTTCTCTCCACTATGGTTCGGACGGATATGTCATGGTATTCAAACGCCTTGATGATGTTTCCAAAAAGGAAAAGCAATGAGCTATTCCGCTTTTGCAAAGTACTATGACATACTTACAAGAAATGTCGATTATAAGGGACGTGCGGATTATCTCTGCAGAATACTTAAATACTTGCACCATTCACCGGCATTGATGATAGACCTTGCTTGCGGCACAGGTAGTCTGACATTAGAACTTATTGAGCGGGGGTTTAATGTATATGGCCTTGATGCTTCGCCTGAAATGCTTTCGGCAGCGGAGCAGAAAGCTTCTGCAGCAGGCCGCCGTGTCCTTTTCATATGCCAGAAAATGCAGGAAATGAACCTTTATGGCACTGTTGATACGGCAGTGTGTATGCTTGACAGCGTAAACCATATTACATCAAAAGCCGACCTACAAAAAGCGTTTGACCGGATTTCACTGTTTATGAACCCTGGCGGATATTTCATTTTTGACATGAATACGCTTTATAAGCATAGAAAAGTATTGTCAGACAACACTTTTATCTATGATATGGAAAACGTTTACTGCGTTTGGCAGAACAGATTTGAACCAAAAAGCGGCAGAGTGGCGATCTCGCTTGACTTTTTTGAGCGGAACGGAAAACTTTACAGGCGCAGCTCTGAGCACTTTTACGAGCGTGCTTATAAGGTTGAGACGGTAAGAAAAATGCTTGAAGCAGCTGGACTTAAAACAGAGGGCATATGGGCAGACCTTACGTTCGATGCTCCGGTGCCGACAACGGAGCGAATTGTATTTGCTGCAAAGAAAATAGCAACGAAAAATTTGGCAGGAACATGAAAAAATCGACTTTTCATATTGACAAACGCAGGAAAGTATTGTATTATATAAAACGTCGCTGGTGCGAAACTGAAATGTATCAGATGGGAGTATAGCTCAGTTGGTTAGAGCACCTGCCTTACAAGCAGGGGGTCATAGGTTCGAGTCCTATTGTTCCCACCAATGGATGGCTCGGTAGTTCAGCTGGTTAGAACGCTAGCCTGTCACGCTAGAGGTCGTCGGTTCGATCCCGATCCGAGTCGCCATTTCTTATGCCTCTGTAGCTCAGTCGGTAGAGCAGGGGACTGAAAATCCCCGTGTCAGTGGTTCGATTCCGCTCGGAGGCACCACTCCTGCGAATGTAGCTCATCTGGTAGAGCGCCACCTTGCCATGGTGGAGGTAGCGAGTTCGAGTCTCGTCGTTCGCTCCAGTCCGGTGTCATAGCCAAGTGGTAAGGCAAGGGTCTGCAAAACCCTCATCCCCAGTCCGAATCTGGGTGACACCTCCAGCGCTTGATTCCCGAGAAGCCGGTATTTATGCGGTTCTCGGGAATTTTTCTTTGTATTTATTGCCAAAAGTAAATATGTCATTTTGTGTTTTTCTTCGAGCGTTGAAGTGCAAGGAGCAAGTCCACCATTCTGCCATAGCTTTGGACACCGTCTGACTGATTGTTCGCTTTAAGGTATCTATTGTTGACTGAATTTGACGCTTTTGCGGCTGGGCTTTTAAAATTATTCCAGTAATCTGTATTTGCCTGCAGGTCTTTTCTAACGCCGCTGCTAAGGCCGGAAAAAACAACATTGGCTTTTGTGGTATCTGCTGAGTACAGGGCATTGGAAGCATAGGTGAATGCAGATGCTGCTCCGGAATAGCGGAAATCCGCGTCAGAGCTATTTTCACATGCGAGGTAGGCGATAAAATTCGCCTCATCTTCACGCATAAAGCCGCGGAGGTGCGAAAGCTCATGGCACATTGTAAATGGAATGGTATAATCAGGTACATCTGTGTTGACATTTGCTTCGAATGTATAAGGAAAAAACATTCCAGTTATGTTGCACTCTGACATAAGCTTGGAGGTGAGCACAGGCTTTGGTGCGCTGTAGCCTGGACTCAGCATATGATATTGACGGCTCAGGTTGTCCATACATTTGCGCGCCTCTTCAGCATTTTGTGAAAAGCTGTCCATATGCAGCTTCATCACCGACAGGCGGTCGGCTGAAACTTTTTTACGCAGTGTGTTGGAGTCACCTGCCAGGCTTTTGCAGAGCTGCACAAGCTCTGACTTTTTTGATGGCTTGACTGTAAGCCCGCATGACTGGGAAAACGGCACCCTGTAGTAGTTTATGCCGCAGTCTACTGTAAACAGCATGAGAAGAACGCCGGTGGTACAAAGGATATTTACAAAGAATTTTCCGGCGGTATAGCCACGCCTGCCTTTTCCTCGGATTATCCGCATAATCAGCCTTACAATAGATATGATTAGAAATATTATAAGAAAATATACAAATATTTCACCGACCGAAAACTTAGCTTGGGAAGTCATATGGTTAATGGCAAGTGAAATTGCGGGGTAGACTGTTCCAGCGTACCATTCGGCAAAACCATTCATACGTGCTGCAAGCACCGTAAGTGCAAATGAAACTGGGAATGCAAGCAGTATCCAGAGCCGGCGCAGTTTATGAATCGGTTTCATAGGTTTCATTGTAATTCCCCGCATTCTGAGTCTGATTTTTCACTTATTATATCATAGTAACTGTGCAGCGTACGTTAGGGTGATGTAAATTTTTCGGCTATACCTGTTTTGTATTGCCGCACAATTAGAAAGATGGTATGATATTTACCAGAATGGTAAGAGAGCATAAGGAAGTGAAATACGTGCAGCTTTATCTAAAACCAGAGGGCGGACCTGACTTGATGTTTTCTGTTTTTGACAGGAACGGTAAAGGCGCCTGTGAGGTGTTTGGAAAAATTGCGCCAATTGGAAGCTTTTTCGTTTTGCGCATGTCTGACGGCAAAACGGTTGCACGTATGAAAGGCGTTTGCCTGCCGTCATCAATCAGGTACAGCGCCGCGTGCGGCTCGCGCAAGATACGTTTTCAGGTGCGACCAACGGCAATTTCACATCGTTCGGTGCGGTTTAAAGGCGTTAGGTGGCGTTTCCGTGGAAATCTCATCACGCGTTCGTTTGATATCCTTGATGACGAGAAGATGAATCCTGCTAAAACAATAATGACACATGGACGCTGCTGGAACTGCCAGAGAGAGTGCTATGCCATTACAATACCGGAAGAGAAAGATGTGCCGCTGGCGCTGTGTGTGGCTGTAGCCATAGACAGCACCGTGATGAGCGACTTTACATTTCCGGTTCCTGCAGGATGAAAATTTGACAAATCAATTTGCTGATGCCATAATTAAAAAGTTAACTGTTGCAAAGCTGATGCGGATTCTTAGATTTTTAAAGTGTTTCAATTCATATAAAACAGATGGAGGATAACGACAAGATGAGCAGGGACTTGGCAAAGACATATGATCCACGGGAAGTAGAGGACCGCATATATAAGTTCTGGCTTGACGGAAAGTATTTTCATGCTGAGCGTGACCCAGAGAAAAAGCCTTATACTATCGTGATACCACCGCCGAACATTACCGGCCAGCTGCACATGGGGCATGCTTTGGACGAGACGCTTCAGGATATACTTATACGCTGGCGCAGGATGCAGGGGTATTCCGCTTTGTGGATACCCGGAACTGACCATGCCTCTATTGCTACAGAGGCAAAAATCGTTGAGTCTCTGCGCAAAGAAGGCCTTTCAAAAGAACAGATTGGCCGCGAGGCTTTTCTGAAGCGTGCATGGGCGTGGAAGGAAAAATACGGCGGGCGCATTGTAGAGCAGCTTAAAAAGCTCGGCTCGTCTTGCGACTGGGACCGTGAACGATTTACGCTTGATGAGGGATGCTCAAAAGCTGTGCGTGAGGTGTTCTGCCGCCTTTATGAAAAAGGCCTTATTTACCGTGGCAAGCGCATTATCAACTGGTGCCCACATTGCAAGACTTCCATTTCGGATGCTGAAGTTGAGTTTGCTGAGCGCGATGGCTTTTTCTGGCATCTGCGCTATCCTTTTAAAGACGGCAGCGGCTATCTGGAGCTTGCGACAACACGGCCGGAAACGATTCTCGGCGATACAGCGGTTGCTGTAAACCCTAATGATGACCGATACAAGAAATATGTTGGCAAAACGCTTATATTACCTCTTGTAGGGCGTGAGATACCTGTCGTTGCAGATGAATATGTTAAAATGGATTTCGGCACAGGCGTTGTGAAAATCACTCCTGCCCATGACCCTAACGACTTTGAAGTTGGCCGCAGGCATAATCTCGAAGTCATCAATATTATGGATGATGACGGCTGTATTAATGAAAAAGGCGGAAAATATGCCGGGCTGCCGGGCCTCGAAGCAAGGAAGAAAATCGTTGAAGACCTCAAAGAGCATGGCTTCCTTGTAAAGACCGAGCCAATTAAGCACAATGTCGGTGCATGTTACCGCTGCGGCACGATTGTTGAACCGCGCGTTTCGAAGCAGTGGTTTGTAAAGATGAAGCCACTTGCAGAGCCTGCCCTGCGCGCTGTAAAAGAGGGCAAAATAAAATTTGTGCCTGAGCGCTTTGCAAAAATATATTATCACTGGATGGAGAACATCAAAGACTGGTGCATTTCAAGGCAGCTCTGGTGGGGACACAGCATCCCAGCATGGTACTGCCAGGACTGCGGTGAAACGATTGTTGCGAGAGAAACACCGCGTGTCTGCCCAAAATGTGGAAGCTCGCATTTGAAGCAGGATCCGGATACGCTCGATACATGGTTTTCATCTGCGCTGTGGCCATTTTCAACACTTGGGTGGCCCGATAAAACACCTGACTACGATTATTTTTATCCGACCAATACGCTCGTTACGGCCTATGACATCATATTTTTCTGGGTTGCCCGCATGATTTTCTCAGCACTGGAGCAGACAGGGGAAGTGCCGTTCCATACAGTCCTTATTCATGGCCTTGTACGCGATGAGCAGGGGCGCAAAATGAGCAAGTCGCTTGGCAATGGGATTGATCCGCTGAAAATCATCGATCAGTATGGTGCCGATGCTCTGAGGTTTATGCTCGCAACAGGTAACAGCCCCGGAAATGATATGAGATTTTCAAAAGACAAGGTTGAGGCAAGCCGCAATTTTGCAAATAAGATCTGGAATGCCGCGCGTTTTATCTTGATGAACCTGAAAGGCCGCAATGTTCCTAACTGCCTGCCGGATACTTTGCAGATGGAAGACAAATGGATAGTTGATTCTTTCAACAACACTGCTAAAGATGTCACGGAAAACCTTGAACATTTTGAATTGGGCATAGCTGTGCAGAAGCTGCACGATTTTCTTTGGGATGAATTCTGCGATTGGTATATTGAAATTTCAAAAATACGCTTGAATTCAGGAAATGAAAAATTAGCTGTGGATACCTGCCAGGTGCTTGTGTGGGTGATGTCATCAACCATGCAGCTTATGCATCCGTTTATGCCGTTTATAACCGAGGAAATATGGCAGGCGCTTCCGCATGACGGCGAAAGCATCATGATTTCGAAATGGCCGGAGTACAGCGAAGCGCACAGATTCCCGAAAGAAACAGCTGAAATGCGCAAAATTATGGATGCTGTACGTGCTGTGCGTAACCGCCGTTCAGAAATGAATGTGCCGCCGTCACGGCGGACGCATTTATATATTGCAACTCCTGATGAAAAGACATTTATTGCAGGCATACCGATTTTCAAACGCCTTGCATGGGCAAATGAAGTAAAAACAGGCGCATCGTTTGATATGGACAAGGCGGTAACGATTGTAACACCAGATGCGAAACTATTTATACCGACAGACGAGCTTGTGGACCGCAAAGCTGAGATAGCGCGCCTGACAAAAGAGCTTGAGTCTGCAAAGAAGCAGTATGCGACTGCAAAGGCAAAACTGAACAACAAAAACTTTATTGCAAAGGCGCCTGAAAATGTTGTGAACGGTGTCCAAAATAATGCTGATAAGCTTTCAGAACATATTTACCTTATCGAATCAAGCATAAAAGAAATGCAGTAAGGTTTAAGCCGCTGCCGGTTCTATACCGGCAGCGGCTTTTTGATTTTAATATTAACAATATTACTATTACATTATGCTTTTGCAGCGCTTATACAGTACAGGAGATTTTTAAAGATGACATATGAAGAGACACTTGCGAAAATTGATACTTACCAGCGTTTCAGCCGCAGACCAAGCCTTGGACGCATGGCAGCGCTTCTCTCGGCGCTTGGTAATCCTCAGGAAAAACTTAAGTTTGTCCATGTGGCCGGCACCAACGGGAAAGGCACTGTCTGCACGTTGATTTCATCAGTGCTCACTGCTGCGGGCTATAAAACGGGTCTGTATCTTTCACCGCATGTTTGTGATTTCTGCGAGCGCATACAGCTTTGCGGCAAATTAATACCGCGTTTGGAGTTCGAAAATGCAGCTGAGCGTGTGTTCTTCGCGGCTGATAAATTAGGGCAAAATGGCATAAAGGTTAATTTTTTTGAAGTTGTCACTGCTATAGCAATGACGTGGTTTGCAGAGAAGCAGTGTGATATTGTCGTACTTGAAGTTGGCCTCGGTGGTCGTTTTGATGCAACCAATGTCATCAAAAATCCGCTTGTTTCTGTAATAGTTTCAGTTTCTCTTGACCATACGGAAGTCTTGGGCAATACTGTTGCAGAAATTGCAGGTGAGAAATGCGGAATAATAAAGCGTGGCTGCCCTGTTGTTTGCAGCCCCGAAGAGCCGCCGGAGGCACTGGAAGTGATACGTGCAGAAACAGGTAAATGTGAAAGCCATCTTACGGAAGCATCACTGCACGATATAAAAATTTTAAATTCTAACCTTGCCGGAACGGAATTGCTCTATGGAAAAAATAAACTGAGCCTGCCATTTATCGGTGCTCATCAGGTTCGGAATGCCGCAACAGCTTTAGCAGTGCTTAATATACTTAAAAAAAATGGCTGGAATATAAGCTCTGCAGCACTGAAAAATGGATTTACCGCAGCACGGCTGCCTGCACGGCTTGAGGTCCTTTCAATGGAGCCGCCGGTTTTGCTTGACGGTGCACATAATCCGGGCGGAACTGCCGCCCTTGCCAGTGCGCTGAGATATTATCTGCATGGCAAAAAAATTTTCGCCGTTATGGGTATGATGGCGGATAAAGACACAAAAAGTGCGATTGAAAATCTCTCTGCCATTTTTACAAAAGTCTTTGCAGCAGCCCCGCCTTCTCCCCGAGCGATGGATGCTGAAGCATTTGCTTCTTTATGGTGCCAGGCAGGAACACCGGCGCAAGCTGCAGAAAACGGCAAAAAGGCACTGCAAATGGCATTTTCCGAATTAGGGGCAAATGATGCTATCGTTATATGTGGTTCACTCTACCTTGCAGGTGAACTGCGCGGGCCGGCTATTGAAATAATAAAAAACGGAAAAAAATAAATCAGTCTCCTTTTTCGAGCAAAAATTCAGCCTCTGCCTATTATTTTATAGACAGAGGTATTTTTTGCCTGCTTTTGGGCAAGCTAATTTAATATAAAATATCGGGAGGCGCCCGTTATGAGTGTAAGGCTGATTTTTAAAGACGAGGTTCTGACGGCTGTTTTGAGCGGAGAAATAGACCACCATTCCGCACGTGAAATTAGGGACGAGATTGACTCCACTGCTTCAAAAGTCCATCCTAAAAAGCTTATCCTTGATTTTTCGAATGTCCAGTTTATGGACAGCTCCGGAATCGGGCTTATTATGGGCCGCTATAAATTGATGCAGATATGGGAAGGTTCGGTTGAGATTCAAAATCTGCCCCCAAATATAAGCCGTATAATTTCACTGGCAGGCCTTGAACATCTTTGCACAGTGAGAAAGGAGAGCCGCAATGAAACCGATGAATGAAATTAACATGTCGTTTCCAAGCTGCTCGGCTAATGAAGGTTTTGCAAGGGCCGCAGTTTCCGCTTTTGTTGCCCAGCTTGACCCAACAATAGATGAAATCTGCGACATCAAAACCGCGGTATCGGAGGCTGTGACAAATTGTATAGTACATGCTTACCGAAACACAATCGGCGTTGTTTACATAAACTGCCGTATTTTTGAAAATGGAAAAGTAATTGTAAAAATACGTGATAAAGGATGTGGCATAGCTGATATTAAGCAGGCTATGCAGCCGATGTTTACTACCTCGGAAGATGAGCGTGCAGGCCTTGGCTTTGCAGTAATGGAAAGCTTTATGGACAAACTTCATGTATCTTCAAAAGCAGGAAAAGGAACATCCGTTACCATGCAAAAAATGATTTCAAAGCGCCCCGGCAGGCAGGAAAAAAATGGGCAGGGATGAGATAGTTAAGAATAACATCGGGCTTGTCCATGCCTGTGCCGGACATTTTAAGGGCAAAGGCATTGAGTATGAAGACCTGTTTCAGGCTGGCTGCCTTGGCCTTGTAAAGGCCGCAGAGAATTTCGACAGCACGCGCGGGGTACGTTTCTCTACTTATGCAGTTCCGGCTATTCTGGGCGAAATCAGACGCCTATTCCGTGATGGCAGTGCACTCAAAGTCGGGCGCCGCCTGAAAGCGCTTTCTGTGCGTGCCTCACGTGTCTCCGCTGATTTTGCAAAAAATGAAGGCCGTATGCCCACGATAAACGAGTTGGCCGAAAAACTTGATGTGGAACCTGCGGAAGCTGCGGAAGCACTCGGCGCTGCACAAATGCCGATCTCATTAACGGAAGATGAGGAGGAAGGCGGAGGACAAACGGATATTGCTGTAGAACCGGAAGATGAAAAAATCACGGAAATGGTTTCACTTAAGCAGGCTGTAATAGAGCTAAACCCAAAAGACCGGAAGATTATTGTTTTCAGGTATTTTAAAAGCCGTACTCAAACAGAAACTGCAAAAGCTCTCGGCATGACACAGGTGCAGGTTTCAAGGCGTGAAAAAAAAATTCTCGGCCAGCTGCGGCAGAAGCTATCATGATATGGGACAAGTTTAATCCGGGAAGTGCACAATATTCACGCTGGCTTTTTGTGATAAAATCTATTTATTCTGTAATATTTCTGATTTCGTATGGCGTATTCTGATATACAAAATAATTAAGCCAGTTTGAGAACATCAGAAACGCGTGGCTTCTCCATGTAAAAGACGGCTCCTGTGCAGGGTCATCATTTGGAAAGTAGTTTTTTGGTATTGCCGGATTAAGGCCCCTTTTCACGTCGCGGAAGTATTCGTTTTTAAGTGTATCGCGGTCGTATTCCTCATGGCCGGTCACAAAAATCTGCCGCCCGTTTTTAGAAGCAATTATATGCACTCCGGCTTCATCTGATTCTGTAAGTATTTCCAGCTCCGGATGCTTTTCAATGTCTTCTCTTCGAATTTCCGTGTTACGTGAATGCGGCGCCCAGAAATCATCGTCGAATCCCCGCACAAGTGGATGCAGTGGTTTGAGGACATGATGCCGGAAAATACCGGTAATTTTTTGCGGAAGCAGATATTTCGGAATTCCGTAATAATAGTAAAGGCCGGCCTGCGCGCCCCAGCAAATATATATAGTAGAGTAGACGTTGCTTTTACTCCATGCCATTATATCGCAGAGCTCATCCCAATAATCTACTTTTTCAAAGTCAAGTTTTTCAACAGGCGCTCCTGTGATAATCATGCCGTCAAATTTTTTATCTTTAATTTCGTCGAATTTTTTGTAAAAGGTTTTCATATAAGCGGCTGTTGTGTTTTTTGGTTTGTGAGTTGCCATCTGAAGTAACGTAATATCTACTTGCAGGGGTGTGTTGCTCAAAAGGCGCAGCAATTGTGTTTCGGTTACAGTTTTAGTCGGCATAAGGTTTAAAATAATAATTTCAAGAGGACGTATGTCTTGTGACATTGCACGTTCGTGCGTCATAACGAATACATTTTCAGATTCCAGAATCTGAGCGGCTGGAAGGTCTGCCTGAACTTTTATCGGCATTAATAATCTCTCCTAAAAGCCTAAAAAGCTTATTTCTTGTTATTATAACAAAATACATATACGGCTGCAATATCGTTAGAATATCGTTTTTTAGAATTCAACCGAATGCCGTTTTGATTGTAATTTGTCGAAATTCAAGAAAAAAACAGAAAAAAGGGTTGA
>DCEF01000023.1:0-420 GCA_002316805.1 Ruminococcaceae bacterium UBA1036
TTGTCACCTCAATTCTCGTCAAATGTTAAAGAGAAGTTGGACGCTGATTCATATATGATAGGTATAGTTGGGTCAGATGCCCTGAATTTCGATGTTCGTGTGGTATCCGCTAACACATCGAAATAAGTAATATCATGTACTGGCTTTGAAGCCAATATCTGCGCAATTTTTCTCTTTTGCTGCATAAAAATTTGTGGCCATTCATAATTTAGTTTTACCTTTTGAGCTATTCTGTCTTCATGATATGTACCGTCAAGCGTGTAACCAGATTCATTGCTAAACAGGCTTTGCAAGCTCCATGTTACACATGCCGGCAAATTTATTTCGACTCCATCAATTATAAGATTTTGAACCGATTGAATATCCATTTGCTCACCGCCTTTATCCTGGAATTACTCTGTGGTAGCGTTTGCCAATCTG
>DCEF01000023.1:593-18506 GCA_002316805.1 Ruminococcaceae bacterium UBA1036
AAATAGCCAATCGCGATATCGCGATTGGCTATTTTATCCATCTTACCTGCAAGGTATTTGGTCGCTGCCCAGAGTGACGCATTATCAAAAGCTGGTACGGCTGCTATCTGTGGAACCGGCTGGCCAATCGTGTAGTTTGACTGCACTGCAGGTGAGATTGACATGTTGCTTAAAGCACCCTGTATACGGCCTGATATATTGGAGATGTTCGGTACAGACATCGCGTCCCTTATAGCAGCTGCTGTACTGGTTGCCTGCCTAACAAGGTTTGGCGTACCTTTTTTAATACCATTTTCAAAGTTTTCCATCATGTGGACAGTCCACACATCGTCATCTTTCAGTGGGCCTTCCTTTGGGACTGAATGCTTAAAAACAGCTGCAATTGTACCACCTATGCTATCTAATGCAGATGAAAGAATTGGGTTTGCAGCAATAAAGCCCGCTGTTAAGTTGTTAATAAAATCAGTGCCCCATTGCTGAGCCTTACCAACAAGTATATCCCATCTGCCTTTAACCTGCCCAGTTTGCCAGTCAATTTGGCCAACAAAATCAGGCGTCTTCGCCTTTGCGGCACTGACGGTATCATCAAACATTTTATTTGCGCTTTTAACTGAATCATCGCGCGTCTTTCCTGCACTTTTTACAATATCACTATATTGTTTATCGGAAATCGAGTGCATAACGTCGTGTTCGTAAGATGCCCAACCAACTGTTTTGTTGTATTTTTCATCTGCAGCTTTAATAGAGCCATCCTTTGCCGATTTTGCATTTTTGACAACATCAGCAGCTTCTTGCGCAGTAAGATTCCCCGCCTGCGTTTTCATTCTTTCACGTATGCCACGTGCCTCAATTTCGCTCTGAGATAAGCTATCAATGGCCTTTCCCTGCATATTCTTCTGGATTTTTGCTATATTGTTGTAATCGTCCTGTAATGCTTGCCCGTGGTCAGTTTGGCTTTTCTTCAATAGCTTTTGTATCTGGCTTTCGCAGTCTTTAACAGACTGAGCCTGTTGCGTATGCTTGATTGTCATATTGCTTAGAATGTCAGACTGTTCTTTGGCAGAAAGCCCAGTATTTGATGAGAAGAACTTTTTCGCGGCCTGAAGGTCATCACTATAATGTTTGTCCATGCCCTCGGTAATTTTTTTGCCCATCTGGTCGTATGTAGATTCAAGCTCAGATGCAGATTTTTTAGTAGTATTTTTTTGTTTAAACTGCAGATCCATCAAAGATTCAGATGCTTTTTTGTCCAAGTCCATGTAGGAAGAAACGGCTTTTTTCGTTGCTGTTGACGTTTCCTTCCCAAAAAGCTGCACAGCAGGGATTGACTTTTGACTGAGATAGTTGTGAAGTTGTGTACAAACCCAAACAATTAAAGCAATCCCACCAACTACGGCTGCTGCTATTCCTATAACGGGTAATAGAGAGGCAGAGAATGCGGCAGTACTTCCTGCGGCCCCAGCGGCTGCCACTCCCTCTGCCTCAGTTGCCGTTGCTGCTGCACCTTCAACCGCCATTGCCGCTTCTGTCGCTGCCTGAACTCCTTTCGTAGCTTTTTGAGCCCAGCCAAGCTTGTCACACACTTTCCCAATTATTCCAACATATCCACCAAAGCCCTTTGACAATAATCCAATACCTTGCGTTAATCCGCCAACGCCTTGCATCAGCGGCCCAATTAATGCCGTAATTCCAGCGATTTTAAGGATCGTTTCCTGCTCCTGTGGGGACAACTGCGAAAACCTGTCTGCTAAGTTTGCCACACTGTCAGCTACTTTGGCAACAGCAGGCATAAGATCTTCGCCAGCTCTTATGCCGTCATTCTTTAATGTATTTATTGCGGCTCCAAGTTTTGCGGCACCCGTGCTTTCCATTTTTTCGAAGGCATCGTTTGTAGCTCCTGTGGCCCCGGACATATTTTTCAAGGTCTGATTAAAGTCTTCGTTACTGCTGCCGGCAAGGACTGTCATTCCATTAAGGGCACGGACATTCTTAAACAATTCGGACATTTTCTGTGCGTTGCCGCCGGTTGCTTTGGCAATCTCGTCAATAAATTTTGCAAAACCGACGTTCTGCAGGTGTGCCGCCGAGAAGTTAAGCCCCATCTGCTTTGCGGCCATTGCTGTATCTTTTGATGGTTTAAGCACACTGCTTAAAGCTGCCCTGACTGCAACAATAGCTTCACTTGCTGGCATACCATTCTTTGTGAGTTCGGCAATGCTTGAAAATAGATCCTGTGTTTTAACATGAAGGCTTGCCGCAATAGGAATAACCTGCCCGAGTGATTGCCCAAGCTCTCCGACGGTCGTTTTGCCTAAATCCTGTGTCTTGATAAGCTGGTCGGATATTGTATTTGCTTCCGACGCTTTCATATGGTAAGCATTCAGTACAGACGTGAGTGTATTAACTGCCGTCGTTGTATCAGTAAAACCACCTTTTGCAAGTTTCACAGCATCGCCGACAAATTTAAGACTGTCGCTGGTTTTTATTCCTGCGCTCATTGCCTGGTAGAATGCCTGATTTATGTCGTTTATGTCATCATGCGTTGATGTTGACAAATCAAGCGCACCTTGCTTCATCTTGTCCATGGACATAACCGTTTCATCGGATATTGTAGAAACTTTTGCCGAGCTCGTCTCAAAGTCCGATGCCATTTTTACACATGCTACACCGGTTGCAGCAATTGGAATGGACAGTCCAAATGTAAGGCTTTGGCCTGCACCACTGATTTTTTTACCAGTGCTTTCAATTTTTTTCCCAGATTTTTCGAGGTTTTGGCTGAGGACAGCAAACCCATTGCTTTTTGAAAGCTCCGATTCCATTCTTTTAACTTCGCCGGTTGCTTTATTCATCTGAATCGTATAGCCATTTACACTTTTTTCGTTGCTACGAACCTGTGCCTCACTGCGCTTATAGGCATCTGTCTGTTCGTCAAGGTTTTGCTTTGACTTTTTTGTTTCTTCACTGTTTTTGCCAAGCGCTTCAACATTTTTCTGATACTCAGATTGCGCCTGTTCCATTGCGGCCTTATTTTCCATCATGGTTTCAGAATGCTTTTGGAGCGTTTCCTGTGCTTCCAGTAATTTTGCACGATATTGTGAAACAATTTCTTTTTGTATATTAATTTTTTCACTAAGGGCTGTAGCATTGGCCTTTACACCGTCAAGTGTGCTGCCAAAGTTCTTCACAGAACCTCCGGTTGCTTTAAATTCGCTATCGGCCACACTGAGCTGGCCTTTAAGATTCCTCATGCCCTGTTGAAACGTACCATCTTCAAGGGCAAGTTTCACGGCTAAGGTCTTTACTTCTTCATCCGCCAAAATATCACTTCCTAAAATTGGTATAAAAAAGGCACTTTGGAAGGATACCTTTAAATTCAATCCAAAAAGTGCTAATATTTGGTTATCTTAATTATAAAGGGGAAAAAACAATGACAGTTATATTTTTCTTGTTGTCTATTATTGCGCTGGTTGCTTTTATTGTCGGCCTCATAAAGCCATCAACAATTTTTTGGACAAAAAGCGGAAAGCGTAGCCCGGCTTTTGTTTATTTGGCCGCAGCAATAGTATTTTTTATCATATACCTTATGGTAACGCCCGCTGTCCCAACTTCATCAACGGCAAGACCAGTTTCTTCATTAGCACCAAATTCAGTTCCCTCAAAAACAGAATCCACAGTAACAAAGGCAGAATCTAATTCAGCTTCAAGCGAAGATTCGAAAATCTATAAATTTGGGGAAGAAGGCAAAATAGGCGATTGGGCTATTACCGTTAAAGATGTGCAAACAACAAATCTAATTAAAAGCGAAGAAGGTTCCGACGATAATAAAAAGACAGACCAAATATTTATCGTAATAAAACTCCAAATGAAAAACATTTCTAACAGTTCGGCTCAATATTCACCGGATAATTTTGCGCTTGGCAATTATAAAACAAGTGCAAGATATGATTGCAATATGGAAGCTGGAGAAACCGAAAATCAGAATAAAACCATTTTTAAAAAAGATTCAAGCTACTTTGGCGTTTATGATAATATAAATCCAAATGTTCCAAAGCAAACCTATGTTGTTTTTGAAGTACCAAAAGACACAAAAGTGGGCGATATGGCGTTGATAACAAACGGCAATAGCGATGAAGCCGCCGGATTCTATCTAAAATAAATCATCCATATAGCATTTGTCCTTTGCCTTATTTGCATTTGTTATCAGCACATCCATAAAATACAAAATATCCATTCCGTCAATTTCCTGCAATTTGTAACCTTGTTGCATCAATGCACCATAAAACAACTTAATACCTTCTAACGGGGAAACAGGCTCTAATTCTGCTTCCCCGTTTCCGCGTTTGGGAGTTTCTCCCCCTTAAGATAAAATCTCGTTACAACTTCATTACATAGGTCAAGGCAGTATCTTCCAAGTTTGCCCGGATTTGTTCCGTCATACATCTCATCCGGCGTAAACTGATTGCCAAACAACTTTACCGCAAAGTCTACCATTTCATCTAACGACTGTGTCGTAAGCCGTTCTTTCATGAGTTTATCTTGCAATGCGGCGGCATCGCGCACGACGCGCCCGGTAGGATTTGATGTAAACAATTTCTCTTTTCCGTTGATTTTCAGCATTATTTTAAAAGAATTATCATCCATTGCTAAATCCCTCCTGTAAATAAAATAAGCAAGCATTATGTTCATGCGCACGACGCTTGCACATAGGCGCTCCGATTTTCCGGAGCGCTGTATCTTTATCCAGCCACTGTTGTAAACTTTACCGTCGACGCCGCACATTCCTGCCCGTAAATGTCGGTAACGCCTGAAATGACTATCAGGTATGCCGTATTCGCAGCAAGTGTGGCATTTGGCGTGGCCGTTACAATTTTGCCCGTGCTGTCGAGCGACAATGTTACATCCACAATAGAATTGTCTGACGCTTTCAACAGTACAATACCGCCATAGTTGGAAAGACTGTTGCTAAATGTAAGCTTTGGGTTAGCACTTGTTGCTGCTTCAGCTGAGCCTGCCACCGGGTCACTCGACACAAGCGTAAGCACCGGAACCGCTGCAATACCAGGTATGTAGACGCCCTTAAACCATGTGGTGTCAATATCCTTAGGGCAGTTTGGGTCATCGCTGTCAACATGATATTCCCACGGGTGCTTTTCCTGCCCGCTTGTGTTTGCATAGCTCCATTCGGTAGGCTGTGCTTTCCCTGATAGCTGTGGAACCTGCGACAGATCAGGCTTACCTTGCAAAGACTTCATGTCGCTATTCGGCGGGTCGAACTGTGTCTTGTAAATTATTCCATACCGCTTTGCCGCAATTCCATTTGTGGCTTTGCGCCTTAGTGGGGCACGGTAAAGTATGCCTGTATTGGGGGCTTCATCTCCCGATGAATCAATCACACCGCCAGCCGCCGCTATATCCTGGCCGAGTAAATATGCTGATTCATTGCTCCGCATTTCGTACCGGTTGACACCGATTTCTGCTGAATCAAATTCGCTTGCCTGGTCTACCATACGGTTTTCCGCATAGGCAGGGGCGCTGTTGTATTTTGGCTTGATAGACAGCTCGGTTACAAGTGGCAGGTAACGCGGGGTATCGTAAATAAGGCCTGCTGCACTGTCCGATGTAAGGCGGGCTGCGTAAAGTTTTTCAATGCCTGCTGTTGGCATAATATCAGTCCTTTCAAATTTTAGCTTTCTATGTTTTCGGTATAGCTGCAGTCAATCAGCCACCGGTTGTATTGGACAACGCCGTTCACGGTTTCAAGGTCTGTTCGGTTGCGGGCAATCACATTATTAAATCCGGCAGCTTCCAAAAGGTTGATTGCCTGCTCTTCCAGCGAATTCAGATTAACTGATTTGTCCTCTATTTTCTGATAAAGGTTAATCATAAAATCGTATTCACGCTCAACCGGCTTGTTTGCCGCCGATGCTACCGCCTGTTCGGTGTAATTGGTAAACACGATGTATGCGGGCTTTGTGCCAGTGTAGATGGTTTCTTTGATTGGCAGGCTGAGAGGGGAAAGTGTTTTTTCAATCAGCTTCGCGTAATCCACTATTTCAACGCCTCTTTCAGCTCATCAGTAAGGATTGCCGCTGCTTCATCTTTCTTTGCTTCAAACGCCGGGCGCAGGAACGGATGCGCTGGTGCTGGTGACGGCCCCCCGTGGCCTTCTTCAACAAGATGTGCCACAGGATCAGTGTATTGGATTTTTACATATTGGCCGCCATATTTGTCCTTTTTGACATTGGAAACTTCTCCACTATCTTTTAGTTTGCCGGTATCAACGCTGCTTTTCTGGAAAGAAGTTTTGCCAAGATGGTGGGGCGATTCCTTTTCAAGGTTTCGCTGTGATTCTTCAAGAATTGGCTGCGCGGCGGCTTTCAGCGCGGCATTTTCAATCTTTGCCGGGGCCGTTGCCATTCGTTCTACTTCATCGAGCAAATCTCCCATACCCTCAATTTTAAACTCAGCCCCCATTCTGTAATTCCTCCTTCGCGTGAATTTCGAGCCACTGGCGGTGCCCCGTCGGGTCTGTAGCAATCGAATCAATGGTATAAACATGTTGCACGCCACCGATTGCCTCGACAATACGCCCCGCTTTTGCAAGACCTGTTCTAAAGCGAATAGTAAATAACATATCACCGGTGAGATGTGCTGCGGCGGCTGCAAAATATAAAGCGCCGCGAGTGCCTCTTACATTTGCATGGACAGTGCAAAGCGGCTGCCAATCATAAGGCGACGTTGCATTATCGTTGTCTGCGGCGGCGTTGTACTGGATAGTAATAAGGTGATTAAGTTGCCCCGCCTGCACTTGTACCGCCTCCATATTTAAGCTGTGTAATTATGCCATCAAGCCCATAAGGCTGTGCTGTAGCCGTCCCTGCCGGTACGCGATTATCATACCAGTTGGTAACAAGCATTTTAATGGCGAGGCAATATAGCGGCTTTGTCTCGTCCGTTGTGACGCCCGCACCGGTAAGATATGCCTCGGCGGAATCAATGTAGCTCTGGTCTATGTCTCCGGCGTCATCTGCCGCGTACCGCCGCACATCATCTAAGAGCGCCAAAGTATCACCCCTTTAAGAGCCGCCTTCCACGACATCGCACGAAAACGGCATAAGGACAATTTTTAGCCCTGTTTTTTCGTTCTCATGCTTTACCATATCAGATAACAGTTCAAATTCACCTTTATCAAGCGGTCTTTTGGCTTTAAAAATTATTGCCGTATCGGTTACCTTTGCTACTTCGGTGCCGTGAACGGCTGTAGGCTCCTCTTTTTTATTTGCCATAATACTCTTTTACCTCCATCTGGCAGAATTAGACTGCCGCGCCTTTCTTGATAATCACAAAAGCGTTCGGGTCAAGTACCTTGCCGTCGGCAAACAGCAAAGCTTTGTCAACCAACTGATTTTTATCGTTGTCAAAATAGCGATACATCGTCATCTGCATATTGGAGTTGATTGCATAGTTGCTAAGGTCACCATAGACACCGACTACATCACCTGTAGCAGCATCATCATAGTTTGCAATTACATCGTCCTCGACTTCAACGACTTTGTGGCCGCCGAACTGTTCCTGCGGGCCATTAATTATGCCATAATTCACACGGCCTATAGGCTGGCCGTTGTTATCGGTCATGCCGTCAACGTAGCCCTCAAATGTGCCGGACGCCATAAGAAATACAGCATTTGCTTTATAGCCTGCGGGCATACGTGCAAATACTTTCTGTTTCCATGCTTTCCAGCTCGCAAAGTCTGCCGGTGCAAGCGTAACAATCTGTTTCGCCGGTATACGGGTATCAACGGTAATTCCCATTGGGCTCGACGTCCCGGCGCCTTTAATAACGGCAATGTCAAGTGCCTTAATCATAGCTTCGCTGATTACTTCAATTACCGTGCTCTCGAACAAGTCAAGCGTTGTAATATCAGTAAGGATTGACGCGGCAATTTTGCACTCAAGACCGTAATAATTGAATGTAATTTTATCATTCAAGCTAAGCTTCTGCCTATTGGACGGCGTACTTTCGTCAATCCACGTTGCAACTGGCTTTACGGACAGTACCGGAACTGTAAGGCCGCCTTTAATTGAAAGTTTACGGACAAGAGCATAAACCTGGCCGTAATTTTCAACCTTTTTTATGACTTCCTGCAATATGGTTGACGGAATAACTGCGCCTACATCGGAAGTACCGGTTGAAGTATCAGCCGAGCGGAAATCAAGCAGATTTGACTTCTTACCGGTTTTAACGTAATCCATAAACGCCTTGCGATAATCCATAGACGCATATTTGCTATGTGTATCGTTGTCTTTCGGCTTAGGCTCGTCTTTAACTTCCTGCCCGGCCTCATCGAAGGTTTTGCCCTCGTCAAGGGACTTTTGCGCATTAACCTTTGCGGTGGCTGATTTAAGCGCTGCGGTGGCGGCGTCAATGCCCTCTGCTTTTGCGTCTGCACTCGACATTACTTTGTTGAGCGCTTCCTGCGCTGCGGCCTGTTCTGAAAGATACTGCCGCATTTCTCTACTAATAGATGCCATTTTTATTACCTCACTTTTAAAATTTTGTATAAAAAAGAGCCATGCGGCTCTCTTCCTCATATTTTGGACTTTGCTAATACTGCTCTCGCTTTTGCTTTTGCAAGCTTTAGCTTTGCCTTACTATCTGAATTGTCGTCATCGTCCGATTCCCACGGTGCTTTCTTCCCGAAATCGTGGTAATGATCTTCAAGGTGAGCTTTTACTTTCGGCAAGTCAGCGTCTGGAATATCGGACTGGTCAATGCGGGCGGCGCAGGCCACAAGGCCATTGAATACAACCTTGTGACTTTTCGGGTCATGGTGCCCGTATTTGAGATTTCCGAAAGTGTCCGGCGGCATTTCCTCTGCCCATGCGTAGTGGCCGGCAATATCCCGCTTTTCCTGCTCCGTGAGGTCGCCCCACTGCTTATCCGTAAAATCGGAAAGCGTCGGTTTGCTCCAGGCTGTATCGTCCGGGGCCTTGTCTGTGGAAATGTTCGACGGGATAACGCCGTCATGGATTATCAGCGTTTCTGTTTTGTGCTTCGGGACAGGCTTGTGAAGGAACGACGCTGGCACATGCTTGTACTTGCTGAAAAACATGCTGTCGACACTCGCCGCGATCTGTTCTCCGGACGCATCTATGTTTTTAAAATACCCAGCTGCTTCCTCACCCGTCATCCAAGTTTCAGCGTCCTGCATCGCTCTGAACTGGTCTGCCGTCATGTCATCATTGGAGCACGACGCGTAAACCTCAGAATAGGATTGATCGCACTTGCGAAGTTGTATAACAAGCTGCTCAAAATCATTTGCGTTTCCAGGCGCGATTGTCCACGCATCGTGTATCATCAGTTGCGCACCCGGTGGCATATGCAATGTGTTACCGTCAAGGCAACCTACCATAGCGATTACCGACGCGGCACTTGCAGCCAGTCCATCAACGTAAACGTCCATATGGGCACCGTTGCGCTTGAGAATATTAAAAATTGCAAGGCCCGCAAAGCTGTCGCCGCCGCCGGAGTTGATGTAAATATTGATATTCTGCACGCCGTTAAGATTGTTGAGAAAATCCGCGACGTCCTGCGGGCACATGTCTTCATTCTGCCAGACGTCCCAGCTCGACGAACAAATATCACCGTAGAAATACAAATCTGCGCTGTTTTTCGTCTGATTTTTTATTTCCATACTGCCGGTTGATTGCCTGTGTGTTTTCGGGCTTTCATACTGTAGGTTAAGAATTTTACCCATTTGACTTATCACTTCCTTTGAGTTTACTTAAATACGGAATACCCTCAGCGAGCATTGTCGCAGGGGCAAGTGCTCCATTACCATAAAGAACATCACCGCCCGGCATAGGCGGTTTTTCTTCCATTGCCCGGCACTCATTTGGTGTCATTATCATGTTCTGTATTGCCTGTGAATACATCGCGTACCGCTTTTGAGCGTCAGCCCGCAGGATAACGTCAGCATTGAACTTCACGTACAGTCCATTTGATACTTCTTTTGGAGTAAATAACTTAAAGTCCATTTCTTGTTCATAATTTGTGAGAATAGCGAGGAGCGTATCAGTATAAAATTCTCTGTTGGCCTCTGCCGTCGACGCATACGATGTTTTTGATTGGTCGTTGACTTGATGTGGCTTGATACCAAATGCCGCGGTTAACTGCTGAATTGTAAGTCGCGTGTTTTCAAGAAACTGCGCGTCGGTATTTTTAAGAGCCAGCGGCTGGTAGCTCATGCCAAGCGGCATTACTGCAATTCGATTTGCATTAATTAGCCCACTTGACATGCTTTCAAAGTCATTGCGCAAATTGTTCTTACCTGTTTCATTCAACTTGCCGGTATATTGCAACACCCCGGCGCTCTGCATACCCTTTTTATAACTGTTGTTAAGGTACGTTGTTGAGCCTTTGGCGTTCTCAATTGTAAGCCGCAGATATTCGATTGTGGAAAGCCCGATAAGACCGTTGAGCGTCATGCCTTTAAAGTGCAGGACGGAATCAGAATTAAGTAGATACTCATTTCCCATGTCATCACGATATTTGTACCACACCTTGTTTTTAGATGTGAGTAAACCGACGTCGTCGACGTAAACGGTCATGCTTTCACTCTTTAACGGGTACAGCCCCATGACTTTACCGGCGTTACGTCCACTTGTTGCCGCGTCTATGTAGTCGTAGGCGTTGCCATGAATATTCCGACTTGTTTCATTCGTTTTCCAAAAGTCGAAAGCCGACATATACGGGTTTGGCCGGAGCTTCAAAAGCGAGTAACGGTAATCGTTGACAGCCTTTTGACTATTATCACCGTCATTCTGATAGATTTTAAGGGGCAGTTTGCCGAGCGTTTCGGACAAAATTTTGATGCAGGTATAAACGGTTATTTCTTTCAGCGATGCGGAACCGTCCACCGAGCCAAGGTCGGTAACTGGTACACTTAAAAGCTGTGCAAGTCCTGTCCAGTCGCCGGTTGTAAGCTGCTGTGAGCGAAAGGAATTTCTAAAAAGCAATCTATCACCACCTTCCTAACAGAAAATTTTGTATGCTTTATACCTTGTGCTTTAAATAATCAGTTTGAAATATTTCATATACTTTGTAATCATAATACTTTCCATCTGAAAGCATCGTGTCCGCTTCGTACGTCCCGACAACCCTTCCTCCAAATTTTCTTATATATCGGTCATACATCTTCTCTGCCGGGTTACCAACATGGACACCAAAATTCAACTTGCGGAAGTGATATTTTTCAAATATATCCTTTAATGCTTGCATGAAGTCTTTTGAAAATGTGATGCTTTTACTGCCGAAATTTATAGCGCAGAGAGACGAAACCGAATTTGTTCTTCTGTTAACGCTATACGCGATATATCCTAATATGCTTTCGCCATTAACTGATACAAACTCATGTAAGCCCCATGTGCTATTTGCCGCTTTGTATTTGTCTGTATATCCATCGGTAAAATAGAATTTATTTTTTTCGTCCATGAAAGCATCCGCAAATTTTATTTGAAGTGCTGTTTCATACTTTGCAGCTAATTCAAGCAAGCCCCCACTCCCCTTCCGGGCATAAAAAATACCGCTCATCGCGGCTTTAAAATTGTTTTCTTATCGGGAACCGCGTAAAATATATGCCTAATCCAAGCAGGCAACCACCCATGCAATAGAACCCTGCCACTTTTGAGAGCATAAATGTTGCCATTACGATGAAGAAAAGCCCTGAAAATATCAGAATGTCCTCATAAAATAGGCCGATAATGTGGCCTAAATGCAGGCTAAATAGCTTCTTTTTAAGGCTTATCCATGCTTTTTTCGTTAAAATCACCGCCTAAATGTGGAAAATAGACTTTACCATACTAAGTTTTATGTAAAAAAAGAAAAGCCCAAGTAAAATTGCTATTATGGCAAGGCATATATAAGAAATAATTACTTTTAAATTATCTTTCACGATAGGCCCCACCAATTCTTTAATTTGCCGTCTTTCAGATAATTGGAAATATCAACCTGCGGTGCAGGCTTTGCCATCAGCGCCATTTTGTGTGCGTCAATAACGGCATCCACCGGGTCGATGCGGTCACGACGCTTTGCCTTATCAACCATCATATCGCCATAAGCGTTCGTCACTGTTTTGGCGTTTACCATCGACCATGTGAGAAGTTTGTTCGACTTGTCATAAATAACGTTCAGCGCATCGACTTCCAGCTTAAAATCCTTTGTCGGGTCACTCAGTGATTTTGGCGACTGATATATGTCAATTAGGTCGACGCCGAACTCTTGAAGGTCATTTAAAAATGCAGACGCATTGTGCGGGTCGTAGGCAATACCGAGCAACTTCAATTCATACTTTGCAATCAGCTCCCGGTAATAGGCGAGAATGTATTTGTAGTCTGTGATAAGACCGCCATTCGTTTCCGTGAGCGTCAATAATTTATCAATTGCCCACTGCCGGTATGGTGCCGTATCAGATCTTTCATGTTCCTCAAGGCGTGCCGCCGGCATAAATGAATGACTGTGAATGTAATATTTTTTTCGACCGTCAATCATTAGTGGAAACTCAAGCACCGCGCTTGTAAGGTCGCCGCCTTCTGATAAGTCAAGGCCGAGGTAGCATTCGCGGTCGCGCATATCTTCAAGCGTACAGTCTGTGCCGCACTTTCCCCATTTTTCAATATCGAGGTACTGAGTGTCGGAAGCCTCCACCCACATATTCAGCGACTTAGTTTCAAAGTTTACAAGCTCCTGTCCTCCCATGTTTTTGGCTTTAACAGCGTCGGCACGCAGATTATCAAGGCGCTGCGGCGTCCACAACGGGTTTGCTTTCTCCCAGTTGTCTTCATCCCAGATGTCGTCCCCTTCGTCCATTTCTGCAATATAGACGAACTGTGTTTCGTCGGTAACGGCACCGTAGAGAATTTCTTTGCAGTAATCGTAAAGCTCTTTGCATGGGCTATTGAGGTCGAAACCCGCCGTCGTAATTACCGATATGAGATATTCGGCCATGTTTTTTGCGCCATCAACCATAAGTTTATACATTTGGTTTGTTTTATGCTTATGGTATTCATCAACTGAGCCAAAGAACGGGCGAAAACCATCTATGCTTTCCGTGTCCCTACCGAGAGCCTTTATTACCCCGTTTGTTATGTTACAAAGTATCTGACTTTTGTAATCCTGTATTGTAAATAAGCCGGGGCTTGCCTTTGTGCCTTCTAACTCTCTATCAGATTTTATGAATTTCTCAACTTCACGCAAGACTATACGGGCTTGTAATTCTTTTATAGCTGTGCAATATATTTGTGGGTAATTATATCCGGCAAAGTTGCCGTAATACATGGCAGGTACGGAATTATCAACCGACTTGCCGTTCTGCCGTGCAACCTGAACATATGATGTGTGAAAGCGCCTGTATCCTGTGCCTTTATGAACCCAGCCTTGCCAACTGCCAAATATAAAGTCCTGATAGCCAACGCAATGGAAAGGGCCGGGGTTCTCTCCTTCAGCAAGGACAAGGTTTTCCGCAAAATCAATCATTGAGAGTGATTTTTTAGCGTCCCATGCATACGGGAATCCACCGGTGCCTTGCCGTTCAAGGTCGTTGAGATGCCGCTTACAGCATAGGACTTCTGTTTTGCCGACATGTCTGTCTATTGTCCGGTTGACGACGGATTCCGCATATGCAGTTGTACGGTCTTTCATCTGGCATCAGACCTGAACTTGTCCCATTTACTTTCCGGCTTTTCTTCCTTAGCCTTCGGCAGTACTAATCGGCATCTGCTGGATATGGTTAGGCCTAAATCGCGCGCAGCAGCGGAACAATCTTTGAATATACGGCCCTGCATCTTCAGCATTTTGTCATAATCTTCATTAGGATGCAGTTTTCCGTCATCGCCTTTTTTACGAACCGGCATGCTTCGTATAGCCCTTGTAAGCTTTTCCCATTGTTCTTTCAGCACCAGATAACGGCCAAGTGCATCTGCATCAATATTTGCCATAATGCCTATGCCCTGAAGTTGTGCTGCAAGCGTATCAAACTCTTTTTTGGTGCTTGCATTCAGGTAAGCAGGCGCGCAAATGTTACCCGATGGTGCCTTAACTTCCTGCGCTTTTCGACTTTCTATTTCTTGGTGTGTTAAATGTTTTTTCCCTTTTGCCTCAATAAAATCAATTGGTTCTCTCGGCCTGCCAGCCATATTTGTCACCTCCTGCAAAAAACTGATTTAGGGACTTTTTACGTGAGATTAGGGGTCTGGTGTGGTCTCCCCGAGTTACTGCAAACTTTTCAAGTACCCCCACTATCCCATTGCTTTGTCCCATTGCCGCAGCAGCTCACGCAAGTAGCTCTGTGCTTTTACCTTATCCTCTTTGTACATCTGTGCCACCACTCCATGATGGACGGTTGCTGATAGGGGAATGATATTGTCAGCGTCAAGACGTTTGTCCCACGCCTCACGTATTGGCTCTATGTGGTGGTATTCATCGGCTCTTATAATTTTGTGCTCAACTATGTAAGAGTACACGCATAAGCCATGGTATCTATTGATAAGCGACTGCTTAAGCTGTAACCATTCCGGCGAGTTATAGAAAACATGCAGCTTCTTATCTCTTGTGTATCTCACATCATGGTTATATCGTGCTTGCCGCACCTTTCCTCTGTGTGCCTGACGTTCCGCGTATTGTCTCATGTGCTTCTCACAATACCGTTGATTCATCGGTATTACTTCATGGCAGTTAGGCCACGGGCAGAAATGCTTAAGCAAAAAAATCACCTCGCTTCAGGTATAATAAAAGCCCTGACTATAAAGCCAGAGCCTTGAAAATATTTCTATTTATTTTGGAAAAAGTATTTACAAGCACGTTATAACGTGCTATAATATAGATGTTGAAAGGAGGTGATCAGAATGGCTGATATAATAGCAAAGGTGCTCGGCATAGTGCTTACAATCCTTCAAATCGTTAAGACACTTACCGAACACCGAGAGAAGAAAAAGTAAATACCACCCGAAACGGGAAGCGAAAACTCCCCAAAGTAGGGTACTTTTTCACCGCTATTATATCATACTATTCTCAAACAATGAAGAAATTTTTGAATGCGCTGTACCTGGTTTCTCTCATTGCCTTGCTCGCACTTCAGATTTACGACCTGATTTCATCAATTAAGGAGGAAAAACTTGAATCTTCGGAAGATACGGACTGAAAAAGGAATGTCGGTTCCTGCACTCGTAGCTGCATCCGGCGTACCACGCCGCACAATTCAGGATCTGGAAAGTGGCAACGATGGACGAATGTCCACCATGATAAAACTTGCTGATGCGCTCGGCGTAACACTGGATGAGCTTTGCAGGGATAAAGCAGAGGACGAATAATCCTCTGCTTTTCCTTTGGCATAAAAAAGGACGGCCGATGGGCGCCCTGAAATAATCATAGGAGTAGAGATTCTGATTTGAACCTAAACGGCGTAGTGCACTAGCCGACCGGGACGCAATCCCATGAGTTACCCAGATTGCCCCATCTTTGCATATTACCGGTCCTTTCCAGTTAACAAGTACAATTTATTTTCTTTGTTAAAATTGTAGGTCAAATTAATGTTTATATCTAATATGCTATATAATTCATTATTATAATTGTAAGTATTTATTATTGATTTTCCGAATAATTTGATTATAGTTGTAAGTGAAAATGCTGAAATTAATGTAAGCCGTTAGTAGCATTGCATCAGGTAAAATTAAAGGAGGACTCAAGAATGACTAAAAAGTGTAAAAAAATTCTGTCGTTTGTTTTGTCCGCATCCTTTATTCTTGTGTGCATTCCGACCGCAAGAGTATTTGCGGCAGGAAAAAGCATCTTACCCGCAAATCGGCCCACACATCAAGTACTATACACCAACAATTTTGAAAACAGTGAAACATATCCCATTGCTTCCAATCCATCCTATCAAATTAAATCAGTTGGGACAGACCATGCTCTCTTCTTTACACAGCCACTAAATGAAAGCAACCAGTATGAATTATATGCTGATTTTTTAATACCTTCTTATCACGGAGATCTATACCCAGATACTACCGTCAATTTTGATGTTATACTTCCTAAGAATGCCGTAAACTTTAATGGTAATATTCTGGGCGATTTTGAGTTCTATGATAACGGATATTGGAAAAGTGCGAGTTGGAATGCTCCATCCGGATCTGTGGAAGCATCCGACTTTAAAGATCTTGGTAATGGCTATTGCAGTGCTCGTATGTCCGTCTCAATTTACGATCTCACAAGTGCAGAAAATGCAACTCGCTTAAGGATCGCAGTTTATGGGACCGCTATGGGAAGAATAACGACCAATTATTCCGGATTAATTGGCATAGACAATATTGTGTTTACCCTTTAGAATTTTGTTGATTAAAAATTTGTACTTGAGTCTACAGTGCTACTAAAAGAATATGACTTTGTCAAAAGGCATTTGGTCAAACGACCAAATGCCTTTTCAATTTCAAACTTTGCACGCTAAGGCAAAAGAAAAGCGCCCGGCCATCGCCGAACGCCTTTCCGAAATTCCCTGATTATATTGTAGCACGGATAAAAGGAGCAGAACGGACAGTTTCGTACAGAAATGTACAGCTTTTTCAGCGCACCATTTCCGGAAAGACAATCTGGTCGGATGCCATGGCCAACCGCAAAAGGGAAGCGCCCGCCACTTGCTTAACTCGGCTCTCACTGTAATTGACTTTGTCCGCAATCTCTTTCCATGTCGGCCGGCGCTGGTATTTGCGCTTCCTCGGGCCTCCCATGTATCGCAGCTCCAGTATGTAACGGTCAGTTGGGTCGAGCTTCCCGAGCGCAACACCGAGCCAATTCTGTTTCTCTTTCAAATCCGCAATTCGCTTCTGGCAGTCCATTTCTTCCTTTTCGTAAAAGCGCGCCTGGTCTTTCAGTGCCATATTGGCTGTCCTGTCTCCGGTCATGCCTTTGCCGCCCGGCATTCCTGTAAGGTTGACTGGCGGCAGTGTTATCTTGTTTTTCTCGGCTTCGCAGTGGCGGATGGTAGCCCATTCTTCGGCAACCATGGCCGGGATGTCATAATAGGTTTTCAGCAGATTCTTCACTTCATCAACTGTCAACGGGTACCATCCTTTCACGCGTTTTATTTATCTAATTCTTTGTAGTTTTCACGCGGAAGCTCAAGCTTCAGCTCTCCAACTACAACTTTATCGATATGTTCCCAGAAAATTTCATCTTTCGCAGCTTCATCCGCAAGCCTCATCATATCTCCGAGAAAGTCTGCTGTGCGGTCATGGCCGAAACCGAAACGCTCATGCAGAGCTACGATTGACAGCTTCACATACCGCATGAAGTTATCATTCTGGACACTGTCATCATATTCTTTCACAGTAGTCTTCTCACGGCGCGTTAAACGCTTTGAAGCCGGGATATGGGCTTTCATTTCTTTACCTCCCACAGCCTTACGTCCGTCCGCGGCTCGGCACGAGGTACATATCGTGATAAGCCACGCCTATGGCAATGGCGCTCCAAACATCTTTGCTGACCCCGTAAAACCAGCCCGGGTGCTTTTTCGTTCCTTTTTCGCCGAACCTGTCCCGAAGAGCCTGAGAGATATTCGCGTCCTTTGCCTTCATGTTGCCGCAGAGCGTGATTTTCTCGTCCTTGCGGTAAATCATGCGCCTGTGCGGTATGTAGCCTGTTGTCTGCCAGAAGCGGCCAATCCAGACGCAGGTGTCAAACACGGTTTTTCCCGCTGGCATCCCGGTTCCGTAGTGCGCCACCATTTCGATTGCAAAATGTGGTGCATCCGGATATTTGAAATTTTGCGTAACGATTTTCTCCAAAAGGGCTTCATTATTGGTCTTGCCGAATTCAATCGGCTTTAAAATTTCGTCCAGGATTGCCCAGCCGCTTTCGATGTT
>DCEF01000002.1:0-62186 GCA_002316805.1 Ruminococcaceae bacterium UBA1036
TAATTGCCATGCAGCTCGGCCTCCCAACTAATTACCTGAAAATGCTCATGGCTGTGTTGTTTACAATAGCGCTTGTGGTGAATAACATTGCCCCATCTGCTGAAAGGGAAAAAAGCCGATGTTAAATGATTCAGGGCAGAAAAGCGATACTCTCGTAGAAATGCGCCACATATACAAAACTTTCGGGCGAGGAACATCATCTGAGGTTGCCCTTTTCAGCGACTTCAGCCTTTCCGTAAGGCACGGGAGTTTCGTTTCAATAATAGGCAGCAACGGTTCCGGCAAAACAACTTTGCTCAACATTCTCTGCGGAAGCATTGCACAGGATGCAGGTGACGTAATAATCGATGGTAAAAATATAAACAGCCTTTCAGAATTCCGTCGCTCACGCTATATTGGCCGGGTGTTCCAGAACCCTGCAACCGGGACTTGCCCTCAGCTTACCGTCCTTGAAAATCTTGCCCTTGCCGACAATAAAGGCAAAAGTTTCGGGCTTGGAAAAGGCATACATAAAAGCAGGATGGATTTTTACCGCTCGCAGCTTGAGCTGTTGAAAATGGGCCTCGAAAATAAGCTTAATATACCGGTTTCAAGCCTTTCCGGTGGACAGCGCCAGGCTCTTGCCCTGCTTATTTGCACCATGACGCCTTTAAAACTGCTGATACTTGACGAACACACAGCGGCACTTGACCCAAAATCAAGCGAAACAGTTATGGAGCTTACAGACCATGCCGTTCACGAAAAGAAACTCACCGCCCTGATGGTAACACATAACCTGAAATACGCTCTTCGCTTTGGTGACAGACTGCTCATGCTACACAGGGGAAAAATTATTCTTGACGCTTCAGGCACAGAAAAAAGCACTATGGAAATCCATGACCTCACAAGCCGTTTTGACGAGATAAGCCTTGAAGACGGAATTTAGTGTTGTATTGACGATATTCAGCAGCAGTGCAATATAAAATCCCGCATATGCGTGATTTCGTTTTTATTATTTTATTATTGGTTTCTCAAGCCGCTTTATTTGCCCCTGCCTACAAGCTTGACAGAAAAAATCATATGTCATACAATGAAATCAATCTTTGAAATTAAAATACGATAAAATGTGCAGGAGGTAATTGCCATAAACGAATTTTATAATATGCTTCTGAAGCGCCGCACTATACGCGCTTTCCGGCCAGATGCGATTCCTGACGGCATCATGAATAAAATCATTACAGCCGGAAAATATGCCCCCTCTGCGATGGGGCAGCAGAACCGCCATTTCACTGTGATAAAAGATCAGGCACTACTAAATGATATTGTAAAAGCTACGGAAAAAGCAGGCGGCGAGTTTGTGCCTGGCCACACACCGTTTTACAGCGCTCCAGCCGTAATAGTTCTTTCTGCGCCTGCCAGCTTTAAGTTTAACAGGGAAGACTGCGCCTGCGCAATACAGAACATGATGCTTGCGGCATGTTCTTTCGGAATTGGCTCATGCTATATATGCGCCGTGCTTCCCGGCCTGCGCGACAGTTCCATAATGGGCCGGCTTAAGCTTCCGGCAAACTATGTTCCATATGGAAGCGTAAGCTTTGGCTATCCTGCAGCAAATGCTTCCGAAGCAAAAGCACGTAGGACAGATGATGTGACTTTTCTTCCATAAAAAGGACGGGGCAGGCTTGCACGCCTGCCCTGACAGAGAATTCTGAGCCACAACAAAATTAAAATTAACTGTGTGGCTTCTCTGCCAGCAGCTATGTTGTGCATCCTGCCTGAAAATATTTATGCCAATTTCTTCAAGCTGAAAATAAAAGGTGAAAAATATTGAAAATATTGATTCTGTATGCATCAACGCACGGCGCTACGAGGCTTTGCGCTGAAAAACTTGCGCTGGCCCTTGGCAGTGAAACTGAGGCCATCGATGTCAATGATTTTTTTGGCAGCCCCGCAGAGTATGACGGCACCATAATCGGCACGCCAGTCTATGGAGGAAGAATCCTTAAAGAAATCAAAGCCTACTGCAAAGAAAACATGTCTATCCTTTTACAAAAACCATTTGCTGTTTTCTTTTCCTGCCTTTCAGAAAGAGAAACAACTGTTAATGAATACCTTAAGCAGAACTTCCCGCCGGAACTTGCAGAGCATGCTGCCGCCTGCGAATCTTTAGGCGGTGCATTTTACTTTAAGAAGCTGAATCCTCTGGAACGCGCCGTAGACAAGAAGGTTGCCAGTATATACGCAAAATCATCTGGCATACCTGCTCCAGACGGAAAATCCGATTTCAGCACTATATCTTACGAAAGGATCAACGCTTTTGCACAGAAAATCAATGGCGCTTTTGGTAAGGCCTCATGAAAATAAAGCTTATCGCCGCAGACCTTGATGGAACGCTTCTTCACGACGATAAATCTGTTTCACAGCGCACACTTTCCGACCTTCAGAAAGCGGCAGAAGCAGGGTGCATCGTTATGCCGGCAACAGGCCGTGTTTTAAGCGGAATTCCCCATCAAGTCCTGTCTGTACCAGGCATCAGTTATGCTATTACGTCAAACGGCGCATCGGTAGTCGACCTTAAAAAACATTCAGTTATTTATTCAAACCTCATGACTACAGAAGAATCAGGCAGTATTGTAAAAAAGATGTGCAAAACCGGATTCCTCGTAGAAGCATACTTGAACGGCACCGCATACTGTGAGCGAAAAGCATTCGAGCGCATGCTGTCTTTGAATCCTCCAAAGTGGCTTACTGATTTTGTCCTTAAATCGCAGAATTTTGTGGACGACCTGCCCAGTTTCATCTCTTCACACAATGCGCAGCTTGAAAAGGTCAATATGCCATATATTCCAGAGGATATACGTGTACCTATGTACAAAAAGTTGCGTTCAGAAAATAAATATTTCATATGCTCTTCATGCCCCACAAATATCGAAGTAAATACAATAGGATGCAGCAAGGGAAAGGCTCTTAAAGTCCTTTGCAGCAAATTTGGTATAAATCCTGATCAGGCTATGGCTATAGGCGACAGCGGCAATGACCTTAAAATGCTTCAGGAAGCAGGCGTTGCGGTTGCTATGAAAAATGCAGAGCCTGAGATCAGCTCTGCAGCAAATTTCGTCACATCAACAAACAATGAAGACGGCGTCGCCGCCGCAATTGAAAAATTTGTCCTTTCATAAGAGCAAAGCTACATAAGTTATATATATTTAATTATGCAAAATGCGTCTTCTTACCGCACGAAACGGTTTGAAGGCGCATTTAAATTTTATTGTTATTTTTTTATTTTTTACCTGCAGCCTGAACAGCATCGGCTGCTTTTTCGAGGCTTGGCATCTGAATTTCTTCAACACTGCCGCCGTCACATTTCTGCGCAATTGACGGGTCAAGCGGAACACGCCCCAGTACTTTCAGCCCATACTCTTTAGCCGTCTCATCAAGATGGCTCTCCCCAAAAACCTTGATCTTCTTACCGCAGTCAGGGCATTTGACATAACTCATATTTTCCACGATTCCAAGAATAGGAATATTCATCATCTTCGCCATGTTGACAGCCTTTGAAACTATCAGCGACACAAGCTCCTGTGGAGACGTAACAACAACAATGCCGTCAACCGGCAGTGATTGAAACACCGTCAGCGGAACGTCGCCTGTTCCCGGAGGCATGTCCACAAAAAGATAATCAACATCCGGCCAAATCACATCAGTCCAGAACTGCTTGACAATATTTCCAATCAGCGGGCCGCGCCAAACAACAGGCGCGCTCTCGTCGTCAAGAAGCAGGTTTACCGATATAACATCAATGCCGCTTTTTGTTTTTGCAGGTATTATGCCCGCGTCGCTGCCGGTGACCTTACCATGAAGGCCAAACATTTTCGGAATCGACGGACCGGTAATGTCCGCATCTAAAATACCAGTGTGGAAACCACGGCGGTTAATAAGCACAGACAGCATTGAAGTTACAAGGCTTTTCCCCACGCCTCCCTTGCCGCTTACAATGCCGATTACATGGCCGACTTTACTGCGCGGGTTGGGTTTCGCCATAAAATCTGCATGGCCGCTTTCCCTGGAAGGGCAGTTCTCTTCACAGGAAGAGCAGTTATGATTGCAGTTTTCTTCACTCATTGGAATTCTCCTTTTCCAGCAGAATCTTTTAACTGTATATATTCTGTCTTTGGCACAAGTATAACGTGCATATGCTCATATGTCAAGAAAATCCGTATGCTTTTAATGTAAGGCCACAGCAAATTTAATTTCCGCGCTGCTGCTGCCCGGCTATGCGCATAGCCGTGCGGCATGCTTCTACTGCGTCTTCCTGGTTTTCCGCCGCTACAAGGAAGCGGGCCTTATGGCAAAAATGCAACGTCCGGATTCCAGACGTTTTTTCAAGTCCTTCGCCATCCATGCCGGCCCATTCCTGTGGAAAATTGCATTTTGCCTCGTCGGTGTTAAATCCCATCGGGACAACCTGCGCATTGTAGCCGCCGCGCTGAGAAGGATAAACCACAAATTCAGCGCTTGAAGGGATAAGCACCGACTTCCATGGGGCAAAGCGCGGCAAAATTACAATATTGTCTTTTACACCTGCAAGTGCAGACTCCACAAGTGATTTTGCCCTCTGTGCGCTGAAAATACTCTCAAACTTTTTGCGTAGAATCATTTCGGCAAATTTTTCAGCTTCGGCAAAGCACTCGTCCGCCGACCGCTCTGAATCCCACAGCGGATTAAACGACGAAATTACGCCGGCAAGCTGATTTCCACATCCGGTATTGTCGTCTTCATCAAGCGGCTGGATAAAGTGTTCATCAAAGTGTTTTGTTTCCTTAGCTACGTCTTTCGGTGAGCAGCCTTTCTGCATTACGCTTTCGCCAAGTTCGCGCCACAGCAGGCCAAACGCCGCATAAGGCACGCCATTTTCACGGACATCGGAATTTTCCTGATGGTGGTCAAATTTTCCCCTTCCTATGTCAAACGCAAGGCCGTTAAAGCCTTCTGGCACTTCAAAGACACGCTTTATCTTAAGCTGTGGATTAATAATTTTCAGCAGCGCGGCGGCAAATACATCGTCCGCATGAAATTTTCCACCGTGTGTAAGGGCAGTACCTTCAATTTCCATTCGTCAATCTCTCCGTTCATGTTACATTACAATTACATAGTTATGTTTCCAGCCCATAATTTTCTAAACCTGCCTGTACCGAGAAAGGCTTTCTTCCACAAGGCGGCTGTACTCCTCAATCAGGCTTTTGGGCTCAACTATCTCCACTCTGCCGCCAAACTCAAAAATACGGCTCAGCAGTATCGGGCTCACAATCACTTTTACGCGGATATAAAAGCTGCTGCCGCTTGCACGTGAAATTTCAGTCTCTTCCCCAAAGCGGTCAAGGACAACACCGATGAGTGAATTATCAACGCGCAGCGTAACATCTTCTTCTTTGCCACTGTGCATACCGAAAATCTCTTTCGAATACTCGGCCGCATCAAATAACGGCAGATCGGGCCTTTCACAATCACCATTCTCGATTATTTCCATACGGTCCATTTTATCGACCCTGAAATTGGAAAGTCCCCCGTATTTTTCATAATAGGCTGTCATGTAGTAATTTTCGCTGTCCCACAAAAGCGCATATGGGAAAGCGCGGTATTTCTGCCCATTCCTGCGGTAGCGTTTTTTCCAGTGGCGTGCGTGCTGCCAGTCTATACAGTACTCAAAATAGCGGAAAGACACTGGCTTTTTCTGTGCAATGGCCTGATTGATAGTGTCGACATTATAATAAATCTTCTCATTCTGATTTTTCACCCTGCCGCGCACATATATCTGCCGCTGAAGGGACTTCGACTGTGGTTCGCTCGCAAGGCTTTCAATTTTTCCTATAAGCTGCGTCGACTTTTTTTCAGTCAGAAACCTTGATGAAGCTACAGCATCTGCAAGTATCTTAAGTTCCGGCAGCTCAAACGCGCGCCCCGCAACAAAGTAGCCTGTGGTTTTCGATTTGCAGCGCACAATATCAAGTCCAAATGAGCGCAGGGCTTCTATATCGCCGTAGAGGCTCTTGCGCTCAGCAGATACCCCATACCCTTTCAATTCTTCAATAAGCTGTGGAATGGTCAGCATATGCTCGTCATCGGTTTTTTCCAGAAAAATTTTCATAAGGTAAAGGAGTTTCAGTTTCTGATTTTTTACCATTGCCATAAAAACGCCTCTGCAGAAGCTATTGCTGCACGTCAGTTATTTGCCTGCGGCTTCACGGCTGCGCGCGACCGCATCCGGAAGCACTTCGAGAATTTTTCTTATATCGTCCTCCGTATTCTCAGCACCAAGTGTAATGCGCAGGGAACCGCGCGCCATCTCCGGCGGGATTCCCATGGCAAGCAGCACATGCGAAGGCTCCAGAGCGCCTGCGGAACATGCCGAACCCGCAGACACGCAAATTCCCGCTTGGTCGAGCAGAAGCACAAGTGCTTCCCCTTCGGCGCCTTCAAAAATAAAAGAAGCATTGCCCGGAAGCCTGTTTTCCGGATCACCTGTAAGGTGGGTGCCCGGAATTTTTTGAACGCCGCTTATGAGTTCGTCACGCAGAGCCGATATTCTGCGTGTATCTTTTTCCATATTTTCGCACGACTCTTCCAGCGCCACCGCCATACCAACAATGCCGGCCGTGTTCTCTGTCCCGCCGCGCAGGCCGCGTTCCTGCCCGCCGCCATAAAGCCACCTGCCCGCCGGAACGCCGCGGCGAATATAAAGGCCGCCTATCCCTTTTGGCCCGCCGAATTTATGGGCTGAAAATGACATGAGGTCAACCTTTGCTTTTTCAACATCTATTGGAATATGCCCTGCCGCCTGAACGGCATCGGTGTGAAACAGGGCACCTGCCTTATGGGCTGCCTCTGCAAGCTCCGCTATTGGCATTACAGTGCCCACTTCGTTGTTGGCTGCCATAATGCTTACAAGTGCTGTGCTGCTGCCGAGCGCCGCCTTGAGGCGAGAAACATTTATGCGGCAATTGCCGTCGGCTCCAAGCAGTTCAGATGACAGCCCCGCATGTTTTCTTGCTTCAAGTGTATTAAGTATAGCATGGTGCTCCACAGACGATGAAATGATTTTTTCCTTTTTTTCAGAGCACAGCTCAGGCGAACGCATAACCCAGTTATCTGATTCTGTGCCGCATGAAGTAAAGTATATTTCATCAGGATGCGCACCGAATGCGTGGGCTATTTTTTCACGTGCACGGTCTACTGCGCGCCTTGCCCTGCGCCCTGCCGCATAAGCTGATGAAGCGTTGCCGTACTCTTCCGTAAGAAACGGCATCATGGCTTTTAAGGCAGCTTTTGAAAGCGGCGCTGTAGCCGCATGGTCAGCATATACAAAATCTGGCATAATAAAAGGACTTCCTCATAATTGCTTTATTTCTTCGCTAAGGATTTTTCCTCCGCCAAGCACAGTATCACCGCGATAAAAAACGGCCGACTGCCCTGGCGTAACAGCGCGCTGCGGGCTGCGGAAGCACACTTTTACTTTTCCGTTTTCAATGGGATAAATCACCGCCTGCGCCTCAGACTGGCTATAGCGCACTTTAACGCCGGCTTCAACCGGCTTGTCCAAATGGTCTAACGCGATAAAGTTGACATTTCCAACATAAAAAGTGCTGCTGTAAAGATCCTTGCTGTCGCCGAGCACTACCGTATTGTTTGCGCAATCTTTTTTAACCACATATTTAGGTGATTCAAAGCTTATGCCTATGCCTTTCCTCTGCCCAATGGTATAGTGGAACAAGCCTTTGTGCTGGCCGATAACATTGCCATTTGCATCGACAAAATTACCGGGTTTTGAATCGAACTTCATCACATTTTCAAGAAAAGCCGCATAATCGCCGTCTGGCACAAAGCAAATGTCCTCGCTGTCAGGCTTGCGGGCATTCACAAACCCATGCTTTTCAGCAATGGAACGGACTTCCGGTTTAAGAAAACCGCCAAGTGGAAAAAGCGTATGCGCAAGCTGCTCCTGTGTAAGTGTGTAAAGCACATACGTCTGGTCCTTCGAGGCGTCAGCAGCTTTTTTAAGCAGCCAGCGGCCTGCTTTTTCATCATGCTCTACGCGGGCATAGTGGCCTGTGGCAACGGCGTCAAAACCGAGAAGTTTTGCGCGGTCAAGCATTTTTCCGAATTTGATGTATTTATTGCAGTCAATACATGGATTAGGCGTCTCACCGCATTCATAGCCGCGTGCAAAGCGCCCAATCACTTCATGCCTGAATTCAGGGCCAAAATTAAAAACATAATGCTCAATCCCGAGGTGCTCGGCAACACTGCGCGCATCTTCAACATCGGCAAGCGAGCAGCATGTGCGCGCTTTTGATATGCCGGCATCTTCATTATTATAAAGATGGAGTGTCGCTCCAGCAACTTCATATTCCTGCTCAAGCAAAAGGCACGCGGCAACTGAGCTGTCTACCCCGCCGCTCATGCCTACAAGAACTTTTTTATTCATCTATTCTCTCCGCAGTTCATTTGAAATATCTTTTTATTATGATAAAAGCAAATCAGCCCGCTGTCAAGCGAAGCTGAAAACAGAAGGCCATCGCCTTAAAAGGAAATCCTTCTGGCAGCAGGCATATCCTTATTTAGCAGGCCTAATTACAGGGAAAGTCATTTGCCTTCAATCAGGGCATAGAGCTTTTGAAGCTCCCCCTCGTTTGAATAGTTTCCTTTTGAGAGCGCCTCGGTAAATTTTTTTCGTATATCACCGTCTGTAAGCATCATCTTGAGCCCATCCTCAACCCCTTCTGATGACATTGGCACAATAAGCCCATTGGCACCAGACTTAATCTGGTCTGACGCTGTAGAAAAATCTGTGAGCAGGATTGGACGCCGCATCACCATTGCTTCATCAACAGCAATAGACTTCCCTTCAAACCTGCTCGGCTGCAAATATATGTCACACTGTTTCAGGTATGGGTACGGGTTTGCACGCTCGCCAAGGAAAAAGACGCAGTCCTTAACCTGCAGTTCTTCCGCCATGCTTTTAAGTTTTCCCTCTTCGGGTCCCATGCCAATAATATACCAGCGGAAAGAAAAGCCCTGCTTTTTGAGCGCAGCTATTGCGGGCATGGCAATATCAAGGCCCTTTTGCTCCGACAAGCGCGCGATTGAAAGAATCCTCAGCCCGCTGAAATTGTCTGTGAAACCCTCCCCCTCGTCTGCCATCGACTGCATAAATCTTTCCGAAATAATATTGTATATCACATGGCATTTTTCCAAAATCTCCGGAAATACCCGCCTCAACGACGCAAGGCATGACTCCGAAACGGTGCAGAGGGCATCAAGCCTGTCCACATAGCTGCGGTCTGTTTTGCTGTCAAGGCCCATAGCCTCATAATCTCCATGGATAAACCCGATTTTTATATGGCTTTTCACTTTGGTGATATTGTAGTAGATAGGCTGGCCTTCCATAAAAGCGATGGCTGCGTCATATTTGCAGCTCGCGGGCCTTACAAAGTGGCGCTCTGTTCTCCACATTCTGCCAAGGCGCTCGCCCATCGTCCCACGGCGGCCGGCAATCGTCACCATAAGGCGGCAAACTGCAAGCAACGGGTGGCCTTTCCGCAGCAAAGCCCAGAAGGCCTGCCGTATATTCAGCCGGTATTCCGGCGGAAAAAGCGGCTCCAGCAAATGCACCTGCTTTGGCACCCGCTTAAGAAAAAGGCCTTCGTTCGCAAACAGCTGAAGGTCGACATCGTATTTTTCATAGTCAAACAGCGAAAGTATCGTAACAAGGCTTTTTTCTATGCCGCCGCTGTGCAGGCTGTAATTAATGAAAAGGATTTTCTTCTTTTGCCGCATTAATATAATGCTCCTCGCAAAATATCTACGCCTAAAGCGCAGAATTATTTTTTATTCTCATCGCTCATCAGGACTTTAGAATAGATTTTATAAAACAGATAGACAGCCGGTGTGCAGCGCGTGCTTATTATACGCCGCACAATCCGGTCAGATTTTTCCCCGCACTTAAGGTAATCAGACCGCATAGCTGCAAGCAGCAGGGGGTTTTTAAGTATCCCCTCAACTTCTTTAAAGCGTTCCGAATGGCTGGCCGGATTTTTCGGGCTGAAGCAGTTCACGAGCGCGGAGTGCGCCGCCGAACGCAAAAGCCACGCCATATGGCGCTCCCTGTATTTTTCGTCGATGCCATACTGCTGCAGGATTGCATCAACCGTGCGGTAGCATTCAGTCAGCATTTCCATTTTATGTGGGCGGTAACGTGTGCTTAAAGAATTTGAGTTATAGCGGTAATGGTAATACGCCCCGTCGGCTATAATGAGATTTTGGCACGCACAGTGCGCATGTATAGATGCCGGCAAATCTTCGAGCATTATTTTCTGCTCGCTGCCATATTGGATATTATTCGCAATAAACCAGTCGCGCCTGTACATACGGCGCCACGCGCAGCCAAGCATTTCCACGCTGTGCCATGGCCCGCCGGACTTGTCCGGGCCAATCATCTCCGCAAGCACCTTTTCTTTGATTTCGCGCCCGCATATTTGCCCGCGCACAGGCAGGCAGCATTTTCGGCTTTTGCCGCTCTCAATGTCTTCCCTTATAAAGTTGAAAACCACAAGGTCGGCGTTATGGTTTTCCGCAAGGTAGTAAAGCCCTTTAAACATATTTCTATCAACCCAGTCGTCCGAATCGATAAAAAGAAGGTATTTACCGGAAGCGCGGCCGGCACCGTAGTTTCGTGTATCGCCAAGCCCGCCATGCGGCTTGTTGAGTACCTTCACACGCGGGTCCGATTCAAATCTGCGCGCAGTTCTAAGCGAATCGTCAGTGGAAGCATCATTGACGAGGAGGAGCTCAAAGTCGTCAAGACTCTGTGCAAGAATGCTTTCCACACATTTTCCAAGATATTTCTCCACATTGTAAACGGGGACAACAACGCTAATAAGTGGCAAAATCAAACCTCCAGTCTTCCGGTTGCTGTAAACAGAAGAATTTTCTTCATTATAATGCGCCAGTCATAGTTCTCTTCCGCAAAATGGCGTTCCTGCTGAATGAGGCCGGTATGGTACCTGCAGCGCCAAACGAATTCGCTCACAAGTTCCATATTCACCGGTGCGTCAAAATTCGGCATTTTCATGGCAAAAGGGACCTGCCCGTTGAGGCTTAAGTCCTCATAGGCATAAATAAAAGGGATTCCCGCCGCACAGTAAAAACGGGCCAGATACGGCGAGCGATAAATCCCGTCGGCTTTGTAAAGGCCAAGGCTCGCAACTGCTAAAGTATGCGTATTGCAAAGCCCATTGATTTTGCTGGGATTCTTTTCCCCAATAAAGTTCACGCGGTCTTCCACATGGCAGTGTGCGGACTCTGCATGGAGCTTCCATGTTTTCTGCATATTGCCGACTATATCCAATGTCACAGGCTCACAACTGCGGCTGTTCCTGTAAGTGCTGATGCCCTGAAGCAAGCGCTCAAATCCGCATGTGTGTGGGTCATCGACAACAGCGAGCATTGTTATCGGGTCCTCTAATTTTTCTACTGAACTGCGCACGGAAATCTGCCCTACAGCGATGCCGCGGTTAACTGAAATAGCCGGAACACCGTATATTTTACTGGCAGGCACCTCAAATGCAACGGCGGCATCTGCCCAACGGTGCAGTTGCGATTCCAGGAAAGACTGCTGCATATGCGTGAAGCTGGCCTTAAAAGAAGCAGAAAGATTATTTTCCGCTTTATGACGCTTCATCTCCGCGGAAAAATGATCTTCGAGCGGATAGACCACCGGCTCATAAATCACCTTTGTGCCAAATTTCTGGAATTTAAAATGCCATGCAAGCTTGCTGAGCTCTGGGTACAGAAGAAGGCTTTTGATATAGATAAAGTCATACACTGTGGATTTTGTAAGTTCCAAAATCCACTCGCAAAAGTCGTGTATGGCATACCTGCCGCCAGCATACTCGAAGTGCCTGTCTTCACCGCCTATACAGCTTATAATATTCCTGCGGTCACGGCAGATATAGTCGGCCTCATGCCCAAGCTGCCGTACACCGCCTACCTTGCATACTACATCCTGACGAAAAAGCTCCGAACCTGGATCAACCGGGTCAAACCCGATATATAAAAACCTCATGCTGTCACCCCACAGCGCCTTTAGAAAATGTACTCAAACTCTGCAGCTGCAAACGGCAGTATAAACAATATCGTATAGATAAATATACAGATAAATATACAGATTATTATATCATTTTTTTAATTTTGAAACAAGTTTTCCCGTCAAGTTAAAATCTGTATTCTCTTACGTCTGCACGCCAGTTTTATATACAAAACATAGGCCACAAGGCAAAAACCTTGTGGCCTATTATCTGGTGGAGATAAGCGGGTTCGAACCGCTGACCTCCTGCATGCCATGCAGGCGCTCTCCCAGCTGAGCTATACCCCCAAAATTTAGAAGTTCTGTTCCCTTTAAACGGTTACATTTTACCGAGCCTGATTTCCAGCAGGAATAATGCTTGATAATGATATCATATTTTACTGGAAATTGCAAGCCTTCTTTTTCAGGTAAGCCAACTACTGCGAAAAATCCCGTTTAACACATCTGCCGTCACACAAGGCCAAAAATTCTGACTGCGCTTGTTACGAGAAAGCATGTTCCGAACCCAGCAGCAGTTGGGATAGCAACCGCTGCCAAAGTCCATTTCAGGCTTTGCGTCTCTTTGCGTATGGTAAGGCATGTTGTCCCGCACGGCCAATGCATAAGGGAAAACAGCATCGTGCATAAAGCTGTCAGCCACGTCCACCCATGGCTGGCAAAAAGTGTGTGTAGTTGTGCAAAGCTTGAAAAGTCAGTAAGGCAGCTTGATGCCATATAGCTCATGATAAGGATCGGAATAACAATTTCATTTGCTGGGAATCCGAGTATAAAAGCCATGAGTATATATCCATCCATACCAACAGCACGCGCAAACGGGTCAAGAAAATTGGCGCAAGCCGCCAAAAGGCTTCCTTCGCCAGCTTTTATATTTTCAAGCAGCCATATAATAATGCCTGCAGGCGCAGCGACGGCGATGGCACGGCGGAGGACAAAAAGCGTGCGGTCCATAATCGAGCGCACTATAACTTTTCCTATCTGCGGCCTGCGGTAAGGTGGAAGCTCAAGATTGAAAGATGACGGCATTCCCTTTAAAAGCGTCTTTGAAAGCAATTTAGAAGTGAGCAATGTGAAAACTACGCCGAGCACAATTACAGCCGTAAGGAACAGTGCCGAAATGGTTGACTGGAAAGCACCTGAGGCTGCACCGGCGAAAAACATGGTTATAATAGCAATCAGTGTAGGAAAACGCCCGTTGCAAGGAACAAAATTGTTCGTGAGGGTTGCTATGAGCCTTTCACGTGGGGAATCGATTATCCTGCAGCCTATCACACCGCAGGCATTGCAGCCAAACCCCATGCAAATAGTATGTGCAATTATGTAATGGCCAAGCTTTTTTGTAGTTCAACTATCCATATATATTGTAGTCTTACACTGAAGCTTTATTTTTTCGGCTTTAGCCTTGATTTTTTTAATATGAAGCGTTATACTAAATAAGTCGGGTTTAATGGATGTTTAGCTCAGCTGGCTAGAGCGTTCGCTTGACGTGCGAAAGGTCACAGGTTCGAGTCCTGTAACGTCCACCAGTTTTCTCACAGACGGGCTTTGTTGCCGTCTGTGGGATTTTTTTATGCCGTTGCGGATTTTTTAGTGAAAGCACCTGCCTACCTTTTGAAAGCACCTGCCTACCTTTTTAAAATATGGCATAAATGTAAAAAGTATGTGGAAAGGGGCGGCTTTATGCTGCCCCTTTCCACTTCAGTGATGTCAAACTTGTCCGGTGTGCGGCTTTAGGAAGCTGGGATAAACGTTTTTGTCCGCTGTGACTTTTTATGGAAACGCCTTTTATTTGTGGGCTGCAATATAGCGCCCATATGCGTAAAAACTGTCTTTCGGAATCCGCTTCTGTGTATTGAAATCAACATAAATAAGCCCGAAACGCTGGGTATACCCGTACGCCCACTCGAAATTGTCAAGAAGTGACCAGTAGTAGTAGCCGGCAACATTAAGCCCTTCGGAGTTGGCCTGCTCTATCACTTTCAGGTGGCGCAGAATGTAATCGGTGCGGGCGGGGTCGTGCACGGCACCGTTTTCCATGGTATCCATTACGGAGCAGCCGTTTTCGGTAATATAAACAGGCAGCTTTGTGTAGCTGCGCACCATGCGCAGTAAGGCGGTCAGCGTTTCAGGGGCAATGTCCCAGCCGATTGCCGTTTTGGGAAGGCTTGTGTGTACAGCCCTGTGCAGCAGCAGCGCTGTTGGGTCAAACTCGACAACATTGTGCGTGTAGAAGTTGATGCCGAGAAAATCAACCGGTGACTTGATTATTTTCAAATCGTCCGGCAGTATAAAGTCGAAAGAAGTTGCGCACCGCGACGCAAACAGCGTGCACATATCCTCAGGGTATTCGCCGCGGAAAATAGGCTCTAAAAACCATTTGTTTTGATAGGAATCATGCACACGGCAGGCTAAACGGTCCGCAAAAGAGGATGAGGCGGGATATGACGGCGCAAGGTTCAGCGTGATTCCAATCTTGTGCTTCCCTCCTGATGCACGGTAGGCTTTCACCGCAGTGCCGTGGGCAAGCAGCAGGTAGTGCGCGGTTTTTATAGATGTTTCCAAATCGTGCTTGCCGGGTGCATGTTCGTCGTCAAGGTTGGCGACGAACGATGAGCAAAAAGGCTCGTTGAGGGTAATCCAGATATCCACGAGACTGTCAAGTTCGGTAAAGCATTTTTCGGCGTATTCGGTGAACCACTGCACACAGTTACGGTTTTCCCAGCCACCGAGATCCTGGGCCCATTGGGGAAGATCCCAGTGGTATAAGGTCACTGCCGCCGAGATGCCCTGACGCTTCAGTTCGAGAAGAATATTTTTGTAAAATGCCATGCCGGAAGGGTTGTATTGCCCTTTTGCCGGAAAAATGCGCGGCCATGAAATAGAGAAGCGGTAGCTGTCCACACCAAGCTGCTTTATGAGCGCAATGTCTTCTTTCCAGCGGTGGTAGGAGTCGCAGGCGGTGTTTCCGGTGTCGCCGTTTAGTATCCTGCCTGGCAACGTGCAAAATGTGTCCCAGATGCTCGGGCTGCGGCCGCCTTCACAGACGCCGCCTTCAACCTGGTACGCGGCTGTTGCAACACCAAAGGTGAATGGGTTCAATGTATTATCCTCCGTTTCGTTTTTGGGGAAATTGACTGAAAAGACACGTTCAGCACTGCTGTGGGTGCGGAACGTGCCTCTTATGCATAAACAGGTTATGTCAGCCTTTTACACTGCCGGTAGTGACTCCGCCAACAATGTATTTGGAAAGGAAAAAGTAAATGATGACGACAGGGATAATGGCAATCGTAATCAGCATATAGACCTTACCCATGTCGAATTTCAGGAAATCGGCGCTGCGCAGCTGCATAATCAAGATCGGAAGAGTCTTTTTATTTGCCGAATCCAGCAGCAGGGCTGGAATAAAAAAGTTGTTCCAGGCGCCGACGAAAGCAAAGATTGCCTGCACCGCAACGGCCGGCTTCATCATAGGAAGGACGATGGTGTTGAATGTACGGAATTCACTGCAGCCGTCGATGCGCGCCGCCTCCACGATTTCAATCGGAAGGTTGCTGTCCATGTACTGCTTCATAAAAAAGGCAACGACCGGGGAAGCAACAGCGGGCAAAAACAACGGAATCAGGGAATCCTTCAAGCCCATCTTTTCCATCTGATTTACAAAGCCAACAGCAGAAATCTGTGTCGGCATAACCATAATTAGAAGAATAAGGGTAAAGGCAAAATTCCGCAACTTGAAGTCGTAGGCGAAAATGGCGTAAGCGGTCAGCGCCGAGAAATAAACCGCCAGGCACGCCGTAAGTGAAGAAACAATTAGACTGTTCAGCACGCCGCTGACAACCGGAATATTGGCATCATTCAAAAGGTTTATCAGGTTTATGCCAAACGATGCGCCCGGCAGAAATGAGAACCCCTGCTGAATCTGAAATGTGTTGCGGGACGAGTTGATAAGCAGCATGTAGAAGAAAAAGAGGCAAAGGAAGCAGATAATTGCAAGGACAATATAACACCCTATTCTGGAAAGCGCCAGCTTGTGCCGGTAGTTATCCCCCTTTTTTTCAGAAGCTTTTTTTGCTGATACGGCATGTTCAGCCATGCGCGGTGCGCCTCCTTTTTTTCGTCCGGTTTTTTGTGCCATCCGTATCCGTCATGGTCTTGTACACCAGCAGGCAGAGAATAGCGCAGATGATAAACAGAATCGTTGAAATTGCGCCGGCCATGCCATAGTTTTTGCTGTACATATGATTGTTCAGGTACATGATCATGGTAGTTGATGTATTGTCCGGGCTGCCGGTTCCATTTGTCAAGATCTGCGGAACATCGAACATCTGCAGCCCGCCGATGAGGGAGGTAATCAGCACATAAGCCATAATCGGTTTGATGAGCGGGATAGTAATCCTCCAGAACATTTGATTAGATGAGGCACCGTCGATTTCCGCCGCTTCATAGAGGCACGGGTCGATGCCCAAAATTGCTGCCATCAAAAGGATGGTGGTGTTGCCGAACCACATAAGGAAATTCATGAAAATTATGAGCCCTCTCGTTCCCGAAACGGTCGAGAGGAAACGAACCGGCTGGTGAATCAGCCCCATGGCAATCAGCGAGCCGTTAACAGGGCCGTTGTCTGAAAACAGTGCGAAAAACAGCATTGCAAACGCGGAAGCCATAATCAAGTTCGGCATATAAATCACTGTTTTGAAAAACCGGAGTCCGCGCAGGCGCAGGCGTGTATTCGTGAACCAGGCGGCCAACAAAAGGGAAATAAGGATCTGCGGGATGAATCCGACAATCCAGAGTAGCATGGTGTTTCCCATGTAGTTGAACAAATCGGGTGAATGAAATAAAGATTTGTAGTTATCAAAGCCGACGAAAATCGGCCCAATAATCTTCAACCCGGAACGAAAATATTTAAAAAAGCTGTAATATATGGTAGAAATCAAAGGAATCAACTGAAAAATAATAAAAGTGATAAAGAACGGAAGGAGAAACACATATCCCCACTTGGAGTAGTTGATATGCTTTTGTTTTTTACGCGCTGTTCCGGATGAAGCTTTTGCTGGTGTTTTCAAAGTGAGCTATGCCCCCCTTTTTTTTAAATAAAGCCTGTATTGTCAAGAGGGCCATTTGACTTCCGTCAGTTCCGGATACTTGGTCTTGATAGTCTTTTCAAAGTTTGCCTTGGCTTTGTCGATTGTGACAGTTCCGTTAAAGTAGTCATGGAATGCGTTCTGGAGCGCCTCGTTGCATCCCTGGTCATACGGGCCGGCTTTGCTCATGTCAATCTTCGGGGCGACTTCGGCAAAGAGTTTGATATGGTTCTGCCCACCGAGGAATTTGGATTTGAAGTCGCTGCTTGCAATCTCATCCATTGCTGCTTTGTTGTTTGTGTAGTCCTGGGTTTCGGTCGTGATTTTTTTCATGACGTCTTTGTCGCAGGTCAGGGACTTCATGATTTTTTTAATGGTGCCGGCATTGTCTGTTCCCTTGCAGGCGCAGATCCATGTGCCGCCCCAGTAGTAACTCTGTGGGCCCTGGCAGACGGCCCAGTCGCCGAAAATGCCATTCCCGACTTCTTCTTTGCCGCCTTCCTTGACTGGCTTAGCAAGCGAGTTGCCTTCCAAAGTGAAATTGATACCCCATGTAGAGTAGAAGAAACCGAATACCTTGCTCTTCGGACCCTGGTCGGCAGTCCACTTATTGTCCCAGAGGATGGTTTTGTTGTTATAGCCTTTCGCAGTGTAGTCTTTTGTCTGTTTTACCCAGTTCATGATGTTCGGGTCGACGGTCACGGTTGTGCCAGTCACCCACGGGGAAGAGACATTATTTGAGAAAACACGGTAGCTGTCATCATAGCCTGACAGCATTTTATAACCTTTCGCATTGACTTTCTGCGCTACGTCATTGAATTTGTCCCAACTGGAAAGGGATTCCTGGATTTTTGTCGGGTCGTCGGTTCCGAGAACGGATTTTGCGATGGAACGGCGGTACACGAAGAGGCCAGGCGTTGCCTGCCAGGCAACGCCTTTTAGGGCGCCGTCCTTGCTGGTGACAATGTCCTGCGTGTACTTATACTGGTTGGCAAGGTCGCTGTCCGTCAGGCCAATGTCTTTTTTGACATCCATTGTATAGTCGCTGTTGACATATTTCAACGCATAGTCAGCTTCAACAAGGAAGATGTCAATTTTCTGGTCAGTTGGGGCGGATGCCTGATTCTGCAGGGCACTGTCAAGTTTATTCTGATAGTTGTTGTTCTGGTTTTCATTGATGGTCCACTTGACGACGGTTCCGTCTTTCAAGGTAGTGGTGGATTTGTCTTTTGCAACTTCCTTTACATCCGGATAGTACGCATTAAAACGGCTTTGGAATTCGTCGTTCCAGCACCAAATGTTCAGGACCTTGCCTTCCGCGGCGGTACTCTGGGACGCTGCAGTCTGTTTCGCCGGGGCTTTGGACGTGCTGGGAGTGCCTTTGCATCCGGCAAGCGAAGCGGTCAAAATAGCCGCAGTGGCCAACATGGCCATTATGGATCTGCCTTTTTTCATACAAATTCCTCCTTATAAGTTGTTGATGGGTTGCTTGGCTTTTTATCTTTATCCGGCCGCCTTTAATGGCCGCCGGATAACGGTCTGTTTCTGCTCAGACAGCCGCCGGCATTTTTGCCACGGTCTGCCCCGGCAGCAGTGTGCCCTTTATGGTAATACTTTCGGCTATTGTAGTCATGGGGCTTTCGATCTGTTCAATCAGCCGCCGTGCCGCTTCCTGCCCCATGCGCGAGGTGTCCTGCTTAAGTGTGGTAAGGTGCGGGCGGATCATCTCTGCAAGAGGTATGCCGTCGTAGCCGGCGACCGAGACGTCGTCGGGAATTTTAAGCCCGGCAGATTCTATGGCCTTTATGCCGCCGAATGCCGCGTAGTCATCAGGCATGACGATGCAGCTCGGGCGGTCAGGGAGAGTGAGTAGCCTGCGTGTGGCTTCTTCTGTGGAACGTATGTCATGGTAAGCCGAAAGGACGAGGTATTCCTTGGGAACGTCAATGCCGAAGTCACGCAGCGTCCTGCAGAAGCTTGTGAGGCGCTGGTCAGTGACAGCCGACTTCTCTCCGTGGACATAAGCAATTTTTCTGTGGCCCATGCGGTATATATACTCGACAAGCTCTTTCATGCCATCGACATTGGCCGAGTTAATGCTTGTATGGTTGTTAAAAACATGGTCGATGGTTATGACAGGTATGCTGCTGTTTATAAGTTCAAGCACTTCCTGCTGCTGAAAATCGACGCAGGCAATGCAGACCCCGTCGAAATTGCGATAGCGGCAATGTTCAAGGTAGGTCATCGTGCGCCCGCCGGCGTTCTGGTTGTGACCGATGAATGTAATGTCATATAAATGCGCCTCGGCTTCGGTTTTAAATGCGTCGAGGACGGCTGCAAAATATTCCTGCTTTAGCCCACTGCGCCCTTCGTCGGTAAAGAGTACACCGAGGTTGTGGGTGCGGTTTGTTTTGAGCGCCCGTGCCATGGAGTTAGGAAGATAGCCGCAGCTCTGCGCTACTTTCATGACCTTCTGCTTTGTTTCGGCACTAATGTCTGTGTAGCCGTTGAGTGCTTTGCTTACCGTTGAAACCGAAAGGCCGCACATTTCGGCAATGCCTTTAATATTTGTCAATTTTTACCCTTCATCCAAAAATAAATTCCTAAATCGTTTTCGTAATTTCATTAAAGCTATTATAGTATATAGTTAACGTAATTTCAATACTAAATTTTAAAAAATATGGCTTTATTTTTTGAGTATATGTTACTAAACTTCATTTAGCGAATTTTTTGCGCATGTTAAGGCAGCAAATAGCGATTTAATATGCTATATTAAAAGTATTTACGAAAATGTTTTCGTAAATACTTTTAAATTTCGACGTACTATGCAGCCGCCCGGCACTTCTGCAGATATAACAATATATGCAAGATTTAATGATAAGTTTATATTAAAATGCGCTAAATTATGAATAATATAGCCTAACACTTGCGCTGTGAGCTGTAATAAATTACAAATATGATGTTTGCACTTGATTTTATGGAAAAAACATTCTAAACTAATTATATTCAGAAAACGATTTCGAAAATTTATTATTACCAACGGAGGTATGTGGTATGAAATTTGGGCATTTTGACGATCTGCACAATGAGTATGTAATTGAACGGCCAGATACGCCGTATCCATGGATAAATTATCTCGGTTGTGAAAATTTTTTCGGCATGATTTCAAACACTTCCGGTGGGTACTGTTTTTACCGCGACGCACGCCTGCTCAGGCTGACGCGTTACCGTTATAATAATGTTCCCACAGATGCCGGCGGCCGTTACTTTTACATCTGCGACGGCGGCTGCGTCTGGAACCCCGGCTGGGCGCCAGTGAAGACAAAACTGGATTTTTACTGCTGCCGCCATGGCCTCGGGTACACTGTGATCGAGGCTGAAAAAAACGGCCTGCGCGCACGGCAAACTTCATTTGTCCCGCTTGGTTCCGACTGCGAGGTTCACCGGCTGGTGCTTGAAAACAGGTCTGGCAGCCCAAAAAAGATAAAGCTTTTTTCTTTTGTCGAGTTCTGTTTATGGAATGCTTACGACGATATGACTAATTTTCAGAGGAATTACAGCACTGGTGAGGTGGAGGTTGACGGAAGCGCAATTTACCATAAGACGGAATACAGGGAAAGGAGAAACCATTATGCTGTGTTCAGCGTGAACGTTCCGATAAATGGTTTCGACACAGACCGTGAATCCTTCCTCGGCCTTTACAATGGTTTCGACCGCCCTGACGCGGTTTTTGAAGGGAAGCCGCGCAACTCAATCGCCAGCGGGTGGGCGCCTGTCGGTTCACATTATATTGAAACAGAAATTGCCCCAGGCAAGTCTAAGAGCTTCATTTTTGTTCTCGGCTACTGTGAGAACCCGGCAGATAAAAAGTGGGAGGCTCCCGGTATCATAAATAAGGAACCGGCCAAAAAACTTATGGCGCGGTTTAATACAGACAGGCAGGTTGACTCAGCACTGGATAAGTTGAAGAACTACTGGGAAGGGCTGCTTTCAGCGTTCCGCCTCAGCGGGTGTGACAGCCGCCTTGAGCGCATGGTGAATATCTGGAACCAGTACCAGTGCATGGTGACATTTAACATGTCGCGCTCAGCCTCGTATTTTGAGTCTGGCATAGGGCGCGGGATGGGATTCCGCGACTCGGCGCAAGACCTGCTTGGGATTGTGCACCTTATGCCGGCGCGTGCAAGGCAGCGCATACTCGACATCGCCGCCACGCAGCTGGAGGACGGTAGCGCGTACCACCAGTACCAGCCGCTGACAAAACGCGGTAACATGGAGGTTGGCAGCGGCTTTAACGATGATCCGTTGTGGCTTATTTTCGGCGTAAGCGCATACCTGAAAGAAACAGGTGATTGGTCCGTGCTGGGCGAATATGTTCCGTTTGATAACCGCGCGGAAAAGTCTGCCACACTCATGGAGCACCTGAAGCGTTCGTTTGCCCATGTGCTAAAAAACCGCGGCCCGCATGGCCTTCCGCTGATTGGCCGTGCAGACTGGAACGACTGCCTTAACCTGAACTGCTATTCCGAAACGCCAGGTGAGTCCTTCCAGACGTGCTCAAATTTTGAAAGCGGGATTGCAGAGTCTGTATTCATTGCCGGGATGTTTATACTGATTGGCCCTGACTATGCGGAGATCTGCCGCCGCACGGGTGACGCTGAAGAAGCTGCACGCGCGGAGGAGGAGATAAAAAAAATGACCGGTGCAGTACTTAAATACGGCTGGGACGGCAAGTGGTTTTTGCGGGCTTATGACGCCCATGGCAGGAAAGTAGGCTCGCATGAATGTGACGAAGGGAAAATATTCATTGAGCCGCAGGGATTTTGCGTCATGGCTGGAATAGGCGTTAAAGAGGGTTTTGCCGCAATGGCGCTTGAATCGGTTCGCAGACTGCTTGACACTAAATATGGCATTATGCTTCACTGGCCGCCGTATACGTCATACAGGCTGAGCCTTGGGGAAATCTCCTCATATCCGCCGGGATATAAGGAGAACGGCGGCATTTTCTGCCATAATAACCCGTGGATTTCCATTGCGGAAACCGTCCTGGGGCACGGTGACCGCGCGTTTGAGGTTTACCGCAGAATCTGCCCGGCTTATCTGGAAAACGTAAGCGATATACACCGCACTGAGCCGTATGTGTACTCACAGATGGTTGCAGGAAGGGACGCTGCCAGGTTCGGCGAAGCGAAAAATTCATGGCTTACAGGAACGGCCGCTTGGTCGTTTTATAATATTTCACAGTATATTCTGGGAATCAGGCCGCAGTTCGACGGGCTACAAATAGATCCATGCGTCCCTTCATGGATGGATCACTTTACGGTTGAGAGGCGTTTCCGCGGCGCGGATTACCATATTGAGGTTGACAATCCCGCGGGTGTGCAAAAAGGGGTAAAGTCACTCAGCGCTGACGGAAATGAAGTTGATGGAAATCTCCTGCCTGTGTTTGGCGATGGTAAAAGGCATGATGTGAAAGTTGTAATGGGCTGATATTCCGGTTTGATATGTTACATAACTGATTAGACATATGTTTGCTGTTTTGCGCCAATTCCGGTAACTGTTCATTAAGCCTTGATGTACACACTCTTCTGCGGTTTAAACGTCTTTATTTTATCTATCCTTATTTTCGTCCTTACCGGCAAATGCCAAAATCCTATAAGCTGTTATAGTCGTTTCATTAACAGGCACAGGGTATCCTTCAACAGAGTTTCTAACACTACCGTCTGCCATCGTATGTATAATCCGCGGTTTGAATGGTTTTTCCTTTTTTCCTTTCGCCATAGGAATCATCTCCAACAAACGGTATGCAGTAAGGTTTGTACGACTTGCATCTTTTATGCACTTCATTACTGCCGCTAAGGCCAGTAAGATCATTTGGGATAAATAAATGATTGCTCACCCGTAAAACTTTTAGCTGTACTAAAGGCGAAAGGCAGAGAATAAATATGAACAGCCCGCAAAAGAAGGCATGTTGATGCAAAAATTGTTTTTTAAGGTTGCATGTTATGTCCGTGTATCAACTGAAAATCAAATTGAAAACTACAGCATTGACGAGCAAATAGAGCGGTTGAAGGCATATTGTACAGCAAAAGGCTGGAGCATTTATAGAATCTATACTGACGGCGGATATTCGGGAGGAAACACAAACAGGCCCGCACTTCAACAAATGCTGAAAGACATACACGCAGGTTTGATTGATATGGTGGCCGTTTATAAATTAGACCGTTTAAGTCGTTCCCAAAAAGACACACTTACGTTGATTGAAGATGAATTTATTGCTAACAATGTTGAGTTTGTATCCATGAATGAAGATTTTGATACTTCGTCACCTTTTGGGCGTGCCATGATCGGTATTTTATCTGTATTTGCCCAACTTGAAAAAGACCAAATTACAGAGCGGTTCACAATGGGCCGTATCGGCAGAAGCAAAGCAGGATATTATCACGGTGGGCCTACACCGCCAACAGGGTACAAATATATTAACGGCAATTTGATTGTAGATGAGTACAAGGCTTCTCAAGTTCAGGAAGTGTATAAAAGGTTTTTAGGCGGATATAGCATTAACTCAATACAAAAATATATGCACAATAAATACGGAGATTGGAACAGCCATTCGCTTGTTATAAATGTTTTAAGGAATTCAGTATACATTGGCAAAGTGAAATTTAAAGGTGTCGAGTATAACGGAGTTCATAAACCTATCATTAATAAAGAAGCATTTTTTGAAACACAAAAATTGTTGAAGTCACCAGAACGGCAAAATAAAAAAAACAGCGCCCAAAAAACGCCTTACAGGGCTGAACACTTATTATCAAGCCTTATTTATTGTAAAAAGTGCGGTGCTAAATACAACGCATGCCATGGTTATTACAAATGTTATTCTCGGTCAAAAGGATGTAAAAAATATATAAAGGATCGAAACTGTAAAAACCGCAATTATGGAATAGAAGGACTTGACTCAATAGTTGTTAATGAAATTAAGCGCCTAAAATACGACAAAAATTATTTAAAACAAATTTTAGGTAACAGTACAAAACAGACTGGGACTGATAAAAAAGCCATAATTGTAAAGGCCAGGGAGATTGACACGCAAATAAACCGTATGATTGATTTATATCAAATTGGTACAATACCAATGGAAAAAACCGCAGAGCGTATTTCCGCTTTGCAAAAAGAAAAAGACAGTTTAAATCAAAAGCTTGCAGAACCGCAAGTAAACAGTGATAAACCAATTAAAAAATTCTTTGATACGCTTTCAAAATTAGATGAAGTTTTCAGCAGCGGAAGCCTTGAAAAAGAGCGGTTATTTGTATCAACTTTAATTCAGTCAATCTGGATAGATGATGATATTGTAAATATAAAATGGCGAATTTAAGCTCTATTGCATAATTGTACACACCATGCACATGGTGAGCGCCTGCTTGCCGTGTGCACATGCTTTCCTGAAAAAATTGTCCATGTTAAACGCTACGCGTGGAAGATAGCCGCAGTCTTCAAGCAACGTAAAAAGCGGAAAAAATATTGCCATTGGCGGCAGCATAACTGAAACAACCCACGCAAGCGTACGGTAACACCCGTCCACAAGCAGCCCTTTCACCCATGCAGGTGCACATGCGGCAGCGCAAAGGCCCGCAAGGCGGCCTCCTACCCACGAAAGCCCTTCCGCAATCAGTTCGGAAGGATAGTTTGCCCCTGTAATCGTCAGCCAGAAGATGCTGCAGAGAAGCAGGATCATAATCGGTATGCCAGTGGCCTTTGAAGTAAGTATATGATCTATTTTCCTGTCGCGCTCCTCATACTCAGCCTTTTCATATACAACGGCTTTTCTGCTTATTTTCTCGCATGTGCAAACGATTTTCGTAACTATGCGGTCACGGAAATTTTCACTGGTTATCCCTTCCGCATTAAGTACTTCTTTAGCTTCCGAAAGGCTTTCGGATACCCCATTTTCTGAGAAGATATCGTAGCCGAGATATTTTTTCATGGAGTTGAGTATGCTTGCGTCGCCGTCAAGCAGCTTCAGGGAAACCCAGCGGCTGTTAAGCCTGCTTTTAAGTTCCCGCTCCACTGCTGGCTGAAGAATGGCTACAGCTTTTTCAACAGCTTTGCCGTAATCGATTTGGAGGGCTCCGGATCTGTGCTTCCGAGATGTCACGGCCGCCACGGCGTCCATCAGGCGGCTAAGGCCTTTCCCACTTCTGGCGCTTGTGCCCACAACAGGAATACCGAGCTGTTCCTGAAGCACGTTCAGTTTAATGCGTATCTTCTTTTTCTCAGCTTCGTCCATAAGATTAACGCATAAAATAACCTGCCCCGAAATCTCCATCGTCTGCAGTACCAAATTAAGGTTGCGCTCAAGGCATGTCGCATCCGCAACAACGACTACTGCGTCCTGCCCGCCGAAGCAGATAAAGTCGCGTGCAATTTCCTCTTCCTCAGAATTTGCCATCAGAGAATAAGTACCGGGAATATCCACAAAAATATAGTTTTTATTTTTATATCTGCAGCTGCCCTGGGCATTAGCCACAGTTTTCCCGGGCCAGTTGCCCGTGTGCTGCTTCATACCCGTCAGGCTGTTGAACACTGTGCTTTTACCCACATTCGGGTTTCCCGCCAAAGCGATTACTTTATCTTCCTGTGTCTCTTTATGGATATCCAGCACTCCGCTGCACTCATTCAAAACTTCGGTGCCTGTCGATTCGCTTGAAAGCCCCACAATATACATCTGCCTTTCATGCAAAGTATCATATCAGAGTAAAATATTCAGGCAGCTGTTCCACGCTTCCTTATTCAGGCCCAATGCTCAAAAGGAAGCGGAACCTGCCCGAGAGTTTTCAGACTTTTACAAGTATTTTTGAAGAGACGTCAGTGCGCAGCGCAATCACGGCACCGCGTATCCAATACGCCACAGGATTGCCTGAAGGGCTTTTATAAAGCGGCTCAATTTCAGTTCCACGGATAATTCCGAGATCCAGCATACGCCTTCTGTCTGTCCCGTTCGACTTAAGTGAAACCACATTCGCTTTTCTGCCGACCGGCAGGCGGTCAAGCGGCATTTCCATACTGTTCATGCAAGTTTCCCCCTTAATATGAATATGCAAAAAATAGATATGCATGGCTGCTTCCAGCAGGTTTGCCGCAGAAACAGCCTGATTATTTTCCTTAGGCTAATATATGGTTCTTAAACTGAAATTGTTACAGTATACTTAAAACAAAATATATTAGGAGGAAAGTGTAAATGAGCGGCGCAACAGAGCCTGGCTTCCGCACGGCGCGCGGATACCGGATGTTTGACCAAGAAAATGGGCGCCTTTCCCCGGCGCTTGAAGATTATCTTGAAATGATTTACCGCCTGTGTAAGGATAAGGGATATACACGTGTAGGCAAAATTTCAGAATGCCTTCAGGTTAAGCCTTCGTCTGCATCAAAAATGATAGTTAAGCTCGCAGGCATGGATTATATACGGTACGGCCGTTATGAAATAATACAGCTTACAGAATCCGGCAAAAAGCTCGGTTCATATTTTCTTGCACGTCACAATATCCTTACGGAATTTCTCAAGCTCATCGGCAGCAAAAACACTCTTGAAGAAGTGGAGCTTATAGAGCATCCGCTCACGGCTGCCACAGTTTCCAACCTGAAAATCCTTATCGACTTTTTCCGGTTAAACCCTGAAATTGAAAAAAAGTTTCGCATTTACCGATCTAAGCAATTTGGGTAAATGAGGAAATCATATGCTTGCAATCAGCTTTATTTTTGCATTGCTACGCGGCTCTATGGCCGCGCGGTTGTATAATTGACACACAGTTTTAAATACGTTAATATGAAACTGGTGAATTAGCATGACACTTCAGCAGATTAAATATTTTATCGCAGTAGCCAACAGCGGCTCCATAAGCAACGCCGCAAAATCCCTGTTTATATCCCAGCCAAGCCTTTCCGAAGCTTTGAAAAACCTTGAAAATGAAACCGGGCTGACACTTATGGTGCGCACTAACCGCGGCGTCACCCTTACGCCTGACGGCCTTGAGTTTCTCGGCTACGCGCGCCAGATAACTGAACAGTACAAGCTCGCCGAAGACCATTTTATAAAAAAGAAAACAAGCAAGATTAAATTCAGCGTTTCAATGCAGCACTATTCTTTCGCCGTAAAGGCATTCGTTGAAACCGTAAAATATTTTGGTATGGACAAGTATGCCTTCGCTGTTTATGAAACACAGACGCACGAAGTAATAGAAAACGTTAAAAACTGGAGAAGTGAAATAGGCATACTGTATTTAAGCGATTTCAACGAAAAGGTTATCCGCAAACTGCTAAAGGGCAGCCAGCTCGAGTTCCACCCGCTTTTCCCGTGCTCAATATATGCCTATCTTTGGTGCGGGCATCCTCTCGCAGGCAGGGATGAGATAAGCATTGACGATTTGGAGGAATATCCCTGCCTTTCGTTTGACCAGGGTAGCAACAACTCCTTTTATTTTGCGGAAGAGGTCATGAGCACATACGATTACAAGCGGACAATCAAAGTCAACGACCGCGCAACCATGCTCAACCTGATGAAAGGCCTCAACGGCTACACTCTTTGTTCCGGCATCATTTGCACAGAGTTGAACGGCCCAGAGTACAAAGCCGTAAAGCTTGAAACAGACGGCGTGATGAACATAGGCTATATTACGAGGGAACATACCTCTCTCAGCCAGATTGGGAAACACTACCTTGAGGAGCTTATGAAATTTCAGGATGAAGTCCTGTGAAAAGCCACGCTTATATAAAAATCGGGCCGTCCAAAGCGGTCCGATTTTTATGCTGATTTTAAAACCCACGCTAAAGTATTATGCAGATAAGCCCGTTGCAGCCCTCGTTGATAATGCGCTCTATCGTCTCCCTCACTTTTTCGCGCGTGTCTTCAGGCATACGCCTCAATTTTGCATGCAGGCCGTCATTGACAAGCTCATGCAGGCTTTTACCAAAAATATTCGAATCCCATATTTTCGACGGATTCGCCTCAAACTCTTTCAGTATATAATCTATAAGCTCCTGTGACTGCTGCTCTGAACCGACAATAGGAGTTATTTCCGTTGTAATCTGCGTTTTCAGCATGTGGATTGACGGTGCCGACGCTTTCAGCCGTATGCCGTAACGTCCTCCCTGCCGTATTATCTCCGGCTCAGCAAGGCTCAGCTCATCCGTGTCGGGCATTACGATGCCATAACCGCCCTCTTCTGCATCATGGTATGCCGAGCCGATCTTGTCATAGACTTTCTTCATTTCCGCCATTTTCAGCATGCAGTCCATGAGGCTGCCCTCGTCACTTATTTCAAGCCCTGTCTTTTCGCCGAGCACTTTATAGAAAAGATCAGGTTTCAGGGTTATTGAAATTCTTGCACACCCTGTGCCAAGGTCAACAGAAGCGGTTTTTGCATCCGCAACATATTCACATTGCCTCGTATCTGATATTATGCCGTCCACATCCCTGATTTTAGAAACTTTGGAGGCCGAGTCTTTTATACACGAAAAAACAGAAGAACGCAGCCAGTGCCCTTTTTCAAGGGAGGAAATCCAGCGTGGCATTTCAACACGGACTTCTCTTACAGGGAACTCAAAGAGAATTTTGGACAGGATGTTGCGTATCTCTTCTTCTTCCATGTTTAGGCAGTTGACGGCAATGACAGGCACTTCATATTTTTTCTGCAGCCTGTTGCAGAGGGTTGCCACGTCTTCGGAAGCAGGGTCCACACAGTTTACAAGCACTATAAACGGCTTATTGATTTTTTTCAGCTCGTCGATGACGCGCTCCTCTGCTTCTTCATATTCGGCGCGCGGTATGTCACTTATGCTCCCGTCAGTTGTTATAACAAGGCCAATGGTCGAGTGCTCTGTTATTACTTTTTTCGTGCCTATCTCCGCCGCCATATTGAACGGTATCGGCTCGTCATACCATGGCGTCATCACCATGCGCGGGTTATCGTCCTCTATGTACCCGAGGGCACTCGGCACAATATACCCCACGCAGTCGATAAGGCGCACAGAAAAAGTGGCGCTGTTGTCGATATGGACGGTCACAGCCTTTTCCGGTATGAATTTCGGCTCCGTTGTCATTATGGTACGGCCTGCTGCAGACTGCGGCATTTCGTCAACCGCCCGCTCGCGCGAATACTGCGAATCCATGTTGGGAACAACGATTGTGTCCATAAAGCGTTTTATGAAAGTTGACTTGCCTGTTCTCACCGGCCCAACAACACCGATATAGATATCGCCGTTTGTGCGCTCGGAAATATCCCTGTAAATATTGTGTTCTTCCATTTTGCCTCCCCCTCCGGCAAGCTGTTTTGCCGTAACATTTTTAAAAATTAGGCATCCTACATTGGAATAAGCAGCATCCCCCTATTCTCAGCAGAGTCCCCTTCAATGCAGTTTTCCTCACGGATAGAAGCCGCGGACGTCCGGTATTCGCGTGCTATGTTCCATAGGCTTTCACCGGCATCGGCAAAATACAAGCAGAGCGAAACAGATGGGTCGCGTGCTACCGGCTTAGTCTCATCTGCTGTCACAGACGCTATTGCCTTATATGTAACGCGCTGCATGACTTCAGCCCTTATGCGGAGCTCTGTTTTTGTTTCTATGCCCTTTCCGGAAATGTGATAGCTTATGGCACCTGCGGTTACTGATGGTTCGCATTTTAAATCGCCCGCTGAGGCGCATGGAAGCTCATGGGTAAAATCTATAAGCCGCTCAAAGTAAAACGGTGTCCCCTGCTCGTTCTGGGCAAGCACACAAAGGCTGTATTTGCCTTTAAGCGCTACTTTGCCGTCTTTAACTTCTGCCGAGGCATTCGCCATCTCGCTCCAGACGTCTATAACCTTGCTTACCTGATTGTCTTCCATGCCTATCTGTGCCTTATGCATGAGTGTGTCCTCAAGCACTTCAGCAAGGCTTTCGACAGTTTTCTGCCTCTCATCAATATTGATATCATACTTTCGTGAAAAAGCGTCGTTGACTATTGTGATGTCCGTTTTTCGGTAAGCCTGAACGGAGGCGTGGATTTTCACTTGAGTGTCAAAGTATGACTTGTCGCCCGAGTAATCACTTTTAACCTGCGCATCGATATTCGAAACTTCCATTTTTACAGAGCACAGGCACTCCTCATCAGCGCCGCTGCAGTCGAGCATCTGTGAAAACGGTATTGTATATTCCATAGTTTCAAGAGCGGGATTTTCACCGGCTGCCATGTAAAGGAAGCGCACATTCACCTGCCCCTGCGCCATCAGTTTTCCTGCGGCTATTTTGCAGCTGCCTGGAACAATGTATGCATCTGAGCGCACAATGGAATCGGCAGGCGGCTTACCTTGGCCAAGCTCAAGCACTTCGTCTACACTAAACTGCTGCTGGGAAAATCCAGCAAGCTGATTCATTGAAACCGACGTTTTCAGCTGCTCAATGTCATCGCCGGAAATATTGCCGACAATTTCATTCTGGCCTGTGCCTACCACCTTTGCACAGATGGAAAAGGAGCCGTGGACACTCAGCCTGCGCGGGCTCGAAGCACGGCAGTTTACATACTCAACACGCGCGGAAGCAAAAATCATGGCATTGTCTGCCTGCTGCTTAAGGGATATTTCCGCTGAAAAAGGGTCATTTGATTCATAGTACCTCACGCATTTTGCATCCGGGTCAAGATAAAAAATTTTTACTGTGTAGTTTCCGTCAAGCATAAGGCGGTCGCCCGTAATGCTGCGCGACGTGATCCTTGGGTAAATCTGGCATTTGAGTATCCGCTGGATATCAGGGCAGTAATCGGGAAGAGTGACATCCATATCAACAGGCTGTTCCTGGCAACCGTCGAAAATAACTTCTCCAGCAGCTATTCTTTCGCGTTCGAGCGCATAGTCCATTTAAGATCTCTCCTTCTCCTCTTTCTAAATAATGGTATTCAGGACTCGTCTGATTTATTACCGCCAAAATCATAAAAGGAAAAATATCCCCTGCCACAATATTTTGCCGACGCACATATTTCCACCAAATTCTGATTATATACAACCTGTGAACTTTTGGGGCTCCAGCCTTTTATAAACATTCGATATGAACCTTCATGCATCATATGCTGCGTAATTGCAGCGTATTTTAAGAAAGTGTATAATTGTATTGTTGAAGAAGAAAAACGCAGTAATTATTTTATTTGGAGGCCATTATGCGAAAAAAAGTTGGCTGGCATGAACAAGGCCTTATCCCAATTTTGCTTTATTTTCAGAATGGCGGGACATTTACAGGAAGTGTAAACAACAGCGGAGAAAAAGAGTTCCGCTACCGGCTTTCCCCTACCGATGGAAAGATAAAGGCTGAAGTGTGGTATGGCCCATTCTGCTATGAAAAGAGTGAAATACTTGGCAATGCCGAATTTGCCATGGACGAAAACGGAAGGTCATCTGCAATCGACTGGATAGAGGAAAAATATGAAACTATGATTCCCCGGCGGCCTGCATGAAAAGCCAGCCCTTAATTTTAATTGCCCGTAATTAGATATAGCAAAACAGGGCCCTGAAAATTATTATATTTCGCCTTGTCCGGTAATGTCTCTGCCACTTTAGTCATATTCTTATTAGAAAAGGACAAAACAGGCAGGAGGTGCAGCATTATGGGCAGTGGATACCGCAAAGGCACTGACGATCCGCCCGCGTTTGACTATGACGACAATGCCTATGAAGATGAAAGCAAAAATCCTGAGGAGCAGCCAAAGCCGGCTGGGCATGGCGGCAAGGCACAGCTTTTGACGTCGATACAGATTTTCAGCAGCCTTGTTATTCTGGCTGCAGCAATAGTTCTCAGGATGTCGCACACGGACATGTACCAAAAGGTAAGGTCATGGTATATCTCAGCCGTAAATAATTCCATTGTCGCCGACGAGCAGCTTGGCAAGGCCAAAAAAACTGTTGTGGACCTATGTGGCAACCTTTCGTCAATACGCGGGCATGGGCAGAATGTTACTGATTTTGCAGATTCCGGCGCATCGTCTGCAAAAGAAAAAGATTCTGCTGCCAGCAGCAAATAGCGCGTGACTTTTAAAATTGGCGGATGCCGAATTACCATTAGCTACCTCTTCCTTGCCATAATAGCTCTGGCTATGTCATTTGACAGAAGTAGAGCCGCTTCAGCAGGCCTTTTGTGCGCTGCGCTTCATGAAGCGGCGCACCTCGCCGCAATGAAGGCGGTAGGAGAATTCCCAAGAGAAATATGTTTTACGCCTTTCGGTATAGATATCATAAATGGCAGCAGTATCGGCAAAAGCTATAAACACGATGCTGTGGTTTCTCTTGCCGGCCCTTTGGCTAACCTCGCTGCAGTTGCGGTGTGCCTGCCTGTATGCGGCAAACAGTCTTTCATGTTTGTAGGAAACGCAGCATTGTTTCTGCTTAACATTCTGCCAATCGTCCCGCTTGACGGCGGGCAGGCGCTGGTTTCTCTGCTGTGCCTGCGCATAGAGCCCGCCAAAGCGGAAAAAATCGTTTCGGTTATTTCTTTTATTTTCCTTTTACCGCTGGCAATAGTAGGATTTTTGCTTCTGCTGCGTTCTAAATGGAATTTCACGCTTCTGGCCGCCGCATGCTATTTAATGGCATTGCTGCTCATGAAGCGCGTAAGATAGGCACAAAAAGTGGCTCCTACAGAAAACCTGCAGGAGCCACTTACTTAAACATTATTACAAATCAGCCGGGGCACTTTTCGCTTCCGCTGTAAACAATCCCGCGCGTAGAGTCAACAGTAACCGTTGTCCCGCTTTTTAAAATCTTTGTAGCATTATTAGCGCCTACAATGACAGCCTTGTCAAGCGCTAATCCGACAATAGCGGCGTGTGAGTTCATGCCCGGGCGTTCCGCTATTATGGCGGAAGCCTGGCGCAGATATGGAAGCAGCTCATTTGTTGTTTCCGGGACTACAAGCACATCGCCTTCCGAAAGATTATTTTTCACTTCTTCACTGCTCTTGCAGACACATACATTGCCGCAGACAGCTCCTTTAGTCACGCCTGTTCCGGAAACAAGCACATCGCCGACAAGCTGGACTTTAAGTAGGTTTGTCGTTCCTGACATTCCAAGCGGCACACCTGCCGTGATTACAACAAGCTCACCGTCTTTAACAAGGCCGTTCTTTTCCGCTACGTTCACCACATGGTCAAAAAGTTCATCGGTATTATCCTTTTCCTCAACCATAATCGGTATGACGCCCCACGAAAGGTTCATCTGCCTCAGCACAGTCGGGTCTGTTGTGCCGCTGATAATAGGGCAGTTCGGGCGATAACGCGAAATCATGCGCGCCGTGCGGCCCGATTTTGTAACAGTGAGGATAGCGGCTGCACCCAAGTCGTGGGCCGTTGTGCACGTTGCATGTGAAATTGCCGAAGTCACATCGCTAAGTGTGTCTATATCCTTATTCTGGCGGAAGCGCTGCACATAATCTATGTCACGCTCCGTGCGCTCCGCAATTTTTGCCATAGTCTGGACTGCCTGTACTGGATAAGAGCCCGCCGCCGTTTCGCCTGAAAGCATTATGGCGCTTGTGCCGTCATATATGGCATTTGCTACATCTGTTGTCTCCGCGCGTGTCGGGCGCGGGTTCTTAATCATTGAATCAAGCATCTGCGTCGCGGTTATGACTTGACGGCCCGCGGCTGAAACTTTTTTAATAAGCTTCTTCTGAATTATCGGTATTTCCTCCAGCGGTACCTCAACGCCGAGGTCGCCGCGTGCTACCATTACGCCATCGGAAACGCGTATAATGTCATCGATGTTTTCCACACCGCCGGCAGATTCTATTTTTGCAATTATTTTAATTTTATGGCAGTCAAGTTTTTCAAGCTCACTGCGCAGGTCAAGAATGTCCTGTGCAGTGCGCGTAAAAGACGCAGCAATAAAATCAAAATCTTCGTGCACAGCAAAAGCGATATCAGAGCGGTCTTTATCGCTTATGAATGGAAGGGAAAGATGTATGCCGGGCACATTAATGCTCTTGTGTGATGAAACCTCGCCGCCGTTCATTACCGTGCAGTGGATATCAGTGTCTGTTGTAGAATCGACGTTAAGTTCAATCAATCCGTCGTCAATCAGTATTCTTGTACCCGGCATTACTTCTTTAGGGAGCCGCTTAAAAGAAACAGAGCATATGGAGCTTGTCCCCGGTACTGTGCGGCTCGTAACCGTATATTTGCTCCCCTTTTTCAGGGTAACTGGATGGTCAAATTCACCGGTGCGTATTTCCGGCCCCTTTGTATCAAGCATCAGAGCAATAGGAAGGTTAAGTTCAGCACGCAGCTTCTTGACCATATTAGCATAGCCTTTCTGCTGTTCATGCGTTCCGTGCGAAAAATTCAGCCTTGCAACGTTCATGCCGCTAAGCATCATCTGTCGAATGATATCTTCGTTACCAGTAGCAGGGCCAAGCGTGCATACGATTTTAGTTTTTCTCATGTTTTTAAGTAACCTCGATTCCGAATTTTTCATGCATCTGAAAAAGCTTTTAAAAATTTATCCCATTCTAAATAATACTACCGTTTCCGCAATAAATCAAATGCAAATTAAAGTATCATGAGAAAAATGTGAGAGCACGCGCAAAAGTTGCACGAAAATGTCGCCATTTAAAAGGAAAAAGCGCACAGGCTTGCAACCGGCTGTGCGTTTTTTGTTATCTTTCTTTAACAATCGACTCAAGGCATAAAATCAAATCATTCATGGTGTTTAGCTGCACGTTTTTTCCAAGTATTTCATTTTTTAATTCGATTGGCAGCGACTCAAACCGTTCCCGTAGATCAGGGCTTACATACGATGCCATTTTTACATCACCTCATGTTTATCATATCCAGCAAATTTGTTTTAAAACAGATTGAGCCATATTAAATTTGAGCACAAAAAAACAGGCAGATGCCAGAAAGCATCCGCCTGTGATTATTCGGAATCTATCTTTTAATATGCACCGCCGGCAGCGCCTTCCGGAGCTGCAGGGGCTGCAGGAACAGGTTCCTTTTTATCAGCTACAAGGGATTCGGTCGTGAGCACCATAGCGGCAACAGAAGCAGCGTTCTGCAGAGCGGAGCGTGTTACCTTTGTCGGGTCAACAACACCGAATTCAAGCATATCGCCGTATTTGTTAGTCCTGAAATTGTAACCATAGCCATTTTTGCCGGACTTCTTAATCTCGTTTATGATTACTGAGCCTTCCAATCCAGCATTTGAAGCGATCTGGCGAATTGGCTCTTCAAGGGCACGGCGGACTATACGTGCGCCAGTCTTCTCATCGCCCTCTGTAGAATCAACTACTTTGTCAACAGCAGAAATTGTGTTGAGCAGTGCAACACCGCCGCCAGCGTCAATACCTTCTTCTACAGCGGCCTTTGTTGCAGCGAGAGCGTCTTCAACACGCATTTTCTCTTCTTTCATCTCAACTTCTGTTGCAGCGCCAACTTTGATGACAGCTACGCCGCCAGCAAGCTTTGCGAGGCGTTCCTGAAGTTTCTCTTTGTCGAAATCAGAAGTCGTCTGTGAAATCTGAGAGCGAATCTGGGCAACACGCTCAGCAATCTTCTTCTTGTCGCCTAAGCCATCAATAATAGTGGTATTCTCTTTGTCCACTTTTACCTGGCGTGCATGGCCGAGCTGATCCATAGTTACGTCTTTAAGCTCAAGGCCAACGTCAGAAGAAATTACCTGGCCGCCTGTGAGGACTGCGATATCCTGCAGCATCTCTTTGCGCCTGTCGCCATAGCCTGGAGCCTTTATGCCAACGCATGTGAATGTACCGCGAAGCTTATTGAGGATGATGGTGCTAAGTGCTTCACCTTCGATGTCATCTGCAATAATTACAAGCTTCCTGCCTGACTGGACGACTTTCTCGAGGAGCGGGAGGATTTCCTGAACATTGGAAATCTTTTTATCCGTAATAAGGATGTATGCGTCATCAAGCACAGCTTCCATTTTTTCAGTATCCGTTACCATGTAAGGTGAAACATAGCCGCGGTCGAACATCATGCCTTCCACAACCTCAGAATAGGTTTCGGCAGTTTTTGATTCTTCAACCGTGATAACGCCGTCTGCGGTTACCTTCTGCATTGCTTCTGCAATCAGTTTGCCAACGAACTCGTTCGATGCAGAGATGGAAGCGACACGGGCAATATCGTCTGGGCCACTGATTTTCTTTGAATGTCCCTTCAGGTCTTTCACAGCAGCGTCAACTGCCTTCTGGATTCCGTTGCGCACAGCCATAGGATTCGCGCCTGCTGTTACGTTTTTCATGCCTTCCCTTATAAGTGACTGTGCGAGAAGGGTAGCTGTTGTTGTGCCGTCGCCTGCTACGTCATTTGTTTTTGTTGCAACTTCTTTAACAAGCTGTGCACCCATGTTTTCAAACGGGTCGTCAAGGTCTATTTCTTTTGCAATCGTCACACCGTCGTTTGTGATGAGTGGGGCACCATATTTCTTGTCGAGCACAACATTGCGGCCTTTCGGTCCAAGCGTGATTTTAACGGTATCTGCAAGCTGGTCGACACCGCTCATAAGAGCTTTTCTGGCATCTTCGCCATATATAATCTGTTTAGCCATAGTCGTTATTCCTCCACATTCATTGATATATTTTAAAATGAAAACCGGCAGAATTATTTCACTACTGCAAGGATATCGCTTTGACGGACAATCGTGTAATCTTCGCCGTCAAGTTTTACTTCTGTTCCTGAATATTTGCTGGTGATAATGCGATCACCTTTCTTGACATACATTTTAACTTCCTTGCCGTCTACGATTCCTCCTGGGCCAACTTCAACCACATCGGCTATCTGCGGCTTTTCCTTTGCAGAATCTGTAAGGATAATGCCACCTTTTGTAGTTTCTTCCGCTTTTTCCATTTTAACCAATACTCTGTCTAATAATGGTTTTACTGTCATAGTAGATCCTCCTTAAAAGCTTTGTAGGTTTAGCACTCTATGCCTATGAGTGCTAAGATATATTTTATCTACTTCATACCGAAAAATCAAGAGGTTTTCGAAGAAAAAACATGATTTCACAATTTATTAACAAAGTCACTCGGCGATATTTTTTCCGGCTATAGATGAAAAGCTGTCTGCCGGTTTTTCTTTAAAATACATATAATACTGGCAGCGTATCATGCCGTTATAAAGTTTTCTGCGCCTCGTTGACCTTCTGCCGAAGCACTTTTCAAAAGTTTCGTCTGGAGATATAACGCCATAGCTCCAGCCATGCCGTGGAACGAACACTCTCCCCATAGTGCTGTAAATTTCTTCGGCAGAGCGCATATCAAGCATGCGCTCACCATACGGCGGATTGCATATGACGCAACCGTAATCACCGTCTTGACTGAAATCTGCTATGCTTCTCTGCCCTGCGTTGATTCGGTCCGAAACGCCGGCCTTTGCCGCATTGGCGCGTGTGAGTTCAACGGCAGCACTGTCTACATCAAAGCCTTTCGCCGAAAAAGCGGCATCACGCATCTCAAGCGATTGTGCACGCTCCCTTTCATGTTCCCAAACGCTGCTTTTTGAAATATTCCACTTTTCGGCAGTGAAATTTCTCTTTATTCCCGGAGCTATATTAAGTGCCAGAAGGGCTGCTTCAATCAAAATTGTGCCTGAACCGCAGAACGGGTCGATAAAGTTGGCATCATGGCGCAAGTGCAGAAAATAAGCCATAGCTGCCGCAAGCGTTTCACGGATTGGGGCTTCTGTGGAGTTTGCGCGGTAGCCGCGCTTATGCAGCCCCGGCCCTGTTGTGTCTATCATAATGCTGGCATTGTCTTTCATGATTAGGAAATGGATCTGGTGCAAAGAAGCACTTTCCTCAAACCAGCTTAGCTGATAGTGGCTTTTAAGGCGTTCAACCACTGCTTTTTTGACAATCGACTGGCAATCAGGCACACTTGCAAGCTTTGAGCTAAGGCATGAGCCTTTCACAGGAAAAGCATCTTTCCGCCCAATCCACCTTTCCCATGGCAATGCCTTTACGCCATCAAAGAGTTCGTCAAAGCTCCGTGCTGGGAAATTTCCAAGCAGCACCTGCACACGCTCGCCATACCTGCTGCACAAATTGGCGCGTGCAAGCATTTCAGCCGATCCGTCGAAGATTACACGTCCATTCTGAGGCTTCACATCAACTGCTCCCATTTTTCGCAGTTCATCAGCCAAAGGCCCTTCAAGCCCAAACAGGCATGGGCATACAAGTTTAAAGTCACTCAAGGCAAAATTCCTCTCTCCACAAAAGCAGGGGCTGCATTCTGCGCAGCCCCTGCGGTATAAGCAAAATCTATTCTTCCGGTTCTAGCAGCCCAAATCCTCCCCCTTTTCGCCGGTACACAACATTGATTTCGCCGTTCTTCTCATTTCTAAACATAAAGAACTGATGTTCCAGCATCTCCATCTGAAGTATTGCCTCGTCTACAGACATTGGCTTTACAACAAAATGCTTTGTGCGCACCACATCATAAGTGTCTTCGCTTTCAGCATCGCTTTTTTCTTTGCTGCTGGCCTGAAGCTCGTCAAGCCCGGCGTGGCGCAACTTCTTTGAAAGGTATTTTTTGTTTTTGCGTATCTGGCTGCTCAGCGCATCAATTACAACGTCCAGGGCAGTGTTCATTGCATCAGCAGTCGATTCCGCACGGTAAATCATTCCGCGTGAGCGAATAGTGATTTCTACTGTTTGGCGATTCTTTTCAACAGTGACAACGACTTTTGCCTCCGCATCATCTTCAAAAAGCCTGTCAAAACGCAACAGCTTTTTCTTGGCAAGCTCTTTGAAATTATCATGCAGAGTAACTTTACGGCCTATCATGACAATTTTCATCATTATCAGCTCCTTTGCAAGAATACATCTGCGTTTATTATCTGTATTAAATTTTAATTAATCATAGCATATTCCTTGGTGAATTAAAATAAAATTTCTGGCAGTTTATGCAAAAAAGGCAGGCTACGCAATTTTCAGTCCGGATATACCACTTCACCGTTTGCAATAACCAACTCAGGCTTTGCATTGAGTGACAGCGGATCCTCCCGGAAAAGCGTCAGATCGGCGTCTTTTCCCTTCTCAATTGAGCCAACACGGGAATCTATTCCGCATATTTTCGCCGGATTTATAGTTATGGCTTTTAAAGCTTCCTCATGGTCCATGCCTTCCCTTACGGCAAGCGCCGCGCATAGCGGAAGGTATTGGATCGGTGTTACAGGGTGGTCTGTAATTATCGCCGTCATAATGCCATGTGAAGCGAGTATGCCGGGGCATGCAGGCGTCTGGTTTTTAAGCTCTGGCTTGCCGCGGTCACTTAAAAACGGCCCGCTGAGCACACGCACATGCTCCGCTTTTAAATCATCAGCAATCATATGGCCCTCTGTGCCATGCACAATAACATAATTAAGGTTGAATTCTTTTGCTATGCGCATTGCTGTATAAATATCGTCGGCACGGTGAGCATGGAAATGGACCTCAATCTCACCCCGCAGGGCAGGTATCATCGACTCACATTTCATGTCATATTCAGGTGGATCAAAATCTTTGTCTTCTTTAGCACGCTCGGCATCCTCCATATATCGCTTGGCTTTAAAAAGCTGCTCGCGGATAAATGCAGCCGTTGCCATGCGTGTTGACGGCGCCTCGTTTTTTTCATGGTAGACGCTTTTCGGGTTTTCACCCATTGCCATCTTTATGGCGACCGGTGCTTTGATTATCATATCATCTATCCTGTGGCCATACGTTTTAATCGCAGCAAGCTGGCCTCCTATAGGGTTTGCGCTGCCCGGGCCTGTTACAACTGAAGTTACGCCTGCTGCTACGGCTTCTAAAAAGCAGCGGTCCATAGGATTGATGGCATCAATAGCACGAAGATTCGGCGTAACCGGATTTGTTTCCTCATTGCCGTCGTCGCCCTCAAAAGTCAGGGCGTCTTCCCACATGCCAAGATGTGTGTGTGCATCTATAAATCCCGGGTAAATATCGGCGCCTTTAGCGTCAAGCACAGCCTCGTCCTTTTCCGGCACAAACTGGCCGCCGCCCACAGAATCTATAACAGAGCCTTTAATTCGTATCGAGCCGTCCTCAACAGTATTTCCTGCCATTGTATGTATATTAGCGTGAATTATCAGCATAAAGTTCCTCCTGTTCTTTTAAAATCAATACAAAACAAAAAGCGGAGCGGCCATCCGCTCCGCTTTAATTTTTTAAAACTATTTTGTCTGGTTCGAGCCACGCCTTGAAAAGCCTCCGCGCTTTGATTCCATACAGCGCTTAAGGTCTGACATCTTTTCTTCGCTTGTCTGCTTAAACTTCGTCATCATGTCCTCAAAATCTTTCGGTTCGCTGCGTTTGCCAGTCTGCCATTCAAAGCTGCCCGGCCTACCGGCGCTCCGGTAAGGAGTCGATTTTCTGGAGCGCGGCACTGAATTCACACGCTTCATTGAAAGGCTGATTTTCCCATCTGGATTAATGGCGAGAACCTTTACTTTTACCACCTGATTCTCTGTTACATAATCGCGGATGTTTTTAACAAATGTCGGTGCAATCTCAGAAATGTGTACCATGCCGGTTTTACCGTCCGGAAGTGCCACGAATGCCCCAAAATTTGTAATGCCTGTAACTCTTCCCTCAAGGATCGCTCCTACCTCAAGCTGCATAAATATGTAATTTCCCCCTCAGTACAAGAACTGATTATTTTCCAGCTATATTAACAAAAACGCGTTCACCGGGTTTTGAAAAATCCAGACTGGTACGGGCAGATTTATCGATATAATTGCGGTTTTTGCTATCTGAACCATCTGCATTTTTCAACTCATCGTTTTTGATTTCCTGAATTTGGATTTGCTGTTTTACGGAAGCAAGATCCTGCTTCTTTTCGCTTATAGCCACCTGCTGCTGAATCAGCATCGTAAAAGCATACACTGTGAAAGCCGCGACCGCAATGCCCAGAAAAATATTTTTCCCCCGCTTTTTGCTTTTTATTACTTTCATTGCGGCGTGCGCCACCCTTTCGGTTACATTCAGTTTTCACCGTTTTGCTTTTCCGGCCCATATTCTGATTATACACTACTGCACCTCTATGTTTCAAGCATTTTTCCCAAGTTTGAATCTTTTTGCCCGCCCCATCAGCACAAATGGAAAAATTTCTGCCCGCCTTTTCAGCGGTTCTGTGTAAAAAGGCGCCTGCCGGATCAAACACAACGCGGTATAAAAAGCTAAAAAGCCTGCGAAAAATGGACACAGTAATACGCCCAATTGTCTCATGCCATACAAACCAGCCGAGTATCTCGCCTATGAAAAGGTAAAGGCGCAGTTCGCCACCATTAACACCGAGATTTACAAGAAAAGTGAAAAAGGCTGCAATAACCATATAGAAGAAGTCCTGAAAAAAAACGGGGCGCTTTTCCGAGCGAAACATTGCGCGCCATATGCGCAGTATATCATAAGCCGCCCCAAGCACAGCACCTGCCGCAAAGAAAGCGGCAAACCCAAACATTTGGGCACTCACAGTCTCACCCCTCATTTAAACAGTCTGGAAAACATCCCTCCTCCTGAGGAGCGGTTCTCTGTATAAGTTATCGACGAAATTTCCCCGTCAAGGGTGAGTTCACCAGTTTCAAGGTCCAGCCTGTCAATATGAAGTTTTCCACCGCGCACCGTCATGTCGCCGAGTTCCGTACTGGCAACTACTGTCTCATCATCAAAGCTGTCTACATTTGAGACTCCAGTTGCCGTTAAGGTTCTGCGGTTTTCCAAAATCAGGCTGTGAGGCTTTTTTGCATTTTGCGGCTCATTCTTTTTTTCGGTTTTCTGCTCATTCATGGAAATCACTCCCGCATCGTTCCTTTAGCAATAAATATGCATCTGCGGGGGAACAATATACTACGAGTGCTTATTGCTTATTACTGATCCGTAAGAATTTCATACAAAGAAGAAGCATTGGCTTTAGTTGCGTACTCGTCAACACTCAACACTTTCGCGCGCATTTTGTGTGAGCCGAGAGAAATCTCAATGATATCCCCCGCCTTCACATCATATGAAGCGCGTGCTGGCTTTGAATTAACAAGCACACGGCCCGCATCGCAGGCCTCGTTTGCGATAGTGCGGCGCTTCATCAGCCGCGATACTTTCAGGTATTTATCAAGTCTCATAATAGAACATAATGCTCCAATCTATAAAAATAAAACGGGCTGTAACAAAGCATAGCTTCGCTGCAGCCCTAAAAGAATCTGCCAAATCTTATTTTTTTGCCGTGGCTTCTTTAAACGCTTTTCCAGCCTTAAACGCTGGCACGCGTGAAGCAGGGATAGTTATCGGCGTATTCGTCCTTGGGTCGCGTCCCTGGCGTGCACTGCGGCTATGAAGCTCAAACGTTCCAAAGCCTACGATCTGAACTTTTTCATCATTTGCCACAGTTTCAACAATTGCATCAATCGCAGAATTCACAGCCTTATCTGCATCTTTTTTAGACAGGCCTGCTTTATCAGCCACAAGGGAAATCAACTCTGTTTTATTCATGGTATTTGACCTCCGTTTTTTTATTATTCAACAGCAAATGCTGAGAATTTTGACTCGGCCCATGCCATAAGCAGCGGAAATATGCAGGATAAGCTATTTTACCGCTTTTCCGCAGTTCCGTACAAACCCGCTGCAGTACTGAGCCAAAGCCTCTTCGGCTTCTATGCCAAAGCTTTCAGAGAGTGCAGAAACAGCAAAAAGGAGCTTACCAATTTTCTGCAATTTCTCTTTTTCACTGGCTGTCTCAGTGAGCTGCTCAACCTGCTCCACAGCTTCATGCAGGTCCGAAAATTTTTCATCCTTGCTGAAAGTTTTTCCGGCAGCCCCTGCTGCCTTTCTCTGAAGTCTCTGGGAACGCATAAGTGCAGGGAGTGCTGGCGAAACGCCCTTTAAAACCTCTTCAAGCGTTGTACGCCCTTTTGTGCGCATTTTTACTTTGTTCCAGCTTTCGAGGGCCTCGCTGCTGTTTTTGACCGATGAAGTTCCAAAAACGAATGGATGGCGCTCAACCATTTTCTTAGCTACGCCGTCCACAACATTGGAAAAATCAAAGCTGCCTTTCTCTTTTTCAAGCTGTGCATGGAAAACAACCTGAAAAAGCACATCACCCAGCTCTTCCTTTAAAAGCGCCTGATTGCCATTGTCGATTGCCTCTACGGCCTCGTACGTCTCCTCAATCATGTTATTGCGAATGCTTTTGTGAGTCTGCTCACGGTCCCATGGGCAGCCTTCTGGTGAACGGAGGATCTCCATTATTTTCAGGAGGTCATCAACCGTATACTTTTCTTTCCGTTCGAACTGCAAAGCCACATCCTCCAAACTGCTAGGAGTTCTTAAACTGTCTTTTATTTTACCTTATCCAATTATGTTTTTCAAGTATTTTCAGAATTTTTTGTCCCTTTGGCAGCATTGAAACATCATGGCGGTCAAGCACATGGAACTTAAGGATGCATATAATATACAGAAACACAGTTGCAATAATTGCAATGCATACTGCAATTTTGCTTGAAATGAACATAATTGCCGCTTTGTAAAGCAGCCATGAAGCGCCGATGCTTATTACGGACGCGACAAATGGCTTGGCAAATATTGAGAAGTAATTCATGTGTATTTTTGTTACATGCTGAAGAAAGTACAGCGCACATATTGTAGTTATGAGGTAGCAAAGCAGCGTGCCGGTCCCTGCGCCGAGGACGTTGATTTCAGGAATACCCACGAGGGTATAGTTTGTTATTATCTTAACAGCAAGGCCGACAACTACCAGTTTAACAGGCAAGTCAACCCTGCCAACCGCCTGCAGCATGCTGTTCACTGGCGTGCTTGTTGCGGCAAATGTAGAGGCAAGGCCAAGAATCACAAGTATTCTTCCAATGATAGTAGGCCCTTGGTCAACGCCAGGGTAGATGAGTGAAGCTATTGGCATTGCAAAAACAGAAAGCCCAATGCCGCTCGGTATGGTAATAAGCGTGACCATGCGCAGCACGGTTTCCATACTGCGGCGTATGTGCTTCGGGTTGCCCTCAGTCCACGCCTCGGTAACATTCGGCAGGGCACTAACCCCAAATGCCTGCGTAAGCGCCGGCACAAACATAAACAGGTTTGTGGCATTACCATAGCATCCATACAAAAAGGATGCCACGCCGTTAGATGAAATATACTCTTTTGGTATGATACCCTGGTACATTTTCAAGAGGGTTGCTGAATTTGTGCTAAGCAGGTCGCCTATGCGGCTTTGAAGCAACATACCGTCGACAAAAGTCGAAAGGTTAATTGCAAGTGAACCGAGCGCAACCGGAATAGCAGTGCGGACAAGTATTGACACTGTCTGTTTCATAGGCATAGAGCGCGGCGAAGCAGTAAGCATGTCTTCCGTTATTCCGTCCCCGTTCCGCTTGTGGTAAAGTGTTAAAAACAGAAATCCGAAAAATCCGCCAATTGTCACACCAAAAATGGCACCAGCTGCCGCATATGGCAGTGTCGCTATTTTTGCAAATTTTATGTTTGCGGCCTTTACGCCGTAAACCGTTCCGCTTTTCGCATATTCCTTAAGGCCGGAATTTACAATCCAGATTGCTGCCGAAAGGCCAAACACAAGTTTGCATATTGATTCTATTATTTCAGAAATAGCCGTTGGCGTCATATTGCGCAGGCCTTCATAATACCCGCGGTAAATAGACATCATGCTGGCAAAGAAAACAGCCGGCGCAATGGCGTAAATAGCCGGCAAAGCGTTCTTGGCATTGCCGCGCAGGACAAAATCCGTATATGGACGTGCCCCAAGCATCATAATGCTGAACGATAAAATGCCGAGAAAAAGGAAAATCCTTATTGAGGCCTTATGTATCTGGCGTATGTCACGGTAGTGGCCTTTGCAGTAATTTTCTGAAACCATTCGGGAAATTGCAATTGGAAAGCCCGCCGTTGCAATGCTAAACATCGGCGCATATATCGAGTAAGCATTATTGAAGTATCCGTATCCAAGAGAAGTTATTACCCATGACAGCGGTATCTTATAGACTGCGCCGATTATCTTCTCTATAACAATGGCCATCACAAGTATAAGTGCACCATGAATAAAGCTTTGGCGGTGCATTTTGCTTTTTTTTTCCCGTCCCATCGCAACACATCCGTTCTATTGTGTAAATCTATGCAAAAGCTTGCTTTTAATATGTTTTTATGTTTTTCCCGCAGGCGGTGCACCAATGGCAGCACTTGCAGGATTGCACATAAACAGGCGCATACTTTACCAAAAGAAAGGGAGAGGATAATCCTCCCCCATGTTGCATAGATTTCACATTTTATTTTCCCGCAGAGTTTCCAGTCTTTGGACTGCCGCCCTGCGAATCATCTGCCGAACTGTCATCTTCCATAAGTCTGTAGCCGCATTTGCTGCAGAAAACAGCGTCCTTCGAGTTTTCTTGCCCGCAATGGCTGCATATAGTCTTTGCATTTGCGGAAGCAATCTGGCTGTTTACCGCATCAAGCTGTTCCTGCAGGCTGTCAATTGATGCGACTGCATCGGAAACTGCCTGTGCGGAGTCACCTCCAGTTTTCTTCGCATCATAAACTACCCGGCCAAGTGCTTCAAAATGTTTTGAAATATCATTTTTCAAGTCTGCAGCATTGATGCGCAATTTGGAAACGTCCGCAAATTTGGAAGCTTGTTTCCCGACAGCACTGGCTGCCGACTTTGCATTGACAATAAAATCATCCAGCATTCCCATAGCAGCATCCTCCTTTTTGTTTGCTATTATAGCACGATAAAAGTAAAAAATGCAACTCTATTCAAGGCCTCCACCAATAAATTCACGAATAATTGATGCCTTAGGCACGAGCGTCGTATCGACTTCATCAAAGTGCTCAAGTGCACCTGCCAAATTCTGTGCAGCATTGTAATTGCAGCTGCTTTCAGGCACAGTGCAAAGGAGCTTGAGTGCCTGCTGTTTAAGCACGCAAAGCTCATAGGCGTGAAAAGAATTTATTGTAAGGTCGGCGCCTTTTCTAAACGGCTTGATGTACTTGTATTCGCCGCGCATTACATTCGGCCACATCGAAAGCGTTTCATCCGGACTCGTCCGCCTGAAATTATAATCGCGCACCATGCGGCGTACAAGGCGGATATCATTTGGCCCGAGAATTGTTTTTCCCCCGTTCATTATGCCCTGCTTAACGCTTATATAAATGCGGTGCACATGCAGTTCCGGCACAGTGCTAAGCAAAACAGGGTTAAGTGCATGTATCCCTTCCACTACGGCAACTTCACGCTCATGCAGTACAACCTGCCTGCGGTGCGGGTAAGGAACATGCTGCTCAAAATCGAATACAGGCATCTCGCAGCGGCTATTTTTCACAAGGCTGGCAAGGCAGTTCTGTATCTCTCCTACATTTATGGCCTCAAGGCACTCATAGTCATGCTTTCCGTTCGGAAGCATTGGTGCCATGTTTCCCCCAAGGTAAAAATCATCGAGTGAAATGCTCACACAGCCAACGCCGTCTTTTTCCAAAGCTTTTTTAAGTAAATGGGCTGTTGTTGTTTTCCCGCTGCTTGAAGGCCCTGCAATCATTACAAGTTTACACATTGGATTTTCGCCCGCGATTAACTGTGCAATTTCAGCAATATTCTTATGATATGCTTCTTCTGTTTTCAGCACAAAGCCCTTCGCGTCTTTGCGTACCGAGCTGTTGATATCTTCAACACTGTTGCGGTAAGAAACGAACTTAGCTTTTAGTTGTTCCATAAAATTCTTTCACCCCGTTCTTCCGGGCTATCAATTCCCTATAGCGCCCAATATATTCGTACGGATATTTAAAGTTGAATATTCGTTCAATACGGTTCGAGTATGGGTCTTTCAGTTTGGTTACAGCACCGGCGCCGCATGCAAGTATTGTTTGGCATTCTTCCATTATCAGCACATTGTAAAGGCTTTCGCGGCCAGGCTTCGACCAGCCTGTGTTTTCAAGGTTGCCTACCATGCGGCTCTGCCTGTAGAGGTAATAAGGGTGGTACCCGCTCTGCGGCAAAACAGAATAGGCATTCCTAAGCATATCTGCAGTTGTTTCAGCGCTGCATGAAACAGGCGCTGCCTTTTCATGGTTAAGGCGTGCCGCCCTTTTTATCGAAAGTGTATGGACCGTTACGCATTCCGGCGAAAGTTGGATGACTTTATGGATCGTCTGCAAAAAGCTTTCAAGGCTGTCCTTCGGCAGGCCGGCGATTATGTCCATATTGATATCATCGAAACCAAGACGCCGTGCAAGGCCAAAAGCCTCAATAATCTGCGACGATGTGTGCTTCCTGCCAATTTCTCTTAAAACTTCGTCGTTAAGCGTCTGTGGGTTAATACTTATGCGCGTGACGCCGCCGCTCTTCATTACTTTAAGTTTTTCCTCAGTAATCGTATCCGGCCTGCCGGCTTCCACAGTAAATTCGTGGCAAAACGAAAGGTCAAAATTTGAATTGACAGCGCCGATAACGTTGGCAAGCTGGGAAGCTGAAAGCACTGTCGGCGTACCGCCGCCTATATAAACTGTCTGCAGATGCAGCCTTAGATCTTTGGCTATCTGTGCTGTACGCCTTATCTCATCACAGAGAAGGTCTACGTACTGCGGGACAAGACGGAATGCCTTTTCGACTGACGACGAAACGAAAGAGCAGTAAGCGCATCTTGTGGGGCAGAATGGTATGGCAATGTAAAGGCTGAAATAATCGGGCCGCGACAGAGCCAAAAGATTTTTCTGGTTATTCCAGGCAGTGCGCGCAAGATCGGTTTTTTCAGGCGAAACGAGAAATTTATCGCGGAAGAAGCCGCATGCAAATTCTTCACTTTTTTCAGAAGCCAGCCTGCCGAAAAGTTTGAGCGGCCTTACTCCCGTCAGGATTCCCCATTGTGGCCGGCAGCCAAGCGCGCTCGAAAGGATTTTCCACAGCAATACAGCCATGCGCCGCTGTACCTCGCGTTCTTCTGTGCCTGCCGGAATAATTAATGCGCTGGCTTTTTCGGATGTTCCCGCTTTAAGCCGTACGGTCATCAGGCAGTTGCCATCAGGGCGTTTTTTTATGCCTGTATAAACCACAGTATCGTCTTCACAAGGTTCCGAAACTACTTTTATCTTGCTCCTGGGGTAAAAAAGCCTACACAGGTTTTCCATCTCATAACTAAAAGGGTGGCTGTCTATAATAATTGTCATAATGTTAAATCCCAAAATAAGAATTATTTCTGCGCTCATAGCCGAGCGTAGTCTCTGAGCCATGGCCTGGATAGACATGGTAGTCGCCTTTAAGGGAATCCAATTTCCGCAGGGAGTTAAGCATCTGCGAATAGCTTCCGGTTGGGCAGTCTGTACGCCCGCAGCTCAACTTCATAAGCGTATCGCCCGAAAAAATCACATCTTTAACTATAAAGCAGCAGCCGCCAACAGTGTGGCCCGGTGTGTGCATAACGCTGATGGTAAGGCTGCCAAGTTGTATGGTGTCACCATCGCTCATTGGCATATCCACCTGAAATGGCGGCACCTGCGAGCCGAAAAATGCACCTGCAAGGTTAAGGGTGCTGTCTTTGGCAAAAAGGAGCTCATCAACATAAAGGTAAACTTTTGCGCCTGTCATTTTTTTCAGGGCCTGAACGCCTGAAATGTGGTCAAAATGGCCGTGCGTCAGCAGAATTTTTTCAACTTTCCCATTTTCCATGACAATGTCATTCAGCTCGCTGCTTTCAAAGCCCGGGTCAATTACGGCTGAAGCGCCGGTCTCATCATCTTTTAGCAGGTAGCAGTTTGTTGGGATCGGGCCGCCTGCAATCTTAGTAATCTGCAAAAAGAGTCCTCCTTCTCAGCCGCCGTCCCTATAATATTCTCATGTGCGGCGTATTGACACGACGCCGACAATTTTGGAAAGGCGCTGAACTATCGTCTTAAGTTCCTCGATATTTTTAACAGAAATCGTCGCTGATATAAAAGCGCTGCCGTCTTTTGCCTCCCTTGAGTTAAGGGAATAAATAAAAAGGTGCATATTAAACAGCTGCTGCGTTATGTCCGCGAGAAGCCCGGAACGGTCTCCTGCGACAATTTCCAGCGTAGTCTTAAAACTCTCGCAGATTTCACCCGCCCAGTGGACCCTTACCCAGCGCTCAGGCTCGGCGGCTTTGCTTATATCTTTTGGTACATTGGAGCAGCCGCGCTTATGGATAGAAACGCCAAAGCCGCGCGTTATAAAGCCTATAATATCGTCGCCAGGCAGTGGGTTGCAGCAGCGTGCGAACTTTACAAGGCAGTTTTCCATGCCATCTACAACAATGCCAATTGGGCTTTTGCCATAAGGCACCTGGCGCTCAGGCTTTTGTGGCAGATGGATTGGTGCCGTATCAGCACGTTCTTTCTGCCATGCTTCCTTAATTTTTGGAATTATCTTCCACAGTGAAATGCCGCCATAGCCTATCGCGGCATAAACATCATCAACCGTGGCACAGTTATTGTGAGGTGCGAGTTTGCTGAGGACATCGTTGAGGCTTTTTTCATTTATATCAATATTGTTGTGGCGTAGTTCACGCTCTACCGAGTTTTTGCCTTCGGCGATATTTTCATCGCGCTTCTCATGCTTGAACCAGTTGCGGATTTTATTTCTCGCTTCGCTCGTTTTTACAATACTCAGCCAGTCGCGGCTTGGGCCGCGGGCTTCTTTTGAAGTCAGCACTTCAACTATTTCGCCTGTTTTCAGGCGGTAATCAATTGGCACAATGCGTTTGTCAACTTTTGCACCAGTCATCCTGTTTCCTACAGCACTGTGTATAGCGTAGGCAAAGTCAATCACCGTTGAGCCGGCAGGAAGGTTTATAACGTCGCCCCTTGGTGTAAAGACAAAAACATCTTCCGGTGCAAGGTCCGACTTTATAGTGCGTACAAGATCGGTAGCATCTTCGCTGTCCTTTTCATTGTCAAGCATCTGGCGTATCCATGAAAGACGTTTTTCAAACGAATCCTCCTTGCCTGCCATGCCGAGCTTATACTTCCAGTGAGCCGCAATGCCATATTCAGCCGTATGGTGCATTTCCCATGTGCGTATCTGCACCTCAAACGGAATGCCTTCCTTGCCTATTACAGTCGTGTGCAGCGACTGGTACATATTCGGCTTCGGCGTAGAAATATAATCCTTAAACCTGTTTGGCAGTGGCCGGAACATATCGTGAATAATGCCGAGCACGTTGTAGCAGTCATTCACCGTATCCACAATCACACGCACAGCGTAAATATCATATATCTCGTCCATTGAGCGTCCCTGTATGAACATCTTGCGGTAAATGCCGTTTATACTCTTTACGCGCCCTTCAATGTAAACATTAGGTATAATGCTGGAAACACGTTCGTTTATGCGCTTTTTAGTCAGCTCAATAAACTCCTTGCGCTCATTTGCACGCAGGGCAAGGCCACTTTCAATTTCCTTGTATGCAACAGGGTCAAGTATGCGCAGCGAAAGGTCTTCAAGCTCTTCCTTTACGGCGCGTATGCCAAGTCGGTGCGCAATAGGTGCATAGACCTCCATATTTTCGAGGGCCTTGTCACGCTGCTTCTGCGGCGGCATAAACTCGATTGTGCGCATATTGTGCAGGCGGTCTGCCAGTTTGACGATTATCACACGGATATCCTGATTCATGGCAATCAGCATTTTGCGCAAATTTTCCGCCTGCTGCACTTCACGTGAAGAATATGGTATGTGGCCAAGCTTCGTCACGCCGTCTGTAAGGCCGGCAATTTCATTGCCGAACTCTTTTTTTATCTGGTCAAGCGTAACCGGTGTATCTTCCACAACATCGTGCAGAAGCCCCGTTGCGACCGATTCGGAATCCATGCCGAGCTCTACGAGTATGCACGCTACAGCAACAGGATGAGAAATATATGGTGTGCCGGAAAGCCGCCGCTGATTTTTATGTGACTCCGCCGCAAGCCGGTACGCACGCTCAATCAGGTCTGTGTCATAATTATGCTCGCTTGCCTTCATAAGGGCGGTCAAATCGTCAAATGTTTTCATTGGGTATGCCATTTTTTCTGTCACCGGCTTTGGCTTTCGTTAGAATTATGTAAAGACTTGATAATCGGCGATTCTGCAAGGCACACTTTGCTGTGATTTGGCACCACCTGAATATTATATACAGTTCCCTTTCGAACCCTGCTGATAAGCCCGCGCTCCGAAAATATATCCATGATTACCAAGAACTCTGCAAAATTACTGTCTTCCTTAATACGGCAGAAAAGGTCATCAAGCGTACCATTGTATTCGCCAATGCTGCGGAGCATACGGTAAACCGAAGCGCAGTCGCTGCGGTTTGGAAGCACCGCTGCGCTTTCCTGTTCGGTCAACGGCTCACTCCTGCGGAATTTTTCATACAGCGCCCGCCCTTTTATAAGAGCGTCTTCATCCGCCCCGGCAAAGCGCATCTCACGTATAACCACGGTGAGTGAATCCATGCCATTAAAAGAATTAACCTGAAGCTTGACAGCCATGTCTACTGTGTCGCCCTTCTTGTAAGGAAACTCACCGAGCGTCGTCCCGAACTTCATGCATAGCACAGATGCTGTGCCCTTCTGCACCGAAATGCGAAGATGCTTTCCGCCGCCGACCGGCGTAATATCTCCTATGGCCATGCCAAAAAGGCCAAACAGCGGGTGCGGGTTGGCAGCCCCGAACGGTTCCAGCAATTTAAGGCTTTTCGGTATCCCAACAGAAAGCTTGTCCGGTTTAAGCAGGCAATCGATGTTGAGCACCTGTACAGGCATTGGCTTGCCAAGCGATGCCGCGTACTGGTTTATGCGCTCACGCAGTTTTTCAACGTTTTCAGACGGCAACGACATACCTGCAGCCATTGGATGGCCTCCAAAACGCGTCAGCAAATCCCTGCAACTCCACACTGCATCAAAAAGCGAAAAGCCCTCAATGCTCCTTCCTGAGCCGCGTGCTTCTTTGCCGGAGCAAGAGACAACTATACACGGCTTGCCAAAACATTCGGTTATTTTTGAAGCGACAATGCCTATAACGCCCGGATGCCACCCCTCACCCGCCACAACCATAACACGGTCGAAAATGATAGATGGGTCATTGTCGATTTTTTCCATTGCCTGGTGAAAAATATCGTCTTCAGTCTGCCTGCGGACACCGTTATCCCTGCACACCTGCGCTGCAAGTTCGCCGGCTTCTTCAGGCGACTCTGTCACCAGCAGACGAACCGCACGGTCCGACGTGCCAATACGGCCTGTTGCATTTATACGCGGTACAACAGTGAAAGCAACCGTTTCCGCCGTAAGCGGGCGCCCTTCCACTCCGGCAAGCTCAAGCAGTGATTTAAGCCCAATACGGTCAGTCCGCGAAATAAGCTTAAGGCCATATTTGACAAGCATCCTGTTTTCACCTGTGAGAGGCACCACATCGCCTATAGTGCCTATAGCTGCCAAATCGGTGTAATTTTCAATAACAGCCTGTGTGCCTTCCGGGCCTTCAAGCGCCATAAGGAGCTTGAAGGCCACGCCTGCACCGGAATAACTGCGGTAAGGGCAACTGCAGTCCTTGCGCCATGCGTCAACAACGGCAACGGCCTTAGGCAGCGTGTCGCCAGGCTGATGATGGTCTGTAATTATCGTATCGATTCCGAGCTTTTTTGCATAGTCGACTTCTTCAGCAGAAGAAATTCCATTGTCAACAGTGAGTATCAGTTTTACCCCTTGCGAATGCAGTACATCAACTGCGTTTTTGTTAAGCCCGTATCCCTCTTTTTCACGATCCGGAATATAATAAATGACGTTGCCGCCGCTCGACTCAAGATATGAATATACCATTGCGGTAGCTGTGACGCCGTCCGCATCATAGTCACCGTAAACAGCTATTTTTTCAAAACCATCAAGTGCTTTTCTTATACGCTCAACAGCTGCTGCCATGTCCGGCAGCAAAAGTGGGTCGGAAAGTGAGATATCATCTGAAAGTATTTCTTCCGCCTGTTTTCTGCTGGATACTCCGCGTGTCTGCAGCAATACGGCAAGGAGCGGTGAAACTCCTGTTTCTGCGGCAAATTTTTTTGCCGACATGCGGTCAAACGGCTGCACATGCCATTTCTTGATTCCCAACTACTCCCACCTGCCCCATATCTTTTAATTGTATCATTTCGGAGTATTTAATTCAACATAAAAATTTCTGCCAGCAGCGAATCAGCGCCGTGTATCAGCATTCAATCGACTTTATGCTCGGGTTTTTATTAAGAAGATTTATGAGCTTTGAAATGTCATAGTTTTGAGGCAGTTTCACATAAAATTCAGTCTCAAGTATATTATCGCCTATTTTTTCCGCTTTAAAATTTATAATGTCTATTATTTTTCTTCAAATAGTCCTGAACGTTTGAAAGTGCATTGCTATTTTGTTCCATGCGTATTGTAATCTGCTCAGCTTCAGGCATATGCAGCCATTTGATGTCTTTATGCAGCACTATCTGTATGATAAGTATTATGACAGTAGCAGCAATTCCAATAACATAGAGCTTCGCACCGATTGCAAGGCCAACGCCTGCCGTTGCCCATACACCGGCAGCAGTCGTAAGTCCGTTGATCGCCTGCCCACGGATAAAAATCATCCCTGCACCCAAAAAGCCTATTCCGCTGACTACCTGCGCTGCAATACGCGAAGGGTCAAGGGTGCTGCCGTTTTGTGGAAGAATATCGTAAAAACCGTATTTTGAAACGATCATAATCAGTGCCGAACCAATCGCAACAATCATGTGTGTGCGCACGCCTGCTTCTTTAAGCCTGTTTTTCCTCTCATAGCCAATCAGAAAGCCGCAGAAACCAGCAACGAGGAGCCTAAGCAAAAATTCAAGCTGGGTTAAAATATACGATTTCAAGTAAACACATCTTCTTTCTTCTTTTGCAGTAAAAGCGGGGAAAAATATTATATACGTATCTACCTGCTTTGTCAAATTTCTTAACATGTAATAATATGGGCTGGAGCTTCTTTAAAAATTGCAATCCGTAAAGCTTCTATTAAAACAATATCGCGGCCAGCAACAAAAAATGGACAGCTTTCATAGAAATAATTAAAGAAAGCCTAAATTTTAGTACCACAATTTATTCTGCTGTTCATAAAATCCATAGAGACAAAATTGCGCCTTGAGCTATTTTTTAAGACATCGCTCAAGGCGCTTTTTTGTAAATAATGTTCCCGTGGATTCTCGCCCGCTAACGGCAGACGCAGTTTATTTTCTTTTTATACGCAGCATGGCCTTTTTTAGCTTCTCCGCTTCAGCCGTAATGTTATTTGACGCCATCAGTGCCGAAACAACAGCTACGCCGTCAATTCCAGTCCCTTCGAGAAGCGGCAGCATCTTCCCGTTAATTCCCCCTATAGCAACTATTGGCAGGCTTACGGCTTCTCTTATTTTTTTCAGCTCTTCCATTGAAACAACCGTTGCATCCGTTTTCGTCTTTGTGGCAAACATTGCGCCAACACCAAGATAATCCGCGCCATCTCTCTGTGCCTGCACCGCTTCATCAAACGTTGAAGCGGAGACGCCAAGGATTTTGTCTTTGCCAATTACAGAACGCACCCTGCGCGCAGGAATGTCGCTTTGGCCGACATGAACACCCGCCGCATCAACTGCAACAGCGATATCCGCGCGGTCATCTATAATCAGCGGTATATTATGCCTGTCTGTTACCTGCTTTACCTTTGCCGCCATTTCATAGAATTCAAGGGAAGACGTATCTTTTTCCCTTAGCTGCACCAGTGTCACGCCGCCCGCAATGGCCTGCCCAACGGCTTCTTCAAGCGTGCTCGTGCTCATAAGCCTGCGGTCTGTAACAAGGTAAAGACTGTAATCTATTTCAGGCTTCACTGATTTTCGCTCTCCTTCCAATTTTACGGCTTGCTTTTTACGCCGTGCGCCGTGCAGAGAAAACTCCTACTAATTACATTTTTCCGTTCTCTCTTATTTACCGCTTTCGGGGGCATTGTTCAGGGTCAGTGCCATTAAGTATACAGTTCATAGTCCGCACCGCACACATTTTGCCGCACATAGAGCAACTGTCCCTGTCCTCCGGCGGAACACTTTCGTGGTACGCCCTGGCCTTCTCGCTGTCAATCGAAAACCTGTAAGTTTCGTCCCAGTCCAGTTTTCTGCGCGCCTCGCTCATGCGGCTGTCAGGCTCACGCGCGTCCTTTACGCCTTTTGCAATATCTGCCGCATGCGCCGCAATTTTTGCAGCGATAATGCCTTCCTTTACATCATTCAAGTCCGGAAGGCGCAGGTGCTCGGCGGGCGTTACATAACACAAAAAATCCGCGCCGTTCGCAGCAGCAACTGCTCCTCCTATGGCAGATGTTATGTGATCATAGCCCGGGGCAATATCAGTAACAAGCGGGCCCAGAACATAGAATGGAGCACCATGGCACAGGCGCTTTTCAAGCTTAACGTTTGCTGCTATCTCATCCATAGCCATGTGGCCCGGCCCTTCAACTATCACCTGTACTCCATGTTCCCACGCGTGTTTGGCAAGGAAACCGATCTCTGTCAGTTCAGCTATCTGCGAAGCGTCCGTCGAATCTTCTATGCAGCCCGGGCGCAGGGCATCGCCAATACTTATCGTGACGTCATATTCATGCAGTATATCAAGCAGTTCATCGTAATGCTCATAGAAAGGATTTTCATTTCCCGTCATCTTCATCCACGCAAAAAGCAGTGAACCGCCGCGTGAAACTATGTTCATTTTTCGTTTGCTGCGCATAAATGCATCTACGGCACGCCGGTTAATGCCTGCATGCACCGTCATAAAATCGACGCCTTCCTCTGCATGGTGGCGCACGACCTTTAGAAAATCTTCGGCTGTGATATCTTTAAGGTTTTTGCCAAGGTAGCCTATTGCGTCATAAACCGGAACAGTACCTATTGTTGCCGGCGAAGTCTCTATCAGCTTCTGCCTGAATTCCTGGGTTTTGCCATAATTGCTCAAATCCATTATAGCTTCGGCACCGAATTTTTCAGCAAGCCTTGCCTTTTCCAGCTCTTTGCTGTAGTCGGCACAGTCGCCTGAAACGCCGAGGTTGACATTTATTTTTGTCCGCAGGCCACTGCCAAAGCCATGGGGGTGGAGGGCAGTATGGCGTATATTGGCAGGTATGGCTACTTTTCCAGAAGCAACAAGCGGCATAAGCTCGGATTCCGGCACCTTTTCATCTTTTGCAACCTGTGCAATCTCTTTTGTGACAATACCACTGCGCGCGGCCTCTATCTGTGTTTTATAATTCATTTCAGATTATCCTCCTTTTCCAGTCTGCTGCGGTAAAGGTCATAAAAATGGTGCGTAGGGCCACAGCCTTTCCCTATCTGCAGCGAATGGCGTATTGCTGTGGTGACGTATTTTTTAGCCCTGCTCACTGCTTCTTCCAAACTGAAGCCCAATGCGAGGTTCGAAGCGATTGCAGAAGAATATGTGCATCCTGTGCCATGTGTGTTTTTAGTATTTATACGCTTAGCACTGAAATGGGTAAAGCACCTGCCGTCAAACAGCACATCTACTGCATCTCCGGAAGCATGGCCGCCCTTTACAAGCACCGCTTTTGCGCCACGGCCTGCGATTTGCTCCGCGGCACGCTCCATATCACTAATGGAGCTTATGCATATGCCTGATATTTTTTCAGCCTCGGGTATGTTCGGGGTAAGTAAATCTGCAAGAGGCAGTATTTTATGCACCAAAGTACTCATCGAATCCGGCTGCATAAGCGGGCAGCCATTCTTTGCCACCATTACAGGGTCAACGACTACATTTTTCGGTTTGTATTCATTCAGCTTGCGCGCCACGGCTTCCATGCAGTTTGACTGCGACAGCATGCCTATTTTTACAGCATCAGCACCGATGTCTTCAAATACGGCGTCAATCTGCTTTTCAATCATATCAGGCGCGACATTTTGGATGTCTATAACGCGCACCGTATTTTCTGCAACAACGGAAACTATTACGCTCATGCCATAAACACCGTGTGCGGCAAAAGTTTTAAGGTCAGCCTCAATGCCGGCGCCTCCGCTGCAGTCAGAGCCGGCTATTGACAGAACTTTTTTCATGTTTTCACCTTTCTTTCAAATAAAAAAGATGCCTGCTGAATTCGGCAGGCATCTTTCTCATCGATATTTTGCATCCCTACGTCAGTATTAACTAACAGGTTCAAAGGGTCAGGTTCTAACCTTCTCAACTCTAAGGAGTTCCCCCGCAGCATATTCAGTTTTTGTAACAAAAAATGCTTTCCAAAAAGGAAAGCATCAATTCATTATTTCTTATAATTGAATTGCTTCCCTGCGTCAGTGTTAACTGACAGGTTCAAAGGGTCAGGTTTTAACCTTCTCAACTCCAAAGAGTCCCCCCGCAAGTCCACAGACTATTATTACCATATCATTCTGCACAGTCTTTGTCAACAGCAAAGTATCATTTGTTATAAGCTTTCAGGAGGCGCAAAGTGCATTGCTGTTGACATTCAAGTAGTAACACGCTATAATATAATAATAGTTATTGTTATTAATAATTTTAAGATTTGGAGATGGTCATTACGCTTTGGAAAGAAAAATATAAAATTGGTATTCCAATAGTTGACTGGCAGCATAAAGAGCTGTTCGACCGCGTAGAACAGTTTCTTACGGCTCTGCGCAAAAATGGCAACTGGGAGGAAAAGTTGCCCGAGGTAAAAAAGACGCTTGTATTTATGCAGAACTATGTTGTCACCCATTTCGCTAATGAGGAAGAATACCAGAAAAAAATCGGATATCCGGACTTTAAAAAGCACCAACAAATACATAAAGAGTTTACCAATTATGTAATGAAGTCCGCTCACGACTTTGAGCAGGAAGGGTATAAAGAGAAGGAAATACAAAAATTTGCAGGTGTGTTGCTGGCATGGCTTATAAACCATGTTGTCGCAACAGACCTTAAAATGAGTAAATATGTCCAAAAGGGAGGCGTTTCATAAATGGCAGAACAAAAATTCAAAACTAATCCATTTTATGACGCAACAAAAGACGTTTTCAAAAGTATGCTTGACATGGATATTTCCGAACTGAAAAGCAATGGGCAAACTGGTCAGGAAGAAAATGTTAAAATAGAGATTGCTTTAGTCGGCGACCTTTCAGGGAGCACTATTTACAGTTTTCCAAAATCTACAACTCTTAATATTGTAAAATCCCTTTCTGGCATGGAGACTGACACTCTTGACGACTTTGCCACTTCAATGCTCGGCGAAATTGCCAACATCATCAGCGGAAATGCCGTTACCGCACTTTCAGGCATGAATTATAAATGCGATATAAAGCCCCCACAGATTACCGTGGGTAATTCGGCTGCAAATAAAGACGAAAATTCCGTCGATATGCTTTTACATTCGCAGGCAGGCGTAATGCGCGAACATATCTGCCTTGCAAAAAGTTGAGCATTTTCTTAAACTTTAAGGCAAAAGCGAATACCTAAAATTACATAGAAACAGCCTGAGCAAAAGTACAACAATTGCTCAGGCTGTTAATAATATTATTCAAAAATAGCATTTTTTAAAAGCTGCAGTGGCTTATTTATTTTTCCGCAGTTTTTTAAAAAAGCCAGTCAAAATAGATGAACATTCATCTTCCAGCACGCCGCCAACCACCTCAGGTTTGTGGTTAAAAGGCAGGCTAAACAAATTAACAACGGAGCCGCATGAGCCTGCTTTCATATCGAAAGCACCAAACACAACGCGTGGAATACGTGCATTGATAACCGCCCCCGCACACATTGGGCAAGGCTCAAGGGTCACAAAAAGCTCACATTGCCAGAGCCGCCACCCACCAAGTGTGCTGCATGCCCCGTTGATTGCTTCAATCTCTGCATGGCACAGTGCGTTTTTTTTCGTTTCGCGCCTGTTGCGGCCGCATGCGATAACATTTTCGCCTTTTACAACAACAGCGCCAACCGGCACTTCACCTTCTGCTGCAGATTGGCGGGCAATCTCCAGCGCCTGCCTCATAAACATCTCGTCACGTGTCATGCCATCACCTCAGTAATGGTAGAGGCAGTAAATCGACGAGAGAAATGCATATACCATAAAAATCACTCCGCCAAAATTGCCGAACGCCGCACCGAGCCTTGATGAAAGTGGAAGCACCGAACGATGTTTCCCTTTCTTTCCAAACAGTTTATGCTCAGAAGTAAGGATTGCAATAGCTGCAATGCCGATCAATGAAACGACCACCATAATAACATTGCTCATATTTTCTGCTGCATGTGCGCCGCGGTACCTTGTTACCAAATCAGTCATTACCGATATGCCATTATTAATAAAATGTATTAGTATCGACGGTAGCAGCGAATCCGTACGCACTACCACATAACCCATTACAAGGCCGCAGAAAAATGCAAAGACCATCTGAATAAAATTCCCATGGTATAATCCGAAAAGGATTGCCGACACAAGTACGGCAAAACCGTCGCCAAAACGGCGCAGGCTTTGCAGAATAACTCCTCGGTACATGAGTTCCTCCACCAACGGCGGAACAACGGCAATATTAACCACGTATAAGGCTAAGACGGCAGGGTCATTATTTAGCGGCAGTGAGGGAAGGGAACCGCTGAATCCAAAGTACTGCTGAATTTTTGCTACCCAGCCTGCCGGAAAATTTGCCAGCAAACAGACAAAGCAGCCCACCGCTACAAAAAGCCACAGGTCGCTTGTTTTTACCTTGTGAAACGGCACTCCTTCAGAAATGGGGATGTGTTCCGCAGAAAAATAAAGCAGTGCCGGCACTGTCATAGCGATTAAGTAATTAAACGAAGAAACAATGTAATACAGGACTGGCGGAAGCCCGTCAAACTTATTCGTCCGTGTTACAAATCCCATCGACCTCAAAAATATCAGGCTTATAATAGGCAAGAGGAACAAAAGGAAAATTCCTGCCAGCGCTGTTAGACAAACGCTGTTAGAAGTACTGCGGATACGCCTGCGCTCCTCATATACCTCCGGATAAAATGGAGGGTACGGATATTTGTTAGAATACGGGCCGCCTGAAACATACATAGCATTACTCCTGACTCTGATGCAAATAAGATACTGCAGCAGTTAACTCCAGCCCTTGCAGTTCATTCTATTGTAACTCTTTAAGTAAATAAAAATCAATTAATATATTTTGAACAGCGCCTTAAAATTATCATATTAGAGGCTGCTGTAAACAGCTACAGCGTCTTTTATTTCCGCGCAGTAGCAGTTTTTTGCACCTGCTGTTACAAGCACATACTGCTTTCCATTGACTTCCGCGCAGCTTGCAAGGCACAGGCCTGCTTCATTGGTATACCCTACTTTTCCGCCAAGTATTGTAGCCCTTCCTGCCTTTTTCGAACCGCTGAGGTGCCGGAACATGGTGCTTGTAAACGTAATGCCTTTAGCATGTTTGTTTGTAGGCGATGTGGTGTAGCTTGGTGTTGTAAAAATGCGCCTGAATGTATTATTCTGCAAAGCATAGCACAGAACCATTGATATATCTTTCACAGTAGAATAGTGGTTGGCGTCATACAGGCCTGTAGTATTTACAAAATGTGTATGTTCCATCCCGATCTCTGCAGCCTTGCGGTTCATTTCATGGGCAAAATTCTGCTCTGAGCCTTCAAGATGGTCTGCAAGGCCTGCACAACATTCTGCACCGCTCGGGAGAATAGCGCCATAAAGCAAATCCATCTCGCTCACCTGCTCATCCGGAACAAACCCTGCCATCGACGCCTCCTGCGCATACATCTCATCAAAAATGGGCTTTGGCAAAGTTACTTTTTCCTGAAGATTTGGCGACTTTTCAATTGCCAAAATCGCCGTCATTATTTTTGTCATAGAAGCTGGGTAAATTTTTTGGTCCGCATTTTTGTTAATAAGGATTTTGCGGTCGTCAAGGCTGACAAGTATCGCATTCGGGCTGTGCAGTTCGCTTTTAAGTTTCGCTGGGTTTTTAACAATAGAATTATTTGTATCGTCCGTCAACGTAATCTTCTGAGGCGACAAGTTGTCTATTGATGAAGCCATTTTCTCAAAGACATTTTCAGATGACACACCGCTTTTTTCCCATTGCGGCATTGCATGGGCATTTTTAGCATTAACGCTGTTGCCTGAAAAAGCATTATAACTGAGAAGGGTGGCAACCAGTGCAGCCACTGTTACAGCACCGATTGCAATTTTATGTACAGCCCTGCTCATTTGAATTTTTCCCTCTTCCTCTTTATTTTTATGCAGTATCCCGCATTATCTGCACATATTTTTATACACATGTTGTTATAATAATATTTTAACTAACTAATGTCAATGTCTGCCGTGCTTAAAATATGGTATATACGACACACCTTTTATTCCTGCATCTGGCGCCTTATCCACTCCATCAGAAGATTTACAATTTTTTCTTGCTGTATATCGCTCAATTCAACTCCCTTCGGCACACGGTACCATTTGTTCAGACAACCTCGGCAACAGCATGCGCACGCATGCTGAGCGATAAATACAGGATGGCCATGCATTGGAGTCTGCCTTCCATCATTTGGTATAACGGCCGGCGTCAAGCGCTGCCTTACGAAATCATACGCATGTCGGCGAATCGTGTCTATGCCTTTGTCCTTTACATACGCCTTGTCCTTTTCAGTTAATGAAAAGCTGGAACGGAACTTTGAAGTTTTTAATTTTTGTAACGCTTCATCTATCGTCTGCAAAATTTTATTCCACCTGTTCTTCTGAGCTGCAATATTCCCATTAAAACGTATGGTTGCAAAATAGCCGCAAAAGCTAAACTAAACTGAAAAAGCTCCCTTTCTCTCTAAAAGCATTAAGAAAGAAGGAGCTTCCTCATATTTTATTTTAGCATGAAATAGCCGGTATGTCGCTTTGTAAGTGTGAAAACATTAAAAACCTTTTGTCTGCGGTCTTGGCTTTTACAGTGTGTTCTTTTTAACCGTCGCAACAAGCAGGCGGCT
>DCEF01000002.1:62374-67485 GCA_002316805.1 Ruminococcaceae bacterium UBA1036
CGCAACAAGCAGGCGGCTGCCATTAAGATAGATACCTGATTTCGCACCCGGCGCGCCTATTGCCGTGATTTTGTAGTAATAGTCGTTGCCAACATGTTTCACAAGTGCTCTGCGGAATACGCTCGGCGTACCAACTGTGAAGTCAGGGGTTTTGCCGTTTCTTGATGTAATTTTAAATGTATATGCACTGTTTACACTAAAATCGTATGTTGTATCACTGACATAATCATTAAGCGGTGTGGGTGATAATGCCTTGTCTGCTAAAATTGTACCAGAATATGCCGGAACCGTTATGGTTACGAACCCATTGCTTTTTGGCACAGCCTTATTTGTAACAATATCAACAAGCGTATCGACTTTTACAGCCGAAGCGTCAAGGGTTACAGTAACAGGTTTAGAGCTATTGTTTGCTGCTATCAAGAGCTGGTTCTTACTGTCGGCACGGATATAAGCCATTATAGCATCGTCATCTGTTTTGAGCATTGAAATGCTGCCAGTGCGCAGTGCAGAGTAACTTTTCCTTATTGAAATAAGTTTTGCGTACCAGTTAAACAAACTCTGATTGCTTCCGCTCCAGTCCATTGTGCGGCGGTCATCTGGATCATCAGCGCCTACCATGCCAACTTCATCGCCATAGTAAACAGTAGGGGCACCCGGATAAGTAAGCTGAAGCAGGGCTGCCATATACTGCTTCTTCTTTGCAGTATCAGACGTTGCCGCATAAGTTGGGAAAGCATATGCAATATCTTTCTGGCTGCGGTCATCATCTATACCGTCAAGATATGAGAGCAGGCGCGTCGTATCGTGTGAATCCAGAAGGTTCATCATAGCGTAAAATGCTTCTGATGGATACCTTTCGCGCAGCTTTTCAAGCTTTTTTGCACATTCAGCCGAACTACCTCCCCTTGCATATGCAAGTATATCATTGCGGAACTGATAGTTCATGCACGAATCGTACATATCGCCGAGCAGATATTTCGTTGCATCGTCCCATATCTCTCCAATAATTACGTTGTCATTGCCAAGTGCTTTCACCGAGTTACGGAACTTCTGCCATGTTTCATCTGAAACTTCGTTTGCGCAGTCAAGGCGCCAACCGTCAGAGCCCTTACTGATCCAATATTTTGCTACAGAATCAGGGCCGTCTACCATCTCGTTTGCCCATCCTGGCGTTTGGTATTCTGAACCATTTGTAGCTTTTATAACAGGCATTGAGTCATAGCCCCACCATCCTTCATAGCCATAAACATCTTTGCCCTTGCGTTCGCCAATTGTATCCTGAATGGGCTTCTGAGTAGCCTGGTCCAAAATTGGTTTTTTCGTTATCGTAAACCATTTCGTATAAGTAAAGTCTGTCACACCGTGGCCTTTAAAATATGCTGTTGCAGCAGCCTCCGCTGCATCCTGGGTTGCGTCGGCATGCTCTGCCATATAATCATAAACATATGCCCAGTATGGATAAGCGCCAACTTTTCCATCATTTCCGACATATTTGTAGTAACGGTCAAAGTAAATCGAGTCATCGGAAACGTGGTTATAAACGCCGTCAAGGATTACATGCATGCCGTTTGCCTTAGCCGTTTTGCAAAGCTCGGCAAAGTCACCTTTAGTGCCGAGAATAGGATCAATTTTCCTGTAATCCGTCGTATCATACCTGTGGCTTGACACTGAAGAAAAAATCGGGTTAATATAAATCACGTTTACTCCAAGTTTTTTCAGATAGCTTATCTTCTGCGTGATTCCTTTAAGGTCACCACCGTAAATCTCGTTGCCCCATATGCTATCACCTTTATATGCCTGTTTCGGATACTCAGCCGCATGCAAGCTCTCCTGTTCCGGATTTTCAGGGTATTTACTCCAGTCATTCACGAACTCATATTTTGTAGCGCCGCGTGCGCTTGCCTGTGCCTTATCGTTTGACGTATCGCCATTGTAGAAGCGGTCTGGGAATATCTGATAAATCACCGCATTTTTCATCCAGTCAGGCGTTTTGTATCCTGCTTTGTAAACCACCAGATCATAAGGCAAAACGCTGCTTAGGTCAGTAAGTTTTCCACTCCCATAATATCCGTCGTCATCACAATAAACTTTAACATCATTACCATTTGCCAGTCCAAAGTAATATGTATACTGGCCAATTGACGCAAAGCTCTGTGTCGTGCTCCACATAATTTTTCCGTCGGCGGCAGAGCCTTTTTTCATAGCAATACGCTTATTTTCAGGACCTTTTATGAATAAATAGGCTTCCGCCACATCATCGCCCGTCTGAATTGCAAATGTGACTTGCTTATTCTGCTCAACCGCACCGTAAATGCTTTTATACTTGCTGTCCTGTGTATTGTAGTACACATTCTTGCTGTTGATCTTGTGGTCAGAAGCGTTTGAATAATACAGTTCGGTTGAAGGGTCAAAATAGAAAGTGACATCTTTTGCATTTGCAAGTGTAAATGAACTTACAGCATATGATGCAGTCCCACCCGATTTATTGCTCCAGTTTATCTTGATATCTGGATATGTTCCTGCGGGAAAAGAAACTGTCGCTTTATAAATGCCTGTCAATCCATCGTCAGTCAGTTTTGTGCCAGACGGCACACCCGTTCCTGAAAGGTCGAGGTCAGCAAATATATAATTTAGCGATGTCACGGAAAGATGAGTTATATCGCTGTAATAAACTGTCACATCCTGCTTGCTGCTTACGGTAAGGCTTATATTGTCACCGCCTGCCTTGCCGTACATGCCATAGTTTTCATCCCATTTTCCGCCTGCTGCGATTTTATACTGGTAATTAGCCGGCGTCACATTTTTAAATGTGAGCGAATAAAGTCCATTACCTTTATATGTCATCTGGTTCGAGGCAGGATCCCATGATTTCCCCGGCAGTGTACCCGGTACATTTATTACACGCCCTGCAAAAGCGCCACGTGTATAAACAGAATACTCTTTATCTTTATATGTATAAGTTTCCTTCTGGGAGGGATCAAGCGTTCTTACACCATTCACCGTATAAAAGTAAATGTAGTCCAGTGCCCCATCGCCAAAATATATGTTCTCACTCGTAAATGCTCCGCTAAATGTACCGTTTGTATCTTTTTCCGCATAAAGTGAGACCGTCTTTGCTTTATCAGGAGAAGATTTTGGTGCATAAGTCAGAGAAATTTTATCCGTCAACGTGCCAGGGAAAATAAATTTCGTCGTCCCATTTGCATTGTTGACTACTTTCGCCTTTGTCGGAGCAGACTGATAGCCGAGCGCTTCAGAAACAGCGTTGTAATTGTTCACTGTATCGTAAAGTGCCTGCGATGACGCATCATACAGAAAAACGACATTTGTACCGTCACGTTCGATATTCAAGCTAATATTTCCTGTAATTTTATCATACCAGCTTTTCTTGTCAAAGACGACTTTATACTGATATGAGCCTTTGTCGAATGTCTTGCTGAATATGTAAAGGTTTTTGGTAACCTGTGAAAAATTCCAACCATCAGCGCCTGCATCCCATGTGCCGCTGTTACCGCGCACTGTCCCTATAAGCGACACTGTCGTTGTAAAAGCAGGCTTTGAAATATTGCCTACAGTCGCATCGCTTTGGTAAATATTTATTGCAGGCTCGTTTATAGAATCGGTACATACGCCCTGCAGATAATCGGCAAAAACAGTAAACGATGTTGAACCGGCAGGCACTTTCATAACAACATTGTTTCCGGTTTTGCCGTTACTCCACGCATGGTTGTAAGCTACTTTATATTGGATATCTACCTCATTTTTTGTCTCCCGGAATGTAAAAGTTTTAGAGTACCGTCCTCCGCCGAGATAAACGAGGTCGCCGCCTGTATCATTCGGTGCCCAGTCGCTTATGCCAAGCTCAGCGCCGATTGAACCCAAACTGCCTGTTAACGTCGCCGATGTCTTGAAGTGACCGGCATTGTTAACAGAATCTACAGTGCTGTTTTTCACATCAGTGTCTGAGGAACCGCGTGAATAATAGCGTATGTAGACATTCTCTTCCTTCGGTACATTCACCGAAACATCTGTGGCTTTTGCGCTGCTGTTGACTTTAACAGTATAAGTATGCACACCGGCACTGAGCTTAACACATGACTCATAGACGCCGCCCGCATAAAGGGGCATCTGGCTGGCTGTTTTGCCGCTGTCGGTAACTATCGATACCCTGTCATTTGCCTTTGGTGCTGTTTCTGCCGCAGATACATTCAAAGGAACACCAATAAAAGTAGAAAGTCCAATTAGCAGTGATAGCAGAACGCTTAAGCACTGTTTGCTTACCCTTTTTAACATAGCTTCCTCCTTATTATTTATTATTTGCTTGTACCGGATTTTATGGGATTGTGCTTTTTCCAGTTGTGCAATCGGTTGCACTATAAAATACATTTTTCTCTGCGTCTTAGGGTTAGATGCTCTGGCATGGCATATTTTCAACATACTTTTCTATTCTTATTTATTTCGATTAAGTTATACCATACTTTATTAGAAAAATAAATCCCATATAATTACAAATATTCGATATTATATTTGTATATTATACCTAAGCAACAAAATAAAGCTTTTAAATAGCAACAGCCTGATGTATTTTATACATTTAAATAAAACTGTACAAAACTCTAAAAAATGCGTTTTGAGCGGGCTTGCAAAGTCCGTTTCAAAACGCATTATCCTGCTTCAAGTATGTTGCTGCTGGCTCACAGTCTAAATCCGCCAGCAACAGTTCCTTTAACCCACACTACCAAAAGATATCACTTTTTGCTGTGGATTTCCGCATTTGCATCTTTTGCACATGCATCGGCAACATTCGGCGGGAAGAAGTCGCTTGTTGGGAAGTCAATGCGGCTGAACATTTCGCGTGGGCTGTCGGTTGTAGGCGGGCATTCTTTTTCAGGTACACAGAACTCATAGGTTGGCACAAGCAGCGGCACAGTGCGCACAAGCTGTACTATTGTAAACAGCCCGATTGTCGCATATATGGCGTGGCATCCTGTATAATCAAATTCTGTCCCATAAAGTGAGCTCACACTTTCTGGAATACGTGTGCAGATATCGCTGCCCTGAGGCGGCCGGTCACATATTTTAGCTGAAAGGCCTATAGGTTCTGACACTTG
>DCEF01000019.1 GCA_002316805.1 Ruminococcaceae bacterium UBA1036
ACAACCCGTAATAATATAAGCAGTTTTCAAATGTCTGAAGTTCTTGGGCACTTTTTGCAATTTCGTCAATCAGATGCGTGGATACAATAATAAGTCTCGGATGATTTTCGAAGCTGTCGATTAACAACTCGTAGAATTGGTTACGCATAATCGCATCAAAGCCCAAAACCGGTTCGTCCAAAATAACAACTTTTGAATTGCTGGCAAGGCTAATCAGCGTTGTAAGCATCGTCTGCATACCGAAGGAAAGCTGATTATATTTTTTCTTTCTATCCAGTTGGAACTTCTGAAGCATTTCCTGTGCGAAGGCCATGTCAAAATTGTCGTCAAGCTCTTTTGCCGTCTGAAGCAGTCTTTCAACTTTTACGTTGAACTGTGTAGCTCTGTTTTCAATAAAATTGACGCATTCCGGCATTTTCAGTGTACTTACCGGGCTTCCCCCCACTTCGACTTTCCCGTCACTCGTGTTGATATGTCCGGCAATCAGTTTCAACAGGGTTGTTTTTCCCGCACCGTTACGGCCAAGCAGACAATATATCTTGTTTTCTTTCAGGTCAAGTGTTACATGGTCTATCGCCTTCGTATGCCGGTAATATTTCGTGACATCATCAAAGTGAACCATTGCTTTTCCTCCTTATGATCTGGATCAATTCGTCCTCTGTTATGCCAAGCTTTTTGGCTTCCTCACAAAAAGCTGTGACAGTTTCACCCAAAAAGACTTTTTTTCGCCGTGAAAGAATCTTCTCTCTTGCGCCGCTTGCAACGCACATACCAATGCCCCTTCTTTTGTATAAAATGCCTTCATTTGCCAGATTGCCTACAGTCTTCACCGATGTTGTCGGATTTACCGACAGCAGTTTGGAAATCTGAGTTGTAGAGATAATGATGTCGTCTGTTTTGTACACACCGGATAAAATATTATCTTCGATCATCTCCATGATCTTTATAAAAATCGGCTTATCATTATTCAAATTCTTTGTGCACCACCTTTCACAAGGATATTTTGTTAATGATTTAACTCATTAACCAGGTTATAGCACAAGTTTCTTGCCTTGTCAATCCTATTTTTTTCTGTTGAATTAATTTAAGATATAACTGCTGGTCAACATTGTTAGAATATATAGTCAGCGGCAAAAAGGTTCTTTGGGTTCAAGCCTGTGATGTGCTGACCATACCGAGACCGGACCCTATATCATTTTGTTTCATGCGATAGGTAGATCAATCTAAGATACAAGAGTAATTTTTATCGTCAAGCGACTCACACAATTTACTTGACAAACAACTTTTTCTGCTTATAATATAGATATTGTTCAATGTGATTAGCTTATGTCTATGTTGAGGATTGAGGTTAATATAATGGAAAATAAATATGCGGATTTCGCCTTGCTTTTCAAAGCTCTGGCAGATGAAACGCGACTGAAAATCATTGACATGCTCTCCTGTGGTGAGCTCTGTGCCTGCGATATTTTGAAATACTTCAATATCACACAGCCGACACTTTCCTATCATATGAAAATTCTTACCCAATGCGGAATCGTCAACGCCAACCGACAAGGTGCATGGATGTACTACACGCTTAATGAGAAGACGGTTAAAGAGATTTCCGAATACTGGAGCAAAAGCACCAGCAATAAGGAAAACTGCATTTGCCATGAATGTGAAAAGAATACGTGCTCGGATAGTGACTGTAAGCAATTATAATAACACTAATCCAATGAGGCGTTTTCTTGAAAAGCTCAGATTGTCTGTATCTTGCATGAAATTAATCTTGGAACATTGGGCAGACTATCTTCATAGTTTGAATATAGAATGTTCTCAATTATATAGAATATCTTGAATACAATATCTGTCCAATGTACCTGTTAAACAAGTCAGGGCAAGTATTCTTGCCTTTGATATAGATATCTTTCTATTTATACTTTGCCAAATTTATTTTTAAGGAGCTGTTTGTCATGAGCAAAATGAGAATTTACGATCCTGCCATGTGCTGTTCAACAGGAGTATGCGGCCCTTCAGTAAACCCTGAATTGATCCGGGTTGCTTCTGTGATCGAAAACCTAAAAAGGAATGGCATTGATGTAAAACGGTATAGTCTTTCCTCCAATCCGCAGGCATTTTTGAACAATGCCGCAATCAGCAGAGAACTGAATACAAAAGGCACAAAAATTCTGCCAATCACGATTGTAGACGGAAAGATTGTAAAGGAAGCCGGTTATCCCACAAACGAAGAATTTACCGTTTATCTCGGGGTGAATCTCGACAAGATTCAATCTGTTCCGGTAAAGGCAAAAATTCATAAATGTAACTGTGGCCCGAAAGGCTGCTGTTGAAAGGAATTATCGGAATGATGAATATGGAATTATACGACCCGCTCAAAACAGCAAAGACAAAATACCTGTTCTTTACCGGAAAAGGCGGCGTGGGGAAAACCTCAATTGCCTGTGCCACGGCCGTCGCACTTGCAGATTCCGGTCAAAAAGTCTTGCTTGTCAGTACAGATCCGGCTTCCAATCTTCAGGATGTTTTTGGCCTGAAGTTAAGCGATAAAGGTACTGAGATCAAAGAGGCTCCGGGGCTTGTTGTTGCAAATCTTGACCCATTGGCTGCTGCTGCCGAATACCGTGAATCAGTGATCGGTCCTTACCGCGGCAAATTGCCTGAGTCCGCCATTCAAAATATGGAAGAGCAGCTTTCCGGCTCCTGTACGGTAGAAATTGCGGCATTTAATGAGTTCTCCAATTTCCTGACCGATGACAGGAAAGCCAAAGATTTTGACTGCATCCTCTTCGATACGGCTCCAACCGGTCATACGCTCCGGATGCTTCAACTCCCATCTGCATGGAGCGGGTTTATCAGCGAAAGTAAGCATGGTGCTTCCTGCCTTGGGCAATTATCAGGCCTGGAGAGTAAAAAGGCAATGTATAAAAAAGCTGCCGAAACTCTCGCGGATGGCAGCCTTACGACGCTCATCCTTGTCACCAGACCGGAAAAAGCCCCAATTCTGGAAGCAAAACGGGCTTCCGATGAGCTTGGTGCGTTGGGAATTTGGAAGCAACTACTCGTGATGAACGGAATTCTGCAAAGTCATGATTCTATGGATAAAATTGAAACCGCTTTGTTCGAAAAGCAGCAGGCCGCCATTAAAAGTATTCCGGAAAGCCTTTTGCGGTATCCTATTACAGCAATGCCGCTTCGTGCCTATAACATCACCGGAATAAAGAATGTGAGGCGCATGCTGTCTGATGCGGGCGTTATCTCGGGAAAATCTGTGGAAGGTCTTCCGAATTTTCACAAGCTGGATGATATTGTTGATGAGATTCATCAATCCGGCAAAAAGATCATTTTTACAATGGGAAAAGGCGGCGTCGGTAAGACGACAATCGCCGCAGCCATTGCACTCGGCTTGAGCCGGAAAGGTCAGAAAGTCCGGCTTGCGACGACGGACCCGGCCGACCATCTGAGCCTTGTTGTCGGGCAGGAAAAAGAGATTGCCGTCAGCCACATCAATGAAAAAGGCGAATTGAAAAAATATCAGGAAGAAGTGCTTGCGAAAGCGCGGCAGACAATGTCTGAGAACGATCTGGAATATGTTAAGGAAGACCTTCGCTCTCCCTGCACCCAGGAGATTGCCGTATTTCGAGCATTTGCCGATATTGTGGCCAAAAGCAACGAAGAAACGGTTGTTCTTGATACCGCGCCAACAGGGCATACGATCCTTTTGCTGGAGTCAACCGAAAATTATAACCAGCAGATTGAAAGCAGCGGCGGGGAAGTCACAGAAGCAGAAAAGAGTCTGCTTCCCAGATTGAAAAATCCGGACGATACGGAAGTGATTATTGTTACACTCGCAGAAACCACACCGTTTTACGAAGCACAGCGCCTTTCAGATGACTTGAAGCGTGCCGGGCTTACGGTCAGATGGTGGGTTGTCAATGCAAGTTATTCCCTAACAGAGACGGCAAGCGGATTTCTGAGAACAAAAGCGATGGATGAAGTGCACTGGATTAAAAAAGTCAATGAAATATCAGACGGAAATTATGCTGTAATTCCCTGGAAGCCCTTTGAGGTAAAAGGGAAAAATCTCTTTAAATTGCTGAAAGCATATAACACAGGGAGCGATTGAAATGAGTGCAGAGAAAAAGGATACAGGGATCAGCACATTCCAGAGGTATCTTACGGTCTGGGTATTTCTTTGCATGATTATCGGGGTACTGGTCGGACATTTTATACCAATCATTCCGGATATGCTTGGAAAGATGGAGATATTTGGTATTTCGATTCCCATTACCGTCCTTATTTGGATCATGATCTATCCAATGATGATGAAAGTGGATTTCCAGAGCATTAAAAATGTAGGAAAGAATCCGAAAGGACTGTTTGTTACATGGATAACGAATTGGATTATAAAGCCATTCACGATGTACGGAATTGCTTACCTGTTTCTGTTTGTGGTTTTTAAAAATTTGATCGCGCCGGAACTGGCAACGCAGTACCTTGCAGGGGCAGTACTGCTTGGCGCGGCGCCATGTACGGCAATGGTTTTTATATGGAGTATGCTGGTAAAGGGAAATCCTGCCTATACCGTAGTTCAGGTGGCAACAAATGATTTAATTATATTAGTGGCTTTTGTGCCAATCGTTAAATTCCTGCTTGGCGCTTCCAATGTCTCAGTACCATATAGCACGCTGTTTGTTAGTATTCTCCTTTTTGTAGTGATCCCGCTGATTGGAGGGATACTGACCAGAGTCGGTGTAATTAAAAATAAGGGAGAAAAATATTTTAATGAAATCTTTGTTCATAAGTTCGACAATGCCACAACAGCTGGGCTCCTGCTGACACTGGTAATCATTTTCAGTTCACAGGCGGAGGTGATTCTGGCAAATCCATTTCATATCTTACTGATCGCGGTCCCGTTGATTCTGCAGACATTTTTAATCTTCTTTATTGCCTATGGAGCATGCTATGCACTTAAACTTCCATTTGATATCGCGGCGCCGGCCGGCATGATTGGTGCGTCAAATTTTTTTGAATTGGCAGTTGCTGTTGCGATTGCTCTGTTCGGAACAAAAAGTCCGGCAGCGTTGGCAACAACTGTCGGTGTACTGACAGAAGTGCCGGTCATGCTCCTTCTTGTGCGGTTAGCTCTACATCTCAAGGAGAAATATTTCAATGCAGATGGACTGCCTCAAAAAAAAGCATAAAGTTTCTTATAATCACACAGATGCAAAATTGAACACGCATCTATAAATATAGCACAAGTTCCTTAATAAGGAACTTGTGCTATATTTTTTCATGGTGGAGGTGAACGTGCGAAATCCGAACACGTTTACTTCGTAAATGGAATGCTAGTCTTATTTCTAGCTATAGCTAACTCTACCCGCTAAAAATGAGTATAAATACACTCTGTGAATATTTTTATTAGTCTAGAAAATAATAAGTTTAATAAATTTGAAAGGAGCTTTTTCAAAATGGGGATTGTTAGTACCGCAACCGACAAATATCAAAAGTGCATCGATACCTGCAACAGATGTGCGCAGGCATGTATGGAATGCTTGAATTTATGTCTAAAAGAGCCGGATGTAAGTGCCCGTAAAAAATGTATCGCAAAACTTCATGAGTGTGCCTGCATTTGCAAAGAATCCGCAACATTTATGTCAATGGATGCATGTCACGCGAAAGATCTATGCTCACTGTGCCAGACTATTTGCAATGAATGTGCTCAGGAATGTGGGATGTTCAAAGATGATCACTGTCAAAAGTGCACTTCAGAATGTAAAAACTGTGCGAATGAATGCATGGCAATGGCGCAATAAACGAACATGTATTAAGGCGGGGTAACCCGCCTTTGCTATTTTCCAACGAAATTACATATCGGGCAATATGCAAGATCATACTGATTAAATCGATTGAGATGCGTTCACATGGCAGATCGAAAATCAATGCGATGACGGGCCATTACAAGGTACATTTCATGCAGATTCTCTACGAGTTTCTCAATGCGGCGATAACGAAAAAAGTGTGGCGCCAAAAACCACATAGCCAAACAAGGTATATAAGGGAAGTAACGTATATTCCATTTTAAGGAATATACGTTACTTTTTTCCCATGGTGGAGATGACGGGAACAGTACATACTAAAATTTTCCATTGTTTCCACTATTTATATTCCCTCTCTCTATCCTATTAACGACCTTGTTTAATATTCCTTTTCAGCATAAATGTATTATTCTCTATAGAAACGTGCATAAACAGGGTATGAACCACTCACGTTTTCCGCGAATTCCAAGCCTTGTTCTGCCAGCAGAGATTCCCCATTTGTCCTGGGTACCCTGCCCAGGACAAAACGCAAATAGAGGCGCTCAACAACTCAGCAAATTCCAAGCCTTGTTCCGCCAGCAGGGATTCTTCTTCCGTGAGCCCGCATTTGGTACCCCCGCCCAAATGCCCAAGTGCACAACGCCATCAGCAAATCCAGCGACCCTTCTCCCTCATATGATAACCTTGTTCAGAACCGCTACAGCCTTATCCTCCGCCTTGGGATAGAGATGCGAGTAAGTGCCCCATGTCATTTCTATATTGCTGTGTCCAAGCCTCCGAGCTATCTCCTGAATGTTGACCCCAGCATTTGCAAGCAGCGAAGCATTACTATGTCGGAAATCGTGTATCCGAATTGTCTTAATTCCTGCCTTTGTGGCATACTCGATATTCTTCTTTTGCACAGAAGTATCCCTTATAGGGCGCACACCGCCACAAATTCTAAAATCCTCATTGTATCCTGACAATCGCTTTTGTCTCTCTTTATGGGCATTCAGGACGTCCATAAGCGGACGTGGTATCTGCAGTGTCCTAACGGAAGAAGCATTCTTAGGAGCCGTTTCTCTATCTTCGCCACGCAATTTTTGATTTATCGACCGGCTGACAGTCAAATAATTTTCTTTTATGTCTGTCCATTTTAAAGCAAAAATTTCACCTTTCCGAAGCCCAGCATAAAAAGCAATGCAGAAAAAAACATAGTAATTCCACTCTGAAACATCATTACGACAATGCTCTACTTTTTCTGCTGAATCTCTAGCTGCCCTAATAAATCTCCGAAATTCTTCCGCCGTATAATACTGCATTTTCTTTCTCACAATGAGAGTACTCTTAAAATTTCCGACCCGAAGTAAGGGGTTCCTTGGCAAATACCCCATACGCACGGCATAATTCAGGATTGCCCGCAACTCTGTATAGATGTTCTTTTTCGTCGCAATCGCAAAATTTCCGGATTCAATCTGCAGCTTCCAATTCTGCAGCACTTTCGTCGACAACCTGTCCAATCTCACATTACCCAGAAAAGGAGCAATATGAAATCTATAGATCTCCTTCTTCTTTTCCAACGTACTCTCTCGAATTTCGAACTTTTCGGAAAGTATGTACTCTTTTTGTACCTCAGCCAGCGTATAATGAGGCTTGATATCTTTCTGAAATTTCTTTCGCAACAGCCGGCTTTCTAAATCCTTTGCACTATCCAGACCATACGCAACCCGCGAGCACTGTTTACATTTCCCAGCATCATCAGTATAATTTACTCGAACCAAATACTTCTGGAACCCTCTCTTTTTCCCATGCATCTTATACAATGGCATATCATTGTTTCCTCCTAGTCACAGTTTTCTTCCGGACCCTGTTATACTGCCGGTAGTTAATTTGATTCAACATCTGTCCCTGATCGTCAAACAACTGAATCGTTTTTTCATACGTAAGAGCTGCCCCTTCCACATCTTTCATCACTTCTACCTCAGTTGTTTGCGACAACTCAGGTTTCTTTATCCCTCTGCTATGCCGAAAAATCTGAATTCCAGACGGATAAAAACAAAGACGAGCGCCTTTAATTATCGCCTTTTTACGCTTCCCAACATACTTAAGCCTTTTGGGGTCAACTTTCTTTAAATCCATGTTCCCAGGCGCCTCTAAATCTCCCAGATAAGCCGTAAGATATGCTCCAACATTATCTACGTCTTTAAGTGCCTTAATACTGACAAACCCCTGCCTCCATATTTTCGCTAATATCGCATTCTCAATAAAGGGCGCCTTATCAGGAAAAATGAAAATCACGTGGACATGCCACGCTCGTCGTTGCTGCGGCTCAATACATGCGATATATTCAGCTTTCAAGAATCCATGCTTCTTTAAATACCGCTGATATCGTAGATTAAAATTGTGAAAATCACTATATAACCTTTTCGGGTCTGTCATGTTCGCTCGATATGTTAAAGTTACCCACTGGCAATTCTGAGCATTCTCTGCAGTCACATTTGTGTTAATCAGGTCTCTAAGCTTTCTCAAAGAACGAGATATGTTTTCCATATGCGAAATTCTAAAATCCGAATGCTCGAAATTTCGTACTTCCCCCGTAGATAGCTCTAAAAAGCTATCCCTATTTAGCTTCTTAATTCTCTGTGGAGAGCTCTTTGTTTGAAACCTGACCTCTACTATGTTTCCTGCCTTCTTTTCTGTTACAAGGCCATATGGAGGCGGTCGCGTATGCTCAGTACTTTTTATCTTTTTTACTTGCATCACTATTTCCCCATTCCATTATTTTTCTCTTTTCGATTTAAAATGAACTAAAGTAACAGAGTAATCTAGTTAATATATAAGGATGCAATTCTGTGCAAAGCACAGGGGGGCGGCCACTCCTACGACCGGCTCCGCCTAAAAAGAGCAGAGCCCTTTTTCCGTCTAAGTGACCGCCCCTTCTTTTATCCCTTTACTCCGAACAACTTTTCTACATTCCCTGAAAGGAACGGAGCAGAGAACTGCCGGGGAACATCAGTTACGCCATCGAGATAAATAAAGCCGTCCCCTTTCTGGTAATTACTAAGCTGCAAATCCCTACCTGCAGCCCCGAAAACCATCTGATATCCATCTGCAGACATGGAACCAAGAGCGACCCTCATGCCGAGATTATCCCTTACAGCGCCCTTCAGGTATTCTGCATCCGGACGCTGCATGGTTAAAATCATGAAAAAACCTGCCTGTCTGCCCTTCATGATAATTGACATTAGGTATCCATTTATTTCCTGTGCTACCTTACGGTCTGCTGACGCCATGCAAGCGGATAACTCATCGAAAAACATGACGACTGGCTTGTATCCGTAATCGGCATAATCCTTCCCAAATCCGGCGTCTGGCCTTACACGCATCTTCTCATACCGTTTTGTCATTGCTTCGTCTGTTTCTCTCAGCAACTTCGCGATATTATTAGGAGAGGAAACAACCTTGCTTTCACTTCCAATGAAGGGGGCAAAGCCAGATATGTCGCTATGCTTTGGGTCAATAATTCGGATGTTAGCTCCTATGTAATTAAACGCGCCCATGAGGTAGGTTAAAAAGAACGTTTTGCCGCTGCCTGTGCCGCCACTAATAAGAGCATGCGGTACTTTTCGAAAATCCCATGTCAGATTCTCCGTGATACGGATTTTATCTTCTGATGGGCAGCAGACTGCATAATCACCATCATCAGAAACGCTTAACCGCCCGTCTTTATGTGCAGAATAAGAATATACTATCGAGCCCCCCTCTTCCCGCATGGAAATATATTCCAGTTTTAAGGCATTTCCAAGGCGCTTACCGAACTCTGTGTCAACAAATTTCGTTGACATCAGAGATCCGTCAAGCTGAAATTTGACTAGAAATAATCGTTTCTGTGCTGAATCACACCATCTGATGATGGGGCTATACGTTACTTCCCTAACGGAATTACCTTCTCTGTCTTTACCCTGCCGATACGCTATCAGCCCGTTATTCTGTAAAAAGCTATCAAGAATTTCTGAAACTTGATTGGAAAAACGCCAGCCATGATTCTTCCGTAGCCAAAAATACGTTCCGAGGACTGCAATACCGACAAGAATCAAAATACCAAGCAAGCGCGTAGCAAAAGGAGTTCCGTCTCCCTGAGGAGGCTGACAAAAAATCATACTAATTACAGGTAAAGCAATTACAACATAAAAAATTATTATCCGTTTAAGGCTACGCTGTTCCTTCAAGCTCGCGTATTCATAGCTATGCCATACCTCTTCTGGCTCTTTTCTCTTCCTCAGCATCATTTATTTCCTCCACCAAGAAGGCGTGCAGAATCTGCTGTTGCAGAAATTTTTATTTCTTTGGTACGAAAATCTTGGAAAACCTTTATCTGAGGGTTAACTAGAACTATAGGGAGAGCTTGACCAACCTGAAATTTCTCGGGGTCAACAAGAGGTTGTTCCCCTAAAACCTTGATGTCGATTTTGTCATAGCCTAGGGTCGGGCTAACCACAGAATATCTGTAGCCGACGACATCATTCAGCCTCTTCCCGTCTCTGTACTCATATGCAGGGGCGATACCAACAAGTTTCAAATTTTCTCCTAGCGTAGCTTTGGAATTAATTACCAGCTGTTTTAATGTTAGCATATTTTTCCTTCCTTTACTTTATTTTACTTGTTTCCTTCCATGAGCCGTTTACAAAATTCAAGTTCTCTTGCTTCTCCTGCCGTGAGCTTTTCTTTTTTACGAGATACAAATTTCTTTACCAGCAATACCATTAGGAAAATAATTCCAGAAATAACGGCAACGAGAAATAATAGCTGAAAAATCGACCAATGCCAGCCTGGGATGCCGTTCAGAAACACTGCAAACTGATTCAACGGCCAAGGAACTGATTCCTGCAGATAAGCCCCATAGTAGTGGCTTCCAACACGAAAAGCATTTGCCCTCATAAACCCCGCATATTGGAAAATTTCGTAAAAATTCCCAGCAGCTATGATTACAAACATGATATTAAATATGGAAAAAAACAGTGCCAAATTGCCCAGAATTTCCTTCCAAATTTTCCCTGATTTACTTGTCGATTTACTCGTCAAAATCTTCACCATCCCACATCTCTGCAAAAAATTAGTAAAAAGCCTTATACCTACCTAACAAAAATAAAAATAAAAATAAAAAAATTCACTCATTCATGATATTTTCTATCAGCAGCATAAAATCCTTACCCTTTGTGTGTCGCTGATAAGCAGCAAGTAGGACGAGCTTGACCACGAAGGGGCGGTAAACACGACCGACGAAAAACTTCTGGAACAAATCACGATATTCATCTAATGCCTTCATTGTCTTTTCGCTAAAGCGCATATCGGTCACGAAAGAGCCCTCTGGTGTCGTAATCTTTTTTGAATAATCCTGTATTAATTTCCAATTTATGTCATGACCCACATCCGCAATCTCCTCGAAAGCCCTCCCTACAACGTATCCATTACTTACTTCTGCCGATAGCTCTCTGTCGGGAAAGAGAGCCTTTCGATATATTTGCAGAAAATACATCGCCTTCCTCGAGATCTTAAGTTCTAACCGTTCGCTCATAAAAAAGCCTCCTTATTAATATTAGATTAGCTAACTACCTAATCACATCATAGCAGTCTTCGCAAAACTTGTCAAGCCTTTTTTTGAGCCCAGAAAAACGAACCAGAAAAATCCATAAAAAAAGAGCCGGTCTTTTTCCAACCTCTCCTTATTCGTATATACTTCGTATATTTCAGCTAAAGCGTAAAAAATAATACCGCAAACCCTGTAAAATCAGAGCCTGCGGTATTTCATGGTGGAGATGACGGGAGTCGAACCCGTGTCCGAAGGCAATTTGCCAAAGCTTTCTACGGGCGTAGCCAATGTTTTAAAATTTCCTCAGCAAGGCGCCCACTGGCAGGCTCCTTGCTTTGGTAGCCTTTAAATCATGGCCAAAGTAAAGGCATTCCTTGGCTCACGTTCACCGCTAATCGACGCCCTTATCCAAGCCGCGGTGCTCTCAGTAAGGACGGCAGCCTAATTAGGCCGCGTACGCCATCCCATAATTGTAATTATAGTTAGCGTTAGAATCTTTGTTAGTTATTTCTTTTTTGCGAAAATATAGCGTTCCGCGGCGCTGCTCGCTTACTATGGTTCACGGCCTCCGTCGAAGCCTTTACATCCCCATATATAAAATTTATGATTTGCAAGATTTAATGGTTACGTTCCTTCATTGCGCGCTCAATATCACGCTTTGCAGCACGCACAGCCATATCGGCACGCTTATCATACAACTTTTTGCCTTTGCAAAGGCCAACCTGCACTTTTACAAGCGACCCTTTAAAATAAACTGAAAGTGGTATAAGTGCATATCCGTCCTGTTTCATCAGGCCATATAAACGCATAGTCTCTCTCTTATGGAGCAAAAGGCGGCGCACTCGCACCGGATCCTGGTTAAAAATATTACCATGCTCATATGGGCTTATGTGCATACCGTTGATGAGGAGTTCCCCATTATTGACAGAACACCACGAATCCTTAAGATTCACCTGACCCTTGCGCACGGATTTCACTTCTGTTCCGCAAAGCTCAATTCCGGCCTCCAGTGACTCTTTCACAAAGTAATTATGAAAAGCTTTTTTATTCCTTGCGATTGTCTTCAATGATTCCCTTGCCATCAAGAGCCTCCATTCTGTCGGGATACTGAGAATAGCACATTTTAAGGCTAAAGTCAAGAAGTTTTATAACGAATGCGCCTAAAGTTCGCTTCGGCCTTCAAGTGCACGGGCAAGCGTTACTTCATCGGCATATTCCAAATCTCCGCCTACGGGTATTCCGTACGCAAGGCGTGTCACCTTTACTCCCAGCGGCTTCAGAAGGCGGGAAACATACATGGCAGTGGCTTCACCCTCCGCTGTGGGGTTTGTTGCCATTATAACCTCTTTTACTGTATTGTCTTTTATACGGTTTAAAAGCTCCTTTATCCGGAGCTGATCCGGACCCACACCATTTAAAGGCGAAATGGCACCGTGAAGTACGTGATATGTTCCGTTATAGTCGCGGGTGCGTTCCATTGCAACCACGTCACGCGGATTTTCAACGACGCAGATAGTCGCATGATCCCTATCCGGGTTGCGGCAAATCGAGCATAATTCCTGGTCGGTCAAGTTGCAGCATATTTTGCACATATGTATTTTTTCATGCGCTTCAATGATACAGTCAGCAAACTGTTTCACTTCTTCGTCAGAGAGGCCGAGAATATAATATGCAAGCCGCTGGGCGCTTTTATAGCCAATGCCCGGGAGGCGTTCGAACTGCTCGACCAGCTTCGAAAGCGATGCGATATGATAATCAGCCATAAATCAAGGCAGGCCCGGCACATTAAGGCCACCAGAAAGTTCTTCCATACTGTCAGATTTGTCTTTAACCGCCGCGCGCAGTGCTTCATTCACAGCAGCCATCACAAGGTCAGAAAGCATTTCAACATCATCCGGGTCAACGACTTCCGGCTTAATCTCAATTGATTTAACTTCCATTTTCCCTGTAACAGTCGCCTTCACCGCCTCGCCGCCTGATGAAGCCGTATACTCCTTTTCTTCGAGCTCAGAGCTAACCTGGCTCATCTGCTCCTGAAGTTTCTGCGCCTGACGGGCGAGCTGCTGAAGATTGGAAGCGCCGCCTCCGCCATAGCCTTTTGGTAATCTTGCTTTCATTGATAATCTCCTCCCGCTACTTTTTTATGACCTCTATGCCTTCCCTTTTAGCGTCTTCCGCAAGCTTGTCAAGCGGGTCATCTGCTTTTTTGCTGCCATCAGCTTTTTTATAAGGCCCAAGCCTGAACGATTTTCCCGTGACCTGCTTTATAGCCTGCCTGATATTGTCTCGCTGGCTCGGCTGCCGCAGCAGTCTCAACGCGAGCTGTGTCTTTGCATCTATAAGTACAAATTCACCGCTCACATATGCGTTAGACCCTGTAAATGCCGCGCCGGCAGATGGAGAAAGCGTTTTTACCACCTGCAATATTTCAGGCCATTCTTCCAGCTTTTTTGCTTTGCCCTGCAGGCTGCCTGAATCGACATTTCCTTTAGCATCATCAGTTGCTGAAGCCTCTTTATCCGGCAGTGTATTATCAACTTTTGCTTTTGGTGGCTTTGCTGATTTTACCCGTACATGCTCTTCCTGCTTTTGCACTGATGTAATTGCCGGCATTCCCTGCTCTAAAGCTTCAACACGGCGCAGCAATGCGTCCGGCGAAGAATCAAGCTTTGGAATACAAAGGCGTATCATCGCCATTTCAAGGATTGTGCGCCTGTCGCCGCCTCTGTACATTTTTTCAAGGGCTGCCTGCATGGTGTCTATCGCGTGAAAAATAGCCGGAAGCGGTGTTGAAAGCGCCTGCTGCTCAAGCTTTTCAAATTCAGCTTCGGGCACTGCGATAATACTGCGCGCGTCTTTCATTGTTTTTATAAGCATCATGCTTCGAAAGTGTGAGGAAAGCTCTTCACAAAGGCGCGCCATATCCTTTGATGAGCGATAAAGCTCATCCACGACTTCCAGCGCTTTAGACGAGTCGCCGTTCTTAACTGCGTCAGTAAGTACAAACAAATGCTCCCTGCCTACAAGCCCAACGGTTTCAGTCACTGTCTGCTCGGTTACATGCTTAGTGCGCCCAAGGCACTGGTCAAGGATTGAAAGCGCGTCGCGCAGCGCACCATCAGCAAGGCGCGCTATCAGCAGTGCGGCATCCGGCTCAAGTTCTGCATTCTCTTCGCCGGTGATATACGTCAGCCTGTCTGCGATATCCTTTGGCGGTATGCGGTGGAAGTCAAAACGCTGGCAGCGCGAAAGGATTGTCGCCGGTATTTTGTGCACCTCAGTAGTGGCAAGTATAAAAATCACATGGGCAGGTGGTTCTTCAAGCGTTTTGAGCAGCGCATTGAACGCCCCCACGGAAAGCATATGGACTTCATCGATAATATAGACGCGGTATTTTGCGGCAGCAGGAGTAAAATTCGCTTCTTCACGCAGGGAGCGTATATTCTCCACACCGTTATTGCTTGCAGCGTCGATTTCCACAACGTCCATAACGGAACCGTTGTCTATCCCCCGGCATATCTCGCATTTGCCGCAGGGATCGCCGTCTTCCGGATGAAGGCAATTGACGGCTTTTGCGAGGATTTTGGCACACGTTGTCTTTCCGGTCCCGCGCGAACCTGTAAACAGGTACGCATGCGCAATCCGCCCTGATTTCAGTTCATTTCTCAAAGTCACCGTTACCTGCGGTTGCCCGACGACTTCCGAAAATTTTTTCGGCCGCCATTTTCTGTAAAGGACCTGATACAAGCGGCTGCCTCCTCCCTATAAATTAAAAGGCAAGGCAGGCCGCCTTCGCGGCTCATGCGGCAGGATATGCGGACGAACAGACCGACTGCATCGCGCAGGGAAATCCGCTTAATGCTGCTCGGTTCCCCGCCTGACATGGTTCACGGCACCCCGCCGCGCAGAGCCCGCTCGCCCGCATATCCTATCGCACGCATTTCTGCCTTGCTCATCTCTACAGCTAAACATTTATTATTCAGCTATACAGCTTTTTTATTATAACCGATTTCCGGTAAAAAGGCAACTGTTTTCAAAGGGAATTTCTGCACTGCCCATGCGGCTGAAGCCCTCCCGATATAACACTGTCTTAATCAAATTTTATATAGGACTTACCGAACCGCGGAATAATCATTTTGCTTTGAATTTTTTATTTTTATGGCATATATGGTATAATTAAATCAGAAAATGAAAGGTGGCGGTAGCTTGTATCAAACCTTGGAAGAATTGGAGAGTGCCTGCCTGGGCTGCACAAAATGCGGCCTTTGCAAAACGCGGACAAACGTAGTTGTCGGGGCAGGCAACCCAAAAGCTAAAGTCATGTTCGTCGGCGAAGGGCCCGGTGAGCAGGAAGACCTTCAGGGAAAACCATTTGTCGGGCGCAGCGGTCAGCTCCTCGATAAAATGCTTGATGCGGTTGACCTTAGCAGAAATGAAAATATCTATATTGCAAACATTGTCAAATGCAGACCGCCTAAAAACCGCGACCCGCTTCCAGAAGAGCAGGAAATATGCATTGGCTGGCTGAATGGACAGTTCAGCCTTATCCAGCCGAAAATCATTGTCTGCCTTGGCAGGATTGCCGCTGCAAAGCTTATCCGCCCAAATTTCAGGATCATGAAAGAGCACGGCATTTTTTCGGAGAAAGGCGGCGTGCTGATGATGGCAACCCTTCATCCGGCGGCACTCCTGCGGAACCCAAACAACAAGCCCGGGGCATTTGAAGATTTTCTTAAACTGCGCGCAAAGATGGATGAACTCGGCATAAAATGAGCAAAAGCAAAGCAGGCACGATTTTTAATGCCTGCTTTATTTGTCAGGGCAGTATACCGCTTTAAGGGCTTTTATTTTAATGCCTTTTTTCAAAAACATAACTTCATGCTCTGTCATAACGTTATTCGGCCAGTTATCGCCATGAAGGTCATATGTTTTATTTGTAACAGTAAAGCCACATTCAGAAAGATAGCCGAGCGTATCGGTAAACAGGTCGTCATCATCCGTTTTGAAAAATATTTCGCCGTCAGACCCAAGAATCTTTTTGTAGTTTTCAAGCTGGCGCGGATAAGTAAGCCTGCGCTTATGGTGCTTGTGCTTTGGCCACGGATTGCAGAAATTTATATCGATGCGCTGCACTGTGTCATCTGGCCCCATGCATTCCGAAATGCGTTCAATATTCATCGCTACAAGCAGCACATTGTCAAGCTCACGCCCCGCTTCTGCAAAAGCCGCTTCAAGATTTCTTTTTGCCGGCCCAAGTACAGTGTCTTTTAAATCAATGCCGATAAAGTTTACCTGCGGGTTCATCGGTGCAGCCCCTGCAAGAAAAAAGCCTTTGCCACAGCCAAGTTCAAGCTCTATAGGCTGGCGGCGCGGAAATAAATCATGCCATCTGCCGAGATATTGCTCAGGATGCCGGGTAAAAAAAGGGCAGGCATTAAGTTCTTTTGTCGCCCATGGCTTATATCGCATTCTCATACTTCCGGCGAACCTCCCACGCTTTTGCAAACATCGATCCATTTCACGCTTTTAGATATTTTGAAAAGCTCATCGCATGTAAGTTCCACACATGAGCTGTCGCTTCCTCCCGCAGGGTAGATACGGTCGAAGCGCTTCAGTGAAACATCACAGTAGGCCTTTGCGCATGGTGGATTGTTGAACGGGCAGACGCCGCCTGCACGGTATCCTGTCATCGGCTCTACCTCTTCGTGTTTCAGCATATGCGCCTTATAACCAAATTCCGCCTTAAATTTGGCGTTGCTGATTTTTGTATCACCCGCCGTAACTATAATCAAACAGCCGTCTGCATTATCGTGGAATGAAATCGACTTGGCTATGCGTGCCGCTTCAACACCGAGCGCTTTGGCAGCAAGGTCTACTGTTGCGCTGGAAACAGGAAACTCATACAGCCTGCTTTCCATCCCGTATTCTGCAAGATAGCTTTTAACTTTTTCAACCGACATCTTCTACATCTCCAAAACGCATTTCCTAAAAATAATTGATGCAAGTATAACATTTTTCGGCTTATCCCGCAAGCCACGCATTGCTGGTAAACGATATGCCCTTTGAGTTTTCTATAAATGGTGATATAATTGTCAAACGGCAGAATCGATATTTTGCTGTTTTATTTTATTAATAGGAGCAGAAAATGAAGAAACACAAAAAGATAATAATATACTGCTGCGTGGCGGCGGCACTGTTAATAAGCATAGCAGGCCTGCTGTGGAAAAAATACGGGCAGCGTGCAACACGTTACCAATGCACAAATTTTGCAATGGGAACTTATATTCAGCAGACTGTGTACGGCAAAAATGCAACAGCGGCAGCCTCTGCCGCTGCCAAGAGGATTGGTGAACTCGACAGCACCATTTCATGGCGTACTGATGGTTCTGATATTGCAAGGATTAATAAGGCAGCAGGCACAGGCTGGGTTTCCATCCAGCCTGAGACTGCGTCTATTTTAAAGCTGAGCCTTGATGTTGCAAAAGAGACTGACGGCGCCTTTGACCCGACAATACTCCCCATTTCTTCCATGTGGGATTTCGGAGGGAACAACCAGCATGTCCCGCCAAAAGCCGACATCCAAAAATTTCTTAAAGATGTTGATTACAAAAATCTCCGCATCGATACATCTAAAAATGCAGCAAGCCTGCTGAACCATTACATGGGCATTGACCTCGGTGCCGTTGGAAAAGGCGCTGCATGCACAGACGCAGTTGATGCCTACCGCTCCACAGGGGCTGAGTGCGGCATTATAGCCGTTGGAGGAAGCATTGGTATGTTCGGCCATAAAGCCGATGGCTCACCATGGGATGTAGCCGTCCGCGACCCCACAGTTACAGACCAAAACGCGGCAGCTATGGGAGAGCTCAGCCTTACGTCAGGGTATGTTTCCACATCTGGGACTTATGAGCTGTGCTTCAAGCAAAACGGGACTCTATACCACCACCTGCTCAACGCAAAAACCGGATATCCGGAAAACAACGGCCTCACGTCAGTAACCATCGTTGTTAATGACGGCGCCCTAAGCGATGCACTCTCCACCGCATGTTTCCTGCTCGGCCGTGAAAAAAGCGCACCGCTTCTAAAAAAATATAATGCGGACGCAATTTTCATAGACAACAATAAACATGTATATGTCACTGCAAACCTCAAGGATAAGTTCACTATAACAAACAGCAAATTTGTTTTGCAGCCACAGGGGTAACTAATGGAAAAAAAAGCTTTTTGCCGCAAAGATTTATTGATCATAATTCCAGTCCTGATCATTGCGGTTATTATGTTCTTGAGCAATTATTTGCAGCCATCTTCCGCTGCAGTTGCCATTGTAGAAAAAAATAGTACGGAATTCTGCCGAATTGACCTGCAAAAGCAAAAGTCAGTCCAGATTATCAATGTCGGCGGCCCTATGAATATCAAGCTGAAAGCCGAGCCAGGGGCGATTTCATTTTATCACTCCGACTGCCCGGACCAGATATGTGTGCGTACTGGAAAAATATCAAAGCCCGGCCAAACGGCTGTATGCCTGCCGGGCAAAGTTTCCGTCCGTATTGTAAGCAGGAATGCTTCCTCTGGAAAAGCATACGACGCATTTACGGGATAAGCGTACACGACTTGCACAAGCGCCGGCCTGACTTTTACTATCAGGCCGGCGCTTTATTACCAAAAACGGCATCCCTTTCGGGATGCCTGAAAATTTATTAGGCTGTTTCGGTTTAATCTTTATCTTTCTGGCAGCAGCAGTCTTCCCCATTGCAGCATTCTTCTGTATCCTCGCTGTCCTTATCCTCTTCCCCGCTTTCATCAGGAAGGTCAAATTCGAGCTTTTCGCCGCAGTTAGGGCATTCCATCTCGCCATCTTCAACAAGGTCTTTTGAGAGGCAGATAGTTTCATGGCAATGCGGGCATGTCACTTCATAATAGCAGGAGTCACCCTCATCGTCTTTATCTTCATCCTCTTCATCGACATCATAAAAATCATCTTCAAGGGAACCGAGGTCTTCATCAACCGCGTCGAGCTGGTCGGCCATATCGTTCATATCGTCTTCCATTTGTGACATCGAAAATGTAAGGTCATCAAGAAGGTCGATGATAGCATTAATAACTTTGACCTCTTTTTTGTTTTCATCCAGCTCCAAGCCTTCTGCCAAACCCCGAATATAGGATACCCGTTCCGTGTTTTTCATGAAAGTGCCTCCCCTTTTTTTCTTTCATTTAGGCGCATTTGCAGAGCCGCTAACAGATTTTATTATCCGTTAAGCGCGCTCCATATATTCACCCGTGCGGGTGTCGATACGGATTTTCTCGCCTTCATTAATAAAAAGCGGTACTTTAATTTCCGCACCTGTTTCCACAGTTGCCGGCTTTGTTGCGTTTGTAGCCGTATCGCCCTTAAAGCCCGGGTCAGTTTTCGTAACTTCCAACTCGACAAAATTCGGCGGCTCAACTCCGAAAGCATTGCCTTTATAAGAAAGGATCTTACACACCATATTTTCTTTTACGAACTTAAAATTGTCACCAAGGATCTCCTTGCTTATAGGCATCTGCTCAAACGATTCCTGATCCATAAAATAGTAAAGGTTGCCGTCGTTATAGAGATACTGCATATCTTTCCGCTCAATGAACGCAGTAGGGAATTTATCATTCGGGTTAAATGTGCGCTCAGTCACGGCTCCGGAAATCACATTCCTGATTTTAGTGCGCACAAATGCTGCACCCTTGCCCGGCTTAACATGCTGAAATTCAATAATAGAATAAACGTTGCCATCCATTTCAAACGTGGCACCGTTGCGGAAATCTCCTGCTGATATCATTGGTCTAAGCCTCCGTTTATTTTTTCCTGTTTAAAAGCTTTCATACTAAACAGTTTATAATATTTTCCATCTTTTTTCAAGAGATTTGCATAAATTCATTATTTGGAAACAATCTCTTGAAAATGCAAGATACTATATTAATTCTTTAAGCGCGGAAAGCGCCAGAAAATAGCTGTTTTTACCAAACCCGGCAATCTGCCCTGCACATACAGGCGCAATTACACTCTTATGGCGGAAATCCTCACGCGCATAGATGTTGCTCATATGGACCTCAACAAATGGAATGCGCACCGAAGCTATAGCGTCCCGCAGGGCATAGCTATAGTGCGTCAGCGCTCCCGCATTGATAACAACGCCGCTAAAACAGCCTCTTGCAGCCTGAATGCGGTCTATAAGGTCACCCTCATGGTTTGACTGGTAAATATCACAGTCAAAGCCAAGATTTCTTGCATATTCCACAATCTGTGAATTAATGCTGTCTGCTGTCTCTTCACCGTAAATGCTTTTTTCACGCACACCAGTCAAATTCAGGTTAGGGCCAAGCAGCACTAAAATCTTCTTCGTAGCCAAACAACCATCCTCTAAATGAATATATTATTTTTCCTTTCTCTTGCGCTGCGCCTTACGACGCACCGACCGCTCCATATAGCGCCTTATCCGAAAAGATATTGAATTTTCCTGTGCAGGTGGGTCTAACAGAACAGATTTCATCCTTGCCAGATTTGCGCCAAGGATATCAGTAAAGACCTGGTCGCCCACAACAAGCGACCTTTCCCGGCTCGAGCCGAGAAATTTTGCAGCATACCCAAAAGCCATTGGCAAAGGCTTCATGGAAGTTGCAATAAACGGAAGCCCATACTGTAATGCAAATGGCCGAACGCGGCTCCTGAAATTGTTTGACATGATAATCATCCTGTATCCGTCGTTCCGCAGTTTCCATGACCATTCAACAGTACCTGGAAAAGGTTTCTGCGAACCCGGAAATGCCAACGTGTTGTCAACATCAAGCAAGATGGCTTCAACATTGAGCTTTTTGAGCAGCCTCGGGGTGATGTCCGTTACCTTATTCAGAGCAACTGTAGGTGAAAGAAGCGGCAACCAGACACCCCCTGTCTTTTTCGCCTCAAGTCCAAAAAAGCGGGCATAAGCCCGCTTTTTAACCAATGAAAAATTTTCCGAAAATGCTTTTACTTATACCGGCGTTTCCGCGCAGCTTCAGATTTCTTCTTGCGTCTTACAGAAGGCTTTTCATAGGCTTCCCGCTTGCGGACCTCAGCGATAACTCCGGAACGCGCGCACTGCTTCTTAAAACGCCTAAGGGCGCTGTCGAGAGATTCGTTGTCTTTTACTCTAATCTCAGCCATTCATTTTCCCTCCCATCCGCCGAAAGGCAGGGACTATGAGCAAATCATGCTACATAGACTAATTATACCGAACATATGCAAATCTGTCAAGTCAATTTTGGAAAATAAAGGATTGCACACTGTTAAACTAAAATATCCTGCTAAGGCATACATAGTAAGAACGTCTTTAACCTGCCATATGGTAAACCTGTTGCGTTTCTTAGCCCTCATCATATTTTTTCTGTAATAAAAACATCCGGAGCCATTTTGCAATAGCTCCGGCTATTTTTATCTCATTGTAGCAAAAAGAAACTACTCAATAATCTTTATTACAACACCTGAGCCAACCGTATGGCCGCCTTCACGGATAGCAAAACGGAGGCCCTCTTCCATAGCAACCGGCGTAATAAGTTCAACATTCATCTCAATATTATCGCCAGGCATGCACATCTCTGTGCCCTCAGGAAGGGTAATGATGCCCGTAACATCTGTTGTACGGAAATAGAACTGAGGACGGTAATTATTGAAGAACGGTGTATGACGGCCGCCTTCATCTTTTGTCAGTACATAAACCTTGCTTTCGAACTTTGTATGCGGATGCACAGTTCCCGGCTTTGCAATTACCTGGCCGCGCTTAACTTCGTCTCTCTGGATACCGCGAAGAAGCACACCAATGTTATCGCCGGCTTCTGCAAAATCGAGTGTCTTGCGGAACATTTCAAGGCCTGTAATAACTGACTTTTTCTTCTCCTGTGAAAGGCCGACTATTTCAATTTCGTCGCCAATCTTAGCCATACCACGCTCAACACGGCCTGTTGCAACAGTGCCGCGGCCGCTGATGGTCATGACATCTTCAACAGGCATAAGGAACGGCTGGTCTGACTTGCGCTGCGGAGTCGGAATGAAATCATCTACTGCATTCATCAAATCCAAGATGCATTTATATTCCGGCGCCTTCGGGTCTGTCGACTTAGACTCCAGAGCCTTCAGTGCAGAACCGCGGATAATCGGGGTCTTGTCGCCCGGGAAGCCATACTCATTAAGCAGGTCACGGATTTCGACTTCAACGATATCGAGCAGTTCGGGGTCATCTACCTGGTCTACTTTGTTCATAAACACCACGATATACGGCACACCTACCTGACGGGCAAGAAGGATATGCTCTCTTGTCTGTGGCATTGGGCCATCGGCAGCAGAAACGACAAGGATTGCGACGTCCATCTGAGCAGCACCGGTAATCATGTTTTTAATGTAGTCAGCATGGCCAGGGCAGTCAACATGTGCATAATGGCGCTTATCTGTTTCATACTCAACGTGTGCTGTGTTGATTGTGATTCCACGCGCTCTTTCTTCAGGGGCCTTATCGATATTTGCATAGTCTACAAACTGCGCTTCACCCTTCATGCTGAGGACCTTTGTAATAGCAGCCGTAAGGGTTGTCTTACCATGGTCAACATGGCCGATTGTGCCAACATTCACATGAGGTTTCGACCTGTTGAATTTCTGTTTTGCCATTGGGAATCCTCCTTTTATTTTATGGTTCAGACCATACAATTCAATTTTGATTTAATGCTAATATTCTAACAATAAATATGTGAAAAATCAAGCATTTTCACATATTATCATTACTTTTTCGTGCGCGAAGTGATAATCTTCTCAGAAATGCTCTTCGGGACTTCTGCATAGTCAGAAGGCTCCATCACATACTGGCCGCGCCCCTGTGTCTTTGAGCGCAGGTCTGTAGCATAGCCGAACATTTCTGAAAGCGGCACCTTCGCACGAATCTGCTGGGCACCTGGAATAGCGTCCATGCCTTCAATCATGCCGCGGCGCGAGTTGAGGTCGCCCATAACGTCGCCCATATATTCCTCCGGAACCGTAACCGTAACCTTCATAATCGGTTCGAGGATAACAGGGTCTGCTTTTGCCATAGCATCCTTGAATGCCATGGAAGCAGCGATTTTAAAAGCGAGTTCAGACGAGTCGACTTCATGAAAAGAACCATCATAAAGCGTAACCTTTGTATCAACTACCGGATAGCCCGCCATGACACCTGCCTGCATTGCGCCCTTAACACCCTGGTCAACAGCAGGAATAAACTCTTTTGGAATCGCGCCGCCCGTAACGGCATTGACAAACTCATAGCCCTTCTCCGGGTTCGGCTCAATCCTGATTTTAACATGCCCGTACTGGCCGTGGCCGCCGGACTGCCTTACATACTTATTTTCAACATCCGCCATCTTGCGGATTGTTTCTTTGTAAGCGACTTGCGGCTTGCCAACATTTGCCTCTACGTGGAACTCGCGCATAAGGCGGTCAACAATAATCTCAAGATGGAGTTCGCCCATGCCTGCAATAATTGTCTGGCCTGTGTCTTTGTCAGTGTAAGCCTTGAATGTCAGGTCTTCTTCTGCAAGCTTTGAAAGGGCAATGCCCATTTTCTCCTGGCCGCTCTTTGTCTTAGGCTCGATAGCAACACGGATAACAGGGTCAGGGTACTCCATGGATTCCAAAACAATTTTGCGCTTCGGGTCACAGAGCGTGTCGCCTGTTGTTGTGTTCTTAAGGCCGACTGCGGCGGCAATATCGCCTGCATACACAGTCTCAAGGTCCTGCCTATGGTTTGCATGCATCTGAAGTATACGGCCCATGCGCTCATTGTCGTCTTTTACGGAGTTATAAACCGTGTCGCCCGCGTTAAGCGTACCGGAATAAACACGGAAATATGCGAGCTTTCCGACAAACGGGTCTGTTGCAATTTTAAATGCAAGGGCTGCAAAAGGCTCATCATCTGAAGCGTGGCAGTCAACTTCTTCACCCGTATCCGGATCCTTGCCCTTAGTTGCAGGGACATCTGTTGGGGCAGGCATAAATGCCACAATTGCATCGAGCAGCTTCTGAACACCCTTGTTTTTGTACGAGGAACCGCATGTTACAGGGACAAATTTATTGGCTATAGTGGCCTTGCGGATTGTGGCAATGATTTCATCTTTCGTGATTTCCTTGCCGTCAAGGTACTTTTCCATTATATTGTCGTCCTGCTCAGCTACGGCTTCCAAGAGCTGGGAATGGTACTGGCCGGCAATTTCCTTCATATCATCAGGAATATCCTCGACCTTCATATCCTTGCCCATTTCGTCATAATAGATGTCTGCCTTCATGTCAATAAGGTCGATGATGCCCCTAAAAGTATCCTCTTTCCCTACTGGCAGCTGGATCGGCACAGCATTGCATTTCAGGCGGTCTTTCATCATCTGCACGCAGTTGAAGAAATCAGCACCCATTATGTCCATCTTGTTAACATATGCCATGCGCGGCACGCCAAACTGCTCAGCCTGACGCCATACTGTCTCAGACTGAGGCTCAACGCCGCCCTTTGCGGCAAAAACGGTAACAGAACCATCCAGCACGCGGAGGGAGCGCTCAACTTCTACTGTAAAGTCAACATGGCCCGGCGTGTCAATAATGTTAATGCGGTGGCCTTTCCAGAAACATGTAGTCGCGGCAGAAGTAATAGTGATGCCGCGCTCTTTCTCTTCCGACATCCAGTCCATTGTAGCGGCGCCATCATGAACTTCACCCATTTTGTGGTTGATGCCTGTGTAATACAGGATACGTTCAGTTGTTGTTGTTTTACCCGCGTCGATATGCGCCGTTATACCGATATTGCGGACTAAATTCAGTGGTACTTGCCTTGGCATAATTCCCTCCTACAATCTGAAAAATACGGAACATTCACCAGCGGTAGTGCGCGAACGCACGGTTCGCTTCTGCCATCTTATGCGTTTCGTCACGCTTTTTGGCGGCACCGCCCGCACCATTAACAGCATCGAGAATTTCGCCGGCAAGTTTCTCTTTCATCGTTTTTTCCGATCTCTGACGGGAATAAGTCGTCATCCAGCGCAGACCAAGCGTCTGCCTTCTTTCCGGACGTACTTCCATTGGGACCTGATAAGTTGCACCGCCTACACGGCGTGCCTTTACTTCAAGCGATGGCATGACATTTTCCATTGCCTGCTCAAAGACTTCCAGCGGTTCTTTGCCTGTCTTTTCCTTTACAATGTCAAACGCACCGTAAACAATTTTCTGAGCAACGCCTTTTTTGCCATCGTACATAACATTATTAATCAGGCGTGTCACTAATTTGGAATGATAAAGTGGATCTGGCAAAACATCACGTTTTGCAGTTGAACCTCTTCTTGGCACTTTACTTCCCTCCTTCACATAAATGATATCATCGGTACTCGAAAGCGACAAACTCCCGTGGCCAATACAGAGGCGTCAATATATATCAAACGCCGCTGCATCCTGTTTTTCAACATGCACAAATATGCAGCCGTTAGGTTTCTGTCATAAGCTGCCACAAATCACTTTGCGGCTTTTGCAGCACCTGCCTTTGGCTTCTTCGCGCCATACTTTGAGCGGCCCTGCATACGCTGGGCAACACCCTGCGTATCAAGCGTACCGCGGATAATATGGTAACGCACACCAGGCAGATCCTTAACACGGCCGCCGCAGATCATCACGACGCTGTGCTCCTGAAGGTTGTGGCCGACTCCCGGTATATATGCACTGACTTCACTACCATTTGAAAGCCTGACTCTTGCAATTTTTCTAAGTGCTGAGTTAGGCTTTTTAGGTGTTGCAGTTTTTACAACAGTGCACACACCGCGCTTCTGCGGAGAGTTCTGATCGATTGGAATACGCTTCTTCGCGTTCCAGCCTTTCAGAAGTGCAGGGGCTTTTGCTTTTTTAACGGCTACTTTTCTTCCCTTATTTACCAACTGGTTAAATGTAGGCAATCTGACACCTCCTCACATAAAGTTATTTATGTTAAGCAGCCTTACGGCCGCAAAACAGCAGGTAAGAAGCCTGTTCCCCTGTTTTAGCAGAAAAACAGACTATCACAATTAGTTAGTATATCATTCATTAACGTTATTTGTCAAGTTTTCATTGTTTGTTACAACTTCTGTATCCTGGTAGCACTTCATGCCCGTACCTGCCGGAATCAGCTTGCCTATAATTACATTTTCCTTTAGGCCAAGCAGCGGGTCAACCTTGCCTTTAATTGCAGCGTCTGTAAGCACACGCGTTGTTTCCTGGAACGATGCTGCAGAGAGGAACGAGTCAGTAGCAAGCGAAGCTTTCGTTATACCGAGTAGCACAGGTGTGTATGTCGCTTCTTTAAGGTCTGTTTCACCTGCGGCAATGCGGTCGCGTATCGCCTGGTTATCTTCTTCAAGGTCTGCCTTTTCAACAAGGGCATTCGGCAGAAGTGTAGTATCGCCCGGTTCTTCCACACGCACTTTCTTCAGCATCTGGCGGATTATGACCTCAATGTGCTTATCGTTTATATCAACGCCCTGCATCCTGTAAACCTTCTGAACTTCTTCAATCAGGTAATTCTGAACAGCATGTATGCCTTTAATAGCAAGCACATCATGCGGGTTTACAGAGCCCTCAGTCAGGCGGTCGCCAGCCCCAATATCATCGCCTTCGTTCACTATAATGTGTGATCCAAACGGTATAAGGTAAGATTTGCTTTCACCCGTCTTGGAATTAGTTACGACAACATGGCGGCTCTTCTTTACATCTTCAAATGAAATTTTTCCGGCAATTTCTGTTATAATTGCCAAATGCTTAGGCTTGCGGCCTTCGAACAACTCTTCTACACGCGGCAGGCCCTGTGTGATATCCTCACCGCTTGCAACACCGCCGGTATGGAACGTGCGCATTGTAAGCTGTGTGCCAGGCTCACCTATCGATTGCGCCGCGATTATGCCGACCGCTTCGCCGACTTTTATCGGCGCACGCGTTGCGAGGTTTGCACCATAGCACTTCCTGCAGATGCCGTGCTTGCAGTGGCATGTCAGGATAGAGCGTATCTTTATGCGGTGCACACCGTGTGCTTCAATCAGGCTGGCGTCTTCGTCAGTCATCATTTTGTCTTTTGAAACAAGCACTTTGCCTGTTTTTTCATCAACGAAGTCATTTACAAGATATCTTCCGAGCAGGCGCTCATGCATAGTCTCAATGATTTCTTTATCCTCTTTGATATCGAAAACTTCAAGGCCGTCTTCAGTTCCGCAGTCATCTTCCCGTATAATGACATCCTGAGAAACATCTACGAGGCGGCGTGTGAGGTAGCCTGAATCTGCAGTTCTAAGCGCTGTATCGGCAAGGCCTTTTCTTGCACCACGCGAAGAGATAAAGTATTCCAAAATGTTAAGGCCCTCACGGTAGTTAGCCCTTATTGGAATTTCAATAGTCTTGCCCGATGTATTTGCAATCAGGCCGCGCATTCCTGCAAGCTGGCGTATCTGGCTCATAGAACCACGTGCACCTGAATCCGCCATCATGAATATCGGGTTGTAGCGGTCGAGGTTCTTCTGCAAGGCATCAGAAACATCTTCCGTAGCTTTCGTCCACGTTTTCAGCACTGCATTGTAGCGCTCTGTGTTTGAAAGCAGGCCCATCTTGTACTGCTGTAAAACTGTGTCGACCTTTTGGTCAGCCGCGGCGATGATTCCGGCTTTCTGCGGTGGAATAGTCGCGTCGCTGACTGAAACAGTTATGCCGCTCTCTGTGGAATATTTATACCCCTGAGCTTTTATTTCATCAAGGACCTGTGAAGTCTTCGGCACTCCGTGGACACGTATGCAGCGGTCGATTATCTGGCCAAGTTGCTTTTTGCCTACAAGGAATTCTATCTCAAGTCTGAACTTGTTTTCTGATTTTGAGCGGTCCACAAAGCCGAGGTCCTGCGGAATCGGGCGGTTAAAAATCATTTTGCCGACAGTTGTGTCAATGATTGCGGTTTCTTCCTTGCCATTGAATTCCAGTGTGCGGCGCACTTTAATTTGCGCATGCAGGCCGATTACATGGTTGTCGTAAGCCATGATAGCTTCGTCAAAGTTGCGGAAGACTTTGCCTTCGCCCTTTTCACCGTCTTTGTCGAGAGTGAGGTAATAAGAACCAAGCACCATATCCTGTGTTGGAACGGTAACTGGTTTGCCGTCTGAAGGCTTAAGGAGGTTTCCGGCAGCCAGCATAAGGAAGCGTGCTTCCGCTTGTGCCTCCGCAGAAAGTGGAACATGGACAGCCATCTGGTCGCCGTCAAAGTCAGCATTGTATGCTGTGCACGCAAGCGGGTGAAGCTTCATTGCACGGCCTTCAACGAGCACAGGCTCGAAAGCCTGAATGCCGAGGCGGTGCAGCGTCGGCGCGCGGTTAAGGAGTACAGGATGGTTCTTTATTACGACTTCAAGCGCGTCCCACACCTCAGGTTTTGCACACTCTACAGCCTTGCGCGCAGCTTTGATGTTTCCGGAAGCACCTGTTTCGACAAGGCGTTTCATCACAAACGGCTTGAAAAGCTCAAGCGCCATTTCTTTTGGCAGGCCGCACTGGTACATTTTAAGGTCAGGCCCTACAACAATAACCGAACGCCCCGAATAGTCAACACGCTTGCCAAGAAGGTTCTGGCGGAAGCGCCCCTGCTTGCCTTTCAGCATATCTGAAAGCGACTTAAGCGGGCGGTTGTTAGGCCCCGTCACAGGGCGGCCGCGGCGGCCGTTGTCTATAAGCGCATCCACTGCTTCCTGAAGCATGCGCTTTTCATTGCGTACGATTATGTCAGGCGCACCGAGCTCAAGCAGCCTTTTAAGCCTGTTGTTGCGGTTTATCACACGCCTGTAAAGGTCATTGAGGTCAGACGTTGCGAAGCGCCCGCCGTCAAGCTGCACCATTGGGCGCAGGTCTGGCGGTATCACCGGAATGCAGTCAAGGATCATCCATTCCGGGCGGTTCCCCGAAAGACGGAACGACTCTACGACTTCAAGCCGCTTCAGTATTCTCACGCGTTTCTGACCTGTTGCTGTAGCAAGCTCAGTTTTCAGCTGCTGCGAAAGCTCGTCAAGGTCTATCTCGGTAAGAAGCTTTTTGATTGCCTCGGCGCCCATGCCGGCTTCGAAGTCGTCCTCATACTTTTCGCGCATATCGCGGTATTCTTTTTCCGTAAGGAGCTGTTTCTTCTGCAGCTCCTTCACATTGCCCGGGTCTGTAACTATATACAGTGCAAAATAAAGCACCTTTTCAAGCATACGCGGCGATATGTCAAGCATGAGACCCATGCGGGAAGGGATGCCTTTAAAATACCAGATGTGAGAAACAGGCGCGGCAAGCTCAATATGCCCCATGCGTTCACGGCGGACTTTTGCCCGTGTGACTTCAACGCCGCAGCGCTCACATATTTTGCCTTTGTAGCGTATCCTCTTGTATTTGCCGCAATGGCATTCCCAGTCTTTTGTAGGCCCAAAAATGCGTTCACAGAAAAGTCCATCACGCTCCGGCTTTAAGGTGCGGTAATTGATCGTTTCCGGCTTCTTCACTTCGCCGTAAGACCATTCGCGGATTTTTTCAGGTGAAGCAAGTCCAATCTTGATGGATTCAAACGTATTAAATTCCATGCCCTGGCCCCTTCCTGTCAATTCTTATCACTATCGTCATCAGAAGCATCGCTCGGCGCATCTTCTTTTTCAAATAAATCATCGTCGGCGTCTTCCTTTTCGTCATTTCCATCATTGTCCGTATAGCCGTCTGAAGTGTCAAACAGCGCATTGCCGTCATCTGTTGTGGCGTCTACAGAATAGTCGTCAACAGTGCCGGGCGTCTCAGGCGCAGGCTCCTCATAGTTATCCTGCTGCGGATTGAACCCCACATCATCATCAAGGTCTTCGCGCAGGTCGATCTCTTCATTGTTTGCATCGAGTACTTTCACATCAAGGGCAAGCGACTGCAATTCCTTTATAAGGACTTTGAACGATTCGGGGATTCCAGGTTTCGGGATATTCTGGCCCTTTACAATCGCCTCGTAAGTTTTCACACGGCCCACAACATCATCGGACTTTACCGTAAGGATTTCCTGCAGCGTATAAGCCGCGCCATAGGCTTCCAGAGCCCAAACTTCCATTTCGCCGAAGCGCTGGCCGCCAAACTGGGCTTTGCCGCCGAGCGGCTGCTGAGTAACAAGTGAATACGGGCCTGTCGAGCGGGCGTGTATCTTATCGTCTACAAGGTGATGCAGCTTGAGGTAATACATGTAGCCCACAGTTACGGGGTGGTCAAAATACTCGCCTGTGCGGCCGTCTTTAAGCAGTATTTTGCCGTCAGGCCTCATGTTTACCTTTTTAAGGCATTCTACGATATCGTTTTCATGCGCTCCGTCGAAAACAGGCGTCATGATTTTCCACCCAAGGAGCTTTGCTGCAAGGCCGAGGTGAACTTCCAGCACCTGCCCGATATTCATACGCGACGGCACACCCAGAGGGTTAAGCACAATGTCGAGCGGAGTGCCATCCGGTAAAAACGGCATATCCTCAACAGGAAGTATGCGTGATACAACACCTTTGTTGCCGTGCCGGCCGGCCATCTTGTCACCTACCGAAATCTTCCTCTTCTGCGCAATGTAGCAGCGAACTACCTTATTTACACCAGGGCTCAGCTCATCATGGCTGTTTTCACGCGTGAAGACCTTTACGTCAACAACTATCCCATACTCGCCGTGCGGCACACGAAGGGACGTGTCGCGGACTTCACGGGCTTTTTCGCCGAATATCGCGCGCAGCAGCCGCTCTTCGGCCGTAAGCTCCGTTTCGCCTTTAGGCGTTACCTTGCCAACAAGTATATCGCCCGCGCGCACCTCTGCGCCTACGCGGATAATGCCGCTGTCGTCGAGATCACGGAGAAGGTCTTCGTTTACGTTCGGAATGTCGCGTGTGATTTCCTCTGGGCCGAGCTTTGTGTCGCGTGCCTCGGTTTCATACTCTTCAATATGGATCGAGGTAAATACATCGTCGCGCACAACCCTTTCGCTTATAAGCACAGCGTCTTCGTAGTTGTAGCCTTCCCACGTCATAAAGCCTATTAGCACATTTTTGCCGAGGCTTATCTCCCCGTCTTTTGTGCCCGGGCCATCGGCAATCACGTCGCCTACGTTTACGCGGTCATTGACTGATACGATAGGCACCTGATTGAAGCAAGTGCCCTGGTTCGAGCGCATAAATTTAGTGATGTGGTAGCTGTCCATTTTACCGTCATCTGTCGCTACCTTAACTTCGTTTGCGCTCACGCTGCGCACAACGCCCGGGTGCTTTGCAAGCACGCATACGCCGGAGTCGACTCCTGCCTTGTATTCTATGCCTGTTCCAACTATTGGGGACTCGGTCTTAAGTAGCGGCACTGCCTGCCTCTGCATGTTGGAACCCATCAGCGCACGGTTTGCATCATCGTTTTCAAGGAAAGGAATCATCGCCGTTGCAACTGAAACAACCATCCGCGGCGAAACATCCATGAAGTCAGCTTTTTCGCGCTCAATTTCGACGAATTCATCGCGGTATCGCACACTGACTTTTTTGTTTTTGAAATGGCCCTTTTCGTCAAGGGGCTCGTTTGCCTGAGCAATAATGTAGTTATCTTCCACATCGGCCGTCATATAAACTACATCTTTCGTTACCACGCCCGTCTCTTTGTCAACACGGCGGTACGGCGCTTCGATAAAACCATATTCATTTATGCGCGCAAACGTAGCAAGGTAAGAAATAAGGCCAATGTTTGGGCCTTCAGGCGTTTCAATAGGGCACATGCGCCCGTAATGCGTGTAATGCACATCACGCACTTCAAATCCGGCGCGGTCCCTTGAAAGGCCCCCAGGGCCAAGGGCTGAAAGGCGGCGCTTATGCGTCAGCTCTGCAAGCGGGTTAGTCTGGTCCATAAACTGTGAAAGCGGTGACGAACCAAAGAACTCGCGGATAGCCGCCACAACAGGGCGTATATTAATAAGTGAATGCGGCGTCAGGACTTCCATATCCTGTGCTTGCAGCGTCATGCGCTCGCGTATAACACGCTCGAGGCGTGAAAAGCCGATGCGAAACTGGTTCTGCAGCAGCTCGCCTACAGAGCGGATACGGCGATTCCCAAGATGGTCGATATCGTCAACATTGCCAACACCTTCCGCAAGGCAGTTAAGATAGTTAACCGATGCGAATATATCGTCTATCGTTATATGCTTTGGGATAAGGTCGTCGCAGCGCTCCCTGAGCTGTTCTTTTATCTCATCGTCGCTATGGCATGAGTCGAGTATCTCACGCAGTACTTTGAAACAGACGCGCTCATTGATGCCGCATTCGGCTTTGGCGTCGAAGTCCACGTATTTCGAAATGTCCACCATGCCGTTTGAAATAACTTTGATTTCTTTGTCTCCCACCTTGATGTAAGCCTGCATCACGCCGGCGTTGTCAATCTGCGCGGCGAGTTCGCGGGAAACCACCGAGCCTGCCTCAGCCATCACTTCGCCAGTGTCCGGGTTAGCAATCGGGCGTGTAAGCTCCTGCCCTGTAAGACGCTCTGCAAGCGCCAGCTTCTTGTTGTATTTGTAGCGGCCGACACGTGAAAGGTCATACCTTCTTGAGTCGAAGAAAAGGCCGTTGATATGTGCCTCGGCGCTTTCAATCGTAGGAGGTTCACTTGGCCTAAGTTTGCGGTAAACTTCAAACAGGGCGTCTTCCCTGTTCTTGCATGGGTCTTTATCTATAGTCGCGTTTATGCGGTCATCATCGCCAAAGAAATCGCGGAGCTGCTCGTCGGTGCCAAGGCCAAGGGCACGCAAGAAAACTGTAACCGGCAGTTTGCGGTTTTTGTCAATGCGCACATAGAACACGTCGTTGGCGTCAGTCTCATACTCCAGCCATGCGCCGCGGTTCGGGATTACAGTCGTGCTGTAAAGCTCCTTGCCGGTTTTGTCATAATCCATCTTATAGTAAACGCCAGGCGAACGGACGACCTGTGACACTATGACACGCTCGGCACCGTTGATGACAAAAGTGCCGCTGTCTGTCATTAGCGGAAAATCGCCCATGTAAACTTCCGATTCCCTTATTTCACCGCTTTCCTTATTGAGCAGGCGTGCGGTAACACGCAGTGCAGCCGAATAGGTGGCGTCCCGCTCTTTGCATTCTTCCACACTGTAGTTGGGCTTGTCGGAATCAAGTTTATAATCCACAAAGTCCAAGACGAGGTTGCCTGTATAATCGGTGATGCCGGAAACATCTTTCAGCACTTCCTTGAGCCCTTCATCAAGAAACCACTGGTATGATTTCTTCTGAATCTCAATCAGGTTTGGCATATCCAGAACTTCATCAATGCGCGCAAAACTCATGCGCGTATTTTTGCCGACCTTCACCGGTTTGACATTCACCATCGGCTTAATCACTCCATTCATTTATTTCACATTCTGCGGCACGCACCAGACAAAAAAGCTGCCTCCGAAAATCTTCTCAGGCGGACTTGCGTTTTTTAATCTCCTGTGCTATGATAAATGCAGATTCTCATAAGTACACGAATCCATAATGATACAGTATATTAGTTTACTACAAAGCGATGTGTAAGTCAAGGTCTTTTTCGCTTTTGTGCTAAAATGTGAAAAAACTGATGTACTGTATTTCCTTTATTATAAAATTGGCAAACAGGCAAATGCTTAAACACTAACATGCAGAAACAGCGACAGAAAGCCCGCACTCCGCTTTATAAACGGAGCGCGGGATTTTTTATTTTCTTCTATTCACTGATAACTGATATATGTAAAGCAACTGTTTTTTGCAGCTCAGCCTTCCTTTTTGTGCTTACACTGACCGGGAGCACTCAGCGCGGCAAACGTATAAGAGCCCAGCTCTTCCCTTACCATTTTAGAAACCTTGTCATAGATCTCATGAAACCGGCAGTCTGCCGTATGCACACAGCTATACTCATCCTGCTGGCAGCGGTTAAGCATATAAGGCCCTTCAACAGATTCAATCACCTGCAGCAGGGTAATTTCCTCTGCACTGCGCGCAAGGGCATACCCGCCGTGCGCACCTTTGTAGGACACGATAAGCTCGCCGGCTACAAGCTTCCGCAGGATTTTCAGCGCAAAGCGCAGCGGGACTTCAGTCTTATTTGAAATAGTATGGGCATCTACTTTCTGCCTTGCCCTTGCAAGGGCATCTACAATCCGCACCGCATAGTCCGCTTCAAGTGTCATTACCATGGAATCGGCATCTCCTTAATCCAGGAAATCTTTGAGCTTTTTGCTGCGGCTCGGATGGCGCAGCTTCCGCAGAGCCTTTGCTTCAATCTGGCGTATCCTTTCACGGGTTACATTAAATTCCTTGCCAACTTCCTCAAGTGTGCGGGAACGGCCGTCCTCAAGGCCAAAACGCAGGCGAAGGACTTTTTCTTCACGCGGCGTTAAGGTGTCGAGCACCTCCGCAAGCTGTTCTTTCAGCAGCGTGTGTGAAGCGGCGTCCTGTGGGGCAGGTGCATCATCATCCGGAATAAAGTCGCCAAGGTGGCTGTCCTCTTCTTCACCTATAGGCGTCTCCAGCGAAACAGGTTCCTGCGCAACGCGCATTATCTCGCGGACTTTGTCGGCAGGTATGTCAAGCTCTGCTGCAATCTCATCCGCCGTCGGTTCATGGCCGTTGGTGTGGAGGAGCTGGCTTGAGACTTTCTTGACTTTATTTATAGTCTCGACCATATGCACAGGTATACGGATAGTGCGCGCCTGGTCGGCTATGGCACGTGTTATCGCCTGGCGTATCCACCATGTGGCATAAGTTGAAAACTTAAAGCCTTTTGTATAATCGAATTTCTCCACGGCTTTTATAAGGCCGAGGTTACCCTCCTGAATAAGGTCAAGGAACTGCATCCCGCGGCCAAGGTAACGCTTTGCAATGCTCACCACAAGCCGAAGGTTAGCTTCAGCAAGCCGTTTTTTTGCAGCTTCGTCACCCTTTGAAACACGCACTGCGAGGTCGATTTCTTCTTCCGGCGTAAGGAGCGGCACGCGTCCTATTTCTTTGAGGTAAACTTTTACAGGGTCATCTATGGCTATTCCGTCGGTGTTAAGCGCATCATCGATATTTTCCGACTCTTCGTTGTTGTTGCCATTAGTTTCCGTATTTGCCAAAGGCTCTTCGCCGAAGTCCTCAACGATTTCCACGCCCTGAGACTCGAGCGTGTCGTAGAATTTCTCGATTTGTTCAGGGTCAAAGTCGAGTTCGCCCACTGCGTCGAGTATCTCTTTAGTGGTGAGCTGGCCTTTGCTCTTGCCCTGCTCAATCAATTCTTTCATTACCGTTTTCTTATCGGGCACTGCCATATCCGTCCTCCTATTTCTTCTGCTGCCTTAACTCTTCCAAGTAATCTTCAATTTCCCCCGGCGGCGCTTCAGCAGCGCTGCCCAATTCCCTTTTCTTATTTTCCTGCAAAAGCACATTAATATACTCATGCGCGTCCTGCCTACTTACGGGGACGCCGTCATACCGTGCCTGAATACCGGCAAGATATGAAATTTCATCCGGTGTAAAATCTTCCTCAAAATCTGCCAGACTGACCGGTTTCTCTTCTCTCATTCTTCCCATAATTCTTTCATATACACGGCGGTTGAATTTTGTGACAAATTTTTCGGGCGGGAGGTGTTTAAAAACTTCTCCGGCACCGTCCTGATTTCTCATGAGGTATGCTATAAGCGCCTCTTCGGCGCGGGCCGCGCGCAGGTTGCCAACTTTCTCCGGATTTATGCTGTCGCGGTAGCCTACCGTTTGGCGGTGTATCTCGTGGAATTCTTTTTTCCTGTGGTTTTTCTCAAGCTTGCGGTTCTCGGCCTCAACCTGGTTCATGAGTGTTGCTGTTTCAATACCAGTTTCTTCCGCGACTTTTCCGGCATATACCTCGCGCTCAATATGGTTGTCCAGCGCCGAAAGCACTTTCACAGCCCCGCGTAGGTACGCAAGCCGACCGTCTGCAGACTGCAGGTTGCAGCCTGCTTTTGCTTTTTGCAGGTTGTACTCAACATCATTCCCGCATGCCTCAAGCATCTGCCTGAAACGCAGCGGCCCGTAGGCCTTTATGTACTCATCAGGATCCTTGCCGCCCTCAATAGTCAGCACGCGGACGCGCAGCCCGGCACTGCGCAGTATGGGTATAGCGCGCGCTGCCGCTTTTTGCCCCGGCCCGTCGGCATCGTATGAAACAACGACTTCTTTCGCATAATGCGACATCAGCCTTGCCTGGGAAGGCGTAAGCGCCGTTCCGAGCGTTGCGACGGCATTAGTGAAGCCTGCCTGGTGCATTGAGATGACGTCCATATATCCTTCGCATAGGATAAGCCTCTGCGCGCCGCTGTTCTTGGCAAAGTTAAGTGCGAAAAGCATATCGCCTTTGCTGAATACCGGTGTTTCCGACGTATTGAGATATTTAGGCTTTTCATCTCCGAGCGTCCTGCCGCCGAAAGCGACGACATTTCCGCGCAGGTCGATAATCGGGAACATCACTCGCCCAAAAAAGCGGTCTATCACATTTCCGTACCTGCTTTTGTAAGCCACATTCGCAAGGGCCATTTCATCTTTCGTAAAGCCTTTGCGCCCGAGATAGTCAACAAGTGCGGTACGCCCCGGCGGAGAATATCCAAGACCGAAATGCGTTATCGTCTTAGGCTTGAGCGCACGCTTCAAAAAATAATCCCTGCCTGCCGCGCCTGCGCCTGAATTCAGCACCCTGTAATAAAAGCGCGCTGTTTCACGGTTAATGGCGAGAATGCGTGTCCGCACTTTAGCCATGGTGTCATCAGCATGGTTTTCAGGCACAGCCATGCCTGCGCGCTGCGCAAGGAAGCGGACAGCCTCCATATAATCGAGGTTTTCAATGCGGCGGACAAACGTTATTACATCGCCGCCTGCACCGCAACCAAAGCAGTAAAACGAACCGTTGTCTGGGTAAATGTTGAAAGACGGTGATTTTTCGCTGTGAAACGGGCAGAGCCCAACCATGTTTTTGCCGCTTCGTTTCAGGCTTACATAGTCTGAAGCGATCTCCACAATGTCACTGCGGGCTTTTAGCTCCTGCATAAACGCTTCCGGAAGCGACATCTGCTCATCCCCCTCTGGCTGCTTTCATGCTTTAGCTTACAGTTTCCATGCTTTGGGCACATATATTTTTTTAAAAAGCTGCACCGCATAATGGTCTGTCATGCCGGCAATAAAATCGCATGCCGCGCGCTCATTCCCGTCCCTTTCCGCAATCATGCGCATGTCAGGCGGCATATGTTCAGGTTTTACAAGATATTCGAAAAGCGCCTCAATCAGGCCAGGGACTTTGGTCTCTTCCGACTTTGCCTGCGGATTATGGTAAACATGTTCATCCATAAACCCGGCGAGCCCTTCAAAAGCAACGCTTATTTCAGGGGCCATGGCAAGCTTTCCTCTGCCGCTGTTCTCCACGACCGAATGCACAAGCGTATCTATGCGCTTCGACTTGCTGCCGCCAAGGACATCTGTAATGCTTTTCGGGATATCGCGCTCATACAGCACACCGGCACGTTCAGCGTCGTCTATATCATGGTTAAGGTAGGCAATACGGTCCGCAAGGCGCACAATGCGTCCTTCCACCGTACAGGCTTCTTTTCCGATCGTATGGCATGCGATGCCGTCCCTAACTTCAAATGTCAGGTTAAGGCCTTTCCCGCCCTTCTCAAGTTTTTCCACAACACGCACGCTCTGCTCGTAATGGCGGAAACCACCCGGGAAGATCTGGTCCAACGCATGCTCACCTGCATGGCCGAACGGCGTATGCCCGAGGTCATGGCCAAGTGAAATCGCCTCAGTCAGGTCTTCATTGAGCCGGAACGCCCGCGCTATAGTGCGTGCTATCTGCGAAACTTCAAGTGTATGTGTAAGCCTGGTCCGGTAATGATCGCCCTCAGGTGAAAGGAATACCTGCGTTTTGTGCTTAAGGCGCCGGAAAGACTTACAGTGGATAATCCTGTCGCGGTCGCGCTGGTAAACGGTCCGCAGCGAACATTCTTCTTCAGGAGTTTCGCGCCCGCGTGAATTTTCAGCAAGGGCTGCATAAGGAGACAGAATTTTTTTTTCCAGTGCCTCCGTCTCTTCTTTTACTGTCATCTGTAAACTTCCACTCCTGTTTTTGCCTCGCATTATAAAATGATTTTATATTCTCTATTGTCTTATATGCAGAATGGATGCCCTTTCCCTGCTTTAAGACAAAAAATTATGAAATCCTGTAGAATTTTTTTGTCCCGAGTTCCACCCGGCAGCTTCCGCACGTAGCATCTGCGGCGGCATTTCCAAATAATTCAGCTTTTTCACACGGTATATGAAAGTGTATGGCAACATGGTCTGTAAAAGACGAATTATCGACTTTTCCGCCATGCTTTTCAATCAGAGGCATTACTTTTCCGTAATGGCTGTAGCTGCAGCTAAGCCGCGCCTGAAAACATACTGACATTGTGACAACCCCTGCGGCTTTAAGCGCCGCCGAAGCGCTGCGTGAATATGCGCGCACAAGGCCGCCAGCCCCAAGAAGGATGCCGCCGAAATAGCGTGTTACAACTACGGCGGTGTCAGTCACAGCCGATTCCTGCAGGACATTGAGCACCGGCATGCCGGCCGTTCTCTGAGGTTCGCCGTCGTCGGAATACCTTCTTATCTGGCCAGCACGGATTACATAAGCATAGACATTGTGCGTGGCCTCACGGTTTTTCGCACGGACGCCGCGGATAAAGTCCACAGCTTCTTCTTCAGAGCGGACCGGTGCAGCAGACCCTATAAACCGAGAATGCCGCTCAGTAAACTCATTGCTTGCCATGCCGGCAACAGTCAAGTAGCTTTCCATTTTATCACCCGGAAAAAAGAAGCGGCGCTTGCGCGCGCCGCTTCTGCAGATATAAAAACAAAATCACTTATCCAGACCGTAACGCTTCTTAAACATATCGACACGGCCGCTCGTATCTATGAGTTTTTGCTTTCCCGTAAAGAACGGGTGGCATTTTGAACAAATTTCAACATGGATATCCTGCTTTGTGGACCTTGTATGGATAACGTTGCCACAGGCGCATGTGATCGTTGTGTCTTTATACTCCGGATGGATTTTCTTTTTCATTCCTGTCACCTCTTTAAACGGAGTTCAGCATTCTTTTAAAGTATAACATATGATGTGCATGATTGCAAGCAATTACTTACTAAAGGCAAACTGCTAAAAACAGCATTTGATTTCTGCAGCCCTGCCAGGCATTTTAATATTGCCTTTTAAACTACTGACGTCAGGAAAAATCATTATATGATTACATTGGTACTGCAACACTGCGGATAACGGCGTTGTAAGTGTTTTCCATTATTTCCACGTTTTTATTAAGATCGTAAAACTGCATCACATACTTGCGCCCTGCTTCGCCCATTTTTCGGCGAAGTTCTGAATTTTGCTCTAACTGGTAAATCTTTTCCGCCATAGCTTCGGGGTTTCTTTTTGGAACAGTAAAACCAGTAACATCATTTTTCACCGTTTCAAGAAAACCATCTGCATCGGATGCAACTACCGGTATGCCACATGCCATGGCCTCTACAGCAGAAACGCCAAAGCTTTCACTTATGCTTGGGAGACAAACAACATCCATGTTATTAAGAACATCTGGAACATCAGTGTTTGGAATTGCACCGCGGAGGAACGCTTTCCCTTTGAGATTTAAACTGTTAATTAACTGCTGAAGGCTGCCGCTCATGCTCCCCTTTCCATAGATATCCAGAACATCTTTTGTATCAGGCGGCCGTTTTTTCAAGAATAAATAAAACGCGCGGATAAGGTCATCCATACCATAAGGCGGCTCTAACGATTTTACAGCACCTACAACAAAATCTTTTTTCTCTGTTTTTCCCCGTGGAGCAAACTTTTGGCAGTCTACCCCAAACGGTGTAATAAAAATTCGTTTTTTACTGCCGAATAAACGCCTGACCTGTTCAGCCATAACCTTGCTTGTTGACGCAACTGCGTCGGCATAATGGATGTTATCAGCTATAAGTTTTTTATGCAGTGGGCTTTTGTAAGGAAACAGGTACACATCACTTCCCCAGACAGAAAGCAAAAGCGGATGCACATGGCTTAACCGTGCAAGAGTACCGTAGCCACTGGCATAATGTGCATTAACAATATCCGGCTTAAACGATTCAATTTCCCTTTTCAATTGCTTTGCATTGCGGACGTATCCCAAAGAGCCAGAATGTTTCAAAAGCACAGTTTGCACCTTAGGGTCTATGCTTTTCTGTTTATCTGCGTGGTCTGGCAGCGAATACAAACGTACCGTATGGCCTCTCTGCGCAAGAGCATTAACCCACTTTATAGTATGGCTTGACCGTGCTGCAGAAACAAAAGCAATTTTCATGAATGATGACCTTCCCCTATCCAGTGTAAAGCAGGGCTTGAAGTTTTGCTTTACGCTTAGAATCTTTTATACAGTAGCATATTCAATGTCAAATATCAACTTCCTATTTTCTTTTTATTATTGGCTTTACTGGCACTAATAGTCAGCACATTATACTGATTACCATATGATCCGTTTTTTACCGCATTACGCACAACAGTTTCATCACTGGTTTTGTATTATAACGAAGGCACAGGCTGTCACTTTTCAGTAAGCAACAGCCTGTGCCCATTTGTATCCATTAGCAGACAGCTTTAAAAACGTTTACGCCGTCCGCCGTGTAAAGGCCATATATCAATTATCAATACAACCCGAACTTTTCGTCCCCAATGCTTATGAGGATATTCTTCATCTCACTGTAAGCATCAAGTATCATCTTATTTGTTTCACGGCCGTAGCCGGATTTCTTGTAGCCACCGAATGAAGCACCTGCAGGAATATTGTTATAGTTATTTACCCACATTCTGCCCGTATTCACCTTGCGTGCAACACGGAGGGCACGGTTGATATTGTGGCTCCAGACGCCGCCGCCAAGACCGTAGTCACTTTCATTGGCAATGCGGATGGCATCGTCTTCATCTTTGAACTTTACGGCTACAAGCACAGGGCCGAATATTTCTTCCTGGGCTACGCGCATCTTATTGTCAACGTCTGCAAGGATAGTCGGCTGCATAAAGCACCCTTTTGCAAGTTCCCCGTCAGTTATGCGGTGGCCGCCGCAGATAACGTGGGCGCCTTCTTTTTTGCCTATTTCAACATAGTTGAGTATTTTATTGAGCTGCCTTTCGTCTATCTGCGAGCCCATCACAGTGTCTTTCTTCCACGGCAGACCAACTTTAATGTTGTTGAAAGCATTTGCCGCCGCATCAAGGAACTTGTCGTAAATATCTTCCTGTATCAATGCGCGTGAGCCTGCACAGCATACCTGGCCCTGGTTAAACAGTATCCCCATCTGGATGCCTTCAAGGGCTTTGTCCCAAGGCATATCATCAAAGAAAATGTTGGCCGATTTGCCGCCAAGCTCCAGCGTTGCAGGGATAACCTTTTTCGCAGCGGCCTCAGCTACAGTATACCCTACGGCCGTCGAGCCCGTGAATGCGAGCTTGCGGATATCCGGATGGTCAAGTATGTACTGGCCCGCCGTAGAGCCATGGCCTGTAATGATGTTAAGCACGCCGTCCGGAAGGACCTGTGCCATAAGCTTTGTCATTTCCAGAAGGCTTACCGAAGTTGAGGAAGACGGCTTCATAATTACGCAGTTGCCCGCCGCAAGCGCCGGGGCAATTTTCCAAGCAGCCATCAGCAGCGGGAAGTTCCACGGGATTATCTGGCCGACAACGCCGATAGGCTCACGGACAATTAAATTGAGCATATCTTTGTCGAGGTAAGTTGCCACACCTTCATCTGCACGTATGCATGACGCGAAATAGCGGAACTGATCCGCACTGTAAGGGACATCTATGTTTTCCGATTCGCGCAGCGGCTTGCCGTTGTCAAGCGTTTCGGCCATGGCAAGCTTTTCCCTGTTTTCATCGATAAGGTCTGCTATCTTGTTCAGCATTCTTGCGCGCTCAGCAGGGCTTACATACTGCCATGTTTCAAAAGCTTTCCACGCAGACTTAACTGCAAGGTCAACATCTTCTTTGCCAGCTTCAACGCATGTACAAAGATAATCTCCGTTTGACGGGTTATAGCTCTTGAAAGTTTTCCCTTCTTTACCGTCTACCCATTTACCACCTATAAACAGCTTATAGCTGTCATCAATGTAATCCGAGTACTTTCCCATGCCAGAACCTCCTTAAAAATTAGATTGTTGATTTTGATTATTGCGGCATATCGGCATTTTCTGCTATACATTGCCAAAATTCCGCAGGATACACGCTTCTTTATTTGTTGAATTAGCTGCTTTTATTTTAACGTGTGTTATACGAAAAATCAATACTTAAACCTTTTATATAATAATAAAAGTTATATAATAATAAAAGCGAAAAGTGTCAATAAAAGTAAGCCCGCATGCCATATTGTTGCCGCGCAGTAAACCAGCCGAAATTAAAATCTAAAAAGTACATATGGTATGCTTTATAAGCACAAACAAATGGAGGGATCCCATTGAAAAGCTGCCTTGTGATGCTCACAAAGGTATTTCCATTTGACAGCGGCGAAGAATTTATTGAAAACGAACTGCCCATAACTGCAAAAGCATTCGACAAAGTTGTGCTTATTGCGACTTCAACAGCCGACAATGCCATACGGACACGTGCCGTTCCATATAATACAATAGTCCACCGCATAAGCGCTTCAGAAATCATGCGCCGCGTGAAGCCGCAGATGATAAAAAATTTTTTCCATATTCCAGTTGCTTATTATGGCCCGCGCGAAAAGAAAAGCATAGGCGGTTCGCCCATGCGCAGGCTGTACCTTGCTTATTTCATTGCTAAAGGGAAAGCTGTTGCGGAAAAATCGTCCGGCCTGCTTAAAAAAATGGACTTAAGCCAATACGATGCCATAATTTTCTACAGTTTCTGGTTTTATGACACCGCGCTTGCCGCCCTTGAGCTCAAGGGCGCATGCAGCGCTAAGCGCTGCGCAACATACAGCCGCGCCCATGCATATGACCTCTACGATGAAAAAAGCATAACTCATTATCTTCCGCTAAGGCCATACCTACTTGAAAATCTGGACCGCGTTTTCCCATGTTCTGACGACGGAAGCAATTACCTCAAAACAAAATACCCCGAATCATCTGATAAAGTCTCGACGGCCTGGCTTGGCACAAATGATTTCGGAACCGGCCCTTCCAAAGTTGGCACGGAGTTTCACATTGTAAGCTGCTGCCACATTGTGCCCAAAAAGCGCGTTGTGCTACTCGCACAGGCTCTCGCCATGCTCTCAGGCAGCGGGCTCAAACTCAAATGGACACACTGCGGCGGCGGCAACGGCCTCGAAAAACTGAAAGCGTACTCCACCAAAAACCTCGGTTTTATGGAGTGCAGGTTCCCAGGCGAATTAAATAACACAGAACTTATGAAATTCTATAAGGAAACTCATGTTGACCTCTTCGTCAACACAAGCGATTCAGAAGGCCTGCCCGTCAGCATAATGGAGGCATGCTCTTTTGGCATACCGATTCTTGCGACAGACGTAGGCGGCACAAGCGAAATCGTCCGCAATGGTGAAAATGGGTTCCTTCTGGACGCCGATTTAACTCCTGAAACGCTTGCGAAAGAAATAGAGCACATCGCCCATATGCCGCTGCCAGAGCTGCAAAAGCTGCGCTGCGCTTCACGGAAAATATGGGAAAGCGATTTCTCAGCAGATAAAAACTACCGCCTTTTTGCCGAACGGATAAGTCGGCCAAATATATAATTATATAATAATAAATGCAAAAGCCGCCACAAAACGCTGGCGGCTTTTCATGTATAAATATAAACTGAAACTGATTAAAAAATATTATCAAGGTTCGGTATTTCCGACTCCTTTAGATAGGAAATCTGTATAATGCTGCGGTCGCACTCTGAAAGGAACGAATCTTTCGCGCCATTTTGGCAAAGTTCTGGCAGAATTGAAAGCGTCTGGTCTATAGACTCAAGCCTGCTATGGACCATATAGGTGCACAATGTTCTGTGTACGCAATGCCAGTCACTAAGTGCTTTCTCGCTCAGCCTGTATGCCGCCTTGGCATCACCTTTCTCCTGTGCGTTTTTAGCCATGCTGACTGTCTGCATCATTTGCGCCGTGACTTTTTGCGTATTGTTTATGCCTAAAGAGCAGACTATTATGCTCAAAACAAACAGAACAGCGGCAAACCATATACGCTTCATTTACTTCCCTCATCCTTCCGCACGATAAAGTAATCACCTTTAGCATTTGCCGTCATCAGAAAAACCTGTGGAATGGTAATCGCTTCTTTCTCAAGGATGCTTTCAAGCCATTTCCTGTTCTGGTGGCACAGTGCCAACGAAAAGTCGGAAGCCACCCCGTCGCTCACAACTACGGTTTCAAGCCCTGTGTCAGGCTGCGCTACACCGAGGGCACCGGCTGTAGGCTGCTCCTTGTCTGGCTTTTTGATGACGCTCATTTTGCCGTTCGTCTCAATAATCGCATAGGCAATGTCCCTGATGCTGAAAACGTCCTTCTGCCTCAGCTGCTCGAACAGGTCTTCAGTAGACATGCGAAGGCGGCGCAGCTCGCTTTGCTGTATTTTCCCGTCGTAGACTACAATAATTGGCCTGCCGCATATCATTCTGCGGAAAGGCTGGCATTTGAGCATCAGGCTTGAAACGACTATTTCGCTTATGACAAGCACCGCAATGGGTATAAGCCCACTGATAAGCGGCTGGCCCGTATCCTGCATGGGCACGGCTGCCAGATTTGAAATAAGCAGCGTCACCACAAGTTCGCTTGTCTGCATTTCGCTTATCTGCCGCTTTCCCATCATGCGAACCGCCGCTACAACAACCGCATATAGTAAAAAAGTTCGGATCAATGAAATTGCCATTCCCATCACCTGCATTTAGTATGCGGTTACTTTTCAGGAATATGTATCTAATCCCCCGAGACCTCACGGCCAAGATAAAAAGAATACAGCAGGCACTGGGCAACACGCCTTCCGGTGCATTTCTCAGCTCCCATGCGGTAGAGTCCGAGCTGCCCGCGGTAGCGTTCCCAAAGTGATGCGTCATCCTTTACACGGTCGGTTTTAAAATCAACAATAACAAGGTTTCCGTTTTCTTCAAAGACAAGGTCTGCTGCACCCTGCAGCACTATTTTCTCCTCACTCATCGGCGAAGGCAACTCAGGCTTTATTTTGCCTGCAGGTATCTCCGCACTGAACCGGACTTCGCGCTCATAGTGTGGAGAAGCCGATATCCGTTCCATAAGCGGGCTGGCAAAAAATTTTTCCGCCTTCGAAAGCTCTATAGCCGCAGCCTGCTCCGCCGTGATATATTTTTCCGCTACAAGGCGTTCGAGCTCTTTCTGGGGGTCAGCGGCGGCTTTTTTATAGTCTGCAAACTGCATATAGGCGTGTAGTGCCGTGCCTCGCTCACCCGGCGTCAATCCTTTTTTGCTGAGAAAAGCAGGACGTGACGTTGCTGCGTACTGCGGCGAAAACTTTTCTGCAGCGAGCTCTGAAACCGCGGCTTTGGCGCAGATGCCATTTAAAGCGGCATACGGGTAAACATAATCGATATCAGCTGTAATTTTTTCTTCGAGCTCTTTATTCGGCTCAGCCTGCTGCACGTTTTCCGTTTTTTCTTGCTCCTGCTTTTCAGGCTGCGGGCGTAGAAGGCGGATATCCCATTTTCCTTTTGCCGGGACGGCAATATCATCAGAAACGCCGGCAGCCTCCCTGAGGGCTTTCCCGTCCGGATGGCGCAGGGCACAGAGCATCAGCCAGTCGGATATGCTCGAAGCGGAGCGCACAACGTATGGCGAAATGCGTTTTTCCTCAGTGATTGAGAGCGCAAGGTTCCCGAGCTTTTTTTCCGCATTGCCGAGCGTCGCCAAAAGCACGAGTTTCTCTTTTGCGCGTGTCATGGCAACATAGAGTACGCGGAGCTCTTCACTCATGCCGTCGCGGTCAAGCTCCAACTTAACGGCCTCACGCATCATTGTGTCGCAGCGGACACCGTTTCCCTTTTTAACACGCGCGCCGAGCCCGAGCTCCGGGTGAAGCAGCACCGCCGGATGATCCTTATTGAACCTTCTTGCACAGCCTGCAACTATGCAGACCGGGAACTCAAGGCCTTTTGAATGGTGTATGCTCATAACGCGCACTACGTCTGCCGATTCCGTCAGTGACGACGCGGCCGAGAGGTCGCCGCTGCTTTTTTTCATCCTTCCGAGAAAGCGCAGGAAACCTGTAAGCCCTGTAAAACCTGAAGACTCATACTGCTTTGCGTAGTCAACCAGCAGGTGCAGATTTGCAAGGCGCAGCTCGCCGTTAGGCATAGCCTGCACCAAATCGAAAAGCCCCGCTTTTTCAAACACAGTGCGCATGAGCCTGTCCGATGGCATTGATGCGGCAAGCATGCGGAACCCCTCAATCTGCCGCAGAAAATCGGAAGCCTTGGCATTGCCGCCCTTAACAGCCGCAGAAACTGCCGGATACAACCTGCCGCCGCGGGAATGTATACGTATGGAAGCCATGTCGTCCGCCGTAAAGCCGTAAACAGGGCTCATCATAGTTGAGAGCAGCGGGATATCCTGGTCCGGATTGTCTATCACCTGAAGCAGGGAAAGTGCTATGCCGACTTCATACGCTTCGAAAAAGCCGCCCGCCGTGTCAGCCCATGCGGGTATCCCAAGGGCTGTGAGTTCGCGCACATATTCGTGCGCCGGACGGTTTGCGCTGCGCAGCAACACACAGAAATCGCTGTATGAAGCGGGCCTTAATTCTCCGTTTTCCGTTATGCATGGCTTTCTGCCTTCCATCATGCCGTGGACTATCTCTGCAATACGGCGGCTTTCAGCGCGCACCGCATCCCTCTCTGCGCTCCCCTGCTCCGAAAGGTCAATCACATCGAGCTCGGCGGCCGGTTCGCTGCTCGGCGGGTATTCGGCTTTCGGGACAAGTTCCTCTTCTTTTGTATAGTCTATTTCACCCGTCTGGCGGCTCATGAGCTGGCGGAACACAAAGTTGATGGCATCTGCAACGCCTGCACGGCTGCGGAAATTCATGCCAAGGATAACGCATGACGGGTAACTGTCCTTCTTCCTGTCGTAAATCGGAAACCCGGAGCGTTTCCGCAGGAATATCTGCGGCATTGCCTGCCTGAACCCGTAAATGCTTTGCTTCACGTCGCCAACCATGAAAAGGTTTTCTTCGTTGCGCGAAACAGCGCGGAAAATCATGTCCTGCGTCTCGTTCGTATCCTGATATTCGTCCACCATTATCTCATCGAAAAGCGATGAAAGCTCTTTTGCCTCAGGCGTGCGCTCCCAGCCATTTTCCGTCCCATTAACGAGGAGCTTCAACGCCCAGTGCTCAACGTCGCTGAAATCGGCAGCGTGCCGCTCCTGTTTTTTCCCGTTAAGGATTTCCGAAAACCGCATGGTCACTTCAAAAAGCTCTTTTACAAGCGGGCACAGGTGCGCAATATCCTCACGGCACTGGGCGTCCGGTGCACAGAAAATATCCGCAAGGCTCTTCACTGCTTTTTTCGCCTGAGAGCGCGCAGATTTTATCCTTTCTTTAACCGGATCGCCGTCATGGCCACGCAGTGTCCCGAGTCTAACCCAGCTGAAGTTTTCTGCAAGTGAAAACGAGCGGTCCCAGTCACCCTCACAAATTGCTGAGCGAAGGCGTTCGAGCTCCGCAAGGTCTGAGGCGATGGCATCGCCGTAAGCGGCAAAAATGTCGCTGTCCTGCCGTGCCGTGGCAATCGAGTCTTTCGTAAGTGAAATGCAGTAATCCGCCGCGTCTTCCGCATATGAAAGTATCGTTTTACCCCACACTGTCTGTGAAGCGCCTGACGGCGTTTCATACATCGAAGCCTTTTCCGCCAGCCAGCGCGTTGGGAACGGGTGCGAGCGCACAAAGTCATAAAGGCAGCCAACAGCATTCTCAACTGCTGCGTCATCGCGCCCCGAAGAGCATGCCTCCACGAAGTCATAAAACGCAGGGTCGTTTTTCTCATAGAATTCATTCAGCGTCTCGTCGGCAGCCTCGGCGCGCAGCACAGACATCCCGCTTTCATCAAGCACGCGGGTGTCCGGCGAAATGCCAAGCCTGAAAAAATTCTGGCGGACAATGTCGGCACAAAAGCTGTCTATGGTGCTTATGTGTGCACGCGAGAGCAGCAGCTGTTGGCGCTGCAGGCGCGTGTTAAACGGGTCGGCCTCAAGCATGCGCGAAAGTTCCGCCGAAATGCGGCTGTGCATCTCGGCCGCTGCGGCTTTTGTGAACGTAACGACGAGAAGGCGGTCGGCGTCCGTTGGGTTCACAGGGTCTGTTATGCGCTCTATCACACGCTGGACGAGGACGGCTGTTTTGCCTGAGCCAGCCGCAGCCGAAACGAGGAGTGTACCGCCCCGCGCGCGTATGGCATCAAGCTGGCTTTCTGTCCATTTCCTGCTCATTCTTTCTCACCGCCTTTCCCTTCTGAAAAAATTTTCATCGCATCGTCACGTTTAAAGTTCTCCATTTCACACGCGGGGTCGTCGCACTCATGGCCGCAAACGGCATAGTATGGGCACCACGCGCAGGCATCATACCTATTTCCACCGTTTAGCGGCACAGCCTGAATGTTTCCGTTTTGCAGCTCTTCAGCCATGTCTGAAATCAGCACTTTAAGGTATCCCATCACAGCTTTCAGCTCCGAAGCAGAAGCTACGTGCTCACGGCTTTTTGGTACGCCGTCCTTCAGCACTACGGGGATATATTTTCCGCTGCCGCCTTTGTCCATTGCGGCAATTACGTCAGGGTCATCTATAACAAGGCCGTCCATGCGCAGCTGCTTTTCAGTTTCTTTTTGCAGATCTTCATCTTTTTCGCCGCGCGGCGCAGCTATGGAAGGTTCATGCGCAGGCATATAAAGCACACCTGCCGGCTGGAAATCGCCATACCGCGCCTTCCCGTTTTCGCACAGCGCCGCAAGATAGATAAGCATCTGCATATTCATGCCGTAAACAATATCCGAGAGCTTAAATTCTTTTCTGCCCGTCTTGTAATCCACAATGCGCAGATAGCGTTTCCCTCCGCGGTCCATTATGTCTACACGGTCGATTTTTCCGTCTATGCGCACGCTTCCACCGTCCGGCAGCGGGATCGACAGCTCCCCTACCGTGCTGCCTATCCCAAGCTCAAAGTCGACAGGGTCGAAGCCGCTCTGCTCAAGTTCCTGCGCAATATGCACAACGATGACCTGCGCTGCATTTGCAGTGCGGGAAACAAGATAGGCAAAACGCGGCGTTTTTGTTTCAAGCCCGCCGAACATCTGCCGGACATATTCGTCAAGGTAACCGTTTATCCGCCGGTCAAGCTCCTCAGGCGAAAGCTCGAGGATCTTTTTGCTGCCGAGGCCGCTGAAAAGCCTCTCGAGCAGGAAGTGCATAAGGCTTCCGTATTCCAGCGCATTCAGCTCCGCCACCCTGCGCTCTTTAACATTAAGGCCATACCTGCAGAAATACTGGAAACGGCACAGCTCAAATGTTTCAACCTGTGTAGCAGAAACGCGCATTTCGCTGCCGAAAAGCTCTCTGGAAATTTTGGTGTCGGTGAAATTGAGCGGTTCTTTTTTTGCCGCCCGACCGAAAGCTTCAAGTTTGCCGCCCGACTCGCATTTACTAAAAAGGTCTTTCAGAGTTGCTGAAAGCTCATCGTTTGTATTCCATCTCTGCGCTGCAAGCTCCAAAGCGGGGGCTTCCGCGCAGGCAAACCACAGTGGGTCGATTTTTTCACGGCAGAAAACCGGCAGGCCTTTCAGCACCGCCTCCGCTTCTTCCGGTATAGACGAAGGCGCAAGCGCCCTGCCGGCGCTGTCGGCCGCAGGCCATGTTATGTACAGGCGCTCAGAAGCGCTGCTCATGGCGGAATAAGCGAGAAAGCGCTCCTGAAGGGCGACGCCTTCCATTGTGTCATTGAGCGGGAGGCCGAGGCGTATAAGCGTGCGGCGTTCACTGTCGCTGAAAATGCAGCTCCCTCCGGGCGTCATTGGGAATTCACCCTGGACGGCGCCGGTAAGGAATACTGCCTTTGGTCCGGCAGTGCGCATCCTGTCAGCATCGCCTACTATCACTTCGTCAAGCCCCTGAGGTATGCTCGCAGCGCGGCTTGTCCTTATCACAAGATGAAGCAGCTCAGCATAGCGTGAACGGTCAATTTTAGTTTTGCCTATGACAAGCGCCGTCTGGTCAAGTATCTGCATCAGGATATCCCACATGCGCAGCTCGCGCTCCGCAAGCGCCGGTTGGCCATTTTCAGCAAGGCTTGCCGCGTATTTCCTGAGATTTTCAGCCGCGCTTATATCGCATAAAAGCGCATATGAGGCTGAAGCCATGCCTGTGCCGTCAGTATCTTCCGTCGCTTTCCGGAAACGCTCCAGAGGTTCTGTCACTGCCCGACGGCTTTCGTTTACGCTGCCAAGAAGCTTTTTGTCCTGTTCTTTCATCTCACCGGCAAACCCTTCGGGATTATCGGTCCACGTCTCTTTCCAGCGTTTTCCCGAAATGCCCCAGACAAACGTATAATTTTCGAGCTCGCATATTTGGCTTGACGAAAGCCCGGCAAGGCCTGTTTTCAGGTAAAGGAATATGTCGTCCGAGCGAAAGCCGCGCTGCACAATGCGAAATGCCGTCAGTATAAGCCGCATCAATGGCTCCGCGTCAACAGGCTCCGGCCTGTCCATAAAATACGGAATTTCCCAACGCTCCATCGCCGAGTCCATAATTCCTTCGTATGTATCGGCCGAGCGTGAAATAACGGCAAAATCGCGGTAGCGGAACCCTTCGTCCTTTACAAGGTGCCTTATAGCGGCACAGACAAAAGATGCTTCGTCATAGCGGTTTTTAGCTTCGTAAGCGGCGACGCCTTTGCAGCTCCCACCAAATATTTTCCTTGCGGGGCGATAAACGCCCGCCTCCAGCGCAGCAATAGCCGGATTTTTAAAGCGGACTCCGCTTTTGAGCGTAACAGGTGCCGCCGTGCGCACCCCGTTCTCCTGCGCTGTGCGCAGGAGCTTTTTCGCCGTGCGGCACCCAATGGCAAAAAGCCCGGATTCAGGGCTGCTGAGCCCTTCTGCGCATATTGTCACATATACCTGTTCGGCCTGCCGAATCATAAGCTCAAGGATATCGTACTCCTGCACAGTGAAGCTCTGGAACGAATCGACCGCAATGGTATAACCACGGAAAAAATCATGGGTTGCAAGGATATTTTTAAGCCGCGTCAAGTCATCGAGCGGGTCAATATAGCTTTGTGCAACAAGGGCATCATATGCCGAAAGTATAAGGGAAATCTCTTCCATTTTCCGCTTAAGCGTGCTCTGCGGAACATTTTGGGACGATTTTTCCAGCGTCTGCGGAGTTATCTCACACATCTTAAGCTCCGCCGAAATCTGCAGCATAAGGTTTACAAGCTCCGTGCTGTTGGCATTTTTGCGGAAAATTTCAAGCCTGTCGCGCACCTGCTCAATGGCAAGGCTCATAAATATGCTGCGGCCCCCGTCATCAAGCCTGCGCCCCGCAAAGCCGCCGCACCTGCGCTGGGCGATGTCCACAAGCCGCCTGAAACTCGTGACTTCCACACGGCGCGCGCTCTTCTCACCGAGAAGGCGAAGCATGGCACGCTCATTTTCAAAAGACGACTGCTCCGGCACAAGGAGCATCAGGCGCTCTTTTCCCTGCTTTGCGAGCTTTTTGAGCCCTTCCCTTACAAAATGCGTTTTCCCGCTTCCGCAGCGGCCGAAAATAAGCTGAAGCATGGATTTTCCCCTCTTCTCTTACGCAATTATACCATAACAAGAGGGAGAAGCTCACATTTTCATCCTTTAAGTTTTTTCCGGTCGTCAAGCCAGCTGCGAAATTCTTCATACAGTTCCACCGATTTGAATTTAACGGTATACCCACCGCTGCCGCTCGGCTCTTTAACCACCTGCATTTCGTCCTGATTGAGGACGTCTTCCAGCCGCGAAGGGGCTTCTGCTGCCGGCAGGCAGAGCGCCGGAAAAAGTACGCACCACCAATTATGGCCTTTCCCCGAGCCTATCGTTATACGCAGCGCGTCATACATTCCGGCCGGAATGGTAACATTTCCATACTGCCGCGTATTAAAAAACATATTTGTCATCTCAGCATTTACAGGGTAGTTGTACCCCTGTTTCCGCACTTCGTCCCTTGCTGCTTTTTCGATTTCCGGAATATGCGAAGACACAACCTTTTCGGATTCGCCGCGCGTTTTTACGCCGTTGAGCATGCCTTTACTTTCGGCAAGTATGCGGTCGCGCACTTTAAGCTTTAATTCCTGGTCCTGTTTCGAGTCCGAATTTGCAAGCACATGGAGGCGCAGAATACGGTTTGGGATATCTTCACATTTCGCAGTATATCCCGTAAAAGAGAATAGTATCGTCATAATCAGCGCCAGGCAAACCGATTTTTCCCATATTTTCATGGCAGTTCATCTCCGTTTTCTGTTTACAGAAGAATTATTGTCATGAAACGCGTTGTTTATTCACCTCAAGAAAATAAGTGCAGCATATTATGCTGGAAATATATCCTGGTTTGCGTAAAACCGAGATTATCTTGACACATAATGATGTATGTGGCAAGATATGTTTAATATTGTTTTTTCGCAGGCCTATCGTATTTAAGTTTAAAATGGAGGCTTTCTTATGAAAAACCCTGTTGCTACGTTAAAGACTTCCAATGGAACGGTTAAAATCGAGCTTTACCCTGACATTGCGCCAAATACTGTGAATAACTTTATTTCGCTTATCCGGAAAGGGTTCTACAACGGGACCATTTTTCACCGCATTATCCCCAAATTCATGATTCAGGGAGGCGACCCGAAAGGGAACGGCACCGGCGGACCCGGATACAGCATACGCGGGGAATTTTCTTCAAACCATTTCCCTAACAGCCTGAAGCACACACGCGGTGTCATATCAATGGCGCGCACCGTCAACCCAAACAGCGCCGGCTCACAGTTCTTCATTATGGTTAACGATGCGCCGTACCTTGACGGTGAATATGCGGCTTTCGGCAAAGTAATATCCGGCATGGAAGAAGTCGACCGTATTGTTTCAAGCCCGCGTGACTATGACGACAAGCCATTAGAAAAGCAGAGAATCGAGTCTATTACAGTCGAGACTTTTGGAAAAACTTACAGTGAACCCAAAAAAGCTTAAGGCTTGCCTTAACAGCTTCTGCATTTCTGCGGCCTGCATTTATTAAGATGCAGGCCGCAGAAATTATTTGCCTTATTTGTGAATAAAAAGGGTGATGCTTATGCCGGAAAAAGTCCGGCGCGGATTCGTGCCAAGTGACAAAAAGGAATTTTCTTCCGAAAGCCTCGCCATTTTGCGCTCTGCACAGCGCGACATTGTTTTTCTGTTGAACCGAGGCTATGGGGCAGAGCGCAGCATAAGGTTTGTAGGCGACCATTACCAGCTCAGTTCAAGGCAGCGCATGGCGCTTTTCCGCGCCGCAGCCAGTGAGGGCAGTTTAAGGGCAAGGCTCTCCCGCCAGCAGAAAAATTCAGTTTGTAGTGAAACACTTCATATCGACGGGTTCAATATTGTGATACCGCTCGAGATTGCGCTTTCAGGCGGCACCCTGCTCCTGTGCATGGATGGAACCGTCCGCGACCTTGCCGGCCTGCATGGGACTTACAGGCTTATCGACAAGACGGACGAAGCCATAAACATGATAGGGCGCGCGATTAAAAAGCGCGGCGCAGCGGCCGCAGTCTTCTATTTCGACTCGCCGGTTTCTAACGCTGGGCGGCTGGCGCAGCGCGTGCGTGAGGTGCTAAGCAAATTTCCATTCTCAGTCAGCGCATACGCAGAGCCGCATGTTGACAAAGTCCTTTCAGGCAAAAGCAATGTTGTAAGTGGTGATTCCGTCATAATCAGCCACTGCAAAAGCTGGATAAACCTCACGCGTGAAATTCTTGCCGATGAGATTCCGGACTATCCGTTTGCAGACCTCTCAAAGCCTTAATATTTTGCCAAAAGGTACCAACTTCACATGCTTCCACATTAAAATCTCTGCTTGACAAATGTTTGAAATGGTTTTATACTGATTAGCATATTAATTAGTATTACTAATTGTTAGAAATGCTAATTATTCTTAATTGGAGGGATGTTATGGAGAGCAAAGAAGAAGCCGCCGTCAAGAAGCTTTCCGGGGCATTTATGCAGTTCCGGTATCTTTACCGCTTCCAGAAAAAGCACTGCCGTGAGCATCCTGCAGGCCATATAATGCTTAGGCCCAGCGACGTTATGATGCTGCTTACTATACATGGCCTGCAACAGAAACATAAGAACGGCATCACAGCTACAGAGCTGAGCAAAAACATGGGAATAAAAACGCCGTCCATCAATGCTGTGCTCTCCGTCCTCGAAAAAGGCGGGTTAATATCACGCTCGACCGATCCTGATGACAGGCGCTTTGTGCGAATACTTCTGAGCCGCGATGGCAAAATGCTTACGAGCTATTACCGGACCCACTACGAAGAAGAAATAAACGGCCTCGTGTCTTACCTCGGCGCTGAAAAAAGCAGCCAGCTCGCCGACTTAATGGATGAAGTCTACAGCTATTTCCGGCAGAAGGAAAAATCGCAAAAAAGTGTAGTCGGAAAATAAAAGAGGTTCTGTCATGCTGAAAATTTACCGAAATCTTAAACCATATATTTTCCATATCATCGGCATTGTCGTTCTTGTTTTCCTTCAGGTGCTGGCAGACCTTTACCTGCCAACCATCATGTCCGACATTATTAACGATGGCATCATAAAAGAAAACGTCGGCTACATCATGCATGAGGGCCTTTACATGCTCCTCATCTCCGGCATTGGCGCCGTATGCGCCGTGCTGGCAAGCCTGCTGAGCTCACAGGTTTCGGTCGGGTTTGGCAGGATTATGCGCGACCAGGTCTTTGAGCATGTGGAAGGCTTCTCAATGCATGAATTTGACCGGTTCGGTTCCTCAACACTCATCACACGCACAACTAACGATGTTGTTCAGGTACAGACTGCGACAATTATGATACTCAACTTTATGCTGCGTTCCCCCATAATGTGCATCGGCGCAGTTATGCTCGCTTACTCAAAAGACAAAAAGCTGACAGTCCTTTTGCTTGAAACGCTGCCGGTTGTAGCAGTTATTATATTTATCGTAGGGAAATTTGTAATGCCGATTTTCCGTCAGGTCCAGAAAAAAATAGACAAGCTGAACCTTGTCCTACGTGAAAACCTTACAGGCATCAGGGTCATACGCGCTTTTAACCGCGAAAAGCACGAAAAAAAGCGGTTTGACACTGTAAATGGAGACCTGACAGACACATATATAAAAGTCAACCGCATTATGGCATTTCTCATTCCGGCGCTTATGATGATACTCAACATTTTAATAGTAGCTATACTCTGGTTCGGCTCGGTACGGATCGACGCTGGAAATATGGATCTCGGCGCGCTTATAGCTTTTCTACAGTATGCAATGCAGATACTGTTTTCCCTTATCGCCATGGCCGTGATGTTCATCATGATCCCACGCGCGCAGGCGGCAGCCGACCGCATTGAAGAAGTGCTGGAAGTAAAACCTGAAATCAAAGACCCCGTTTACAGCATTGCGTCCAGCAAAGAGCGCGGCTATGTGGCGTTCGACCATGTTACGTTCCGCTACCATGGTGCGGAAGAACCCGCTGTAAAAGATATATCGTTTAGTGCGGGTCCCGGAGAAACAACTGCAATAATCGGCGGCACCGGAAGCGGAAAAACAACGCTCGTAAACCTTATCCCCCGCTTTTATGACGTCGAAAGTGGCAGGGTCCTTGTCGACGGCATTGACGTGCATGATATATCTCAGGAAAAACTGAGGGCAAAAATCGGGTTCGTGCCGCAGAAATCTGTCCTTTTCACCGGCACTATTGCCGATAACCTGCGCTACGGAAAGGCCGACGCAACAGAAGATGATGTCATATATGCGGCAAAAATTGCCCAGGCGGATGAATTTGTTTCTTCCATGAAAGACGGCTATAATACAATGCTTTCAGAAGGCGGGCTTAACCTTTCCGGTGGGCAGAAACAGAGGCTTTCGATTGCCCGCGCGCTCGTGCGCCAGCCTGAAATATATGTATTTGACGACAGTTTTTCGGCACTCGACTTCAAAACCGACGCAAAGCTGCGCGCCGCACTGCGCAACGAGACGCAAGATGCGACGGTCATCCTCGTCGCACAGCGCGTAGGCAGCATTATGGATGCCGATCGCATTATAGTACTTGACGGCGGCACCGTTGCCGGGATAGGCACACATAAAGAGTTGCTTGGCAGCTGCGAGGTTTACCGTGAAATAGTCTCTTCGCAGCTGTCGCAGGAGGAAATGGCATGAACAGTGGAATCAGTCGAAACAATGGTTTCGGTAAAAAGCGGCCACGCGGGCAGGCACCGAGGCACAGCAATGCTGAAAAGGCAAAAGATTTCCGCGGCACGTCGCGCCGTCTCCTTTTTTACCTGAAACCTCAACTGCCAAAGCTGGCTGTCGTCTTTTGTTTTGCGCTTGCAAGCACCATCTTTACTGTCAAAGCTCCGAAGCTCGTCGGTGATTCCACCAATATACTGACTGATGGCTTTATTTCAAAATCTACAGTGAACTCCGCTGAAAAGATACAGAAAAAAATAGATCCGCCAGTAAAGTCCATGATCCAGAAGCTTGAGGCCGGAAGGGAAAGCACCGTGCGCCAAGTTGGCACCGCAGTTGAGAAAAAATTTGCGGAAGAAGTCAGCACGTCAAAACAGGAAGCTTACGGCGAGGCTGAAAAAAAGGCCAGCGCCGCAGTTGAGGCAAAGTTTCGTGAAACCCTTTCAGCCAGCAGGCAGCAGGCTTACAGCAAAGCTGCCAAAGCCGCGGACGCCGCCGCTGAAAATGGATTTCAGAAAGCGCTTGCAGCAAAAAAGCAGCAGGCATACAGCACTGCGGTGAAAAAGGCTGACGATGCTGCGGAAAAAATGTTTAATGAAACAGTCTCAAAGCAGAAAAATGAGGCATATCTTAACGCCGAAAAAGCTGTTGAAAAACGCTTTGCAGCCATTCCGGTCACACCCGAAACCTCGGCAGCAAAGCGGGCAGCAATAAAACAGGCAGATGGTGCCGTTGACGCGCAGTTTGCAAAACAGCAGCCCGCCACACAGGCTAAGCTCAGCGCAGCTAAAAAGCAGGCCGAACAGCAGGCTAAGGCAGCCGTCGACGCGCAGTTTGCAAAACAGCAGCCCGCCGCACAGGCTAAGCTCAGCGCAGCTAAAAAACAGGCCGAGCAGCAGGCTAAGGCAGCCGTCGATGCGCAGTTTGCAAAGCAGCAGCCCGCCGTGCAGGCTAAACTTAATGCGGTTAAAAAGCAGGCCGGGCAGCAGGCAAGAGCCGCCGTTGACGCGCAGTTTGCAAAACAGCAGCCCGAACTTCAGAAAAAGTTAAATAGCGTAAAGGAAGATGCTAAGGCAAAAGCAAAAAGCACCTTTTCGCAGGAAGCACTGAAAAAGGCAGGTCTTACGCAGACAGAATTTCAGGCACTTAAAGACATTGTCGCCGTACCATATGTCAGTACACTTAAAAGCAACGATTTAAAAGCTAACGCGGTACAGAAACTTTTCAGCCTTTCAAAAAAGCTACCGGCCGAGTATTTAAAAAAAGTGCCGAGCATTTCACAGTCTGATTTTGACCGCGGAGTCAATGACGTGCGAAAATATGGCGGCGCCATACCGTTCGCGGCACTTTGGGATTCACTTGTGCGCCTGCTTATTGTGTTTGCTTTAAGTGCCATCACTACATTTGCAATGCAGTATATTATGTCTGCCGTAGCGCAGAAAACAGTTTCTGTGCTACGGCAGCAGGTTGACGAAAAACTTTCCCGCTTGCCGCTAAGCTATTTTGATGCCCATTCAAACGGCGACATACTTAGCCGCATGACTAATGATATAGACACGATATCTTCGACGCTGCAGCAGAGCCTGACGCAGATAATAACGTCATTTTTCCAGATTATCGGCTATATATGGATGATGGTAAGCATAAATATCGTCCTCACGCTGATAGTGCTCGCAACACTTCCGCTTTATCTGCTTGCCACGATGTTCATCACTAATCATTCGCAGAAATACTATTCAGCACAGCAAAAACATCTCGGCGCCCTGAGCGGGCATACGGAAGAGATGTTTATGGGTCACACTGTCGTTAAGGCATTTGGCCATGAAAAACAGTCAGTCAAAACATTCCGCGGCATAAACGACAAACTGTACGAGTCAGGCTGGAGGGCCCAGTTTTATTCAGGCATAATGATGCCGCTGATGAATTTCATCGGCAATATCGGCTATGTGCTTATCGCCGTTATAGGCGGAATCTTTGTCACAAAGCAATATCTTAACCTTGGAGATATCGTATCATTTGTCGCCTACTCGAAGTCGTTCTCACAGCCTATTATCATGACAGCAAATATCGCGAATGTTATCCAGTCTACCGTAGCATGCGCGGAGCGTGTTTTTGAGCTCCTTGATGAAAAGGAGCAGGAACCTGATGCGGAAGATGCCACAGTGCTTAAAAACCCTCAGGGCAATATACGTTTTGACCATGTCCGTTTCCGCTACAAAGAGAACGTACCGCTGATTGAAAACATGAACCTTGATGTCCGCAATGGCGACACAATTGCGATTGTCGGCCCAACCGGCGCAGGCAAAACAACACTCGTCAACCTTCTGATGCGGTTTTACGAAATCTGCGGCGGCTCCCTGACATTTGACGGCGTAGATATAAGGAAAATACGGCGTGGAAGCCTGCGCACAATGTTCGGCATGGTGCTTCAGGACACATGGCTGTTCAATGGGACTATACGCGAAAATATAGCATACGGCCGCGAAGGGGCAACAGATGATGAAATAGTTGAAGCTGCCAAAGCTGCCCATGCCGACCGTTTTATCCGCAGCCTGCCTGACGGATATAATACAGAACTAAACGAGGATGCTTCAAACATATCTCAAGGCCAAAAGCAGCTCCTGACTATCGCACGCGCAATCCTCGCCGACCCTGTAGTGCTAATACTTGACGAAGCGACAAGCAGCGTCGACACACGCACGGAAGTGTTAATTCAGAAAGCTATGGCGGCCCTTATGAAAGGACGCACAAACTTTGTAATTGCCCACAGGCTTTCCACCATACGCGACGCAAAAACAATTCTCGTGATGAATCACGGAGCGATTGTAGAAAAAGGAAACCATGAATCTTTGATGATGAAAAACGGCTTCTATGCCGACCTTTATAACAGCCAGTTTGCAGGGAAACAAACCTGACAAACGTTTTCCAGTCTGCTGATACCAAAAGCCGCACAGGCAAGCCTTAAAATTGGCCTGCTTATGCGGCTTAGGTTATAAAGCTCAAAAATCTCAGCAGCACTGCTTTTCTCAATATTCCATTTTTTCAGGATATAAAAGCTGTAATTAGCTTTTATATCCTGGAAACATCCTGTTTATTTCTTCAGCAGCCATCACTGACTAATGACATCATAATCCACCCCAGCGCCTATATTGTAGAGAGTAAGAAGGTAATATTTTGGGTAGTTATCCAGAATGTGCTGTAAAGGCTCCAGTTCGCGCCGCAGAGTATACTCGTAGAGCACGGAGGACGCGCGACCTGATAATAAACCGTCCCAGTGCTGCCGCGTGTGATGAAATTGACTTCGTTGCCACCGAGCTTGCCGATATTTACTTTGTTGCCGCGCCGTAGCAGTTCAAGGAACACGATGTTTTCAATTAGATGGACCCATTCGGCCATACGCTGGTCCTTGCCAAGTGTCTGCAGATCTTTTTCCATTATCAATTGCCCCAATCTTGTCCAAAAGACTCTTTTAGATCCTTTCGGTGATTAAATTCAGTATCTTACTTTTTCCAACCTTTTTTGATACGCCGGTCGGTTTGACGGTTACGCTAATGCGAAGATGATACATGAGGTATATATATCGCTCAAGCCGAAAATGATAGAAGATACCCGCACAGCGCTTAATGCTCTTATTTCTGCGCCTATAGTGCCTACCAAAGTGCCTACTTAAAATTGATTTTAAATGCACTTTTTTGAATTGATAAGGATTACTATGAAATAAATAAAGCCCGCATGGGCACTGGCTTTTCAGCACTCATGCGGGCTATTTATTTGGTCCGAGTGGCGAGACTTGAACTCACGGCCTCTTGGCCCCCAGCCAAGCGCGCTACCAACTGCGCCACACCCGGAAATACAATTATAATATACCATAAAAAATCTGAAATTGCAATCTTTTAAGGCTGTCACTTTTAGCTCTGCCGTATACGAAAGCAGGTGTAAAAAAATTGCCTTTAAAAAAGGATAGCCGCGTTTTTGTTAAAAATCATAAAAATTGTAGCACCAGTGAAAATTCTCTTGACGCGCTGGTAGCTGAATGTGATAAACTAAAGGTGAAACATTACGCCTACATTTTGAATTGTTTAAGGAGGAACTTTTTATGAACTCATTTATTTATCATATTCCCACAAAAGTATATTTTGGCAAAAATCAGCTCGGGCATTTGGGCGAGGAACTTGAAAAGTATGGGAAACGTGTCCTGCTTGTTTACGGCGGTGGTTCCATCAAAAAGAATGGCCTGTATGACAGGGTAGTCGCTGAAATAAATAAGGCGGGACTTGAACTGTTTGAATGCCCAGGCATAGAGCCAAATCCGCGTGTCGCTTCTGTTAACCGCGGCGCTTCAATATGTAAGAAAGAAAAAATTGATGTGATTCTCGCAGTTGGGGGCGGCTCAACTATAGATGCTGCCAAATTCATCGGTGCAGGCGCTTATTATGACGGTGATGCATGGGACATTTTAACAGGGAAAGCTACCGTCACTAACTGCCTCCCAATTATTACGGTGCTTACGCTTGCTGCAACCGGCTCCGAAATGGATGACTGCGGCGTTATCAGCAATCCGGGAACAAAAGATAAACTTGGCTTTGGACATCCGCTTCTCAGGCCTAAAGTATCGTTCCTTGACCCAACAAACACATATACTGTCAGCGCATACCAGACAGCCTGCGGCTCGGCAGATATACTCTCACACATTATCGAAGTATATTTTAATATGGACAAGGATCTCGCGATGCTCGACAGTGTAATGGAAGCGCTGATGAAGACAGTTATCCACTATGCACCTATTGCTATGAAAGAGCCGACAGATTATGAATCACGCGCTAACCTCATGTGGGCTTCCTCATGGGCAATTAATGGCTTCATAAATGGCGGCAAAAGCCAGGAGTGGAGCTGCCATCCCATGGAGCATGAGATTTCCGCTGTTTATGACATTACACATGGCCTCGGTCTTGCCATACTTACACCGCGCTGGATGGAATATACCCTTGATGAAACCACAGCCCCGAAGTTCCGCCAGTTTGGCTGTAATGTATTTGGAATAAGCAGCAACCTGCCAGCCATGGAAGCAGCAAAACAGGCTATCCAAAAGCTTGCCGACTTTTTCTACAAGGATTTAGACCTTAACAGCACACTGTCATCGCTCGGAATCGACAGCAGCAATTTTGCCTCTATGGCGAAAAAAGCATGCAGAGGCGGAATTCTTCATGGCTTTAAGCCGCTTAACCAGAACGATATCGAAAAGATTTACCGCATGTGCATTTAAAAAATCTTATCTAAATCTTATCTTATAAATTAATTCATATAAGGGGCGAGACTAACAATGAAATCAATTAAACTTGGAAAATCCAGCCTAAAAGTGCCTCCGATTGCTGTTGGATGCATGCGCATAAACTCCATAAGCAAGGCCGAAGCTGAAAAATTTCTTCGCACTGCGCTTGACTTAGGCCTTAACTTTTTTGATAACGCCGATATCTACGGTGGCGGTGAATGTGAGCAGATTTTTGCCGATGCTATCAATATGAACAGCAGCATGCGTGAAAAGATGATAATCCAGTCAAAATGCGGCATTTGCGAAGGTATGTACGACTTTTCCAAAAAGCATATACTCGAGGCTGTTGATGGCAGCCTTAAACGCCTTAGAACAGATTATCTTGACATTTTGCTTCTCCACCGTCCTGATGCACTTGTTGAACCTGATGAGGTTGCAGAGGCGTTTGATATACTGAAACGTTCCGGGAAAGTCCGCTATTTTGGCGTTTCAAATGAAAAGTCTATGCAGATTGAGCTGCTGCTGCAGTCGCTTAACCAGCCAATAGTTGCAAATCAGCTGCAGCTCAGCATTACAAACGCGACAATGATTTCCAATGGTATTAACGTCAACATGGAAAACGATTCTGCTGTAGATAGAGACGGCAGTATTCTCGACTATTGCCGTCTGAAAGATATCACTATCCAGCCATGGTCGCCGTTCCAGTACGGATTTTTCAAAGGCACATTTCTTGGCAATGACAAATTTCCTGAGCTCAACAGCGTAATTGACAAAATCGCCGAAAAGTACAACGTCTCAAATACAACTATCGCCCTTGCATGGATACTTCGGCATCCGGCGAAAATGCAGCCCGTGATTGGCACAATGAACATAGGAAGGCTTAAGGATTGCCGCAAGGCTGCTGATATCACCCTAACAAGGCACGAATGGTATAAAATTTACTGTGCCGCCGGCAATAAACTTCCATAAACAGTTATTTGCATACAAGTTAAACAAATGCATACCGATAGAATTTCAGCGCGAAGTGAGAACCTGTTTATACGCTTATTGTATAGAGCTTAATCCGTTCCTGAAATTTTCAATTTCATAAGCCTGCTATTCCGACAATTTTAAGCGCAAAAAATCTGCGTTTCAGTTGACAAGTACTCTGTGGTAGTGGTATAATATCATCGTTGCCTTTTCAAAGGTTTGCTGCATATATATTTTTGCGCGAGTGCTGGAACTGGCAGACAGGCACGTTTGAGGGGCGTGTGAGTTTTCTCATATGGGTTCAAGTCCCATCTCGCGCACCAAAGTCGTAAAGCCGCATGAACACTGATTTATTCAGCTGTTCATGCGGCTTTCTTTGTTTTGCTTAATAGCATCTATATAACGTTTATACAACACCTGTACCGCTTTTTAATTTTAGGTAACATAATTTATGGATTGCAAAAGTCAATACCACCCGTAAAACGGGTGGCTTGCACGAACCCTAAAAGGGCATAAGATTGCCAGCGCCTAAAAGGCGCTGGCTTTCACTTTGTTCAAGCCATAGTGGACTGACTCCGGTTAACCTTTAAAAGGGTCTTGGTATTCTTTCGTCGTCAATTTATCCTCAATCTGATCCTGCTTTTTCTGATCTCGGGATATAGTGCCGACCGCCGTCGCCCCGCTACCCATGCAACTGTCGAGAACAAACTTGCCAGAACTCGCCAGAATTTGTGTAAGTCCGGATGAGATACTCAAACAGTACCAACAATGGAGGAATAGCCTGGGCTGGCTGGAAATCAGCTTTGTCGTGGACGGTATGGCGCCGTTGTCTTTGACGATGCGAAGGTATTGCTTCCAGAGCTCCGGAGACGGAATCATGCTGTCCCACCGGCATCGGGTCATATTATACGGCAAATCAGAAAAGATCATGTCAATACTTTTATCCGGGTACATTGCCATCCCGGCAATACAATCCATATTGAAAATGTGGTTGATGTAATTTTCCATGTGACTCCTTCCCGTCGGATCCCACACGCTAAGGCATGAGAAAAGCGCCCGGCTTTTCAGCGTCTTAGTTTAATTAAAGCTTGCTAATATTTTTAGAGTAATAATGGAAAGAATAAGGCAAATGATATCATCATATAGAAGGAAGGAATCCTCAAATGAAAAGCTACTACAGATTGCCAAAACACATTGGAATCATCCCTGACGGAAACAGAAGATGGGCTCAGCAAAATGGGATGCATAAAGAAGATGGCTATAGCTATGGAATTAATCCCGGGCTTAAGCTTTACCAAGAATGTGTGCTTCTCGGAATTAAGGAAATCACATTTTATGGTTTTACAAAGGATAACACTAAACGGCCTGCAGTACAAACAAAAGCATTTACTAAAGCCTGCATTGATTCCGTTTCTGAGCTTTTAAAGCATGATGCAAATCTGCTGATTGTTGGCGATACAAAATCTCCTCTGTTTCCAAAGGAATTGCTTCCCTACACTACAAGGACAGTAATTGGCAAAGGACTCATAAACGTGAATTTCCTTGTGAACTATAGCTGGGATTGGGATTTAAACTATGCTGATAATAAAGGAAGTGGGAAAATTGCCTCTTCCGATATTTCAAGGATTGACTTAATAATACGTTGGGGTGGGCGAAGACGCTTAAGTGGATTTCTTCCCATTCAATCAGTTTATGCTGATTTTTATATCATCGATAAAATGTGGCCTGATTTTAAAATAGAGCATCTGTATGAAGCCTTAGACTGGTTTCAGAAGCAGGACGATACATTAGGAGGATAGCATTTATACTGCCCTGTCAAATATCCATTGGGTTTTGAGGCAAGGAATTAGCAATATTACTTTTTCCAGCGTACCATTCCCGGAAAGACCACTTGGCCTTAAAGCATTGTCACCTGAAGCAATGAAGAAACTCTCGCGCGCTCCCGGGCTTGAAGTTCACTCAGCTCCGTTTGTCCCGCGATTTCTTTCCATGTCGACCGTTGCCGGATCAATGCGCTGGCGCTCGATGGCATTGCCGATACGCCGGAAGTTGACGAGCTGATTTACGTTGTTATTCCGCTGCTTGTCCTCGCACTGTCTAAGACACACACGCCTGAGAGCGGGGCGGTAGCGTCGAACACCAACAGCACACCGCAGGCGGGTGCAACACAGGTGAAAGCGTAAAACAGGATAGACACAGTTTGGGGCACCCGGCTAATTCCGTGTGCCCCTATTTTTATATTCTATTGACAATA
>DCEF01000011.1 GCA_002316805.1 Ruminococcaceae bacterium UBA1036
TCTCGTTTGGTGTCCTCGGGCGGATTCGAACCGCCGGCCTACCGCTTAGGAGGCGGTCGCTCTATCCATCTGAGCTACGAAGACAAATGTATGGCTTTATGCCACAGCCAAAATAAGATTCACTGCCTTATCCATTAAACAATAAACAGGTGCTGTCTCATGTAACAGCACCTGTTTATTATAAAATATTAAGATAGATTTGTCAAACCTGCTATTATCTAAGGCGCAGCCATGCGTTAGTTTTCGCGCCGTTTAGCATTTGAATCGAACATCTTATGCAGTGTGGTCGGGTCTGCAATGCCTGTAGCCGGAAGGCCATTTTCAAGCTGGAAATCTTTTACCGCCTGTTCCGTTCCTTCTGCAAAGAGGCCAGATGGTTTTACAAACATATAGCCAAGCTTCAACAGGCGGTTCTGCATCTTAAGCACATCGTTGTTCTGCATGCCGTTGCGGAGTGTTTGATCAAGGTTCAATCCGTCAGTAGAAACCGTTGAAGAAGGAGTGCCTGATGAATCAGGCTTTGATGGCGATGCCAATGACGACGAAGTGCTCTGCAGAAGCTGCGGATACGCCGTGCCCGCCATAAACGTAACAGCATTTATCATTTGCTCACCCTGAAGTGTCATAAGGCTTGGGTCCATTTCATAAACTTTTTTCTGCTCCACCGCATCCAACTTTGAAAACTGTTGCGAAGACATAAGCTGTGCTTTCAGGCCCTTGGTACAGAAAATATATTTCGGATTCGCCTTCAACATATTGTCTACCGAATATTTTCCATTGGAACCGTCATCTGCAATATTGTGGAATCCCGATGCCGTTACAAGGCTGCCTGCAATCGTATCTCCCGTTGCCGCATCTCCTATGAGGTCATAAAGATAGACAGCCGTTGCAGGTACGCTGCTGAAAGGTACAGCGCGCGTCACATCATCTATGGACTCAAAGATGCCTGTTGCCACAGTTTTTCCCTTTTCGCTGCCGGTAACTTTGCCCTTTATCGCGGCTCCGACTTGAGCATAAAGCCGCGCCATGTCGGCCCGCGATGAAGCCTTGGAAATAGTAAGGACTGTGATGCCGGCATTCCGCATAGTGTCACGCTGCTTTTGAGTGATGTCAGAGTCAGCAAAAACGAGGTCGGCGCCATCGTTTTTAATCTTATATGCATCATCAGCAGTAACTACAGGAAGCGCCGCAAGGTCATTTTGCGTGCACTTTGTGCTTCTCGCTTTCAGGCAGAGCTCATAGCCCAGCGCCAGAATTACATCTGCCACATTCGGTGACAGCACAGCGACACCTGTAGGCTTATTATTAATTGTAATGTTATTTACAGTGACAGGGAAATCATCTTTATTTGTATCAGTTCCTGAAGATACATTTTTGCTGTGGCCGCACCCTGTTAGGCATGAGAAAATAAGAGCTAAACATAAAACAGTAGCTGTAAATTTTTTCAGCATGATTGTCTCCTTTTCAAAAGGCAGCAAATCCGCAAAACTTTCCAAACTTTCTGCAAAATTACCAGTTTTGCCGGCATTGCAGGAAGCACTTTTTCGCACAAAAGCAGGTTCTGTCTCAGTCCCTGTCGTATGTTGTCATAATTTATATTTTATTCTACCCTTATTGGGCTTGCTATGTCAAGTTCACGGAAAATGTTGCCTTGTTGAGAAAGCCTGCAGATTTACAGCAGCATGATTTTGACTAAAAACTCATCCTTTCGCCTGCGTTGCAGAGGCATTTTTTGCCCCGTCTGGAAGGATAACTGCCGGAGCGTTGTCTATTCTGGAAAAGTTCCCACATATTTGGCATTTCGACACTTTGATCTTAACAGTGCTCCCGTCAATATTCTGGAAAATGTGATTAACTTCATCGGCTGCGTCAAGTTCAAGGCGCACGAGATGTCCGCTGCCGGCATTTATATAGCAGTAGCCATAAATGTCTGGTGCGCTGTCAAGCAGTGCCTGCACAATTGTTTTGGAATTCTCGCCCATGCCCGAAGCAGTCACTATATTTTCAACAGTACTGCGTAAAATTTCATTTTTAAGGTGAAGCTCTATTTTATGTACTTTTTGGGAATCCACTTCTGTTTTTCTAACATATTTCTGGTCCTGTACTTGATTAAGCATTTGCATGATACTTATTTGAGAAAAAGGCGATGGATCGAGATCTTTTGCATCTGTTTTTTGCCAGCCAGAAGAAGTGCGGCAGTAAAAATCAGTCGTCCCGTTTTCCGGCACGGTGTATGACTCGCTGCTGCTGTTCTCACCGTCGCTGTGCGACGTCTGCACTGACTTCATGGCAAATGGTGAAGAGTGGTAATCAATTTTGCTTGAAGACTGAAAACTGTGCTGCTGGCCGTTCGCTGTAAATTTAAGCGAGCTTGTTGTGGATACGCTGCAGCTTTTCATCTCTTCGGCATCCGTTTTCACTTCACGCATAATAACGCCAGCGTCCGCCTGCTGTCCGCAAGAAGAAAGCAGTGTGGCTGCCACCACTGCCAATGCAATGAGCAGATACATGGCAAGGCGCTTTGTGAATTTCATTGTTTCATCGCAATCCTTCCACTTTTTTCATTTAATAATATTATCAAATTTCTCATTATTTCGCAAGGTAATATTTTTTCAACTCATTTATAGCAATATTCCCCAACATTTTTAATAACAGCCATGGCCACCCTGAAAGGGGTGGCATTCACACGCCCTATAAAGGCTAAAGACTGCCAGTGCCTAAATGCGGTTTTCAGAGACGGACTATACATCTCTGATAACTTGCTAAAACCTAAAGCAAAGCAGAGCAAAATCCCCCAGCATTTACGGATTGCAATCCATAATTTTTTTATAACTCTTAAAATTTTCTTTACAAACTCCTTAAAACATGGTATGATAAGTTCAAAAGAAATAAAGATTATCATTATTGATTTGAGGGAACAGCCATTATGCACTCACCTGAAAAGAAAAGAAACTACAGTAGGAAACGCGAAGCAATTCTAAAAGCTGTCCGTTCCACAACATGCCATCCCACAGCAGACTGGGTTTACCAGACACTGAAACCGAAGTTTCCTGACCTTTCGCTTGGAACAGTTTACCGCAATCTTACCCAGCTTAGAAAAGATGGGACGATTATAAGCATTGGCAATGTGAATGGGCAAGAACGTTATGACGGCAACATCAGGCCTCATACGCACTTCGTATGCTCGTATTGCTACAGAGTGCTTGATATTCCCGGAGATTTTGTAAACAAGGAACAGACTAAGGCAGAAGCTGAAAGACTTGGCCTCGAAGTTGATTCCTGCGATCTGCTTCTCCATGGCATTTGCGATAAATGCCTGCAGAAATTAGGTAAATGAAGCCGATGAATAGGCTTATGCCTTTCATATAAAATCCATTTTCACAAAAGAAAGAATGCTAACAAAAAAACGATTACTGGAGGTTTTTGTAATGAAAAAATTTGTATGCTCAATATGCGGCTATGTTTATGAGGGTGATGTGCCGCCAGAAAAATGCCCACAGTGTGGCGCTCCGAGGGAAAAATTCAAAGAGGTAAAAGAAAGCACTGCTTTTGCCTGTGAACATGAAATCGGCATTGCAAAAGGCGTTGACAAAGAAGTTTACGACGGCCTCAAAGCAAACTTCCAAGGCGAATGCAGCGAAGTCGGCATGTATCTTGCGATGGCACGTCAGGCAGACCGTGAAGGCTACCCTGAGATTGCCTCCGCTTTCCGCAAGTACGGATATGAAGAAGCTGAACATGCTTCTAAATTTGCCGAGCTTCTCGGCGAAGTGCTTACAAAGAGCACTAAGAAAAACCTTGAGATGCGCGTTCAGGCAGAAGCCGGTGCCTGTGCAGGCAAACTCGCCCTTGCAAAGCGCGCAAAAGAGCTCAACTATGATGCTATTCATGACACCGTTCACGAAATGGCCAAGGACGAGGCCCGCCATGGCAAAGGATATGAGGGCCTTCTTAAACGCTATTTTGGTAAATAACTAAACCCATTTACACCAAAGGCAGCGGAGCTAACGGTTTTCCACAGTTCCGCTGCTTTTTTTTTGTTTTCAGCAAGGCAACACACAGATTTTAATCGAATAATTTTCAAATTGCAGTATAAAATATGTTACGGTGGAATGTTTCCGCTGAATGGAACAGGCCATATCTAAAAAATACTGTAAATCAAGAAATCAAGAATTCGCTGCATAATATTCGTGTAAAATAAATGGAATTTAAGGGTTTATTTTTAGAAATTTGGGGAAAAACCAAAATATTTTTCAAATAATTCAAAATATCGCTTGACAATAAGAAAAATCTGCTATACACTAAACACATATCAAACGTATATATGCCCCAGTAGCTTAACGCAAGAGCATTTGGTAATTCCAAAGGTTGTCGGTTCAACTCCGTCCCAGGGCAAAAAAATAATCACACAGAGTGAGGTAAAAATTATGTTTGAAGACAAAACGTTAGTCTGCCAGGAATGCGGGAAGGAGTTCGTTTGGACTGCCGGTGAACAGGAGTTCTATGCTGAAAAAGGCTTTACCAACGAACCGAAAAGATGCCCGGAATGCCGTAAGTCCCGCAGGATGAGTCAAAAGCCGCAGCGTCAGATGTATGATGCTGTATGTGCAAACTGCGGTGCTCCATGCAAGGTACCGTTCCAACCAACAGAAGGTCGTCCGGTATATTGCAGTGAATGCTTTGCGAAAATGAAGGAGCAACAGGGCTGATTTTTTAGCCTAAGTTCTGCTATTGCGTTTTTGCATGTGCAGTAAAGCATAAAATGACCGGTTTGCAGAAAATCTGCAAACCGGTTCTTTTTTATTGTCTTTACAATTTTATTGATGCGGCCTCTTCGGCGAAGCGGCTGCGGCATCTTTGCACATACGTTTTTTGCATTCACTGCAGTAACCGTAAATTTCGAGCCTGTGGCCTGTTACAGAAAAGCCTGTCTCTTTTTCCAGGCGCTTCTCGAGGCTGCCGAGCGGGCAGTTTTCTACAGGTATCATTTTGCGGCATCCGAGGCAGATTAAATAATGGCGGTGTGTTTTGCGGTTAATCTCAAACATGGCGCTTCCGCTTTCAGCGCTGCTAACTTTGAGGACGATTGCTTTTGCGGCAAGCACGTCAAGGATGCGGTACACTGTCGAAAGGCTTATGCTTATCTTCTGCGATTTAAGGCGAAAAAAAATCTGCTCTGCAGTCATCGGCTGGCTGCTTTCTTCCAAAACGTGCAGCACGCTGTCACGCCGCCGTGTGTTTTTCAGCCCGCACTTTTTCAGGCGGTCGGCTTCCGGCTTATTTTGCTTCATTGCAATGACCCCTTTTACACCGTTTTTATAAAAGCGCCCTCGGCACTGCACTGAAAATGGCTGCTGCTTACTGAAACCATTGCTGTTGGCAATGGTTCTACGTGGCCTAAAGGCATTTATTCCCACAGCACAGCTATGATTTTATAAAAAAACCAATAAAAATTAAAAACTGTGCTTTCTAAAAATGCAAACCATTTGCATTTATACTCCCTTATAAGCATAGCGCAGAAGCGGCCTTTTGTAAATATCTTTTTGTTTTTTGGAAAACCTATATGCGAAAGGGGGAGATTACACTGGACAAAATTGCTTTGACGATTCTGATAATCGGCGGCCTTAACTGGGGCTGTATAGGGCTTTTCGGATTCGACGTAATAGGCTGGATATTCGGCGGCCAGCTTGCGCTCGGCAGCCGAATAGTATTTGTAATTGTTGCAGTTGCTGCCTTCTGGTGCATCCACATGCTGGTCGATGGCGACAAGGAACCGGCGCGGGAAGCCCATGAAATGAAACAGTAAGCAAATTAATTGCGAAGCTGCCGCCTGTTTTTTAAGCAGGCGGCAGCGTGCATTTTAATATTATATTCAGGTGCAGTTCATCCCATAAATCAGTCGCAGGCCCTCAAGAAGCAGCGTATCACAGTGTATAATCTTACGCCGGCACTGACGCACAATCTCTCCGGCAAGGCCGCCGGTTGCAACGACATTGCATTCTTTGCTGAGCTCATGTTCCATACGGTCGCACATTCCGTCTATCATGCATGCAGCCCCGTCTATAAGCCCCGAACGCATACATTCATCTGTATTGCGCCCAATTACATGCTTTGGAGCCTCAAGGCTAACCGACGGAAGCTGCTCTGTGCGTCCTGTAAGGGCGTCAAGGGAGACACCTACGCCAGGCGCAATGGCACCGCCTAACAGGTGCCTGTTTTCATCAATCACCATAAATGTTGTAGCCGTGCCCATATCGAGAACAATGCACGGCCCACTGAACATATTCGCCGCCGCAACACACCCTACAAGCAGGTCTGCCCCAATCGTTTCGGCACGCTGGTCATCAATCGTAATCCCTGTTTTCGTCTTTGGCCCAATACAAATAACTTCTGCATTCATAAACTTACGGATTGCATTAAGAATCGGGCGGTTCACCGAAGGCACAACAGAGCTTACGGCCACCCCGGATATCTCATCAGCCGAAATGCCATAAAGCGAAAGGATCTCCCGCAGCTCAATGGCATACTGGTCTTCCATACGCGTTCTGTCTGTCGCCATGCGCGAAACGAATAAAAGCTCCTTCCCCTTGTAAACGCCTATCGTTATGTTTGTATTGCCGATATCAAGAACTAAAATCATATTTTTTGCTCCCGTCATGCGGCCTGCATTTCTGCTTTGGCACTGTCAAAAAAGTCCGACCTCTTAGATTTATAACTTCGTTAAAATTATAACAGGCTTTCTCACATGATGCAATAACTTTAAAATATATTTTTCAGTCTCCCGATATCAGGCTAAATGTTTTTTTACATCTTTTACACGGCTGCGGAATTTTTTCCGTCAGAGTCCGCGCTTACGCTGCCGACTTCAGTAACCGATTATCAGCCCATTTGCCTTTAGGTTAAAAAGCCATACAGCATCATCAGCTGATTTTCTCAACTTTGGTAAAAAAGACGCGTGACATATCATCGCCGTTTTTAACACCTGTGTACGTGATTTTTACCTTGTCGCCGTACGTTATATTTTTTAAGCCAGACATATCTATTGTATCGTTATGGCTCGGCACAGTGAATTTTGTACCGCTGTCTGTCTTCATTGTAACGCCGTTCATGGTAAAATCGTAAACTGCCGCTGTAAATGTATGGGGCGTCTTACTGAACGCCTGATCCTGTGCCGCCGGCACAAGGGCTTTGTCTGACACTGCCCATGTGAACACAGAGCCGGTTTTCGGGTTTACAAGGATAAACGGGCTCTGGAATGATGAGCCATGCCACATCTCAAATTCCCAGTACTGCACGTTATCTATCGTGACAGTTCCCGTCTTTTTCAGCCTGTAGCGTTTCCAGTCCAGAGAAACTGTTTTTTTGATCTTGTCAGCAGCCTGCTTTTCTGTTTTTACAGCAACCACAGAAGAGCTTTTGCTGCCCGTCCGTTTTTTCTCGGAGGAAACGCTCTTTGGAGATTTTTTCTCGGATTCAGGCGGCTGCGGCAAATCCGATACTTCAGAAGACGCCTGTGACGATACTGCGCTGCTTCCAGGCTGGCTTGGCATATTATTGGCAGCAGTATTGCACGCTGTCAGGCTGGCTGTGCATGCTCCCGCAAGCAAAGCGCAGGCAACAACTGTTTTGGCCATAAGTTTTCTGCCCGCATCGCCATGTGAAGACCTTTTCTCCATAACTTTCTTCCCGCTTTCCGTAAGCAACCACCGTAAGTGGCATGACGGCATTGCCTTATTTCACAAAACCTTAATTAATTATTATAAACCTAAACAGTATGCTCCTCAATATATGTGCTAAGCAGAGGATAATATTTTGCCTTCAGGTGAACACCGTCGCCCGAATACTCTTCATGCATATTGCCGTTCCCGTCATCAATGGCAGAGTCTATGTTGAGGTAAAAAACGTTTTTCCCATCTGCAAGTGTTTTAAGGCCGCTGTTGCGCTTTCTTACATTTGTATTATTAAAAACAGATTCCCCTGAAGCCTTGCTCGGCGTAACATAAAGGATAGATTGGATATAAATCACAGCATCCGGCTGCAGAGACCGTATTTTTGTAACTGCGTTCGAATAGTGACGCACGAAGTAATCTGTACTTCCTGTGCCAATTTCGTTTATACCAAGAAGCATATAGATTTTTCCATATTTTTTCTTTCTCAAGGTCTGCTCAAGAGTAAGGCCTGTTGAAAAATCCGTTTTCGGATGCTCAAAAAGCTGGTAAATGCTGAGCCCCACGTGGCAAAAATAGCTGGCATTGTCGATGCCACCATAGTCTTTAAAGCCCTCCGTAAGGCTGTCGCCCACGAAAAGTGCATCGCTGAAATATTCCTTTCCGGATGATTTAAAACCCGATGCCCTTTTTTGAGCACTGCTGCCTGGCTTATGCTGCATATGTGATGCGGCAGAACCGGCAGACGAAACAGTTTTACTGCTGCCCGCAACATTAGATGGGGCGCATGAAGAAGATACCGCCGACTGCGGCAGTGATGAGGAGACATTGCCGTGCGTCTCCTGAGCCTTGTTTCCAGCAGCAGGAAAAGCAAAGCTTTTAACCACCACTGTAGCAGCAACCACCAAAGCAATAACAATAGTCACCATCACAAGCGGACATTTTTTCATAAAAGCTTTCATTATGTTTGGCCTTCCCTTAAAACTGCAGATACATAAACGGATTGCTTGCACTCCTGTGTATTGAAACAACACACACCCAAAACAGGACGGAAAGTATGGCAACAACAGCTTTCTGGTATTTCTTCGTGCCCAGCAGAAATTTTTCAGGCTGTGGGAAAAGGCATGCAACACCAGCCAGCAGATATGGCGCATAACTGAGCCCATACTCTGAAAAGTCACATAAGTTGACATCTATGCCCGCCGAAACAACCGGAAACAGGCGGGAAAAATAAATCCCAATAGATGAAACATCGGTGTTAGCAAACAGCATCCATGTCAGCGGAATAACAAGCAGCAGATAAATATGCCCGACAATCGGGTGGCTGTCAAGCCATTTCCTGAGGAAAAGCTTTTCAATGGCAATGAGTACAAAAAGCGAAAGGCCCCAGAAAACGAAGTTCCATTTTACGCCGTGCCACAACCCGGTCAGCGTCCAGACAACAAGCAGGTTTAAAATCGTGCGCTTTATTCCGGCTCGGCTACCGCCAAGCGGAATATAGATGTAGTCGCGGAACCATCTGCCGAGCGTCGCATGCCAGCGGCGATAAAATTCCGAAACGGATGTTGAGCCATAAGGTGTAACGAAGTTTTTCGGCAGCATAAAACCGAACATACGCCCTATGCCGATAGCCATGAGCGAGTAGCCGTGAAAGTCAAAATAGAGCTGCAGCGTATAAGCCCACATGCCGAGCCATGCCATAGGCGTTGAAACAGATTCATAGCCGATAATCGAAAGCTGCTTCCACAGCCCGCTTATTTTATCGGCAAGGAGGACTTTATACGATAGGCCGACCACGAAAATGCGGAACCCATATTCGAGGTTTTCCTTTTGGCATACATGGCGCTTAAGCTGATCTGATACTTCATCATAGCGCGTTATTGGCCCTTCCTGCAGCTTTGGAAATAAAAACGTGTATGTGCCGAACCGCAAAAGGGAATCCTCGCGCGGTATATCGTTTCGGTAAACGTCGATCTGGTAAGCAATTATCTGGAACGTGTAAAAACTGATCCCGACCGGAATCGGGGGATGGCATTTAAACCATACCAGTAGCGCCACATTAGCCGCTACGGTCAGCGCAAACATTTCACGCCTGTGTGGATTTTTGGCATTTTTACCGGAAAACAGGCCCGTCATAAAGTAATTTGCGATGGTGTCGGCCGCGAGAAGGCCAGTCTGCCACCATGAACCAAACCCGTAAAAAATTACGCTGCTTAGCAACAACACATAATTTTTATATTTTTCCGGCACAAGATAATAAGCGATCAAAGCACATGGCAAAAAAGCAAAAATAAAATACAGGTTGGGAAATGTCAAACTGTCGCATCCTTTCCGACAGCTGATAACTCCTTTGCCATGTGCCTGCAAACAGACATACACAGTATGGAATCTGGAAAATCCATTTATGTAAATCTCCCACGATATTTTTTTAATTTTCTAATATGAAAACCTTATTTATAATTATACACGGTTAAAGGAAGCCTATCAAGAAAAAAAAGTTACATAATCAGAAAGTTTTCAGCAAAGTTTTTGACTTTTTTGCCTGATTGGGAATTCAGCGCTTAAAGTCTGCATTTGAAAGCAATGGCTGTGCCTTTCTCTATTTAGTTGGTGCTGGAAAATTACGGCACAAAAGGCTAATAAAACATAGGAGCTTACGCAGTCGGTATGAAAAGCATTAATTCGGTTTATTTCTCTGCTTTTATGAATTTCTGCTTTATGGCATCAAGGGTGGTAAAAGTCTTTTCACCTTTGCTGGACCTGCCGGCAGCCCTGCTCTTTGTAAGCCAAACAACTTATCCCTCGCCAAATTTTTTATGATAAACGGCTTAATCTGACTTCAAGCTTAAGATACCTGTTTCGTATTCTTTGCCACCGGATTTTGAATGTTGTGCTGTGGTGGAAGATTTTTTTGCAGGCGGGGCAATTTCCGTCGCTTTCTGCTGCTTTGCCAATTCATCGTAATCTTCACGCGACAGGACCGTATCGTACAGCCCAACCCGTTCATTGGCGTGCCTGTTTATGCCGGTATAGTTAAGGCTCGCATCTTCATAGCGCTTGAACATATAAACCGATTCATTCATAAGACTGCTGTTAAATACGTTCAGCGAAACGAGAAGCTCAAAATCTTCGACTTCCAGCCCCGTAACTTTTTTGAAAAGGCCGGGTTCAAGTTTTGTAATAACATCATGCAAAGTCTCCTCGCGAAAATCTGAAAGATACATAAATATCGGAATACGCGTGGCAAATCCCATCAGCTTTCTCTGAATCTCGCGGCGTTTGGACTTATACTCTTTCTCCTCATCGGTAAGGGTTTTCTTTTCTTCCGGCGTGATTCTTTCTTTTTCTTTCCTTACGTTTTTAACAGCTTCCGACTTATTAATTATCATGTTGATATCATTGCCAAGGTTTATATTCCTGAAACCTTCGATTTTGTTCATGGCTTCAAGCGCTTTCGGATTGCTTAAAATTCTGGCCAATGTCTCGTTGTCAACATTGACAAGCAGTGCACTTCCCCAGCGCCTCGCAAGCATCGTCGTTGATGTGCCGGTCACAGCAAAACTGAGTATATCCTCTGCATCAACCGGCACCATCGAGCTGCCGTCATATGCAAGGACAGGGAGAAAGTTTATAAATTCCCCAACCTTTTTTTCAAGGCTGCCCTCTTTGAGGTCAAGCTGGCAGCTGTACTCCGAAATCTCGTGGAGCGCGCGGTTAAGGGCAAAATCGAAAACATAGCATTCATTCTTTATTATTTTTTCCTTGCCTGTGTCATCTGGCAAAGTCCACGGGCTCTGTACACGGAACGCCGCCTGAAAATACGTTTCAGGGCTTGAAAGATCCCTCAGCATAAATATCCCGGTCCACGGACGGACTGTTACGCCCGTTACAAGCTTGCCGCACGTAAGAGTAATAGTCTTTGTGTTGAGGGGGTCTTTGCCCATCGCCTTTCTCACCGGTTCAAGTGCCTGCTCGCCGTTGCCTACTTCCGGCCCCGCACAGACTACAACGTTGTAGCCGTGGTAAAAAGTATTCTGCCGTTCTGCCAGAAGGTTCCGCATGGCATAGCATGAAGCCACATTCGGAAGAAACCAGACGGTATGTGTGAGAACACTCAGCAGCCGTGCATTCGAATAAGGAAAGGCGGGCCTCTTGTTTTCCCCGAGCTTCAGCGCATCTACAGAGGATGGGAAGTATGCCCCGCGGATAAAATCGAGCCATTTCTGCACATATTCCTTATGCACGAACTCGGCGCTGTCGCCGTTGCCCTTTGCCGCGAAGAAAGTATTGAGGCCAAATTCGTCGGATTCGCCTTTCCTCGCGATTTTCTCCACCTCATCCGGAATTTTATACGCCATCAAAACCATGCGCGGCAAAGTGGCATATGGGCTTTCAGGATCGCTGCGGTGTTCTTCTTTTTCCCTTTGCTCGTCCGAGTACGTCCAGCTGAAAATCTGGTTCTCACCAAATTCACCACAGCTAAGCGCCCGAAACGGCGTGCCGGAAAGAAAGAGGTAGTATGAAGTCGTAATTGGCAGAAATGTTTCGTTGTAGGCATCGCCCGCTTCTTCTTTTTGGTATTTCTCCACGTCGAATGAGTCGTACTCGTCCTCGTCTTCCTGCTCGAACAGCTTTTTAGCGTTTGCGCGCCACGCGCCAAAATGGTATTCGTCAAATATTACAATGTCCCAGTTCATGGTATGGATCCACTCGTTGGACGCTTTGATTCCTCCTGTTTGCTTATTGACGCCGAGAAGATTCTGGAACGAACCGAAGCATACAATCGGCCTGCTTTTGTCGGCTTTTTCGTACTGTTCATCCATTGGAGGCTCTTGTATGTCACGCGGCCGGCAGATAAACTGCCAGCCTTCAAAGTCTACGTGCGTCAGTAGGTCTTCACGCCACGCGCTCTGTGCCGCAGGCTTAAAAGTTAAAATCAAAATGCGCTTCAGTTTCATACGCTTCGCGAGCTCATATGCCGCAAACGTTTTGCCAAAGCGCATTTTAGCATTCCACAGAAATTTAGGCGCATGACTTGGCCGTGCTTTCCGCTCCGACTCATAATATCTTATCGTCCGCCCAACCGCATCTTCCTGCTCAGGCCTCATTTTAAATGTTTTCGTCCGGTTTTCAGCATTATCCGTACCGCTGCGCACGGCAATAACCGCCGCCCTCACGTCGTTCAGCGTGCAGCGGTACCATTCCCCACCTACGCACTCTATGCCGCGTTTTTTCAGCGCGCGGTGGACGTCTTTGTCTGTAAAGGCGGTGCCATCAGGGTACATTGCCGGTTCCCGCAAGACGATCCTGTAAGGTACGCTGCCGTCAGGCCGCTTCACCGGATACTGCTGCGCTACTCGTTTTTCCACACCTATAGCCGTATACCCGACTTTCAAAAGCCCCTTGTATTTTGGGTTGTTTTCCTCATATGCGTAAATCATCGGGTGAATTTCCGGGCGCTGGGCAAAAAAGTCATTTTTGGCCATTCGTTTCACCTTCAGCAGTTTTCATTGGCTTTATCATAGATTCAATAAAGTTGATTTCTGTTTCCGTCAATCCATACTTTGCATATAACTCTTTGTCAGTCCATGGCTTTGAAAAGTCCTGAATGGGGACAAAAGAATAGACCTGCGCCGCAGCATGCTGAGATGTTTTCTTGAGCATCACCAAAAAGCGGAAAAACTTTGTGCAGATATATGAAATGGCATTTTTCGCCTGGCATTCCGTTTCAAACGGTCCAATCACAACGTATGTTTCGGAACAGCATGTCCCCCGTTCTCCCAAAATTGGTTTCCCAAGAATTTGATGTGGATAATTGTCACCCGCGTTATATGCCGCAGATATATAAATCTTATATTTATCGACCCATTCCTGGTTGCGAAGTACAACAGAACGCTTGATATACCCCACCCCACCGTTCTGATACAGTTTTACAGCCCCGCTGAAAGGCTCTTTCTTGCCATGAGCATAAGTCCGCAGGCCAAATGGTTTCTGCGAGCTAACAAGAGAATCGAACGTATGTTCTCCAACTTGAAAGACTTTCTGATAAATTGAAACGCCTTGGTTATACCGTATGAAGACGTCACTGGTACCTTCCTGTAAGTAACGTTCTGACAATTCCGCAACCTGGCCGCTGGTATGAGTATATATTTTACATTTCCCCTGGTCATCGCGGTCCCAGAGAAAATAGCAGATTCCGCCTTTGATTTCGACTTCGCTGCCGAAGCAGTCCGTTGAATTCAAAAAATCGTGAAGGACTCTGATGCGCTTGTCGGTTATCATTTCATGGCGAAAGTTGTCCAATCTCTTCCCGCCGCCGTACCATCTGGCAGGGATAATCATAGAAAGATAGCGCGGATTTAACTTTTTCGCTTGTTCAACAAATTTTTGATAAATCGGCGTTGCGCTTGCTTTGGCTCCCCCGTCGCTGAGCTGGTACGGCGGATTGCCTATAATTACATCGAACTTCATTTTAAAAATGTCCTCCGGTCTTGTCGTATGTATAAACTCATAAGCGTAGGACTCAAGCCCTTTGCGCTTTACGTCCCCAAATTTTTCTTCCGAGGCGCCGCAGAAAACGCAGTGCCCATTTTTCCAGCGGTGCCGCATATTTTTATAGCGGATATTCCCTTCCGGATTGTCAAACTTCGTAACAGAGTAATATCCGTTAGGATATTTCGAGCAATAAAGGCTCCTGCGCGCCATAAGGCTTGTAAGCTCCGTTATGGCGATACCGAAAATCTGCCTATGAAAAATATGGTCGCGCCGTGCCTGCTCGTCCGGAATCGACGTAGCAAGCCCTTTCATCAGGCGCTTTGCAATTTCGCGCAAAAACACGCCTGTTTTGCATACGGGGTCAAGGAAAGTTGTACCCGGATTTTCGAACAGCTCCTGAGGCAGCATGTCAAGCATTGCCTTGGCGACCTTCGGCGGCGTGAATACCTCATCGTTGCTGAGGTTGGCAAGGCATGAGAGCACGTCTGGCTTATAGGTGGCCATGTATCGGGATTTACTCATACCGCTGCACTTCCCGATAGTCGGTCAGAGGGAATTCCCTTATTGGCTTCGGTATGGCACTTCTTGCCTCGGGGTCATACTCCCAGTTCACCTCATTATCCGCGTTAACCTCATATGAAGCAAGGCACATCTGGTCGTTTCTTGTGTCTTCCTTTCCTTGTTCTTTCATGAGCACGTCAAGGCGAAAATCGCGGCGCTTAACAAGATTTCCTGTCACAAAAGACCATTCTGAAAAAATAATCGGTTTGCCATCGGTCATTTTCATATCAAGAGCATTTCCCCATAGAATATTGCGCTTCAAAATATATTTTACGGCAATGCGGCACGGCTCATTTGCCTCCTCCCGGCAGTTCGCAGTGTATGATTTATTCCAAATATTGAAAATGCGTCTGCGGCATTCTTTGACATTGTCTTCGAGAATATCTACGCCATATACGCTTGTTGCCGCCATCACCGCATATTTTTCAAAGTCTGCCGGATTTTTCCCATACTGTTTTTTTACTGCAGCAAGCTTGCGGCGCATTATCTCTGCAAGGAAGTTGCCGTTGCCGCAGGCCGGTTCCAAAAAGCGGCTGTCTATGCGTTCTGTTTCTGTTTTTACTAAGTCAAGCATTGCATTTACTTCACGGTCTGCTGTAAAGACTTCTCCGTGGTCTGCAACGCGTTTTTTTGATTTTACCTGCTTCTGTACCATAAATAATGCAGCCCCATTCATCCTACATTTAATGCCTGCTCACTTAAACATCTTAAACAGGCTTACTGAAGTTTTATGATAAATTTTATTGTATGCAGCCTTCCTTGGGTTGGTAAGCCATCCCATGCCCTTGCGCCCATATCCGGGGATAAATGCTTTTTTCACCGCGCGCTTTGCCCTTCCCGCTGTCCGTGCTGACAGCGATTTTTTCAGCGAAGGTGTGCGAATTCCATACTTCAAAAAGAACACTCCCTTTTAAAAGCAAATAAAAAATATTACCGGCCTGCTAATGCTAAACCAATTATATTCCTGCAGAATATATTTGACAATACAGTCACATTCCAAGTCAAAAAAAGCGCCGGCGTTTTTTCCGGCACTGCCTTTAAGTATCTTTATGCCGGCTCGCTATCTAAAAGGATGCAGTTATTGCCTCCTGGCCGGTAGCCAAACGATATCATATTCTTCATGGTTTTCACCGCGACTGAAGCGACGGCCCTGTTCGGTATCCGCAGCAAATTCATATCGTGCGGCATCCATTCAGTGTTTTCGAGGCTCGAAACAACAACAATATCTTTTCTTGAGAAAAGGCTTTGCACCTGCATACCGAGCATGTCCCCCAGCACAACGCCTTTCTGGCCTTTATGGTTCTGCAGAAAAGCTGCCATGCCGGCAGCATAGCCCGTGTTTATATATATGTCGCGTGGAAGGAAATAGTCCGTAAACTGTTCCATCTGCTTTTGGCAGCAGAAATCCTCCGTTACAAGGAAAAGACGTTCTGAGTCAAGCATAGTCTTTGAGCGTGCAAGCAGCGATGGAAAATTTGGGCGTATTTCACAGAAAAGCGGGTTGCCTACCATGCAGTTAAGCAAAAGTATCGGCACGTAATAGTTTTTCAGCAGTTTCTTTACCGAGCAGTCGTCAATATCAATCAGGAACACAGCATCAAGGCGGTGTTTTTTCAAAACGTCTGTCTCGCCTGGCAGGTCCTTTGTAACTATGAACACCGTCTCATAACCGGACTGCATAAGCTGATGGCTCAGCTCCGCCGCAAGGTCGTAGTACATTGCTTTTTTCCCAAAAGTATTATTTTCCTTAATGGTTATTATCACTGCCACAAGCCCACTGCACGTTTTTTTTGATGTTTTGGGCGTGGGCGGTTCATAGTGCAACCGCGCAGCTGCCTCCAGCACCTTCAGCCGCGTTTTGTGGGTAATTTTTTCCTTTTCCGAGTGGTTCAGCACATAAGAAACAGTGGCGACGGAAATTCCGCACGCCTTCGCAATGTCGCGCATTGTCACCCTATGATTTTTCATATGTGGTTTCCCTCTTCTCTGCATTTGGCAATATTATAGCACCAGCAAAAGCAAATCACAATTTGAAAATATTTTGGGGAATAAAGAGTTTTCCGCCATATATTTTCAGCGGCATCAGGTTCGCCGCTATTATCCCACGCAACAATATATTTATTGATAAGCCTTCATGGCATGAATTTTGAATGTATGGCAGTATTTCCTCTTTCCTTTTTTCATTATGGCGGCTTGTCTCTTGCGTCTTAGTTATATTCCGTTTATAATAGGCAACGGATCCCATAGCAGTCAAGCATCTGCTGCGAAATCCATTATAAATCTTCGGAGGAAACAGAAAATTGAAAATCGGCATTTTTGATTCTGGCATTGGCGGGCTTACCGTGCTGCACCAGGCAATGCTGTTGCTGCCGAACGAGGAGTATATCTTTTATGCAGACTCCGACCATGTCCCCTACGGTGAAAAGCCGAAAGAGGAAATCGTCAGCTACGTTGACGGCGCAGTGCAGTTCATGCTGCAAAAGGGTACCGGTGCAGTCGTCATCGCCTGCAACACAGCTACAAGTGTAGCTATAGAATATCTGCGGAAAAAATACAGCATCCCGATTCTCGGCATAGAGCCTGCTGTAAAGCCGGCCGTAAAAGAATGCGGCGGCAAGCGCATTATGGTAGTTGCAACACCTGTAACGGTCCGCGAAGAAAAGCTCAAAAACCTGATTGCCCAAGTCGACGAAACGCATCTTGTCGACCTGCTTCCGCTGCCGAAGCTCGTAAGGTTTGCAGAGCGCGGCATTTTCCAGTCACCTGAAATCACATCATACCTGCACAGCATGCTTGCAGGATATGACCTGCAAGCATACTCTACACTCGTGCTCGGATGCACACATTTCAATTTTTTCAAAGACACATTCCGCAAAATTTTCCCGGCCGACACCAATATAATTGACGGCAGCGCAGGCACTGTAAATCACCTTGCGGATATTTTAAAAGAAAAAATGCTTCCCGAAAGTCCTAAGCCTTCTGTAGAATATTACCGCTCAGGCCGAAAAGTAACTAACAGCAAAACGCTCAGGCATATCGGGGAATTGCATAAAAGGCTCGACCTGATGCTGCATCTGTAATAACAAATGTCTTAAAAATGAAAAGGAGACCTTTACACCATGAAAATGACAGCTTATAATTACCGCCCTGACGAACTTGTATATTTTAAAAAATTCGCGCCGAAATACGGCATTGACCTTGTTCTCGAAAAGGGAGTGCCATCAGCAGAAACTATCGACAAAGCAGCAGGATGCCGCTGCATAAGCATAATGACTACACCGGTTGGCGCTGAGCTTATCCAGAAATTTTATGATGCGGGAATCCGTTTCATCTCCACGCGCAGCATTGGCTACGACCATATAGATATAAGCGCAGCAAAAAAAATCGGCATGCATATCGGCAACGTGAGCTACACCACAAACAGCGTAGCCGACTACACTGTCATGCTTATACTGATGGCAACACGCAAAATCAAATCAATAGCCCTTCGCAGCAGGGCACAGGACTTTTCACTCAACGGCCTGCAGGGAGTAGAGCTGCACAACCTGACTGTCGGTGTAATAGGCACAGGGCGTATAGGGCGGCTCGTTGCTAAGCGCCTCAGCGCATTTGGCTGCCACATTGTCGCTTACGACCTGTATGAAAACGAAGAGGTAAAGTCTTTCGGCAAATATGTGCCGCTCAAGCAGCTGTTTGCAGAAAGCGACGTAATCACAATGCACATGCCCGCAACAAAAGACAATTACCACCTCATAAACAAAGAAACAATAGCGTTAATGAAAGACGGCGTTTTTATTGTCAACACTGCGCGCGGTTCGCTTATTGACACTCCCGCTTTCATAGATGCTGTCGAAAGCGGAAAAATTGGCGGTGCAGCGCTTGACGTTGTGGAAAACGAAGCAGGCCTGTACTACCGCAACCATGAGTGTGACATACTGAAAAACAGGGGGATGTCCCTACTTAAATCTTTTCCCAACGTTATCGTAACGCCTCACACAGCATTCTACACTGACCAGGCAGTAAGCGATATTGTAGAGAACTCGATTAAAAGCTGCCTGCTTTTTTCGCAGGGCAAAGAAAACCCGTGGCAGATTGTTTAACTGCGGATTTCGCATAAGGCAAGGCTCTGCCATCGGCATATGGAAGGTAAAATATGTATGACTTTTTGAACAGCGGTTTCGTACGGAATTTTTTTATTCCGGCTGCAATATTTTTTCTCTTTTTCTTTCTCAGTGTCCCCGCTGTAAACTGCCTGTCCCGCCTACTAAAAAAGATTTCAAAAAAGTCAGGCCGCACATGGGGAGAAAAAATTGACTATAGCTTCCACAGGCCCATGCACTTCACATTGGTTGCAATCGGCCTCTATGTGGCGCTGAGCAACTGCCGTGCAGTTCAGAAGAGCCCGGTGGCTGCTGCAAATATTGCGAAGTGTTTCCGCAGTTTCCTTGTAATTGCCGTCACATGGGGATTTTACCGCATGTCAGACAGCATTGAGATGAACAGGACTGCTTTCGCCAAAAAATTCGACATTAAAGCAGACCAGGTCCTCATGCCGGTCTTTTCGGGCATAATTCATTTCGTACTTATATCACTCGCGGTGCTGATTATCGCGCAGGAATGGAGCTTCAGCATAAGCGGGCTGCTTGCCGGCCTCGGCCTTGGCGGCCTGGCGTTCGCCCTTGCGGCAAAAGACATGCTTGCAAATCTCTTCGGTGGGCTTGTAATTCTTCTTGACCACCCGTTTTCCATAGGTGACTGGGTACGCACCGGTGACGTAGAAGGGACAATAGAGGATATAAATTTCCGCAGCCTTAAAATCCGCACATACTCGCAGGCAGTGGTGACAGTGCCAAACTCCATGGTGGCTTCAGCGCCAGTTGCAAACTACAGCCGCATGGGGAAACGGCGCGTAGAGTTCACATTGGCCATAAAATACGGTGCGCCAGCAGAACAGCTGAAGTCGTGCGCCGAAAAGATACGCCGCCTGCTTGCTGAAAGCACTGATATTGAAAACGGCACTTTTGCTGTCTCGCTTAGCAGCCTCGGCGAAAGCGGAATAAATTTCGATGTCTATTACTACACCGTTGCTTCAGACTACACAGAATACCTTCGAGTCCGTGAAAGCATTTATTACGCCATCCTCGAAATATTAGACGAAAGCCATGTTTCGCTTGCATATCCCACTTCCTCAGTCGTTCTGGAAAACGGTGGTACACGTGAAACAGGAGAATAAACGCACCATTAACATAACCTGACATTAATTATTCGCTGTGTGCATCGTAGCGTGACAAATATTTACAATTAATTTGTTTTACACATATTGACAAGTTTTTTCTCAAATGGTATTATTAATTAGGATAAAAATCTTAATTAAGGGATTGGTTGTCGTGAAAAATTTCAAAAGAGTTGTCAGTGGTTGCCTCGTCTCAATTTTTATTTTATCGGCAGGTACTCTGCCAGCATATGCATACAACCCATATGATGGTAATTATCATGACACTGTTTGTACCGTAAAGGCAATAAGATAACAGTGGCGGAACACTTATGGAACTGGTTTCAGGGAAAAACGAAATAGCTCTTCCGCTTATGTAAAAGTGCAAAAAGCAATGTCAGCAATTTATATTGTTGGGTAGAAAGAACCAATAATCCTAATAGTAATATCTATGGTGATTGTGTAGATCGGTATTATGGTCATAATACTTATGATGGGGCTTCTAAAAACCAAAAGCGAGTACCGCCAGGTTGGTATTACTATTTGCCCAATTATGTAAATGAAGATCATTATTACTATGCTGATATCGGCTTCATTATGCAGCGAGAATATGTAGACTACACTTTTTATTGGAGTCCAGATAGCATTTAATTAGTAGAAAGCAGGCCCATAGCTAAAATCAAAGCAGTTATGGGCCTGCTTTTTCTTAAGTAAGGAGTCCTTATATGAATAAAAAGATCTCTACCGTTGCCATTCTGATAATCTGCATTGTGCTGGCAGGCGGGGCTACTGTTGGTGTGCTTCATAAAGACGGCATTATTTCCTCCGACTCTATTTTTGCACCGAAGCCAAGTGAAAATAACCGGACTACAGGCAACAGCGCAGTTGCCTCCGGGAGCAGCTTAAGCTCAAACCGCAAAATTACGAGAGAGGCGCTGCTTAAAAACGGAGCGGAATATTCTCTGCAGCATATCGAAGGAAAAGACGCTTCGGACACTGTATACCGCGACATGGTATTTAAAGTCAATGGCATTGATATAACAAAGAAGAAAGGCAATTTTGACAAGCGCATTTATGGGTCAGAAAATGTGGATTCATCAGGCAATACGATTGGCAGCTATTCCTATGTAGTCATACATCTGTCGGTAACGGATAAATGTAAAACAGACCACATTGTCAGCGTTAACAGCTATACACTGCTTTTTAATAGAGGCGAAAAAGACGGCATTTACGGCATTGAGCCCTATACATATAATTCCGGCGGCCTGAATTCAATTGACAAGGATTATTTTATCATTTCACTAAAGCCCGGCAAAGTTTATAACTTTAACCTCGCATACGTCGTAAAAGATGACATTTTAAAAAAATACAAGGATGGTATTATGGTTCTCTGCATCTCGGGAGACTCCGGAAAACAGCCGGTGCAATTTGACAGCCTGCCCGTTGTAGACAAAAACGGCCATGTTTCCTCCTACAAGGAGGCAGAAAATGAAAAGAATTCTTAAAGAGGAAATAAAAAGAAGCTTTTGCAACAGGTATTTTCTCGCTTCCATCCTTATTTCAGGCTCCTTGGTAATATGGTACTTAGCAGAAAGGATGCCTTTCTGCATAGAGAAGAACAATACTTTTTCAGCCGGCATCATGCCGTGTGATTTTCTGGAAACCTCCTATACCAACTGGCTTGGCAGCCACAATATGTTTATCCAGCAGAATATTTTCTACCTTATCCTGCCGCTTCTTTCCGTGCTGCCTTTCGGTGCTTCATTCTACGCTGACATTAACGGCGGGAGCGCTAAAAACATATGCACGCGGGTTAAAAAAAGCAATTATCTCATTGCAAAGTACATAGCCGTTTTTGTAAGCGGCGGGACCGCCGCGGCACTGCCGATGTTTGCAAGTTTTTTAGCCTGTGCGGCTTTTCTGCCAACAATGGCTCCGGAAGCATCATATGCCTACACAAATATAGCTTCCTCCGACAAATGGGCATGGCTGCTGTTTTCCCGGCCTTTCCTTTACATCCTTGCATACTGCGGCCTTGCATTCCTGTTTGCAGGCCTAATCGCATGCATGGCCCTTGGAATCACATATTTCTCTTCCAAAAGTTTCTTGCCCATGCTTTTCCCGTTCTTTGTTTATATTTTTGAGTCAATGCTATGTGAGCTGCTTGGCCTTGATGGCTTTGATGTGCGCATGCTTTTAACAACCGATGCTATAGGAAACACAACATTCACTGTTGCTGTAACAGCGGCGCTGTTTTTTGCTGTTTCATTTATCCCTTATTATTTTGCAGGAGTAAAAAAAGATGTGCTGTAACTCTAAAAAGGATTTTAATTATTTAAAAGGCAGCACTAAACAGGCGCTTCCACTCATAATGCTATGGATATTTCTAATGCCGTTTCTTCTGCTGCTTCACTGTTCTGCTCTAAAACGCCTGGCACTTGACAGCGGCGGTGAGCTTTGTATAGGCGATTGCATTGACTCATTAAACAGCGGCTACTTTATGAATTTCTTTATACTCCTATTCACATCAGCAATAATTTTTATAATATCAGAGCAGAACATTACAGCAAACTTCATATTAAGGTCTCGTTCACGTAAATACATTATAAAAGGCCAGTGCATAAAATCCATATGCCTGTCCCTTATATTTTCAGTGTGCCTTATATTGATTTCGTTTCTGGTTTCCGGCCTGATGGTATCTTCGTTGATAAACTGGAGCGAACAGTCAAGCAGTTTTTACCAAAGCCGTGGATATACGCTGAATATCAGCCTTTTAACCGTAGTAGCGCTTACATTGCTTAGGATTTTTCTCAAGCTGCTTTTTTTCACGTCTGCCATGATCTTAATAAACCTGCGCTTTAAAAAAATCATCTCGTTTTTAGCCGCCGCTGTGTTGTCGGCAGTAAGGTTTCCAGACTTTGCCCAGTTTGCCATCAAAAATATTTTCAACCTGCACGTCGGTAACGAGTATTTTCCCATATCAATGCAAATCACTTACATATGCGTCTTGCCGGCATTTATTGTTTTATTCTTCTGTCTTTCTTTTAGGATGATAAAAAGGAAGGATTTTATTGTCACATAAAACAAAAAGATTATGGCCGCTAATACGGCACGATATTTCGTACGGCATAGTTCTCAGGTGGAAATACTATGCTGCGGCGCTGTTCATTTTCATATTGTCATCTTTTGTGTTTGCCGCCCATGCAAACCATTTTCTGCATTCCAGCGGCATAAGCGGGGCATTAGGCACTTTTGACTTTATACTTAACGTCTTTGCCGGAAATAAGCCGTTTGACGCAAGCAGCCAGACGGGCATAAAGCTTTCTGTACTCTGGTTCGGATTTTACGCATACTTATTGTCCCTCACAACATTTTATGCATCTGACGACATGAAAAAAAGCGCAAGCTCATTTATCCTGAGGGTGAAGTCCAAAGTGGTATGGTGGGCAGGTAAATTCATCTGGTGCATGCTGTCGGTTATACTTTACTATGTTTTATTCGTCTTGTCTGCCTGCTGTGCCAGCGCTGCATTTGGAAAACTTTCTGCTCTTGTAAACCCCTATGTCTGCAGCGAATTTTTCGACATCAATTTACACGGAGCGAGCAATGGAGAAATTATTGTAGCCTGCCTGCTTCTTCCTTTTGCAGTTTCGCTTGCGGTTTCATCTTTTCACATGATGCTCAGCCTTGTTATAAGGCCTATTTACAGTTTTATTTTAGGTATATGCTTTATTGCTGCTGCCGCTTTCCGCTGTCATCCAATGCTGATTTTCAACTTCACCATGGCTGAAAGGAACACTTTATTTTCACCAGCCAGCAGCATAAGCGTTAAAAACGGCCTCATCAGTGCCGTCTGCCTGCTGCTATTTTCTTTTTTTGCAGGGGCGGCCATCATCAAGCGCAAAGACATTATATAAAGGAGGCATGCCATTTGAAAATTGAAATAATCAATTATACGAAAAACCTTTCGCATAATTGCGTCCTCAACAATATTAGCCTCACTCTTGAAAGCGGCCACATCTATGGATTTACAGGTAAAAACGGCTCCGGAAAAACAATGCTCATGCGGGCTGTGTGTGGGCTCATCACCCCGTCTTCCGGCGAAGTCAAGATTGACGGCAAAGTATTAGGCAGGGATATCTCATTTCCTGAAAGCGTGGGCGTGCTTATCGAAAACCCTGGCTTTACCTCAAGTTTCAGCGGATTTAAAAATTTAAAATTCCTTGCGCAGATACAAAACCGGATAAATGACGGAGACATAAAAAGCGCAATGAAAAGTGTAGGGCTTGACCCCGAAGATAAAAAAAGTTTCCGCAAATATTCTTTGGGCATGAAGCAGAAACTCGGCATAGCTGCAGCAATAATGGAAAAACCAAAACTCCTCATTTTAGACGAGCCATTCAATGCGCTCGATGAAGAAACCGTAAATAAAATAAGGGGAATAGTAAAGTCTTATAAAAGCAAAGACCACATTGTTATACTCTCATGCCATGACCGCGATGAAATTGACAGCCTCTGTGATGTGATAATAGAAATCAAGTCAGGCAACATTTCAAATATAATACGCACGGAGAAGGATACTGCCTATGAATAAAACACATAAAGCTAAGGTTTGGGCAACAACCCTGCTCGTCATTCTGCTTGCAGGCGTATTTGTGGCAATGTTTTATGCAGTTAACACAAAATTTCCAGAGAGCAAAAAGATAGTCCACCCTTATGGCCGCCCTTTTATTTATGAAAGTGCAAAAATAACTGTAAAAGGTAAAAAGATTTTAGACAGCGGGCAATTTGCATCCGATAAAGAATTATTGCATATACTTAACCCCGATGACACACGCAGCGATTTAAGTGACACAAAAATTGCAATTGTAGACCTGGATTTTTATAACCCTGCAAACAGGCCAATAAATGTTGACCTTACTGCCTTCCATCTTGAATCAGGCAGCTTTTCCTTGCAGTTTGATTTTCCCCTCATGGCTTACTACAACAAATGCGGCATGAACCTGGAATTAAATAAATACGAGCATAAAGTTTTAAAAATGCCTGTGCCGCTAAATAGAGCCAGTTTCAGCAAATCGGAATGGCCACATATTCAGGGCAAAACCTTTTACATTGTCTATTCCCTGTATCCGGAAAAAAATATAGTAGAATTACCACCTCAATAAACCAGCATGGCCTTATAAAGGCGGCCCGTGATGTACATCAACACCGGGCTCATCTTTATGGGGCCTGTTTTTTTTATCGGCTATCTGTCGATAAATCTCGTTTTTCTTTCGCCCTGTTTCTGAAGAAGCCCGTTTTGCTGCCTCAGAGGCAGAAAGACCTTGCTCGAGATAGCCTTCGGCAATCGAAATTGCTTTCTGCTCAGGTTCCGGCTCCGGAGGCGTGCGTGGTGCCCCTTCCACAACAAGGACGAATTCTCCTTTTGCACTCCCGCCTTCGTACCGCTTTGCCGCTTCCGAAAGTGTTGTGCGTATTACTTCCTCATGTATCTTCGTAAGCTCACGCACAATGGAAATGCGGCGGTCGCCCAGTGCAGACAACAAATCTACCAAAGTGTCTGCCAGCTTATGCGGCGCTTCATAAAGCACCATTGTGCGGTGCTCATTTTTCAGTTCCGCAAGGTGCTCCCTGCGGCTTTTTTTATTTACGCTCAGGAAGCCTTCAAAAGTAAAGCGCCCTGTTGGCAGCCCTGAAACGGCAAGCGCCGAAACAACGGCGCTCGGCCCAGGCACAACAAATACAGGTATGCCGCGTTCAGCGCACTGGCGCACCAGCAGTTCGCCCGGGTCCGAGATGGCAGGCATTCCCGCATCTGAAACAAGCGCACATATCTCGCCATGCTCCATACGGTCACAGATCTTGTCGCCGCGCTGATATTTATTGTGCTCAAAATAGCTTATCATTGGTTTATGGATATTAAAATGGCTCAGAAGTTTTCTCGTAACACGCGTATCCTCTGCAGCGATAAAGTCGGCGTCTGAAAGCGCCTGCACCGCACGCGGGGAAAAATCCGAAAGGTTGCCAATAGGCGTGCCTACAACAACAAGTTTTCCGCTCATCCTTCTCCCTCCCTGTTCTGGCCGTAATCACCGTAAATGCTACGCATCTCTTCAGAAACGCCGCCGTCTTTATTCTCCATTATCAACACGGGTTCGGCTTTTATGCCCGGCTTCCCGCCGCGCACCGCCTGAAGCAAAAAAAGCGATGGGGCGCTACTTTCCCTCTGCTGCACAAAGCATATGCGCTTTGGCTCCAGCCCTGCCGCATGCAGCGAAAACAAAGTGCCACACAGCCTTTCCGGGCGCATACAGCAAAAGAAACGCCCCCCGCAGCGCAGGAAAGCAGCAGCGGCGGCGGCGATGTCAGAAAACGTGCAGGCTGTTTCATGAAATGCGGCCTGCCTTTCAGCACTCCTCCCATGTAAACCTGCACCGGCTTCATGGTAAGGTGGGTTGCAGACTATCCGGTCAAGCCCATATGGTATTGCCGATTTTTCATGCAGTTCCTTGATATCGCACTCTAAAACCTGTATCTTGTTTTCAAAGCCGTTCATCTCTGCGGAGCGCCTAGCCATGCTGCACGCACACTGCTGTATCTCAACAGCATAGACTTTTTGGGGCTGCGACCGCGCGCACCATATCATTGGTATTGCACCGCACCCTGTGCCGAAGTCGGCGCATAACTCTCCGCTTTCCGGCATGGAAAAATTGGCCAGAAGAACTGTGTCTGTATAAAAAGTAAATCCATTGCCCGTTATAACAGAAACATCTTTCGAAACCGGCTCAAGCTTCTCATTTTTATTTAAGCGGCAGGATATTCCCTCCAACCGGTACCACCTGCTTTCCACGGAAAAGAAAAGGCGGGGCACATTAGCGCTCCGCCTTTTGACTGCAATAGTTCTGTCAAGCCTGCTTAGGCGCACCGACCGGGCATACGCTGGCACATGAGCCACACTCTGTGCACTTATCCGGGTCGATTACAAATTTGCCGTCACCTTCAGAAATTGCGCCTACAGGGCACTGAGCTGCACAGGAACCGCAGGAAATGCAATCATCGCTAATCTGATAAGCCATACTTGGGACACCTCCTAAACAAAATTCATTCTAATTGTATCATAAAAAGCTGAAATTGCAATACGCAGTAAATATTAAGCACCGCCTTGGCCGTTCGAATTTTTTTTAGAAGGCGTGTTTCCAGGTGCAGGGTGTGCATCTTTTGTCTCTTTCAGCTCTTTGACTTCAGAAGATTTAAAACTGCGTAAAGGCGCATCAGGTGAAAAGTCCATACGCACGCTTACCGTTTCCGCAAGCAGATTGCGCTCAGCAACTGTCCCGCGGCCTTCCGGTGTCATCACGGCAGTGCCTATGGCCGGAACAGCGTGCTGCTTTTCAATGTATGTCTCCTGCTCATATTTAAGGCAGCACATAAGCCTGCCGCATATGCCCGAGATTTTAGCCGGATTCAGCGAAAGGCCCTGTTCTTTTGCCATTTTAATTGAAACAGGCTGAAATCCATTTAAAAAAGAGGAGCAGCAGAACGGCCTGCCGCAGATGCCCAGTCCGCCAAGCATTTTGGCTTCGTCACGTACGCCGATCTGCCGCAGCTCAATGCGCGTATGAAAAACCGACGCAAGGTCCTTGACAAGCTCCCGAAAGTCTACACGCCCGTCTGCCGTAAAGTAAAACAGTATTTTTGAATTGTCAAAAGTATATTCTACATCTACAAGCTTCATCTCAAGTTTATGGGCGGCGATTTTTTTCAGGCATATCTGGAACGCAGTTTTTTCTTTTTTGTGGTTTTCCTCCACCCGCTTCAAATCTTCCACTGTTGCCATGCGTATCAGCTTTTTAAGCGGCTGGACAAGTTTGTCTTCACTGACCTGACGGTTTTTCATTGCAACTTCACCGCATTCGATGCCGCGGGACGTTTCTACAATTACTTTGCTGCCTTTTTCGAGCTGCTTGCCGTCAGGGTCGAAATAATATACCTTACCAACATTTTTAAAACGGACGCCAATGATTTCTGCCATTTTGTCCTCCATGACTTTCCTTTCACCGGCCGGCCGAATAGCGCAGACCTGCACAGTAAACAGCAGACAGCAGCGCGGTGTTTGCATTCTGCTCCAATGCAGTGCGTGCCGTCTCCGTCTCTTCTACCATGCGCATCAGGCTCCGGCGCGTAAGGCCGCCGCTAAGCATATTCACTGTCTCTTCCCTGCCGGAAATGAGCGCTTTTCCTCCGGAGCGCTGCACCAGCGCATCGCGGAACAGCAGCAGCAGCTGTTTAAGCACACCGCGGAATGTGCCGCGGTCCTTAACAAGCTCAGCCAGCCCAAACAGCAGGTCTGCACCTCCTGGAGACAACACCGAGCGTGCAAGGCGCTCCGCAAGGCTCCAGTCAGCCGGAAGGCTTTCTCCAGCAACATGAAATACCTGCAGGCGTGAGCGCACCGTCGGCAGCAGGGCAGCCGCACTGACTGCCGTTAAAATAAATATGACGTTTTCCGGAGGCTCCTCCAATATCTTCAGAAGCGCATTCTGTGAAACTTCGGACATATTCTGCACGCCAAGCATAACAAACACCTTGCATGGCGCCTCGTTTGGACGTATATATGCCTCAGAGCGTATCCTCCGTATGGTATCAACCGGAAAAGCGCGCGGATCTTTTTGGCCGTCTACTGTTATAATATCCGGATGGGAACCGGCCTGCGCTTTCACGCAGCCTTCACAGTGCCCGCATGGCCTGTCGCCATGCGAAAGGCATACCGCCGCCTGGGCAAGCAGTGCAGCCAGGCGCTCAGTGCCGCTGCCCTGCTCGCCTTCGAGCAGGATAGCATGCGGCATGCGATTACCGGAAAAAGCGAATGAAAGTCTGCGGCAAACATCCCCGCCGCCGTTAAATCCATCTAAATGTAATTTCATACTCTTTCAAACCGCTCCACATTCAGCACAAAAATTGTAGAACCGCCAACAGTCACTTTTACCGGATAAGAAGAATACATTCCCATATCAATCGCAGACGTATTCGGCACAAACTGCGTACGGCGGCAGCTCTGCTCAGAAATAATGTCGATTACGCGGTCAACCTTGCCATCATCCGTGCCAACGAGGAAAGTTGTATTACCTGACCTGAGAAACCCGCCGGTTGTCGCAAGTTTTGTGGCAGAAAAACCATTTTTGGTGAGTGCCCCAGCGACTTTGCTGCTGTCGTCATTTCCTACGATCGCCATGACAAGTTTCATGCTGAAAACCTCCCGTGCCATACGGCCATATTTCTGCAGCTGTGAAATCTTACCAGTAAGCAGATGTACAGGCTTAAAATAAAGTCTGTCAAGTTTATTTTAGCACGTTAATCTTTATAAAGCCATACCTGCGCAAAAACTCTACGGCTTCTTCAGTTATAAGCTCACCTGGCATAACAATCGGGATGCCCGGCGGGCAGGGGCAGGCCGCTTCCGCGGCTATCCTGCCAACCGCTTTGCTTAGGCATGCCGTTACCGACGGTGCCAACACAGCTTCTCGCAGCCCTTCTTTAACCGGCGGCAGTGCCGGCAGCGAAGGATGCGCAGGCAAAGGCCTGCCGCACGGCAGGTTTTCTATCGCACTTTTAAGGCGCATAAAATCTTTTTCAGTATTAAACGGAGTTGCGATAAGCACAACATAGTCAGCATCAGCATACTCTGGCTCAACACCGGCTTTACGGAAAAGTTCTGCTGCTTCCGTACCGTGCAACCCTATTGATGCAGTGTTAAGCGTTATCCGCGTCGGGTCGCCTTTTCCTGCCGGAAGAGCTATCCCGCGGCGCTGTGCAAGCTTTTTTATTTCCGCTACTTTTTCCTGCAGGGGCAAAAACGCATTGGGATTGGCCTGAAGCCACGCGCGCGCACAGTCAAGCGACGCCATTACTGGATATGAAGGGCTTGTGGAGCCAAACAGTGCCATGGCGCTCTTGGCATTTGCGGCATAGCGCTCGTCGCCGATGTTAAGCCATGCGCCGCCTGTCAGCACACCGAGCGTCTTATGCGCCGAATCTGCCGTCATGGAAGCGCCGTAAGCCAAAGGATGAAGCTTTGGTGCCGTAAACATAAGATGTGCCCCGTGGGCACAGTCTACAAGGAGCGGTATGCCAATCTTGCGGCAGGCAGCGGAGATTGCCTCTACATCCATCAGTCGCCCATAATAGTCAGGGCTTGTAATATAAACTGCCCTTACATCCGTATTGGCATTCAGCGTTTTCACCATATCATCCGGCATTGCCCACACTGGCTCTATCCCAAGCAGTGCCATGGCATTTACAGCGCTGCGGTGTATAACGCGCGAGCAGAGCACTTTCCCGCCCTCAGGCAAGGCAAGACGAAACATGGCCTGAATGCAGAGCGTGCACCCGCCTGCCGAAAAGCATGTGCGCGCCGTGCCAAAAAATTCAGACGCAAGCTTCTCAGCCTGCATTATAGGCCCTGAAGCGTCAAACAGGCTGTCTGTATCTGGAAGCTCCGTGAAGTCGAGCGAGTACAAATCCTGCGGCAGTGCTTCCGGATTGTTTTTATGGCCCGGCGTGTGGAATGAAGAGCGGCCGAGGTTTCTATGGTGTACAAGTGCATCGTAAAGCGGCGCTGGCATGTGAAAGCAAAACTCCTTTAAAAAGGCCGCACGGCTTTAGGCTGCGCGGCATAATTATTTGTCTGATTAATTGATATTATCCGGAATACTTTCCCGTAGGGATATCATTTTCGAAAATAAATGATGTAAAGCTCTTGCGGCATTTGTTGAGATCCAAAATCAGTACGTCAGCCGGCTGCCCGTCAATAACTATTTCATCTTTTTTTGAGTCCCTGTACTCGCCTTCTTCTGGTACACGGTACTGCTTAAGCGGATAGTGCAGGTATGTGAGTGAATTGGAAGCCAGTGAGACAACTTCATTTTTCGTCATGTTTGTTGTCACAAGCGGCAAAACATACGCAAACACACTGTAGATCTGCGGCAGGCTTGCTTTTTTCAGCTTACCTGCAAGGCTTGAAAATACTTTGCGCTGCCGTTCAGTGCGCGCCTGGTCATTGCCTATAGCGCGTATCCTTGAATAATACCGTGCTTGAAGGCCATCCATATTGTTAACTCCAGCATGGACCTGTTTGCTGTCGCCCGAATAGGCATTTACAAGGCCGGCTTCTTTTTCTGTCAGTGTCATGGTCACGCCGCCGAGATGGTCAATAATCTTTGGAAAAACAGAAAAGTCAACAATTACAAAGCGGTCGATGTCTACGCCGAAATTTGCTTCCAGTGTCGAGAGGATCTTTCTGGCACCCTTTGCCCCACCGCCGACATGCCCATAGGCTCCGTTCAGCTTGTCGTTGCCGTAGCCCGGCACGGCAAGGTACATATCGCGCATGAAAGATGTGATTTTCAGCTTTTTATGGCGCGTATCTACTGAAACAAGCATCATGCTGTCGCTGCGGCCGGAATCATTTTTCTGGTAGTCATCGCAGCCGAGAAGAAGTATATTCGTTATGGCGTCGTCATGGTACAGGCCTCCAAGGATACCGGATTTTGCGCTTACAGCACCGCTCGAGGCATTTCCATTTTCAAAGAGGCTCCCGGTACTGACTTTTGAGCCGCTGTCCGGCGTATAGTCAATCTTGTCAAGGAGCTGGTCAGCATAGATGCAAATCCCACCGCCTACAAGGAAAATTAAACTTAAAATGAGTATAATGGCGTTTCGGAACAGCATCATCTTTTTACTTTTCACATTATCATTCCTCAATTTTACAGAGTTCGGAAAATCTCTGACTGCCACTACAGCCTTTTACATCCAAAAACCACATTGCTAATGGTACTTATTTTATACTGTATTTTTGAAAAAGTAAACATTAAAGAAATATTATTCCTGCTCATCAAGTGTAAGGCTGTACGAAGGGAGAAATTCTTCCATAAAATAATCAGCTTCCGGCAGGTGCATGCCCTGCACCGTTTTGCGCAGCGACGCCTCAGCTGTTACAAATTCATTGTTTCCCATACGCTTTTCTTCCACACATTTTATAATTGCGGAAATTTTATCCGCTGCTTTTACAAGCGGCATCAGCTCTTTGTCAGACTCAAGCGGCTCGCCGAGAAGCGGGCGGTAAGTCGGCCGCAGGTCTTCTGGCAAAAGGCTGAGAAGCTTTTCGCGCGCAACTTTCTCAACACCACTGTATGCGGAGCGTATCTCGCTGCTGTAATATTTGACAGGTGTCGGCATATCCCCCGTGATTATCTCCGTGGCATCGTGAAAAAGCGCCAGCAGGGCGGCCCGCTGCTCATCGGCGTGGCCGCCGAAGCGTTTGTTGCGCAGAACGGCAAGGGCATGGGCGATTACAGCCGTCTCAAAGCTGTGCTCACACAGGTTTTCTTCGCGTGTATTACGCATCAGGCCCCAACGGTTGATATTCTTCATGCGTGAGAGTACCGCAAAAAAGTGGTGCATTTTCAAAGATTCTCCCCACTTTTAAATTTTTCTTTCATATTTTACTGATTTTCTCATAAAAAAGCAATAAAAAACTAAAATTTTTCACCAACTTTAAGAGCTTATACATTGTTTGTACAAATCATTGTGCTATAATTACAATATTTGAATTTTAAAAGGAGGCCGTGCAGTGACCGAGCAGCATATTCTGCGCGGCAGTAAAAACATCGGCTATAAACAGAGGGCTTTTTTCTATGGCCTTTTTGTTGCTTTTGTGTTTTTTCTGCCTTTTATAATCTTCGACAAAGGGTATTTTTTGTTTTACGGAGACTTCAACGTCCAGCAGGTGCCATTTTACCAAATGTGCCACGATGCGATACGCAGCGGGAACTGGGGGTGGAACTGGAACACCGACCTCGGTGTGAACTTTGTAGGTTCCTATTCATTCTACCTTCTCGGCAGCCCGTTCTTCTGGCTGACCATTCCATTCCCGAGCTGGATGGTGCCGCACATGATAGGCCCGCTGCTGATGCTGAAATTCGCCTGCGCATCACTTACTTCTTACATCTACCTCAGCCGGTACGCCAGCAAGCCTGAATATGCCATAGTCGGTTGCCTGCTCTATGCGTTTTCCGGCTTTTCTGTTTACAATATCTTCTTCAACCATTTCCATGAGGCTATCATATTCTTCCCGCTGATGCTATGGGCACTCGACGAGTACATGTACAACAGGCGCCGGTATATCTTTGCGCTCACCGTTTTCATGTGCTGCACAGTTAACTATTACTTCTTCGTCGGGCAAGTTGTTTTCCTTATTATCTACTGGATTATCCGCATGCTTGCGGGAAGCTGGAGCATCAGCCTGCGCGATTTCCTGCTGCTTTTCTGCGAAGCTATTATAGGAGTGCTTTGCTCAAGCTTTTTGCTCACGCCAACAGTGCTCGCCGTGCTTCAGAATTCGCGCGTCAACAACCCGCCCGAAGGATGGGGCGCCCTGCTTTATGATTACAACCAGCGGTACTTTCACATTTTAGAGTGCTTCTTCTTCCCGCCGGATATACCCGCGCGGCCTAACTTCACCCCTAATTCCGAGGCAAAGTGGGCATCACTCGGCGCATGGCTCCCGCTTTTCAGCATGAGCGGCGTCATCGCCTTTATCCAGTACCACAAAAAGCACTGGCTTAAAACGCTTCTTATAACACTTTTCTTCATGGCTAATGTGCCGATACTGAATGCGGCGTTCCAACTGTTCAACATGGCCTATTATGCGCGCTGGTTCTACATGCTCACGCTCATGATGTCGCTTGCGACAATCACCGCCCTCCAGTACACTGACACCAACTGGAAAAAAGCCGTCCACTGGACGCTCGGCATAACGCTCGCCATAGCACTTGCCATAGGCCTGATGCCAAAATCTGTAGACAATGGAAACGGCAGCAAAAGTTTCACAGTCGGCCTTGAAGAATATCCGGAGCGCTTCTGGACATATGTTGCTATAGCGCTTTTAAGCCTCGCGCTGCTCGTTATTATTTTCCAGTATTACAAGCGCGACCGCAAAAGGTTCCTCAGAAACTGCACCATCGGCATAATGCTTGTTTCCGTGATTTATTCTTCATATTTCATCGCGCTCGGCAAAACCCAGAGCGACGACACCCACGGATGGATTATCCCATATTCATTAAACAAGGGCAAGGACATCCACCTGCCCGACAGCACAACATTCAGCCGTATCGATGTTTATGACGGCATGGATAACCAAGCCATGTTCTGGCAGATGCCAACCATACAGGCATTCCACAGCATTGTCCCGGGCTCCGTTATGGAGTTTTACCCAACTATCGGCGTGCAGCGCGACGTCGCCTCTCGCCCAGACGTTTCCGTCTACGGGCTGCGCGGCCTCACAAGCTGCCGTTGGCTGTTTGACCAGGTGAGCAGCGGCAAAAGCTTTGCTGATTCCACCGGCACATGCGAGATGCCCGGCTGGAGTTATTATGCCACGCAGAACGGTTGCATGATTTACAAGAACGATTATTTCATACCCATGGGATTCTGCTATGACAGCTATATCACCCGTTCCGAATACAACAGCGTCCCGCAGGCAGAGCGCCACCTCGTCCTTCTAAAGGCAATGGTGCTTGATGGTTCCGACGTTTCCAAATACGCGGCGGGAACACTCAGCCACCTCGACCTGAACAGCCAGGATTATACCGCAAGCTCATATTTTTCAGACTGCAAGGCCAGAAAAGCCGAGTCATGCTCTTCGTTTAAACATGACAACGGCGGGTTCTCCGCGACAATCACTTCCGATAAAGACCGCCTTGTATTTTTCAGCGTCCCATGGGAAGGCGGCTGGAGCGCTCAAGTAAACGGCAAAAGTACGCCTATAGTCAAAGCGAATGTAGGCTTCATGGCTGTAAAAGTGCCGGAAGGCACATCTTCTATCCGCTTTAATTACCAGACGCCCGGCGTCAAGCTCGGCGCAGCCGTTTCATGTGGCGGCGTTGCCCTGTTCTTCTTTTACTGGTATTTCACTTGCCCATACCGGCGCAGGAAGCGCCGCTGCGAACAGCCGGAGAAGGCTGAAAATGGAGGTTAATTTATGCCTGTTGTTTATCTTGTAATCCCCTGCTACAACGAAGAAAAAGTCCTGCCTGAAACAGTAAAGCGCCTCACGGTAAAGCTGAAGTCAATGCAAGCAAGCGGTTTGGCCAGCGACGAAAGCCGCATGCTGCTTGTGGATGACGGAAGCCGCGACAGCACATGGAGCATGATTTCTCAGTTCAGCAAAGAAAACAGCCTTGTTTCGGGAATCAAGCTTGCACATAACCGCGGCCACCAGAATGCGCTGCTTGCCGGCCTTATGACAGCGCGCCAGTACGCCGACTGCGCCATAAGCCTCGATGCCGACCTGCAGGACGATGTTGAGGTCTTGGATGAGTTCGTAAAAAAATTCATGGACGGCTGCGACGTCGTATACGGCGTGCGCAAAAAGCGCGACACCGACACGGCTTTTAAGCGCAGCACTGCGCTTGCATTTTACAGTTTCATGGAAAAGCTCGGTGTCGATATCGTTTACAACCACGCCGATTACCGCCTTATGAGCCGCCGCGCGCTCGACGCCCTGAGTGATTACCGCGAAGTAAATCTTTTTCTGCGTGGCCTCGTCCCTCTCATTGGATTCCGCAGCGACTGCGTATATTATGACAGGCATGAGCGCTTCGCCGGGGAATCCAAATACCCGCTGAAAAAGATGGTTTCATTTGCTATCGACGGCATCACATCATTCAGCATAAAGCCGCTCAAATTGATTTTCAGCCTTGGCGCTGGAATATCTTTCGTAAGCTTTATAGGCTTAATATGGGCTATAATTTCACATTTTGCAGCCGGCACGGCAGCATGGATAGTAGGGTTGTGGTCACTGTGGCTTCTCGGCGGGCTTCTCATGGCCGCTTTAGGCATTGTTGGCACTTATGCCGGGAAAATTTACGGCGAAGTGAAATCGCGCCCGCGCTTTCTTATTGAGCAGACTACTTCAGACAGTTTAAATGGTGCTGTTGATAGAAAGTGATAAGCAGAAAAGTAAAAACTACATAAAAATGCACTTTGACTTGTTTTCACTTTCAAAGTGCATTTTATAAAATTTATTCAATTATTTTTATGTTTTCATTTTGCAGTAGATGCTTTTGCCTGTGTAAACTTTTTCAGGACTTTACAAACGGCCGCTGTAAGGATTGCAGCAATAACAGCTTCAGGTACACCGTTTGATAATATTACAGTTAAAACAGCGTTATAAACCATATTTACAGGAATATGGCTTACTTTTCCATAGGCGTCACGAAACAAGAAATAAATAAGGTTCATAACCAGAACCGTGTTTGTCAAAGAGCCAATAATTCCACTCAGCAGAAACGAAAGCACGTCGTGCTTCTTGCTTAAGAACCTGCTTATAAATTCATAAAAGTAATATGGAGTAACGCCTACTAAAATACGTGGGCCAAAAACAATCAGAAGTGCTTCCCAGCTCCCATGTGCAGTTCCCGGAACCGGGATAAATGGTGAAAAGGCAAAAGACAAAAGCGATGGAGTAAATGTGTTGTTGTAAAGACTTGTCAGCCCAAAAACGAATCCAAGGAAGGCGCCTGCTTTGGGGCCAAGAATAATTGAACCAATGATGACCGGAACATGAATAATTGTCGCTTTGATAAGCGGTAATTGGATATATCCAATGGGGGTAAAATTCAGGACAATAATAATTCCACAAAACAAGGCAGTAACTACCATCTGTTCTGTATGATTATTTTTTCGGTTCATATATATTTACCTCTGCGCAAAATGCGTGTAATTCTAAAAAACGCGCTGTATATTCATCATTTTGAAAGCCCGTCGCCGAGGTTGTGGAAACCGAGCACCGTAAGGAAAATCATAAATCCTGCCGAAAGCGATTCCCACGGTGCTTTAAGTAGGTATGCCTGCCCTTCTGCGAGCATGCGCCCCCAGCTGGGGATAGGCGGCTGTATGCCGAGGCCAAGGTAGCTCATGCCGGATTCCGCAAGAATAGCATTAGAAAACCCGATCACAAGTGCCGGAACGACGGAAGGTACAATATTAGGCAGTATATGCTTAAAAAGTATGCGGCCTGTAGAAATGTCTGACGCACACTCTGCCTCTATAAATTCGCGGTTGCGGCACTGTTTGGCCCCGCTGCGCGCTATACGGATATAGCTTGGCAGAAAAGCGATAGCCAGTGCAGGGATAATGGTATACCTCCCGCCGCCGAAAGCAGTTACGGCAACAAGCGCAAGCAGCACGCCAGGGAAAGAAGCGAGCGCATCAGTAAGGCGCATTACAACGGCCTCCGCCGCACCGCCTTCATACCCGATAAACAGGCCTATCGTGATGCCTACAGAACCGCTCAGAGCGACCGTTGCAGCCGCCACAAGCAAAGAATAGCGCGCGCCTGTCATGGCGCGGCTGAAGTTATCGCGCCCAAACTGGTCAGTGCCAAACAGGTGAAGCAGGCTCGGCGGCTGAAAGCGCTGCACGGAGTTCATGGCGTACGGGTCATACGGCGCGTAGAATATGCCTACTACCGCAAGCAGAAGCACAATAGCTGTTAGTACAATGCCAAAATAAAGCTGAAACCTGCGTTCATCATGGCTTCTAAATTTTTTTTTCATGCTTTTTCCTTCATTCTCGGGTCAACGGCGCGCATGAGCATATCGGCAAGAAAATTTGCTATTGAAACAAGAAATGCAATGTAGACCACAAGCGATTCAAGGAGCGGGAAATCTCGCGAAGAAACGGCTGAAATCAAAAGCCGCCCTACACCTGGCAGGCTGAATACCTGTTCAACTATTATACTGCCGGAAAATACCCCGGCTACCGTCATCCCAAGAAGCGTAATGGCCGGCACAGCCGCATTTTTTAGTATATGGCGGCACAGGACAATATCTTCAGAAACGCCCTTGCTGCGGGCTGTTCTTACATAGTCGCTGCCCTTTTCAGCAAGTATGGATGTCCTTAAAAATTTTGCCGTTGATGCTATATTTGGCAGTGCAACCGCAATAGCCGGAAAAATAAGGTAGCGCAGGAACCCACCAAAATTCTGCCTGTAGTCCACATATTCGCCCGGCGTAAAGCAGTGCAGAATTATGCCGAAAATCCAGATAAACAGCACGCCTACAAAAAAGCCGGGAAGCGTCAGGTTCAGCATCGTGATGGAATCGAGAAGCCTGCCAGCCCATGAGCCATGCCATTTTGCCGCAAGGATGCCAGCCGGAAACGAAAGCGCAATAATCAGTATGAGCGCCATGCCCGCAAGGCAGGCGGTCACCGGTAGCCTGCTTGCCAAAAGTGACGAAACCGGCTGCGAATACTGCAGCGACGTCCCCATGTTTCCATGCAGCAAGCCGCCGAACCATTTCAGGTAGCGCTGCGGCAGGCTCTGGTTAAGGCCAAGGCTTGCGCGCAGGGCCGCTATGCTTTCAGGCGTGGCCTCAGTGCCGAGTATCAGCTCCGCTGGGTCACCGGGAATAACATTGAACGCCGCAAATGTAAAAATGGAAACGAGAAACATGGTCAGAATAAGGGCCATGAATTTACGCAGAAAATACTTCATTTGTTTCTCCTTTCCCAAAAACTGATTCAGCCCGTATATTTTATAGTTGAAGCATCAAAAACATACAAAGGATAAGGCGTATATCCGCTGAATCCCTTGTGCAGGGCATTCAGGTTCGAAATATCCTCAATATAGACGCTTGCCGCGTCTTTAGATATCTGCTGCTGTGCCTGCTTATAAAGCTCAATGCGCTTTGTGCTGTCTTTTTCTTCTTCCGCTTTTTTGTAAATATCGTCGAACGCGGAACTCGAGTAATTTACAAAGTTTTTCGAATTGGTGGAAACATAGCGGTTAAGGAAACTCCTCGGCGTAAGCGCCGCACCGTCAACAGAAATTATTGTCGATTGGTATTCGCGGTTTCCATAGCATTTGCTGAGCCATGTTGCAAAGTCAACCTGCTTTATCTGTGCCTTTATCCCTACCTCTTTCAGCTCATTTACAATCACCTGCGCCGTATTTACATGGACTGTGTAATTTGACGGCACGGTTATCGTCATTGAAAATCCATTAGGATATCCGGCTTTTGCGAGCAGTTCCTTTGCTTTTGCAACATTGTGGTCATAAGCGTGGTCAAGCGATGTGTCGCAGTACTTTTTAAGGCCTGGTATCACCGGCGTCCCGCAGCGGACGCCTTTGCCGTAGTTTACCGTTTTTATGATCGCGTCGGGGTCAACGGCGTAGCTTACTGCCTGGCGCACTTCTTTGCTGTCGAAAGGCTTCTGTTTGTTATTCAGCGCAAGCATCTGCACTGAGTTTGAGTTCGACGGTATCACATTGAAATCATTCGTAAGCTGTGACGCAACATCATTGGCAATAGAAGCGCCGTCTATACTTCCCCCTTGCATATCTGTCAGCAGGGCGTTGGAGTTTGCCTCCAGCTTAAAAGTGATTTTATCTATATGCGGAAGGTCTTTCTGCCAATAGTATGGGTTTTTCTTTAGTATGAGCGACTGCTGAGGAGTATATGAAACAAAAGAGTACGGCCCCGTGCCCACAGGGTGCGTATCCTGCTGTGTATATCCTTTTGGCGTTATAGCCACAGTCAGGTACGGCAGGAAGTCATAGTCAGGCTTTTTAAGGTGTATTTTAACAGTTGAATCATTAGCAATTTCTACCAACTTTATATTTTTAAGGTCCGCCATAAGTATTCTCCCACCGGAGAGCCCCGCGGCTTTGTCGAGTGAATATTTTATATCTTCTGCGGTAACTGTTTTGCCATTTTGAAATTTTACGCCTTTTCTAAGCTTAAAAGTGTATGCCAGCGCATCGGCCGAGACAGAATAGCTTTCAGCTATGGCCAGTTTGAGATTACCGTCTTTGTCAGGCTTTACAAGGCCTTCAAAAACATTGAACAGTATCTCGCGTGTATCCGCCGAAGTGGAAACGTAGGGGTCAAGATGGCTTGGCTGCGTCTGAAGCCCATATGTGAATTCGTTTTTGCTGCCGCCCGAAGAATGCCCTGCAGCCGAAGAAGAACCCGCACTGGGCGAACAGGCCGCCAGAGAAAACATAATGGCAGCGGCTGTAAGCCCAGAAGCAATGCGTTTTAAAAAATGATTTTTCATTAAACAGCGATCTCCCTTTACAAAAATGAATAATGAATTCAGCGACCATAAAACGGGCAGAATCTTTCCCCGCCATTCTAAACGCACAGGATTTTACAATTTTTCACAGCCGTATTATTCCCCCCGTCGGGGGCGGAGCCGCATTACACGTTCTGAATTCCGCCAAACGCAAGCCGCATAAGCGAAATCCTGCAATGAGCTGTAAAGCAGTCTCCTTTTACAAATCCAGTGCTGCAGAAAACGGCATATTCCGATAAAAAAAGCCGCACTCCGAACCAAGCCCCTTCCTGCGTGCACGGCGACCGCGCAGGAAATGACTTTTATAAGTCCGGAATGCGACTTTTTGATATCACGGCAGTATAAAATAGAATTCAAATATTATATATAATTCTAACGCGGCACCGCGGCCGCCATCCTGCCAGAGAAAGCGCCATACACTGCGGAGGAGCGCCATTTTGCACACGAACCTGTCGTGTACCTCTTTCTCCCTCTTCGTCGGTGCTGACTGTCCCTTCCCGTTTTATTAATGTCTATGATATCATTAGTTAAAAATTTGTCAAGCGTTTTTCAATATTTAATTTTATGTTTTCTGAAAAATATAGGGCACGGCGCTTTGTGCAAAGTTTCCAAAGGCAAAGGCCCTATACCATGCTTCGTAATACCATATTCACGGTGAATGTGGTATAATAACACCAGAAATTCATCGGAGGTAATTTTTGTTGACGGAGATATATTTCGATAATTCTGCCACTACCCGCGTCTGCCCTGAGGCAGCCCGGAAAGCAATGGAAATGATGACACAGAATTACGGCAATCCCTCTTCCATGCACGCCCTCGGCTTCCGCGCCGAGCAAGAGCTCCGCGCCGCACGCGAGGCCGTGTCTTCTTTTCTCGGCGCCCAGCCGGAAGAGATCTATTTCACATCCGGCGGCACTGAAAGCAATAACATAGCTATCGAAGGCGCTGCCGAAGCCAGAAAAAAGCGCGGCAAGCGCATAGTTACAACTGCCATAGAGCACCATTCCGTTTTGAAAACTGCAAAGCACCTTGAGCAAAAAGGTTTCGAAATTGTTTACCTGAAACCCGACAAGTGGGGCAAAATCGGCCCGGAGCAGGTTCGCAACGCGATTACCCCCGACACCATACTTGTAAGCATGATGCGTGTAAACAACGAGGTAGGCAGCATTCTGCCCGTGAAGGCTGCTGCCGATGCCATTGAAGAAAAGAAAGCTCCCGCGCTGCTCCACATCGACGCAGTGCAAGCTTTCGGCAAGTTGCCCCTTCATGCGCACCGCCTGCGCGCCGATTTGATTAGCGTAAGCGGGCATAAAATACACGCGCCTAAAGGCGTAGGCGCGCTCTATGTGCGGAAAGGCGTCCACATTGTGCCGCTTACATATGGCGGCGGCCAAGAAAAGGACATGCGCCCCGGCACCGAAAGCATGCCGCTCATAGCAGCTCTCGGTACCGCTGTAAATGCTCTGCCCGACCTTAACAAAGAGATGGCTGCCATGAAAGAGCTGAATATGTTCCTAAGGAAAGGGCTTTCTGAAATTGAAGGCGTTGTGATAAATTCTCCAGATGATGCATTGCCATATATACTCAATTTTTCCGCCGGTGGCGTAAGGGCAGAAACCATGCTCCATTTTCTTTCCGAGCACGGCATATACGTTTCTTCAGGTTCCGCGTGCTCCAAAGGCCATGAAAGCCATGTGCTTAAAGCGATGGGCCTGCCTCGCGAGCGCGTCGCGTCAGCCCTGCGGCTCAGTTTCTGCCGTTACAATACCATTGACGAAGCTAAAATTTTCCTCTCAGTTTTTCGCGAAGGTATGAAAACTATCGTCAGGCGGCCGCTGTAGTGAAGGAGAAAGCATGAAAGAAATCTTATTGGTAAAGCTTGGCGAAATCGTTCTCAAGGGCCTTAACAGGCGTACATTTGAAGATGTCCTCCTCAAGAACATACGCCGCAGAATATGTAGCCTCGGCAGCTTTGATATAAAGGAACGCCAGTCTACTGTATATATAACGCCGAAGGACGGCGCCGACCTCGGTGATGCAGAAAAGCGCATTTCAAAAATATTTGGCATTGCCACATACTCACGCGCATGTGAAACTGAGAAAAATATCTCGGCCATCTGCTCAGCCACATATGAATATTTGCATAAAGAGCTCTCTGCTGTGAAAACATTTAAGGTGGAGTGCAAACGCTCCGACAAAAAGTTTCCGCTCAAATCGCCGCAGATCTGCACAGAAGTTGGCAGCTTTTTGCAGAAAAAATTTCCCAGCCTTAAAGTAGACGTCCATAACCCTGAATATACGGTGCGAGTTGAAGTGCGTGACTTCGCAGCCTACGTCCACGGCAACTCAAAGCGCGGCGCCGGCGGCATACCTGTGGGCACAGGCGGCAAAGCGGCCATTCTTATAAGCGGCGGCATAGACAGCCCGGTTGCTGCGTGGATGATGGCACGCCGCGGCGTAGAGCTTACAGCCATACATTTTGCAAGCCCGCCATACACAAGCGAACGTGCAGAACAGAAAGCAGCCGATCTACTGCGGCGTGTAGGCGAGTATGCGGGCCATATGGCAATGTTTACAGTGCCGTTTGCCAAAGTGCAGGAAGAAATCCTCTCAAAGTGTCCTGAGGATTTGTTCACTGTGATAATGCGCCGCTTCATGATGCGGGCAGCAGAAAAAATAGCGCAGCACGAAGGGTGCAGCGCGCTTATCACAGGCGAAAGCCTCGGGCAGGTCGCCAGCCAGACTCTACCCGCCATTGTATGCACTGACGATGCCGCCGGTATGCCCGTTTTCAGGCCGCTGATAGGGATGGACAAAGTCGATATCATCTCCATCGCAAGGCGCATTGACACATATGATCTGTCTATCCTTCCGTATGAGGACTGCTGCACAGTTTTCACACCGCGCCATCCGCGCACTCATCCAGTGCTCAAATTTGTCCGTCAGGCAGAAGAAACGCTTGATGTAGACGGCCTTATTGAAAACTGCGTTTCCGGAGCCAAAATAACCAAAATTGAACCAAGCCGGTAAGGAGTAACTATCATGAATGCTGAAATTATTTCCGTCGGTACAGAGCTGCTTCTCGGTCATACAATTAACACTGACGCCTCGTTTGTAGCGCGCGAGCTTTCAGCCGCAGGTATCAACCTGCTTTACGACTGCACGGTCGGCGACAATCCCGAGCGCCTTAAAGCTGCGGTGGAAACTGCCATGCACCGCAGCGACATGCTAATCACCACTGGCGGCCTTGGACCAACAGGGGACGACCTTACAAAAGAGACCGTAGCTTCATGCGCGGGTAAAAAGCTTGTTATTGACAAGGCAAGCATGGAGCACATTGAAAAATATTTTGCCGGACGCTCCCTCGGTGAGACACAGAAAAAGCAGGCAATGCTTCCCGAAGGTTGCACGGTTTTCCCCAATGATATAGGTACTGCTCCCGGATGCGGGTTCCGTGCTGAAAGCGGGTGCCTCGTCGCCATGCTGCCCGGGCCCCCGTCGGAACTTTTCCCAATGCTGAAAAAATATGCGATTCCATTTCTTTTGAAAAGTGCCGGCCAGGCTTCAATCGTCTCACGCATGGTCCATGTTTTCGGCCTTGGCGAAGGGTATGTCGCCGAACAGATTTCCGATTTATGTGCAAAAGGAAATCCAACATGCGCGACCTATGCAAAAGACGGCGAAATGTTCGTGCGTGTCACTGCACGCGCCGAAAGCCACGAAAAAGCTGCAGCTATGTGCGGACCTGTAGTGGAGGACCTTAAAAAGCGTCTCGGTGAGTTCTGCTATGGTGTTGATGTCGACAGCCTCGAAGAAACCGTTGTGCATCTTCTTGCCAAAAAATGCCTTACGGTCGCAACAGCAGAGTCATGCACCGGCGGGCTGCTTGCAAAGCGCATTACAGATATCCCCGGTTCTTCAACTGTATTTCATATGGGTGTTGTCACTTACTCAAACGATGTCAAGATGCAGCTTCTCGGCGTACCTGAAGATGTTCTTGCAAGGTATGGCGCTGTTAGCCCACAGGTCGCGAAGTTTATGGCACAAGGTATAAGAAGGCGCTCAGGAGCTGATTTCGGCATTGGCATAACAGGCCTTGCAGGCCCGGATGGCGGAACTCCGGAAAAACCGGTAGGCCTTGTCTATATTGCCTTAAGCGACTGCAACGATGTGTGGGTGCGCGAAATGCATCATTCCGGCTGCAGTAAAGGGCGCAGCTATATACGCTTCCTTGCCGCGTCAAATGCCCTCGACATGATACGCCGCAGGGTGCTCAACCTCGGCGGCATGGAGAACGCCGCATATTCGCGGGAAAAAAGCTGAAAGGAAGGGACCGAAACAATGGAAGCAGGGCTGCTGTTCTTTCAGGCCCGGTGCACTTCAGCTTGCCAGCATATTCTAAGCCGATTCGCAAAATATTTTGGAATTGAAGTTCCTGAAGTCCGGACATGTGTGCAGAAATCTGAGCTAAACAGCAATATTGCCCACCTTCTTAAGCTTTACCCCATTGTTTTTCTCGTCGGCTCTGCATCCGCCAAACGCCCGGCATGTGCCGGCTACATCTTCAATACTTTGCACATATTGCCAGACAGCGATGGCGAGCCTAAAGGTATCATGAAACTTCATGGCCAAAAAAAATTGGGCTACTTAATTGAAAGTATCGACCAGGCAATTGTTCTTCTCCCAGATGACCCTTATGAAGTGCTGAAGATGGTGCCTGATATTTTAGCACGCATTAAGGTAAAATATGGGCTTTTCGGAAAAATCCCAAAATCAGTCTATTTGAATTATGGGCAGAAAATTGCAGAGGAATTAGCCAGCCTTTCAGAAAGCTGCTGAAATTTCATACAAGCAAAAAGAAACCCCCGGCAGCTTTGCACTGCCGGGGGATAATTCTTTGTTGGATTACGACTTTCCAGTCGCCTGCGTCAGTTTGACAGAAGCAGTAAACGTCTTGTTAGTTGAAGAGCGTGAGACTGTCAGCGTTACCGTATCTCCAGGCTTTTTAGAAGCTATCATAGAAGAAATCGTGTTCTGGTTTGTGACCGCTTTGCCGTCTATCTTTGTAATCACATCGCCTTTTTGAATGCCTGCCGCCGAAATATACTGACTTGAAATCGAAGCAACATACATTCCTGTCGAAAGCCCATAAAACCGTGCCGTCATGCTGTCTATATATGTGCCGGCAATGCCGAGCATTGCACGGTCTTTTACATAGCCATACTGCTTTAGCTGGGTAATAACCGGCTGCGCCGTATTTATTGGGATTGCAAAGCCAAGGCCTTCATAGCCTGTTGCAACAATCTTCGAAGAATTGATGCCAATTACCTGCCCTTTCATGTTTACGAGTGGGCCACCTGAATTACCTGGGTTGATAGCCGCATCTGTCTGAATACATTTCATGGTATATCCTGTTTCAGAATTTGTGACCTGACGGTTCAGCGCAGAAACACAGCCTGTTGTTATGCTTGAGTTAAACTCCATCCCACCCGGATTGCCAACTGCCATTACAGTGTCTGCTACCTGCATGTCATTGCTTGAACCGAATTCAGCAGCAGTAAGGCCTTTGGCATCAATTTTAACAAGGGCAAGGTCTGTAATGCTGTCACTGCCAATTAGCTTTGCAGCATATATTTTGCCGTTATAAAGCACAACTTTCAGTGAAGCTGCATTTGAAACCACGTGGGCGTTTGTGATTATATAACCGTCAGCTGTCATAATAATACCGCTGCCCTCACTGGAAGGCGAAACGTCACTTTGGCCTGAGCCATCGGTATTACCACTACCACTGCTACTATAAGCATCATCATCGCCAAAGCTGTAACGGTCTGTGCGTCCGCGTGTCGTTGTCTTCTGATTGGAATAATTTTCAATACATACTACAGACGGAAGGACTTTTTGGGCTACTTGCTGTTTTGTTAGGTCAGAAGTTGTAGTATTAGTATTTATTGCCGACGCGGTATTGTTTTTAGAAGCATTTTTGACAATGGTGAATGCCGCTCCAGGATTGCCCGACTGCAGTTTAATTGTACCATTATTAATCAGTGCGGCAAATCCGGCAATTGATCCAGCCGAAACAACAAGGCACGCGAGGACTCCAACAAGTACACGGCGCAGTGTATGCTTCTTAGGTTTTTCAGAAGGGGCTTTCATGTTACCTGGAACTGGCTGATATGAACCATATGGACGGTACGGCGGGACATTTCCACCTCTAAAGTAACTTGCATTATACTGGGTTGACTTGCCTGAGCCGTCGCTCTTAAAACTGCCCGACGGTGAATTTGAAGAAGTATAACTGCTGTGTGGGCCCGTTTCTTCCTTGTTTTCACCACCGTAATAGCCATGATAACAGCCACCATCCCACACAGTTCCTTTTGTTTCGTCATTGGCACTGTCTTTCCCGCTGGAAAAGCCGGATGTATTTTCGTTTCTATTTATGTTTTTTCCGTCTTTGCCATAATTGTTGGAGCCAAACAATTCAATCACCCTTTCGTAATTTCACCGTGGTTCTATTATGCACCCTTACTATGAAAAAGGTATGATGACAGATTTATATTTTTATGAATAGAATCTGAAAAAAATGTAAACACGCGTATAATTTATCATTTTTTACGGCTTCAAACTATAGGCTTTATGTCAATAGTTGTGGTGGTTCCAAAATGGAAACAGTATGTCTTTCAGTAACATCAGCGAGAGCGTCATTCTTAGCCCCTAACTGCAGGAAGTCTATCAAGTTACTGTAACGGCACGCCCGACTAAATGAGCACACATGAAAACACGCGCCAAACTTGCACCTTTTTGTTTGGCGGGCACGTCAAAATTTATCAATTTAATGACCATTTTATCGGTATACCCTATTTGACGTATGGAATGCAAAAGCTGATTTAATATGTGCATCGCAGCTTTCAGTTTTAATTTTGTAAGACAGCCTGAATCATAGATAACAAAAGGCTATGAGAAGAACGTTTTTCAGTAAATCCCTCACGCTTTATTACAAAAATAGCTCGTCGGACTGTGTTTGAGTTCAACCCGATTTCTTTCGATAGTTTGCATATCGATGGCAGTTTCGTAAATGCTTCTTTTCCTGACGAAATCACTAACTGATAGGGATTTCAATCGTTACTTGTCCTCCGCCGGAAATCGTCGAGTTTGCAATGGTAAGCGTGCCGTTATGCTGCTCTGCAATGGATTTTGCTATGAACAACCCCATCCCATAATGGGTGTTAGACGAACGGCTCTTATCACCCATATAAAATTGATGTGTTGCCTGCATTAGATCATCTGTGGAAAAGCCTTTGCCACAATCAGTCACGCAAAACCGTATCCTGTTTTGCGTGGCATCCGCGATGAAATCAATTTCACCGTTTTCCGGAGAAAATTCAACGGCGTTGGAAACAATATTCAAAATAGCCCTATGAAGCAATTTGCTGTCTATGTCAAAGGTTTTTGGCAAATTATGTGTTTCACAGTGAACCGTTACCTTTTTAACAGCGCCTAAGGCAGCTATTTGGTTGAGTATACTATCCATAAAACTCTTGCTGTCAATTGGCTCTTTGTTTAGGAAATATCCAAATTCTGCATTTGATATTTCAATCAATGATTTAATATATTGCTCCATTTGGTGGGCACTTTCCTCAATATAGGCCGTGTATTCTTTTTGTTCTTTGGTCTGTTCGGTTTCCAGTAACAAATCCACATTTCCACGTGCAATTGTTAGCGGAGTCTTGATATCATGCGCCAGTGCAGACATCTGTTCCCGCCGTGCCTGTTCCAAGTCCCACTGCTTTTTCAGTGATGATTTTAAAGCGTTTTTCATTTGGTCCAAAGACCGGAGCAAATGATCAATTTCAAGTACTCCACTGGACTGGACGGTAAATTCCAGATCCTGGCTTTGTATCTTTTCCGTTGCGTGTTGCAGGCTGCCCATTTTCCGAGTCAGCTTTTTCCCAAAAGTGGAAGCTAAAATTAAAATGCCTGCGATTAACCCTAAAATAAACAGGATAAAAATCAGAGTATCGATTTCTGGCAGATATTTTCGTAAGGCAGGAGATTTGTACTGTGGGATGATGGAATAGCGAATTACGCAGACCTGATTTTTTTGATAAATTTTAACATACTGGCAAAAGAAATCCTGCCCAGTTTCACTTGTCAAAACTTCACGCCATGCTTTTTCTGCATCCTGTTGACTCAGGTTCCCAGAGAGTTTTGTGCCATTCATTGAATAAACTGCATAGTCACACAATTTAGGAATTTGTTCGGGGGTTACACCATTGCTTGCAGCAATGGCGTTTTTCGCTTTTGCCAGTTGCTGTTCCGCATAATTTGCCGGATAAACTCTCCCAGACGATACTATGGTGGAGTAAAAAAAGAGCATGGCTAAAGTCCAACAAATCGTACCGATACAAAACATCAATAAATAACGAATAAAAATGGTACGCAGCTTTACAACCTTTTGCTTTCTTTTCAGTTCCATTTGTATCCAATCCCCCAGACCGTTTCGATCGGCGAAACCTGAAACTTATTGAATTTGGCGCGGATATTCTTAATATGTTCTACAATCGCCGAACTGTCGCTTTCCCCGTCAAGTCCAAAAACCGACTCATAAATTCTTTCTTTTGAAAAAATTTGGCCACGGTTTTTAGCCAAAAATTCACAGACTTCGTATTCGCCTTTTGTAAAAGTGATTGGCTCATTGCAAACTGAAATTTTCTTCCCGGATAAATCAAAATGGATATCCCCCAGACAAAGCACATTGCGCCGTTGACGGTTTTCCCTACGAAGATGGGCGTTTACGCGCGCGCGCAGTTCCTTTGCGCCAAACGGTTTTGAAATATAATCGTCCGCTCCTTCCCCAAGCCCTACCACGATATCATTTTCCATTGACTTTGCCGTAAGGAACAAAATAGGGCAATCCACTTTGCCGCGAATATCGCGGCAAAGCGAAAAGCCATCAATACCGGGCATCATCACGTCCAGTAAAATCAAGTCGAATTTTCCAAGCTGCATTTGCAAGACTTTGTCTGGATTCTGAGCGGCAGTCACAACATGGCCGTCCTTTTGCAGAATATTTTTGATAAGGGCCAAAACAGCCTTTTCATCGTCAACCGCCAGTATATTTGCCATATGGCCTGCCTCCTTTGCCCTTATCAGTATAGACGCTCCGTTTGCGGAAGGCAATTTTTACAACGCCCGCTTGTCAGTCTTCCGATTTTTGTCCTTCCCAGCGGTAAAACCATACGGATGCGAAAATAATCGATAAAACGGTAGCCACAATACAAATTAAAATCCCGGTATGGAGTTCAGCCGCCGTCTGGGTAGCCATCATGTATTTATCCGCCTGAAGCGCCGACTTGGAAACAAAATTCGTCCAAGTAGTTACGAATCGGACTCCCCATGTACAAGGGAAAGCAACCCAGATTCTATCTCCCAAATCTGTATTAAAAATAGCCGCCAACAAAAGTTCCGCAATGCCGACGCCCATGGAAGCACCTTTGCCGAACCTCAGGCTGAGAAACAGATGAAAAATATAACAAAAGAGAAAACTGCCTATCAGTACCAGGGTGGCTGTCAGGTAAAAACTCCATGGAAAAAGGTTTTTGTGCAGGACAGCGGATATTCCGCCTGCATAACAGAAAACGGCAAGCAGAGCAGCCCCTAACCCGAGCAGTACCAGAAAAATGAATTTGCTTATAAATGCAAGAAATTTAGGCTTAGACGAGGTTAAAAGTACCTGGAATTTTCCTGCTTGGGATTCCTGCTCTATGCACAGGGCGCAGATGACACCGATTAGAAGTGGAAAAACTATTGCCAGTAATTGTAGGTAACCGCCGACGCTTGAAACACTATAAGTGGATTTAGAAAAAGAATCGTAGCAAACCATAGCTGCTGCCCCAATCAAAGGTACGGCAAGATGTATCCACAAAAGCGGCGTATGTTTTGATTTTTTACAATCCGCATTTAAAAGCCTCACAATCTGCATGTTCTATTTTACCTCCTGTTTTTGAAACCACGCCGTTGTCAGCGCAGATAGCACGACAAAAAGGCCAATGGAAAGCAGGACCTCCGGCAGAATGTAGCTGCTGTTGAGGAAAAAACTCCCCTTATCCGGATCAAGTCCGTTTGGCAGAATTTTAAGTACAGGCCCCACCGCACAGACTGGAGTGGCATACGGAAAAGCCCACATCTGTTCATTTGCGAACACAGCGCCGCCGACGATATTTCCTAACATATTCAAAATAATGGTTAGAAAAATTCCAAATTTAGCAGAGAGAAACAGGCAAAGCGGAATCTGCCACAAAAAGGTAATAAAAAGCAATGCGCTTGCCGCAAAAAGCGCTGCGGCTGGAATATATCCACATTTAGTCAGATTATAAGGAGGAATGAATCCCCAAATAAACATCAAAACAAAAAAAATTGTGCAAGCAAGAAAAAGCAGTACACTGCAGGCCATAACTTTTCCCATCCATGCTTTGCTTTTGCTGATGGGAAGTGAAAAGATACCGTGGTATTTTAATTTGGAATCTTTGAGCATCACTAAGGAGCACATGATGGTAAGCGCACCCGGCAAAAAAGCTATATACCAAAAATAGATGCCGGAATGCAGCCCTCCGGAGTAAGCACAAAACAGCGGAACCAGCGGCGCAATCCAGAGTAACTTCATGGTAAAAGTCCGCTTCATTTTTTGCATTTCTGCACTTAGATAACGCAGCATCTCATCCGCCCGCCTTCCTGTTCATCGAAACGACCTGCATGAACAATTCCTCGAGATTCTGCCCCGGCGTGACGGCATCCTGATAGCCCAGTACGCCATTTGAAATGATACCAATATGGTCGACAATCTGCTCCACTTCGGACAAAATGTGGCTTGACAAAATCACGGTGATTCCCTGCTCAGGGAAAGACTTGATAAGTCTGCGCAAGTCCTGAATTCCGATTGGATCGAGGCCGTTGGTCGGTTCATCCAGAATCAGCAGCTTCGGGCGGTTCAGCAAAGCGATAGCGATTCCAAGCCGCTGCTTCATACCCATCGAAAACTGGCCCGCGCGTTTCTTGCCGGTTTTGGTCAAATCTACTGTTGTAAGGACTTCTTCGATGCGTGAATCGGGAAGTCCCAGCAAAGTGGTACGCACTTTCAGGTTTTCCCTGGCGGTCAGGTTTTCGTACAAAGGCGGGGACTCAATCAGAGCACCAATGTTGTCGAGATCTTCCCGACGCCACGGGTGACCTTGAAACAGAATTTGCCCTGATGTCGGCCTGAGCATACCAGTAATCATTTTTAGTGTTGTTGATTTGCCTGCCCCGTTTGGGCCGAGCAATCCGTAAAGCGAGTTTTCCTCAATGGAAAGCGAGATGTTGTTGACCGCTTTCTGACCTTTAAATGTTTTACAAAGATCTTTCGTTTGTAAAATGATATTTCCCATAGATCCTTCATCCTTTCATTTGTCTGCTGCTATTGTAAAAAGGAATTATAAGGATTCTATAAGGATAAAGCGGATTTCTGCAAATAAGCGTATATTAATTCCCGTTCTTCAGAAGATTACGAGCACAATGGTTCATAACATAGCGGGCAGCTTTTTGTTATCGGAAGCAGACAAAATCTCTGATAACTTGCTAAAGCAGAGTTAGGCGGCCTACCAGCGCTTAAACGTAGCAGGCCGCCAAAATGAATAGAATTTTTTACTTTTATACAGGATTTGAATACTGAGAAAATCAGTTTTTAGAAAGTTTTAACTGTGACAGAACTTCTTCCAACATCTGCGCCTGACTGCTTAGCTCTTCGCTCGTAGCTGCACTTTCTTCACTTGTAGCCGAATTTGTCTGTACAACAGAAGAAATTCGGTTAACATGCGCGGTGATCTGATTGATGGAAGCAGCTTCGTCATTGGATGCCTTCGATATTTCACGAATTAAGCCGGCGGTTTTTTCCACGCTTTCAAAAACTGAATTAAGCGAATCTGCGGTTTCACCGGCAATTTTGGTTCCGTTTTCAACTTTTTGAATTGAACTTTCAATCAGGCGGGTTGTATCTTTTGCTGCCTCAGCGCTCTTGCCAGCAAGATTTCGGACTTCATCTGCAACAACCGCGAACCCTTTTCCCGCTGTTCCGGCATGTTCTGCTTCCACAGCGGCATTCAGCGCAAGAATATTTGTCTGAAACGCGATTTCTTCAATCGTTTTAATTACTTTTTTAATTTTGTCGGATGCCACGCTGATTTCCCTGATAGCCTGAATCATTTCTTTCATTTGTTTGTTTCCGCGCTCCACTTCTTCAGAAGCCGACAAAGAAAATCGGTTCGCGTTGGCCGCGTTTGCCGCGGTCTTATTGACTGCCTGTGCAATTTTGGAAATGGAGTCCGACAAATTCTCAACGGAGCTGGCCTGCTGCGATGCGCCTTGCGAAAGCATTTGCGACGCATCGGACACCTGACTTGCCCCCATGGCCACTTGTTCAGCAGATTGATTAATGTTGGTAAACAGTCCGTTCAGTTTTAAAGCAATCGCATTCAGCGAATCTTTGATTTCGATAAAATCGCCCTTATAATTTTGGCTTGTCCGTATAGTGCAGTCACCGTTTTCAAGGCTCGAAAGCATTGATGAAATCTCTTCGATATATCCTTTTAGGATACTGACGGTTGTCGAGAAAGATTTCGAAAGCATGCCGATTTCATCTTCCGAATCTACTTGTGGGACTTCGGAATGCAAGTCGCCTTCGGCCAATTTCTGAATCCTTGCCACCATACTGATGATTGGATTTACAATCGGTTTTGAGATCTTTAAGGCAAGAAAGACAGAAAGTACGATAAATAACACAATCAAAGCAATGGTAATAATAATCGACTGGTAGAAGCCGGCCATCAGCTCCGACGTATTTACCGACATACCGATCGACCAGCCGTTCGTATCCGGTATTTTTGCATAACCGATGCACTGTGAAACTCCTTTTACCTGAATGGTTTGAGTCCCTGTTTTGCCTGCGGTCATATTTTTGATGACAGAGGCAAGATCGGCGTAAGAGCTGTCTTTTTTCGCCTTTTCTATATAATTTGTAAAATTGTTTACAACATTTCTGTTTTTGTGCGCAATGATCTTTCCCTGTTTGTCCGTGATGAATCCGTAGCCCGATTTGCCAATGGAAACGTCGTCAATCATTTTGCTGAATGTGTCGCTTGCCAGATACGCGTATACGACCCCGTTCGAACCTCCATTGTCGATTTTTGTGGATATAATCAGAATAATATCAGAACTGTTTTTGTTGGTCATCGTGCTGGTTATGTAAGTTTTTCCCGCTGCCGCCTGCTTAAAGTAATCCGACTGGCTGATGTCAGCCTGATCCAACGTCTTTCCACTGCTATCGCTTACCATTACGGAGCTAAAGCCATAATTAGACGCCAGCTGCTGCAGGAGGATCTGCTTCTGACTTGTTGTTCTGTTCACATCGGTTATTTGGGTGTTCTGGGCAATTGATTCGATTTTTGTTTTGTAAGTATTAATTGCATTCTGGACGGAATGGTTATAAGCCGTAATGTTTTCGCTGATCCTTGTGTTTATGTTACTCACGGAGTCTGAATAAAGGATTACGGAGTTTATAATACCGCAAAGAATACTGATTAGAACCGCCAAGCTTACCATAGCAAAAAACAGTGCTTTTTTGATTGATTTTTGCTTCTGAAACCGTTTCACTTTATGCCTTCTCGTATAATAAGATTTGCGGAATTGGTTTAATTTGTCCAGATAATTCCCATAGAGCAAGTTTGCAAAAATCTAACCGTTTTGGCCCAAAAATCTGCGAATAATCCATTTATGCTTTCCCACCATAGGATTAGGCAAGTAGTCCATGGGATAGGACCCGCATTCAAGGTGAAAATAAGTGCACCTTGTTACGAGATTTAAGAGCCAGCCATCCTGAATAACAAATCAGGATGGCTGACTCTTTGATATTCAAAGCCAAATTTTCACAAACGGATAGAAACTTTAGTTAGCTGCAGCACCCATGACCTGCTTATAATTTTGAGGCGTTACAATTTGTGCGCTGACGGCTGTTTCCATCTTGACATCTTTTCCTGCAATTTTATCCTGCAATACTTTAAAAGAAGTTGTACCGATAGAATCCGAGGAAAAATATGTAGCAGCTTTCATCGGGGAACTCGCCTTTTTAAACTCGTCTTTTGCAAGGTAGCCGCCTAATCCAACTACGCACGCTTTCTTGTTCAGACCGGCACTTTCAAGGGCACGGCATGCGCCAACTGTTCCTTCTTCGTTTGCACCGGTTACAAGCCATGTCTTGATTTCCGGATGGGCGGTAAATACAGCCGCTGCTGCAGTGTTGCCCTTATCTGTTGTTCCGTCATAGTCTGCCTTGAAAATTTTGCTCTTGCTGAAGTTCTGGCAATCTTTTGTAAAGGCGTCCTCTTCGCCCTTTGCACGAGGTACACAGCTGGTAACTGTATCCATCGTCATGATTAGCAGGCCAACATCGGATTCAGAAGCATACTTGTTCTTATTTGCATAGTCAGCTAGCCATTTACCATTGATCTTGCCAATGCCATAAGCGTCTATGCCAACCCACGGAGCGATCTTTTTACCATTGGCCTCCAGTGCATCATCGGCCGCGACAACGGGGATTTTTGCATTCGTTAATTTTGTGACGACTGATTGAGACATTGTCTGGTCAGGGACACAAGTCAAAACGCCAGATGCATGATTTGCAATAGCATTGTCCACCGCTTTTAGGTATTCTTCCGGGCTCATTTTCGCATCCACATAAATGAACTCGCCACCGGCTGCCTCAACCGCTTTTTTAGCCGCTGCGCCTTCGTCGATGAACCATGTCTGGTCGCCTGCTTTGTAGATGCCGTAAACCTTCAGTTTTCCGCTGCTGGCTCCAGCAGCCGTTGATGCAGTTGAGGTGGCAGCCGCTGAGCCGGATGCTGCAGCAGTTCCGGTAGACGATACGTTGCTGCATCCTGCGAAACCTACAAGCATTGACAGTGCGAGTACGAGTGACAAAGTTTTTTTCATACAAATTCCTCCTGTTTTTTGTAGCAATTAGAAAATAAAGCAAAATGGATTTCACTCTTTTTTCGTTTTAGGCAAAGAGCAGATACCCTGTCCTTATTTAAAAATTGCCAATGATTTATTTAACATGCTTCAACATGTTAAATGCAGACATGTTTTTTTGAAATCCTATCAAATTTGGTTTAAGCGTTTTTCATGCTTGCAGCCAGCAGAACTTTCTTACGCTTTTCTTTACGCAGATAGTCCGATGTCAGAGCGAGCAGAAGCAGCACGCCGCGCGCCACATATTGCCAAAAAGAAGGCACATTAACCATGATAAGCCCTGTATTGAACGCTTGAATGAGGATAATGCCGAGTACGGTGCCGCCCATATTGCCAACACCACCTGTGAAGGATACGCCGCCAAGAATAACGGCGGTAATGGCATCAAACTCAAGGTTAACGTTTGCCGCAGGCTGGCCGCAGTTCATTCTTGCTGTGAAAACGATGCCGCCGATGCCGCAGAGCACACCCATAATAATAAAGCTAATGGTAATAATCTTTTGCGGGTTCAGACCTGCAAGGCGGGCTGCCTCTTTGTTACCGCCAATTGCGTAAATGCTGCGGCCAAATTTTGTTTTTGCCAGGATAAAGCCAAATATGATAATGCAGATTATGGTAATCCACACGGAAAGCGGAATGCCAATGAAGGCAGCAGTGCCAATGTTAAGATATGCTTGGTCACTTATTGCCACCGGTTTACCGTTGCAGATAATGTAGGCAAAACCACGGAGAATCGCCTGTGAAACCAGCGTGGCGATGAACGGATCCAACTTGATTTTATTGACCATCAAAGCGTTGCAGACACCGACGATTGCCGAAACAGCAAGCGTAATGATGATGGAAATTACAAGAGGTATATTTAAGCTTACCAACAAGGCACACAGCGTTCCTGTGAAAGCTACTAGTGAGCCAGGGGACAAATCGTTTTGCGCCGCGATAATTAAATACGTATGCCCAATTGCTACCAGGCCTACCAAAGAAGCCGCTACCATCAAATTGATAATATTACCCCAGGAAAAGAAATTCCTGTTTAGGCATGAAAAGAGGATAAAAACCACGATAATCGCGGCAATCAGCACCAGTTTTTCGCCGCCGATTGCACTGGATATATTTCGGAATACCGACGACTTTTCCTCCCCGTTAGTTGATTTGCTCATTGTGCATCCACTCCTATCATTTCCATACTGAGAAGTTTATCTTCCGTAGCTTCGTCGTGGGATATTTCGCCGACAATTTTAAGCGATCTCATTGCGATAATTCGATCACAAAGCCCCATGATTTCTGGCATTTCTGAAGAGATTAAAATAATGCCGAGGCCCTGCTTTGCAAAAGAGCATATCATTTGGTAAAATTCAGACTTTGCTCCAACATCAATGCCCTTTGTAGGCTCATCCAGAATTAGGACCTTCGGCTTTGTTGCAATCCAGCGCGCCACGATGCATTTCTGTTGGTTGCCACCCGAAAGCTCCAATATTTTTTTGTCCGGGGAAGGAGTCTTAATTTGGAACTCTTGAATGCCCTGCGCGGCAACGGCCTGTTCTTTCTTCCTGTCCATGACACCGAACTTATTTGAATTTTTATCCAGCATGGAAATGTTGATGTTTCCTTGAACGCTCAAATTTGCCAGAATTCCTTGCATTTTGCGGTCTTCCGGTACAAGCACAATGTCGTTTTTCATTGCCTCTTTCGGTGAGCGGTTCACAATTTTTTTGCCTTCCAAATATACTTCGCCGGTACGCATCCGGTCGGCGCCGATAATAGCCCGCATTAATTCCGTACGCCCCGCGCCGACCAATCCGCTGAACCCGAGCACCTCACCTTTCCGAAGCTGAAAGGAGTTGGCTTTTACATAATCGGAAGAAACATTCCGTACATCCAAAAGGACATCACCAATTTCCTTATTTCTGTCAAGGTTTTTATAAATATCGCCAAGATCGCGGCCGACCATAAGTTTAATTAGCTCTTGTTGGGTAATTTCTCCGTTTGCAACGGTACGAATGTAGCGGCCATCTTTAAAAATTGCTATTTTATCGGCGATTTGCTGCAGTTCATCCATACGATGGGAAACATAAATGACGATTTTGCCCTCTCGCTTAAGTTTGCGTATAATCTCAAACAAGCACTCGATTTCCGAGTCGCTCAGGCTGGCGGTCGGCTCGTCAAAGCAGATAACTTTTAAGTTTTCGCGGCTGTATGCCTTCATGATTTCCACCATTTGCTGGTAGGCTATGCTTAAATCTTTCACCTTTGTTTGTGGTTTGATTGGAAGGCCAAAATCATCGATAATTTTTTGAGCCATCTTGTTTGCTTGCCCGATATCAATGACCCCAATTTTATTGGTAGGCATCCTGCCCAGATAAATATTTTCGGCGACGCTTAGTTCCAAGAGGATCTGGCGCTCCTGATAGATGACACTGATGCCCTCTTCAATTGCTTCATGAGGGGAACGGAAATGTTTTGAAACGCCGTCGATAAGGTAATCGCCTTTGTTCGGTTGGTAATCACCGTTTAGAATTTTCAGCAAAGTGGACTTCCCTGCGCCGTTTTCTCCGACGAAAGCCAAGACTTCGCCTCCGTACGCCTTAAAGCTGATATCGTCCAATGCGATTACCCCAGGAAAATATTTGGAGATGTTTTTAAATTCCAGTATACTTTCCAACTGTTTCTCCTCCCTTTTTGAGATTTCAGGCATAAATGGGTTATAAGTAAAAAGTTATCGTTAACACTTTCTAAAATTAAAATACGATTTAGTTTTTGAAATTGTATTCCTCCATTTGCTTACTAAGATTTTATGCATTTTCATTGCGTTAACGTGAACATTAACTTAATTATAACCATAATTTCGTTAATGTCAACCATAAAACTGCGCATTTATCAAATATTATAATTTAATATTGAAAATTTTAGATAATTTGGCAATGAGTATCTTGCGGATTTTTAAAATTTTAGATTTTATTCAAAAACTGATTGACTTTTCTGCAGCTCAAGGTATATTCTATACTATGTTATCGTTAACACAGCCTAACCAATCTTATTGGAGCACTATAAGTATACCTATGAATGGAGAAAAGCCATCTTTATGGAAACATTTCGTTACAAATCACCAGGATCTGATTTTGCACCTTGTTTTTGTTGCATTTACAATCTATGATATATAATGTCGTAAAAGAAATGGAAAGTCACATTTTATAACATTATATAGAAGCGGAGATTGAATGAAATGGAACCAACTTTAAAAGACGTTGCAAAACTGGCCAACGTATCCATCGGGACGGTTGACCGGGTTCTTCATAACAGAGGGCGAGTCTCCCTTAAAAATATTGAGCGCGTTAACGCGGCAGTTAAGAAGCTTAATTACAAACCCAGCCAGATTGCCCGTGCACTTGTAGCCAAGAAAAGTAAAATTAAAATCGGCCTTGTTTATCCACTGGTGGAATCCGAATTCTGGTCTGAAATCAATACCGGCATTCAGCGCGCGGGAAATGAACTTCTTCCATTCGGCGTCGAGTTAGTAATTGACCACTATTCCAGTTATTCTCTGGATGAACAGATGGCTTCCATTAACAAAATGGTAAAATTAGGCGTCAATGGCCTGGTCTTTACCCCTTCGGGCAAAGACGCATATTTAGAAAAACTATGTAAAACCTTACCGGTTGCAACTGTGATCGACGACATTGAGTTGAAAGGCGAAGCATTCCATATAGGCCCTGACGACAGGAGAATCGGTAGGCTGGGAGCAAAACTGACAGCCCTGTTTATTCAGTCTAAAGGCAACATTGCTGTTCTCTGTCCTTCTTACACAACCAGTGGGATGCACGTGCGCGTGCAGGGCTTTGTTGAGAAAATCCGTGAGGATTATCCAAACATCCACATTGCGGACACCCGTTTGATTCATGGTGCAGGAGAAAAGGACTACTATATCAATGCTTACACCCAAACCTTGGATGTCATTAAAAACACACCCGACCTACGGGCCATTTACATTTCCAACGGCTTAACCGAATGGGTAGCAAAGGCCGTGGATGATTCCGGGAAAACTGGCCAAATCACCGTGATTGGCCACGAGTATACTTCCGGCGTAAAACATTTTCTTGAAACCGGGTGCATTGGGGCGACAATTTATCAAAATCCTTCTCAGCAATTTTATCTGGCAGTTAAATTACTCTATGAGATTATTACAGGCAACCATATTCCTGACGGTAAAAATATTGTGACAAACTGCAATATTATTATGGACGAAACCGTTCCGTTCAGCCGCTTCGGCGGGATGGAGTATTTTTAATTGACGAGCTCTCAAGGGTAATATATCCCCTGCATGCACCGGCATTTTTTCAGTACTGGAGGAATTTCAATGTTAAAAAATATTACACACGGCGTTTCTGTATGGGAAGAGGACACCGTAATTCCCACCTATCAAATTGGAAAGCCGGACAAAAACCCAATGTTCCTTGAGAAGCGTGTGTACCAGGGCAGCTCTGGACGTGTTTACCCGCACAGTGTGATTGATAAGATTACGGATACAAAAGTTGATAAAACCTATCATGCGCTGTTTTTGGAGAATAAATACCTTTTTGTGATGATTCTGCCGGAATTGGGTGGAAGAATTCAAAGGGCATACGATAAGACTAATCATTTTGATTTTGTCTATTACAACCATGTCATTAAGCCGGCATTGGTCGGGCTTGCTGGCCCATGGATCTCGGGCGGGATTGAATTCAACTGGCCGCAGCATCATCGCCCAAGCACATTTGACCCGGTAAACTATAAAATCATCCACAATGATGACGGGAGTTGCACTGTATGTGTCGGTGAAATCGAAAACATGTTCCGCACAAAGGGCATAACGTCAATCACCCTTTACCCTGACAAGGCCTATATTGAACTGAAAACTCAGCTCTACAATCGTACCGAACTCCCCCAGACCTTCTTATGGTGGGCAAATCCTGCCGTTGCTGTTAACGATAACACCCAGTCGATTTTCCCACCGGATGTAACCGCAGTGATGGATCACGGCAAACGCGATGTTTCCACTTTCCCAATTGCAACCGGAACTTACTATAAAATTGATTATTCCTCCGGCGTCGATATCTCACGTTATAAAAATATTCCTGTTCCGACATCCTATATGGCATATCACTCCGATTTTGATTTCGTCGGTGGGTATGATCACGCAAAAAAAGCGGGTATTCTCCATATCGCCGACCATCATATTTCTCCCGGAAAAAAGCAGTGGACGTGGGGGTGTGGCGATTTCGGCAAAGCATGGTACCGCAATCTGACGGACAGCGACGGACCATACGTTGAACTCATGACCGGCTGCTTCACGGATAACCAACCTGATTTTTCCTGGCTGGCACCTTATGAGGAAAAATGTTTTACACAGTATTTCATGCCTTATAAAAAGGTCGGCATGATTCAGAATGCCAACATCCATGCGGCAGTGAATCTGGAATTGACCGAAAAAGGTTTGCATGTCGCTGCTTATGCGACTTCGGAATATAAAGACGCACACCTGATTGTCCGTGCCGGCAACAGGACCTGCATCGACAGCAAAATTACAATTTCCCCAGAAAATACATATGACGAAGTTTTCCCAGTCGGAAAAGAAATCAAAATCAGCCAATGCCGGATAGAAATTGACGATGCCAGCGGAAAAGAAATCATTGAATGCACCCCAAAGGAAAAATCCATCTCAAAAATCCCAGATCCTGCAAAAGAGCCCCCGTTGCCGGCCGATGTGAAATCGACGGAAGATTTGTACCTTTATGGGCTGCATGTTGAGCAATACCACCATGCGACCTACGAGGCATCTGATTATTATTTGGAAGGACTACGCCGCGACCCGATGGATATTCGCCTAAATAACGCTTATGGCTTACTGCTGATGCGACGCGGAAAATACAAGGAAGCGCAGAAGTACTTTGAAACCGCCGTAAAGAAGTTGACCCGTTCCAATCCAAATCCGTATGACGGCGAACCGTATTTTAACCTGGGCTTGAGTCTAAAATATCAGGGCAAAACTGCAAAAGCCTACGATGATTTTTATAAGTCCACTTGGAACGGAGCATGGCAGGATGCCGGTTTCTATCAGGTAGCGTGTATCGACGCAGCCAAGGGTGATTTTCAATCGGCTTTGGAGCATGTTGAGCGTTCTATCCTGCGAAACTATCATAGTATGAAAGCGCGCGATCTGAAACTGGCTATTTTGAGGAAACTTGGCCTTGTCGAAAAAGCGAAGACGTATGCGGAAGAAAATCTTACGATTGACCCGCTTGATTTTGCATCACTTTTTGAACTCGCACAGCTTGCTAAATTGCAAAACAAACCCGATGAGAGCAAAAAGGCAATGGATGGGCTGTACGGTCTGATGAACGTAGGGCCAAATCCGTTCCTTGAAATTTCAATTGGCTATGCCGATGCCGGGATGTACATAGAAGCCGTCGAGCTTTTGTCCGATTATGTTGAAAGGCAGAAGGATCCGGAGCAGGTTTATCCGATGATCTATTATTACCTTAGCTTCTACTGCGGAAAATGCGGCGACGCCAGGGCGGAACAAAGATATCTACGCCTTGCGGCAAACGCATGCAGCGATTATTGTTTTCCGCACAGGATTGAAGATATTCTGGTTCTGGAGCATGCGATCGAAAACAATCCGCATGACGCGAAAGCCCCTTATTATTTGGGCAACCTATGGTACGACAAAAAGCAGTACAGCGAAGCTATTTCTAACTGGGAACGCTCTCGGAAACTGGACAGTGCTTTTGCCACCGTACACAGGAACCTCGCCCTTGCTTATTACAATAAGCGGAACGACGGCCTAAGCGCCATGGAGGAAATGAAAAAGGCTTTCGAGCTGAACCCGAAAGACTCCCGCGTATTTATGGAATATGACCAGCTGAAGAAAAAACAGAACATTTCTCCGGCGGAACGGCTGAAAGCGTTCAAACAATATCCGGAACTCGTTAAGGACCGTGATGATCTTTATGTGGAATATGTCACGTTGCTGAATTTGACTGGCAATTATGCAAAAGCAAAAGAACAAATTGCTTCGCGAAACTTCCATCCATGGGAAGGTGGAGAAGGCAAAATCACGTCCCAATATATCAACTGCCATGTTGAATTGGCGAAAGAAGCAATCCGAAATGAAAATTATCAGGATGCGATTACCCTTCTGCATGAAGCAACGGTTTATCCGCATAATCTCGGCGAAGGGAAATTGATAATTGCCCAAGAAAATAATATCTATTATTTCATGGGCTGCGCCTATGAGAAGTTGAACGATGAAGAAAAGGCAAAGCAATGCTTTTTAAAAGCGTCAAAAGGACTTTCGGAACCAGCCGGAATGATGTATTACAACGATCAGCCGCCTGAGACGATTTTCTACCAAGGCTTGGCATGGCTTAAACTCCGGAACCGTAAAGAAGCGGACAGCCGTTTCCACAAACTGCTCGCCTACGGTGAAAAACATTTTTATGATAACGTAAGGATTGATTATTTCGCCGTGTCGCTGCCCGACCTTATGATATTTGACGAAGACCTATGCAAAAAGAACCGTATCCATTGCCTTTATATGATGGCACTTGGCCATATTGGGCTTGGAAATACTGCAGCGGCTGAAAAAGGACTGAACGAAGTCCTTCAAAAGAATCCAAACCATCTTGGCGGTATAATCCATCTGAATTTTCTGCATTCCCTTACTGAGTGAAAGGGTGTAGATGCAATGATATTTTTTACAAAATGGCAGGGCCAGCATGCAATCATCCTGCAAAACAGCGACCTTACCGCCGTGATTCTTCCAGAACACGGCGGGAAGGTCGCTTCCCTGTTCCACCGCAGCAAAGAATTTGAGCTGCTGTTTCAAAATCCGCACAAGACGTACCGGAAAGCAGAGCCCGGCTCCGATTTTAGTAAATTTGAGGCATGCGGTTTTGACGACGCTTTCCCGACCATCGACCCCTGTGATGTTTTGGTAAACGGTTCAATCATCCATTACCCAGATCATGGCGAGATCTGGTCTGCAACATTCGAGTACACTGTGGAAAATGACTCTGTCATCCTGACCTATGCTGGCAGACTACTGCCTTACCGGTACGAAAAAACGTTCTGTTTGAGCGGAGCATCTTTGGTCTGCAAGTACCGGATTCAAAATACCGGAAAAGTGGAATTTCCCTACCTGTGGGCGTTTCACTGCCTGGTTAACTGTGAAAAAGGAATGCGGCTGATTTATCCGGACGGTGTAACTACAATCACAAATGTGCTGGACTGTAATTCATTTGGAAAAGCCGGCAGCCAATACCCGTTTGCGGAATCGTTTTACCGGTTGCCTGAATGCCCAATGGTTAAATACTACATAACTGGAAAAGTGAAAGAGGGAAAATGCGGCTATTATTATCCCCGAAAGAATATCATAGCTCTGATCAAATTTGATTTGGATTCCCTTCCATATCTGGGATTTTGGTGTACCGACGGCGGATACCGCGGGGATGTAAATTGCGCGTTCGAGCCTGCGAGCGGTTTTTATGACAGCGCGCTTGGGTCATACCGGCACGGAACAGGATCAACTTTGCTTCCAAATATGACTTTTTCTTTTCAGATCGTTACCACATTGAACTAATTCAAAGGTAAGCGTCAAAGTAGACGTGCCTTGACAATAAAGGAAGGCCCCGGTATAGCACCGGGGCCGAATTTAATTTTTAGGGAATACCCAGGTCAGGTACCGGTGACGTATCTCTCGATTGCAAAAGCCACACCATCTTCGGTATTCCGGCGCGTCACGGCGTCTGCTGCCTCTTTCACACGTTCACACGCATTGCCCATGGCAATACCGAACCCGCTGGTCTGGAGCATATCAATATCATTTTCACTGTCGCCGAATGCTATGATATTCTGTCTCTGTACCTCTGCCCCATCCTGGTACAAGCGGCGGCAAAGGCCCGAAAGTCCAACTGCCTTTGAGGTTCCGCGGTTCATGATTTCAAAGCCATTTGGTGTGTCAATTAAAGAGAAGCTGCCCCAAGAAGAAAATTCTGCCCATAATTTCTGCTTCAAAGTGGGCAGGATGCAGGGCAGATTGATTTTTTCAATGAGGCCGGGCAATGCTTCCGCGGATGTCAGGCTGCCGATTTCCATGCCGATTTTTTGAATGACTTCCGCATGAAACGGATTCAGTGGGTAGTCGGAACGATGCAAAAACTTGTCACGTTCCATGTAAATTTTTCCGTTGGCCCAAAGTTCAGCCCACATGGTTTTCGGAATCGTCCGGAAAACAGCAGCGGCGTTTTCCGGCGGAATGTAGTTGGAATAGATGACTTTGTTGTCTTTTAGGCGATAGGCGAGGGCACCATTCGACGTTATGGCAAACTGCACGGCAGGCAGTGACATGATAGTCTCTGGCATAACGGAAATGATTCTTCCGCTTGTGGGAACTACCAGAATATGCCTGGCAGCGGCGCGGGTAATGGTTTTCACAGTACGTTCCGTTACGCTGCGGTGGTCATCGAGAAGAACGGTGCCATCCATATCAAGCGCAATCAGTTTAACGTTCACATTGAATCTCCATCCTACTTTAACTTGTTAATGGCATTGCGCGTTTTTACAAGATATTCCTTGGTCTGCTTCATATTGCTCTTCGCAAGGCCGAGGTAAAGAAGGTCGGTGACGATAAGGGAAGCGTTTCGGGAAGCGATGGCGCCAAGCCGCAGTTCACGTTCCGTAGTGGGAACATAGAGCAGAATGTCTGAAAGCTTTGACAGCGGTGTCTTGCGGAACTGGGTGACGGCAATGGTCACGGCGCCGGTTTCCTTGGCAACCTTCATGGCGGTATTTACTTCATGCGTTTTCCCGCTGTAACTGATTGCAATGGCGACATCTTGGCTTGACATATGGGCGGCAGAAGCAAGCTGATCATGAAAATCATTGTGATAGACGACGCGGCGGTTGATGCGGGAAAGTTTCTCCATAAAATCCATGCAGACGATGCCGGATCCGCTTACTCCGAACAGGTAAATCGTCTGGCATTTTAAAAGCGCCTGAACGGCTTGGGCAAGATTTTCGGCATTTAGTAGGCGGTAAGCCTGATCCTGAAGCATCATATTCAGGTTTTTGGCTTTGTTCACGACGGTTTCCATGGAGTCTTCTTCCTCGATGACGTCGTCAAAGTTCATGGCCTCTTTGCTGCTGTCGCGCGCAAGGTCCACTTTCAGAGCAGTGAAGCCGCGATATCCGAGCTTGTGCGAAAAGCGAATTACTGCGGCGGCGGAAACTCCGACCACGCTGCCCAAAGCCTGTGCGGAACTTTGGACTACCTCATTTGAATTCTGCAGAATGTATTTTGCAATTTTTTTCTCAGTTGAAGTGTAGCTTGCCATGCCTTCCTGTATTTTATAAATACAACTCATTTGCTGCTTCCCTGCTTCCGTACTTACTGAATATTTTCAGGATGCTGCTTTAAAGAACGAATCGCCTTTGAAATATTTCCGTTCGCATTTTTTAATATTATATCACAGTTTTCTTTCGGCAGGTGAGTGATTGCCATGCAAATCGCGATTTTCACATTGCAGCCGCTTTGCTCAAGATACTGGGATGCTTCTTCATAGCTGCATTTGCTGCTGGACATGATTATGTGCTTAGCACGCTCGACAAGCTTTTCGTTTGTCGGCTGAACATCGACCATCAGGTTTTTATAGACTTTGCCGTATTTTATCATCAATGAAGTAGAAATCATGTTCAGAATCATTTTCTGCGCGGTGCCGGCTTTCATGCGTGTGGAGCCGGTAATTACTTCCGGCCCGACGATTGCCTCAATTTTAACGGCCGCGTGTTCAGAGATTCTGGCATTGTGGACACAGCTGATGGCACCAGTCAGCGCGCCGATTGAATTAGCGTAATCGAGGCCACCGATTACATATGGGGTCCTTCCGCTTGCGGCAAGGCCGACAACCGTGTCGTTCGCGGTGAGGCCGGTTTTTTGGAGGTCGCTTTTTGCGAGTTCCCTATCATCTTCGGCTCCCTCCTGCGCCTTCAGCAGTGCTGGGAATCCCCCTGCAATCAGCCCCTGAATGAGAGAAGGGGCGACCCCGTATGTCGGCGGGCACTCGCTTGCGTCAAGCACGCCGAGGCGGCCTGATGTGCCGGCACCAATGTAAATGACCCGCCCGCCTTTCATCATCCGCACATGAATGCGGTCGACAAGTTTTGCAACAGAAGGCAGGACCTTTTCCACGGCAAGGGCAACGGCCTGGTCTTCTTTGTTTATGACACGCAGAATGCCGATTGTGTCCATCACGTCGATGTTTTGGCTGTTCGGGTTCACTTGTTCTGTTTCGAGCATATTTAAGTTAATCGACATATTTCTGATTTCTCCTTAATTTTTCCCGCACCAGGAGTCTGGGTGTTCGAAACGAGGAATTTTTCCCATGGTATATCTCTCTGTGCGGGCTGTGAGCTTCCATCACTATTATATCAATTTGAAAGCTAATTTCAATATTTATTTCAAATTATTAAAACATTATTTTATAAATGTCTAAAGTACACGGTTTGGCAGTTACTTTAGATATTTAAGAATCGTTAACTAAAAATACAATATTGTATTTTATCAACGCGTAAAATATATATAAATATTATCAATTTTGAGAAAATATATGATTTTAAGAGCAAACTTTATAAAATAAGTTAAAACATTATTTTATAAAATATATAAATTTAATGAAATAATATTGACATATAAAATTTGGTGCGTATAATAAAAGGCAGATAGCGCACGTAATGGGTCATTATTAATGGGAAGGGAAGCATGAAAATATTATGAATTATCAAAAAACTGCTGAGCAGGTACTTGCGGCGGTCGGTGGGAGAAACAATGTTGCCGCTAATATGACGTGTATGACGCGTCTGCGGGTCAGCGTGTCTGACCACCGTAAAGTCGATGTCCCTACACTTAAAAAAATCGATGGCGTACTGGGCGTTGTCGATTCTGACACCGTGCAAATCGTTTTTGGGCCTGGTATGGTCAACAAAGTTGGTATGGAATTCTCAAAACTGACAGGCCTTGCGCTTGGATCCGATGAAGCGGCAGACGAGATGAACAATGTTAAGGATGTTGCAAAAGAAAACAAAGCGGCAAACAAGGCAAAATACAACGGGCCGGTTCAGCGGTTCCTAAAACATATCGCAAATGTTTTCATTCCTATCCTGCCAGGCATTATTGCAGCAGGCCTCATCAACGGCATTATCAATGTAATCAATGTTTCTACACACAATGCTATGAATACGGTCTGGTGGTACCAGGTCATCCATGTAATAGGCTGGGCACTTTTCTTGTACCTGCCGATTTTTGTGGGTATGAACGCAGCAAAGGAATTTAAAGGCTCAGCAATTTTAGGCGCGCTGGCAGGTGCCTATTTCGTCGCCCATCCACTGATGCCGCTGATAGCCAAAGCAAAAGACGGTTCGCAGATTTTGCTCCCTCTGACCGGAAAGGTATTTAATCCAGGCAATGGCGGACTTATTTCCGCTTTGATTGCCGGTATCTTTTTTGCCTATCTGGAAAGATGGATCCGCAAGATCATGCCTAATATTTTAGACACATTCTTTACACCGCTGCTGACGGTGATTATCGGCGGTTTAGTTACTGTTATTGTGCTGCAGCCGATTGGCACATGGCTTACGAACGGTATTTATTACGTACTTGATTTCCTCTACAAAGATGTAGGCGCAGTCGGCGGATACATTCTTTCGGCCGGATTCCTTCCAATGGTTGCCGTAGGGCTGCACCAGGCTCTGACACCAATTCATGCTATGCTGAATGATCCAGCCGGGCCGACGAAAGGCATCAACTATCTGCTGCCGATTCTTATGATGGCAGGCGGCGGTCAGGTAGGCGCCGGGCTTGCACTTTTACTCAAAACAAAGAACAAAAAGCTGAAAAGGATGGTCGGCAATTCGATTCCGGTAGGAATTCTCGGCATTGGAGAACCTCTGATGTATGCTGTTACGCTTCCGCTTGGCAGACCGTTCGTCACTGCATGCCTCGGCGCTGGCTTCGGCGGCATTTTGGCTTCGCTGTTCCACCTTGGCACTGTTTCTCAGGGTGTGTCGGGCCTATTCGGACTTCTGATCGTTGTCCCTGGCCAGCAGCTTGAATATGTGCTTTCCATGTTGGTAGCTTATGCGGGAGGGTTTATCCTGACATGGCTGTTCGGCGTGGATGAAAGCCGTATCAACGAAGTTTACGGAAAAGATTGAGACGTATCCAATCCCATATGTGCCTACAAATCAAAATCATAATACGTTTCAGCTAACCAGCAAGAGCGGCAAAATCCCGAGCTTTGTTGCCGGTACTCCCGGCGTTTTCCGCACTCAGCTTGTTTCGCACCGGGGAAAAAATTACTTCTATATATAAAATTACGGCGGCTGGGAAACCGGGACAGCGCTCAGAAATTTATATTGGTGGCAGCAAGCCCCTCTTTGTCGCAACTATTCAGTAGGTTCAGTGAGAAAACAACTGCAATAAAAAAATTCATGACCAATGGAGTGTCATTCATGAAAGGCTTTGGAATTTCTTTGTATCTTAGCACCGGCCTAAACCGCAATGCGGAAATTATAAAAAAAGCACACCGCGCCCATATGAAGTATGCCTTCACTTCTCTGCAGATTGCTGAAGAAAATACGAAAAATGAGAAGGAACAAATCAGCAGCCTTTTGGGTCTTTGCAAGGAATTCGGTATTTCCCTGATTGCGGACGTCAGCCCGTATACGCTGAAAAAAATGGGATGCAGCAGTTTCAAAGATCTGAAAAAGACGGCAATTTCTTATCTCAGAGTGGACTATGGTTTTTCATGCGAGGAACTGGTAGAGCTTTCACATGATTTTCACCTGGTATTTAACGCCAGTACGCTCAAAGACGATGAAATTGCCGAACTGCAAAGACTGCATGCCGATTTTACGAAATTCAGCGCATGCCACAACTTTTATCCTAAGTCGCTGACCGGGTTATCAGCCGAGCGGGTGGAAAAAATCAATGAGCGTATACACAGTCTTGGAATGAAAACGATGGCGTTTGTAGCAGGGGACAAATCGTTGAGGGGGCCTTTGCATCAAGGCCTCCCAACTCTTGAAAAACAGCGTAACAGCCATGTGCTGCTAAATATGCTTCAGTTATTTCAGGAGTGTGACACAGACATTTGCCTCGTGGGAGATATCGACGTAAGCGACACAGTTTACCGGCAGATTCAAGAGCTTGCAGAAGGATATATCAGTCTGCAGGCCGAAATCAAGCCGGAATATCGTTTCCTTGCCGAGATAATCCACCACGACCGTCCGGATTCCAGCGATTATGTGATACGGTCTCAGGAATCAAGAAAATATGTTTCAGAAGGTAGAACATTTCCCACCGAACAATGCGGACCGAGAAACATGGGAAGCATTTTTATAGCAAATACGGACTATTTAAGATATGCTGGGGAACTTGAAATTGCACGGCAAAATCTACCGCCGGAAGCCAAAGTAAATTGTGCAGGCGCCGTAACTCCCGAATTTTTACCGTATCTTCACTATATTCGGGATGGAATGGGATTTCGGTTTGTTTTGCCTCCTTCCCCAATCTTCCCGAAAATTAAATGAAAAGTCTGGACAGTTTCATTGTCCGGGCATAAATGCGAGAATATTTGATGAAAGCTTTCATTTGATGAAAGCTTTCATTGCCATCTGTGGCGACAGAAGCAGCCGGGTCGGGAATGGCTTGGAAGGCGACCATATTAAAATTGACATACCGGCGCGGAAGATCGAGCTTCTTGTAGGTGACGACGAAATCGGGCGCCGCCGT
>DCEF01000014.1:0-18575 GCA_002316805.1 Ruminococcaceae bacterium UBA1036
AGGCCTATAGGTTCTGACACTTGGCATGTAGCTTTTGGAAGGACTTTTCCTGTTGACATCTCAACATCAGGGTCTTCTGACTGGCAGCCAGAAGTAAACATTTTAACATTGCATTCGCTGCCAAAAAGTATTACCCTCTTGTTGGTCATGCATACGCCGTGCACAATAGTTGGGCATGGTGCCTGCGGTGTAAAAACATCAAGGCAGACATCCAAAAAAAGGTTTAGGTCTACGGCATAGAATCCCTGATTGAACGGAACGGGTTCAAGGTGCAGAAATACTTTAATTACCTGCGCGCTGCGTATACGTACATTTGTTGCTTGTTCTATCAGTTCGTGCTTGTCGGGGGTAAAATATACACGGCGATCTTCAAGATACTCTTTTCCGCTGCACGAATCATATACGCGCGTCGCGTTAATGCAGACTGCTTCCTTGATGTTCCCTGTGTTCGTCTCCGTCGGGTAGTTGCACTCGGCGCGGTTTTTGTCCATAACATCAATCCTCCTGACGTGTTTCATGAAACTTGTTTTTCAATACCATTTTATGGTTTCGGCTTCATTGTGTTACAGAATTCCTGCCTGCATATAAGAACTCTTAAAACGCAGATAGCATCTGAGTTTCAGTTCTGACTTTCGCATTTCAGCATTGCTGAGCAATTATTTTCATATTAACAAACTTAATAAACGGATAAAATAAAAAAGCTTGCATGATAATGTATTTTGTGCTAGAATTATTATGAAATATGCGGAAGTAGTTCAGTGGTAGAGCGTCAGCTTCCCAAGCTGAATGGCGCGGGTTCGAATCCCGTCTTCCGCTCCAAGATAAAGCCTGCATGAATGCTGAAAAAAATCCAGTGTTCATGCGGACTTTCTTTATATATTGAATTAGCACTATTGTATACAGAATGCTCATAGCAATATACGATTCGTTTACTATAATAATTGTGCAAGAGTGGACATAATAATAGTTACTGTTATTTATCTGAAGCTGAAGGTTTTGCCTGGTTGTCAATTTTTGGCCTTGCTTCTACGAATGCCGCTTGCGAAAGATGCGTTTATCACATTGCCATTTGCGCCGTTGCGTGTCCTATGGTATATTGGAAAGTACGGGCATCTATTCCAGTGGCAATACAGTTTATGAAATGGGTGTGCCGGATCTGGTGACTTGTAAAAGAAATTAAGATAAGGCATCTTGTGCCTGCACCCCGTGCACTTAGACAACGAAACGCTATTCAACGCTATTCCGCTATTCTTTATATTTTCTTTAAGTTCTACAAAATAATTATTTTTGTGGCAGAAAGTCACAATTTCATGCTTATCTTTTTTATAAGAGAGGCTTTCGCATAAGCTTTTAGCACGCTGTCCCACCGGCAGACCGTCATTTCTGTGGCAATCACTTCCGCTGTTTTTTTCAATAACGGCACTGCTGCTTTTGTGCAGCGCCTAATATGATTTCATGTACCCTGTATTGACTTCTTACAACCATTACTTTATACTGAATAGAAGATTATGCAAGACTATAAAACCTTCGAGTCAAGTGTGGCGATGTAACCAAGTGAAGGAGGAATTCCCGTGCAAAATAAAGTTGCACATACAGCTGAACGCAAAGCGTTCGAGCTTGTGATTGACGGTGTTTATAAGTACACCAAAAAGGAACGTACAAAAGGTTTTCTGCAGATTGTCAACATGACGCAGAAAGTCCTTGGTGATGTTTGGAAACCGGATGCCTACAGGCAGCTCCGCGAAGGCCTCGGCAAAGACAGTAAATGGTCACGTATGCTGAGCCATATGATGGACTGGGTGGATCCGCACGTCTTTAAAACGCTGCTGCTGGATGCCGGCTATGAAGGCGGCTTCCGCGGCTTCCGTGATACAGAAGAAAACAGCAAAAAGTACGGCTGCCATATCCCATATGTTGTCCTGTTTGACCCTACAAGTGCCTGCAACCTGCACTGCACCGGCTGCTGGGCCGCTGAGTACGGCAAAACACTTAACCTCAGCTTTGACGATATGGACAGCATAGTGACACAGGGCAAAGCACTCGGCACACATGTCTACATGATGACAGGCGGTGAGCCGCTTGTACGCAAAGACGACATCTTAAAACTTTGCGAAAAGCACAATGACTGTGCCTTCATGATATTCACCAATGGAACGCTTATAGATGACGACTTCTGCAAAGAGATGAAACGCCTTGGCAATATTATGCCTACAGTTTCAATTGAAGGCTTCGAAGAAGCTACAGACAGCCGCCGCGGCAATGGCACTTTCAACAGAGTCATGACTGCACTCGATAAAATGCACAGCTATGGCCTTGTTTACGGCACATCTATCTGCTATACTTCCCATAACTACAAAGATGTAACAAGCGACGATTTCCTCGATATGCTTATTTCCAAAGGTGTTGTTTACAGTTGGTATTTCCATTATATGCCTGTTGGCAATGACGCTTCGACCGATTTGCTGCTTACTCCTGAACAGAGAGAATATATGTACCACCGCGTGCGTGAGATCCGTGACTGGACCGGCGGTAAGCCTATCTTCACCATGGACTTCCAGAACGACGCCGAATTCGTCGGCGGCTGCATTGCTGGCGGCAAGAATTACTGCCATATCAATGCAAACGGCGACATGGAGCCATGCGTATTCATCCACTACTCCAGCGCAAATATCCATAACAAGAGCCTGCTCGACTGCCTGCGCCAGCCGCTGTTCCTTGCTTACCAGAAAGCGCAGCCGTTCAACAAAAATATGCTGCGCCCCTGCCCGATGCTTGAAAACCCAGGCAGGCTGCAGCAGCTTGTGAAGGAAACAGGCGCAAATAGCACCGACCTTCTGAGCCCTGAAAGCAGCGAGCACCTCTGCAGCAAATGCCTGTCGTACGCTTCCGGGTGGCGACCAACAGCGGATCGCCTGTGGAAAGAAAGCAGAGAAGGCAAAGATTCCGGCTCCAAGGCTTTCAATGAAAATGAGGAAAAAGCCGAAGCAACAAAGTAAAATCAATTGCTGCTGAAAAATAAATTTTTCGATATTTCGATAGCAACCTTCGTTTTCATGTTGAATTATATGTGATGCCTGTGGATAAATAGTGTGAGTTGCACCCCAAAAGTTAGGCAGTATGATATACTGAATAACATTGGGGTGTTTTTATGTAAGAAAAGCGGATTATAAAATTACTATATATTTCATGGTATAATAGGTTTTGAGCAAAATCCTAAAGTATAAAGGTTACAAGGGAGACTGTAATCATGAATGATAACCTTTCTTTTTTCGATGAAGATTTTTCAGATGGGCAAAAACATTCCGCTGAAATTAGCCGCATAGATGTCGTGAAAATGCAGTTTCTCGAGGCACAACCTATAACCATGGCAGGAGTTGTTTTCAGGATTTAACCATTTGTATGCGATTACATACCCGTCCGCTTGCAAAGCGGCTGAAACCAGTAGTCACAAAGCCTGGCAAAGACGGAAAAATAGCTCTTGATTCTGCGAGAGTTTCGGCTTTGCGCAGACAAGCAGTCATTCACTTGAAAACTATTTTCGGCGAAAAGGAAACGGGTGCTTTTGCAATTCAGTGCATAAAAACGGCATGTGACGCTGACCGCCGGGCATTCAGAGTTGAAAAGAAAAAAATCAGCTGCAGTACAATGCTGGCCAAATTTACGACGCAGAAAGGATTTTAAAAGAGTTTCCAGAAAATCTTGAAGCACATAGGGCACGTGAATGAATTGTTATGAACCTTGATGCCGCAAAAAAATATTTTGGCCTAAGCTTTAAAAAATATTTTTTGTGATGGCATTATACATTTACTGTACAGTATTCCAAACTGCTTTGTAGTTAACTTGCAGTGCTATTTCCACAGCGAACAACAAATTGTTTGTATATATTTAAGAAAGAGCATAAAAGTTGAAAAAACATTGGACTTCTGTTACACTAAGAATAAAGGTATATGCCAAAGATTCTGCTTAAGCCGATTTCTAAGCTTCTAAGCTATGTTTCCGTTTTGCCGGAAGTTGAGAGGAATTTTTATGTCTGATTCCCTGATTACCAAAAAGGCAATGGCCGATTCCTTAAAAAGCCTGATGGGAAAAAAAAGTTTGGAAAAAATCACCGTTTCAGATATCGTGCATAACTGCGGGCTGAACCGGCAGACTTTTTATTACCATTTTAAGGACAAGTATGACCTTGTAAACTGGATTTACTACAATGAAATAGTTTCAACATTGGAAAAAGCATCTGACAGCGGCAACTGGAGCTCAGCCATGCTTGAAGTGCTCAGCATAATGAAGAAGGAAAAAGTTTTTTACATTGGCTCGCTCAACATGGACTGCCAGAATATTTTTTACAGTTATCTTTTCAATGCCACAAAAGCCATGCTGTTGAAAATCATAAACCAGGTCGTCAAGCATGCCACATCTAAAAGGGCTATAGAGCCAACTGACCGAATCTTTATAGCCGAGTTTTATACATACGGGCTCGTAGGTATGGTGATTCAGTGGGCAAGGAATGGCATGAAAGAACCTCCTGCCGACATCGTCAGTCGCCTTGACCATTTTATCGACGACAGCAAGCGCGTTTCTGCCATACTCTACCTTAAAGAAAAAGAGCAGCAAGAAGGCAAGGCACCAGAGCTTGCATCACACAGCCACTAATTACTCCTGCAAGAGACTTTACAATATTATTTTATTTTTACAGTTTAATCTGTTCATAATTCATCTTATCAAATTTTTTTGTTATGGTATACTTAAAGAAAGAAGGACGCACATTATGAAAGGGCGGATCTCACGTGCAGGCTTCAGAACTTTCTGTATTGATACCAGCAAAGAACATTGAAGAGGGTATCCTCCGTGTCATAACGTTTGCTGCTGAGCAGCTTAAAGGAATTGACGCGGAAATCATTATCGTTGACATGGGCTCTTCCGATAAGACTGTTTTGCAGGCTGTGACACAGCTAAAAGGGCTCGGGTTACATGGGTTTGTAATACAGAATGGGAATTCCGACGTCCCGTCAGCACTTAATACAGCAGTGCAGAAGGCATGCGGAAAGTATCTCACATTCTTTTTTGCCCGCAGGCTTTACGAAGGGTTGCTGCATCCATACCTTGAAACAGCAAAGCGTACAAATGCCGATTTCGTTTTCGGTTGCTCCTCAAAAGAAGAAGCTCGCGTAGCTGAGCTAAGGAATGTTAGCAGCGCAGTGCATCATCCTGACGGTGCATTTTTTGCGGAGTCCATACTCCGTCACAGGACGAAAATTGATATTGCGGCTATTATGGTACGGCGCGACTTATTGCTGTCAAATCAAATTAGCTTTGACGAAAACTACCAATTCGGCTATGCAGAGGAATTCCTTTTCGACTGCCTGCTTAATGCCGGAACGGCAGTTCAGGCAGCAACCGTGCTAAAACGCAGCAAATCAAATGAAATTGAGCTGCCGAAAAACGCCCCTGTTGGCTTTTCGGTTTTCCGCCGTGTTGAGGCAGTCCTGCGAATAATAAGCACTGTTGAATACGCAAACAGCCAAAATGGGGAGCTTCTACGCCTGCTTAAAAAGGATGCGCTTCCTCGTGCAGTTATGGACTCGGTAGATGTTGTAATGCACGAAGGCATGAGCCAGCAGCGCATAAATGCGTACCTCAGATCTTTAGACTATGACAGGCTCCTTACTATAGACCGCCATACAGACCCAAATCTCAAGCGCCGTGTCATCCTTTGGAAAACAATGCCGTGGCTTTACCGCCCGAAATAATTGTAAACACCCCACATATGCAGAACGCGAAAAAAATTTCGCGTTTGTTTTATTTTACAGACATATTTCCTTGTTTTTTGCCGCATCCAAGTCCTGTTTGGTAAAGCGGGATTACATTTATCACCGGCACTTCATATGGATGCACTGCTTTTACAGCTCGTATTGTTGTCTCCACATTTTCGGTGCGGCAAAGAACTTCTACTTTATATTCCTTTTCAGTGCAGAGCCTCCCCATTTCGCCTTTATAAGGATGGCTGCCCTGCAGCGAACGCCAGCAACCCGTACACTCGCTGTATGAAAGGCAACTGTCATAATTTCCCTCGTGGCCTACATCTACGCTCCTCAGTGCTTCGCGCAGCGCCTCAAAATATGCAACCGGAATATAAACCTCCATCTTACAGAATTCAAAATCCATATTTTCATCTCCTTACTATCAGTTTTTATGGTATAAAAAATGAAAGCCATTTATTGGCTTCCAGTTTTATTCTAAATATTAACCTGCACAGTGCTCTTTTTAAGCAGCTCAGCAGGATGATAAGAAAGTTTCGATTTTCGCAGACCGGCGTCTCCCACATCTTCTTCACGGTTTACAAACGTATCATTTTCACCGGCGAAGTGTTTCAGAAATTCCTGCATGGCAACCTGATAGACACCTTGGTACCGAATGTCTGCCTTTTCAACATGAACAAACAGCGTATCATTTACGCGCTCCCCTATTGACATTGAAACAATCGTTCCATCTGTTACGATACAGCCGCCAAACAGGCCGTATTTTTTATAATTATCCAGCAACTCTGCTGTTCTGTAGCTTTCTTCCTTTGCAATGGGAGAGGGCTTTGGGTGGTTTTTATGTAACTCAGCATAAAAATCTTTTACGTACGTTAAATTTTCTTCATTTATCTCTTTAAATGAAAAGTCCGGATACAGTTTATGGAATTTATGGATGTGGTTCCGCTGACCGTCGTATTTCCGGCCTTTCAGGTCAATCAGATCCTGCGTTCGGTAAAGATAATCATACCAGTTTCTCTCCTGCTTAACCGTGGCACGCGGATATCGTTCTGCCAACAGCCCTATCGAATTATCAGGCACGGTGCAAAAAACAAGCGGCATAAAATTCTCCCTGCAATAGCTCTCAAGCTTAATCAACGCCTCCTGCTGTTTTTCGCCAATCGGCACCGTAAACGCCGTAGTCCCATTTAAATATCTAACTTTAAAAAGCAGCGTATTTTTAAAAATTGTAAACTGTGTTTTAAAGTATTCCCTCCACATAAATATTCCGCCTACCGAATAATCGCATATTCTTGACTTTTGGAACCTTAAAAAAGGCCTTACAGTTTCAATGTCATTCAGTGTGAGCTTTGCAAAATTCAGCATAAAAAGTCCTGTCTTTATAAATTTATTGCAGGCATCGCCTTGCTACTCAGTATAGGCACTAACTTGCAAAAAAGTCAAGGTATTATTATTATTTAGCATAATTGTCAAGGAAAGAATGAAAAATTCCATTCTTTTTGTAAGCAACTACAGTGTCAAGATTAACATTTTCCGTGCTGTGAAAAATGTTTTTATCTACATCCGGATTTTCCTGCTTCAGCTCAGCGATAAGCTGTTTCATTTTCTGCCGCTTTGATTCCTTCAGGCCATCCGAACAGTTTTCTGTAAATTGACAGGCACAGCGAAGAAACTGCAGGCCGTTAAACTTGCCCCATGAAATGATATCACTTTCGTGCACAAGATACAGCGGACGTATCAGCTCCATGCCGCCATAGTGGGCGCTGTGAAGCTTCGGCATCATAGTGCGGATTTCTGCACTGTAAAGCATGCTCATAAGCGTCGTCTCAATCACGTCGTCGAGATGATGACCAAGGGCAATTTTATTGCATCCGAGCTCACACGCATGTTTGTAAAGGCACCCACGCCTCATCTTTGCGCACAGGTAGCACGGCGACCGGTCGGCTTTTTCGGTAATTTCAAAGATATTTGTGTTAAAAATACGCACAGGCAAATGCAGTGCGCTGGAATTTGCCTCAATCCTCTTCCTGTTTGCTTCGCTGTAGCCGGGATCCATAACGATGTATTCGGCACTGAATGGAAAATCACTGTATTTCTGCAAGCGCTGTATGCATTTAGCCATTAATGTGGAGTCTTTCCCTCCGGAAATACATACGGCGATTTTGTCCCCTTCCTCGATAAGGCGGTATTTTTTCACAGCAGAAATAAATGGTATCCAGATTTCGTTGCGATATTTTTTCACAATACTGACTTCTGCCTTTTCGTATGGTTCCATATTTCTACCCTTTTCTAAATTGCTGAAACGTCCAAAAAATCTTATATATACAAAAAGCTAAAACGCTGCTGAAATCTGTTATAAGTCTATGTTGTATACCGTTCAGCGTTCTTCATGATTAATTGCTTTTCTTTTTGCATGGTAGATAGAACGTACCCTCACAAATTTGCGCACAGGTTGCACGTAAAGCGGTATATAAAAGCATGATGCTACAACGATTCCGCACAAAACATCAAATACCGAATGCTGTTTAATGAATACCGTAGACAAACATATCAGCACTGTAAGGATATTTGAACTTACTTTTCTGATACGGCTTTTTTTAAATTCTTTCGAGTGCTGCAGAGCTGAGTTTATAGCAAAAGTGTTTATTACGTGGATACTTGGACAGACATTTATTGGGGGATCTACAGAATACATGAACTTTATAAGTGAAGACAATGGATCGCTGGCATGGATTGACGGCCTCAGTCCCTGGGCATTCGGGAAAAGAACAAATATGGCGTTCGCTGTGGCCATTCCCCCAAACAGAAAAATAAACAGTTTGTAAAAATCTTTTTTTGAATAAGCTCCAATATAAACAACACCAAACGGAACAAATAAAAACCATATTACATATGGGATTGTAAATTCCTTGATAAATGGGATTCTCTGGTCAAGCAGCGTTTGAGTAAAGTATTTCGGCACAATAGTCAATTCATTATATTGAAACCACATTTGCAGAGGAATAAACAAAAGCAACAGATAAAAATACTTATGAGTAGATAAATAATTATGTAGTTTTTTCATCTGAGACTCCTCGATGTTCTTGATTTGGGAAATATACAATTAATCGGGTCTAATCGAATCATTTCAAAAGTCCTAAAATGCAAGGCGACACAATTCGTCAATTCTTATCACATTATATCCGTATTGCGCAAACAAATCAATGTCAGCCCATATATTTGTAAAATATTAGCAAATAATATTCATGCTGCAAACATTTTACTGCGTGAAAAATTTAGTATGCATTAATGTTATAAAGCAGATATTAAAAGCACACACCTCACGCATATATTTTCTTGAAATTCATCTCTAAATGTTCTACAATTCATTTGTGGAGGTGAAAAAAATGATGGATGAAAAAGTGTTGCTGCAGGCCATAGGAAGTATGATGGATGAAAAGCTTAAACCGATTCAGCAGAATATCTCTGCCATTAGCGGCAGGCTTGACGGGTTGAAATCCGGACAGCAGGCTGCTAACAAACGGCTTGACGGGTTGGAATCCGGACAGCAGGCTGCTAACAAACGGCTCGATGGGTTAGACAGAAAGGTTTCTGTTTTGCAGAACGATGTTTCCATAATGGAATCCGATATTGCGCAGCTTAAAGAAGATTCAAAAGTTAACCGAAGTGCCGCAAACATTTTGCTTGATTGGGCAGACCGTGCAGAAGTTGAAATTAACGTCCCACTGCTTCATAAAGAAAAACAGAAATAAAACGTTTGCAATGATTTTGAAGGATGCTTATGGTCTTAAACAACAACATTTCATCTATTGGATCGAATAAGAACAGTGAGCAACGATAAACAGCAGACATATAGGATAATACGTCGGCCTTATACGTTTATTATGTAATTGCCTTGCGCATAACTAACGCGCATTGATCTACCCTTATTTTCAGTATGATTTTTAAGTAAAATTATGCCGGAAATCATATGCTTAACTACATATTATATGAATTTCAGACGTCGCCCGCACAGTTAGGCGATAACAGCACTTCTCAGAGAAAATTATGTCCATTCTTGAATGGATTTTTACGTTTAAACAGCTACAAATATGAACATTCCAGCAGCACGTACGATTTGTGTTGAGAAAAAAAATCCGCATCAGCACTGGACTTTCAGCACTCATGCGGGTTTCTGCATGGTCGAGGTGACAAGACTCGAACTTGCGACATCCTGCTCCCAAAGCAAACATTAAAACCCCGCTAACCCGCTTGCTTGCTGGACTTTCCGCCTTCTATGACTTGCATGTGACTTGCATTTAAGTATCTATTTAGCTTATCCATGCTACGACGTTTAAATTTTTTATCCAAATGAGTATAAATACCGAGTGTAGTTTTTATGTCAGAGTGCCCGAGTTGCTCTTTAGCCGTCAGCACATCTACACCTGCCATATAAAGTAACGTTGCAAACGTATGCCGGAGCCAATGTGCTGTAAAATGTGGAATCATCATCGGAAGTTTTTTGGGCCTGTGAACGCTCGTCGGCCACTTCTGCTTTGTTGCCTTGCAATAACACGTAAAATCTCCATACTTAATGTTTAGTACAGCTAAATAACTGTCCCACATAGTACGCCAAGACGTTTTTGTCAGCATTTTTCCATTTGCCGCCGTGCAAACAAGGTCAGTGCTTTTAGCGTTTGCTGGTTTTTGCTTTTTAAGAAAGTCTATCAATTTCTGAGGAATATCAATGACACGTATACTGCATGGCGTTTTGGCTGTGCTTTTAAGTCGTGCTTTAGCGCCAATCATCTCAACTGATTTATTAACCGAAATAGTGCCGTTATGTAAATCTATGTCTCCCCACGTAAGCGGTATCAGCTCTCCACGGCGCAAACCTGCATACATCATTATCATAGCCGCTCTCTGCGCCCTGTGAGGCGTATCAATAATCCACTGCTGCTCTTTTTCTGTAAGCGCTCTGCGGTGCTCTGATGGTGCGTCTGTAGGAATTTTAACGGCATTTGCCGGATTATAGTCTATCACTCGGTTATTAATTGCAAGGCCAAATACTTGAGACACAGCAGACCGCACAAGCAACAGCGTACGACGCGCAGCAGGCTTTTTTGAGTTTTCGTTATATTCCGCAAGGCGGAATATAACTTCCTGAATATCACAAGTACGGATTTTTGTCAAGGGAACGTTTCTAAGCGAATCATTCAAATGGCTTATTGCACTTTTATAAGAGTTGTATTGTGAAGCCGACACACTGCCGGATTTCAATTTCAGCCATCTTTCTGCCCACTGCCCAAAGGTATCCTGCTCTGCAGTAACATCAATACCTTTTTTAATCTGCAGCTTGACTTCCAGCGCTTTTTCATTCGTCTCCTTCTGTGTTCTTCCGTACACTGTTTTGTATTTTCGCTTGCCGTCTATTTTGCCAAGATAGACTTGCACGGGTATACGCCCGTCTTTACGTTTGACATTTCTCTTTTTAGGCATAATTATAGCCCTCCTATTGATTTCAGAGGGTTAAAGCAGTATAATTAATTTGTATTTTAACGTACTGTCAGCCCTGCTGATAGTGAGCCGCCTTATCCGGTTGCAGCCGGATGGGGCGGCTATTCTTTATGTAATTATTTTGCCTGCGGAGCTGCCAGCTTGCTGTAATCTTGCTTGAAAATTGAAATTAGAAATACCACTGCGAAGATTAAGGCAATAACTCCCCAAACAACAAGGTCTTTGAAAATTCCAGTTGCCGTAACACCGATAAGCCCGGCAAGGGCATACAGGATTGTAGCTGCAATAGTTCCGCCTTTAGACGAACGTCCTGCGATACCAATAATACCGGCGGCAATAAACAGGATTGCAAATATTACTCCTGTTCCACTACTCGTATCCCCTGTTTTGTTTGCCAGCGCTGTTCCAACTCCTGCTGCGCAGGACTGAAACAAAATAATCAGTGACATTACAAGAGATACAATTCCGATGGTTAGCTTTGCTGTTTTCATGCTTTTCCTTTTCTCCTTTCCTTACTTTAATTTGGAAATGTCAAATGTTTTTGTAAGCTTTTCGTCGCTCATACTGATAATTTCTGTCAATTCCACTTCAACTTTAGACTTTGTATTAGATAGCTTATAAGGACACTCAACTTCCAGAGATGCGCCTTTTTTGATTTCTTTCATGTAATTATCTATATTGTATTTTTTATCTGTGCTACTATCTACTACAGCATTTTCAAGCTGAACGCCGTCTTGGAACGCTTTCCCGATTAAGGCAGAAGCAAAAGAAATAGACTTGTCAGAATTGTTGGTGAATTTGTACTTTACCAACATAACTTTTTTGTCCTCATAGTCTTTGCTCAAGCGCGCGGATTCAATTACAGCAGTATAATTACCGAGCTTCCCGCTGTCCTGTGCGGATGCTTTGGATTCTGCTTTTGACATGGCCTGTGATGACGTTGCTTTTGAAGCGCCCCCAGAAGCTGATACAGTGCTGCTGGAAGAATTTCCTCCTCCACATCCAAGAAGTGATAGCATGAGTGCTGCTGAAAGAATGATTGCTATTCCTCTTCTTTTCATGGTTGCCTTCTTTCCCTTGACAATTTCCGTCAAGTAATTATAATATTTTTATGGGATTCCATCCGAGAACTTCCAGCTTATGCCGCTCTTCCCTATCGCAAGTAGGAGAGGGCGGATTTTTTATGCATAATAACTTTTTCGCTTTGGCATTATACTTAGCCTGTATTCAACAAGCTGCGGACTGAGATGTAAACAGGAGGCAATTTCCGGGATAGAGTATTGGATAAATTCCATTACATCATCATCTGAATAGAGCAAATCTACAGCAAAGTAATCAGCTTCCCGCTCATACCGCCCAATCGGAAACAACGTATTTGCCCGAAGAAATGGCGTATTGGATTCTGGGTGTAGAATGCCATGGCCTAATTCATGAGCACAAGTCCTGCGCCGTTCTTCATCATCAAGGTCTTGATTCAAATGAATCATCTTTTGACGAAAAGCTTTATTATAGTAGCCATGTATGCTGCCTAAAGGTTCTTCCGAAATAACAAACTTTTCGTCTTTTGCAATTTCAAATGGATTTCTTGTTTGATATTTATTACAGATAGCATCTACAATTTTTTTGATACGCATCTGTTATCACTCTGACTTTTTACGGTATTTTTTAGGTGTATATTTTTGTTTTGCTATTTTCTTGGCGAGCTCAAGACTATTTTTTAAACTGATAGCAAGCAACTCTTTTGTCTCATCATCTAACGGTTCGCCATCAAACATAAGGCCGGACTGTTGCGCTTCCAACTGCGCAAGCGTTTCCTGCATCTTTTTTGATATATCGCGCTCGTCCTTCTCTGTAAGGGCGGGCGCTTTTTCTTTTGGCTCAGTCCCAAGCAAATAGCCCACGGTAACGCCAAAATACGATGCAATTTTATTGGCATTTTTAGCTGATAGCCCTGTTTGCCTGCCCATTTTTAAATCAGTAAGGTTTCCACGGCTTACCTTAGCTTCACGGCACATTTGAGTTACGTTAATCCCTGCCTGCTTGCACAAAGTTTCTATCCGATTATATAAATTGCTCATAAATTGTCACTCCAAATTGGGTATAACGACAAATTTACTGCAATCCTTAAAAATGGCTTGACTATTACCGTTATCGGTAATATACTTGTTTTATAAACGGAATGCAGTAATAAATTCTGACGACAAAAAGATTATATTACCTATTTCCGTAATTGTCAAGACTAAATCTATATAAAGGAGGCATTTTATGGTTAAAAGACCGCTAACGCCGTTAGGGATGCAAATTAAAATATCTTTGCTTAACCTCAATGAAACACAGGAATGGCTTATCAGTCAGGCCAAAGAAAAAACGGGAATGTATGTTGACAGCTCAAATCTGTACAAGCTCATGACTGGGCAGCTACATAGTAAGCGGCTGGAAAGCGCAGTTAGAGAAATTCTCAACATACGTGACGAAAAACAAGCCGTGTAGCTTATCCAGCAGAAGCAGAAAGAAGGTACATAATGAACAATTTACAGATTTTTAAAAACCCGGAGTTCGGAGAGATTCGTACCTTTGCAGAGGACAATGGTTCGGTGACGTTCTGCGGAACCGATGCAGCAAGGGCACTCGGATACTCTGAACCTCAAAAAGCAATCCGCGACCATTGCAAAGAAGATGGGTGTACGTTTCGGACAGTCATCGACAGCATGGGCCAGAAGCAGTATTTCATCAACAAATTTCTTGTCAAAAAATCAGCGTAGGTAGGTGTTGAATGAGCTTATCCAGCAGAAGCAAAAAACAGCCTAAATTATTACATACGGAAAGGCAGGTGAAAAAGTATGGACAAAATGCAAAAAGAAAAAGTCGAATCTGCTTTGATTGATTTTATTATCAGAACAGCCCAGAACGACAAAGCGGCACCCGAAGCAGTTGCAGTGCTTCCGAATGTCGTTTCATCATTGATTGAATTAGAAAGGTCTATTCACCTTTGCTAACTGCATCTAAAATCTTGCTAAAAGCATCGTTTACTTTATTTACGTTTTCTTCTGCAGCTTCATCTGTTGAAGGATTAAATAAGTGCAGATAGCCTTCATCGATGAGCTTTAGCAAAATCTCTTTAGAAATTTGTTTTTCTTCAATAGACGCCATTATGTATCATCTCCCTTCCACCACAATATTACGCCGGTGGGCAGGAAATTTCAAGAAAGGAAGTTTTTCATGGAAAATCATTTATCAGTCAAAACGGTTCCATTCATGGGCGACGAGCTCATGGCAGCCAAAGACGAAAAGTCCGGGAAAATCTATGCGGGCGTCAAATGGATTTGCGACGGCATCGGCCTCACTACAGGGCAAATGCAAAATGAGCGTAACCGCATTCACAAAGACATTGTTCTCACAAAAGGGGAACGAAATATCGTTCTCCCTACAAAAGGCGGCAATCAGTCCGTCCAGTGCATCGACAATGAATTCGTCCCGCTCTGGCTTGCCAAAATCAGCATCACACCGGCGATGAAAAAGGAACATCCGGAAGTTGCGGACAAGCTCGTCCAGTATCAGCTCAAAGCACAGAAGGTTCTTGCCGACGCGTTCCTGCGTCATAAGGCCCCTTCCGCAAAGTCGAAATACCGTGCTTTGCCGCCGGTCAATCATTCCGTGGAAATTCTGCAAAAGGTATGGGCCGCCGCCGGTGTCGATAAGAAACGTTCCGCTGCTGCCGTGTCCGGAATCTACAAGCAAGTTTACGGCGACCTTGGAATCGACATTCCCGGTGCTCCGGTCGAATGTGACAAGACCTACGACAAAGAGCAGATTGCAAAAGCACTCGGCGTGTATTCAAAATCCGGAAAACCTCACTCTCAGGCTATTGCCGCTATCATTCGAACACTGAACATCCCCGCAAACCTGATTGAGCATTCCCCATTTGCAGCGAACGGCCATCCCGACGACTACGACCGCTACAAGGCACCAGTACTTGATATGGTGCGCGACTGGATTACCACTCAGGGCAGGAAAAGCCCAATCGTGTTGGACAAGTCCTACAATGTTGTTTTTCAGTGAGGTGATCTCATGTATACCCGAGCTTTTACTAATTGGGCACAGGTTCCCGTTGTGATGGATTTACAGACTGCCTGTATAATTCTTGGCCGCGGGTATGATGCACTAAAAAAAGATGCTCGCGAAGGGAAATTTCCCGCATTTAAAGATGGCGCGAAAAAATGGGCAGTGAAAAAAGACGACCTGCTGAACTACATAGACCAGCAGAAATCCGCCTGACCGGGCAGAAAGGAAAGAAAGCATGAAAAAATACATACCAACGTGTCATTGCGGTGAACGTGATGGATTTACAACGATATTACATAATCACGCTTTGGTGGGTATCACGACGAAGTTTTGCTCCAATGGTGTGTTTATCGGCAATCAAGCGCTAACATTGGAAAACAATTTTTGCCCTCAGTGCGGCGCGCCGAGAAAAATCATCGACGAGGAAGAAAGTGAACATTCGTGATTACATACCGCATCAACTGCCACGAAGCAGACGCCTATTTCTGGCAGTGCCGCGTAAACCGTGAAAAGCCAACCTGGGCCGGTTTGGTCGCTTATGTCAGGGCATGTCGCAATGTTGCGTGACCCGTGCAAACAGTGTCCAAGTGAGCCGCACAAACAGATCTGTCGGCATAACTGCAAAACGTACAAGGCCGCCGTTCGGGAAGATACCCGTAAAGGATTGGCGGAAATCGGAATAGCAACCCATTACCGACTCGTCAAGGCACAAAAATAGCCGCTCGTTACTGGCATCACAAAGCGGCGCAAAAAAATTATTCGATACCGCTATTTTATAGCGAGAAATGGAGATTGTCAAATGAAAACTTCTCTTATTAAAATTCGTTCGGCTTTCGGCGTGCGCGAGACGCAGCTATCCGACAAATCGGTTGAGTTGACCGGCCGAAAAGGTACTGGAAAATCATCCGTTCTGGACGCGATCCGGTACGCTCTAACAAACCGCTCCAACAGGGATTACATAGTCAAGCAGGGCGCGGACGAGGCGGAAATCATCATTGAAACCGACACCGGGTTGCATATTGATCGGAAACGGAAGGCATCCATGGACACGTCCCAGCTTGGCTTAAAGAAAAACGGCCTGAATGTGCCCCGCCCGCAGACATTCCTCGACGATATTATCACACCGCTGCAGCTCAACCCGGTCGAATTCATCCGGAAACCGATTGCTGAGCAGAACCGGATTATTCTGAACCTGATCGACTACAAATGGGACATGAAGACAATTCAGGACTGGTTCGGGGAAATCCCGCCGAAAGTCGATTACCACCAAAATATTCTGCAAGTCCTGAACGACATCCAGGCCGACAACGGCGTCTATTACCAGACCCGGCAGCAGATCAACTCCGAAAAGCTGTTTAAGAAAAAAGCCGCCGAGGATATTGCCACGAGCATACCAGAGCATTACGACGCGGCAAAGTGGGAAGCATATGACACAGGTGCGAAGTACCGTGAGTTGGAAAAAATCCGTGCTGAAAACGGCAAAATCGAAAAGTGCAGGGCATACAAGGCGTCCTATGACGATAAGCTCCGCGGGATTCAGGCCGACCGTGACATTGCAATTTCGGACGCTAAGCGGGAAATTTCGAGTGAACGTGAAGGCCTTGAAAAGACCATTGAGCGCCTGAAAGCCGAGATTAAGGCCGCAGAGCAGCAGATCGGCGCGCTGGACGGCAAACAGGCCGACAAGGTTAAGATTGCCGAATCGGAGTATGACGCCGCCAAGGCCAAACTGGACAGCAATATCGGTGCTGCCAATGAATACGTTGACAAGGAAATCACCGATACGTCGGCATTACAGGCCGAAGTGAACACCGCCGAAGAAATGAAAAAGCACCTGAATGAATACCGCCGGATGGTGGACATGCAGCATGACGTCGAAAAGCTTCAGGCCGATTCCGACGAATTGACCCGTAAAATCGAGCTGGCGCGGACTTTGCCCGGTCAGGTCCTCGCCGAAGCGAAGATCCCGGTCGAAGGACTCACGGTTAAAAACGGCATTCCGCTCATAAATAATCTGCCGCTCTCGAACCTGTCCGACGGTGAAAAGCTCGACCTGTGCGTTGACGTGGCTATCTCGAATCCGAAGGGCCTGCAGATTATCCTGATTGACGGGGCAGAACGTTTGGATGATAAAAGCCGCGCGGCGCTGTACGCAAAGTGCAATGCTAAGGGGCTGCAATTTATAGCGACGAGAACCACTAATGACGATGAATTGAAGGTGACGGAACTGTGATTTTAGCCGCCGAAAATTATTACTCCCGTGAGGCCAACGAAGCCTATATGTCCGTGTCCCAGTTCAAGAGCTTTGAGCGCTGTGAGGCCGCCGCTATGGCGGAACTCCGGGGCGAATACGTCCGGCCAAAAACAACAGCCTTGCTTGTCGGTTCCTATGTGGATTCCTATTTTGAGGGCACGCTTCCGGTGTTCAAGGCACAGAACCCGGAGATTTTCAAGCGTGACGGTTCCCTAAAAGCTGACTACATAAAAGCCGAAACAATTATCCAGCGCTGCGAATCCGACCCTCTTTTCATGGAGTACATGAGCGGGCAGAAGCAGGTTATCAAAACCGCCGAACTATTCGGGACCCCATGGAAAATCAAAATTGACAGTTATCTTCCCGGGGATAAAATCGTTGACCTGAAATGTATGCGGAGTATTGAACCGGTTATGGGTGTTTCGTTCGTTGAGCACTGGGAATATGACCTGCAAATGGCCGTTTATTCTGCTGTTGAGGGCAGCAGCCTTGAAACTTATCTCGCGGTTGCCACAAAAGAGGATGTGCCGAATCTGGAACTGATTCACATACCAAAGTGGCGCCGGGATGAATGCCTTGAAAACGTGCAGAAACTGCTGCCGCATTTCCTCGACGTAAAGGCTGGTAAAGCAGAGCCGGAACGGTGTGGAGTGTGCGACTACTGCAAGGCGACGAAAAAGCTGTCCGGTCCAATCGACTATCAGGAGGCAGGATACAGCAAGAAAGAGCTGGATGTTATGAAAGGAGTTTATTAAAATGGCAAATGCTTTAGTATATTGCCCGTCCGGCGGCGGGAAAACGGTTAATGCAACCCGTGTGGCAATCGGCAAGCGGGGGAAAAATCTTCTCCTGTGCTCCGACAATTCCGCAGTCGTCCTGCGGAACTTTGACCGTCCGAATCTGGAAATTGTGAATCTGGCAAGCATTAAGCAGTTCCTGAGCACGTTTGATAATGCTGTCAGCACTGAAAGATATGACTGTATCATTGTGGACAACCTTTCCGACCT
>DCEF01000014.1:18728-20713 GCA_002316805.1 Ruminococcaceae bacterium UBA1036
GACAACCTTTCCGACCTGTTCGACATGTGGATCCTTGAGCTGGATGCCAGCGGTAAATTCAAGGATATGCGGCAGGCTTACCAAAGTGTTTACCAGGCGCTCAAGCGCCTGGTCCGCAAAGCGGGGCAGGTCAGCACAAACGTTATTTTCACGGCGTGGCACGATGACAGGGAAGTTACTCTGAGCAACGGCACAAAAATAAACCGCATTACGCCAAAACTTCAGCCGAAGATTCTGGACAATATCTGCGGACTGTGCAATATTGTGGCCTACATAAACACCGTCGAAAAGGACGGAAAAAAGCAGTGGTATTACATCCTCGAAGGGACGCCCCAGCTTTATGCGAAGGATCAGCTCTTCTGCCGGAAATCATGCCGGCCGGAAGATTTATTTAATGGAAAGGGCGTGAAAGCATGAAAGCTACTATAAATGCAAATGACCTCAAGCGCTTGATTGCTGCGACGGAAAAATTTGTGGAAAGGAATTGTGCAAAAACAATATACAGGTTTATTCGTTTGGAATTTTCTAAAGAATTCAGCCGTGTAACTGCGATTTCAACCGACGGGTACCGACTTTCCCTTGAACATGCTGTGTGCAGTGATATTGATGAGAACTTTACAGCATACATAAAGCCACAGCTTCCGCCTTCTTACTCAAAATATGATAACGCAACAATAGAGCTAAAAGATAGCAAATGCTTCATTGAAATTAACGGATCTATTGTTGGGTACAAACAGCCACACGATGATTTTCTTGATTACAAAGAAGCTGTTAAAAATGCAACGGATGGGGCGCCTGCCTTGCGTATTGGCTTTAACGGAAATCTGTTGATTTCGGCATTGCAGGAAGCAAAAACGTCATGCGGCAATTCGTTTCGGAAACCAGTTGTGTTGGAATTTCGCGGGTCTCTTTTGCCTGCGGTAATTCGCACAAATGATGATGATATAAAACTCGTACTGCCGGTACGGCTGGAAGGAGATAAATAACCATGACAGACTGGAAATATGATTCCGCTGATTATGACGACAGCGATTATGGTGTCCTACCTGTGGGAAAATACCGGGTCCGCATTGCGAATGTGGAAGAAAAGCAGTCTAGGGCCGGAAACGATATGTACGTCCTGACGCTGGACGTGTCCGGAAGCAATTCGAAACTGTGGTACTACATGGTATTCATACCGGACAACGTTAAAATAACGAACAATAAACTCGGCACTATTTTCGATTCATTCAGTATTACCCCGGGCGATCTCAACATTGAGCACTGGAAGGGCAAAGTCGGCGCCTGCAAGGTAAAACATGAGGAATACGACGGAGAGCCGCAGGCAAAAGTACATTACTTCCTGAAAAAGAAAGAGCAGGAAAAGCTGCCTGCGTGGGTGGAACCGGAAAAAGCAAATCCGCAGGATGAAAAGCCTGCCTATTCAGGAAGCAATTGCTCAGCCGCTGATGTTGGCTATTCCGGCGGGGAAAATAGCAAATTTGAAGAAATTACCACTCCCTCTGATGATGATCTGCCATTCTAAATTTTTGAAAGCCGGACTGGATGTGATGCCTTACAATGCCATTTACTTATAAAAAAGATGATTTTGATACTTCCGAACCCTATCAGAATTTAATGAATATTGATGACCCGTTTGAGCGCCAGATACAGGAAGACGAACTGAAAGAATACGCCATAAAGCTGGGCGTTCCGAGCTTTGGTAAGCGGCTGAAAATGTACAAGGATTCCCTCAACCCCCGGAAAAATGCGAAGCTGCACGAAGTGCGCATGACAAATTTTACAGGGCAACCAATTGACCTTGATTCCGGCGACTGGACTGCAAATGATTTTGGCATTACGAAAGACACGCAGGAAGGCACAGTATTTGCCTGCCCAAATCCAGTTACTATTACCCGCCGAATTGTCAACATCGATACAGGCGAGGAAAAGCTGGAACTGGTTTATACAAAAGGCGATAAGAAGTGGCGCCGGAGGATCTTTTC
>DCEF01000014.1:20919-21432 GCA_002316805.1 Ruminococcaceae bacterium UBA1036
CACTTCCAACAGCCGAAAAATAGTCGAACTCGCAGAATGCGGAATCGCCGTGACAAGCGAAACGGCAAAATACCTTGTGAATTATCTGTTTCAGCTGGAGAACCTGAATCTTGACATTATTCCGGAAGTGCGGAGCATAAGTCGCCTCGGCATGATTAAAGATATTGGCTTTTCCCCATATGTTGACGGAATTGTTTTTGACGGCGATGACAAGCTCAAAAATGCGTATGCTGCCATTGCTTCCAAAGGCAGCCGCGACGGCTGGGTAAAGCTGATGCGAGGGCTGCGCGAGACAAGCGTTGAGCTTCGCATTTTGCTTGCCGCGTCGTTCGCAAGCGTGCTGGTGTCTCCACTAAACATTAATCCATTTTTCGTGCATATCTGGTCGGGCGAATCAGGCTCCGGCAAAACGGTTGCGCTTATGTGTGCTGCGTCTGTGTGGGGCGACCCGCACTGGCAGGGACAAGCATATATCCAGAATTTTAACGCAACACAGGTCGGCCTCGAGCGTTC
>DCEF01000014.1:21784-22133 GCA_002316805.1 Ruminococcaceae bacterium UBA1036
AGCGGTGCCGGTGCCATCAACCGTGTTATCAGCATTGAGTGCAGCCCCGAACGCCCGATTATTACAGACGGCAATAAACTTGTGAGCTTGCTTTATCAAAATTATGGCTTTGCTGGGAAAGAGTTTGTAGACAAGCTGTATGAGCCGGGTGATCTGAATATCACATTAGCGCAGGATACATATGACGAATTTTTTAAGGAATTGTCCGAGGGTGAATCCACGGAAAAACAGGCCATGGCTGCCGCGGCGGTCCTTACAGGCGACACACTGGCTACAAAATGGATTTTTCAGGACGGGCAGGCACTAACCGCAAAAGATATTTCAAAATTTTTGGCAACCAAAGATGAAG
>DCEF01000018.1:0-17199 GCA_002316805.1 Ruminococcaceae bacterium UBA1036
GTAAAAATTCAGGCCGTTTTCTGTTTTTGCTGGATAAGCTCGTCTAGGGCCTTTGAGAATTCGTTCTCTGCCCCATTTGGGCTTCTATGTCCATTAAGCACCATGCTTACATATTCCGGCGTGTAGCCAAGTTGTTCTGCAAGTCGCTTTTTTGAGATACGGTTCATATGCAATTTGGCAATCAGCCGAGCCGTCCAATCTTCGGGCATTAAAAGTTCACCTTCTTTAATTTTCTTGTTGCATTTCTTAAACTAATGTGCTATTATCTGTTTGTGACAACAAGAACATAAACTCTGCTGACTGTTATTCAGCGGGGTAAGCACGTTTTAGTTTATGTACTGCAACTTTGTGATTCACAGTATAGTGCATGAACATAAACTTGTCAACACTTTTTTGCTATGTTCTTAAACTTTTTTTCGAAGCGTATGAAGAGGAGACAGCTTTATGTTTTATGATGTGTTCGCCGGGCTTTGCGAGAAGCGTGGAATCAAGCCCAGCAAGGCAGCAGAAGAATGTGGTATCAATAAATCGAATGTAAGTAGCTGGAAAAATAATGGCTACACGCCCCGTGGAGATGCATTAAACAAAATAGCTACTTATTTTGGTGTATCTACTGACTACCTTATGGGAAAAGAACAAAAAGAAAAGCCCTCTGCCGAAGCAAAGAGCTTGTCTGATATTGAAAATGAAATTCTTAAAATTTACCGTACTCTCCCGGAAGACAAAAAGCAAGCTTTTATGACTGTTGCGCGGTCTTTAAAATCACAGTCAGCAGATAAATAGCTGTTTTGAGTGGACGATTTGATTCTTCAATAATCTTTATAATTTCTTTTTCGTCTTTATTCATTATATAATCTCCCGTTAATGTATTAACGGCATGTCGTCTACATACAATATTAGCCTTTTTGCATAATAATTCAATACTAAAATTTTTATTATGCATAATATATGAATATGATGCTGCCAATTTGGAAGATTCGCATTATGGAACGGCCAAAGAAAGAAAAATAGCAGATTTAAGCAAAAAATACCGCCCTCTTCTACTCGCGATAGGAAAGAGCGGCTCACTACCAGGCATAACTGGTAATTATTATTTAGCTTTTTTAAAAAGCGGAGTTATTTGGATACTGGCGTCTTCCGCCCAATCCAGAAGATTGTTTACTGCGTTGCGGGTGACTTTCGAATCATCTTTGAGGATTTCAATGCCATTCTGCATTTTATCCAGCCGTTCATCAATGGAGCCTAACCGTTTTTCCATAGAATTCATTTGGTCATTGACCGGCTTCAATTTTGAATCCATAAGCTGTGCTATTGCCTGTAAATCCTTTTCATCCAGCATTTTCTCACCGCCTTGTTTACCAAGTATAACATCGGGTTAAAAATCTTTCAAGACGCTGTTTAAATAAAAAATAGCCGTCCTCTCCTACTTGCGATAGGAAAGAGCGGCTCACCAAATATTTTATTTATCAACCACCATGATTATAGGCCGAAAAATCGAAGTCAAATCCAATTATGTAATATATGGGGCATAAGTCCTTTTTTATCCCTATAATTCGCATATTGTGATTGTTAAATTGGAAAACACAATATTTGGAGTCTTTAGACATTGTATAATTCTCAGGACTAAAATTGATTTCAGATTGTGGAATCGTTTCAAATCCCCATTTTTTGCCTTGACCACTAATACCCAGCCATGTATTGCTCGAAATTTCTATTAACTTGTTTATTAAAGCACTTTTTACTTTTTGTTCATCATGAAGCATTTTCTTTGAAAAGTAGTTAAAATTATACTTATGATTCATAGTCATGTGTTGAAAAGAAAAAGCAGGGTATTGCTCACAATTAGCGCCCCGCTTAATCTGCTCCAGATTGGATTTTTTAATTTTGACTGTAGATTCTTGTAGCTTTAGCTTCTTCATGATTCAATATAATGCTCCAAAAAATACTTCTGAATGATATGAGGATCAATTTCATTATTTTGCGGAGTAACCTGCCACGGTGTTTCAGCATGCGTCATATTTCTTAGCTTCCAAGCAGAATATTGTCCAAAAGTCTCATACACTGATTTAAGGATTTCCGTATCTTCTTCGCCAATTTGGCTGAAATCAAAATCATCAGTAAAAACGATTCCGTTTCCTTTATAAGCTTTATATTGATGATAAATTTTCTCAACTACTGGTCCATGCTCCCAAGCAACTATCGGATCACCGAATAATTTATGCCCTGTAAGTCCTAAAAAAGTTCCTTGAGCATAATATAGAAGCTTCTGAAGTTTTAAGTTAGAAATCAAATCCGCATCTTCATCCTCATACGTCTTTCTATTGTAGGCTAAAAACCATTTTGCAATTTGATCTGCAGTATACTTAGCCATCTTCAAACGCTCCTTTCAAAAGTAATTTAAGTAAAAATGTCCCCCACTGGGACACATCGCGCACATTACTATGCGTGAGAGGTGCGGGGGGTCTCATTACTTATTATTATACACAGATGTAGTAAAAAGTATACTGCCAAATAGTTTAATTTCTTTGACTATACGGTAATTTTTCGCTGTTTAGCGTTATTTATCACCGTTTATCATATATTTTTAGAAAATCCGTCCCACCCGGCTGGCCACCGGATAAGGCGGCTCACCATCAGCAGGGCTGACAGCATGGTTATAACACCAAAATAATTATACTGTTTCAGCCCGGGATAATCAATATCCCGGGCATTTTTATACTCGAAAACGGAGGCATAATATGTCAAGGCGAAAAATCACAGACGGCCTGCATCTGCGTGCTGACGGGCGCTGGGAGCGAAAAGAAAAAATCAATGGGAAGATGCACTGGTTTTCATCGATAGACCCCGCAGAAGTTTGGGAAAAACGGGATAAGGCCATCGCGGCGGTCGGGCAGGAAGAGGCAGAAAAAGAATCTGGCCCAACATTTAACGAAGTCGCGGATGTATATGAAACCTCTGTGTATGATATGAAATACGGCACGCAGAAAGTATACCTCCCGGCGATTAAGCGGGCAAAAGCAAGGTTCGGAGAACAGCGAATAAAAGAAATTGAGCCTTATGAAATAGCTGGATTCTTGAAATCTCTTTCCAGCATGGCCCGGACTACCGTGTTAAATCAGAAGACGGTGCTTAACGCAATATTTCAGACGTGGATAAGCAGTCCCAAATGGCACGGCGACCACAATGCAGCGGAACTTGTTACAGTACCGCATGGGTTACGAAAAGGTAAGCGTGAGCCGCCTACAGCAAATCAGGTGGAAATTGTGAAGAGCCATTACCTCGATCCGGATGCTTTACCCGCTGTGGTTTATCTGTGCACCGGAGAGAGGAAGGGCGAAGCCTGTGGGATACAGCTAAAAGATGTTGACTTTGAGCGTGGAACAATCAGCATTACAAAGCACGTTGAGCTTGTCGGAAATAAGCCGCATATCCGCAGCGGAGCAAAAACAGAGGCCGGCGTGCGGGAGGTTCCCCTGCTGCAAATGCTTCGGGAAGCGCTTGAGCCGTTGCGAAATAAATCGCCGAAAACATATATTCTCGGTGATGGTAAAAAGCCGCTGTCCGGTTCGCAGTACAGCCGTATGTGGGTATCTTTCTGGCGCAAGTATGGTATGGCACACTCTCGCGAAACAACGGAAAAGCATTTGCGTAACGGTGTACCGAAAATTACAAAACGTACTGTCTGGACGGCTGATGTCTGCGCTCATCAATTTCGGCATGAATATGTCTGCATGCTCGCGGAAGCCGACATACCGGAAGCTATTGCAATTCAAATTGTCGGGCACGCTAACGCAAAAATGATTCATGAGGTCTATATGAGCCTTAAGCCCAAAATGATAAACGATACTCGCACAGCACTTGACGCTCTTATTTCTGTGCCTACAACGCCTACCAAAACGCCTACTTAAAATTGCTTTTAAATGCACTTTTGTGAATTGATAAGAATTACTATGAAATAGATAAAACCCGCATGAATACTGGATTTTCAGCACTCATGCGGGTTAAAATTCTGGCGGAGAAAGAGAGATTTGAACTCTCGCGCCGGTCACCCGGCCTACTCCCTTAGCAGGGGAGCCCCTTCAGCCACTTGGGTATTTCTCCGGATATGGCTAAAAAGCGAAACCGCCTGTCAAATAAATGAAACTTAAAAATGGCGGAGAGGAAGAGATTCGAACTCTTGGTCCCTTGCGGGATCACTAGTTTTCAAGACTAGCTCCATAAACCACTCGGACACCTCTCCAACAAATGCGCCAAAGCACAGTTTTTATATTAACATATTTTTGCATTGCTTGTCAATGCCGATTTCGGAAAAAATCTAACATCTTCCTCTAAAAGCCATACTAATAATGCACCAATACACTTTAAGCGGCAAAATAATAAATGCAGTGGAACTTTTTAAATTCTCGCCAAAATATATTGTTTGTAAAAGTTGTTTCACAAGCGGTTTTAGGTTTTAAAAGTTTTAGAGAGCGCATTGCAAATGGCGGTTGTGCCATGCTGTCTTCATAGGCATTCACGAGGGAATCAGCTGACCGCTGGCACAGGCGGCAATTCATTAAATAAAACAGCCGTCCCAAATTACAGGAACGGCTGCATATTCATTCTTTTGCAGAAACTCGGTCAAACAGCCTTTCACATGACGAGCACAGCAACATAGCCGGTATTGTCGCTGCATACCATAGGATAGAAAATGGCAGGCAGATTTGGCCAAGAATATTCATTGGCATCTGTGAGTAATCCCAGACATTCATCTTCATCGTAAGGTTTACAATCACTCCGATGATAAATTCCACCGATGTTATAATCCCGGAACCTGCAAAGCATTTAACCGCAAGCGACATATTATGCAGCTTGTGGTTGCACACTTTGTCAATCAGGCAGAGGCATGTCCCGCCTGCAATAGCCATTGAAAAGTCTGTCTTGCCGCGGCACAGGATTTCCAGTATTGGATAAAGGGTACCGCCTGCGCAAAAAATCAATGCATTTTTTTTCATGTTTTCACCTCCGCAACAGACTATTTCAGTATTTGCGCAGGCAGATGAAATATTCCTGCCAGCCTGATGGTTATGCCGGCAATTTGTTTGAAATAAGCTGCATTTTAAACTTTTCGTGATATAATAATTGGCAGAGAAAGAAGGTATAAAATTTGGGATTTGGAAAAAATATTATAAAATATAAAGACGATATTTTAAAAGACCTCGCACATATGGTAGCAATCCCTTCTGTCTGCTCGCAGGCAGAACCAGGAAAGCCATTTGGGCCTGAATCGGCGAATGCTCTTCAGATGATTCTTAAGATGGCGCAGGATATGGGCTTCGCAACAAAAAACGTCGGCAATTATGCGGGCCATGCGGAGTACGGCAATGGCAGCGAAATTGCAGCTGCAGTTGTGCATGTGGATGTTGTGCCTGCCGGCGACGGCTGGGAAACAGACCCTTTCAGCCTCACAAAACGTGGAAATTTATATTTCGGCCGCGGCACCGCGGATGACAAAGGGGCGGCCGTAGTTGCATTATATTGTCTCAAAGCGCTTAAAGATGCCGGTGTCACCGGAAAACGGAAAGTGCGCGTTATTTTCGGCGCCGGTGAAGAAATTGCCAGCAATGATCTTGCAATGTACTTTAACGAGGAACCAATGCCTGATATGGCATTTACCCCAGACAGCGAATATGGCATATGCAACCGCGAAAAGGGGATACTGCGCGTCAGGATAAGCAAAGCGGGCAACCCTTCACCGGTGGTGCGCAGCTTTACGGCCGGTACGGTTGTAAATGCCGTCCCGGGAATGGCAGAAGCTGTTGTTAAAGATACTGGCGGCCTTCTTGAGAAACTTAAGGCTGCCGCTGAGCAAATACCAAACGGCAAATTCGATTTTGAAAAGTCGGCAGATAGTGTTAAAATAACTTCAATTGGAAAAGCGTGCCATGCTGCCCAACCGCAGGAGGGCATTAACGCTGCAGGGCTTTTGGTGGATTTACTGGCAAAGGTGCTTCCTGAAAATGAGCTTGGCATGTTTCTATCTTTTATGCATCACAACATTGGCATGGAGACAGACGGAGCTTCAATGGGAGTAAAAATGAGTGACGGACCTTCTGGACCTCTGACACTGAATCTCGGCCTTGTGCGCGTTAATGCCGCCATTTCGAGCATGACAGTGGATATACGCTACCCCGTTACCTGCAAGGGCAATGATATTGTCAGCACAATCCGCAGGAAAGCGGAGCAGGCTGGCCTTTCAGCAGAAAAAACACTTGAAAACACACCGCTTTATTTTCCGGCTGACCATCCAATTGTGCATTTGCTGCAGGATGCTTATAAGGAAGTTAAGGGCGTCCCTGCTGAGCTTTACGCAACAGGCGGCGGTACTTATGCGCGTGAGATGCCGGGCAAGGCGGTTGCGTTTGGCCCATTCTTTAAGGATGAGCCTGACAGAGGGCTGCACAATGCAAATGAGAATATCGATATAGACCGTTTTATGGAGCATGCGCAGATTTGCCTTGAGGCCCTGTACCGCATGATGGGAACCTGAAGCTGCCGCGCTTTTTCATAGTAGGCATTCATACACATAGTAAGAGCTGAGAAGCCACCTTCGTGCGGCCTCTCAGCTCTTGTTACTGTATTAAAAAGTTTTAGCAAAAGCATTTGCTCTTAACAAGCCATTTATTATGCGTTGCCACCTGTATGCACATTCTGGCCATAATATGCGTGTGCCCCATGCTTACGTAAAAAATGCTTATCCAAAAGGGTCTTCTGCATGGTTTTTGAGTGCGATTCTGCAATAGCCTCCGTATGCCATGCCATCATAGCCACTTCTTCCAAAACAGCCGCATGGTATACTGCCTCATCGCAGTCTTTGCCCCATGTAAACGGGCCATGTGATTTCACAAGCACGGCAGGAATATCTTCTGGCTTTTTATCCTTAAAAGTCTCTACAATCACTTTTCCAGTTTCTTTTTCATACTCGCCTTTAATCTCTTCATCTGTCATAGCTCGTGTGCATGGAATTTCGCCGTAAAAGTAATCGGCATGCGTAGTGCCATATGCCGGAATAGGGCGCCCTGCCTGAGCCCAAATCGTTGCCCAGCGTGAATGGGTATGAACTATCCCTCCGATATTCGGAAAATTATTGTACAATTCGCAGTGAGTTGGCGTATCCGAAGATGGGTTAAGCCTTCCTTCGACTTTTTCACCTTTTAAATTTACGACGACCATGTCTTCAGGTTTTAACTCATCATAAGGCACGCCTGACGGTTTAATAACAAACAAGCCTTTTCCGCGGTCAATTCCTGAAACATTGCCCCATGTGAAAACGACAAGCCCTAACTTTGGAAGCCGCTTGTTTGCTCTACAGACCTGCTCTTTTAACTTCTCCAGCATTTATGATCTTTCCTTTTATCTACAAGTATATTACTTTTTAAGTTTCCATATTAAATCATTGCATGTAAGTTTATCACGCAGTTCGTTAATATTCGTTTCTTTGCCAATATGTACATACTCAATATCCATGATCTCTGCAAAATCGTGCAGCTCTTCTGCCGTAAGTCCATAGCTCAAAACCGAATGGTGGGCACCGCCAGCATAAATCCAGGCTTCAGCAGACGTTTCCAGGTCAGGCAGCGGTTTCCACAATACAGCAGCAACAGGAAGCTTTGGCATGTCATGGGTTTGTTCTTGGCATTCAACATCATTCACTATCATGCGGAACCTGTCACCCATATCAATAACAGTCGCAAGCAAAGCCGGGCCTGGCTTTGCCTTGAAAGTCAGCCTTGCCGGCGCTTCGCGGTTGCCAATGCCCAGCGGGAATACCTGAATCTTTGGCTTTTCGCATGCAACGGTCGGGCATACTTCAAGCATGTGTGAACCCATATCCATACCGCACTCAGGGTCAAAATTGTAAGTGTAGTCTTCCATAAATGCCGTGCCGCTGTTGAGGTCTGCCGTCATTGACATCATGATTTTACAAAGTGCAGCGACTTTCCAGTCGCCTTCAGCGCCAAATCCGTATCCCTGACGCATAAGGTCCTGCGCGGCAAGCCCCGGAAGCTGGCGAAGCTGCTGGAGGTCTTCAAAGTTTGTATGGAATGCACCAAAGTGTTCTTTATCCATAAACTTTTTAATGGCAACTTCTTCCCTTGCCTGATAACGCACTGATTCTATGTTGTCCGTTGCCATAATATAGTGCTTTTTGTATTCTTCCATCTGCTCGTCGATTTCCTGTTCCGTAACCGCATCAACAAGCCGTATAATATCTTCTACACCGTAATAATCTACCTGCCAGCCAAATTTTATCTGGGCCTCCACTTTGTCGCCCTCTGTAACAGCAACATTGCGCATATTGTCGCTTATGCGCAGTACACGCAGCCTGCGGCTTTCAAAAGCTCCAACTGCGGCGCGCATCCAGCCTGCCATACGCTTGCGGAATTTTTCGTCTTTCCACCATCCGGAAATTACCTTTTCCTGCAGGCGCATCCTTGCAGCTATGAAGCCGTGTTCACGGTCACCGTGCGCGGACTGGTTGAGGTTCATGAAATTCATGTCAATACTGTCCCATGGTATATCACGGTTAAACTGTGTATTAATATGTAAATAAGGTTTCTGAAGCGCCTGAAACCCACGTATCCACATTTTAGACGGCGAAAATGTGTGCATCCATGTAATCACACCGGCACAGTCTGGATCGTTGTTTGCCGCCATAATCGCCTGATATATTTCTTCAGAATTTCTTACCACAGGGTGGAATACAACCGTGCATGGTATTTCTTTGTCCGAATTGAAGCCATTTACCATTATTCCAGCATGCTTATCTATTTCTCTGAGTACATCTTCGCCATATAAATCCTGGCTGCCTACAATAAAATAAAATTTATATTTCTTTAAAGGCTGCATAGCTTAGCTATTCCCCTTCCATAACATTTTTTTTGATAGCCTTCAGGCGTTTCATAACATCGTTTTCACCACGGCCAAAATAGTCATGCAAAATGCGGTATTCAGCAAACAGTTTGTCATAAACCCTGGCATTTGATGGAATAGGCTTATATATCTTGTCCTTTATTTTCCCCATCGAACGTGCCGCTTCAAAAATTGAATCATATCCGCCTGCTTTCTCCCCTGCCGCAACAGAAGCAAAAATAGCAGAGCCAAAAGCAGGGCCTTGTGCCGAACCCGCAATTTTTATAGGCATATTAATGATATCGGAATAAATCTGCATAGTCATCGGATCTTTTTGGGGAATACCGCCCGAAGCATAAAATTCATTTACAGGCACGCCATACTTACGGTAATTTTCAATTATCATCCTTGTGCCATAAGCTGTTGCTTCTATCAGGGCGCGGTACATTTCTTCAGGCTTAGTCTGCAGTGTCATTCCGAGCATCATGCCGCTTAAGTCCACATCAACCAGAATAGAGCGGTTGCCATTCCACCAGTCAAGCGCAAGCAGTCCACTTTCTCCGGGTTTCAGTTTCTCTGCACGTTCACGCAGGAACTGATAGATATTTTTACCTTCTTTTTCTGCTTCTTCTTTATATGATGCCGGAAGACAATTCTTTATGAACCAGGCAAAGTGGTCACCAACACACGACTGGCCTGCTTCATAGCCAAAATATCCGGGGAGGACGCCATCTTCTACAACACCGCACATGCCTGGAACCTGATGCTCTTCTGTACCCATTAAAATGTGGCATGTAGAAGTGCCCATAATGGCGAGCATTTTGCCAGGGCCGTCGATTCCAACAGCAGGCACACATACATGCGCATCAACATTTCCAACGGCTACTGCTGTTCCAGGCAGAAGGCCTGTCATCTCAGCGGCTTTTTCAGTAAGTGTGCCGGCTTTTTTGCCCAACGGCATGATATTGTGTGACAGTTTTTCGTCTACAACATGCTCAAGCTTCGGATCAAGCGCACGGAAAAAATCGTTTGACGGGAAACCGGTCTTTTTATTCCAGATTTCTTTGTATCCGGCTGTGCAGGCATTGCGTGTCTCTCTGCCGCAAAGCTGCCATATAATCCAGTCGGCTGCTTCGATAAATCGATCCATCGCATCGTAAATCTCAGGGTCTTCGTCCGCAATCTGCCATATTTTAGGGATAGCCCACTCGGAGGAAATCTTTCCGCCGTAATTATTAAGCCATTTTTCCCCTCTTGCTGCAGCAATTTCATTCAGTTTATTAGCCTTGTCCTGAGCTGCGTGATGTTTCCAAAGCTTCACATAGGCATGCGGCCTGTTTTTATACTGCGGCAAAAAGCAAAGCGGCGTGCCGTCTGCCTTAACCGGCATTACCGTGCAGGCTGTAAAGTCTGTGCCTATGCCGATAATATCTTTTGGCGAAGCGCCTGATTTTTTGATAACCTGAGGCACAGCATGGCTCAGAACATCAATATAATCCTGAGGGTCCTCAAGGGCCCAGTCAATCCCGAGAGGCGTTCCGTCTTCCAGAGTTTTATCCATTACGCCATGTGGATATTCATAAACAGATGAGGCTATTTCCTCGCCCGTACGTGCGTTAACAAGGACAGCACGCCCGGAAAGTGTTCCAAAGTCAACACCGATTGTATATTTCATCATTTTATATCACCACAACAGTTAAATACAATAATCACAAGAAAACGAGACTTTGCTATTTTACTACTTGAGTTGAGTTTCTATCGCTGAAAATTGCAACAACAATTATGAAAATCACACCTTCAATCAACTGTTGCATTTCAGTCGCAAGGCCTATCATGTTAAGGCCTGTAGAAAGAATTTTATATGTAAAGACACCAAGAATAATATTTGAAAAACGTACAAGTGCACCGCCTGAAATCGGCATGCCACCAAGAACAAGTGCAATCATAATCTCTGTTTCAAGCATATTGCCGCCTGTAGAAGTTACTGACCCTACTTTTATTACATTTAAGAAAGCCGCTAAACCAGTTATCATGCCTGCAACCATGAATATAATCCATTTTGTCTGGTCAACTTTAATGCCAGCGAATCTGCTTGCTGTTTCGCCTGAGCCAATCGCTTTTAGATTGTATCCAAGTTTCGTAAAATGAAAAATAAGGAACACAACAAGAACAATGATAATCGTAATGATTAGCTTTATTGAAACAGTATTATAATTAAAGATATTCTCACCTGCATAAACAGGCGAATTCGTTGTCAAGAAAGCACATACACCACGGAATAGAAACATTGTGCATATTGTAACAATAAATGACGGTATTTTCCGTTTGACATTAAAGAACCCATTGATTGCGCCAATTGCCGCACCAATTGCCATTCCTCCTAAAATTGCCAAAAATATATTATAATTTGATAAATAACATATAACTATTGATGATACACCTAAAATAGAGCCCTGGGAAAAATCTATGCATCCCATAGTCATAAGAAGAAAAACGCCTGTAGAAGCTATCAGCAACACATAAGTTTCACTTAAGAGCAATTTAATATTGGAAGGTTCTATTATCTTTCCACCTGTCAAAGCAGTAAACAAGCACAAGATAACGACAAACCCAATCACAGACAATATGGTACGGGCAGTTGGATTTGACATTAATTCATGATATTTTGAGCGGTGCTTAACTTCCACCGTTTTTTGCTCTTTAATATCAGTTTGCAATTCTTCCATATTAAACACTCCTCATACCATTTTAGCTATAAAATCTTCTTCAGTAAGCGATGGGTCTCGCATAAATTCACCGCTTAGGGCGCCATCCTTCATAGCAAGGATCCGGTCGCACATTCCAAGCAATTCCAAAATCTCTTCAGAAATCAATATAACTGACTTACCCTGCTCTTTCATTTTGTTCATAAGTGCATATATATCCGCCTTTACTTTAACATCAATACCACGTGTAGGGCTGTCAAGTACAAGTATATTTGAATCTCTTCCTATCCACCTTGCTAATGCTACTTTCTGCTTATTACCGCCTGAAAGATCCGAAACAAATTGGTTTATGTTATTCATTTTAACGCTGACAAGTTTTGTATATTTATTGGAAAATTTAGAAAGATTTTTATTCAAAATAATATGGTTCTTTCCAAGTTTGTCCATTGACGGTAAACAGATATTGTCACGTATCGAATCGTTTACAACGAGTGATTCATTATCTCTGTCCTTAGATACATATCCTATACTGTGTTTGATAGCGGTAGGAATTGAGTCTATTTGTGTACCGTCTTCAAGTACTACTTCGCCAGTTCTATCAAATGAAGCGCCAAAAACAGCTTTTCCTACTTCATGCATTCCACATTCGCTTAACCCTCCAATTCCAAGGATTTCCCCTTTATGAAGTTCAAAACTTATGTTCTTGATTTCATTTGGAACAGATACGTTTTTTACAGCTAAAACAACATCTTTAGAAATTGGTTCACCATAATCAGTTCTATAATATTTACCGTTAAGCTCCCTGCCTACCATAAGTTTCTTTAAGTCGTCTTCACTCACTTCATTGCTTTTTACTGTCTCAACTAGTACGCCATCACGTAAAATAGTAACTCTATCTGTTAATTTTAGGACTTCGGTTAAGTCATGTGAAATGAAAATAACGGTATTTCCATTTTTCTTAACATGTTTCACCTGTTTGTAAAGCTCTTCACGTCCCGATTGACTGAGAGCAGTTGTTGTTTCATCAACTACAAGGATTTTAGGGTTAAAATACGTCGCTTTTACAATTTCTATTAATTTCCTATCTTCAAAATTATAATGGTCTATAACTGAAGATGCATTTATACGGTTCAAGCCATATTTGTCCAGCAAAGACTGCGCTTCTCGATTCATAGCGTTTGTATTTTTTATTCCATGCTTAACAAACCTATCTTCATTGCCAAGAAAAATGTTCTCAGCAACAGTTAGACCCGAAAGCGTGCCAGTTTCCTGAACAATTATCGATATACCATTTCTGTTTGCTTCAACTTGATTTTTCACATCAAGCTCTTTACCATTCAAAATAAATTTTCCGCTGTCAATTGGCGTAATACCTGTCAGCATTGAAACGAAAGTTGATTTTCCTGAACCATTTTCACCAATCAGCCCATGAATTTCACCTTTGTTAAATGAAATAGAAACGTCATTTACAGCATGGTTAATGCCGAAATATTTATTTATATTCTCCGCTCGTAAAATTTCCTCATTCATATGCCTATTACCTCACTTAACAACGGCGCCTTTTACAGGCTTAGTAGTAATAGTTACAATCAAAAGCAATGCTATTCCTGTCACGACATTTTGAATTGTTGTCGGGGCTCCAAGTGCCACAAATCCATTAAACAGCAATGCCACAATAAATTCGCCGATGACAATTGCAGTAATAGGTTTGTTATATTTTCTAAATGCAAGGCCTACGAAAACACCCATCATTGGCATAAAGTTTTTGCTCATCGATGACATGCTTGAAGCAGCAGTCATAGAGGTACCATAGCTTATTGTGAGTATGCTCATGAGACCAATAAAGAATCCACCCAAAACAAAAGCAATTACTTTATATTTATTTACATTGACGCCCATGTTTTTAGCCACATATTCATTGCTACCTATTGCATAAGTATACGTACCGATTTTTGTGTAGTTGAGAAGAAATGCAGCGAACAAAAATGCCAGTAAAGCTAAAATCAAGCATCCAGGATATTGCCCAAATGCTCTGTATGAAGAGCTAAGTACCTGTTCTGAACCCTGTGTAGCGAAAACGCTCAAACTTTCATAAATCAAAGAAAGTCCTACAGTTACAATAAGAGAAGGAATATGTAACTTTATGTATACAATTCCGTTTAATAATCCTATTAATGTACCACACACAATTGGTGCAATTATCAATCCAGCATATCCGAACTTCTGAGAAAAATAGCATGCCAGTATCGAAGAAAGTACAACATTAGCGCCTATACTGAAATCCCAGAGTCCCATAACAACAATAAAGTATAGGCCACAGCCACCGACTGCATAGATAAGGCAAGACTGCAGATACGATGCCAGTTTGCTTGGCGTGCCAAAATTGGCAGGGGTCAATATTTTGAACACTGCCCAAAAAGTCAAAACAAGCAGTAACAAAATAACAATACCTAAATATTTTTCTGAGAATTTTTTTCTGCGCTTTTCACGCGCTGAATCATTTTGTGACATTTAATCACCTGCTTAAGTTTTAGAGCCGGCACAAAACAAATGACACCGGCTCTTTTATGTAATATAACTTTAAATTAAAAATACATATTAAAAATACATATAAATAAAATAGTAAGGATATTGAGATTATACATTAAGTGTTTCCATGGCGACTTTGTACGCCTTTAATAGAAAGCGCCGCAGCTTTATTTGAAAGTTGGTCAAATGAGTCATTTGTCATGTCTTTAATTTCTTTTGATGTATAAGGGGCGCTGTCAAGAAAATATTTTTTATAGCTATCGTAATCTTGGCTTGATGAGACATAGAGATATGGGAATTTAATCTCATAGAAACTACTTGGAGATGATGGGTCAACAGACACCTGATATTTTCCTTTGATAGTATTGTATACCATCATAAGTGCATAAAGCGGATCGCAGAAATGTCCACCTGATTCGCCATCCATTCCTCCAGTAGCCAACTGCTTATCAAGATCTGAAAGGAAGTCTGTAGAGACTACGCCAATTTTTCCTGTTTTGCCAGCATTTTTAATTGCACCGACTGATCCTACAAGAGGATCTCCTCCACCGCCTGCAACAATCAAAGAATCCATTTCTGGATGAGAATTCATAAATGATTTTGTGACATTAGCGCCTTCTTCAGAAGAAGTATTCGCATAAACAGGCTGCGTCATAGTAATTTTGTCTGAAGGGTGTGCTTTATTCCAGTCAGCAATACCCTTTTTGTAGCCTTCCCATCTTTCAAGGAACGTAGCATCTCCTGGTGTCCAACCCTCCAAGCAAATATGACGCCTGCCTTTTTTAGCTAAAAGCATAACTAGGTTATAGCCATTTACAACCTCATCTTCATGCACTGCACCAATAAAGTACTTTGATTTTTGAGCTTGTTGATAAATTTGAGGACTTTTTGTTTTATTAATCATACGATAGAACTGCGCAAGATAAACATGGTTTTCATTGCAGGTATTAATGCAAGATGCCATTTCTGAATCAGCAGAGTTACAAATTATAATACCTTTGCAGCCAGCTGCACATAATGTCTCAACACTTGCTGTTACCTTTTCTGACACATGGCCTTGGTCTACATAAATTAATTGCACATTTCCCAAAGCCTTCGCTGCGGCATCAAGCATATGTTTGCTTTGGCTGCCAAGCACATCAGTTGAGCTCCAGATTGAAACGCCTATTTTAATCTTTCCACCTCCAGACGCGTTTTCACTTGTACTTGATGTACCTGAAGATGCTTTGTTACTGCATGCCCCTAATGGTAAAACCATAGCTAATGCTAATACAGATGCAATTAATTGCTTTGCTTTGAACCATTTTTTCATTATTAATCATCCTTTCTCTTCTGATTGAATTAATTGCTGCAACATGCTTTCTCTTGCTTAATAGTAGCATTATATATACAAATAGTCAACAACATTTTAAAAATTTTTATATACAAATAGGCTACATTTTATTCATATTATGACTATATATATATATTATTGTATTTTATCCACTAATAATTTTATTTTTATGAATTAATTTAAGCTAAATGATATAGTTAAGCTTATATATTCTAATAAAGATATATATGAATATTATATGTTGTCTGCTATATGTATATCTGCAGGTTGTACACAGTTACTTAATAACATAATTTGTCTACATAATGTACTTCATTTCTTCAGCACTTTATGGTAAACTATAAGGTAGTTGTTTAAGCATTTTAATTGCTTAACATTTTATATGTTGCAAGTCATTAATCTATTATATGAGGTATGATTTTATGTCGTCAAAATATGTACAAATTGCGGCGGACCTTAGGTCTAAAATATCAGAAGGCACATATCGTGACACAATGAGGCTTCCTACGGAGATGGAACTGGCAGAGGTTTACAGCGTTAACAGGCAAACTATCCGCCGCGCATTATCCGTCTTAGAAAAAGAAAACCTGATAGAGAAACACCAGGGGAGCGGTTCTTACGTTAAAGATGTAGCTCATGCAGACAGCAGCAATTCTATCGCAATAGTGGCTACGTATATAAACGATTATATATTTCCCGCAATTTTGCAGGATGCAGAAAGTGTCTTTACACATAACGGTTATTCAACTATGGTCTTCTGCACACACAACCAGGTAAACGTAGAGCGTGAAGTCTTAAAAAATGTTTTAGCCAGCAATGTGTGCGGATTATTGATAGAAGGTACCAAAACTGCACTTCCAAATCCTAACCTTGATCTGTACAGAGAATTTGAAAATAGAAATATTCCTGTTATATTTCTGCATGGCACCTATCCATCAATTAAAAATGCAGTTTGCATTTCCGATAACAATTTTAATGGCGGATATCAGCTTACAAAATATTTGCTTAAAAAGGGGCATACCAAAATTGCCGGTATTTTTAAAAGCGACGATATCCAAGGCCATGACCGTTATTTTGGATTTCTTTCCGCATTTCGGGATGCAGACTTGCCTCTGCCTGATTCAAAAGTCCTTTGGTACGCAACTGAAGATAAAAAACAGATTTTAGAGAACAAATATCAACCGTTATTAGAAATTTTTATAAAGCGCATGATTGATCAAAAAATTACGGCAGTCGTATGCTACAACGATGAAATTGCTTTTATAGTAGTTAACCTGCTTCTTTCACTTGGCGTTCGCGTACCTGACGATATGGCTGTCGTCAGTTTCGATAACAGCTCCTATAGTGATTTCTGCCGTGTCAAAATCACTTCACTGGCTCACAATTCTGAACATATTGGCCGTGTTGCAGCAGAACGCCTCATTGATATGCTGCATGGAAAGCCTGTCCATTCTGAAACTGTCCCCTGGACATTAGTTGAAAAGCAAAGCAGTTGAATTTTTGATGTATCATCTGGCGCCTGAGATTCCCGTAGAAATCGATGGGCTGAGCATCAAAGCCCCGGGAAACCAACATTTACGTGGCTCTCGGGGCTTTTGTTTTCCTTCATATTTCACGGAAATACACGCAAAAATCCGCAAGAAATTAAAAAAATGCAAGCCACTTGCGGTTGGGCCGCAAACAGGCGGCGAAGGCGAATATGAATAGTAAAACAGCAGCGAATGGCAGCTATAGCTGCCA
>DCEF01000018.1:17357-25491 GCA_002316805.1 Ruminococcaceae bacterium UBA1036
AATGGCAGCTATAGCTGCCATTCGCCGTTTCAAATTTGCCTGGATTACAGCTGTTGCATATACAAAGGAGCAGCCCTTTTTTGAGCTGCTCCCAAATACTATAATTTGAAATTCCAAACCGCTGTTAAACAGCATTACTTATGTTTAAATACTCCGGTAATTGCATCCCACATGCCAACGAAGAGACCGCCAACACGGCCCCAGAACGTTGTGTTTTTAGGCGCCGCCTGCGGCGCTGCATTTTTTTTCGCCGTATTTTTGTCGATTTCCTGTGTGCGAAGAATCATCTGCACGCTCTGCGGCGATTTATTCTGCGATGAAGTCATCGAAACAGGCTTGGCATTCGGATCCATATTGAAAATATTGTTTAAGCCGCTTGTGCTTGAGTTAAATTCACCATTAATTAAATCTTGAATGGTGTTCTTGGAGCCGCGTATATTGTCTACCTGGTTAAAGGCTTTGGAGGAACCGCGCAGCGTCTTAGAAAGCCCTCCGAGCGCCTTTTCAGTGCCGTCGTTTATTTTTGAGCTGTTTGCTGTGGCTATTGACTGTATGGAGCGCAGGGCTGAAGTCATGCTGCGAATCCCGGAAGATGTGCTGCTTGCTGCTTTTGTGCAGTCAGCCAAAGTCTGCTGCGCTTTCGGTATATACTGATCTACTGTGCTTTGAAGTGCCTGAAGCTGGCTTATTGCGCTGTCTGCCGATTTTGTCATGTCGGCAAGAACGCTGCCAATGCGGTTAGTGTCGTTTGCAAGCGCCGCTGCATTTCCTTTATGGGCATTCAAAATGGACTGTAAGCCTGAAAGTAGGCTGTTCATTTTGCTGAGGTCGCCGCCGAGGCCACCCGAACCGAGGGTTGTGCAGAGGCTGCTTAAGCTTGAAGTAACACTGGCTGTTGGCCCTGCGAGGCCGTTTATAAGCGAATTTACGCTGCTCATCTGCGAGTTTACCTGCTCTATCGTCTTATTTGCCGCCGACGCCTGCATAATCATCTGTGTCAGCCCTGTTTTGCCGCCGAGCGTGTCTGTTTCCGCACCCATCACATAAACTTCGGCGAGGTGCGAAAGCTGGTTTTCCATATAGGGTTTAAGGCCGGTGTTGTTCGTGTCATTCTTGCCTGCTGATGTCTGCTTATAGGCGTTGTACAGGCCGTTTGCCTGGCTGAGCATTGAATTGAGAGCATCTTCCCCCCCGGCCTGCTGTTCCGCTTTCAAAAGTGCAGCCATCTGTGCGGCTACTGCGGCTGCCTTCTGCTGTGGATAATGAAGCTGCGTAACAAGGTATGCAGCTACGAAGTCTGTAAAATGGCTGTCTGATGTGTCACTCCTGCCTGCGGGAGTCTGCTTATATGCAGAATGTATCTGATTTGCCTGCCCGAGTGCCGAGTCAAATCCATCTTTTCCACCGGCCTGCTGTTCTGCCTGCCATAAATTGTAAAGGCTGTCGGCAGATGCTTTCAGGTAAGCCGGAAATCCGCTGTCATCGGCGTCATTTTTGCCTGCGTCTGTAGCTTTGTATTTGTCATGCAGGGCTTTTGCCTGAGAGTAGTATCCGTCGTATGCGCTGCCGAGGCTATTAATAAGCGCTTTGGCTTTTGCCGGGTCGGACGGAATCGGTATCCCGTTGACAGAGATTTCGCTGATAGGTGAAAGGGCCTTGCTGCTTTTAAGGTATGAAAGCGTGCTATTTAAAGTATTGAGGTTTGAAGTGAGGCCCTTTAAGTCGCTGTTCAGCGAGTCCGTATCTTTTTGGAATGACTGTGAAAGTTTTGAAACATCGCCTCCATGCGATTCAAGCTGGCCGGAAAGCTGTGCGAGGCGGTTCATATCGGTCTGCAGCGCAGATATTCCGCTGCGGCAGGCTGCAAGCTGTGGCTTTAATGCCACGGCGGCGTTTGTCAGCGCATTTACCTTTGAATTAATAGCCGTAAGGGCGCTGCCGGCAGAACTCAGGTCACCTGAAAGCGGTGAAAGAGAATTTGCAATGCTGTCAAGATTAGCAAGCGAAATATCAACGTATTTGGCCGAATTGCTGAGCCCGCCGTAGGCCGATGCGCGCGCTTCGTTGAGCCCGTCGAGGCCGTCTGCGGCGCTGTTGAGGTTCTCACCCATTCCGCTTAATGCGTCGAGAATGCTGTCGAAGCTTTTGTTCATGGAATCATAGGAATCCTTTGTCTTATCTTTTGTGTTGCGCAGCTCCGCAATTTTGCTGAGCTGTGACAGTGTAGCCGGGGCGGCAATGAAAGTAAGCCCCGGATATGTAAATGAATTGGAACCGACCTTAATGCTTATATGCTGCGTTTCGCTTGGCATTGCGAGGAACATTACGGTGCGCAGGTTGCCAAGGAGCTGCACCTGTGCGCCTTTGGCGTCCAGGGAAAGTATATCGTCAGCATTGAATGCCGTCATGCCCAAAAGGGCAAGGTTGTTTTTGTAATAGCCGGCAGCATTTTTCTTTGGCGTGATGTCCACATTGATTTCAACAAGCCCTGTTTTATCGGCAATATCCTCAACTTTTGAAGGAACGCCGTTAAGTTTGTATGAAACTGCCAGATCCCACGGCAAATCGTTGTAAGGCTGCGCGGTGCTGCCTTCAAAGTAAAACTTGTCGGGTGCCTTGCCGCTGAACCTGAACGTTACCTGGTCGCCGGATACAGATGGCTTTGTGTTGTCGGTCAGGTTGCTGATTTTATCATATGTGCCGAAATCGCTTATGGAAGGCGCTCCTTTTGTCTCATAGCTTTTGACGACACTGCCTTTTCTAAGCGTACCGTAGTAATCGAGCATTGCGTAATATGTTTCATCACACGCCGGATTAACCGTTGAGGAAGGGGCAGCGGCAAAGGCAATTGCGCTATTCCCAAGCGCGGATGAAAGGACTGCAGCGCAAAGCACGGCCGAAAGCCCCCGTTTGGCAAACTTTCCGGCGCATCTTACAGACGCCGCTTTTTTTAAATGCAGCACGGTAAATTACTCTCCTTTGCTCTAAAAAGTTTAAAATCTGGGAACAGAAAACATATGTTTAATACCGCCTTATTTTTTCTTTGCGTAAATGCTCATGCTTGTGGAGCGGATTGCGCCATCCAAGGCTCGTGTGGGCAAAAATTGGTTCACACATATACAGGATAGACGGCAGGACAAAAATAGTTATGACAGCCGAGATAATTGCACCGCGGGCAAGCATCATGCAGATGCTGCTGATGATTTCAATTTTTGATATAATGCCGACGCCGAGCGTTGCGCAGAAAAGGACAAGCGAACTTGCGAGGATAGAATCGTCGGAAGTCGAAGCTGCCACAATAATGGCGTCTTTTCTGTCATTGCCCTTCTGAATTTCTTCGCGGAAACGGGTTGTCATTAAGATAGCGTAGTCAACTGTTGCGCCAAGCTGCACGCAGCCGATTACAGTAGGAGCGACAAATGGTATTGCAACGTTTGTAAAATACGGAATGCCCTGGTTGATGAAGATGGCGAGTTCGATAGAAGCGACGAGCGCTATCGGAACGGTAAACGACCTGAAAACGATCATAACGATAACAAAAATCGCCAGTATTGAAATGTAATTTGTTGTATTGAAGTCAACGGCGGAAGTCTTTATCATATCGTCGGTCATGGCAGCTTCACCTGTAATGCAGCCTTGAGGGTCATACGACTTTACAATATTGTTAAGCGTTCCAAGTTGGCTATTGACCTGGTCTGTTGCCGTATCATAACGGGAATTTATCATGATTATCTGCATGCCGCCTTTTTTTGCAATGTCTTTAATATCCTGCGGCACAAAGAAATCCGGAATATCAGGGCTTACAAGTTTGCTGTATGAGACAACGGACTCAACACCGCTGACTTTTTCAACTTTATCGGTGAGCTCTTTGAGCTTTACATTTCCGACACTGTCATGCACTATTATAAAATGAGTAGTTGCCATGTTATAGTCTTTTTTAAGCTTGTTTGTTGCAATAATGGAAGGCAGATCCTGCGGCAGTGTGCGGTCCAGTTTGTAATAAACGGGTGCATGGACCTGCGCATAAATTGCCGGCGCAAAAAGTAGCAGGAACAGCACAACAAAGGTTTTACGGTGCTTTATAATGAACCTGTTCATCCTTGTGCAGTCAGGCGCGATGACTTTGTGCTGGTATTTCTGGATTGGCTTGTCGAGCACAAGAAGAAGTGCAGGGAGCACAAATATGACTGTAAGCACACCGAGGACAACACCTTTGGCCATAACGATGCCTATGTCGCGCCCAAGCAGCAGCCGCATGCAGCACAGCGAGAGAAAACCCGCAATAGTTGTCAGCGAGCTGCCCGAAAGAGCTGTAAATGCGGCAACGATTGAAACAGCCATGGCGTCGCGGTTATCGTCGTAATTCTGCTGTTCCTCTTTGTATCGGTTGTAAAGAAAAATCGAATAGTCCATGCTGACGCCGAGCTGCAGTATGCCGGCGATAGCCATTGTAATGTATGAAATCTGCCCGAGAAAAACATTTGTGCCAAAGTTATATGTGACGGCCATCCCTATATCGAGCAGGAAAGCTACAGGGAGCAGCCACGAACTCATGTTTAGCGACATTGCGATAAACGAAAGCACCACGGCCACAATCACATACTGCGGAACTTCCTTATCCACAAGGTCTTTAGTGTCTTTCACTACAGCAGAAGCCCCTGCGAGGAAACACTGCTTATTGCAAAGCTTTCGAATGTTTTTGATTGCCTGCATGGTTTCCTGCGAGGCGCCCGGCTTATCAAACTGGATTAGCATCATTGTTGAGTCTCCGGAGTAAAACGCCTTACGGATATCATCTGGAAGCATGTTTGTCGGGATTTGTATCCCGGCCGTGCTCGAAGGCCATACGGCACGTGTAACGCCTGGGACCTTTTCAATCGATTTCCGGAGGGAATCGGTGTAATCCGCCGGCATATGGTCTACGATAAGCATTGAAGTAGCCGCGTTGTGGAACGGATTTTCCAGCAACTTTTCGCCTTTGGATGAGTCCATATTAGGCGGCAGATAGGTCAAAATGTCGTAGTTGACTTTTGTTGCTGCCGAGCCTATAAAGCAAGGTATCATCAGCAGCACAGCAATCAGCACTACGAGTTTCGGCCTGCGCGTTAAAGCGCGTGCTAATTTTTGCAGCAATTTATCCACCTTCTGAAATATTTCTGATTTTGTTCCGGTAACAACTATATCTGTGAAAAGCCGTATCTGTCAATGAATCTGATTAAAATCTCATAATTTTTAATATACAACCCTGTTTAAAGTAAACTGCAATTCCGATATAATTGAATTGGATTTAGGGAAGATGTGCGGCTTATTATTATACGCGGTAATCGGAATTAATTATGAGATTTTACGCAGCTTCTTTACGTGTTGTATAATAAAAAAACAGCGTAGTGGTAAAACGCACTGAACGTTATGCCATAGCTGCGCATTAAAAGGGGGAACAGCCAGATATTATGAAGCAAAAGATTTTGATAGTAGATGATGACGCTTCTATCCTTATGCTGCTTTCCGACGTGTTGCAGGAAAATGGATATGATGTGATTACGGCGATATCCGGCGAAGAGTGTATACGACTGATAAAGAATGAAAACTTTGACATGATAATCCTCGATATCATGATGAAAGGGATAAGCGGGCTTGACGTCTGCCGCAGGATACGCGATTCAGTAAGCTGCCCGATCCTGTTTTTAAGTGCAAAAGATACATCTGAGGATATTGTCAACGGGCTTTCTCTCGGCGCAGACGACTACCTCACAAAGCCATTCGTGCTTGAAGAGCTGGTGGCACGTATAAACGCGCACCTGAGGCGCGAGAGCAGGGCCGGCATGCCGCGCATGGGCTCTTCAGTGCTGAAAATTGGTGATATTACACTGAACCGCGATACAATGGCCGTAACGAAAAGCGAAAAGTCTATTGCACTTTCAACAAAAGAGTTTGAACTGCTTGCCTACCTGATGCAGAACGCTGGAAAAACGCTTTCCCGTGAAAAAATCTTCCATGGCGTGTGGAAAACGTCTTACGGTGACGTTGGCACCGTTGCGATAAACATAAAAAATCTGCGGGCAAAACTTGACCCTGACTGGCAGTACATAAAAACGGTATGGGGTTCAGGATATATGTTTGTGACACAGAGCAGTTTCACTGATGAAAAGGCCAGGAAGGAAAAAGACGATGAAGCAAAAAAGCAGTGAAAATAGCAGCCAGCATGTTGGATGGCTGAACGGCCGTCTTTCGCATAAGGCGCTCGTTGCCCTCATTGCCCTTGCTTGCCTGAGCGGCCTGCTGATGTTCCATTTTTTTCTTTCTTATCTTAGCACGTATGCCGACAACGCATATAATAAAATACTTTCAGACTCACAGAAAGACACACAGCAAGCAGCGGCTTTTCTGCATGACTGCGACGGTAACTTTACTTCACTGAAAAATTATGCCCTTACGCATAAAATATCATGTGAAGTGTGGGACAACAGCGGGAAGCTGCTTTTTGAATACCACCCGCTGAAAGAAGAAAAAAATTTTCTTCTCTCCAACAGCTCAAAAGTAACACTAAACAGCGGCACAACTCTTACCATCCGCACATGGAGCATACCAATAAAAGAGCATGAGGTCAGCGACTCTATCAGGCACAGCGCGATGATAGGCCTTTTTGTGCTGAACATCTGTATCTTTGCAATAGCGGCCGTGCTGCTGTACCTGCTTGTACTGGCCCCGATAATTAACCTGCGGCGCACATTTAAGGAATATTATGAGCAAGGTTCGCTTCCGGAGCGCAGCAGCCGCCAGGACGAGATAGGAAAACTGCAGAATACTTTTGTAGATATGGTAAATGTCCTTGAAAATGAAGAGCAGGCGGAACGGACACTTATAGCTTCTGTTTCGCATGATATAAAAACACCGCTGACATCGGTAATGGGGTTTACGGAGCGGCTGCTTTCTGCCGACCTAACGCCTGAGAAACGCATCACATACCTGCAGAATATATACGACAAGGCACTTGCAATTAAGGGAATAGTCGATGAGTTTGATGAATATCTTGACACCGGCGTGCACAGCAGTTCGCCGATGTGCCTTATCTCGATGAATGATTTCTGCCGTGCCGTGAAAAAAGAATATCAGGATGAGCTTTCGGATGCCGGGGTGCAGTTCACTGTTGAGTGCAGTTGCCCCGGCGAACAGCTGCGCTGCAACTATGGCCACATGACGCGATTCCTTGGTAACCTTATAGGCAACAGCATACAGCATGCCCACGCCGAGCCGCTTAAACTTCACCTTAAATGCTCACGTGAAAATGACCAGATAGTTTTGTCTTTCAGCGACAACGGGCAGGGCGTGCCGCCTGAAATTATGAAGAAAATATTTCAGCCGTTTTTTACTACCGACCGCGGCAGAAAGGTCTCGGGCCTTGGCCTTACTATCTGCGAAAATATTATCCATGCGCACGGAGGAACTGTTAATGCGTGGAATATCCTTTCAGGCGGACTGATGGTGCAGGCGCGCCTCCCGTGTGCAAAGTTGTGAAGCCCTATCTGCATCATAAATGCAATACATGGCATAACTCCCGCTGCATTTACAAAATTGTGCATACTAAAATTTTTACTTTAGGACATCTAATAAAGATTGAATTTTTTACCGTCATGTGTTATAATATAAATTGTTGTTACACATTTTATTAGTAGGGCCATTAGCTCAGCTGGTCAGAGCAGCCGGCTCATAACCGGTCGGTCCGGGGTTCGAATCCCTGATGGCCCACCAAAGCAGAATTATCCGAACTTCATCTTTATTGTAGACTGGTTCGCGGTAATCGTTAAAAAGCCGCATAAATTGCGGTAGGCAATAAAACTCCCTGCAAGTTTTAATCGACTTGCAGGGAGCTTTATGTTGTTATGTGCAGACTTTTCTTTATGCGCTTGTAAACGTAATTATGCAATTTGTTAATTCAATTTTATAATAAGGCTTTAGAAATAGAAATGCCGCCTATCAAAGCGAATATTATGCTTACGCTATTGGGAAGCCTTTTTTGTGAATAAACAATGATACATTAAAAGTGCTATAATCACAGTAGCAAGACAACCAATGCCCCTGGATAGCCAAATGTTTATATTTATCTTTTCCAATATATTTGAATCAATGAACGAAC
>DCEF01000016.1 GCA_002316805.1 Ruminococcaceae bacterium UBA1036
TCGGTATTTAAAAATGGAAAGCTTAATAAAAATTAGCACTGTCAATATAGGATAAGTAGAAATGCGAATGCTTTTTGGCTTTGTGCATAAACGGAATATAACTATGCCATTTTTTTCATATACGCTTGTGGTTTGACAATACTAAGTATTAAATGAAGGCGTCTCCAAATTTTGGAGACGCCTTCATTTCGATTAAGTTAAAAACACATTACTGGTCGTTTGACTTTGTTTCTATTTCTTCCATCGCCTTCGCAAAGAACGCATCCGGCATCATTGTGCCAAGGTCGCCCGATTTGCGGCTGCGGACAGATATAGTGCCATCACGCACCTCTTTTTCGCCGAGTATAAGCATATAAGGCACTTTGTGCAACTGTGCTTCACGGATTTTATACCCGATTTTTTCATTGCGCGTGTCAAGTTCAACACGCAAGCCACCCTTTTTAAGGTAATCAGTAATTTTATTTGCATAATTAAGCGCAGCTTCAGAAATCGGCAGAACCTTAACCTGCACCGGTGCCAGCCACATTGGGAATGCACCTGCATAGTGCTCTGTCAGGATAGCAATAAAGCGCTCAATGCTGCCGAAAATCACGCGGTGTAGCATTACTGGACGGTGCTTTTCGCCGTCTTCGCCCGTATATGTCAGGTCAAAGCGTTCCGGCATCTGGAAGTCAAGCTGTATGGTCCCGCACTGCCATGTCCTTCCAAGCGAATCACGAAGGTGAAAATCAATTTTAGGGCCGTAAAATGCACCGTCGCCCTCATTTATCTCATATGGCTTTCCATTCTTCTTCAGTGCATGGATAAGGGCGTTCGTTGCCATCTCCCACTGCTCGTCCGTACCCATTGAATTTTCAGGGCGAGTTGAAAGCTCAAGGCTATAGTCAAACCCAAACACCTTATAAAATTTATCAATCAGATCCATAACACCGAGAATTTCGCTTTCAACCTGGTCAGGAGTCATAAAAATATGTGCATCATCCTGTGTAAAGCAGCGTACGCGCATCAAACCGTGCAAAGTGCCGGAAAGCTCGTGGCGGTGCACAAGGCCCAGCTCTGCGAGGCGTTCAGGCAGGTCACGGTATGAATGCGGCCTGTGCTTGTAGACAAGCATCCCGCCAGGGCAGTTCATAGGCTTTATCGCGTAGTTCTGCCCATCGATTTTCGTTGTATACATATTGTCCTTATAATGGTCCCAGTGGCCTGAGCGGTGCCACAGCTCTTCGTTGAGTATCATAGGCGTGCGTATCTCTTCATACCCATGTTTTGCATGCTCTTCGCGCCAGAACTGCTCAAGCTGGTTGCGCAGTATCATGCCATGCGGCAGGAAAAACGGGAAGCCAGGGCCTTCTTCGTATATATCGAACAAGTCGAGCTCACGCCCGAGTTTGCGGTGGTCACGCTTCTTTGCTTCTTCCATCATGTCAAGATAATGCTGAAGGTCTGAAGCCTTTGGAAACGAAATGCCGTAAACGCGCTGCAGCATTTTGTTTTTTGCATTGGCGCGCCAGTATGCACCGGTGCAATTTGTAAGCTTAACAGCCCTTACACATCCTGTGCTCATCAGATGCGGGCCTGCACACAGGTCAATGTAATCGCCCTGCTGGTAAAAGCTGATTTTTTCACCTTTGCCCGCATGTTCTTTAATGAGCTCTACCTTATACCTCTGATGTTCTTTTTCCATAAGGGCAATGGCATCTTCCGGCGAAAGCTCGAAGCGTTTAAGCGGAAGGTCAGCTTTTATGATTTTTTTCATCTCGGTTTCGATTGCCGCCAAATCTTCAGGTGCTAAAGTGCGCGGAAGATCGAAATCATAGTAAAACCCGTTTTCAATAGCAGGCCCTATGGCAAATCCCGCCTCCGGGAACAGCTTTTTCACTGCCTGCGCCATTATATGCGAAGTTGTGTGCCAATAAGTTTTTTTGCCTTCGGCATCATCAAACGTAAGTATTTGGAGTTCACAGTCCTTAGTTACAGGTGTGCGCAGATCCACTACTTTTCCGTCAAGTTTGCCGGCGCATGCCGCTTTGTACAAACCAGCGCCGATAGATTTAGCTATCTCGGCGACAGTTGTGCCGCTTTCGAATTTCTTTACATTGCCCTTCAGATTGACTTTTACCAATTATATCCTCTCCTTCAATTATAAGTGCAGGCAACAAAAAAAGCCTTCCCCAATTATTGGGGTAAGGCTTTAGCTTACGGTTCCACCCAACTTCAGCAGAAATTTTTCTGCCCTCTTTGTAAGCTGTAACGGGCTTTAACCGGCACGCCTTTTGCCTTTAAAAGCTTCGGCGCACACTCGGAGGCGGTAGCCATTCATTTTTACCGCTGCGGACGTTTCCAGCTTAAAGCGCCCGCTCTCTGCTGCGGATTACAAATGTAGCTTCCTCGTCAACGTTTTAAAATAATCTTTATCTGCGTGCCCTATCATATCACCCGACACCTTCATTGTCAAGGAAAAATTTCCGCATCCAGTAAAGCATATTGCTTCAAAGCCGTATTAAACGTAAAAACATTTGATAAACATTTTTCGTTCACAAATAAACTCATAAATCAATCTACTGATTCAGCAAATTCCGACACGATGTTTCAAAGCCGCCATAAATATTATTAACTTAAACTTAATACTGCAGTCACCTACAGCCCAAGTTTCAGCTCCGACTGGCGCAAACATTTTATCCTTTTAGTATAATCAGATATTATTTTTCCAACTTTGGCATAGGAATCCGCCCCAAGATTTTTTTGTTTTATATGTGCAAACTAAATGTACGAAAAATGAAAAAGGGAACCCACACTTGGGTTCCCTTTCACAACAAAGCATATCAAAATTATTTCACGAGGTCTTTAATCTCTTGAGCAAAGTTCTCTTTGCGTTTCTCTATACCTTCACCGCGTTCAAAGCGCGCATAACCAGTAATTTTAATATCGCCGCCAAGCTTTTTCGCTATCTGCTCTGTATACTGCTTTACTGAAAGTTTGTCATCTTTAATGAATGCCTGGTCAACAAGGCAAACTTCCTTATAGAATTTATGCAGTTTGCCCAAGACTATCTTGTCAGCTATAGCTGCCGGTTTACCTGACTCTATAACCTGCTGCTTGAGGATTCCTTTCTCATGCTCTACAACATCATCAGGAACGCTCTTCTCATCAAGATACTGTGGTATAATAGCCGCAACCTGCATACAGATATCCTTTGCATACTCCTTAAACTCAGGCTTTGATGCAACTTCAGGCGAAGTAGCAAAATTCACAAGCACTCCGATTTTGCCTTCCGCATGGATATAGGCACCTACAGTACCGTTGAATTCTTTGAAACGGCGGATTTTAATGTTTTCGCCGATTTTCATGATCTTTTCTTTCAGAAGCGCATCTACCGTTTCATCTGAGCCTACGGCCTTGCATTTCAAAAGTGCATCAACATCTGACGGATCCGAAGCAAGAATAGTGTCGGCGCAAGTCTTGACAAAGCTGCGGAACTCAGCGTTTTTGGCAACAAAGTCAGTTTCCGAATTGACTTCAATAACTACGCCTTTTGTTGCGTCACTATTTGTTACTGCATAGGCTATTCCTTCCGCAGCAATGCGGCCAGCTTTTTTCGTAGCGGTTGCAAGGCCTTTTTCACGGAGAAAGTCAATTGCTTTATCTATATCGCCGTCTGCCTTTGTCAGTGCCTTCTTGCAGTCCATCATGCCGCAGCCGGTTTTCGCGCGGAGCGCTGCGACGTCTTTCGCTGTAAAAGCCATTATATTACATTCCTCGCTTTATAAAAAATGTTTCATTCAGGCTGCATTATTTTCCTGCTGCGGCCTGCCCATCAGTTTCGTTTACCTTTTCATCTTCAGCTGCTGCGCCCGTCTGGCCTTCTCTGCCTTCTATGATAGCATCCGCCATGATAGATGAAATCAGCTTAACTGCACGGATAGCATCATCATTGCCCGGAATAACATAGTCTATCTCATCCGGGTCACAGTTTGTATCAACAATAGCAACAATCGGGATATGCAACTTGCGCGCTTCCGAAACGGCAATATGCTCTTTGCGCGGGTCAACAATAAACAGTGCGCTCGGCAAAGACTTCATGTCTTTAATGCCGCCAAGGAATTTCTCGAGCTTTGCAATTTCAAGCTTCAGCTTGCTGACCTCTTTTTTCGGCAGCAAATCAAATGTGCCATCATTCTCCATTGTCTGGAGCTGGTTGAGCCTGTCTATCCTGTGACGGATAGTGCGGAAATTAGTGAGCATGCCGCCGAGCCACCGGGCATTTACATAAAATGCGCCGGCGCGCTCTGCTTCCGTCTTTATTGACTCCTGAGCCTGCTTTTTCGTTCCAACAAAAAGCACAGACTTGCCGTCCATAGACAGGCCACGGATGAAATTGTAGGCTTCGTCGAGCTTGCGCACTGTTTTCTGCAGGTCAATGATATAGATCCCGTTGCGCTCTGTAAAAATATACGGTTTCATTTTTGGGTTCCATCTTCTGGTCTGATGGCCGAAATGGACACCTGCTTCAAGAAGCTGCTTCATGGATACAACTGGCATTAAATAAAACCTCCTTGGTTTTTCCTCCGCCGTACGTCTGAAATTGGCGATAAAACCCGTTTGCGGGCACCGTTCGCCTGTGCGGCGTGTGTAATACGTTGATATTATATCACAGGCATTAAAAAAGCACAAGAAAAATTGTTTACTGCACGCCCTGCATATCAGAAACTGCCTTTACAAGCTCTTCATATGAAATCACTGAGTTTAAGACCTGAGGCATAGAGTTTGTTGAAAGATATTCTGGCAGGCCAAGCCGGCGTAACAGTGTCTTCCTTTTCCGTGCGCTCTGCTGCCCGCCTGAAAGTCCAAGATAATAAAGGTCTGCTTTTGTTATCTGCCGCCCTGACGGCTTGCTCACGCCTTCCACAGCAACTCCGGCATGTTTGAGTGCCTCTACAATCACGCCTGCAGGCACCCCTTCCACACCGAGCTTTCCCTCTTTCGAAGGCTTAGGCTTACGCTTTTCTTTGCCAGCAATATCAGGTATATAGGCATTTTTAATTTTTTCCGGCGGTATCGAGCCCATGAGATAATGGCGTATTAAGAAGCCCGCCGAGTCGCTGTCTGTCAGTATCACAAGGCCGCGGCTGTCTGCAATGCGGCGAAGCATTGCCATCTGTTCACGGTTCTTGAAAATCCGGAAACCATTTGTCTGGATTATAAGCCCGTCTACAACAGATGACAGTTTTATCTTGTCATACTTTCCCTCGACGATAATGGCTTCTTTTACATGAATCAAACCACTTTCTCCCTTTCGGAAATCCAGATCAGCTGGGCTATCAGCTTCTCCAGAATAATTCTGCGGTCACCATGCGCGCTTTTCAGGGCGATATCCGCCTTAAGCAAAGCTGCAAGGCTTTCGCGCAGCATTTGGTCAGAGTAGCGTTTTGCTGTCCTTTCGGCATTTGCAAGCCGGAACTCTTTATGCGCATAGTCGAAATACTTTGCTGGCTCCATTGCTGAAAATCCGCTCTGTATTGAAATCCTTACGCGGTACATGTCAAGGTAGGCACCTGAAAGCACAGACAGCACTGCCACAGGCTCTTCGTGCTGATACAGCAGCTGGTCAAGTATATTGTAGGCTTTGTCTCCGTCACCTGCCATGATTGCCTTTGAAAGGTCAAATACACGCGCCTCAAGATTTTTCGTTGTAAGCCTGCCAACAGTTTCAGCCGTGATTTCGCCGCTGCCCGTATAGGCGCAAAGCTTTTCCATTTCGTTTTGCACGGTCTGCATATCAGTTCCGCATGATTTTATCATGCGCCCGGCATTTGCGCGTGAAATTTCGCACCCGCGCCTTGAAGTGCCGCTGCAGACGAGCTTTTCGAGCTGCTGCTCCGTGCGCCGTCGAAACTCAACAACCACGCCGGCTTTGCCAGCCTCGGCGATAAACCTTTTCCATTTACGGTCGCGGCGCTCATCAAAATCCAACGAAACAAGATAAATCACAAGCACGCATGTGTCAGGCAGCCCCGCAATCATCTCCTGAAGCTTTGACGGCTCCGCTCCATGCAGTGCATTTATATCAAGGTCGGCAACAGCTACACATTTGCGCTGTGCCATTACCGGCAGGGATTCTACAGCCGCCGCTATCTGGTCAATTCCTGCGTCCTCACTGAATTTTTGTAGATTAAAGTCACGCAGCCCCTGTGAGCCGGCTTTTTCGGCTATTTTCCTGGCAAAATAGCCAACCATATATTTTTCTTCACCGTAAAGGAAGTAAAGCTTTGCAAAATTTGATTTTTCAATCTGCTTCCTCAGTTCTGTTTCGGTAATCTGCGGCATTACGGCTCCCTTCCAATCGACAGTTTGCGGTTCCCTTTTACTTCAAGTATAATGTTTCCATAGCCTCCCGTCCAGACAGAGCGGCATTTTCTGACCATTTCAGCCGACTTCTGCAGCGTTGTTTTGTTCATGGAAAAAACAACGCACGACGGATTAATCCCCCCTGCGTTCTTCTCTGATGCACCATACGCAAGGACATCAGGAGTTTTCCATGAAAGCGGAAGCCGGTTACCATCTGCCTCAGGTGGAAAAGCAACAGTAGAAATCCCGCACGCATTGATCATGGCTGCTGATGATCTGCCAGCACGGCATGTTCTAACACTGACGTTACTCCAAAAATTCATTGCTGCCGACGAATCATACGTTTCCGTCCTGCCTGCATTTGCAGATGCTTTGCCCACAAAGCCATCAGCCATGCTGCCTTTATGCACAAGAAGGCACGCGGGGTGATAGCGTTCTGCAATATCTGTCGCGCATGAAAATTCATCACGCTCTTCTGTAAGTATTTCCAGGCAGTCAATCTTAGTCACATTTTCGCTGCCGAGATATGAAATGATTTTCTGTGGCTGGTAGCTGCCGCACCCTATAACCGCCGCATGGCCGTCACGCGTCAGCACAGTGGAAACATCGTTGCCTACATCGAGAAAAGCGATGCGTGTCACATTCTGCCTGCAGAGCCGAAATGAAAATATCCCCGTAAATAGCATTATAGCCGAAAGGCACGCCGTCTGCGGAAAAAGCGATGTACCTTTTCCAATGGCCAGCGCCGCCGAAAAAAGCAGGAAAGTTCCGCCAAGCCAGATAATGACAAAGCCCTGCGAAGCGGAAAGCGATGCAAACGGCAGACCTGCCAGCCATGAGGCACATAAACGCATATATTTGGCAATAAGGCCGGCGGCAAGGGCAAACGGCATGGCAAGTCCTGTCTGCGGCAGGAGCAAGTGAAGCGCTGCCGCCGCCGCACCTAAAGCCATGAGTACCGAAGCCGGCACAAGCTCTAAAATATTGGCGAGCGGCGCAACAGCCGAAACTGTCCCGAAACTAAGCAGTATAACAGGTAAAGTAAAAAGCGAAGCACCTACAGATGTTGCAAGCGTGCCGTTTATCCCGCGCACAAGCGGGCTTATGGCATGTATCCTGTCAAGCTTTTTGTTGAGAAAATCTGCTGCCGGCCCTGCGAACAGGATAAGGCCGAGCGTTGCAAAAAAAGAAAGGAGCAGGCCTACGTCCGCGGCAGCATACGGATTTGCGATGCAGATAATAAGTACTGCGGTGCATAGCGAGTTGAGCGGATCGGAACGGCGGGAAATTATAGGCGCCACAAGGCACAGCAGGCACATTATCCCGCTGCGTGTTACGGAGGGCACAAAGCACGTCACAGCCATAAAGCCCAGTATGCCGCATGCTGTTATTCCAGCCGCCATCCTTTTGGGAACATGGAAGAAAAGGAGCATGAAAATCAGCAGTTCAGCTATTGTCGACATATGCAGCCCTGAAACTGAAAGCAGGTGGGAAATTCCATCTGTGCGGAAATCCGACACCAAATTGTCAGGCAGGCCGCTTTTATCGCCGAGCAGTATGCCGTTTACGAGCAATGCTTCCTGCTGCGGAAGCATATCCTGCACTGCTGAAATCAGTTTCTGGCGAAGGTGCAGGGCGTAATAATACGGCGGCTTTTCAGCTACGGGCAGCACGGTTACCCCAGCCCCTCCGTCAGGCCACGCAAACATCATAACGCCTTTTGAAGCATAGTAGCTGCGTGAAGAAAAGCCGTCTCCGCCAGATGGCAGGGAAAAATGGATCTTCCCTTTCACACGCGAGTAAGGGCCTGCATTAAGCCCATTCTGGAGCGAAATGCGAACCTTAAATCTGCGTAGGGCATAAGCGGATTTGAAATCTGTTTTGTCCACACGGACTATATAGTACCAGCGCCCGTACCTGCGCTCCGGAAGCTCGCACACTGTTCCCTCGATGTTCAGGCTTTTACCGTTAAGCGCACGCGGTGGCTCGACTGAAAAACGATGATAAACACAAAATGATGCCAGTGCTGCAGCCGAAGCTGCAAATGCCAGAGGTAAAATTACGGCACGGCGTGTTTTTTTACACAAAACCGTAACAGCGAAGCCGCCCGCACAGCACCACATAAGCATGAACGAAATGTCCGCGCCCAAAAAAATGGCGGCCGCAAGCGTCAGCAGATAGCAAAAGCCCACCAACACAAGCGGCCGTTTCATTGGAATACCTCCAAGAATATGATTATTTCTGGAAAAGCGGCAGCGGCTCCAGATAAGTAATGTCTTTGCGGTCTTTTGCATCGCCTTCAGCGAGCACAGCAGCACGGCCTACAATGTTGCCGCCATACATTTCAACGAGCTTTTCCATCGCAGCGAGCGACTCGCCCGTGCTGATAACATCGTCTACAATAAGTACGCGCTTGCCGCGAAGCTGCTTTTCATCCTCTTCAGAAAGGAACAGCTTCTGCATATGATCCGTCGTAATGGATTTTACATCTACGGAAATAGGGTTGCGCATATAAGCCTTCACACTTTTGCGCGCCACAACGTAATGGCGGCAACCCTGCCTTGCCATCTCATAGCAGAGCGGTATACCCTTTGTTTCAGCAGTGACAACCACGTCGTGTTCCGGGCATTTTCTGAGAAGCTCGGCAGCCGTTTTTTCAGTAAGCTCCACATCGCCAAGCATAATGAATCCCGCAATGTCAAGATGCTCATCGATTGGGCATATCGGCAGCTCGCGCCTGCAACCGGCAATAGTCATCTCATAGTAATTCCCTTTCAACTTTCCTTCCATAATTAAAAACCAACCTTTCAAAAATAAAATCAGCCGATCATCAGCCGGGAGGCCATTTCATAGAACGTCCGCCAAGCAGGTGAAAGTGCAGATGCGGCACTGTCTGCCCGCCGTCTTTTCCAACATTGCAGACAATGCGGTAACCTGCCTCAAGATGTTTTTCTTTCGCAAGTTTTGCCGCAACTTCATAAATATGTGCAATGATATCGCTGTTCTGCGGTGTAATCTCCGCGGCAGAACTAATATGTTCTTTTGGAATAATCAGTATATGCACCGGTGCCTGCGGCTGCAGGTCATAAAACGCAAGTACCTTATCGTCTTCGTATGCTTTTTTACTTGGAATTTCGCCTTTCGCAATCTTACAGAAAACGCAGTCCAAATGATAAAGCCTCCTTCGAAAAACAGTACCATTATAATCTTATTTTATCATATCTGCAACGATTTTTTCCGAAGATGCAAGCGCAGCATCAAGTTTCGAAACATCTTTCGTCCCTGCCATTGCGCTGTCCGGCCTGCCGCCACCGCTGCCGCCTGCTGCTGCTGCTACCTGCCGGACAATTTTTCCGGCATTCGCGCCCTTTTCCTGCGCCTTTTTGCCGGCGCACGCGGCGATATTTGCCTTTTCACCGTTTATTCCGGCTATAACAGCCACACAGTCAGGTGAACGCTCAAGTATCTTGTCGCACATAACGCGCAGTGAAGCGGATTCCACACCCTCAAGCTTTGCTGAAATAAACTTTACGCCTTTTACATCTTTTACTTTATCGAGCAGGCTTTTCACACGCATTGACGCCAGTTTCGCATTGAGCGACTCTATTTCGCGATCTTTTTCTTTAAGCTCAAGCATTATCTGGTCCGCGCGCTTTACAAGTTCAGACGGGTTGCCGAGCTTCATTGCCTCTGAAGCTTTCATTGTTGTCTCAATACTATCTTCAAGCAGGCTGAGCACATTAGTGCCTGTCACAGCTTCTATGCGGCGCACACCTGCAGCTACCGAGCTCTCGGAAACAATTTTAAACAGTCCTATCTGCGCAGTATTTGTCACATGCGTGCCGCCGCAGAATTCCTTTGAGAAATCGCCTGCGGAAACAACGCGCACTATTTTCCCGTATTTCTCTCCGAACAACGCCATTGCGCCGAGCTTTTTAGCTTCATCAATCGGCATCTCGCGGCTTACGACAGGTATCGCGTTTAGTATCACGCCGTTTACCATATCCTCAACTTTTTTTAGCTCATCTTTTTTTACGGCGGCAAAATGCGTGAAGTCGAAACGCACACGCTTTTCGTCCACAAACTGGCCTGCCTGCTGGACATGTGTGCCGAGCACTTTCCGCAGCGCCGCCTGCAGCAGGTGTGCAGCCGTATGGTTGCGCGTGATGGCTGCGCGGCGCCCTTTGTCGGCAGACGCTTTTACAATTTCTCCGATGTGTATTGTGCCGGCTTTTACTTCCGCATAGTGCAGGAAATTTTTTGCATGGTTTTTAGTCGTATTCGTGACGGCAACAACGGCATCTTCTGATTCGATCATGCCCGTATCACCCACCTGGCCGCCGCTTTCGCCGTAAAACGGTGTCTGATCAAGCAAAAGCACGGCATTGTCACCTGCTGTAGCTGAATCGGCACGCTGGCCGCCTCTGACAATGGCAATCACTTTTGCTTCCGACTGCGTCGTTTCATAGCCGAGAAATTTTGTTTCGGGCACGTCCTTAAGCAAGCCGCTTTCTCCTGCCCATGCATCAGCCCCGGCATTCTTGCGCGCGGCGCGGGCACGCTCTTTTTGTTCGCACATCAGTTTTTCAAACTCTTTTTCGTCCACAGAAAGGCCTTTTTCTGCAACTATTTCCTTCGTAAGGTCAACAGGAAAACCATACGTATCACTAAGGCGGAAGGCATCTGAACCTGGGAATACTTTTTTACCGGCTTTCAGAGTCTCGTCCACAAAGCCGTTCAGAAGCTGCATGCCCTGGTCAATCGTCCTTGCAAAGCTCTCTTCCTCAACACGTACAAGTTTTATTATCCTATCGTGTTGCTCGGCGAGCTCCGGATAAGCGCCTTTGTTCTCGTTAATCACCGTTTCTGCTATTTTATAAAGAAACGTGTCGTGCACGCCGAGCAAACGCCCGTGGCGCGCGGCGCGGCGGAGAAGTCGGCGCAGCACATATCCGCGTCCTTCGTTTGACGGCATTATGCCGTCAGCTATCATAAACGTAGCTCCGCGTATATGGTCGGTTATTACGCGCAGGGAAATATCCTTTTTAGGGTCATCGCCGTATTTTACACCAGTAATACGGCTGACATGCTGCATTATGCTCTGCATCGTATCTACAAGAAACAGGTTGTCCACGTTCTGCATAATGCAGGCAAGGCGCTCAAGGCCCATGCCCGTATCTATATTAGGATGCGCCATCGGCGGATAGTGGCCGTGGCCGTCGCTGTTAAACTGCGAGAAAACAATATTCCAGAACTCAATGTAGCGGTCGCAGTCGCAGCCTACGCCGCACGTCGGCTTGCCGCAGCCATGCTCCGGCCCGCGGTCGAAGTATATCTCAGAGCATGGGCCGCATGGGCCAGAACCATGCTCCCAGAAATTATCCTCTCTGCCAAAGCGCACTATATGCGACGCATCAACGCCAACTTCTTTTGTCCAGATGTCAAAAGCCTCATCGTCGTCTTTGTAAATCGTCACCCAGAGCCTGTCGGCCGGGAGCTCAAGCACTTTCGTGCAGAACTCCCATGCCCATGCCGTAGCCTCGTGCTTGAAATAATCGCCGAATGAAAAGTTGCCGAGCATTTCAAAAAAAGTGCCGTGGCGGTCGGTTATGCCGACGTTGTCGATATCGCCAGTACGTATGCATTTCTGGCAAGTCGTCACGCGCTTGCGCGGCGGCGTAACTTCGCCTGTGAAATATTTTTTCATCGGCGCCATTCCCGAATTAATCAGCAGAAGGCTGTTGTCATCTTTCGGGATAAGCGAAAAGCTCGGCAGCCGCATATGGCCTTTCGATTCAAAAAACGAAAGGTATTTTTCCCTCAGCTCATTAAGGCCTGTCCATTTCATATTATTCTCTACCCCATTTCTGTCTGAAAGGCAAATGCAGGAATCAAGTAAGTCGTAAACCGTCTTTAAGCGGCGATTCCTTCGGCAGAAAACCCGACTCCTGCAAAAAAATAAGGCTCTCCAATCCCTATGGGACGGAAAAGCCCGTGGTACCACCCAAATTGCGCCGCTGCCGGCGCCGCTCTTTATCCCTTAACGCGGGAAACGCCGCATTTCTTCAATGCAGAGCTCCGGGCCGGCTTCCGGCACGGCTTAGCAGGAACCTTTCACCACCGGTTCCCTCTCTTTGGCATAGCCAGCACTTTTTTGCCCTTCTGCGCTTTTCCTATTATTACTGAAATACTTTTAAAGTATAGACCAGCGATGCTTAAAAGTCAAACTGTTATAATTAAATTAAATTCTAAAATTCAGTAAACATACCCGTAAAGTCCGTCGGCGATGCTTCGGAAAACCGGGCCGCACGTTGTGCCACCGCCATCACCGCCATCTTCAAAAACGGCTATTACATATTCCGGCTTTTCGGCAGGATAAAAGCCCGCATACCATGATTCGACTTTCTCTTTGCCTCCGATAAATTTTCCGGTCTGCGCCGTTGACGTTTTTGCGCCTGCTGTGCCATAGTCCGGCTTGCCTTTTTTGCTTGTTCCCGATTTTACAGACGTCTCCATGAATTTCCGCAGCAGCGAAGCCGTACGTGCGGACATCACGCGCGAAGCCGGCTGTGGCTTTGCCTTTTCAGTGAAATGCTTTTTATCGTCAATCATGCCTTCATAGAGGTACGGCTGTGTATAAATACCGCCAGAAGCGACGGCGTTAACCATTCCTGCAACTTGAAGCGGCGTAGCTGTAAAGTTCCCCTGGCCAAACGAAAAGTTTGCAAGTGCCCTCGGTACTTGCAGCTCGTCTGATGTCGGGAGTACCCCTGCAGCCGTCTCAATCCCTGGAGCAACCTGAAAAGAGCGCCCAAACCCGAGTTTTTGGGCCATACTTAAAAAATACGGCGGCGGAACTTTCCGCATCAGGTTTACAAAATACGTATTGCATGAATTAGCTATCGCACGCTCCATATTTTCTTTGCCGTGCTTTTCCCCGTTGTAGCAATGGAATGCCTGTCCGTCCACTGAAACAGAGCCCGTGCAAACATAGGATTTGTCTGGTGAAATGCCATATTCGAGCGCTGCGGCAGAAGAAACAATTTTAAAAACGGAGCCGACGCTGTATGCAGAATAGGCGCGGTTAATCAGCGGCGAGTCACTCCTGTTAAGCGATTTTCCTACATCGTTCGGCGAAAAAGCCGGGAAGCTCGCAGCAGCGCGTATCTTGCCTGACGGCACTTCAAGCACAACCACAGCCCCGCTTTTTATGTGGCCTGCGGCAGAGCGCTCGGCAAGCTGCTGGATTGAGCGGTCAAGTGTTAGCACAACCCCCTGCTTAGCTTTGCCCGAAGAATTGGAAACTGTGCGCATCTGTTTTGAGAGTACATGATTCATGGCATCCACGCAGTATGCTACTTTTATACTTCCTTCACCCGCAGAAAGCTGGCTGTTGAATGCCTGCTCTACGCCTGTTTTCCCGTTTCCGGAGCTGTCGAGATAGCCTAATACATGCACCGCGATCTGGCTGTCAGAGTACCTTTGCCTTACGGGGAAAACGTCGATTCCGGGAGCAGTTATCATCTGCGGAAGCTTCATTGTGAATGGCTTGCCTGCTTCTATAAGCTTGCCTATGCTTTTTACTTCATCGCAGCTGCAGATACTTCTCAGTGCGGCGGCGGATTCCGGGCACGGCGCTACGGCGGCCGGATATTCTATTTTTCCGTCTCCGGCCAAGACATCAAGATTATGGTCATAAATGGTTCCACGCCTGGAAGCAACCGTGACGGTAAAATTCTGCTGCTGGGCTGCAGCCTGTGCAAGGCCGTCTCCGTCCGAAATACGGAAAAGCACAAGTATGCTGAAGTACAGGGCACATACAAAAACGGCAAAAATAGCTGTCACGCGTTTAAGCAAAAAATATCCCTCCGTGAAGCTATTGTAGCCAAGCGGAAGGATTTTTAACCATCTATTTTTTTGCGCAAGATTGCACCTTTCGCAATCTTGCATGATGTCCTTGCAAGGACGGTCATCTCGGCATGGTTTGCACATTCCAACGGATTGTGCTCCCCGTCGCAGATATCGTCAAGCGAAATCTGGTAAGGCGGCTTGTCAGGCTCAAGGACATCTGCAACATCACCGCGGAAAAAGCGGTTGCGCTGTGAAAGCACGGCAAACTCTCCGCTCATTCCCCCGCAGACGGCAATCACTTCCCAGTGGCGCACATATCCGCCGTTTTCATAAACCTGGCCGGGTGTGCCGCCAAAATAAAAGCCCGTGCTGTACTCCCTATGGCTGATCTTCTCAAGCTCTTCCGGAATCCACTTTGGCAGCGGCTTTTCAGGATTTTCCGCATACTCATCAAGCGCATGGCGGTATGCGTTTGTCACCACGGCAGTGTAGTACGCCGATTTTGCGCGCCCTTCAATCTTTAAACTTCCTATGCCAGCCTGCACAAGCTCCGGAATATGGCTTATCATGCACATATCGCGTGAATTAATGATATATGTGCCCCTGCCGTCTTCCTCAACAGGAAAGTAACGCCCGGGGCGCGTCTGCTCCATCAGCGCATAACTCCACCTGCACGGCTGAGCGCAGTCCCCGTGGTTGGCATCGCGCCCCGTGAAATATTCGGAAAGCAAGCACCTTCCAGAAAACGAAACGCACATGGAGCCATGTACAAAAGCTTCAATCTCAAGCTCTTTAGGCGTTTTCGCGCGTATCTCTGCAATCTCACCGAGTGTCAGCTCACGCGCGAGCACAACGCGCTTTGCACCGAGCTCCCAAAACGCATTGGCTGCCGCCCAGCTTGCAACTCCGGCCTGTGTTGAAACATGGATTTCCACTTCAGGTGCATATTTCTGTGCCATTTTCATTGCGCCGATGTCTGTTATAATCAGCGCATCCACGCCTGCTCTCTGCGCACTGCGCAGAAAATCAGGCATCCGGCTGCAATCCTGATTGCGCATGACAACATTGCAGGTAAGATAAACTTTCACATTGTTATCATGCGCATAGGCAACCGCAGAGGCTAATTCTTTCATGTCGAAATTTGGCGAAGATGAACGCATGCCAAACTCTTTGCCGGCAAGGTAAACTGCATCTGCCCCAAAGCGCACAGCGGTTTTAAGCCGCTCCATATCGCCTGCAGGTGCAAGCAGTTCAGGCAAGCCTTTACGCTTCACATCCATCACTTAAGCCCTGCCTTTTTCAGGTTTACCTCATGGCTTGACAGAGTTTTTGCATAGTAGGCCTTGCTGTTCTTGTCATGGCAGAAATAGTAATAGCGCGTGCTTGCCGGATTAAGCGCCGCATTTATGGCGTCCATTCCGGGGTTACAAATAGCGCCAGCAGGCAGGCCCTTTATGGTGTAGGTATCGTACCGGCTCTTATAAGTTTTCTGGATATTTGCCGGCACTTTCGATTTTTGCCTGAATGGATAGAACATTGTCGGGTCCGAGTCAAGGTGCTGAAGCGAGCTTCTCCCGCTTTCAAGCCTGTTGTGGAAAACAGACGAAACTTTCAGCATATCGTTCTTATCCGCTGCCTCAGCCTGAATCATAGAAGCAAGCACCATCATCTGGTCGATCGTCATGCCTTTCTCTTTTGCTTTTTCGCGTATCTGCTTAGTCAGTTTGGTATTGCAGTTATCCACCATTTTTTTAGCAACATCATTGGCATCTTCGTGTTTAGTAAATTCATATGTGTCCGGGAAAAGGTAGCCTTCAAGTTTGTAGTAGCGCTTTGAAACATTCGGCAGGCTGCCTATGAAGTCATAGCCGCTGTCAAGCTTGTTACTGTTAAAGGCTTTTAGTGCGTCATTTGCCGAGCACACCCCGCTCTTTTCCAGCTTTTCGGCAATCTCAACCGCATTCATTCCTTCGGTAAATGTGATTTTTACCGTGTCAACCCGGCTATCCACCGACCTTATAGAGTTTATCAACGCTTCATAGTCCATGCCAGTAGTTATCTGGTAGCTGCCGCCGCTGTATGTTTTAGGCGATTTCGTCATTCTCTCGAAAAGCTGAAAGAAGCTTGCGTCTTTTATGGCGCCATAATGGTAAAGCACCTGCGCCACCTGCTTATTCGTGGCATTCTGTGGGATTTCTACCGTCACACTTACTGGCTTTCTGCCTACGGCAAACATATCATTCACACCGCAGACAATATATTTTGCCGACAGAACAGCGGCCATAAACACCATGCAGAACCAAATCAGGCGGAAAAAGTTTTTGTTTTTCCGCCCTTTTTTCTCGTCACGCAGCTTATGCGCAAGCCTCATATTTTTTGCCGCGGCTATTTCTGAAATTTCACGTCTTCTTCTCGCTTCTCCCGGATTGCTATAGCTGTCGACAGGCGTATATTTCGGCTCTGGCCTTCTGTTGTAGTCCTCGTTCATCTGAAGCCGGAAACCCTGCACTTTCTCATGGCGGCCCCGCTCAAATTCACTGTTGTTTTCATCATCTTTCATAACTTGTCCTCCCGATATCCGGCAGACAGCTCCGTTGCTTATAAAACAGTGGAAGCCAGCGTCAACCAGAAACCTTTACGGTGCAATTTTCCGTCACAAGGATATCGGCTTTGCAGTCGTGCAAGCCATGCGGAAGACTCCACCTGACGCATCCGGAATAGCAGAAGCCCACAGTAATCCCCGGAAAGTCTTGCAGAAAACGGTCGTAATAGCCTTTGCCATAGCCAAGGCGATAGCCCATTTCATCAAAGACAAGGCCGGGAACAATACATACAGTTTTAGACGATGCTTTAGCTTTGCGGCATTTTTCCGGGACAGGCTCGAGGATACCGCAGTAACCTGAAGTCAAATCCCGAAAAGAAGAAATTTCATAAAATTTCATCATGGAAGTTTCCGGTATGCAAAGCGGCGCAGCAACCTTTTTGCCATCCGCAAGCGCCGCTGAAATAATAGCAAACGTATCAATTTCCTGCTTAATACTCACATACGTAAAAACCGTGTCTGCCAGGCGGTATTCCTTTAACGCCAAAAAATGCCTGTGGATACTGCGGTCAAGGGATAACTTCTCTTCTGGCACGAGGAGGCTTCGGAATTCTCTCCCTTCACTGCGCAGACAACGCTTAAGGCTTTGGATATCTTTCATACGCACTGAATGTCTTTGCGTATCTCCTGTGATTTCTCTTTTCCGTAAAGGACTTCTACAAGTTTAAGCGCAAAGTCTACGGCTACACCCGCTCCGCGTGCCGTAATTATTTTTCCGCTTACACAGACCGGATCATGCAGGACTTTATCTGCTCCAAGTTCTTTTTCATAGCCTGGGAAGCAGACGGCATTATGGCCCTTTAGAAGACCGAGATGCCCCAACACGGATGGAGCGGCACAGATTGCGGCAATATATTTGCCGTTCTGAGCGCAGTGATTAAGGCTTGCACGCACCATCGGCGATTTTTCATGGTTGGAAGTACCTGGCCCTCCGGGCAGTATCACCATATCCATATTTTCAAGTGATACATCATTCTCAACGAGGTCAGCCATAACTTTTACTCCACGACCGCTCATTACCTCTTTGCCGCCTTCTCCAACTGTTGAAACTTCAGCACCGGCACGGCGCAGAATATCAATAGGAGCCATAGCTTCAACTTCTTCAAAGCCTTTTTCAAGAAAAATATAAATCATAACAAATCCTCCCTGCAAATAATATAATTGGGCAAAATTATTGAGTATAATCAAAAAATTCAGTCCATGCCAAGGCCAAGATACGGTGCATTTGTTTTAACGCCGCAAATGCCCGCCCTGCCAAGCGGTTTTAACATTCCAAACCGTTCTGTGATGCCTTCGCCGTGAAAAAGCGGGCTCATCATAGGCAGGCGGAAACGATATTGCCGCGCAGGAACTTTTTTCAGCAGTGCTGCTGCAAGAGCCGGAAATGTATTATTGTCCGCCATGGTTTCAAGGGCGGTACATATATTATTTTCTTTTCGGCACAAGGCATAAGCCGGCGTTCCGTTATGCTGAACACATATAAGCTGGTCGCCATAAACACGGCTTAGCGATATTGATAAGCGGAACATACGGTCATCCCATAAAAAAGACCCGCTGTATTGAAAGAGGCACTTCCTTCTCAGCCTATTCAGGCACTCGGCGTTCGGCATACATTCATACCATCCGCCGTGCAGCGCAATTGTCTGAAAGCGCTCCGCAGGGACTTCCGCTCTGCGCACAAAGAAAGGACTGCTGTAGCCGGATTTTTCATAGAAATGGTAAAGGCTCTCCCCTGAAGGCAGAAGTGCAGAAAAGTGGTCGCCGCGCTCTGCGCCTGCCACAGAAGCATACGCGAGAAGCGATGACATATACCCGCGGCAGCGGAAACTTGGCTCGGTTGCCGCCGCAAAAATATAATGTGCCTGCACCATATTTCCGTTAACAAGTATATATGCAGGTATAAAATAAACCACAGCAGCAATTTTACCGCCGACGCGATATACAAGGCAGTCGCGCGGCGAAAAAATATTTCCCAGGAAATAATCTGGATATTTCTGCGGCTCATGGAAACATTTCTGCCAAAGTTTCGAAAGCTCAGGCCGCATATTCCAGTCTGCAAACTCAATCATGCTATTCGCTTGTCTTAAGCCCCCATTTTCTAAGCGCGGCGGAAATTACCTTTACAATTTCCGCGTGCACTGTTTCCCTGCTTTTTGGTAAGCCGCCTTCCGCACAGGCCACCGTCTGCCAGCCGAGCTTTCGCGCTGCAAAAGCGGCGCTTTCATGGCACTGCTTTAAGTACGTAACATCGCGCTCATGGATATCTTTCTGTTCACCGCTGTGCTTGCAGCGCCTGTCCAAAAAAGTCTGAGATATCTCAGGCGGCATATCAAGGTAAACGGTCAAATCAGGCTTTGGAAGGCCAAGCTTTTTATATTCGAGGTCCTGCAGCCATAAGATAAAGCTGTCCCATTCTTCTTTCGGAAGTTTCGGCAGTTGGTATATCATGTTAGACGTCGTATACCTGTCCGCCAAAATCAGGGTGCCGTCTCCATAATCTTTACGCCACATTGTACGGAAACTCGCAAAGCGGTCAACCGCAAACAACACAGAAGACGCATACGCGTTCACGTCATCCGGGTCTTTCCCAAAATCGCCGTTCAGGTACATCCTTACCGGCGCTGAAAACGGCTTCTCATAAACCGGAAACTTTACGCGGCGCAGGTTGATTCCGCTCTCCGGAAAATCATTTTCCAGGAGCTCCATCTGTGTTGTTTTGCCGCTGCCGTCAAGCCCCTCCAGCGTTATCAGGTGCCCGCTCATCTGTTTCCATCCATTTCAAGATATTTTCGGCGGACTTTTTCCGCTTTGCCGCAGCACATCTTTCCTTCGGGGCAGTCCCCGCACACGCATGCCGGGCCTGCTTCTGCAAAAATATCCGGCGCTATTGGTTTAACAAGGCGCAGCATACAGTCTGCGACCTCACGTATTTCCCACTGGGCACGGTTGCAGCAGCGCAGTGAGAAAAAGTGGAGAAGCTCCCGGGCATTAAGCGTGCATATCATCTTTGTTTCACACGCATTTGGCAGGACAAAGCGTGCATCCTCATTCGACATTTTCCGCGCCATACGGCCGGCAGTTTTCTCATCTTTCCCCTCGTCCATTAATTCGTGCTTACGCTTTTCCGTGAGAAGTGCTGAAAGCTTTTCATAATGGCGGCGGTCTTCTTCCATAGCATCGAGGAATTCTTTTTTCGCTTCCGGAATACTCTCTATCTCAGGCGGCACAACATACTGAAAGTTTGCCTCATCAACATAGCGCTGGCTTTTTACACTGTAGGAAGCGATGCGGTGGCGTGTCATCTGCGCAAGGAAAGAACGTGAAACCCCTTCTATGCCAAATGTAAATGAAACATGCTCAATCGTACTCGCATGCCCAAGCTTAGTTATCATTCGAACAAAAGAAGACGTCTTTTCTTTTGTAAGGCCATCTTCAATTTTTTCTATTCCGGAAGACGAATAGCACAGCTTTGCGGCGGACGCCACAACTTTTTCAGGTTCCGGTGTATAGGCAAGCAAGGTAACTTTTGGCACAGCAATCGATCCTTATCAATATATTTTAAATATTTCAAATTTGCATTCCATCTGATTTTCTACATTATATCAAAATACAGTTGCGTTTTCAACAGAAGATTTTTTATTTTTCCGCTTGAGAATAGATAAAGTGCCGCTGGTAATACTAAAAAGGCGGCTGAAAATAGCTGCTTTTGATTTTTCTGAAAGGAAGAATGTGAAGATGGAAAGCAGAAGTGCCGCCGAAATGCCTATAGGGCTGATGATGTCTCTTGCAATGCATCCTGAAGCCATGCACAGTTTTGGCCAGATGGATGACGAAAAGCAGCAATCCGTAATACGCTATGTCGAAAATGCAAAGACAGGGGAAGAAGCAAAAAACAGGATTTATAGTGCCATAAAAGACCTTGAAAACGGAAGCACCAGCTTTTTAGGCTGAGCACGGTATAGGTAAGGCTCTTCACTTAGTCCTGAAATACAAATACCGCCCGCATGGCACCGGAATTCCGGTGCCATGCGTTCTTTTATATCAGTATGAAAACGCATTCCCAATGTTTCAAAGATTTACATTTTAACGCATCAATGATATCATTTTGATGAAAAATTTCATGTGCTTACATTTACCAGAAATAAGGTGCAGAATGATTATAAGTGCAAGCCGAAGGACAGACATACCGGCTTTTTATTCCGACTGGTTTTTCAGGCGCCTGAGAGAAGGCTGGGTCCTTGTGCGCAATCCAATAAACCCGCACAGCATAAGCCGCGTAAGCCTTAGCCCCAGCGTGGTGGACGGCATCGTTTTCTGGACAAAGAATCCGCTCCCCATGATCGGGCGGCTTAATGAACTCGGCAGCATACCTTATTATTTCCAGTTTACGCTGAATCCATATGGAACTGATGTAGAACCGAATGTGCCTTCTAAAAGCAAAGTGCTTATTCCTGCTTTCCGGCGCCTTGCAAAGCGTATCGGCCCGGAACGCATAGTCTGGCGCTACGATCCAATCCTGTTTACTGAAAAGTATACGGCGGGGTACCATTTAAGGTATTTTGAACGTATGGCACGCTTGCTTGCCGGATGCACAAGCCTGTGCACTGTGAGTTTTCTCGATTTTTACAAAAGGGCACAGCGTGGCATAAAACTTTTGGGAATACGCTGGCCTGCTTTGGAACAGGAAATGGAACTTATCCGCTGTTTTTCCCAAATTGCCGGAAAATATGGCATGGCTTTAAGCATCTGTGCCGAAGGTTTTGACGCTGAAAACTGCATGGCACACCCTGCATGCTGCATTGACAAAAGCCGGCTTGAGCATATCGGAGGATACCGTCTCTCAGTCGGAAAGGACAAAAATCAGCGTCAAAAGTGTGGCTGCGCAGCGAGCATAGATATCGGCACCTATAATACATGCCAGCATGGATGCCGCTATTGCTATGCAAACTTCAGCATTGAGAGCATAATGAAGAACTGCCAAAATTTCCGCCCAGATTCACCGCTCCTCTGCGGAAAAATGCAGGAAGGTGACAGGATACACGAGCGCAGTGTACGGTCATACAGAAAAATGCAGACGAGTTTTTGGGATGGCTGATGTATCCGTTAATTTTTCATGCCACAGAAAGGGGAAATTATCTTGGGATTTTACATTGAGCATGGCGATATTACAAAGTTCAAGGCTGACGCAATTGTAAACGCCGCCAACACATCGCTCCTTGGTGGTGGCGGCGTTGACGGCGCCATCCACCGCGCCGCCGGGCCGGACCTTTTAAAAGAATGCCGCACTCTGCATGGATGCAGGACAGGCGAGGCAAAAATCACAAAAGGCTACCGACTTCCTGCAAAATACGTCATTCACACTCCGGGGCCCGTATGGCACGGCGGTAGCGCGGGAGAAGACTGTCTGCTTGCCTCATGCTACCGTAACTGCCTGCGCATTGCGGAAGAGTATGGCTGCCAGTCGGTGGCTTTCCCGTCAATCAGCACAGGTGTATACCGGTTTCCGCTGCCAATGGCGGCAAAAATAGCCGCCAGGGAAATCACAGAATTTCTGAAAACCTCAGAAAAAGTCAAAGATGTAACCATGGTGTGCTTTGACGGAACAACTAAACAAGCCTACGAAAATGCGCTGAAGCAGGTACGCATATAGCAGGAATTTGACATTAAAAGCAAAATGGCTGTGCAGATATTATTCTTTGCACAGCCATTTTAAGTTCTGCCTATTAATCAAGTGTTCCATATTTGCACTGATTTACGAGCAGAAGGTGGGGATTGTTTTCCTCTTTGTTTAGCAGGTTTACAGCATGTGGTGCTATCAACCTGATTGAAGATACAGTTTAAAATTTAATTATAGAATTAAGTGGGCATTGTCATAATACGTAACAATTATGTATGGGCCTTCATAAAATATGATACAAGGATAGGGTTTATCAATGTACCCCATCCAAACTTATTAAAAGGAGATTTAATATGGACTGCGTGAAAACCAGTGATTCCAGTTTGGATATAGACGTCAATAGCAACACACAGAACCAGGAGAACCAGAATAATGCAGCGGACTGGTATAATAATTTCAAAAGCAGCATGAAGCTTGCGGAAAATGAGGCGTCAAAAACATCCCTGCAGCAACCCAACCAGTTGGTGCATGACATCTGCACAAAGGATGTCAGGGATCTCAGCATTACAAGTAGGACCATCTATGCAACGGTTCCCTGCAATCGTGATGGAAGTGCAGGTTGCCGTGGGGGATTGCTTCCCGACGTAGCCCCCACTGTTGCCAACATCCGCGTTTTGTGTGCCGATGAGCGCCTGAGCCCTTCTACCGGTTGTGATCATATTATCAACACAGTTGAGTTCGAAGTGGTGCTGCAATACGGCACTGGCACCTATGTTGTAATGACGCCAAAGGAATCGTTCGATGTACCATGGAGCGATTTTGCGCGCTTCCCGAGTCTTCAACATTTTACGAGCGTCGATGCATTTAAACAGGAACTGAAAAACATCGACGGGTCCTGCAAAGCAATTAATATTGTTAACTATACTGTGACACAGGAGGAAAACGACTGTGTTCTTCGAATCGATTATATCGTGTTCGATAAATTATGGAAGTATGAAGATCTGATCATCCTGGCGGATAAGCCAATCTCTAACGATACCACTGTCTGCGACCTGTTCAATCAGGGGCATCGCATCGGGCCTTGCCCAAACGGTTCCGGTAGTACCTGCTGCGGCGGTTAATTTTTTTTTGCGATTCGTCAACCGAAGAATAACCATTAGGGCTTCCTTCTGCCATGAAATTACAAAATTCCACTGGGAAGGAAGCCCTTCCCTTGTGTTATTAATTCATTATATAAGGCTCAAGTGAAAACAAATAGGCATCGACTTAATAGCTTTTTAAATCAAGAAACATATATTGTTAGGGAAGAGCAATATTTCACTATTAAATTCTGCATGGGAATATATGCGAATTATGTGTAGATCGTAGCATCCATTATATGCGCTTTTAGCAATATTTTATTGAGACTAAAAAGGAGACCTTTATATGCCCGAAACACAAACAATCCTAAATACTATTCCTTCCCCATTTAAAGTGGGCGCAACGGCAACTGGATCGGTAACTGTAAAAGCGGGCGAAAGCCCTAAATCCATTCAGGCCAGCAGTAACGTTATTACTACCGATGTGGTTAAAGCAGTTTTGAAAGAATCTGCAGAAAAAGATTTTGCCAATAATGGTAAAAAAATAAAATATACTGTGGCCCTACAAAATAATTCTTCTGTTGATTTATATAGCGCTAAAATTATCAATAAATTATGTCCTAAGACGACCCTGGTCAATGATTCCATCATACCTGTTCCTCAGCCTGGCGAAACTCTGAAAACCGGAATTTCTGTTACAAGCCCAAATGAAACATCCGTTGGAAGTGTGCCTAAAGGAAAGTCAGCAACATTGCAATATGAGGTAACGGTCAATAAAAATGAAACCGGCGATATTGTCAACTGTTCTATTGCAGAGATTAAATTCATGGATCAAATAGGCAACGAATATACCGGCAGAACAGAACAGAGCATGGCAGTGACAACTATTGCTGAAGCAAATCTTCAAATAATTGAGACGGCTGATAAAACATTTGTAACAGAAAACAATGAAGAGATTATATTTAAACTAATCATTAAAAATACGGGAAATGTCAGGATAACTGACATTGTTGTTATGAGTCAGCTCCCGGCAGGAATGAATTATAAGCCGAATTCAACCTTGAAAAATGATACAATAACTTTCAGTGATGAAAACCCTGCAGACAGCATTAACATTGGTAATCTTGACCCTGCACAAATTTACAAAATACAATTCAGTGTAACAACGTCATTATAATGGGCAGTGATCCATCAACAGTCAGGTGGGTGTCGATATGCAAGAGTTTATAAATATGGCTCGTGTTCAGGGGTTGTACCATGGAAAGCATATCAGTTCGATCAGTAATCCCTGGAAAATTACGGTACGGCATAAATATCATTGTATCTGTGAATGCATATGTGAAACTTTTCAAATAACCAATGCACGCAATGCCGAATCCTGTGTTTACTATAATGGTGTGCAGCAATTTGAATGGAATCATATGGCATTTATTGTAGTCGGATACGAAATTTGCACCAAATATGTCGATAACGAAAACCATAAAAAGGCAATAACAAATCGGGGTAATGCCTTATTTTTCAATCCATCGGATGATTACAACTATCTGCTTCGTATTCCTAATCCGCCCGACTGTAAGGTTTTAAAAGATAAGGTTATAACCGAATTTCCTATTATAGTAGCATTTCGTGGCACTTGAATAAAGCCTTCAGAATAATAAGTTATCCGGGGCTGGAGTAATGGTGGTCAATCTAAACCTGCAAAAACAGTAGGCTGCATTTTTTCGAGGCCGCATCGGTACAAAACTGACAATTAAAGCATTGCGTATGGCAGCCAGGCGCTAAAGGCCTGTGCACTGGCTAATATTTCACAGCGACTGGGGCAACCAATTTATCAGCATCACATTCAAAAATGCTTTGGCCCGATTTGCGCTACCCAAAGCATGAGCGGAACCATGCGCTGCTACGATAACGCCAGAATGGAAAGCTTTTTTGCTACGCTGAAAAAGGAAAAGCTCTACAAAATTCAGACAGAGCAGATACCTGCGTGCAACCAACACTGTTGTTTCAGGCGTGAGTGGAGGGTCAGTTAAAAAGGCAGAGACTATATAATTGGAATTGTCAGGGGCATTATTTATTAAAATTCCCGAACGTCAAAATCCGATGATTGGCTTTACAATAAAGTGATATTTTATCGATAACCCTTTTTGTTTTGCCCAGAACAAAGTGAGTGTATTATCTGCTTAAAACATGTGAAAATAAAGTTGGTAATTTTTTTGAAAAGGAGGAGCTTTCGGTTGGCATTATTGATTTTACTTGTATTGATTCCGACGGCAGGTTCCTTCATGATTTACCAATCTTTTCGCAAGTGGGAGGCATAATATACCTTTGAAGCGTGCGTCCTTACCAAGCAGACCCAGCATTTATCGTGAATTTATTGTGTAATTTTGAAAAGAAGATTGCCAGCCTTTGTTATACATCCAATTATAAAAAGATGAAGATTGCAAATATAAAACTTTTCCATCAATGCTTACCTCAAGAATGTTTGGAACTTGGTGTACAGTAAAACGGCCAGCATCCGGGGTATCAATATACCAAGCGGGGTTGATTACGATTTTATGTTTCTTATCAGAGATAGTGAGCACTGGTGGACCCATATATCCGGCATGTTCTTTAAATGGGTGTGTAATATTATTTTTTTGAACTGCTTTTGTGTAGACGACTGATTTTGCCAAAAAGGAATTGATTCGTTTGTATGTGGCATTCATATCTTTTGGACTACTCAATATGCCGGGTAACCCCGATTTCATAACAATCTTGCCTTGCTTATTGGCAAATCCTTTCCAAATGGATGAATCGACGACGTCAGAAATCGGCATAGAAGCGGATGAATTTATGCTACCTGCAGCAGTGGTGCCACTTTGTCTCTTTGAGCTATCGTTTCCTGATTTGCAACCGCTCAAAAGCACCATTAACGCAATGGAAACGACAATACAAAAGCGTTTCACTTTATTCACCCCAATACTCATTATTCCGCAAATACGATGCAAAACTTATGTGCCATAGCGAAAAGCCTATTGATACTTCTATATTATCATATTGAATGCAACTTATAAATAACTATTTATAGATAGTACCATCGGTCAGCGTACAGGAGCATATATGCAAAATGCCCGGAGCAAATGCCGATGGCTCAGGTCAAAAGCATCATGTTCCGGTACATTATAACATATTACAACCATATTCGAATTTATACCGGCAATCCCGGCAGGCTTTCACATGCTATGTATTGTCAGGCCGTAAAGGGTCTGACTACATAATCAGAATATTTGGGGTGTTCATACTCTGCACAGTCTTTTACTTCTCCAGATTACGAATTTATATTGGCACGGCATCTATTTGTTTGTGCAAAAACATTTTACAAATTCTACCGTATTTTCGCATTTTGTATTATTTTGTAAGCCAGCATAGCATAGATTGCCAAAGCTTATTATAATAGCTCCAGCCTGTGAACTCCGGCGGTGCCCAATGCGGAGCACAATCGGAAGTAAAAACTGCGCTTTTTCCTTTTCCGTAACTGCCAAAAGCGATCAGAGGATCGTTATTAATTGTAACTGCAAGGCATGCATCCGGCTTTATAATCGTCTTGTTATATCCTAAAAGAAATGGCCATTCCTTAGGTAAGCCTAATATGCCTTCATGTTCATTTACAATTTGTGGCTTAACGCCTTCCGGATGCTCACAGCGATCATCATAATTTAGTATATTCACTGGCAGCACATCCTGTACCGGAGTACTACCCCATTTGCCTTTCCCGTCGATTCCGGAAAAAGTCATATATCCACCAATCATTATGAGCGCACCACCCTGCAATACATAATCTTTGAGCAGTTGGCAACGGTTAGGTTTCCTGATGCTAAAATTGAATGTTTCCGGTGCAAGCAACAAGGTATTTGCTCCGATGTCCGAAAGTATTACTGCAGAGTATTGTTTCAGTTCTTCGATGTGGTAAGGAAATTTTGTAGATGCTAAATGGTTAGGAAGAAAATCTACATCATAACCCCCCTTTTCTATTGCTTCGCGAAGCTGCTCAATACCCTCTTCATATACGGAGGTCTGAAACGTATCAAATCCTTTTACATGGGTGGTAAAACTCATCCAGGACTCTCCAGCTATTAATATTTTTTTCATTATTTTAGGCTCCTACATTTTATACATATGGTTTTTTGAAATATTCATCTGCCACACCACTCAAGGATCAAAGCCGCATAAGAAAGAATTGCTTTTTTGTACTGATCCAACGGCATATATTCATTAATAGTATGGCACTGTGCCATATTGCCCGGTCCATATTGTATTGTTGGGCACTTAGCTATATTTTTCCATATGCGCGAATCGCAACCGCTTGTTGTCCCTTTTGCTGTTTGTTTTTCTCCAATAATATGCTGTATAGCATTTTGAAACGTTGTTACAAATGGATGATCGGCATTCATTTCAAAAGGGCCGCCAGACTGATATATTGATATTTTTGGTTTATGGTTCCTTAACCATTCGTCCCCTTCACAGCAGCGGTAAATAGCCTCCGTATACTCTTTTACAACCTGTTCATGTGACATTGAGCCAGGCTGATAATGGACACAACTTTTGAAACAGCAATGCGCAGCAACAGTTGAACCAGCCGTACCACCCTCTATCACACCTACATTAGACGTTGGCGGAGGTAATAGTGGATGCTTATAAATCAGCAGCCATTTGTGCTCAAGCTCATCGATTGCTGCCATTAATTTGGTGGCTTTTTCAATTGCGCTAACGCCAAGCCACTTTGAACCCGAATGTATAGGAACACCTACGACATCTACTTGAAAAAAGATAAATCCCATATGGGCAATTACAAGTTCACAGCTCGTTGGTTCACATACTACAACGCCATCTGCTTTTTGCCCATTCATCGCAGCAGCAATTGAGCCATTACCACCGCCCTCTTCATCAACAACAGATACTATTTTTACAGTCCCAGGAAGTTCTACTCCAGCATCCTTAAGAAGCTGCACCGCCATGACTGCCGCCATCAATCCACCTTTCATATCACAGACACCGAGTCCGTACATATTATTATCATGTATAGAAGGCATGTGCGGCGGAATATTCCACTTGCTCTCGTCTCCAGCCGGCATAGTGTCCATATGGCCATTGAACATAATTGATTTGTCGCCTTTTCCATGAAATTCGGCATATACATTAAATCGATTATCATAATTGTGGCCAGGATTACCTTCGTGATATTTATGTATGCTGTCACATATGACTTCTTCACGCATAGGATCGCATACTACAGAATCGGCTCCCATTTTTTTTAAAAGTTCAGTAAGATATTTCTGCCCTTTATTTTCCATGCCGCCTTCTATACCTTGACCGATATCATGTGTATCAATTGCAACTAAGTCTGCCAGATATTTTATATATTTTTTTTTGTTCTTCTCAAAAGTTTCCTTTAAATTTTCATACATTTTTATTCATCTTTCTTCTAAAAAGCAAAGCTGCATTTAGACCTCTCTACTCAATCGTAAAGGCAAATACACTGTTCAACGATATCCCAGAACTTATCCTGATCTAATTTTATACCCACAAGGGTGTTTGGCTTTTCCCCCGTAATTCCAAAATAATCGCAAATTGTTCTGCCGTAACATTTTTCACTTCTAAGCTCAATTTCTGTGAACATTGGTTTTGTCTCTACACAGGTAGGATCTATTAGATATGCTATGCATGTAGGGTCATGCAGTGGAGCACCTTCCCAGCCATAAATTTCTTTTTGCGTTTTATTAAAAAACGTCATCATGTCATAAAACAGTTTAGCGGCTTTTGTTTTCCTACGGCCTATCCGTTCGACAATGCTTGGATACGCTTGTGCCTGACGTGTAAGGTCAAGGCCCATCATAACAATTGGCCTCTTACTGTTGAAAACCACATAAGCAGCTTCCGGATCAGCATAAATATTAAATTCTGCAGCCGGCGTCACATTACCAAGTTGATATGCACCACCCATCAATACGATCTGGTCAATTTTATTAACTATCTTAGGTTCCATCCTCATGGCCATTGCAATATTAGTAAGCGGGCCTGTGGCAACAATTGTAATGTCTCCTTGTGAAGCCATAAGCGTTTCAATTAAGAAATCAACAGCATGCTGTTGATTCTCCTTTTTTTTAAGCGGTGCAAAAACCGGGCCATCAAGGCCGCTTTCACCATGAATACTTCCCGCAGTTATTTGCTCACGTACAAGCGGCTTACTGCACCCTTTGAACACTGGAACGTCAAGGCCTATGCACTGACAGACATTAAGAGCATTCACCAACGTTTTGTCCAGCGTCTGATTACCTGCGACAACCGTAATTCCCAAAAGATCTAATGATGGATGTTTTCCAGCCATCATGATAGCTACAGCATCATCATGTCCAGGATCGCAATCCAGAATGATTTTACGTGTTTTCATATCAAACAATACCTCCTTTTTTCACTTTTTTAGCTGGAATAACAGAGCTCTTTAATTTTTTCTCGGAAGCTGTATGACGCCACAGCGAAATTGATACAACAAGAATCGTTATTATATAAGGCAACATAAGGACAAATTGAGATGGCCATCCATATCCCTGCAGTCTGTTTCCCACCGTATCTGTAAAGCCGAACAGCAGACAGCCTATCCACGCAATGACCGGATTCATTCCACCGAAATACATGGCGGCGACGCCCATGAAGCCTCTTCCGTTTGTCATGTTTTCCGTAAACATCTGTGTATACCCAAGAGAAAGGTGCGCTCCTGCAAGCCCTCCGATAATGCCCGAGATAATCATTACCTCATATTTCATCTTCGTTACATTAATACCCGCAGTTTCGGCAGCCATTGGAAATCTTCCTACGGAACGAAGCCGCAGTCCCCAAACAGTGCGATATAAAATATGGTAGAGTATAAAAACAAGAACAATTCCGAATACTTCCATGAAAGACCAGTTATTAAATGTTTTATTCAGAAACGGTATGTTGTCAAACGCCGGAATGTGGATTTTTGGAACCCCCACAATTTTAGGGTCTGTAAAAGTTCCCGTTGTGCCAAGAAACTGTTTAATTCCAAACTTTGTTACAGCAAGAGCAAACATATTTATAGCCATGCCAATTGCACAAATATCTGCCTTACATTTTAAATTGGCCACAGCCATGATCATAGCCATTAAGACTCCTATTACCATGGCCGCCAAAATTGCCAGTAACCAGCTGCCTGAATAATAACTTACACATACCGCAACAAACGCAGAAATCAGCATGATACCTTCAGTGCCTATGTTTAAGATATCTGCCTGTTGCGTTATAGTCGCAGCAAGAGCCGCAAACAGAATTGGAGTGGAATAGCGGATTGTTGAATAAATAAGGGTATAATCAAAAATTTTACCAAAGTTCATAACTCAGCCTCCTTATGATGCGTGTTTGACTGAGACTTCGCTGAAGAATTTTTCTTTTTCTTGCTAAGAAAGCTGAACAGAGCTTCCATTGTGGCAAATATAATAAAAATGCTAATAATAACATCAACTATTGACTTAGGTACACCAGTGTTTCGTTCCATTCCCTGTGCACCAGACTGAAGTGCGGCAATGAAAAATGCAAGGAACGGTGTCAGTTTGTAGTCATTTCCCACAATCAAAGCAGCAAGCATACCATTGAAAGCAATGCCCATGGAGAAATTATCAAGGAAATAGCCGTATACGCCCAGGACAAAAATACAGCCAGTCATTCCGCCAATTGCACCGCTTATAATCATAGAATTTACCATCGATTTTACTGGGCTTATGCCAATATACTCGGAAAAATGAGGATTCTGTCCGACACTTTTAATTTCATATCCAACTGTAGAATGGTTCATCATCCAATACAGAAAAATTGTCACAGCAATAGCAATAAAGATACCTGTATTTGCCTGACTTGGAACAAGAAATTTTGCAAGCTGTGTATTATCAGCAACGGCAGGTGTTTGCGCTGTACCTGTTTTTGCGCTCATTGGGCCGTTTACAAGATATGAGGCAATATACATTGCAACATAATTCATTAGTATCGTTACGCAAACTTCATTTACATTCCAGCGCACTTTAAGCACTGCAGGTATAAGGCTCCAAAGTGCTCCAACAATCATTGCGCAGAGGAAACAGAGCACAATATGCAATGGACCTGGTAATCCTTTGAAATTATAACCTATGAAAGCAGCAGTAATTGCGCCGAGATAAAGTTCTCCTTCGACACCGCAGTTAAAGAAACTCGCATCCGCTGGAATTATGAATGCATAAGCTGTCAACAAAAGCGGTGCAAAGTTTGCCAATGTTGTACCGAAATTAAGTTTACCGATAAAAGCGCCTTGAAACAAGGCACCATATGCCTGCCACGGATTATTTCCCAAAACACCTATAAGGACAGCTCCCACTAACATTGATATTACTACTGTAATCAACAGGTTAATAATTTTCTGCCGGTAATTTTTAGCGTTTGTATTCAAGATGCCGCACTTCCTTCGTCTGTTTTGTCATGCTGCAGAGTGCCACCCATCATTAATACGCCGACATTGTTTTCATTTGCATCTTTTGCTGAAATGATTCCAACGATTTTTCCATCGTACATTACAGCAATGCGGTCAGAAAGCGACAAGACTTCCTGTAGATCCGCTGATACCAGAAGGATAGCTTTTCCTTTTTGCTTTTCTTCATTTAGCACATTTCTGATAGATTCGATGGCACCAATGTCTACGCCGCGGGAAGGTTGCGCAGCAATTAAAAGGTCTTTGTCGGCATCTACCTCACGTGCCACAACAATTTTTTGTGCATTTCCGCCGGAAAGAGTCTTTGTGCACATTTCCGGAATATCTGGTCTAATGTCAAATTTATGGATGAGTTTTTCAGAAAAATCACGTATAGGCTTAACGTTAATTTTGGCACCATTAGTATATGGCTTCTGGTTAAGTTTAACGGCAACAAGGTTTTCCATAATATTCATTTGCCTGTTAAGTCCACGTAAATTCCTATCTTCAGGAATATGTGCAAGACCTGTTTCACGAATCTTTTTTGGTGAAAGATTGGTAACATCTTTACCATTTAGCATTACTTTGCCTCGTTCAACTTTGCGTAAACCTGTAATCGCTTCAATAAATTCAGTCTGGCCGTTTCCGTCAACACCGGCAATTCCCACGATTTCTCCTGCATGCACGTCAAGGGAAATCCCTCTGATCTTCGATAGCTCTTTTTCTCCAGAAGTCCAAAGATTGTCCACACTTAAAACAGTTTTGCCAACGTTTGCCTTTTTCCGTTCAATATTTAAGAATACCTCACGACCCACCATCATTTTTGCAAGCTCTTTTGTGTTAGTATCCGCCCTATTAACGGTTGCTACATATTGGCCTTGTCGCATAACCGTGATCCGGTCAGAGATTTCCATAACTTCATTTAATTTATGAGAAATAAATATAACTGATTTTCCATCTTTTTTCAAATTGTTAAGTATCTCGAAAAATTTTTCGCATTCCTGAGGAGTCAGTATGGCAGTCGGCTCATCAAGTATTAAAATATCAGCGCCGCGATAAAGCGTTTTTATAATCTCCACACGCTGTGCTTCGCCTACCGATATTTGGTTGATCCGTTTTTCCGGCTGTATTTCCATATTGTAGTTATCTATGTAATACCGGATATCTTTTTCGGCTTTAGCAAAATCAATTTCCAAATGCTTTCTTGGTTCCCAGCCAAGTATAATATTTTCCAAAACGGATAAATCATTAATAAGCATAAAGTCCTGGTGAACCATACCTATACCATTTTCAATCGCTGCTTTAGGGGTTATCTTTTCCATTTGCTTGCCTTTAATTGCGATGCTACCGCTGTCTCTTTGATAAATTCCATACAGAATATTCATCATTGTGGATTTGCCTGCACCGTTTTCCCCTACAAGCGAATGTATTTCTCCCTTGCGCAAACTAAATTGTCCATCCCTAATCGCGTGCACCTGACCAAAATTCTTCACTATGTTTTTCATTTCTACAACGAAATCATCCAATATTTTTCACCCTTTTCCCTTGCAGCTTTTTCAAATCAAAAAGCAGAATCAGCCCGTCAAAAGATAAAGAAACAGTGTATAGATCGGGCCGCCTGTCTCTCGGCAGGCTGCCCTTTTAGTGTACTATACTCTCTTAATTGGCTCTGCCATACAAACCTAACTGTCAGCCTGTAAAGCCTTGATAATGGTTTACTTTTATCTTTCCACTCTTTATTTGAGAAGTAAGGTCTTCAATTTTAGTTGTAATGTCACTTGGGAATTTGTCACCGAGTGCTTTTTTAATAACAGACATATCCGTAAGCTGGATACCTCCATTGTTAACATCGAGCATGTTAACAGAATCACCTTTGAATGTCCCTTTCACAACATTTTTAATGACATTGTATGTACCTACATCAACGTGTTTTACTTCCGAAGTAAGGATCGAGCCAGGATAAATGTTGTCCTGATTTGAATCAACACCTATTGCAAATGCGCCACGTTCCTTTGCTGCTTCCAAAACACCTGTTCCGGTACCGGATGCAACATTCATTACAACGTCAGCACCTTCATCATACTGGGCATTTGTCAATTCCTTTCCTTTTACAGGATCGCTAAAACTTCCAGCAAAGGCATGAAGAATTTTGATATCCGGAGCAATATACTTCGCGCCCTGTTCATAACCAACAAGGAAATCGTGCAAAACAGGTACGTCCATTCCGCCTACCCAGCCTATTACCTTTTGTGAATTGATTCCCTTTATATCAGTCTTTGTAGTAAACATCGCAGCAGCCGCACCAGCTAAGAAAGATCCTTCATTCTGTGCAAATTTATACGACATTATATTTTTGCCTGACACCTGATCATCAAGAATAGCAAATTTTACATTTGGGTATTGCGGACAATGCTTTTTCATAATGTCTTCAAACTGCGAAGAAACTCCTATAACAAGGTCATAACCGGCATCTGCCATAGAAACAAAATTAGATTCCCAATCTGAAGACTGTGTGGATTGAAGTTCTTTTACTTCAACACCAAAATCTTTTTCTGCTTTTACAGCACCAGCGTGTGCAGAGTCATTAAAAGATTTGTCACCAAGAACCCCGGAATAGCAAAGTGCAACACGCACTTTTTTGCCGGAACCTGTCGCAGCGCTGTTCTGGCCGGTCCCGGAAGACGCTGTTGATGGTTTTGAACTGCAGCCCATTGTCGTTCCAATCAGCAAACTAAATGCTAAAAAAGTTGCCAGCCATTTTTTCCTCGTTTGTTTTTTCATAATTTGTGCTTCCTTTCATCAAAAATATCTGCTTTTAAAGTGGCTCTGTTTAGCAAGCTTTGGCAGGGTAACAGGCCTTTGCGGGCATCTTAATGCGGAGAATGGTAAATCGGTTTATCTACAGCAGCCTGTGCTTGGCCTTCTCAGCACAACAACATAGTAGAATAAAATTTATGAAATGTCAATATATTTTTAGCATATTTTTTGTTTTTTTTATTTTTTTTAAAAAAATATTTTGCTTTTATTGACGTTGTTTAATTATATTGTTATAATAATAAATGTAAATGTGCAAAGTAGTTTACATGCTGAGTTAAATGTGGTAAATTGTTTTATCTATCTTAACAAAATTTAAAAGGAGCGCAGTTTCATGCGTACAACACTGAAAGATGTTGCAAAGGCATCAGGACTGTCTATGACAACTGTTTCGCTTGTTTTAAACAATAAGCCAAATCGAATCCCTCAAAAAACGCGTGACCTTATTGTAAAAACTGCAGAAAAACTGAATTACAGGCCAAACAGCATAGCCGTAAGTATGGTCACTAAAAAGACTCATACGATAGGCCTTATCCTTCCTGATATCAGCAACCTGTATTTTTCTTCTTTAGCGAAAATCATTGAAGAACGATTTCATCAGTATGGTTATAATGTTTTTTACGGTAACACAAATGGGCGTCCGGAGCTTGATTTTGAGTATCTAAATTTATTTATTGATCGTGGTGTGGATGCAATCATTATGACCACTTCCGCATACCACGACAAAAGGGACAACGAAATACTCAAGCAGATCTACATAGTAAATCATATACCTATCATGATGGTCGACCGCGGAATGAACAGTTCATATTTTTTGTCTGTAGAAGTGGATCAAAAATTAGGTGGTTTCCTTGCCACGGATTATTTAATCCAGATGGGACATCGCCGAATTGCTTGTCTTACTGGTCCAAAGAGCCTTAAAATAAGTACCGACAGGCTGCAAGGCTACCGTGATGCTCTGCAAAAAGCCAGCATACCATTCGATCCTGCACTCGTACTTGAAGGAAATTTTGGAGTGGAAAGCGGAGCAAAAGCACTTTCGTATTTTTTGGGGCAAAATGCTACTGCTGTGTTCTGCATGAACGACATGATGGCAATAGGAATATACAGGGAAAGCCGACGCTATAATATTCGTATTCCTAACAACCTTTCAGTTATTGGCTTTGATGATATTTTTATAGACGAATTTTTGGAACCGCCATTGTCAACAATTTCACAGCCCATAGATGAAATAGGCCAATATACAGTTGATAAAATGATGGCGGTTTTAAGTGGTAAAGATGATAGCCCAAAGGCAAAGTTATTTAAGCCGGTGCTTAAAATCAGAGGGAGCACCGCCAAAAATGAAAAAATGACAGTAAAGAAGGAGTTAAAGTGAAGATTCTTAACTTTGGATCATTAAATATTGACCATGTATATCATGTGGATCATTTTGTTAGGCCTGGAGAAACAATTTCGACTGAAAAGTTAGAGCATTTCTGCGGTGGAAAAGGTCTTAACCAGTCCATAGCACTTGCAAGAGCCGGTACAAATGTATGGCATGCGGGAAAAATTGGTAAGGATGGCGCTATTCTTAAAAAGATTTTAGAGGACAATAAAGTTAATACGGAGTTCATCAACGTTACAGAAGGTACCAATGGCCATGCTATAATACAGGTAAACCCGTCAGGGCAGAACAGTATCATTACATATGGTGGGGCAAACTATGAAATCACAGAAAATTTTGTAGATTATGTGTTGAAACATTTTGGAGAAGGCGATATTGTACTACTGCAAAATGAAATCAGCAAAGTTGACTATATTGCACGGCGTTGTGCAGAGAAGAAAATTAAAATAGTGCTTAACCCGTCTCCAATAAACAATATGCTTTTGAAAACATTTCCTTTTGAGCTTGTCTCTCTGTTTTTTATTAATGAAATTGAAGGGCGAGAATTAGCAAAAACTAAAGATGTTGAAAAGATGCTTGACACTTTAATTAAAATATATCCTCATTCTGCATTCGTGTTAACATTGGGACACTATGGGGTCATATTTAAAAGTTCTCAAAGAACATATACACATGGTATTTACAATGTAGATGTTAAAGACACAACTGCTGCCGGAGATACTTTCACAGGCTATTTTCTGTCCTGTCTTGCGGCAGGAGAAACAATTCCAGATTGTCTTCGCAAAGCCTCCGTCGCTTCTTCAATCGCAGTTACCATGCGTGGTGCCGCACCATCCATACCAACAATGGAAGAAGTAAATGAGCAGGAAAGGAACTTACATTTAATAGATTTTCATGCTCCTAACCTAAAATAGACATTCCTGAAAATTTTGCGTAAATATGAATCAGATCAAACAAAAGCTCAGGTAATTTAACTCAGGCAATTTTTGATTTGCAGCGCAAATTAGCCTGCCGGCCTGTCGGGAAACATGATATCTGGTTTAAACCCATGTCCCAATTTTGACACCGGCACGCATATCCACAAGGTTGGAAAATGGGCGCAAAACCGAAAAATTCCACGATTGTGGAAAAACATGATATAATGAAAAAGATGAAAAATCCGAAGCGGAGAAAGGTGGGGACAGTCGTGAATGTGGCCTTGACGATACAGGAAAGATTAAAAGATTTACGGGTGGAGCGAGGGCTGACACTGGAGCAGTTGGAACAGCAGACCGGCATTTCAAAATCTGCTCTGGGAAGCTATGAAAATGCGGATTACAAGGACATTACCCATACCAGCATCGTGACTCTGGCAAAGTTTTATGGCGTGTCCGCCGATTACCTGCTTGGGCTGACGGAAACAAAAAATCACCCAAACACAGACCTTGCGGAACTGCATTTGAGTGATGAAATGATCGGGCTTTTGAAAAGCGAGAAAATCAATACTCGGCTGCTATGTGAAATGGCCGCACATCGGGATTTTGTAAAGCTGCTGGCAGACGTTGAAATTTACGTGGATGGTGTCGCCAGTATGCAGGTGCGGAACCTGAACGCATGGGTGGACATGGTTCGGAATGAAATCGTGGAGAAGTACCATCCCGGCGAAAACGACTCTACCATTAGCGTGTTAAAGGCCGCCCACATTGAGGAAGATATTTATTTCCGCAATATTGTGAATGAGGATATAGACGGTATCATCCGGGATATTCGGGAAGCCCATAAAGAGGACAGCACCAGCGCGCCTGACACGGCCGCCGTTGACGAAATCAAAAACAGCTTGGAGGAAGCCGCCCGCTTTCATGGCAGCGACGAAGAAAAACGGGTGGTTGTGTTCTGCCGCCAGTTGGGGATTGACTACCCGAAGCTGACGCCGGAAGAGTTCCGGGTCATAATAAAAGTGCTGAGAAAATCCAAACTGCTGACCATTCCGAGAAAGAGGCGCAGGAGGAACCGAAAGTAAACTTGTAATATCGGGACTACATGGTAAAATAGGTTTAAAGAAATTTGGAATTTTCAAGCGCGTATTCAATATCCAGTTATATATGGAAGGAAGTCACAGGATGAGCAGAAACGGCATACCAAATTCGCTGGTAAATACAGGTTCTAAGATTTTGTCCGCACCCACCTGCCCGAAGTCTGCCAAGCAACTTGTAGTAGCAATTGTGGAATACTAGTCCCATATAAGTAATTTAGCATGATATTCTGGACCCATCACAATGACGCTATTTTTCTTATCGTTATCATGAATTACTTTTTGATTTTGTCATTTGTACTATTTGCTTCTGTATTGCCAACATCTTCAACTGTATTTTTTACCTTTTCAAGTATTGTAGACAAGAACGCTGGAAGTGGCACATAATTCGATATATTTTCTATAATACTTATTAATTCATTGATGATCAACCACACAGCAACTAATGCTCCAAAAAACGTAGTTACTGGAACGCTAATTTTAAATGTCGTAGTTAAATAGAGCAGAAGCCAATCAATACACATTCCGACGCATACAGCGACCATATATAGCACTTTTTTTGCAATTCCTTTTATTCCTCTTACACTGCTTATTGTTCCGCTTATTCCAGCGTTAATTAAGCCAGTTATGTAATCTCCGATCATACATATTAATAAGATGCATATTAATGGGCCAATTTCACCAAACCAGGCAGTAAACATCGCTAATATGCTTGATGAAATAAATTTAACGACATTTGTATGATTCATCATGTTTTTTCTCCTTCATGATTTATACTATATAGGAAGAATATTACAACAGAAATGTAAACTGGTTGAACATCCTTAGACGATTTATTCGTCCTACGCTGTAAGCAATCTTACAATATTGTGAGATTGCTAAGTCAAGACGGATCTTGAAGGTGCAAAATGATAAAACAAAAAACAGGTTATTGGAAAACGCACCCTTTACGAAAGGCTATAACGGTTTTAGTAGGTTTTTATTCAATTTTGATTCTGTTTTACTATTGTGCGCCTAAAGTTCCTGCTATATTGGGTGTTCTATGCATAAGGTTTTTGCTTTTCTATTTACTAATTGGACAATTTGTTTTGGGATGTCTGTATGGAATATGGTTAGACTGTAGCTGCCATTTTAAAATTCGTTTTTTCTGCTTAGTGTTATTTATATTATTTATTATTGTTTCTATCTGTTATTTTTCTACGTATGTTTATCCAGATTGGAGACGCTATGGACATATTGAAAGGGACAGAATTCTTTTGACTATTGATCTCGTATATATACCAATATTAAGTGTGATCGGCGGCTACATTTTATCCAGGGTAATATCACATATCATAAGAAAGAAGCAGGACAGATAACTGTTCTGCTTCTTTCTGGGTAATTCCTAGATGACTAATTCTTTGAAGATGAAGTTTGCTAAAGATTTGCAACAAGCACGCTGCATCTCCTCTGTTGAGTCTCCCGCCAATTTGGCTAACAAGACATGATCTTCAAAAAAGCCATGCATTCTGTCATAAATTTTCGTTTCCAAATCGCCTAATGTTTTTTCACATCCAATATCATCCGGATAGAAGTTAAAACGAACATTTGCGTAATTGCTATAATACCAAGTCATTGCTTCTGATAAAGGATGTGAGCTTGATTGTTCGTCTTCCGTAATATACTTGGCAATTTTATATGCATCTATATCCGTACACAAATCAGAATACTTGCAGCTTGAGTTTTCGTTTCCAATAATCATATCAGCAATTTCCTGAATTGTTTTGCCTAGATACATATTATAATTCGCGTCACTGCTTCTTTTGTTATATGCGGTAGCAGTGTCTGCCATTCCGGTAGCCAAATCTCCACCCCAGCCAGTCCAAAATTTTATGAGAATATCTTTGCAATATCCCTCGGCTGTTGCTGCTAAATGTCCAAAATCAATAAGACCTCCGTATCCATCAGTCAGCGATGTAGTATCATTAGAAATAAAATTATCCAATTCCTCATACAAAGTATGATTATGTTTATTAACGTAATCGACGAAGCTACTATCGATTTTTCCTAGAGCAAGTGTCCATTCTGTATCGTGATACTTTGGAGCTCGTAAGTAATTGGTAACTCCAATAGCCAATTTTATTCCAGCAGGCTTAGCATCAGGAACATCACTCCTTGATTCACAGTATAATGTTTCCAATTGTGCAACTTTAGCGATTAATGTCTGAATTTTAACCGTGTTTGACGGAATCTCCGGGATGGCAGGAGCGATATATTCCTGTCGGGCAATCGTATTAAACCCTGTGTATCTTCCAGAGGTAACATCTTTATCCACATCAAAACTTCCGGTAGTACAATAAAGACTGTAGGACTTTACTTGATCAAATGCCCAGTCGTCAGGAAGCGAAAACCCCATATTGCCACTGTAACCGGTAGAAAGATCACTTACAAAACTGCTGGTTGACAAACCTTCATTGGCAACTAAAGTACATGTGTTTCTTGACCCATAAATACCAACTTTGAAAGGCATGGTATGAGAGTTTGCATAATCGTTGATCCCTCGGAAATAGGGAATGACTTTATCGATGACTTCATCCTCCATAAAATCATAGTCTACCGTAAAATAGATATATCCTCCGGCCGGAACTCCTAATCCCCACGCAGCACTTGTGGCCTTTTGTGCATCGATTTTCCCCTGTCCGTAACTAAAATAATTATACAGATTTTCTTCCTTTGGATTTGCCTCATACCACTCTTTGGCATCCTGATAAATCACGAACAGCTTTAATCCTGCATCAATGATAGTTTGCATTTCAGCTTTGTCCAGGTGCTTGGAAACTGGGACATTATTATCATCGTATATTCTTCCTGTTAAGTAGCGCCCAACTATACTATATTCATCATTTTTCAATGCCTGTGCACGCTCAGAAGTATCAATTTTCGTAGCGCAATCACAGGCCGCTCCGTCTCTATCTGGATTACCTGTGCTTACAAACAATTCCATCCATTCATTTTTTCCAATAATATCTCTCTCTGGCAAGGCAACAAATGACTGGAAGCTATGTAGAGCAGTTTTGGTCTCATCATCCAATTCACCATTGAAATCCCCTGGGTCATATTTGCTTCTGTTCCCTGAAGGCAAAGAAGTATACGGGTAATGTCCAATGCAGTATATCGAAAACTGCGCTAATTTTATAAAGTCTTTGATTTCGTAATCATTATAGGTTCTACCGGAAAAACTTTGCTGTGCATTGGCATAAGGAATTTCAGGGCAGCAGCGCTTTGTTGTATTGCCGAAGTATCCGTTAGCGTCATAATCGGTTCCTGTGCCGGGTTTTGGCAAGCCTTCTATGGCCTGAAATGCGAAGATAATAGCAGAATCGGTACCTCTTGAATAGATACCATCACAAGGGCATAGACCTGTATAAGCTAAATAATTTCGATTTATTTCCTGTTGCATTGACCGAGTTCTACTGTCTCCTCTGCTGACTTGTTTGTATTCGTCAACTCCGAGGACCGCTTGCATCTGGAGACCCTTGGCGACACTGGAAATCTGGCTGTCTGATAAGCCGGCATCCTGTTGAATCCAAATCAATGCATTTTTTGTATCTTCACTGAAAATGCCGTCCGTTGCCTTTGCATCATAGCCCTTACAATAAAAACCATACTGAAGAATTTTAACGCGATTACCTGTGCTTCCAGTATCTAGAGGATTTTCGTCACAAGCTGTTGATGTCATACTGCCAAAATATCCGGTTACGTTAGAAAGCCCTAATTCGATTTGCATGGCGGATACCAATGCTGCGGATGTTGCTGACCCGGTATTACCTGTTTCTTTCACTTTGCAATACCCTGAATTATCCCCATAGGTACTGTTTAGCCATTGCTGTGCTTCCAAAACTATTTGCTGTGACATAATAAAACGCCCCTTTCTTTGTCACGTAACTGTGACAACTAATAAGAAGAGAGTCAATTATAAAATGTAAATAGCGAAATAAAATAATCTTATTTTCGATTTAAGTAATCTAAGGATACGATTGCTCTTAATTTTTTCAATGCCCCTTTTTTAGTCTTGTTTACACTTTGCCTGGATATATTGGTCATTATGGCAATCTCGTTAATTGAATACTCTAAAAAGTAATGATAGTATATTACTCGGAATTTCTTTTCAGAGAGAACCCTTTTCAAATCCAATAATAATAATCCAGTATATTCATCATGAGTTGGATTAAGTGTTTCAATAAAAATCTGCAAATTTTCTCTATCACCACTACTATCCGTTTGTGTATAGCGATATATATTGCTTTTTTTGATTCCTTTATGTATGAATGATACATTGATTTTTTTATATATGATAAAATATATTGCTCTGGCTTGTCCAAAAAATCCAAAATATTTATTTTATAAATAAGTTCTATAAAGTTTACTTGCATGTCATAATATGCGTCGTCATATCGTAAGTAATATGCATATTTTTTTAATATGGGACTAAACTTGCAAAGTAAATTTTCCATTGCGTCAGCATTATGTTCTTGTGACAATTTTATTTGCTCGCAAATGTTATTAATTTCCATAATTATGCGCCTCCTAATTTGCTAGAAAGGCGCTTAATGGTAATTTGTAAACAAATATATTAAATACTTATAAATTTTCAATTAATAACCTAAGTGCTCCCTAAAAATCACTTAATATTGTAATACAGCAACATGAAGATGCCCTCAATTGCAGTGTTAGCAACCTGCAATTGAGGGCATTCAGCTAATTTTGACAAAAAGGAATTTGCCACAGACATTCAGTATGCTTGACAAAATGGGCATGCTAATGTATTATAATAGATAATATGTTAATTATAACCACGAGCCATACATGGAAATAACATTAGGATTAGATCCCCTTGACAAGCCTGTATCTACATAGCCATAGTTGCTCCTTGTGCTAACTCCCTCAACAATCGGAATGCACTGTCCATCTGTCCGTTCAACATATCGAATTAGTTTCCAGTCAAGGTGTGTATCACCATTATCGTAATCATCATCCAAAAACGCTACACGGCATCCTCCCGCAACAGCTCCCCAATAAGTAGCGTCTTTGTTATAGACATTTGCTTTACGACGGAATTTGAAAGTTTTGTATTCTTTACCATCTATGTAGTCATGATCATATGGGTATTCAATACATGGTTCGGCTCCAAGTTCATCACCGTCACTGGTAAGATGAAGCTGGCCGTATTTAAGCTGACCGTTAGACCCCATAAAATAAATTGTATCAAATACCCCATCTCCACCTACGCTTGGAAGATATACAAACGCTTCTTTGTTATAAATAGTACCTATTTGTTCATCTCCCCCATAACACCGATATACGGGGAGTGACCTACCAGTTTTGTTTACACAAAGCATATTTGGCATTTTAATTCCTCCATTTTGATTATTACAATCGATTGTACTTATATATAAAGAGCATTCATGAATTAATGTAACCCCTAAAGCTATTACGGGAATAATATAAAGGGAGGGACGACGCATGAAAAGAAGTACAAATATAATTGTACTATGTCTTGTTTGTGTGGTTTTACTAATATCCTGGTTATTTCTCCCATCTATAAATGAAAAGCGCAATAATCAAAGGATCATCTCTGCTACAGTTAATTCTCAAGAATCAACCTCTTCAAGATCTGTAATTTCTTCAGCAAATACGTATTCCGAATCCAGCAGTTCCAAAATAAAAGCAGTTCTAAAATTGCATGACAGCACATTAAAGCCGCCATCAGAAGAACAATGTAAAGCAGCACAAAAGAGGGCATTATCCGGACTCAGTACAAAGGAAAAGCAAACGGTTCAGAATGACATTCGTGGAATGCATATGAATATGGAATCTGAGTTTATTGAAAAAGATATTCGCACCATACTAAAAAGTCCTTCCAGTCCTAACTGGGAATTTTGGGAGCACACTGG
>DCEF01000009.1 GCA_002316805.1 Ruminococcaceae bacterium UBA1036
AATAAGTAGTGCCAACACAAAAGGGATGGCTCCCCGCACAAGTGCGGGGAGCCATTGTCATTCACATCGCCGCATTGAAAGCAGCTGCATGGATTCTCATGCAACTGCTTTTTTGTATGGCTCAAATTAAATTGAAATTTAATCTTTAGTTTCTGTAGTTTTTGCTTTTTTACTATTATTTACTGGCGGCTTCGGAATTGTATAGAGATCGGAATAAGAATCTGCTTCAGAATCGGTTTCTGGCGGTGTAGGAATAAGTCCAGTACACTCGGTGCCTGAAACAACTGAATTTGTGCAAGAATAAATATATTCGTCATCATCATCTTTTGGCGCCATTTGCTTATTTTCTGGTTTGCTCTTATCTGCGTCTTTATCCATGATATAATTCCTCCTCACTCAGAAAATTATCTTTCCCAGATTTGGAGAAAATAATCTTGATAAATATATTTGCATAAGACAAGCAGCATACATATACGAATACAAATCTTTAAAATATTACTGATTTGTATTACAGCTCCGATATTTCAATTTGGTTTTGTCCCTTTTTTTTAGCAATATATAGGGCATGGCTTGCTGCATTTAGAAGCTTTGATTCTTCCCCTTCATGCTGCTTTGCCGATGTGGAAGCAATGCCGGCACTTACAGTAATAGATGCCGTTTGCTCATGAATCTGCTGAACATGGGATGATTTAACAGATTCCTGTACTTTAAGGCAAAAATGTTCGGCATTTTCAGCGTCTGTATTTGGCATTACAAGTAAAAACTCATTCCCGCTGTAATGAGATGCGTAACCTCCACTAAGCTCTGCTTCGCAGCTTATAGCGTTGGCTACTTGTTTTAGGCGTTCGTCACCTTTAAAGCGGCCATATTTTTCATTATACTGCCTGAAAGAATCAATACTGATAAAAATGCAGGAGATAGGTGTGTCACTGCGGACTGAGCTGTTGTATTCTTCTTTAAATTTTTCTTCAAAGCCATATCTGTTTGGGATACCCGTCAGCCTGTCGGTAATTGAAATGCTGTTTATTTGTTGTTTTAGCTCTTGAAGCTCAGCCTTTTTCTTTTTAAGGCGTACTTTTAAAATTCCGATTGCAATGATTACTGCGGCGATTGACAACACAGTAATGATAATCTCCTGGAGGCCTGCAGAACTATATTTAAATGGGTGATTGGGAAGAGAAAGAGTAATAAACGCGTATATAATTGCAATTATTCCGCTCGGGATGCCTGATGAAAATCCACCGAAGCAAGTGAAAAAGACAACAGCTGCCAGAAGAATTATTTCTGCGCCTGAAACATTAAAAATCCGCAGCAGCACACATAAAGCTGTCATCAACAAAGCATTCAGCAATGCTAAAGAATATACTTTTGATTTTTTTCCATAATACTTCTCCATATTTTATTTTAAATAAATAACATTATAATCCAATTGCTCTTTTATGTCAAAAATGCAATTTATAAAATATGAACCTAAATGTAAAATTGTAGAGGCGTACTAAACTATAAAAGCATATAAAAAAGGCGGTAATCTTCACTTTCCGGGAGAAAACCGCCTTTTATTTATAAGAGCTGCAATATGGCCTAAATGTGAGAACATAAAATATTTTATTCTTCTTCAAGTTTCTGTATATCGCGGTTAAGACCTATAATTACGAGAATATCATCTGACTGTATAATATAGTCAGATTTTGGAGACACAACTATCGAAACTCCATTTTTAATTGCAATGATGCTTATACCAGACTCTTGGCGTATATGTGCATCTTTTAGGGATTGGTTGACCCATTTTTTGGGTGGGATAATCTCCATGATGCTGTTGTCTTTCGAAAGTTCAATAAAATCAAGCACATTGGTTTTTGAGAGATTATGCGCGACACGAATACCCATATCTTTTTCAGGGAAAACAACCCTGTCAGCGCCTACTTTTTCCAAAACGCGTGCGTGCAGGTCATTCTGTGCTTTTGACACGACATAAGGAACGCCAGCTTCTTTAAGGAGGATCGTTGTTAAAATACTGCTTTGCATATCATTACCTATTGCAACAATCGCAACATCAAAATTTCTAATTCCAATTGACTTTAGAAGATTCTCATTTGTGACATCGCCTGTTATAGCATGTGTGACGCTTTCAGAAAGCTGACTAATGTTTTCTTCATGTGAATCAATGGCCAGCACATTAAAGCCCATGTCTGCAAGTGAATTTGCTACACTTGTGCCAAACCTTCCGAGGCCAAGTACTGCAAATGATTTTTTTTTCAAAGTAAAGTTGCCTCCTTATATAAATTCGAAATATAAATTCGAATATTATCCGATAGCTATTTTTTCCTCTGGAAAACTGAATTTTGCTTGGCCTCTTTCAGAACGGTTTGAGATTGCCAGAATAATAGAAAGGATGCCGACACGTCCAAAGTACATTGTAATGATAAGTGCAATATGGCTTATAGCACTTAACTTAGATGTAATGCCGAGTGTAAGCCCAACTGTACCAAAAGCAGATGTTGTTTCATAAAGAGCGCTCATTAAATCAACGTGATCAGCTGATACAAGCACTGTAGTTACAATGCAGATCTGCATAAGGCCGATAAATGCAACTACAAAAGCTTTTTTTATAAGGGAGCGCGGCAGCTTTTTCTGGAATGCCTCAACATCTTCGCGGCCTTTAAAAACAGAAGCAACTGTAAGAAGTATAGTTGCAAACGTTGTCGTTTTTATACCTCCTGCGGTTGAGCCTGGCGAAGCACCTACAAACATCAGAAAAATTGTCACGAAAATGGAAGAAACACGCATACTGGCCAGATTGATCGTATTAAATCCGGCAGTACGCGGGGTGACCGACATAAACATTGCAGCAAGAATTTTGCCGCCACATGACAATGAGCCTAAAGTTTTCGGATTGTTGTACTCTGCAAAGAAAAAGAAAAGGAATCCAAAAAGGAGAAGGGCACCGGTTGTTACCAGCACGAGTTTTGTGTGAAGACGCAGTTTTGCAGGGGAACTTCCTCTTCTGCTGATGATATCACTTAAAACTGCAAATCCCAAGCCACCAATTACTATGAGGCTCATTATTACGATGCTTACAAGAGGATCTTCGGCAAATGCGCCGAGGTTGCTGAATTTTCCGCTGTATCCTCCCATTATATCAAAACCGGCATTGCAGAATGCGGAAATTGAGTGGAATATACCAAAATAAATCCCTTTGGCTACTCCGAACTTCGGAATAAAGCGTATTGACAGCAGAGCTGCTCCTGTTCCTTCGATTACGAATGTGCCAATAAGAATTTTCCGCGTTAACGACACAACCCCCTGCAAGTCATCACGATTGATAGATTCCGCAAGGATCATACGTTCCTTGAGCGAAATTTTTTGCCCAAGTGCCAATGCGAACGTTGTCGCAACGATCATGAACCCCAACCCGCCTATCTGAATCAGTGCCAAAATCACGATCTGCCCAAAAAGCGTCCAGCTTGTGTAAGTATCGACTACCACCAGCCCAGTCACGCATGTGGCGGATGTAGATGTAAAAAGGGCTGTCAAGAACCCAAGGCTTTGCCCGCTTTTTGAGGCTATTGGAAGGGTTAATAAAATTGCCCCACAAAAAATTACAGCGGCGAAGCTTATTGCTACGGTTTGCACAGGCTTTATATGGAAGGCCCTGCTGACATTTTTTGGGGGATGAAAACAAAAACTCAAACTTTTTTGCATCTCCTGATCAATAAATTGTAAATTCTTTCATTTCTGCAATACCGTATCATGCTATCACTTAGTATATAGAAAGTCAATTCCTAAAATTATGGTGGAACAAATAATTATTTTAGTCAATATGATTAGCACTTTTATGCTTGAAATGATTATCAAAATAACAATTATAAAATTCAGGGCTGAAAAAAATAAGAAAAGGAAGCTACAAAACTTTCGCTTTGAAGCTTCCTGAATAAACAGAAAAAAGAGAATCATTTTTGAAGTTAAATGGTTCCAGAATGGCGGGAAATGTTCTTTAAAGCACTTCCAGCACTATCTTGAAACTGCGGCTCAACCGAAATGTCCCCAAGGGCGACAATCCCAACGAGACGCCCGTTTTCTGCGATAGGAAGGCGGCGTATCTGCCTGCTTCCCATAAGTTGAGCTGCTTCCTGAACATCCATTTCGGGATTTCCAACTGCCGGATCGGCAGACATTATCTCGTCTACTTTCTGCTGTCTTATATTTTTGCCTTGAGCCATGCACCTTAAAGCAATATCACGGTCTGTGATTATGCCTTTGACTTTTCCGTCACAGCACACAGGAATTGACCCGCAGTTATATTTCCGCATTAATTGTGCTGCATATTCTGCCGTATCGTCGCATTTAACAGAAGCAATATCTTTTGACATAATTTCTTTTACTTTCATGGCAAGCTTCACCTCACTGGTAGTTTTTCCGGCTTGCGGCGAAATTATTACGGATTTTAACCATATAAAGGGCTTTTACTATTGAAGGGTGGCTAAACTCAGAATATAATAGCTATATAAGTTTATTATTTTAAACTATACACACACCTCGGCATTATTGCAGAAGTGTTTTTTACTGGTAGCTTGCTGTTAAGCGCGTGAACTTTTGTTTTTTAGTTGTGTCATTCTTTCAGTATCTGAATATAAGATACACTTAATAGATACACTTAATACACTTTATTTTTAATATACAATTATAACTATAACCCGCCTTACTTGTTCTTTGAAAATGACACAATATATCGGAATCCTTGCATATAAATATAAAGATAAATTTTAGTAAGATAGATTTTAGTGGAAAGCAAAAGGGGAATGATAATGACAGAGAAACTTTATTATAAAAATCCCTATCAGAAAGTTTTTTCTGCACATGTTTTAAAATGTGAAAAGGAAAAGGGCAATTGGCAGGTTGTGCTTGACCGCACTGCTTTTTACCCGGAAGGTGGTGGGCAACCTGCAGATATAGGAGTGCTCGATCTTGCAAATGTGACTGATGTGCAGGTTTATGGGGACGAGATAGTGCATACTACGGACAGGCCGTTAAATGCAGGCTCGGCTGTAATGGGTGGCGTTAACTGGGAACACCGGTTTCGCCTTATGCAGCAGCATACAGGTGAACACATCGTTTCAGGCATTGCTAATCGGCTTTATGGCGTAGACAATGTGGGATTCCACATGGGCGAAAAAAACATGACGGTGGATTGGAACGGTCGCCTTAAAAACGACCAGTTAAGGCTGATTGAGCGCCTTGCAAATGAGGCTGTTTACAGCAACCTGCCTGTGAGCGCAGAATTTCCGCCACCTGAAAAGCTAAACGACATGAACTACAGAAGTAAAAAAGAACTTACTGGCCGTATCCGTATTGTAACGGTACCCGGCTATGATATGTGTGCCTGCTGCGGAACCCATGTTGCCTTTACCGGTGAAATTGGGGCAATTAAGCTTCTGACTTCACAGAATTACAAAGGCGGCACGCGTGTCACGCTTGCCTGCGGAACCCAGGCTATGGAAGACTTTGAACTGAAACAGCAGAATGTTATGGCTGTTTCTTCGCTGCTTTCTGCAAAACCTGAAGAGATAGCAGATGCTGTCAGCCATCTTGTAGATGATAATGAAAGGCTTAAACATGAGCTGTCTGAAACGCGAGGCCACCTGCTTGAGATGAAAGCAGATGCTTTTGAGAAAGGATGTGGAAACATCACTGTGTTTGAAAAAAGTTTTTTGCCAGATGATATGCGAAAATATGCCATTATGCTTGCTAAAAGAGGCGGCGGTGTTGCCGCTGTTTTCTGTGGCGCAGACGGCGGTTACCGCTATGCTATGGCTGGCAGTAACAATGATGTCCGCCCAATAGGCAAAAAGCTTGATGCTGAATTTTCTGGGCGTGGGGGAGGCTCGAAGGAACTTTTTCAGGGTTCAGTAAAAGGAAAGCAGTCAGAGCTTGAGTACTTTTTTCAGCAACTAAGCAGTATATAAAGTCATTCCAGACGAAATTATTATTAATTGTTTATAAATTATGGATTTTCAGACTTTGTTATTGCATAATCATTTTAGTTGTGATATATTTAACACAGTAGATTCTTTTAGTGATTGCTTTCAAAATCAGCAGTCAATAATTTACATTTTTCAATAAAAAATATGAATGGAGGAAATTTAAATGGCAAAGAAAATTGTACTGGCAGGAGCCTGCCGTACCCCTATAGGCAAAATGGGTGGAATGTTTTCAAACACGTCATCTAAAGATCTTGGTGTTGTCGCTGTAAAAGAAGCGCTTAAACGTGCTGGCATTAAACCAGATGATGTAGATGAAACGCTTTTCGGCTGTGTCCTTCAGGCAGGCCTCGGTCAGAATGTTGCCCGTCAGGTTTCCATAGGTGCTGGTATACCAGTTACACGTCCAGCTCTTACAATAAACGATGTCTGCGGTTCAGGCCTTAAGTCGGTGAACCTTGCTGCCGATTTAATCACAGCCGGTGAAGCCGATGTGATCGTTGCTGGTGGTACTGAAAATATGTCAATGGCACCATTCTTACTTCAAAAAGCACGTTATGGCTATAGAATGAGAGACGGCAAACTCGTTGATGAAATGATAAAAGATGGTCTGTGGGATGCATTCAATGATTACCATATGGGTATGACAGCGGAAAATGTTGCAGAAAAATATGGTATAACCCGCAGGATGCAGGATGAATTTGCAGCCGACAGCCAGCAGAAATGCGAAAAAGCAATGGCTGAAGGTAAATTTAAAGATGAAATTGTTCCAGTGCAGGTAAGCGTCAGGAAGAAAGGCCTTGTTACGTATGATCAGGATGAAGGTCCACGCAAGGGCGTTACTGCTGACAGCATTGGCAACTTAAAACCTGCGTTTAAGCCAGGTGGGACTGTTACTGCCGGTAATGCTTCAGGCATTAACGACGCTGCATCCGCTATTGTTGTAATGAGTGAAGAAAAGGCTAAGGAATTAGGCGTTAAACCGATGGTTACTTGGGTAGCAGGTTCATGGGCCGGTGTTGATCCTGCTTATATGGGCCTTGGTCCGATTGCTGCAACAAAGAAAGTCATGGCGAAAACAGGCCTCAAAGTTGAAGATATGGATTTGATCGAAGCTAACGAAGCATTTGCGGCGCAGTCTATCGAAGTTTGCAGAGAACTTAACTTTGATATGGACAAAGTCAACGTAAACGGCGGTGCAATCGCGCTCGGACATCCTATCGGGGCTTCCGGATGCCGTATACTCACTACTCTTCTTTACGAAATGAAGAAGAGGCATTCAAAGTACGGCCTTGCCACTCTCTGCGTAGGCGGCGGCATGGGTATTGCAACAATAGTTAAACAGGATTGATTTTTTCCGATATCGGTTAAAAGGAGGCTGAATTAATTATGAGCTTTGTGAAATATGAGCAAAAGGATTTTGTTGGCATTGTCACAATAGACCGTGAAAAAGCTCTGAATGCCCTTAATACCGAAGTATTAAAGGACCTCGAAAATGTTATTGATGCTATTCCGCTTGATGGTACAAGGTGTGTCATTATCACTGGTGCTGGCAAAAAATCATTTGTTGCCGGTGCTGATATCGGTGAAATGAAGGACATGACAAAAGAAGAAGGCAGCCAGTTTGGCACGAGAGGAAATGCTGTTTTCCGCAAAATTGAAAAGTTCCCTGTGCCTGTAATTGCGGCCGTTAACGGCTATGCTCTCGGCGGCGGATGCGAACTTTCACTTTGCTGTGACATTCGCATTGCTTCGGAAAATGCAGTTTTTGGGCAGCCTGAAGCAGGGCTTGGCATTACACCGGGCTTTGGCGGCACACAGCGCCTTGCGCGCACAATCGGCGTAGGCAAGGCAAAAGAAATGATATATTCATGCGGTAAAGTACATGCCGATGAAGCTTTAAAGTTAGGCCTTGTAAATGCAGTTTATCCTTCTGACCAGCTTATGGATGAATGCATGAAACTTGCTGGCAAGATCTCAAGGAATGCCCCAATTGCTGTTCGCCAGTGCAAAAAGGCCATAAACCTTGGTTTGCAGATGGATATAGATTCAGCGGTTGCGTTGGAGCCTGAGCTTTTCGGAGCATGTTTCGGCACTAAAGACCAAAAGAACGCAATGACTGCTTTTTGTGAAAAGCGCAAACCGGATCCATTTGTAAATAAGTAGTTGTTTATCCTACCTGGTATAACATACTGCATAAAAAGGTGATATGCGAAAATGAGTTGGAAAGATATCTACAGAGAAAGGCTTACTACGGCTGATGAAGCTGTAAAGCATATTAAATCAGGTGACCGTGTTGTCATAGGCCACGCTGCAGGTGAACCTACGGCTGTTATTAATGCTATGGTGCGCAATGCTGATCAGTATAAAGATGTTGAAACACTGCAAATGGTTTGCAAAGGCGAAGCATCATACTGCAGGCCTGAAATGAAAGAACATTTCCGTAATAACAGCTTGTTTGTTACGACGCACACTATGCAGCAGGCAGCTGCTGAAGACCGTTGCGATGTAACACCTGTATACTTTTCTGAAGTACCGGATTTACTCAGGTATGATTTGCCGGTGGATGTAGCTTTGATACAGGTGTCTACTCCGGATAAGCACGGATATTGCAGCTATGGTATATCTGTTGACTATACAAAACCGGCTGCTGAAGCTGCAAAAACCGTTATTGCGGAAGTAAACCCAAATATGCCGCGTACACTTGGTGATTGTTTCATACATGTAAGTGACATAGACTACATCGTTGAATCTGATGACCCAATTTTAGAGCTTCCGCCAGCGAAGCTTAGCGATACTGAGTATGCAATTGGAAGAAATTGTGCTTCGCTTATACATGACGGTGATACACTTCAGCTTGGGATAGGCGCTATACCGGATGCCGTTCTGGCTTCCCTTGGAGATAAAAAAGACCTCGGCATACATTCAGAAATGGTGTCAGACGGTGTTGTAGATCTTGTTGAAGCTGGAGTTATTACAAATAAGCGTAAGAATTTTCTTCCTGGAAGAAGTGTGGTAACATTCCTGATGGGCACGCGCCGTCTTTATGATTATGTTGACGATAACCCGTCTGTTGCAATGTACCCTGTGGATTTTGTAAATGACCCTTATATTATTGCAAAAAATGATAACCTCATCTCGATTAATTCATGTGTTGAAGTCGATTTGCAAGGTCAGGTAGTTTCGACCACAGTCGGTCTCAGGCGTATAAGCGGTGTAGGTGGGCAAGTCGATTTTGTGCGCGGTGCAAACATGAGCAAAGGCGGTAAAACCATAATGGCAATTCAATCTACTGCCCGTAACGGCACAGTGTCAAAAATCGTGCCGTTTGTAAACAAGGGTGCTTCAGTCACCACCTCAACTTATGATGTAAATTACGTTGTTACAGAATACGGTATTGCTAAGCTCAAAGGGCAAACACTCCGTAACAGGGCAAGAGCTCTTATCACTATTGCCCATCCTAAATTCCGTGATATGCTTGCGGAAGAATTTGAGCGCCGTTTCAGTGTTAAGTATACACCGCTTAAATATACACCGTAAAAGCATTCATGCAAGCAGTTTGCAAAGTTAATTGGAACTGTTTAATTCGGACTTTTAATTATTAATTGAATTAGGAGGTATTTATTATGATTGTTGGCGTTATTGGCGCAGGAACAATGGGTTCTGGTATTGCTCAGGCATTTGCGCAGACCGAAGACTATACTGTAAAGCTTTGCGATATCAATGAACAGCTTGCTGCCGGCGGTAAAGAAAAAATCAAGAAAGCTCTATACCGCCGTGTCTCCAAAGGCAAAATGGAACAATCAAAAGCCGATGCAATACTTGCAAAAATCACTACAGGTACAAAAGAAATAGCATCTGACTGTGACCTTGTTGTCGAGGCCGCACTCGAGAAAATGGATGTTAAGAAAAGCCTTTTCAAAGAACTGAATGGTATTTGCAAAAAGGACACTATATTTGCCACAAACACATCTTCACTTTCTATAACTGAAATCGGCAGCGGTGTAGGCCGCCCGGTATGCGGAATGCATTTCTTTAATCCTGCACCGGTTATGAAACTTATTGAAGTAACTGCTGGCATAAACACACCGCCTGAAACAGTTGAGAAAATAAAATCAATTTCTACTGAAATAGGCAAAACTCCTGTTGAAGTAAAAGAAGCTCCAGGTTTCGTTGTAAACAGGATACTTATTCCAATGATTAACGAAGCTATTGGCATTTATGCAGATGGAACTGCTTCCGCCGAAGATATAGACACTGCAATGAAACTCGGTGCAAACCACCCTATGGGGCCGCTTGCACTTGGTGATTTGATAGGCCTTGATATTGTTCTCGACATCATGGAAGTACTCCAAAGTGAAACCGGCGATCCGAAATACCGTCCTCATCCTCTACTCCGTAAAATGGTCCGCGGTGGCCGTCTTGGCAGGAAGAGCGGTAAGGGCTTCTATGATTATACGAAAAAGTAATTGCCCGTAACTGACAGATTTGGAGGAACGAGTATGGACTTCACACTAAGCAAAGAACAGCAGATGGCCCGCACCCTTTTCAGGGATTTTGCGGAAAAAGAAGTGAAACCTTACGCACAGGAAATTGATGAAGAAGAGCGCTTCCCTTCTGAAGCGCTTGAAAAAATGCGTAAATATAAATTCATGGGTATACCTTACCCAAAGAAGTACGGTGGCGCTGGCTGTGATACCCTGACATATGAAATGTGCATCGAAGAGATAAGCAAAGTTTGTGCTACAACAGGCACGATGCTTTCTGCACACACTTCCCTCGGAACATGGCCGATAATTAAATACGGCACGCCGCAGCAGATTGAAAAATACGGCAAAAAGCTTTGCAGCGGTGAATACCTCGGCGCTTTTGCACTGACAGAGCCAAACGCCGGAACAGACTCATCCGCACAGCAGACAAAGGCTGTGCTTGACGGTGACCATTATGTTTTAAACGGCAGTAAAATTTTCATCACAAACAGTGGATATGCAGATACCTATGTTGTTTTTGCCATGACCAACAAGAGCCTTGGCAACCACGGAATTTCCGCTTTCATAGTTGAGAAAAATTTCCCGGGATTTTCTGTTGGTAAAAAAGAGAAGAAAATGGGTATCCGCGGTTCTTCAACATGCGAGCTCATTATGAACAACTGCATCGTCCCGAAGGAAAACCTTTTGGGGCAGGAAGGCAGAGGTTTCGTAATCGCGATGTCTACGCTTGACAATGGCCGTATAGGCATTGCATCTCAGGCACTTGGCATTGCAGAAGGCGCCCTTGAAGAAACTATCAAATATGTAAAACAGAGAAAGCAATTTGGCCGTCCACTTTCAAAGTTCCAGAACACACAGTTCGAAATTGCGGATATGGCTACAAAAGTTAAAGCTGCTCAACTTCTTTTGTACCGTGCGGCTCTTGCTGAAGATTCCAAACCGAGATATTCAGAAGAAGCAGCAATGGCGAAACTCTACTGTGCCTCCACAGCTATGGATGTTACCACCCGGTGCTTGCAGCTTCACGGCGGCTATGGCTACACCAGAGAGTATCCGATTGAACGCATGATGCGTGATGCCAAGATTACGGAAATATATGAAGGCACCAGCGAAGTTCAGAAGATGGTAATTTCCAAATATGCCTTTAAATAAGGCAGAAACCTAAGGAGGGAAATTCGTTGAATATTGTCGTTTGCATCAAACAAGTTCCAAATACGAATGAAGTTAAACTTGACCCTAAAACCGGTACGCTTATACGTGAAGGCGTTCCGAGTATTATAAACCCAGATGATAAAGCCGGCCTTGAGGCGGCACTCCGTCTTAAAGATGAACAGGGCGCACATGTCACTGCTCTTTCAATGGGACCACCGCAGGCCGATACCGCACTGCGCGAAGCGCTTGCCATGGGTGCTGACGAAGCCATACTCGTTACAGACCGTGCATTTGGTGGTGCTGACACGTGGGCAACAGCTCACACTCTTGCAGCCGCGTTGAAAAAGATACCTTACGACCTGATTATAACGGGCCGCCAGGCGATTGATGGCGATACTGCTCAGGTTGGGCCGCAGATTGCTGAAAACCTTAACATTTCAAATATCAGCTATGCAGAAGCAATCAAAGTTGAGGGCAATTACGTAACGGTAAAACGTCAGTTTGAAGACCGCTACCACATTGTTAAAGCAAAGATGCCATGCCTGATCACTGCACTCAGCGAACTCAATGAACCGCGCTACATGACACCGGGCGGCATTTTTGATGCTTACCGCGAGAAGGAAGTCAAAATTCTTACGCGCAAAGACCTTGATGTCAAAGATGAAGACATTGGCCTTAAAGGCTCCCCAACGCGCGTTATCAAAACGTTCACAAAGAGCCCGAAAGCTGCCGGCACTCTTGTCAACAACCTGAATCCGCAGGAAGCGGCCGAGTATATGGTCGGTAAGCTCAAAGAGAAATTCATTATATAGTTGAAAGTGGTGAGCAAGATGGATATTCAGGAATATAAAGGCGTTTACGTATTTATTCAGCAGGTTGACAATAAAGTGGCCGGGGTATCCCATGAGCTGCTCGGCAAAGCGCGTGAGCTTGCCGGAAAGATGAACACAAAAGTAACAGCAGTGCTGCTTGGTTACAATATTTCAGGGCTGTGCAAGGATGTTGCGAGCTATGGCGCTGATAATGTTATCCTTGTTGATAATAAAGACCTTGAGCTTTATTCGACGAAGCCTTATGCGTATGCTATATGCAAAGTAATCGAGAAATACAAGCCTGCTGTTTTGCTTTATGGCGCAACGGCTATTGGTCGTGACCTTGCACCGCGTGTGGCTGCGAGGATACGCACCGGTCTTACGGCTGACTGCACAAAGCTTGATGTTGCCGATGATGGCACGAATAACCTGCAGATGACACGCCCTGCTTTCGGTGGCAACATTATGGCAACGATTATATGCCCAGACTACCGTCCGCAGATGGCTACTGTTCGCCCAGGCGTAATGCAAAAAATAAAGCCGATTGAGAATGCAAATGCACCGGTAGACAACTTTAAAGTTGACATTCCTTCTTCCGAAACAGATGTCAAGGTTCTTGACGTCGTCAAGAAAGAATCCCATAAGATGGACATTCAGGATGCCAAGATCCTTGTTTCCGGTGGGCGCGGCATGGGCTGCCCGGAAAACTTCAAGATGCTTGAAGAATGTGCAAATGTACTCGGCGGCACAGTAAGCTCTTCAAGGGCTGCTGTTGATGCAGGCTGGGTCGATAAAGATATTCAGGTTGGCCAGACGGGTAAAACAGTCCGCCCGAACCTGTACCTTGCCTGTGGCATTTCCGGTGCTATCCAGCACCTTGCAGGCATGGAGGATTCTGATTTCATCATCGCAATTAATAAGGATGAAACTGCACCGATTTTCGATGCAGCAGATTACGGAATTGTTGGCGATGCAACGAAAATCATTCCTCTTTTCACAGAAGAGGTTAAAAAGGTTTTGGCAGACCGCAAGAAGTAATACCATATAGCTTTTAAAGAAAAAGCCACCCTGAACAATTTGTTCAGGGTGGCTTTTTCAGTTTGCTTCAGGTAGACTTTTTTCACGCAACGTGGTATTATTTTACTGATAACTTATTTTGATAATGAATTTTTTATATATTATATGGAAATGAAAGATGCAGCTGATTTGCATTTGTTGTATGTAAAGGAGTAATTCAGCTAATGGAGTTTAAAAAGGGGCATAAAATTAAAGTAAAAGGATCAGACAAATTTCTGACCGTCATTGGAAAGCTTGGAGAAGGCGGCCAGGGGATTGTTTACCGCGTTGAATACAATGGCAGCGAATATGCCCTTAAATGGTTTTTCCCGCAGTCGCTTAAAAACCCACAGGCTTTTTTGAAAAACCTGTGCCAAAATATTGCGGATGGCGCACCCGCCAGAAGTTTTCTATGGCCAATCCTTGTTACGGAACAGACAGAGGGCAGCTTCGGCTATTTAATGGCATTGCGTCCGCCTGAATATAAAAGCTTTACGGATGTTCTTAATGCCAAAGTCCGCATTGTGAAACATTCTGCACGTGTGAATGCGGCGCTTATGATAGTAGAAAGCTTCCTTTCACTGCACAGGCAGGGAAAATCATATCAGGACCTAAACGACGGCAACTTCTTTATAGACCCTGAAAACGGCGATGTGCTTATCTGCGACAATGACAATGTTGCACCTTATGGCGTAAATCTTGGAATTGCAGGGAAATGCCGCTACATGGCACCTGAAGTTGTTATGGGCGAAAAACCGGGCATGCAGTCTGATTATTTTTCACTTGCTGTCATTCTTTTCCTTTTGCTTTTCCTCTCTCATCCGCTTGAGGGTGAAAAGGTTGTAAAAAGTGTCTGCCTTACAGATGAGCATGAAAAAAAGCATTATGGAAGCAACCCTGTTTTTATTTTTGACCCTAAAGACCATTCAAACAAGCCTGTGAGGGGTGTTCACAACAATGCTATTGACTTGTGGCCACTTTATCCGCAGTTTATTCAGGAAGCTTTTATACGTTCGTTCACAGATGGAATTAAATCAAAGGAAAAACGTGTTTCTGACAATGAGTGGTTGCGCCTTTTTATACGCCTGCGCGATGAGATAATCACATGCGGCTGCGGATGCGAAAACTTTGCATCTTCGATGAAAGCTGGTGATTCCAATGAGCTGCATTGCCTTTCATGCGGCGCAAAAATGGTCAGACCTCTTCGCCTAAATGTTCAAAGATATTCTGTGGCGTTGTACCCGGGCAATCGGATTTATGCGTGCCATACTGTCGAAAGCAGCATGGATTTCAGAACTGAGACTGGAAGAGTAGTACGGAGCAAGAATCACCATAACCTGTGGGGCATACGAAACCTTTCCGAAACAAGTTGGCAGGCAGAAATGCCCGATGGCAGCAAAAAAGTGGTTGCCCCAAATGCTGTGCTTCCAATTTTTAAGGATATTAAAGTTAGCTTTGGCAATGTCAGTGATGCCAAAATTGTTTAAAATCAATTCTGCTTCTGATTGAAAGGGAGAGTCTATAAATGTCAAATCCGTTCGAAAATACAGAAGGAATTGCAAAACGCACAATGGTCTTGTTTTTTATCGTAGATACTTCTGGAAGCATGGCGGGCAAAAAAATTGGTGCTGTCAATGATGCGATTTTTAATGTCCTGCCTGAGATACGCAAGATTTCCGAAGACAATGCAGATGCTGAAATCAAAATTGCTGCCATCACTTTTTCAAACGGCGCAAAATGGCTTTACGATGAGCCAAAGCCGGCAGATGAATTTAGCTGGCCCTACGTAAATGCTGACGGCATGACTGACCTTGGCGAGGCGTACCGCATGCTTAACGAGAAGCTTTCGCGCAATGCTTTTATGAACGACGTGGAAGGGTCTTACGCACCTGCTATTTTTCTTATGACTGACGGCGAGCCGACGGATGACTATAAAAAAGAGCTGGACAGGCTCAATCAGAATAAATGGTTCCGTGTAGCTATAAAAGTTGCAGTAGCCATAGGTGAAAAAGATGACGTAAATGATGAAGTACTTACGGAATTCACAGGCACGCCTGAGGCCGTCCTCAGGGCCCATACGCCTGAAGCACTTGCAAAAATGATTCGGCTTGTCTCAGTTACGGCTTCGAAGATTGGCAGCCAGAGCAGCACGGTAGGCCAGGAAAGCCGCCAGAAAACATTTACAGAAGAGCTTAATAAACAGCAACAGGAATGGCAGCCTGTCAATTCTGCCGACGACGAAGATGAAGAGTGGAACTGATGAATCCTTTTATGGGCTTTCATGTAACGGTGCGCGGTGCAAGCCACATACGCCATAACGCTGACTGCCAGGATTATTCGAAATCTGCCTGCTTTGGAAATGCAGCCGCCGCTGCCGTAGCTGACGGCCACGGCGATGTGCGCTATTTCCGCAGCGGAACAGGCGCGCGCTTTGCGGTAGAAGCTGCGCTGAAATCAGTGCGTGAATTCGTAAAACGTGAAAATAGTGAAACGCTTAAAAATTCGGATGAAAAATTTGACCAGCTTAAGAAAAACATTATTTTAAACTGGAACCGCAAAATCGCGCGCCATTATTCCTCACATCCGTTTTCATCAGAAGAGCTCAAGCCGCTTTCAGAAAGGCGCAGAAGCTTTCTTAAAAGCGGAAAGTTTATTGAATCCGCCTATGGTACAACACTGATTGTATCCGCCATGGGGCCGGATTACTGGTTTGGAATGCAGTTAGGCGATGGCGACTGTTTCGCTTTTAACAGAGATGGGACTGTTTCTTCAGTACCGCGTGAAGACAGCCTTGTGGGCAATGTGACCACTTCACTGTGTGAGTCCGACGCCTTTTACCATTTCCATCATATATACTGTGCCGGTTCTCCGGCGGCTGTAATTATGTCTACCGACGGCGTAAAAAATTCGTTTTCGTCATTCAGCTGCTACCGGGATTTTATGGAGAAAATTATTTCTGAATTTTCCTCATCACCATGCCAAACGACTAAAAAAAACCTGATGGAATTCCTTTCGGAAATGACTGAGAAGGGCAGCGGTGATGATTTATCTGTTGCAGGCGTACTTAGCTAAGCTTATTACGCAAAGCAAGTCTTGGCGTGCTTAAATAGTTTTTGCGTTTTGTCGAAGGTGATTTCCGTGGACAGTGGCATTATTGGTGTTCTAAAAAAAATTAAAGATGAGCGCGGAGAAAAGATTTTTGAGGATAAAAAGCTTCTGCGCGCGCTTTTTGACGACTATGCAAAGGGCCAGTACAAAGGTGAAATGCATTTGATGCGCATAGCATTTCACGCGGGGCTTTATGGCGATTTAAGGGCACATCCGGAAAAAAATGAGAATATACGCAGGGAATACCGTATCCGCATGGAAAATGAATATTGCTGGACTGCTGAGCAGACGGATTTTGCAGTTTCGTGCTGCCTTGCTATTATTGGCGGTAAATACTCTGGCAGCGGAAACAGCAGGTTTGACGGACTTTTGGAAGCGGCAAAGCAGGGCGACGCCGACGCGCAGTACAGTCTCGGCCTTGCCTATATCCTGGCAGATGGCATACCGCAGGACTATTCGAAAGCAGCGTACTGGTTTGAAAAAGCGGCCGAGCAGGGCCATGCAGATGCACAGCATAAACTTGGGCTGTGCTATTACAGTGGCCGAGGGGTGCCTCAGGATTATGCCAAAGCGGATTATTGGTCTAAAATGGCAGCAGGGCAGGGGCATACTGTCGCCGAGTTTAACCTCGGTGTGCGCTACAGCCATGGCCTTGGGGCGCCTCAGAATTATAGGAAAGCTCTGCACTGGTTTTTAAAAGCGGCAAAACAGGGCCATGCCGACGCGCAGAACAACCTTGGCCTTCTTTATAGGGATGGCAAAGGAACAGCCTGCAATTACACTAAAGCTGCTTACTGGTTTTCCATGGCGGCGAAGCAGAGCCATGCTGCCGGCATTTTCCATCTCGGCGAATGCTATTTATATGGGCAGGGTGTAAAACGTGACTGCAAAAAGGCTGCCGGATGTTTTGAGCGCGGTGCAAAACGCGGCGGTGCTGATTGCCAGTATGGATTCGCTTATTGCCTTGAAAATGGAATTGGTGTTCCTAAAGATATGGAAAAGGCTTTACACTGGTATGTGAAAGCCGCAGGCCTTGGAAATGCGGCGGCGCAGAATCGCCTCGGAGAGTGCTGCTTCTATGGCCTTGGCGTTGAAATGAACTGCAATCAAGCCAGAATATTCTGGAAAAAGGCTGCTTCGCATGGCATGTGGCAGGCAAAAGAGCATTTAGAGAATATGCAGAAAAAGAGTTCTGCTGAGTGCTAAAAATCATGTGGTTTCCAATGTATCAAACACAATAAATGCAAATTAAATTAAGAATCAAGGAGAATATAAAATATGGAGTATACAATTAAAAGCAAAGACCTTGTTGTAAAAGCACGCTCTTTAGGTGGGGAACTTACATCAATCCGTGATAATGATGGAACTGAATACCTCTGGCAAGGTGACCCGAAATACTGGAAAGGGCAGGCTCCGGTGCTTTTTCCAATAGTCGGCAGCCTGCGCAACAAAAAAGCTGTAACGGCAGACGGCAAAACATGCTGTATGGAGCGCCATGGAATTGCCCGCAGGAAGCAGGCAGAAATGATACGCCAGGACCAAAACTCAATAATGTTCAGGCTCATTTCTGACGATGAGACCAAACAGCATTATCCGTTTGACTTTGTGCTTGAAACAACTTATACGGTTGAAAACCACAGAGTCACGGTAAGCCATGAGATTGAAAATCCAAATTCATGTGCGCTTCCGTTTCAGATTGGCGGCCACCCAGCATTTAACTGCCCAATCTCTGCCGGAGAGCAGTTCGAGGATTATGATGTTGAGTTTGAACAGCCAGAAACTGCTAACTGCCCGCTCCTTGATGAGAATGGCCTTCCGCAGATGGACAAGCGCATGCCGATCCTTGATGATTCAAAAATTCTTCCGATGAAGCACGAACTGTTTTCAAAAGATGCTCTGATATTTGACGGTATCAAATCGAGAAAAGTTACGCTGCGCAGCCGGAAATCTGGTAAGGGCGTATGTGTGGAATTCCCGGATATGGATTATCTGCTCATCTGGTCAAGTGCAAATGGTGGACCGTTTGTAGCACTTGAGCCGTGGAACGGGCTGGGAACATGCAATGACGAAGGCGATGAATTTGAAAAGAAGCGCGGCATGATACTTCTGCCCGCGGGTGAGAAAAAGACGGTTTCCTACCAGATTTCAATTATCTGATGAAAAAACTTTTAAATATGCAAGCTGCGCGGTACTCTATCTGAAATTTTTAAAATTACTTTTATCATTCCACATGCGATTAAATTCTGTGTCAAAATCCTTTGCCACTTTTTCATCGTGCAGCACAACAAAAACTTCGTCATTTTTTGTTTCGGCTGATTTTGTGTAATTGAAACTGCCGGTGGTAGCTGTTTTCTGGTCGGCGATCGTCACTTTCAAATGCATTAGGCCGGTATGGGTATTTACTTTAACAGGTATGCCGCTTTTTGTCAGGCTACGCAGAATGGATTCTTGATATTTTTCGCCAGACTGCTGTTTGTCTGAAATCACTCTGACAGAAACCCCTTTTTTGTGAGCTGCGACGATTGCAGATGCGGTTGGATTGTCCGTAAGGCTGTAAATGGCAACATCGAGATTTTTCTGTGCGGAATTTATGACTTTGATAAGTTGTGGCTCGGCTTTCTGGCCGGCGCGCGGAAAATAATATTCGATTTTTCCGTCGCTTGAATATTGAGCTTTGTTGAAAGAAAAATCCTGCTTATATGTAACTGATGAGCTCGCTTTCGGCACAGTGACAGAAGCGCTTACGCTGCCACATGATGTAAGGAAAAGGGTTGAAACGGCCGCTGCCAGTGCAGCGGAAATGAGTCTGTCTTTTAAACTGTGTTTTTTCATTTTTACCTCCGCGCCAAGTCAAATAATATTGTTGTTAATTGTTATATTATAGCAGAGGAAAATATGATTGACAAATCATGCTTGACATATGAAGACAAGATTGCTATAATGATACCAAATTGAATGCTGTCTTCGGGGCAGGGTGCAATTCCCTACCGGTGGTAATGCGGCAGTGCCGACAAGCCCACGAGCTTTTTGCAGATTTGGTGTGATTCCAAAGCCGACGGTATAGTCCGGATGAAAGAAGAGCGCATATTATAAGAGGCGTATTTTCACCCCGCAGATGAATTTCTGCGGGGCTTTTTCGTTGACAGCGGAAAAGGAGAATTTTTATGGAAAACATCAAAAGCAAAAACAGTTCAGATTCCGTAACGGACGTACGCAGGATAACGCAGATCGGCATTTTGGGCGCGGTTGCATTTCTACTTATGATGGTGGAATTCCCGCTGTGGTTTGCGCCGGGATTTTACAAGCTCGATTTCAGCGAGCTTCCTGTTTTGATTGGCACATTTGCCATGGGGCCTGTGTCAGGTGCACTTATTGAACTTGTCAAAGTTTTGTTGTATTTTTTCATTCATGGAAGCTCCACAGCTGGAGTAGGAGATTTGGCTAATTTCTTTGTTGGCTGCTGTATGGTACTACCGGCCGGCATGATTTACAAGGCGAATAAGACGAGAAAAAATGCTGTGATAGGCATGGCTGTAGGGACAATCACTATGTCTGCCGCAGCCGGGGTTTTCAATGCCTTTGTTCTGCTCCCGCTTTTTGCAAAGGCTTTCCACATGCCAATGGCTGCGCTTATTCAGATGGGCACAAAAGTCAATCCATCTATTGTGGACCTGTCTACGTTTGTCCTGCTGGCTGTTGTTCCGTTTAACCTCTTTAAAGGTGCGGTAGTGTCTGTACTTACGTTTTTACTATACAAACGCGTCAGCCCCATCCTTCATGGCAGGGTCCACTAAACAATTTCGGTTTATTATGACATTTTTCTTACAATTTAATCATTTTGTATATTTACTCTATACCATATATATGGTATTATTAATAAATACAAATGAATATGCCCCCTTATCAAGAGTGACGGAGGGAACAGGCCCTATGATGTCCGGCAACCTGCGTATGCAAGGTGCCAATTCCTGCGGGAGACCGATAGATGAGGCTTGGATTTTTCATGCTACTCGGTTTTCCGGGCGGCATTTTTCATGCGAAACCATAGAAAAATGGTTTCTGCCTATAAATTTACAGGAGGCTGCAGTATGTCAAAGCGTTTTTTCACATCGGAGTCCGTAACAGAAGGGCACCCTGACAAAGTCTGTGACCAGATTGCGGATGCTGTGCTCGATGCTATTATTGAAAAGGATCCCAATGCCCATGTTGCCTGTGAAGTGACAGCCACCACAGGTATTATTCATGTAATGGGCGAAATTTCAACTGACTGCTATGTAGACATTTCTTCCATAGCGCGTGATGTTGTCCGCGACATTGGATACAATAATCCAGCTTATGGATTTGACAGCAATACATGTGGTGTACTGACTTCCATAGACGTACAGTCACCGGATATTGCCATGGGCGTCGATAAGTCATATGAAGCAAAGAGCGGCGCGAAAGATGAAGACGACCTCATAGGTGCAGGCGACCAGGGAATGATGTTTGGCTATGCGTGCGATGAAACTCCGGAGCTTATGCCTATGGCAATATCGCTTGCGCACAAACTTTCGAAGCACCTGGCCGAAGTGCGTAAAAACGGCACATTGCCGTACCTGCGCCCGGACGGAAAAACTCAGGTTACAATTGAGTATGATGGCGACACTCCGGTGCGCGTGGATACAGTCGTAGTTTCAGCCCAGCATGATCCCGATGTTTCACTTGAGCAAATCCGCAGGGATATTAAAAAACATGTAATAGAGGAAGTCATTCCGGCAAAATGGCTCGATGAAAATACAAAGTACTACATAAACCCGACAGGGCGCTTCGTTATCGGCGGCCCGGTAAGTGACAGCGGCCTTACAGGCAGGAAGATAATCGTTGACACGTACGGCGGCTATGGCAGGCATGGCGGAGGCTCATTTTCAGGGAAAGACCCGACGAAAGTTGACCGTTCCGCAAGCTATGCGGCGCGCTATGTAGCTAAAAACATAGTTGCGGCGGGCCTTGCAAAGAAATGTGAAGTCCAGCTCGCATATGCAATCGGCGTAGCGCATCCGGTTTCAATTTCAGTCGACGCATTCGGCACTTCCAAATACAATGCAGAGGAGCTTGAAAAAGCGGTACGCAGTGTGTTTGACTTGCGCCCGAGTGCAATAATCCGCAACTTTAACCTTCGCAGGCCAATCTACCGTGCACTTTCCAATTATGGTCATATGGGCCGTGAAGACCTGAACGCGCCGTGGGAAAAGCGTGATAAAGTTGATGCACTTAAGTCTGCAATAAAAAAATGATCTGTCAAATATTCACCCCGGTGCATAATATGTGCCGGGGTGATTTTCATGCCTGATGTAGTTTTGAAGTGCATTTTTGCCATTCTTGCAGTCATTGGAACAGTGGAGGTTATTCGTGCTGTCTGGCGCTGCATTCTAAAAACAAAAAACCAGGGAAAACTGGTGCTCATGCTGCCGCTTACAGGGCATGAAGAACAGGCAGAAGCAATAATACGCAGTGCCATGGATCGCACAGACTGGATAGGCGGAGGAGCTCAGGTTGTTTGCCTCGACTGTGGCATGGATATCGAAACGCGCCGCATATGTGAAATTATCTGCGCCGATAATCCGGAAATCATTCTCTGCACACCTGAAGAATTCCAAAAGTTCTGGATAAAATGATTTGCAAATTATTTTTGTTTCGTTTATACTAAAAAAAGGTTATTCAGATTATTAAAGAATCCGGGGGAGCTTTTTGGGAGACAAAACACTGCTTGAAATGACCGGCTCTGTAGAGCAGGTTATTTTTCGTAATGAAAAAAATGGCTATGCTGTAGTTGAGATTAACAATGGTAAAGATTTGGTGACCGCGGTCGGCACCATACCTTTTGTTGGCGCCGGTGAGCAGCTCCACATAATAGGCAGCTGGGTTAACAGCCAGAATTACGGTGTTCAGTTCAAGGTGAAGTCGGTAGAGCGCTCAGCGCCGGCAGATGCCGAAGCGATGCTAAAGTATCTGTCATCAGGTGCTATCCATGGCATCGGACCTGCACTTGCAAAGAAGATAATTGGCAAATTCGGCGAAAATACGATTAAAGTTATTGAAAATGAGCCTGAGCGGCTAAGTGAAATAAAGGGAATAACGCGCTCAAAGGCGGAAGAAATAGGGAAAGAGTTTCAGCGTGTAGGCGGCATGCGTGAGGCAATGCTAAGGCTTTCAGGTTATGGGCTAACACCGGAAGATTCTGTGCGTGTTTGGAAAGAATATGGCGCCCAGTCTGAAGAAAAGATAAAAGAAAACCCTTACTGCCTTTGCAGCGATAGGCTGCAGATAGATTTTGCGCGCGCCGACCACATCGCCGCCGCGCTTGAGCATCCGCAGGACGACAGGTGCAGGATTAGGGCTGGAATCGTATATGTGCTGAAGCATAACGAAAATAACGGCCATACCTGCCTGCCTGTAGATAAATTGCTTGCAGCATCTGCCAAAATGCTCGGTGTAACAGAAGAAGAGGCATCAGATGCCCTCGACGAGATGAAAAGTGATTCGTCCCTCATCTCAAGGAATTTCCGCGGAAGGGAATTTGTCTTTACGTCTCAGCTTTATCAGGCTGAAGTATACACGGCCGGGCGCATACGCATGATGCTCAAATTTCCCGCGCAGCCAATAATCGGTGTTGATGGTTATATTGAAACGATTGAGGCAGAAGAACAAATTGCATATGCGGAGCTTCAGAAAACTGCTATACGCAAAGCTCTTACTAAAGGTATGCTTATTCTTACGGGAGGCCCAGGAACTGGGAAAACGACGACGCTAAATGCAATTATCCGCATCCTTGAGTTTCATGGCGAGAAAGTGCTTCTTGCTGCGCCAACTGGCCGTGCGGCAAAGCGCATGACCGATCTGACAGGCAAAGAGGCGAAGACTGTACACCGCCTTCTACAAGTTAAATGGAATGAAAATGACCAGCCTGAATTTGAGAAGAATGAGAAAGACCTGCTTGAATGCGACGCCTTAATTATAGACGAGCTTTCAATGATGGACACACTTTTGTTTGAAGCTGTTCTGCGTGCTCTTCCACTCGGGTGCCGCCTGATTATGGTAGGAGACAGTGATCAGCTCCCTTCTGTTGGCCCGGGGAATGTCCTTGGGGATTTAATCGCATCAAACCTTGTACCTGTTGTGCAGCTTAAAGAAGTATTCAGGCAGTCAATGAAAAGCCTGATTGTCGCCAATGCCCATAAAATTGTTGCGGGCAAAATGCCCGAGATGAATATTCATACTTCTGACTTCTTCTTTCTGCCATATCGGACGGCCGACGAGATAATATCTGTAATTGTTGACATTTGTAGCCGCAGGCTTCCCAAAAGCTATGGGTATTCGCCGCTTTCAGATATTCAGGTGCTTTCGCCAGGAAGGAAGGGTGCCCTGGGTACAAACGAGCTGAACCGCAGGCTTCAGCAGGCAATTAATCCTCCTTCCAAGGGTAAAAATGAGATTACTGTTAACGGCACCCTTTTCAGGGAAGGCGACAAAGTCATGCAGATAAAAAATGATTACAACCTGGAATGGAAACGCAGTGATGGTACATATGGCGAAGGGGTTTTTAACGGAGACCTCGGCGTGCTGCTTCAGATAGACCGCCGTGCGGCCACAGCAGCCGTGCAGATAGATGACCGTGTAGTAATTTACGAATCCGAAAAATTTTCGGAGCTCGAACTTGCCTATGCTATGACTGTACATAAGAGCCAGGGCAATGAGTTTACAGCCGTGGTGATTCCAATGTACCGCGGAGCGCCGCAGCTTTGCTACCGCAATCTTCTATATACTGCGGTGACGCGCGCAAGGTCTTTGCTTATACTTGTAGGGCACCCTGAAATTGTGCGGAGGATGGTAGCAAATGATAGGAAGACGCAGCGCTATACAGGCCTTTATGACCTTCTGACAGAAAATGCGGAAGGTGAAAGTGATGATGCTGCCACTTAAAAAAGCAGGGCGTTTTGCTGTAGACCTTTTATTTCCGCCACGGTGCATTTTCTGCGAAAATATTGTGCCCCCTGGAAGGCAAATATGCCAGGAATGCGCAAAGAAAGTTAACCATAATGCCGGTGGCCTGACTTCAGTGCAGGCAGATGGCAGAAAAATTCCATGTGCTTTTCTGTATCCGTACAAAGGTATAGTGCGTGACTCCATTTTGCAGTTTAAGTTTCATGGAAAGAAAACAAATGCCTGCTGGTATGCTGAGCAATTAGCCAAAAAAATAAAAATGGCTTTTCCGGACGCTCGTTTTGATATTGTTACATCTGTGCCGCTTTTCAAAAATCGTATGCGCGAAAGAGGATATAATCAGTCAGAGCTTATTGCTATGCCGCTTGCCAATTTTTTGCATATACCATACGCCGAATGCCTGCGCAGGGTAGAAGAGAACCGCATCCAACACTTTCTTGGGAAAAAAGCGCGCGCTGGAAATGTGCGCGGCGCCTACTTGCCTTTTGGGCTAATGGCTTCGGGGAAATGTGTGCTACTGATTGATGACATTATCACTACGGGGGCGACTCTGGCCGAATGTTCTTCCATGCTTTTCCTCGGCGGTGCGAAGTCAGTCTGCTGCGCTGTTGTAGCACATTCTGAACTTGATTCAGTTGAAAAGCAGCAAACATTGTAATATAATAAAAAAAATGAATAGAATAATATCTGACTGTTTTTTTAATAAAATATACGATTGGATGTGATGAAGTGCTGGGTACGGATATTGCACTTGATCTTGGAACCTCATACGTCAAAATTTTTCTTGATGGAAAGGGAATTGTCCTTAATGAACCCGCCGTCATCTCTGTTGACCTTGAAACAAACGATGTTATAGCAACAGGCAAAGAAGCCTACGATATGATTGGGCGAACTTCCAGCAAAATTAAGGTGTGCCATCCACTGTTTGGAGGCGTTATTTCAGACTTCGACCTCGCCAAATATCTAATTGAATCTGACCTCAAAAAAATAAATGTTAGCAAAGTCGTCATGCCACGTATCGTCGTAAGTGTACCATGCGAAATTACTGAAGTTGAAAAGCGAGCTGTCGTTGACTCCATAAGCGCAGCTGGTGTGCGGAAAATATGTTTGATCGAAGAGCCAGTGGCTGCAGCGATTGGTGCCAATCTTGATATATCGGTTCCACATGGATCACTTGTCATAGACATTGGTGGTGGCACTACAGACATGGCTGTCCTTTCCCTTAACGGCATTGCTATTTCGCGTTCTGTAAAAATTGCAGGGGACGTATTCGATGAAGCAATTATAAAGTATATCCGCCGAAAGTATAATCTTGTTATTGGAAAGCGGATGGCGGAAGACTGCAAAAAGACGATTGGCTGTGTGTTTCCGCGCAAAGAAATCCTTACGTTCCGCGTCAAAGGCCGTAACGCGATGACAGGCCTCCCTCAGTGGGCTGACATTACGAGCGACGAAGCGCTTGAAGCACTTATCGACAGTGCTATGAAGATAGTGCGCGTTGCTCAGGAAATGCTTGAAAAAACGCCTCCGGAGCTTATGGGCGACATCTACAGCGACGGGATGGTTTTAACAGGCGGCTCAGCACAACTTTATGGTTTCGACCAGCTTTTCGCCAAACAGACAAAGATGTCTGTAAAGGTTGCCGATGACCCGCAGAACTGCGTTGCAATAGGCGCAGGCAAAGCGATTAAGTCTATAAACAGTGCTGACAGCGACGATTATGGGATACTGAACCCGTTGAGCGGTGAGTATTGAATGAGAGCAATAAAAAAGGGTGAGGCGTAGTTTATTAAATCCTCTTTTGCATTGCACAAAATAGAAAAGTTTATAAATTTTTAATTAAATAATGGATGTTGTATAGTACAATGAAAACAGTCAAATCGATTTTTGCCCTTTTTAAGGATGGTTTTTTTGTTTGGCTATATAAAACCTGAAAAACCGGAGCTGCGTGTCCGTGAATATGAAGAGTACGGCGGTATTTACTGCACACTTTGCCGTAGGCTTGGAAAAGACTATGGGCTGGCAGCACGCCTTGTGCTGAATTATGACTGTACGTTTTATGCAATTTTGGCATTCGCTGTTTCCGAAGGGCCAAGCATAAAATTTCATGAAGGCAGATGCGTTGCAAATCCGCTGAAAAAATGCATATTCTGCAGCGATGACAGCAGGGAGTTTCTGCTGTCATCTGCATTGACTGTTATCCTTGCTTACTATAAGCTGAGAGATGATATTGCAGATTCTGGCTTTTTAAGAAAGGCTGCATGCTGTCTGCTTTATCCGCCGTTTTATTTTCGGCACAGAAATGCAGCAAAAAAATATCCGGAACTTGAAAAAATAGTTGCAGAATCAATGGAAGCCCAAAAAACTGCTGAAAAAGATAAAAGCCCTAAGATTGACAGCTGCGCGGAACCTACTGCCAAGATGCTCGGGAAAATTCTTGAATGGACGGTATGCGGAGAACTGGAAAGCGGCACGCCGAAAGCCCGTATTGCTAATGAATTTGGGTATTATCTCGGCAGATGGGTATACCTGATGGATGCTGCTGATGATATTGAGAAAGATATCGCGCAAAAGTCATTTAATCCATTTGCTGAAAAGTTCCACTTGACAGCATACAGTGAGCAAGAAGCCATTGGCAAAGCGAAGAATTATGCCAACCAGGTAATGAATGGAACGTTGTCGCAGCTTTGTGCAGTTGCAGACCTTATGGAGTGCAGCCGCTTTGGCCCAATCGTGCACAACGTTGTATTTATGGGGCTTCCGCTGATCCAGAAGGAAAAACTTTTTACGAAGGAGAACGGCAATGTCAGACCCATATAGAATTCTCGGCGTTTCTCCAAACGCATCCGATGATGAAGTAAAAACAGCATATCATAGCCTTGCGAAAAAATACCATCCTGACAAATATGCTGGCAGTCCTCTTGCTGACCTTGCAGGTGAGAAGATGAAAGAAATCAATGAGGCATATGACCAGATAATGAAAGAGCGGAAAGACCATGCGAATTCTTCTGGACAGGTTGGATATGGCGGATACGGTGAGTACAGCGGCTACGGTGAATATGGCAGATCTGAATATCAGGACGTGCGCAGCCTAATAATGTCAGGCCGAATTGCGGATGCTGAGCAGATACTTGACGGTGTTCCTTCTGAAAGGCGTGACGCGGAATGGTTTTTTCTCAAAGGAACTGCCCTTTACCGCCGTGGCTGGCTCGATGAGGCTTATAACGATTATGTGAGGGCCTGCCAGATGAATCCTCAGAACCCTGAATACCAGGCCGCACTTAATCAGGTTGCTGCCCAGCGCAACGGAATGTACGGCGGCTATAATTCAAATGTTCCGCAAGCTAACAGCTGCAGCGGGTGTGATATATGCACTTCCCTGTGCGTTGCAGATACGTGTTGCAGTTGCTTCGGACCAGGCTTGGGCGGCAGGGGCGGATGCTGGTAAACGGCAAGGGGGGCTGTTAGATGAACCAAAGCCTTAAACTGACATTCAGCTCCATGCTGACAGCTGTTTCTACGGTAATCATGGTTTTAAGCGGCATTATTCCTGTTGGAACATATGCAATTCCTGCCATTGCGGGAATTTTTACAGCTCCGGCCGTAATTGAGCTCGGCCCTGGATGGGCTATGTCAGTGTATGCGGCGGTTTCGATACTTTCTGCTCTGCTTGCAGGCGATAAAGAAGCTGTGCTATGCTATATAGCGCTTTTTGGCTGTTACCCTGTAGTGAAGGCGCAGATAGAAAAAAAATGCGGTAAAGCAAGCGGCATAAGCTTGAAATTTGCATTTTTTAATGTTACTGCTGTTGCGGGGTTTTATATTGCAATTTATGTACTGAGTGTTCCCAAAAACAGTTTTTCGCTTTTTGGCATATATCTTCCTTGGATTTTTCTGCTGATTGGCAATGTCGTTTTTGCTTTGTATGATTATGCGTTGTCACTTCTTATAGTGGCTTACTGCAAGAAGTTCCACCATAGAATAAGCAAGTGGCTGCAGTTACATTGAAACGATTTGGCATTCAGTAGAAATGTTTTGCTATTTTCCCTTGATTTTTTTAGAAAACAGCATTAAAATTATGAAATGTGGTATGACTGGAGGTTCTTCCAGCCACACCTTTAATTTTGAGTTATGAGGTGCAGTAACCCGCGCGAAGCTGCACTTAAGTTATAATCATGTGCGGAGAAACGGCTATTTTTAAAAATGGATAATTTGCTGGAATCACGTATTCTGGAAAAAATGAACGAGTTTTCAAAAGGCCAAAAAAGGATTGCCAAGTATATCGAGGAAAATTATGACAAAGTTGCATTTATGACGGCTTCAAAACTCGGTGAGACTGTAGGTGTAAGCGAGTCAACAGTTGTGCGCTTTGCTACTGAAATTGGATATGATGGCTATCCGCAGCTGCAGCAGGCAATGCAGGAGATGATACGCAATAAACTGACTACAGTCCAGCGTATGGATGTGACATCCAGCAGAATTGGAGATTCAGACGTCCTCGATTTCGTGTTTAATCAGGATATTGACGTGATCCGCCGAACAATGGAAGAAACATCACACGAAGATTTCTACCGTGCAGTAGACGCTATCATCGCATCGCGCAAAATTTATATTTTGGCTGCAAGAAGCGCGCTTGCACTTGGAACATTTTTGTCGAATTACTTCAATATGCTGTTTGAAAATGTTTTGCTTGTACAGTCTACGAGCGAGGGAGAAATTTTTGAACAGATGATCCATATTGACAAGCGCGATACAGTTATAGGCATAAGTTTCCCGCGCTATTCGAGGAAAGTTGCTAATGCGATGGACTTTGCACACAAGAGAGGTGCAAAGGTAATTGCCATTACAGACACATCCATGTCGCCCATTGCGGCTCCGGCCGATTATCTGCTGCTTGCACGCAGCGATATAGCATCTATTGTAGATTCGCTCTGCGCGCCTCTCAGCCTTATAAATGCGCTTATAGTCATGGTTACAATCAAAAAGTCGGGGGAAGTTAAGAAAACTTTCGAGGATCTTGAGAATATCTGGGATGAGTATGGAGTATATGAAAAGGTAGATGGTCCTTCCAAGTGAGATTTGATGTTCTTGTCATTGGCGGCGGAGCAGCGGGCATGATGGCTGCCGGCACTGCTGCCGAAGAGGGCTTGTCTGTTTGCCTGCTGGAAAAAAATGCGGTCCTTGGCAAGAAGATACGCATTACAGGCAAAGGGCGATGCAATATTACTAATAACTGCGATGTGCGCACGCTGATAGAGTCGACTCCTACAAACGGCCGTTTTCTCTACAGCGCGTCGTCTCAGTTTTCACCTCATGACACGATGCACTTTTTTGAAAGTCTTGGCCTGCCGCTTAAAACTGAACGCGGAGGGCGTGTTTTCCCTGTTTCTGACCATGCTGCTGATGTAGCTGAAAAACTGGCTGAGTTTGACCGCAAAAATGGCGTTAAAATCATTACCGGAAGCGCTGAGAAACTGCTGCTTAAAAATGATGCCGTGCAGGGGGTGCGCTTGAAAAACGGCGATGATATCATGGCTGCGAATGTTGCTGTTTGCTGTGGCGGGATATCATATCCTCTAACAGGCTCCACAGGCGACGGTTACCGCTTTGCAAGGCAGGCAGGGCATACGATAAACCGCATACGCCCGTCGCTCGTTCCACTCACTGTGGATGGTGAAGACGGCAAAGACTGCCGCAGCATGATGGGGCTTTCGCTTAAAAATGTTTCTGTCAAAGTTGTCGACAGCAAAACACAAAAAGCGATATATGAAGATTTCGGCGAGATGCTCTTCACTCATTTCGGCCTTTCGGGACCAGTAATTTTAAGTGCAAGTTCCCATATGCGTGAGATGTCTCCCGGCCGATACCGTATTATTATTGACATGAAACCTGCGCTGTCGTATGAAAAACTTGACGCACGCCTGCTTCGCGATTTCGGTGCGAACAAAAACCGCGATTTTTCGAATTCGCTTTCTGCTTTGCTGCCGCACAAAATGATTCCTGTTGCGGTACAGCGCTCGGGTATTCCTCCAGGAACGAAATGCAATGCAATTACGCGCGATATGCGCCGGTCGTTCGGTGCGCTCCTTAAATCTTTTCAAATAACGGTAAGCGGATTCCGTCCCGTTTCAGAAGCTATTATAACATCTGGCGGCGTTGCGGTCGACGAGATTAATTCTAAAACAATGGAGTCAAAGCTCGTAAAAGGCCTTTATTTTGCAGGTGAGGTTATTGATGCAGATGCGTATACTGGTGGATTCAACTTGCAGATTGCATTTAGTACTGGCCGTCTTGCAGGTAATTCAATGAAAGTTTAAAAGAAAGGAATGTCGGTTCATATGACAGCAATAGCGATTGATGGGCCTGCGGGTGCTGGAAAAAGCACAATAGCTGAGCGTGCTGCGGAGGAGTTAGGTTATCTGTATATCGATACCGGTGCCCTTTACAGGGCCATTGGCCTTTTTATACTGGAAAATGGGGCAGATGCGGCAGACCCAATGCAGGTGTGCCCGCTTCTTAAGAAGATTTCCGTTTCTTTGGAATATCAAAATAAGGACTTAAAAGTTATACTTAATGGCAATGATGTTTCAAGCAAAATCCGTTCGGAAGAAGTTTCAACGGCTTCTTCGAAGGTTTCAGCAATACCTGAAGTACGAAAGTTTCTCGTAGATGTCCAGCGAAACCTTGCGGAGAAAAACAATGTTGTTATGGATGGCCGTGACATAGGTACGGTGGTGCTGCCAAATGCGCAGGTGAAAATATTCCTTACTGCTTCGCTTGAGGACAGGGCAAGGCGAAGATATGAAGAAATGATTAAGAAAGGCATAAAAGCTGATTACGATGATGTCCTTAATGATATGAAGCAGAGAGACTACCGCGACATACACCGTGCAATATCGCCGCTTAAAGCGGCAGAGGACGCCATAAAGATCGACACTACCGACAACACATTTGAGCAGTCAGTTAAGCTTGTTATTCAGATTATTCGGCGTTCATTAAGCAAAAAGTCATTGGGGAATAGTATGCCATGAACAGAACGCTGCTTTATTCATTTGCCAAAACATTTTTGCCGTGGTTCTTTAACTTTTTGATGCCAAACCATATCATTCATGAGGAATATATGCCTCAAAATGGAGGAGTGGTTCTCTGCTCAAACCACACAAGCAATACAGATCCTGTGCGCCTTGCCTTTACGCAAAAGCGCCAAATATTCTATATGGCTAAAAAAGAGCTTTTCCAGAATAAATTTGTTGGCGCGGTGATAAGCGCGCTCGGCGCATTCCCAGTTTCGCGCGGCAGGAGCGATATTGGCGCGATTAACCTTGCAAGGCAGCATTTGCAGTACGGCGATGTCCTCGGTGTTTTTATAGAAGGTACACGATCAAAAGACGGCAGCCTTTTAAGGCCAAAGCCCGGTGCTGTGATGCTTGCTAAAAAATGCAATGTGCCGATTCTCCCGTGCTGCATTACTGCAAAAGGCGGAGGCCTTCCAAGATTATTCAACCGCTGCGTTGTCGCTTACGGAAAACCGATTTTTCCTGATGAACTCGGCATTGAGCATGGGAAGCCAAGCGAACTTCGCGCAGCGAGCGAATTTGTTATGGGCCGTATAGCTGAGCTTCGCAAAATCGGGCTTAAAGAGTTTGAGGATGGAAAGGTAAAATGAACCACCGCGGGCTTTATATGTTTCTGCTCAGGTTCCTAACACCTGCAGGAAGACTTTTCTTCTGGGTGCGTTACCATGGCGTACGGAATATTCCACCCAATGGCAAGCTTATTGTCTGCAGCAACCACAAATCGGTAGTTGACCCTTTCTTAATTGCCATGCCTTTCCGGCGCAATATACACTATATGGCGAAATCGGAACTTTTTACAGATCACGGGCCATTAGCCAGGACTTTCCTTTATGCAATGGGGGCATTCCCAGTTAACCGTAATACAGGAGACATGAAGTCAATGCGCACTGCAGAGCACATTTTGAAAAGCGGCGGGATTGTTGGAATTTTTCCTCAGGGCAAATGCGTTTTTGATGACTCACCTTTCTGCCCTAAAGCAGGTTTTTCACTGCTTGCAGCGCGTTCTGGTGCACCTGTACTTCCTGTTGCCATAAGCTGCAGAGGAGTACTTCGGCCGTTTAAATCTGTTAGCATACGTTTCGGGCATGCAGTGCCGTGCAGCAGCCTGCCAATTCATGGAACTTCGGCTTCGGGTATGCGCAAGGCTGCTGCTGAAATTGCAGCGCAAATAAATGCAATGCTGGAGGAAAAAGCGTGAAAATAACAGTTGCGTCGTCAGCTGGGTTTTGTTTTGGCGTAAACCGTGCTGTCCAAATGGTAAGCCAGCTTCTTGATGAAAATAAAAAAGTCTGCACATTGGGCCCTATTATACACAATCCCCAGACGCTCAGGCGTCTTGCAGCGCGCGGCGCTTCTATTGTTGAAAATGTTTCCGATGCCCCTGCAGATGCAACCCTTGTTATACGTTCGCACGGTGTAGGAAAGAAAACTTATGATGAAATTTTATCACGCGGCCTTAGCTTCTGTGATGCAACATGCCCTAATGTGGCTAAAATTCACTCAATAGTATCAAAAGAATCATCAGATGGAAAAACGATTCTCATAGCAGGTGATGCAAGCCATCCTGAAGTTGAGGGAATTATTGGCCACTGCAGTGGTGAATACTATGTTTTTAACAATGCCGGCGAGCTAAATAATATAACCCAAAAATATGCATTTTTGAAGCATAGCCCTGTCTGTGTGATTTCACAAACAACCTTTAGTATCAGCGAATGGAAAAATTGTTTGGAAATCATTCGAAAAGTGTATACAAAAGCTGTTATTTTTGATACAATATGTAATGCAACTGCAATGCGTCAGTCGGAGGCGGCAGAAATGTCGCAAAAATGTGATGCAATGATTGTGATCGGTGGGCGGCAAAGCTCCAATACCGCTAAACTGGTTGATGTCTGTGGCAGAAATTGCATTACATATCTTGTGGAAGCTGCGGACGAGCTTCCGCTCATGGCTTTGAAAAAAGCCGGGCGTATTGGCATTACTGCTGGTGCTTCCACGCCGGCAAGCATTATAAAGGAGGTACTTGATACCATGTCAGAACTAAACGAGGGGCCAACGCAGGCAACAAATGAGCCTGATGCACAAAGCAATAAGGAGAACTCCTCCGAGGGAAATTTTGCAGAAATGCTTGAGGAATCCCTCAAGAATTTAAATACAGGTGAGAAGGTACACGGCGTTGTTGTGGGTGTAAACCCGACGGAAGTCCTTGTTGATGTTGGCAGAAAGCAGGCTGGGTATATTCCTGCTTCAGAGCTTTCATCAAACCCCAATGTAAAACCTGAGGACGTTGTAAAAGTCGGCGATGAGATGGATCTTCTCATCATGCGCACAAATGACCAGGAAGGCACTATTATGCTTTCCAAAAAACGCCTTGATGCCGAAAAGGGCTGGGAGAAAATTGTCGATGCTGAAGAGAGTCAGGCCGTTCTCGAAGGCACTGTTACAGATATCGTAAAAGGCGGTGTGATTGCTGCCACCGAAGGTGTAAAGGTTTTCATACCAGCTTCACAGGCCACCGCTTCCCGCAGCGACCCGCTCGAAGATTTGTTAAATAAAAATGTGAAATTCCGTATAATTGAAGTGAACCGCAACCGCAGACGTGCAGTTGGCTCCATCCGTTCCGTCCTGAAAGATGAACGCAAAGCACTGCAAGAAAAATTCTGGGAGACTGCAGAAGTCGATAAAGTTTACACTGGCGTTGTAAAGTCCCTTACTTCTTACGGTGCGTTTGTAGACCTCGGCGGCATTGACGGAATGATTCACATTTCAGAGCTTTCATGGACAAGGATAAAACATCCGTCTGAAATCGTAAATGTCGGTGACAAGGTTACTGTTTATATCAAGGCGCTTGATAAAGACAGGGGCAGGATTTCTCTTGGCTATAAGAAGCCTGAAGATAATCCATGGGTAATTCTCAAAGACAAGTACCCGGTTGGCAGCGAGATTGACGTTAAGATTGTCGGCATGACGACATTTGGTGCTTTTGCTCAGGTGATTCCGGGCATTGACGGGCTTATTCATATTTCCCAGATTGCCGACCACCGGATTGAGAAGCCGCAGGACGTGTTTAAAATGGGCGACGTGACTAAAGTTAAAATTACGGATATTGATTTTGACCGTCACCGTGTCAGCCTTTCAAGGCGCGCCATTTTAGAAGAGCAGAATGCGCAGGAGGAACAGGAAGTCGAGAAAGAGAATCCAGAAACTCTCGAGCAGCCTTCCGATAACATCTGATTTTAATTTTTAGCGGCACAAAGATTCCTTTGGTTTCTTTGTGCCGTTTTTTGTTTAGCTTTTTCTTTGCCGCCATAAAGTTTATGCACATTATAATTCCTTTTGGAGTAGTATAAGCTAAAAGGTTCAGGAGGTGCGGCAATGAGAAGGCACCGTTTTATCCGCGGGCAGGTTAAGAGGCTGATGGCCTTTGTCCTTGTTATTTTCATAGTGATGATAGCTTTGATCAATCATCTGGTAAGACCTGTGATTGAATCTGCGACGACAAATGAGGCAAAAATAAAAGCTGTCAATATAATTAATAATATAGTAATAAAAGAGCTCGGTGAAAATTCTGTGACCTACGACAGCCTGATTCATGTTAGCCGCGGAAGTGACGGCAATGTGCTTTCAATCACTACGGATATAGTGAAGATGAATCTGTTTAAGTCGCACATAATTGAGGAAGTGCAGAAAGAGCTTAACGGCAGCAACAGCTCCTCAATGAATGTCCCCATTGGCACACTCTTAGGTGGTAACATTTTTTACGGCCGCGGGCCAAATGTTAATTTAAAGCTGACACTTTCTGGAAACATATCGGCTGAGTTTAAAAGTTCGTTCCAGTCCGCCGGAATAAACCAGACGCGCCACCAGATTTATCTTGATGTTAAAACGGATGTTTATACTTTTCTGCCAGGCCTTGGAACGGCAACCAAAGTGAATACCAATATCCTTGTTGCGGAAACCATCATTGTCGGCACTGTGCCGGATATGGTGCTCAATACGAAACAATGATTTCTGCTTTAAAAAACGGAAACAATCGGGAAGGTAAGTTTTTATGGAATTCGAGGAAGCTAAAAAACAGGCAGCTGACCTTAGAAAACAGATTAAGTACCACAATAAAAAATATTACGATGAAGACGCACCGGAAATCGACGATTTCGAATATGATGCGCTTTATCGTAGGCTTGAAAATATTGAGGCTGAGTTTCCGGATCTTGTGACGCCTGACTCGCCTACACAAACAGTAGGCGGCCATGCGCTTGTAAAGTTTTCTCCGGTCGTGCATGACGTGCCTATGGAAAGCCTCCACGACTCTTTTTCGGAGCAGGAGCTTATGGATTTTGACAAGCGTGTCCGCGATGCTGCCGGAGCGCCTGTCTATATCGTTGAACCGAAATTCGACGGTTTGTCCGTCTCGGCGGAATATAGGGACGGTGTCTTCGTCAGAGGCTCAACGCGCGGCGATGGCCTCGTCGGGGAGGATATAACGGAGAACCTCCGCACTATACGCACGCTGCCGGAACGCCTGAAAAGGCCGCTTCCATATCTTGAAGTGCGTGGCGAAGTCTATATGTCCCATAAAGTGTTTAATGAGCTTTCGGCAAAAATGGAGCTAAATGGCGAGAAGCCGTTTAAAAATCCACGGAACGCCGCAGCAGGCTCTCTCCGCCAGAAAGATGCAAAAATAACGGCTGCGCGCAAGCTTGATATTTTTGTTTTCAATGTGCAGCAAGCTACTGGCGTAGACCTTCAGTACCATGACCAGTCACTTAAATTTCTTAAGGACCTTGGCTTCACGGTTCCGCCATTTTTTACCCCCTGCAAGGCCATAGAAGAAGTGATAAGCGAAATACACCGCATAGGTGATATGCGCGGTTCGTTCGATTATTCGATTGACGGCGCCGTTGTAAAGGTGAACTCATTTTCACAGCGTACGAAACTTGGCAGCACGGCAAAATTTCCACGCTGGGCGGAGGCATTTAAGTATCCTCCTGAAGAAAAGAAGACGAAAGTGCTCGGCATTGAAGTCAATGTTGGCAGGACTGGTGTGCTGACGCCAACAGGTATTTTTGCTCCTATCACCATTGCAGGAACTACTGTAAGCCGTGCAACGCTGCATAACCAGAACTTTATTTCTGACAAAGGCATACGTATTGGCGACACTGTCATCCTTCGCAAAGCGGGCGAAATAATCCCCGAAGTTGTCTCAGTTGTATCGCACGCTGAAGGTTCTGCCCCGTTTAAGATGCCATCGGTTTGCCCGTCGTGCGGTGCTCCGGTTGTAAGGGAAGAAGGGGAGGCTGCTACAAGGTGCACAAATCCGGAATGCCCTGCACAGCTTCTGCGCCATCTGATTCACTTCTGCTCGCGCGATGCCATGAATATTGATGGCTTTGGCCCTGCTGCCCTGCAGCAACTTATCTCAGAAGGGCTTGTAAAATCACCGGCTGACATATTCAGCCTCACTGGGCCACAGCTTAGCAGTCTTGAACGCATGGGGCGTAAATCTGCAGAAAATCATATCAATGCAATTGAAAAATCAAAGCAGAATGACCTTTACCGGCTTCTGTTTGCGCTCGGCATACCTCACATTGGGCTGAAAGCGGCAAAACTTCTGGCTGCCAGATTCGGGAATATCGACGGCATATTTCACGCTTCAAAGGAAGAGATAGCATCGATAGATGGTTATGGTGAAATTATGGCCGAAAGCGTCAGGCTGTTTTTTGACCTGCCAAATACGGCACATCTTATCGGCAGGCTTAGAGATGCCGGCGTAAATATGGAGTCGGAAATATCCGCACCATCAGACAATCGTTTTGCCGGTAAGACCTTTGTGCTAACCGGTACACTACCGACAATGACGCGCTCACAGGCTGCGGAAATCATTGAAAGCCGCGGTGGCAAAGTCAGCAGCAGTGTTTCTAAAAAAACAGACTATGTCCTCGCCGGAAAAGATGCAGGCAGCAAGCTCACAAAAGCCAATCAGCTTGGAGTGGCTGTAATCTCAGAAGATGATTTAAACAATATGCTGGAAAGCTGAATACGGTTTTGCTGTTAAAGTTACATTTTTAAATACCCTCTGCGCATTTTTTGGGCAGAGGGTATTTTTCTATACAACGTGCAATTCATAAAAGAAATTTGTTATTCATATCAATTACAGGACGCATTAAAGCATTCTGCCGCATTTTGGGCAGTAGCTGCTTCCTGGCTCAAGCCTTGCACCACAGTAAGGGCAGTAGCGCGCCGTCTGCCCGACCATGCGGTAAATATGGTTTGGGTCGATTTCAGCATACGGATTCTTTTCAAGTCTGTTGCCCTCCATTTTGCTGATTTCGTAGACGGCGCCGCATCTTGGGCATGAGATAAAATATCGCTTTCCAAACCTGAAGAGGGGGATAAAGAAGAAAACAAAACGCTTGCTGACGCATGTTACGTTTGACAAAATTCTATTTGCGCCGCAGCATGGAAAGTACCGGCATAGGCGCTGCCCGAGGCTTTTCGTGCTGCTCGTAACGGCGATAAAGAAAAACATTCTAAAGTCCCCTTTGCAAGATTGTGTTAAGGAAGGAAGAAAAAATGGTTATCCGTTTATTCCGCCGACATATTGTTATTGCCTGTGTTGGAATCCTTGCAGGTGTTATCGCTGTTACAATGGCGGTAAATCACTGCGGTGAGGCAAAGCCTGGCCGTACGCAGCAGGCTGTAAAACCAGGGGCACATTCTGAACCGAATGCATCATCGCAAGCATTGCACAGCGCAGGCACTAAGGAAATGCGGGCCGTCTGGGTGCCATATATGAGCCTTAACATGAGCTATGAAAAAGATAAAAGCGAACAGTCATTCATGAAAAAATTCGATGCAATAATCCATACGGCAAAGTTATGTGGAATGAATACACTTGTAGTTCAGGTCAGGCCTTTCAGCGACGCGCTTTATAAATCACAGTATTACCCGTGGAGCCATATACTAAGTGGGGCACAGGGCAAAGACCCCGGTTATGATCCGCTGAAGGATATGGTAACGGAAAGCCATAAAAACGGGCTTAAAATCCATGCATGGATAAATCCGCTGAGAATAAGCATCTCCGGAACGCCGTCGTCACTTTCAAATTCAAATCCATGCTGCATATATCAAAAAGATGCCTCAAAATCGTGCTATATTGCAAACTTTAAAGATGGAACATATTATAATCCGGCATACGACGAGATACGCAGGCTTGTTGCCGACGGCGCAAAGGAAATTGCTCAGAAATATGATGTTGACGGCATACAGTTTGATGATTACTTTTATCCGACGCAGGATACTTCATTTGACTGGCAGTCATACAGCAACTACTGCAGCACAGCTAAAAAAACAGGGACGCCGCTTTCACTTGAGGAATGGCGGTGCGCTAACATAAATTCTATGGTAACACTTGTTTACCGCGAGATAAAGTCGGTGAGGCCCGGGCTGCCGTTTGGCATTGCGCCACAGGGAAATACGGCAAACGATATGAAGATGGGCGCTGACGTTTACGCATGGTGTTCGGCCAAAGGGTATGTTGATTATATCTGCCCACAGCTTTACTATAATTTTCAGAATCCTGTCCTGCCATTCAGTGCAGCGGCAAACACATGGAGAACCATGGTAAAAAATAAAGATATAAAACTTTATTTTGGCCTTGCAGCTTACAAAGCCGGCTCAGGTGCCGACAGCGGGACGTGGAAAAATTCTTCGACAATACTTGCGGGCCAGGTCCAGTATGGGCGCCAAGTTAAGTGCGACGGGTTCATGTTTTATTCATGCGAATTTTTGAACAGCAGCCAGACAAAAGATGAAATACAGAATGTCGTTAAGCTTCTAAACTGATTTACATATTGTGCCATTGCAGCATGTGCTGTCATATCCGGTAATTTTTACCGGAAGGATGAGACCGCCTATTTTTTTGCTGCTTGTAGCATGGACGGGTGTATAGTTTTCCGTGTATCCCTCATATATGCCCGGCCCGCATTCACGCTCGAACAGGACTGGCTCTTCGCGGCCTTTCTGCATGCTGAAAAACGATTCACGCGTTTCCTCGGCAGCCTGAATCATTTTGTGGCTGCGTTCTTCGGCAACTTGAGGTGCGACTTGACTGGGCATTCTTGCGGCTGCCGTGCCGGGACGCCTTGAATATATAAAAACATGGGCTTTTGCAAAGGCAATTTTCCTTTCGAATGCAAGCGACTCTTCAAACTCGTCTTCGGTCTCTCCTGGGAAACCCACCATTATATCTGTGGTTATGGCGGCATTAGGAAAAGACGCACGCAGATTTTCAACTATGTTGCGGTACTCTTCAGCTGTGTAATGGCGGTTCATACGCTTAAGCGTAGCATTACATCCGCTCTGCAGGGAAAGATGAAACTGTGGGCAGAGCTTTTTCTGGCACTTAAGGCGTGCAATTGTTTTCGCATCAAGGCGTTCCGGCTCGAGCGACCCAAGCCTCACACGCTCGATCCCTTCCTGGCCGCAGGCGGCTTCAACTGCGTCACACAGAGTAAGCCCAATTTCCTGCCCATACGCCGAAAGGTCTATGCCTGTAAGTACAACTTCCCTATAGCTGTTGGCCGCAATTTCTGCAAGCTCTTTTTTCAAGTTTTCCAGAGGCTTTGAGCGCACCATACCGCGCGCATAGGGGATAATGCAGTAGGAACAGAAATTATTGCACCCGTCTTCAATTTTTACAAATGCGCGCGTTCTCTCATAAAAATGGCTTACCTGCATAGGCTCGAATGTTCTGTTGTGCGGCACAATGTCAATAATTCTCTTATGCGTTTTCAAAAATTTCCGTATGTCTGGTATTAGTGAAGAGTGGTTTGAGTTGCCGAGGACTATGTCAGCTTCCGTAAGGCGCGAAGCTTTTTCTGGGAAAGCCTGTGACATACAGCCTGTAAGCACAATAACGGCATGCGGATTTTCCCTGCGCGTGCGGCGGACAGTCTGCCTTACTTTGCGGTCGCTGACTGATGTCACCGTACATGAATTAATAATAACTATATCACTTTCCGGTATACTGTCGCACGCAGTGCAGCCTTCGCTAAAAAGCGTATTAAGCATTGACTGTGATTCGTACTGATTGACTTTGCAGCCAAGTGTGATTGCGGTAACTTTCATTTGTTCACCTTTCATAAAAAATAGATATTTTGTTTGGCTAAATAAAAAAATCTATAGTAATTTTGGACATTGACCTAAAAAAAGAAAAGGTCTATCCTTGTACAAGTATCAAAAAGTTGTTCTCAGACGATAGTTATGGAGGGAAATTTATGTATTCGTCATATATCAGTTTGTCTAACATTGAGGCTGTAAAAGAATTTGTTACATTGGCAAATAACTACAAATTCCCGATAAATCTTGCCACGGACAAGTATAAAATCGACGCCAAGTCAATAATGGGAATTTTCAGCCTGGATTTGTCCAAGCCATTGAAAATTGAGGTAGATACAGATGGTGTTGACAAGAATAAATTCGATGATTTTGTATGTCAGCTAAAGCCTTTTACGTGCAAAGATGCTTCTGCTGTATCGGCTGCAAGCAAATCATAAGGCAATGTGATCGGTGTCCGGCTATGGCCGGACTTTTTTTTATACTATGCCTCATATTTCTGGGCAAGGACGCTCCAGCGCTGAAAAAGGCTGTCGTTTTCTTTTTTTTGCTCGGCAAGTTTATTTGATATTTCCATTGCTTTTTCGTAGTCACAAGCGGTTTCGGGGTTTTCAAGCTGGCTTTCGAGCTGACTTATTTCTTTTTCTGAGTTGCTGATGCTGTTTTCAAGCCTGCGCAGTTCGGCTTTTTCTTTTCTCGCGGCAGCGCCAATGGCTTTGTGCTTCTGGTATTCGTTTTTGCGCGGGAATTCCGGCTTTTTTGCAGCAGGAGCAGAGTGCTTTGCTTTTGCCGATTCTGCATATTCGTCATAGCTGCTGCCGCAGAATTCAGTTCCGTCCACAGTGAGATAATAAATTTTATCAGCCAGTTTGTTTATAAGATAACGGTCATGCGAAACTATAAGCAGTGTGCCCTCATAATTACGCAGGGCATTTTCCAGCGCTTCGCACGATGAAATGTCAAGGTGGTTTGTGGGTTCGTCAAGCAGCAGAAAATTGTTTTTGGAAAGCATCAAGCGCAGCAACAGAATTTTTGCGCGTTCCCCTCCGCTTAAGGCTGATACAGGCTTAAACACATTGTCGTCGCGGAAGAGAAAAACCGCAAGTGCCGAACGTACTTCAGTTTGTGTCATTCTTGGGTAATAATCCCAGACTTCATCTATAACAGTTTTGTCAGGTCTTAGTTCTGTCTGCAGTTGGTCGTAGTAGCCTACATCAACTCCGACGCCGAAACGGAATGAGCCTTCAGAAGGGCTGTTTATACCCAGAAGCGTTTTAAGGAAAGATGTTTTGCCGCAGCCGTTGGCGCCTAAGAGAAAGACACGTTCACCGCGGTGTATTTCCATGTTTGCATGTTGGAAGAGATGTTTCCCGTCAAAAGAAATAGCGAGATTTTTAACGCTCAGCACATCATTCCCGCTCTGATGGTTTATGCCGAAATGAAAATGCATTGCGGCGTCTTCTTTTTCAGGGGTTTCGAGCATGCCTTCCAGCCGCCCAATGCTTTTTTCTTTATTTGCTATCGTTTTATAGTTACGTTCTTGGTTCCAGCGTCGCTGTTGCTCTACGATCCCATTTAAGCGCGATATTTCCTTCTGCGTGTTTTCATATTTGCGCTTTGCTGCAAGGTCAAGTTCCGCTTTCTGTTTCAGGTATGAAGAGTAGTTTCCGCTAAAAAGCCGCATGCGGTGATTTTTAAGTTCAAATGTTCGATCAGTTGTGCGGTCAAGAAAATAGCGGTCATGTGAAGTCACTATATAAGAGCCAGAAAATGAATGCAGAAAGTCTTCCAGCCATTCGACCGAAGCGATGTCAAGATGGTTTGTAGGCTCATCCAG
>DCEF01000001.1:0-470 GCA_002316805.1 Ruminococcaceae bacterium UBA1036
GTAAGAAAAAAATGGCGATATGACCCAATAGAACAGTCTCTGCCGCATCTTCTACAGCTTTTTGTTCAGGCCGTGTCATTGCCCGGACTTTTTTGACACGGGCGATTTTGGGTATTTTAAGTTTTCCAATCTGCTGCGCGTTCAAAGACGGGATTTCCCCTGCATAGTAATATGCCTCATGGAAAATAACTCTTAAAGTGCACAATGTAGAACGAGCATATTTATCCGCAAGACTGTTGATGATACACTGAGCTTGATATGTATTGAACTCATTTACAGGTATATCATTTAATCTCGGGAAATGAGTGTTTAGAATATTTGCAACCACGCGATAACTGCCGTATGTTTTGTAGGCTAAATTGGGTTTTACATATGTTTGCAGCCATTTTTCAATCCATTCCATTACTGATATTTTGCTTTTTTGTTTCATAATATAGCCTCCCAATTATGCTATAATGTAATTTGCTTTA
>DCEF01000001.1:657-1510 GCA_002316805.1 Ruminococcaceae bacterium UBA1036
TTATGTATCGGCCTCAGCAGTATATCGTTTAAACGCAAAAAAGCAGCAGGGGACAATTCCCCTGCTGTACACGAATAAATGGAATCAGATATTTTGCCCGACTTAGCGTTCAATGTCCTGTTCATTTAACTTGTCTATATCCATTTTATCCTTTACTGTCCGTATTAGTAAATCATTAAATGGAGTATGTTCAGACTGCACATTCTTTGTATCAATTTTTATCGACTGATTTTGTTTTATTTCTTCAATCAAAAAGTTTTTGATATCCGTAATGTGTTGCTCGTATTTATTTGGGTGAATTGACTCATCAAATAGAATGCGGTGTAATTTTGACCGTATAATTTTAATCTCTCTTTTGTTCTTAAGAATTAACGGACGCCCCTGTGATATGTATGTTGCTTCTATGTATTTATCTGTTATAGGGAAACAATTACTGATTTTATATATTGCCGGTCTGTTGGTAAATCCTATATGGTAATATGCGCTTCTGATGCTTTTTTCTGTACACCAGCGTTTAATTTTATCAATTTGCTTTGGAGATCGGTGAGAATAGTCGCTTGTAGGAATAGCCCAGTATAATGATTCTATATCTTTGTCTTTAATACAGCAGAAAACGGGGCGCGATTTTTTGTCAAGATATTTGCCACCGATACGATTGATTAAATCGACGAACTCCGGTTTTATCTTGTAAAAGCCATTTTCAGTCATTAAAAAATCTCCTTAACAAGAAAAGCCCTCTGCCAAAAATACGGCAAAGGGCTTTTCAATGATATTAATTCTTCTAACCGGCAATTTATCACGCCGCTCGGTAAGCGTATTCAGTCTAACCGGCAATTTATCGCGCCGCTCGGTA
>DCEF01000001.1:1693-1853 GCA_002316805.1 Ruminococcaceae bacterium UBA1036
CGCCGCTCGGTAGGCGTATTCTTCTATGGCGTATACTGCGCCATCTATTATTATTATACTCAAAGTTTATTTTATGTCAACATGACTTTACGTTATTTTATTTTTATGGCTTGATATATGTTGCTGGATCGACCTGATTCCCATGGACACGAATTTCAAA
>DCEF01000001.1:2104-19341 GCA_002316805.1 Ruminococcaceae bacterium UBA1036
TGGCCGTAAAGCGTTGAATAAGTAGAATTGTGCTGAATCACAACTACATTGCCGTATCCGCCATAACCCGAACCTCTTTGGCCGTAGCAGGCTACTATGACTGTGCCAGCCGCAGCGGCATAGATATTTGTTCCAGCCGGAGCTGCAAAATCTATGCCTTTGTGAAATTCTGAGCCGTCCATGCCCCAACCGCGGGAAATGCGGTATGTACCTTTTTTAAGCGGTAGTGCAAATGTTCCGCTGCCCGCGCCGCCGGTATAATACCGAAGAACATGGCTGACATACTGCGGATCGCCATAACCCTTCCAGCCCATCTCAGAAGCTTTAAGTGAAGAAAACTGCATTGCGTTTTCGGTCGAATATCCACCACGCGCTTTTGCCCATGCGATATATCCGCCTCCGAAGTTATACCCCTGCAGGGCAAGGCTTATTCCTTGCATATCAGATGGTGATTTACAGCCTGCTGCCCTTATGCAGCTTGCAAGGTATTCAACGCCTACCTCTACAGAGTAAGATGGGTCTTTTATGCTGTTCGGAGAATGAGAATATTTCATATTAAGCGGGCTTTCGCTGCACTGCATTGGGTCGCTGCCAGTCCCGCCGCTTTCCTGCTGCATAACAGCGAGGACAAGATATGTATAACCGGGTATGCCGTATTTTTGGCAGTATTGGCTTACAAAAGGCTGATATGCAAGCACACTGTTTGAGAGAGAACCGGTACCGCATCCAGTTTCTGATGTTTCAACAGCTTGAGCGGCAGTGCTGCCCGCCGCCGCATCCGATATCACGGTAGAAACGGTGACTGCTATCACAGCAATAAAAAAAGCCGGAACCAAAATGGCTCCGATAATAATAGCCCTTTTAATTTTTTTATTCATCATATTTGCCTACCGTTCATTTTCATTTTCCTGTTCATACTCAATATTCTGCTGCAATGTACGGAAAGCCGCCTGATTCCGCACCTGAAGATAATCTTTTTTCAAGGCCTTTTTAAGGTCATACAAACCGCTTGAATTTCTGGCCGAATGATTTTTTCCTTTTGATTTTTTGCCATTATGCAGTGTCTTGTCATATTCCCTTAGCTCGCGCAGTACGGCGTTTCCCATGCGTGTATATAGGTCATTCATTTTTGTTTTAGCGTAGTTTTGATACAGCTTTTGTTTTCCGGAACCGTAGACAGATTTCAGAAATTCCTGCTGACTTTGGAGTTCTTTTTTAAGCTCAAGAAAATCTTCTTTATGGTACATATCCATATAGAGTCGCGTAAAGCTATCAATTTCAGGCCGCATATCATGCAGTGCATTCATATTGTATTTCCACAACCGCCGATCTCTTGGCATACGATTATAAAGCTTTATAAAAGTACCATAAAGGCGCAAGTCACGGTAAGAGCTATGACTGCGCTTTTCAGCAACGATATTATTCCTGATAATGTCATTGATTTTCTGCAGCTCAGGCGCTCGGTCAACAATGTTATTGACAATTTTTGATTTCATCTTCGAAAAGGTTCTCGGATTCATATTGCCTTTGATCTGCTTTTTAACGCCAGGTTTGCCAGGCACAAAAAGTTCCTTGCGTTTCCGGGTAGGATACGGTTCCACGACTGCAATATGCACGTGAATATTGTCCGTGTTGTAATGGATTGCTGCACTCCATACGGCTGCGCCGTCCATGTTTTCATCTTTCATTTCTTCCTGCATTGCAAGCCGGGTAACGTACCGTATCCGGCCTTCGTCAAGCCTGCCGGAGGCACGGTCATAAAGGCCGTACTTCTCCAAAAATTCATCAGTAAAACTGATTACCTGCTGCCACATAGGGCTGTCATTTTTCTGCGCAACTTCAAACTGATGCTTCAGTTCCTGCTTCTCCTTATTAGTAAGCTGGTCTTTTGTAATTGTAAAAAGTGATGACGCTTTTTCCGACGCCGGATTGAATCCAGGCGGGCGCTTTTTAGGGTCGCCCATGTAATCTGCGTATACAGAATAGAGGCCATAAGCCTTACTTCGGGTTGCAGACGAACGGTTTATATAATTGATATACTCGGAAAACTTTCGGCTTGAAAAGACGTACTTTGATGTCAGAATAACTCCCGGAGCAGATTTCCCTTCAGGCATATTGCATCACATCCTTTTTACAAAATAACATCATTATCTGTAAGCAGTGGTCCAGGTGCGGACCTCTGCTTTTCCTTTTTAGCGCGCTCTGCTTTTTTCTTTTCTTTGTCAATTTTTTTCTGCCTGAAATGCGCTATGCGGTCTTTTTCAATCTGCCGTGCCTTTGTAAACTGAGGTGTTTCTTCTGTTATAAGCGTAGAAAGCGGCTGATAGCTGAGCAGCGTATTAAGCAGCATTAAAATGATGTCGCTGTTTCGGTCGGCATTATTAGCGCCGAGCCGAATCCGCGTAAGCGTATCGGACAGCTCTTCGGCGACCTGCTTCGCAATTTCTTTTATCACAATGTCTGTTGTATCAATGTCATTGCGGTGTTTGTATTCATCAATAATCTTTGTAAGTGCTTCAGTCAATGTCCGTAATTTGTGCGTCTCCTGGTACCGCTCTAAAACTGCTATGGTTGATTCATCAAGTAAAAATTCCTTTCTTTTTTTCATTACTGGTTCTCCAAAATCCTGATGACTTTTTGAAGCAACATATTATTTTGCTTAATCCCTTCGAGTATTTCCGACGTCGGCAATTGGCTTAAACGCCTATGCTCATCAATAATTGTCAGAAGGGTGACGGAAAAAAAGCGGAGGTGATGTTCCTGCTGGTATTGCTCTAAGTATTTGGCAGTTCCTTCGTCGAGGTAAAGATTTTTCCGTACAATGTTTTTATTCATTTCCATTTTCCTTTCTAAACTCCATGAATTTTTCCAGGCAGTCGCTGTTTTGCTGGATTACATTCAGGCTCTTTTTCAGGACGGCCTGATACCGCTGCTCAAAGCTTTTGAATTCCTCAAGCGCGGCATAATTGTTTATAAGATTAGCAAGGTAAGTGTTTCGGGAAACGCATTGCTTTTTTGCGAGCTCATCAATTTTTTTGACGGCTGCGGGGTCAACTTCGCGAATGAAAAGCTGCATTTTTAATGTCACTCCATTCAATTTTTTTGCTTAAGGGAATACCGGAATTTTACCCCAAAAGGGGAACGCGCCTGAGCGTGCCTCTTAGGGGTAAAGAGCATAAGGGAATTTTGCTATCACTTGCGTGATAGGGTTAGGCAAAGCCTAACAAATCGGTGATATCAAATTTTTTTTCGAATCCGTATGATTGCCCACATGATTTTTTGAGTTATCCGTATGTATTCCGTATGCTTTTTAAGCTTCTTTTAATCGGCCATCACTGCTTCAGAGCTGCTTTCAGCTGTTGATGGTAGGCTGGAATATGAAGCTTCAGAAGAAGGCGCAACCGCGCTCTTTGTGCTTGCGTTTTTAAACTTGCCGCTCTTAATGTCGTTCCATTTTTGCTGCAGTTTTTTCAGCTTTTGCCGGCCGTTTCTTATGCCTGACTGGTACTGGACAATGTCGTTTTTCAAATTATTAATTTGAGAATTTTTGTTCTGGATTGCCGCATTTGACTGTTCGATTTCTTCCGGTGTCTGATACTTTTGATTGGATTTTAGCGCCGAAATATCAAAGTTAAGCTGGCTTATATCTGCGTTTGCTTCATTGGCTTTTTCTTTTAGTGCTGCAATCTGTCTCTTGCCGGCCGAGATTTCATTGTCTACCGACTGGAGCGAATAGTACAGTGATGCTTGTGGTTTAAGCGACTGATTTAAAGATACTTTTCTGATATCGCATAGGAAATTTGCTCCCTGATTCTCTTCGTTACTGTCCGGACTTTCGCTGTTGCTTTCAAGGCTGATATCGGAATCAGTGTCCGGCGATAAGCTGCTAATCTGACTGCTGCTGTCTATCCAGAGAGAAATTACATTCCAATTTTGCGGCACGTTTTGAAACTCGACAACAAGGAATCCGTTGCTGCTGTAGGATATTGAAACGTCCAATTTTACAGCTTTGTTTGTATCGGTATGTGCGGCAGAAACAAACTTAATATCTTGTGTGCCATCGGAGTTATCGTAGCTGAACGCCGCCTCCATAAAGTGGTTCGACGGGTTATACTGCCAGCTTTTGAGCGTGATTTCAGTGCCTGATGTTGTCGCCTTTTTTGTTCCAATATTGCTGTTCTGGATTTTTACATCACTTGGCAGCCATATTTTGCTTGTGAGAAATACAGCTATTAAAGAGAAAAAGATGACAAGGAATATACGGTATGTATGACTGATATTTTCGGCGAGCTGCCGTTTCAGTCTGCTTGTCTTTGTCATATCAGGCACCGCCTTTGAACAGTTCTTTTTCTTCCTGCGTAATCTGGATATACGTATGGAGCATATCGTCGCCGGTTGACAGGAAGCATTCGCCGGTACCAAATTTCGGAATCTGTTTCAGCTGGGTTTCCGTCAGCTGGTCGCCGAAGATAGAGCGCAGGATTTCTCTGCAGTTCGGCTCCTGCTGCATGATGAATTTATACTGCGTAAGCTCAAACAGTGTCTTAAGCTTTTCGACCGCCTCGCTGTCGTTATTCTGCGGGGCAAAGTCACGTATTGACTGGCTTGCCATGGTGAGGCCGGTAAAATATTTACGGCCTTCACGGACAATTCCAATCATATAATCAAGAGCGAGAGGGTTCTTTGTATTGATAAACTTATGCGCCTCATCAACCATAAGGAGCAGCTTCGGAATTTGATATATAGGCTTTCCTGATTCATACATCTGCTTTGACGGGACACCTATACGAATCATATCGTCGAACATTCTGGACATTACGTTGAACAGCAGTGCATTGAAAATTTCAGATTTCAGTGTGCTTACATTCTGAACGTTATACACGATAATCTGTTTGTCAGAAAGGTCAGGAATTGATGTTTTGCCGTTAAACATTTTGCCGTAGCTGTTGACAAGGTTGCTAAGTGTCAGCTCGATATTTTCGAGCCTGCGCCACTTTGACGGCGAAAGGTTGCGGTTAACTTTCCTTTCCTCAAAATCTTCATACAGGTCGCTGCGGATAAGAGCAAGGAGGTCATCAAATGTGGGATATACTTCAGGAGGCAGGCCTGTAATCTGTTGGTGTTCAAGTGTATTGTTTTGCCATAAGCCTTTAATTTCATACAGCTTGCGGACGTATTCTTCGAACTCGTTTCTCTCCGGCTCGTCAGCAGAAGGGCACAGGTATTTATATAGTGAATTCATTTTGGAAAGATGGTTGGCAAAGCTGATAGCTTCATCTTCGGCAGTTTTAAATACTTCCAGATAGTTTATTATTCCGGAGCTGCCGTCAAGCGTTACTATAACTCCGCCGTTCTCGCATGCAAGGTCGCTGAATTCGCCGGTTACGTCGATAACTCTGATATAATTGCCGATGATTGCGTTGTTTTCAAGCATCAGCTTCATCAGGGTTGATTTGCCGCTGCCCTTTTTCCCTGCAATAAGTGTGTCGTAGGAAAGACGTGTCCTGGACTTTTTAAACTGGTCGAAAATCACATTGCCGCCTGTTGAGGAAACGCCGACCGGAAAACCATATGGATCGTCAAGCTGTTCGTAGTTGAACGGATAGCCCCCAGCAAGGGATATGGCAGGCAGCGGATTGCCGACACGGTTATTGCGTTCTTTAACCTGTTCATGGTATGGTTGAAACAATGCCTTGTACATGAATTCCGTCTCATTCAGGAATACTGCGCACCGAAAATCATCGCTCTCAAGGTCATCGGTTATTTCGCCGACGCGGGTATCAATTTCTGCTTTTGTCCGGCCTGCCACATACAGGCGGCACTGGATCAGCTTAATTACTTCACCCTGCGTTTTTACGGAAGTAAGCATATCGCGCAACAGTTTATAATTCTGCTCCGCTTCAATCCGTGTACCGTCGTCCTGCGCATGCTCATAGCGGACTTCAAGCTCTGTAAGTGACTTTACTATCTCGTCCTGAGCGTCGCTGCCCTGCTCTGTAGCGACGTCAAGGACAGAATAAACACCATCTATATTCATAAGCCGTGTTAGCCAGAAGTCACCTGCCTGCGGCGGATATGCGTACACCATAATACAGGAGACATAGCCGTCACCGGTTTTTATGTAGCGCTCATTATCGAGCTTCAGGTTGCCTTGCGGCTGTATCCTTGAAATAAGCACAGGATTATACAGTTCCTTTACCGGCTGCTTTTCTTTGTTTCGAAATGCCATCGTGTTACCCCCTTCACACTTTGATTTTCTTGTTCATATTGTTCAGCTGAAAGATAATGTTCTCTTTCTTCTCACGGCTGATTGGCTTTAAAGCGAAATACGGATTGCCTAAAAGCAGGCGCAGGAGTTCTTGATAGTGCCCTTTGTCTTTAGCAAACACCATCATGAAAGCCTGCCTGTCTGTTGTGTCCCGCTCAAGGGCCTGCAGCGCTTCCAGCTTCTTCTGGAGCATATCAGAGAAGTGCTGTAGTTCCGGACGGTTGAGCATATAAGAAAGGAATTTCTGCTGCTGGTGAGTGTTTGTCGGATAATTCATGCTGATGATTTTAAAATCGTCTGAGTATTTCTGCAGGAATTTTGCGTTGCTGTAGACAAGGCTTTCTATCTCTTCATCCGAGGCATCATAGAAGCAGCGGCCTTGGATTTGAAACAGGTTAATTATTGTGCTTTTGTACGTAATAAAATAATCCTCTTCGTCAAGGTAGTCCCGAATAGGAAAGACGGAGAGGATTTTATTTTGGTCGGAAGGCGGTGCGGAAGGTTTCTTTCTTTTAGCCTTGCGCAGTGCGGCGGAATTTCTTTTGTGCGTTTTATCAGCCTGCTTTTGTTCAGCTTTCAGCTGCTTTAGCTCATCTCGGTGCTGCTTTTCTTTTTCCCTGTATTCACGCTCCTGCTCCTTAAGTTTTAATTTTTCTTCTCTGCTGAGCATTTTTTCACCTCAAATCGTTTACATGATTTATCGAATAATGTGTAAACCTGTCCTTGTTTATCATCAGCAAGATTGCCTCCCAGTTCCTCTTTTTGGGATTGCCTGCGGCGGGCTGTACAAGGAAAAAGCTGCTGACAACAGCAGTAATCCAGTACGGAATCTGAAGCCAGGAGTGGACAAAAATTTTAAACAAAAGGAAAATGCCAAAGAGGACTGCGAACGTTACGCAGTCTTTCCACCAAATGCGTGGCTTATCGAGTATTTTGTATTCCTCTTTTAACTGTTTAGGTATGATATATGTCATTTGTTCTCGGACTCCTTTGCCTCTTGAATTTTCGCGTTGCGGATATCTGTTTTAGCCTGATGTACGGCTTGGGAATGCTTTAAATCAGGGTTATCCTGCATTTTCTGATACGCCATTGCTTCCCTCCGTACTTTTTTATTGCCATGTGCTATGCTGCTGCCGTATGCAAGGCTGTACATACGTCTTGCGGAGTGAGCCACACCGGAATCCCTCACGCTTTTTGCAACCTTGCTGCCAACATAGCCGCCGAGTGTAGTTGTTTGCTGTTCAAGCGCCGCACCTTTTTCAGAAGGCGGCTGGCCTTTAGCTACTGCGGACTCTTCATGCGGCATCTGATTGTATCCAGCTTGTGTGTTTATCGACTGTGAGCCGATGCTGTTTTGATGATTGTTTACCGTTGAAGCAGAACCGTGCTGTGCCGAAGCAGCTTTTGCAGTCGGCGCATTGGCCGAAGGGCCTCCCTGAACAGAATTGCCGGCAGATGTTACTTGTTGCTTAAGTGAACCCATTTCGACAGGAGAACTGCCGTTAGCACTGTCCTGAGATGGCTTGCCATCAGATTTATCAGAATATGGTACTTTAGGCGGGTGCGTTTGATAATTAGCTCTATTTTGTTTTCCGAACGGGTCGCTTTTTCCATTGCGCACAGCAGCATATCTTTCTCGGTTATCAGCCGCGCCGGCAGCCATGCCCGCGGCTATACCGCCTGTTCCTCCAACCGCACTGCCGACTTTGCCGACCGCGGCTTTTGCCGTGCCTATTACACCTTTTGAGCGGAGAGAATCGATAGCGCCTCTGCCTCCAACAAGCGTTGCGGCTCCGGCCATCATACTTCCTGCAGCTTTCATGCCATACATAGTGCGTGCAGCGTTATGGACACCCGCGTCTATGCCAAATATCTGCTCAAAGAGGTTAGGCCCGTCAATAACAGACCACGCAAGGGCAACCATTAAAATAAGTCTTAAAAATGGATTGCTGACTTTCGCAATATAAGCGTTACCGATTATGTAGAGCTGGAGCATAAAGAATACGGCAAATAAGGTAAAAAGTGTCGAAAGCAGCATCTGCAGGCAGCGCTTTACTCTCTGCGCCGTTGCAATATCAAGCAAGGCAACGACTTGTGTCAAAGTCTGATTAATGGCAAGCTCGTACAAGAGGCGGGCTATTTTGATACCGCTTAGTATTAGGGCAAATCCTGTTATGACCAGGGTGCTGATGATAGTAAACCAGTCTATGTTCCACCGGTAGTAATACTGCGTCATGTCGGGAATGCTGATTAATCCGACTTTGCCGTCCCAAAGCCCTGACAGCGACTGCTTGCCGTCTTTGTCCGTGATAAGTTTGTTTTTCCAGACGTCCGGATACTTCATTTTGCCTGGGTCTATAGTTTCGGTCGGGTCGATTTTCGTTATGCGTGTCTTATCTGCTCCTTTTGCCGCATACCGGTTTTTATTTGTCAACGCTTTAAATCCGTTCGCGTCATACATTGTGTTGTCCGTGATATTATCAACAAGTATGCTGTCGGTTAAGACAGACGAGAGGCTTTCAGTTGACTTGCCGTCTGCAGTATCTAAGAACTGTATTGCCTGCGTTGTCAGCGTATATCCTGCGGAAAGCAATGCCGGAAGGCCAATGGCAATCGTAATGCCTATTACAAGGTTTCCGGCTATTGTTGTAAAATCCCGAGGCTTGATAATGTACAGAATCCCAATGAACAGAATTACAAGCACCATTAATGCCACCGTAAGAGGCATGATTTTATTTTGCTGTAAATTCCGTACTCCGGCTGACGTGAAGAATCCGCCTATAGTAGAATTTATTTGGTAAACAACGCCTTCGATGCCTCCGACGAGCCAGTGAAGGCCTGTTATTACTCCCCAGCCGATTCTCCGGCCTATGTCGCCGCCGACGCTGTGGGATTCGAACTGATGTTGGTTTAAAACCTTTACTGCGTCTACGCTGTCGGCAAAAGCTGCAATAGGTGAACCGACGAGAAAAAAGGCGCAAGCAGTAAATGCCAGCGCCAATTTTTTTTTGAGCTTCAATATTTATACACCACCTTTCAGGCAGAATCCTTCAGGACTGTATAGACATCATCAAACGTACTCTGTGATATTTTACGATTATCGAGCAGCTCCTGAAGAAACTCATCAAACTGTGTCATAGTCATAGTAAAATCAATTGTGTTTTCATCAAAATTTTCAGCTCTGAACAATTTCCGTATAAAATCTATCTGCTTTTCAGACAGCGTCTGCTTTAAAGGCGCGTCGAACGGCATCGGTGTTTCCTCAAGCGTAGTTTGCGGCTTAGCAACAGGTGAATACAGGATATTATTTAAACTTGTGTCCTTATGACCGCAGTGAATCTCAAGGCGTAAAGATTGAAACGATGCTTCCGGAAAATCACCGGCAAGATATTGGTAACTGTATTTCATGATGGTTTTGCCATGATTAAAAATTGGGTTTGGAGTTATTTTTCTGCCTTTCAGGTCTGTGCGCTTTGTTACACGGACAACAACACTTTCACCTGGCTTAAGTTCCATAAGTTCATTCGGGTTTAACAGTGGCTGCGTATCCGGGTGCTCAGAGATATTCTTATCGAGCGACAGGTTTCCCCTCCCGTTGCGGGAGTATGACGTGATAGTTTTATTACCGATTAAAGAAGAAAATTCTTTGGCCGTATTGGCCTCAATTGTAAGAAGGTATATCTGGTTGCCGCAGCCGGCTATGATAGACCGGCCGTCCTGCTCACCGTACAAGTGGTAAATCTGCGAGTACGCCTGAACTATCATATCGAACCTTATATTTCGGCCGAGGCAGACGTTAAGAATATGCGCCATCTCTGGAATCGGCGTTATATTGCCGAATTCATCGAGGAGAAACACAACTTCACGCGGGCATTTGCCGCCAATCATTGAGCACTTCTTTGAAAGTACATAGTAGAGCTGGCTTATGAAAATCGTTGCGAGGAACTGGTTGGATCTATCGTAGTCGGGCATTACGAGAAATACGGCTGTCGGCTGTTTTATGTTGAAACCAATATTTTCAAGATCAAGCGTATTTTTAGAAGTCATCTTTGCGACTTTTTCCATTGTAAATTTAATCAGTTGAGAGTTTGTATTGGCAAAAATATTGCCTTTAGTCTTGCCGGCCGCGAATGCTACGGCTGAATACTGTATGCGCGCAATATCATCAAGCCCGCGGCTCAGGAAAAATTTATCGAGCAAGCTTTTACCGTTATTGTCTGTTTCGCCTAAATCAACAAGCAGGCGGGCAACAGAGTACATATTGACTTTTCCGTACCATCTTTTCTTATCAGACTCATCTTCATACTTTTCCGCTTCCGCGCAGCAATCAATCGTCACGGCGAGTATCAGCGCGTTTGTAAGGGCAATGCTCCAGTTTTCCCACGTCTTGTCTTTCGCATTTGGGTCATGGAACAGAATATAGGAAAGAGTGTTTGCAAGAAGCTGCGCTTCTGCTTTATCGCCTCTCATGTACGCTTCAAGGACAAGCTGCAGAGGATTATATGAAAGGCCCATAAAATTCATCAGGTCAAAAACCTGTACATCATATCCCCGCCTTTTAAGCGTGGCAGCAGACGATGCAGCAAGCTCACCTTTTGGGTCTGCAATAATCATGCTGGCCTGCTTTTCAGCGCGGCTGTAAATGTCTATAGCAGGGACAACAAGCATCTGAGTTTTGCCGCTTCGGGTTGTTCCGATGATAAGATTGTTCACGGGACTGTCGTCGATAAATATTCTGCCTTTATACCGCGAAACAGGAAAACCACCGCCGTCGCTGATTTTTTCAGACTTTTCAGGAACGCTGCGAAACTCAGTCTGAAGCGCAGGTATCGTGGCAAAACTACGGCTGCCTTTTGTCTTTCTGTCTGAAAGCGGAGTGAAATTTACTTTCATGCGATAGGCAAAACGAATAGAAAACGCAATAGAGAAAATGCCACTGATAAGATACCACCATTTGAATTTCTGCCAGTTAAAGATAAAAGGATTCGGGGAAACAAGGACAATTTTTGCGCCGCTTTTCATGCTTGCACGCAGACTTTCAAAAAAAAGCGCAGTCATGTTTCCCGCATAGTTAAAAAACACCATGCAGGCGGCAAATACTAAAAAAGCAAAGGCTATGACAGCCGACGTTTTGGAAAACAGGCGCTGCAACCTTATCTTAAATACCAAATTTATACCTCCCTGTATGAATAAAAAAAGCCGGGGTTTCGGACCCCGGTTGTATATCAGAAATTCATCAGGCCCTGCAGCCATGTCTTTAATACGGAGCACCCTGCGCAGATGATTACACCGACTATGACACACGCGAGGCGCAATTTACTGCTTTCAACGGAATCGCGGCTGCCATGCATGAATTTAATTCCGGAAATTACAAGGAAAATACCGGCAAGGCCGCCTCCGATTGCCTGTCCGGCCGTCATAATGTTATTAAGTGTTGTTTGAAGTCCTGACGGCATTGAAGCAGCCATTTTTATAGGCGCCATACTCAAAGCGTTAAATGCTGAAAAAAGGGCCGGTTTGATACTCATATCAGCCATTCTCCTTTTTATTAAAATTTAATGCCGACAGCAAAGTGCCGGCATTTTGTGTAATATATTCCATATGCTTTTCTTCCAGCCAGTCGTCGTAACTGATCCCTTTTTTGTTCAGGAGTGCCTCAACGAGGGCTTTCTGTTTATTCCCTTTTTTATTAGCCATTCACCGTTCCACCTCCTGTGCCATATTCCTGCCTTTTTTTGGCTTTTTGCAAAGGCACTCGTTGATGTCCTTGCCGTTGTTTGGCCTTAATAATTCCACTTGTATATTCGGAAATTTTTGTTTAAGGGTATTATAAATTTTAAGGTTTGCCTCTTTTCCGGCACCGTCATTATCGTTTGCGAGGACTACCTCTTTAATCTGAGAATTTTCCTGCAAGCGTGTATATACAGCCTTATCTTTGCCTGTGCCGCATGTGGCAAGATACGCAAATTTATCTATTGGCTTATTCTCCTGCTTCTTCAAAGTCATTATTGAGAGCGCGTCTATAGGCGCTTCACAGACATAGAGCTTTTGTGCCTTGGGGCTGTTGACTATCCAGCCGATATCCTGACGGCTTCCGGCAACGTCACGTTTAAAAGATGAACCTGTGAGAGTTGTATGCCTTGTTGCAAATGCGGCTTGGCCGTTTTTATCTTTGCCGACGAAGACGACGTTGTGCTTGGTATCTTCGTAAATCAATCCATCTTTGATGCACTGCGTCACGATTGCCGCATCCAGGCAGCGGGTCTTTACCAGGTAAGCGTAAGCGCGGCTGTATTTGCCCTGCACTTTTTCAGGCAGGATAAGTTCCTTCTTTTCAGGCGGCTTTTCCTGTGGAACTTTCTTCTCACAATGCTGTGCAGTAGAAACATTATTATTATTTACGTACTGTTCCCTGAGCGCTTTTATTGCCTGATCTTTGCTGTACCCACCGAAGTGCATGACAAAATCAATAGGTGAGCCCCCGGTGCCTGCTGAAAACTGATAATAGCTGTTCGTTTCAGGGTAAATTCGTACACTGTCATGTTCCGCAAGGGAATAGTAACCGCCAACCTTTACAGGCGTAAGCCCCATGTCTTTTGCAACAGTCAGGAGAGACACTTCATTCTTGATATAATCCAGGGCATCAAACGGCTGCTTCTGATATTGTGAACGAGATGTCATCGGTTCCTTTTCTAGATTATGAGGCACTTTTTGCAGAATATTTTCTATTTTTTGATCTATTGGCTGAAGCTTTTGATTAGTTTCTGCAAGCTTATCACGGGCTTCATCTAAATGGTCTTTCCACCAGCATCCCCAATCATATTCGTCAGGATTATTATCCTTTGGAGGATTGTCTTGATAGCTAAGCATCCGCGAATAAAAATCAGCAGCCTTTTGTAGACTGCATTGCGAAAATAATAAGGCAACAAGAGCCTTATCGCTTTTACAGCCTTCCGGTAATTTTTCAAGTTTGCTGTCAACTCGCTTTGAAAGGAGAAAATCCTGGCGTGCATATTCTCTGCGATCAACATAGCTATTTGATTTCTTGCCCTTAGAGGGTGTCAGTGCACGAAGGGATTCGGGTATCCTCTTATTTTCTTCAATAGCTTTATTCAAAACCGACATTTGTTCAGGCAGGTAATTCTTTCTAAGGAGTATATTTAAGTCATATCCACAGCTGAGAGCATACTTGATTTCTTTTGCAACAAGTTCAACATCAGGGCTGTAATTGTCTATTGCATCGCCTTCCAAACCCATGTCATATAAAGATGTATCAGGGTCAAAACCATTGTAAATGAAGTCATTCATAAACTTACAATCAGAAGGATAGTATTTCTTTGCAAACTCCATAACTTCTTTGTGGCTCTTTGATTGATAATTAGGATCCTCAGGATCGTATGTTGGATAACGCTGCTTTTGTTGTCTAACCATAGCCTTGTCAAACATAGGCTGCATTTCTTTGCGCAGGCTGAAATATGATTTATTGACAGCCTTCAGCACGGAGGAAAGGTCAAAGCCTTTTAACTTTGTGCATGCGCGGTAGTTATCCGTTAGGTGCTGCTTCCTTGAATCAGTTAGTTCAATGCCAAAGCGTTTTTGCAGCATAATGGATATTGCATCGGCTTCTAATTCCCTGACAGGCTCTGGGATATTAAATGCTTCCCTGCTGTTGTGCATCAATGCATGGCCAAGCTCATGAGTAAGGGTGGAAAGCCGTTCCGTGTCATTCAACTTATCGCTGATACGAATAACGTTTTCTTTTGGATAAAAAGCTCCCCGCAAAGAAATGGACTGTAAATCCGCTTCCTTTACGGGGATACCTTTGCTTTCCGCAAACTGTTTTACTGCTTGGTAAAGTTCTGCATGCTGCTTTGATGAATAACCCATGTCATAAAACCGGGGATAATCTTCAGGCGGGCAGTCGGTCTGTGATATATCAAAAACCGTGCCAATGCCGAAGCGCGTGTATGTAACTGTTTTCAGTTTACCGGAGGCAATTTTTTCTTTCTCTTCTGGTGTGGCGTCAGCAACACGCCTGTATTGTCTTTTACCATTTTGTTCGCCTAAAGGAATTAGTTCCGTCCTTATAGGATAAAGGACTTTAATGCCGTGCTGGCCTTTACATACGTGATATCCTTTTTGACTCCAGCCTCGGTAGCTTGCCACAAAAGTTGCGTTGGGATTCTGCCGCAGAATCAGAATACTGTTATTTAAAGAGTAATTCCAAAACCGGTTTTTAAATTCAAGCAACTCGGACATTTTGTCCGGGTCAGCTTTGTATCCGTCGATTACCGATTTAAGCGCCTTTCGGATTTCTTCGAGCTTATCCTTCTGTCTTGAATAATTGTTTGCCATTTTCAAAGCCCCCTTGTAGCCGTTTCAATTTCTTTTTTAATTGAGCCTTCGGCTTTTTCAGCTGGCGTCAATTCATCAATGAGAGCCACTGTTCCAATATCGAAGGCTTCCGGATCCGCTTCAAGATAATAAAAGTTTCCATTGTCGTCCTGATATAGGACAGCGCTGCTCAATTTTGCCACGGCTGTAGCTATGACCGATTCGTTCACTGGGCTTTCATCTTCATAGACATCTAAATTTCTTTTTTGCATATTTATTCGCCCTTTCATTGAGATTTATCCCTTTCCAGAGTAAAATGATTTGGAAAGGAGGTGTTAATTTTGAACGACGAGAAACAAATCATTCACGACCTTGCCTTGATTGTTGTACAGCATCAGTATGGGGAACTGATGAATAGCACGCAGGCCAGAGACGTGTCATACGAAAAATTGGCTAAAAAGCTCGTGGGATACTATAACTCTGCCGTAACTGAACTCCAAAAAAATGCCAAAATAATCAATTCAGCGTATGACAACAACAACAGTTCTACCTAACAACGGTATCTCTATCACTTTCGGCTCTTCTTTCGACTGCTTCGGAAGGAGAGCCTCTTCAGTTTCCTTTAATAGATATTTAAAATACTCCTGCTTAAACCAATCATCTCCATAGCTCTTGGCCATTTCTGAAAGTTTCTGCAGTGCTGCTTCATGTTTCGTGACGTCCGGACGGAGGCTCCTTAAAAATTCATATGGTTTTCTTGTACAATAAAAATCGATTTTCGAGTAATCGGGAATTTTCAGTTCTGCACTGTCTTGCGCTGCAGAAGTGGAATTGTTCGTTCGGTCCGTAAAGCATTCGCCTGCTAAGCACTCACACATCTGAGTGGTAAGTGCATACAAAGCATTGCGATCTTTTTCTTCAATTTTTCCGTCGTCTTTTAAAAGGTCAAAGGCGTCAAGAAGATGATAAAATAAGGAACATGCTTTTTTTCTGTCAATCATTTTTTATCTTTCCTTTCGTTTTTTATTGCTGCTCCATAAATTCAGACTCATCGAGCGTTTCAGGCGGTTCATCAGTGCCGGTAGTTTGTTCTGCTTGATTGTTTAAATCCTTTTTGCTGCTGCAAAATTCAAACTTATCTACGACAATACAAGGTCCATAGGCACGCCCTTTTTCTTTGTCAAACTGAGGTACATGGAGGCTTCCCTGGACAAAAAGTTTTTCGCCTTTCTGCAGTGTTTTAAAAAGGAATTCACCAGTTCCGCCCCATGCGGTAACTTTTATAAAATCTGTGCTGTTTTTTCTCTGCTGACAGGCAAGACGGAATTCGCATACTTTGTAATCTTTTCCGTCCTTTGTGTGTCGCTGAATTCTCGGGTCAGCTGTGAGCCGGCCAACGGCAACTGCTTCAAGCATCTTTATCGTCTCCCTTATTCTGCAGGTTCATCTGTTTGATTTTATCATGCTCCATACCTAAAAGGCTCATACGGTTCAAAATGCTATTGGAAATTGTACCGACGCGGCTATGATGTTCCTCAATAACCGGCTGCTCTTTATCCGTTGAGGTACTTTCTTCTGAAACATACTGCCAGATGGTATTGAGAGTAACACTTCTGCTATCCCATAAGCATTCTGATATATTTAATATTTTGTACCTCCTGCCTGGCGGTCGAGTTCCAAGATGTACAATTAACGGGAATGCCAAGCAGACATTCCGCAGGGCTTCTTCGTAGCTGCATTTGCAGTGCTTCTCAAGGCTAAGGGCAAGGCATTTAATTCCATCGGCCGGATATTTAGCCGTAGACTGTGCCACGACAGCTGAAACTTGCGTACTTGCCAGTACGGCCAGCGGTGTCTGAAAATTAAAGGCGAGGATATCCACACCGCCGCCGTGTGCATCAAAAAGCAAAGTTTTAAGCATTTCATCGTTTATCAGCAGGGAATCATCAATTTCACGGCAACCCGTTTCTAATATTTCCTTTGACATTTCGGCGGGAACAGAATCGACCAAATACTTCATGAACGTTGTTTTGCCGGATTTGGGAATGCCGGTTAAAAGGATAGAAACACCATGAGTTAAGGCATCTTTTAAAAAGCTAAGCTCCTGTTTTGCTGCAAAGCCGTCAGTCAGATAATTACGCTCTGAAAAGACTCTGTGTATCCGTTTTTCAATGGCACAGCGAATTCCGTCTTTAATTGCAGGAGGCCGAAAAACAGTTATATCCGCATCTAAAGATTTTAGTTTTCCATAAACAAACGGAAGGCCTGTTTTAAGACCTGATTCTGCTAAAAGGCGGTCTATTGTTTCAATAGCTTGCTGCAGACTTAAAAAGCCAGTCACTTTGTGTGACTGGCCGTTGCTAAACTGTATTGATATGTTATTCCAATTAGTAATAATAATTTTGGATACCCAGATATCGTCTAATAAGTCAGTAAGGACTGAATACTGAAAAATATCATTGTAAAGCCTGTTGATCAAATCTTCATTAGATAATCCATCAACAGATATGTCTGAATGAAGAAGATATTGCTGTATAGCCATCATTGTTTTCATTTTCCGGCTCATTGGCGGGCCGGTGTCCTTATTTATCTGCCAGAACAGCTCTTTTTGTTTCTGTCGAATCTCATCGAGAAG
>DCEF01000005.1 GCA_002316805.1 Ruminococcaceae bacterium UBA1036
ACAACTGCTGCAGCAGAAAGCAATGCAGAAAACCGCCAGGAAGATTTAATTAAAGCTGAAAAGACAGCTATTCAGGATGCAGTTATTTCACCGCTTGACTTCAGTGTGATTAACTACACAACTTCTTCTAAATTTACAGGCGGCACTTACACTGCTTTCCAGTACTGGCCTGGTGAATATACTGATGGAGCAAAAATTACAAAGAAATAAATGCTTTCAGCTGGTATAATTTAGCAAATAAAGCCATATCTCAATATGGCTTTATTTGCTTTTGTGAGCCGCAAAAAGTGCTAAAATAAATTTTGCGGCTTGCAAAAGCAAAATCATTGCTAATTGCTACTTGATTGCTTGTGCCGTGGTCCATTTAATAAGGGAGTTGATTGATTTGCCAAAACAAGCTCAGTACATCTTAAAGAGAGTGCTGTATTCAATTATCACTGTCTTTGTATTGATTTTTGTCACATTCATTCTAATGCATCTGATGCCTGGAGATCCTTTTTCTGGCCAAAAAGCTTTAAGGCCAGAAGTTAAAGCGGCGTTATATGCTAAATACGGATTGGATCAGCCAATCCTGGTTCAATTGTTGCGCTACATAGGAAATATTTTTCATGGTGACTTAGGAGTATCTCTCCTTGATAAGCGGTCGGTAGTGAGCATAATAAAAACTGCTTTCCCAGTTTCAGCAGAATTAGGAATCAGATCTCTGATTTTCGCTTTTATCATGGGGCTGCTGCTTGGAATTGTTGCTGCCGTTAAACGCGGTACTGCATGGGATACTGTAGCTATGCTCCTTGCACTGATTGGTGTTTCTGTGCCTTCTTTTATCATAGGGGCTCTTCTTCAATATTTTCTTGGGTTTAAGCTTTTTCAAGCAACTGGGAATCAGGTCTTTACAGTTATGGGCTGGGGACCGGAAAACAGTAAGATCCTGCCATCATTTGCACTTGCCTTTGGAAGTATGGCAAGTATAAGCCGCTTAATGCGGACAAGTATGCTTGATGTGTTAAACCAAGACTATATTAAAACAGCAAAAGCAAAGGGATTGAGCCGCAGCGCAATTGTGATGAAGCATGCTGTCCGTAATGCAATTACGCCTGTTGTCACTATAATGGGGCCTTTAGTAGCCAGTGTTTTGACAGGAACTTTTGTTGTGGAAAACATTTTTTCAATTCCAGGGCTCGGAAAATATTTTGTTCAAAGTGTTCAAATGAATGATTACACGACAATTGCAGGGACAACTTTATTTTTTGGTTCATTTTTGGTATTTGCCAATTTAATAGTAGACATTATTTACGGTCTGCTTGATCCGCGTGTAAAATTGAGTGGCGATAGGGAGTGAATAAAATGGCAAATCAACAGGCTGTAACATATGATTTATCGGATTCGGCACACAATGAAAAAATAGATTCTTCTGAGTTTGAATGGGTGGGGTCGGACACAAAAGCTATGGAGGCAATTTCCCGTCCATCCATCAGTTTCTGGAAAGATGCACTGTCACGCCTAAAAAAAAGTAAAGTTGCAATGGTATGTATGATTTTTCTGGTAGCGTTAATTTTAGGCGCAGTGTTTATTCCTATTTTTTGCCCATTTAATTATGCTCAGCAGAACGTTGCTTATGCTAACCAGTTGCCTATGTGGGTCGATAATATTACTCACAATGCACATATTTTTGGTACAGATACTCTTGGACGTGATATTTGGGTGCGTGTCTGGATGGGCGCCAGAGTATCTCTGACCGTAGCATTTGCTGTTACATTAATCGATTGCCTGATTGGGTGCATTTACGGTGGCATTTCAGGATATTTCGGTGGTGGAATCGACAATGTAATGATGCGTATCCTTGAAATTATCGGAGGTATTCCGTATCTTATTATTGTCATGCTGCTTTTGGTAGTGCTGCCGCGCGGGCTGATGACTATTATTATTGCTTATTCAATAACTGGATGGACAGGGATGGCGCGCCTTGTCCGCGGGCAGGTACTTGGCATTAGAAAACAGGAATTCATGATAGCAGCAGAATCTATGGGAGCAAAACCTTCATGGATTATTGCGCGGCATATAATTCCGAATTTGGTTAGTATAATAGTCGTTAATGTTACCCTTGATATACCAAATGTTATCTTTACAGAAGCATTTCTGTCAATGCTTGGCCTTGGCATTTCACCGCCGCAGTCTTCATGGGGAATTTTAGCGTATGACGGCATCAGCGTATTTCAGGTTTATCCAACGCAGCTCCTTTTCCCGGCACTGTTTATATGCCTGACGATGCTGGCATTTAACCTGCTTGGCGACCAAATGCGTGATGCATTTGACCCGAAATTGAGGAGGTGATTTGTATATGGAACGTATTTTGGATATCGATGACCTTTATGTATCATTTGATACATATGCAGGTGAAGTCCATGCTGTTAGAGGAGTTTCGTTATATGTCGACGCTGGTGAAGTGTTAGCCATCGTTGGTGAAAGCGGAAGCGGAAAAAGCGTTACAGCCCAAACGGTAATGAAGCTTAATCCAATGCCGCCGGCCCGTATTGTTAAAGGGAAAATCACTCTTTGCGGCAATGATATCGTTGCCGCCAGCGAGAAAAAAATGCAGCAGATACGCGGCCAGCTTGTAAGCATGATTTTTCAGGATCCTATGACGAGCCTTAACCCGACGAAAAAAATTGGAAAACAGCTTACAGAAACATTGAAAAAGAAGAAACATCTGAATAAACAGGAGTGCTATGATGAGGCACTCAAGCTGCTCAATATGGTCCAAATTCCAAATGCCGATGAGCGGATTAATCAGTACCCATATGAATTTTCAGGTGGTATGCGCCAACGTGCTATGATTGCCATGGCGCTCGCGTGTAAACCAAAACTGCTGATTGCCGATGAGCCAACAACGGCACTTGATGTGACTATTCAGGCTCAAATCATGCAGCTTATGCAGCAAATACGTGATAAAACAGGTACTTCAATTATTCTGATTACGCATGACCTTGGAGTAGTGGCAAGTCTTGCTGACCGGGTTGCAGTTATGTATGCGGGTAAAATAGTTGAACAAGGTTCATGCAAGGACATTTTTTACCGCCAAGCGCATCCATATACTCGCGCCTTGCTTCGCAGCCTTCCAACAGTTGAAACATCACGGAACAAAGAGCTTGTTTCCATTCCAGGTACTCCGCCAGATTTGTTTGCGCCGCCGGCCGGATGTGCGTTTGCAAGCCGCTGTGAGCAGTGCATGAAAATCTGCAAGCACAGGCAACCTCCGAAATTTACCGTTGGGGAAGGGCATACGGCTTCATGCTGGCGTCTTCACCCTGATTTTCCCGGTGACAAGGAGGAAAAATAAAACAAATGGAAAAGTTAATCACTCTTGACCATATTTCAAAACATTTTGATGTTGGCCATAAGCAGACTTTGGTTGCAGTCAACGATATATCGCTTGATATTTACGAGGGGGAGACTCTCGGTGTTGTTGGCGAATCCGGCTGTGGAAAATCAACTCTCGGGCGTGTTGTAATGGGAATTTACCAGCCAACGAAAGGAAAAATTTATTACCGCGGCAAAGAAGTTAATGTGAAAAGTACAAAAGCCAGGTATGAATACTCAAAAAAAGCCCAGATAATTTTTCAAGATCCATATGCGTCTTTGGATCCACGTATGACGGTTGGCTCTATAATTTCAGAGGGTATGGAAATTCACCATATGTATGACAAGAAAAAACGCCAGCAGCGTGTTTATGAGCTTTTGGAAACAGTTGGCTTAAACCGTGAGCACGCAAACCGTTTTCCGCATGAATTTTCAGGCGGACAAAGGCAGCGTATCGGAATCGCGCGTGCGCTCGCAATTGATCCGGAATTTATTGTATGTGACGAACCAGTTTCCGCATTGGATGTTTCCATTCAAAGCCAGATTATCAACCTCCTGAAAGATTTGCAGAATAAAATGCACCTTACCTATATGTTTATCGCTCACGATCTAAATGTTGTAAAATACATTTCTAACAGGATTGCCGTTATGTATCTCGGCAATCTTATGGAGCTTGCAGAGAGTGACGAGCTTTACACGCATACGCTTCACCCTTACAGCCAGGCTCTGATTGCTGCAGTACCTGTTCCGGATCCTGAAAAAGAAGCGCATAAAGAAACAAAATTATTGCCTGGAGATGTCCCAAGCCCCATTAACCCTAAACCAGGCTGTCCGTTTGCAAACCGTTGCCCTTACGTAAAAGATATTTGCCGTGAAAAATCTCCAACTTTGACAGAAGTACGTCCACATCATTATGTTTCATGCCATATGGTTAAGAAGGAAATTTAATATTTTGCTGTTGCTGTGCTTAGGAGAATCTTAATGTGTATTATTTAGATTAACTCCTACTTTGCATACAACAGCAATGTTAATGTTTAATACATTAAATGCTTATTTAGAATTATTTACTTCAATTTTTATGTATAGTAATTTACAGTGCTTATCGTTATTCTCCGTCAACAAGTGCAGCAAGCTGTGTTAGTGTGCACTGTGGCGTATTTTCAGAAAGATAGCGATATATTGCACTGTATTTTTTTACATATGCCCTCGGCCCGGGAATGACACCAACAAAGCAGGAGGGAACCGCAATGGCTTTTGTTGAATTTAGAAATCTGCAGACGTGGTTTTATACCGATAACGGCATTGTTAAGGCAGTGAACGGCATAAGTTTCGATATTCCTGCAGGAAAAACGGTTTGCATTGTAGGGGAGTCGGGATGCGGAAAAAGCGTTACGGCCCTTTCAATGATGCACCTTGTGCAGTCGCCGCCGGGTAAAGTCGTCGGCGGCCAGATTCTGATGGACGGAAAAGACCTTCTTAAGCTCAGTGCAAAAGAGATGCAGCAGATAAATGGAAAAGAAATCGGCATGATATTTCAGGAACCGATGACTTCACTTAACCCTGTTTTTACGGTTGGCTATCAGATTATGGAAAACCTTATGACACACACAAGCGCTACAAAAGAAGAAGCGCGCAAAAAGGCAATAGAGATGATAAAACTTGTGAACATCCCACGCGCGGAAGAGATCGTCGACTGCTACCCGCATGAGCTTTCAGGAGGCATGCGCCAGCGTGTAATGATAGCTATGGCGCTCATCTGCCACCCGCGCCTTCTTATTGCCGATGAACCGACTACTGCCCTTGACGTGACTATACAGGCTCAGATACTTGACCTGATGCGCAAGCTTAAAAAAGAATTCGGCATGTCTATTATGCTGATTACGCATGATCTCGGTGTTGTTGCAGAGATGGCCGATTATGTAGTTGTTATGTATGCGGGCAAAATTGTAGAAAAGGGTTCGGTCGATGACATTTTCAGCCATCCGACACATCCGTATACGATAGGCCTGCTGAAGGCAAAGCCGGTAATAGGCAAGACAAATCATAACGAGCGGCTTTATACAATCCCAGGGCAGGTGCCGTACCCAATCAATATGCCTGATATGTGCTACTTCAGCCCGCGGTGCGAACTTTGCACAGAGCAGTGCAAGCAGCATATTCCGGAGCTGAAAGAAATCAGCTCGGGCCATTTTGTTGCATGCTGTGTCAAGGCGTGAGAGGGGTGCTTGCATGGAAGAAAATATACTTGAAGTTAAAAATCTGAAACAGTATTTCCCTATCCGCGGCGGCGTTTTTCAGCGCACTGTAGGATGGGTAAAAGCTGTTGATGGCGTGTCTTTCAATATCAAGCGGGGGGAAACACTCGGCATAGTCGGCGAATCGGGATGCGGCAAGTCAACGCTTGGGCGCAGCATTATGCACCTTTATCCAATGACGTCTGGCCAGGTGATTTTTAACGGCAGGGATTTCAGCAGATACAGCCGCCACCAGCTGCGCAAAGAACGCTTGCAGATGCAGATGGTTTTTCAGGACCCGTATTCATCGCTTGACCCGCGTATGACAGTAGGACAGATTATAGGTGAAGCCCTTATAGACCATAAACTGGCCACAAAGCAGGAAGCAAAGAAAAAAGTTTTGGAAACTATGGACTTATGCGGCCTTCCGTCATATTATATCAACCGCTATCCGCATGAATTCTCGGGCGGGCAGCGCCAGCGCATAGGCATTGCGCGCAGCCTTGCTGTAAACCCTTCGTTTGTAATCTGCGACGAGCCTGTTTCGGCGCTTGACGTTTCGATTCAGGCGCAGATCATCAATTTGCTGAGCGACCTTCAGAAAGAAAGGAATCTTTCATATATGTTCATCTCACATGACCTTTCGGTCGTGGAGTATATAAGCAGCCGTGTTGCCGTTATGTACCTCGGCAACATTGTCGAAATGGCGCCCAAAGATGAAATTTATAACCACCCACTGCACCCGTACACGAAAGCTTTACTTTCAGCTATTCCCGTTCCGGACCCTAAGCGTAAAAGCGACCGCATTATTTTAAAGGGAGACCTGCCGTCTCCCGCAAACCCGCCTTCAGGATGCAAATTCCGGACGCGCTGCCCCGCAGCGTGTGAAGCGTGTGCGAAAGAAGTGCCTGAGTTCAGGAATGTTGGCCATGAACACTATGTAGCATGCCCTTTTGCTAAGAGAGATGTTTGACTTCTTTCATTTGGGCCAATGCTGCGCCCTGACTTTCTGGAAGAATAGCTCAAGAAAAAGCGGCCGTGAGTGAGACTGACGGCAAAAAAGAAGAAAAATACAGCGGCTATCGTTATTCTTGCTTATTTTTATAGTTGTATTTTTAATTACAAGGTTTTGAATTTGAAATACAAAGCTGGCAAGTGAATCGCTGCCAGCTTTAAATTTTTGCTTTATTTACACATTGCCAATAAGCGGGGCCATATTGTGATTCTGAAAGCAGTAAGCGGTGATTGAAAAATTGCTGCAAACATGCTATAGTTTTAAAGCGAAAATTTCCGGCAAAACACTTGTAATAAATGTTTGGGCTTTTATTGTGGAGGATGCATGGATTACGACAGACTTGTAAATACAGCAGCAGATATTGGGTACCTGCTCATCTCAAACGGTGCTGAAATATCGCGCGCGGAGGAATCTATGCGGCGTATTTTCAGCGCTTATGGGGCTGAATCCGGTGAAGTGTTTGCCATACCGACTTTTATAAATGTTTCGGTTAGCACGCCTGACGGCCACCCTGTCACGGCCATACGCCGCATACCGGCGAGGCAGGTTAACATGAACCGCGTAGACAAGGCAAACGACCTTTGCCGGCGCATGTGCCAGGCAAAACCTGAGCTCAGTGCTGTAAACCGCGAAATACGCCGCATAAACAAGATGCCATCGGTTCCGGTTTCAGTGCAGACGGTCGCTTTCGCATTTGTTGCGGCTGCTTTCACGCTTTTTTACGGCGGCAACCCTGCAGACGCCGCCGTTTCATTTTTATGCGGCACACTTATCAAGCCAATTTGGCAGCTGCTGGAGCATTTTCATGTCAACCAGTTCTTTATATATGTGGCGGCAAGCTATGTCCCTACGGCAGTAGCGCTTGTTTTTTCAAGCTTTTTCGTTTCACTTAACTATGACAAAATCATCATCGGAGCACTGATGAACCTTGTGCCAGGCATTGCAATTACTGACTTTATGCGTGACATTATAGCCGGAGATATGATTGCCGGGCTGCTGCGTTTTACCGAAAGCCTTATGATAGCGGCAGCTATCGCAATTGGAGCAGGTGTTGCACTTATTACTACGCGCATGTTCATGGGGGTATGAAAATGGTGTTTTTACAGTGCATCTGGGCTTTTTTGGCATGCATAGCTTTTGGCCTCGTATACAGCATGCGCGGCAAAACACTGCTCATTGCTTCTTTGGGCGGTGCGCTTGGCTGGTTTGTTTACCTCATTTTTAATTTTTTAAACAGAGATATTGTGCAGTTTTTCATTGCTACCGTGGCAACAGCCATTTACTCTGAAATCATGGCGCGCCTACTTAAAAAACCGGCGACAGAATTTCAAATAGTGGCGTTGCTTCCCATGGTACCCGGCGGCGGGATATTTTACACAATGGAATACTGCGTAATAGGCAACGATGAGATGTTCATGAAAACCGGCCTGCATACGCTCGGCATTGCGGGTGCGCTTGCAATGGGCATCTTGCTCGTGTCGTCGCTGTTCCGTATAGGGACTCCGCCTTATTCTGAGCCAAAGCATGAGTAGCCGGCACTGGCCTCTCTCTGCGCTTGTCTTTTCATCTGCCGAGTATTATAATTATTTAAATAGCTGTTTTTGCTTTTTAAAAGCAGAAAATGCCGGCTTATGCCTTGAATGAGGAGTTAACTTATGCTTTTTTCAATAATTCAGGATATTGTGAACGGCGTTCCCGTAAAACCAGTCAATGTTATAGCTGATATACTTGCAATGCTTTTCATAATTTTTTGCATACTGCCCATACACGAATGGGCGCATGCGTGGACCGCCAACAAGCTGGGTGACAATACTGCAAAGCTGCAGGGCCGCATGAGCCTTAACCCGCTTGTGAGTTTCGACCCGATCGGCTCTTTGTTCCTGCTTCTGTTTGGCTTCGGCTGGGCAAAACCGGTTCCGATTGAACCGAGAAACTTCCGCAATACAAAACGCGATACGGCTCTCACTTCGCTTGCGGGGCCGCTTTCCAATTTTATAGTTGCCTGGATAGGTGCGCTTGTCGTTTATGGCGTCAAAGTGGCAACAGGTGGCGCCGTGCCTGATTTTCTGTATTACTTCCTCATGGCATATATAGAAGTGAATGTTTCACTTGCAATTTTCAACCTGATTCCTTTGCCTCCGCTTGACGGCTCGAAAATACTCGGTGCTTTTCTTTCAGACCGTGCGCTTTATAATTATTACCGGTATCAGAATATTATTGTGATCATCGCCTTTTTTGTGCTCATTTCGAATGTACTCAGCAAACCGCTGACATGGCTTACGCTTGCAGGTTGCAACGGAGTTTTATGGCTCGGGAGGCTTCCGTACGTTCTTTTGGGACTCTTGTAAATAAAAAAGCTGAAAATGGAAAAACTGTATTATAAACTGGAAAAGTTTGAAGGCCCGCTCGACCTGCTTTTGTTCCTGATACGCAAAAACAAGCTTAATATCTGCGATATCAGCATTTCGGAGCTTGTCGACCAGTATCTTGGACAAATCAATGTCATGCAGGAAAACAATATGGAAATCACGAGCGAATTCCTCGACATGGCAGCGCGTCTCGTTTATATGAAGACGGTCTCCCTTTTGCCAAAGCCGGAAGAATCCGAAAAGCTGAAGAGCGAGCTTACAGGCGAACTTTTGGAGTATCAGGAATGCCGCCGCATAGCAGGGATAATAGGCAGAAACTTAAGCTTTGACTCTTTTTCCCGCGCCGCACAGAAAATTGAGTTTAGCACAGCGTACTGCGGGCACAATACGCCGCAGGAAATCCACGATGCCTACGTCAGCGCTGTTGGCAGGGGAAAGCGCCTCCTTCCGCCGAAGCCGGAAGCTTTTTCAGGTATTATTTCTCATAAAATTGTTAGTGTCGCCTCGCGTATAGTCCATATTCTCAGGCGCCTGCTTAAGCATGGCAAAGAACGCTATGAAGAGCTTTACAGCGACTGCCGCCACCGTTCGGATATTGTGGCGACATTCCTTGCAGTCCTTGAGCTTATAAGAAGCAGGCGGATACGGCTTGAAGGCGAGCACGACAGCACGGTCAGGCTTTTAGGGCGCAAGCATGTGAAAAGGGGTGCCGGTCAGTGAAAGCAGGAATCAATAAAATAGAAGGCGCTGCAGAGGCAATCATTTTCGCAAGCGGGGAGCCAGTAACGACGGAGCGCATTGCGGATGTGCTGAAACTGGACAGGCACACAGCAGAGAAAGTCCTCAATAATCTTTCAGACCACTTCAATGAGGAAAATGCAGGCATCAGGCTTATAGAGCTTGAAGGTGGGTGGCAGATGTGCACGAGGCCGGAACATGCGGACGAAGTGCGTGAGGCGCTTGATATGCGGCGTAATATGCCGCTTTCACAGGCTGCGCTGGAAGTCGTCGCTGTTATTGCTTACAATCAGCCTGTGACGAAAGCGTTTATTGAGCAGGTACGCGGCGTCGACTGCTCTGGCGTTGTTTCGAGCCTCGTTTCAAAAGGGCTTATTGAAGAGCGCGGCCGGCTTGAGTTGCCGGGGCGTCCGCTGGTTTACGGCACCACTTCCGATTTCCTGCGCTGCCTCGGTATTTCTTCGCTTGATGAGCTTCCACCTGTTGAGCACAGCGGCGAAAAAGAAGGCGGAAATGACAGCCACACGGAGAATACGGCATGAAATTTCTCGTTATTTTCCTGATTTTTCAGGCTATTTCCGCCGTATTGCTTGCCTGCCCTGTAACTATAGAGGCGCAGTTCCGCGAAAAGCTCTCTCTCCGTGTAGGCTATCTTTTTATCCGCTACCGCATTGCGCCGCGCCCGCCGAAAAAGCCTGAAAAGCCGGAGAAAGAGAAGCCCGAAAAGCACAGGCTAAAACAGCTTTTTAAAGAAACAGGCCTCAATGGATTCCTGAAAATCCTCGGCGAAATGGCTAAAACAGTTGCAAAGGCAGCAGGGAAAATCGGTTCCCACCTTATTTTCAGCCGCTTCTGGCTGAAAATTGACGTAGGGGGAAAAGACGCATCAAAAACTGCAGTTAACTACGGCTTAGTATGCGGTGCTGTAAGTTCAGCGACGAGCCTGCTGTTTGAGTATGCAAAATATAAAGGCTGCCGCATTGAAGTCATGCCTGATTTTTGTTCTGATAAAAGCTATGTGGCTTTTGAGATGAAAGCACATATAAAAGCCTTTTTCCTCGTGAATGCGTTGATGCAGGCGCTCATGGGTACGGCCAAAATTTTTAAAACCATAAAAACAGTCCGTAACGGCTGAAAAGTATTTGAAAGGGAGTAATTGCTATGGCGGAACATCCGATTGAAGGAATGATGGATACTACTCTCGAAAAGATCAAGCAGATGGTCGACGTCAATTCAGTAGTAGGCGACCCGATTACTGCACCTGATGGAACGATGATAATCCCGATTTCCAAAGTCAACTACGGTTTCGCTTCAGGTGGTTCTGATTTGCCGGTAAAAATGCCTGAAAAGCAGTTTTTCGGAGGCGGCACAGGCGCCGGTGTAACTATTACGCCCGTAGCATTCCTTGTAGTTGCAAAAGGCGAAGTGCGCATGCTGCGCATAGACTCAGACGGCGGCTCAACTGTAGACCATATAATAGACGAAGCTCCGGAAATAATCGACCGCGTCAACAGTATGATTCATAAAAACAAAAAAAAGCAGCAGCCAGAATCACCTTCCGAAGGCGAAACCGAAAACCGCAAATATTCGGAAGAATAAAATCATGCCATGTTCTCCTGCCCGCATATATATTGGATTAGCGGGTGGTAATGATGAAGGGAAAACTAACTCTGTGCCTGTTTATTCTTGCAGCGGCTATGTTGCTTTCGCCTGCTGCAGCAAAAGCGGCTTTTGCACCTGAGCCTAAATTATCTGCGAAAGCCGCAGTTGTTGTAAATGCAGACGATGGCAGCTTGCTGTATGCAAAAAATGAACATGAGAAGCTTGCCATTGCGAGCACAACGAAAATAATGACATCGCTTCTCACACTTGAGGCCGCTTCATCTGACAACAGGGTGATTGCGGTAACACCGGAGATGATCCGTGTCGAAGGTTCTTCAATGGGCTTGCGTGCAAATGACAGGCTGACTCTGCGTGACCTCGCGTGTGGCATGCTGATGGTGTCCGGAAACGATGCGGCGAATGCCGCCGCTTATGCCGTAGGAGGAACACCGGAGAAATTTGCGGCCATGATGAACGCGAAAGCTGCGGAGCTCGGGATGAAGGACACTAACTTTGTAACGCCATCTGGACTGGATGACGACAACCATTATTCTACGGCTTACGATATGTCGCGTCTTGCGTGCGCTGCTATGGAAAACGGCAATTTTGCTGCAATAGTGCGGCAGAAATCGATGGAGATTCGCTTTGTAAACCCAGACGTTACCCATTATTACGGCAACCATAACAAGCTTCTGCGCCTTGACCCATGCTGCACAGGCATAAAAACAGGATTCACTAGAAAAGCAGGTCGCTGCCTCGTATCTTCTGCGGAGAAAAACGGCGTCAGGATTATTGTGGTAACGCTCAATGACCCTAATGACTGGGATGATCACGAAACGCTTTTTAAGTATGGCTTTTCAAAGCTTGCATGCAATAAAATTGATGATTCGTCAATGCGCATTTCCGAAGCGGTGGTGGGCGGAGTGAAAGACAGCGCCGCTGTTGTGGGGACATCTGGAAATGATGTGGTTACAGGTTCCGGCGAAACCCTGAAGCGCTCTGTGGAGCTTCCGCAGTTCGTTTATGCACCGATAAAGGCTGGGCAGGTGCTTGGCTGCGTGCGCTACACATGCGGTGGAAAAACGTTGGCTAAGACGGAGCTGACGGCAGTGGAAGACGTAGGGTGCCTATATGTAAAAAAAAACCTGTTACAACAGTTCTGGGACAGCATACATCGGCTTTTTCCATTTAGCTGATGCGGAAAAGAAAGGAAACACAGCAAATGACATCAACCACCATGAAACTTCAGAAAATAATCGCCGACTGTGGAATCGTTTCACGCCGAAAAGCGGAGGAACTTATCAGTGCAGGTAAAGTTGCCGTTAATGGTAAAACGGCACAGATAGGTGATAGGGCAGACCCGGAAAAAGACAGCATAACACTTAACGGTAAGCCTGTGCAAGTTCGCAGCAGGCCATTTTACATCATGCTCCATAAGCCGCGCGGGTATATTACGACAATGAGCGACGAGATGGACCGCAAATGCGTTGCCGACCTTGTGCAGGGCATTCCGCAGCGGATTTATCCTATAGGCAGGCTCGACCGCGAGTCGGAGGGGCTGCTGCTTATGACAAATGACGGTGAGTTTGCAAATGCCATGATGCACCCGTCGCGCCATGTGCCAAAAACATACCGCGTCACTATACGCCCAAGCATTACCGATGAACAAATACGGCAGATGTCTGAGGGCATTGTGATAGACGGCAGGAAAACAGCGCCTGCGGAAGTGTCTGTGCTTGTGAGCGAGCCGGGGCGCGTCGTTTTAAAAGTTGTCCTTCATGAAGGAAGAAACCGTGAAATCCGCAAAATGTGTGAAGCGCTCGGCATTGTTACCGCGCGCCTTAAGCGGACGGCATTCGGCCCGCTTAAACTTGGCATGCTGCCTGCTGGAAAATGGAGGGAGCTTACTAAGCCTGAAGTCCAGAGCCTTAAAGCTGCGGCAGGCCTTCCAATAAATTATACTGATGGAGCGCCTTACCAATCGGACACACATCATTCCGCTGTGTAAAAGGCTGAATTCTTTAATACATTACTTTCAGCTTCAGAAGATGAAGCTGAATTTTTCTCTGTGGTTGACAATGTGCGGGGTAAACTGATAAAATAAAGATTAACTAAATATATGTTTTGCAATTTCACCATTTTGATATTGATACTGAAATTGAGATGATTTTTTTGGTTAACAGCATGACCGGATTTGGGAGGGCTGAAAAGTCTGTCGGCGGCCGAATGATTACTGTTGAAATCAAGTCGGTTAATCACAGGTTCTTTGATTTCAGCTTCCGCATTTCCCACAGCTGCGGTTTTTTGGAAGAAAAAATACGCTCATTTCTTCAGGAACGCATAGCGCGCGGTAAGATAGACGTTTCTGTGGAAATAGAAGACAGCGACAGCGCTGATATGGAGGTGCATGTAGACAACCGGCTTGCGTCTGAATATTTGGCAGCAATGCGCGGATTGCAGAAACAGTACAGCCTTCCTGATGATATTACGGCTGTTGCGCTTGCGCGCTGCCCGGATGTTTTAACAATACGCCGGCCGCCCGAAGATGAAGAGAAAACGTGGGCGCAGGTGAAACCGGTGCTTGAGGGAGCACTTGCCCATTTCTTTGCTATGCGAGAAGCTGAAGGCGAACGTATGAAAGAAGATGTTTCAGACAGGGCTTCGGCTGTTCTCCAGATGGTCGGCAAGATAGAAGAGCGCTCACCTGAAACAGTGGAAGAGTACAGGCAGAAGATGAAGGAACGTATATCGGATATCCTCGGGAGTGCCGATGTGGATGAGCAGCGTATACTGACGGAAGCTGCAGTTTATGCCGACAAGGTCTCGGTAGCGGAAGAAACCGTACGGCTCCGCAGCCATGTCGCTCAGCTATTTTCGCTGCTTGATGCCGGAGGGCCGATCGGAAGGCGCCTTGATTTTCTTGTGCAGGAAATGAACCGTGAAGCAAACACGATAGGCTCTAAATGTGCCGATGTGCAGATTTCTCACCTTGTGGTCGACATGAAAGCAGAAATTGAAAAGATTCGGGAACAGGTTCAGAACATCGAATGATAAAGCCACAGGAAGGAACAGATTTATGAAACTGATAAATATTGGCTTCGGCAATATGGTTTCAGCTGACCGGCTGGTTGCAATCGTGAGCCCGGAGTCGGCGCCAATCAAGCGTATCATCCAGGATGCAAAGGAACGCGGATCCCTTATTGACGCTACATACGGCCGAAGGACACGTGCAGTTATTATTACGGACAGCGACCATATAATCCTTTCTGCGGTTCAGCCGGAAACGGTGGCAAACCGCCTTAACAGTGACCGGGACGGCATAGATGGGGAAGGACTTGGCAGCAATGAAGAATGACGGCCTTCTTATTATCCTTTCTGGCCCTTCGGGCACAGGAAAGGGAACAGTGCTCAAAGCGCTGCTTGCACACGACAGCAACATACAGCTTTCTGTTTCTGCCACAACGCGCCTTCCGAGGTTGGGTGAAACGGACGGAAAAGAATATTATTTTATTTCTAGGGAAAAATTTATGCAGATGGCAGGGACAGGCCAGATGCTTGAGAACGCGGAATATTGCGGAAACTGCTACGGAACGCCTGCTGAGCCTATAGCGCGCTGGAATGCCAAGGGCAAAGACGTCATACTTGAGATTGAGGTCAAGGGCGGCGCGCAGGTAAGAAAGAAACGGCCTGACGCCGTTGGAATATTCATACTTCCGCCTTCGATGAAAGAACTTGAACGCCGCCTGCGCGGCCGCGGGACTGAGTCGGATGAAACAGTGCAGCGGCGCATGGAGGCTGCACGCCGCGAAATAAGCCAGGCGTGCAACTATGATTATACTGTTGTAAACGATACGGTAGAGAATGCTGTGAAGAGTATCCGCAGCATCATAACAGCCGAAAAGTGCAAGGCATGCCGAAACAGGCAGCTTATAGAAAGGATGCTGTAAAATGATTAAACCGATTGCCGATTTGATTTTAAAACCGGAGCAGAGCCGTTACTCCCTCTGCATTGCCATTGCAAAGCGCGCAAGGCAGATTTCTGAAGATGCGGAAAAGAACAAGGTGATACTTGACGATAAGCCTGTTCAGATGGCTGTTCAGGAATATGTGGACCATAAAATAAGCATGGTGGAAAAAGTTAAGCAGGACGGCGGCGAAAACGAATAGTAGCAATGCTGTTTTGCAGAGGGGCGACAGGCGGTGGAAAACGTTGCAAAGGTTGCAGTGGAAAAGACTGCCTATCATTTTGACAGGGCGTTTGACTATCTCATACCTGAAAAGCTGAAATTTTCTGCGAAAACCGGATGCCGTGTAATAGTGCCATTCGGAATGTCTAATGCCAAACGGCAGGGAGTTATTCTCGGGCTTGAGCAAAAGCCAGGTGCAGACACTGCAAAACTTAAAAATATCATTTCTGTTGAAGACAGGGCCCCTCTCCTTTCAGAAGAAGATGTGGGCCTCGTTTTCTGGATACATGAGCATACATTCTGCACGCTGTTTGAAGCGGCAAAGCTGTTTTTCCCCGCGGGGATACAGCTTAAGCTGCGAGTTGAATATTCGCTTTCGAAACCGTTTGCGGAGATTGACACGGACAGCCTTAATGAAGAAGAGCGCCAGGTGGTGGCTTACCTTTCGCATACACGGAAATTCATACCGCGCGGAAAACTGCTTAAGGATCTCGGCCTTGTGGCTTCGAGTCCGGTGCCTGAAAATCTTGTGAAGCGCGGTGTCCTGCTGAAAAACACAGGAACAGCCCGTCAGGTGGCAGATGCAAAGCAGAAAATGGTACGCCTTGTCAAGTGCAGTGAAGGGTGCAGGACTACGCCGAAACAGAGTCGAGTGCTTGAAATCCTGCGCAGGGCAGGCAGCGTATCATTAAAGGAAATTTGCTACTTCGCGGGTGTTACGCCTGCCGTTGTGGGTGCGCTTGTAAAAAAAGGCATGGCGCAGTATTATGATGTTGAGGTTTACCGCAACCCTTATGGTGCGGAGCCGATTTCAACAAGGCATGAGCAGAATTTTTCCCTTTCCGCTGGGCAGCAGGCAGCTTTCAAGTGTATGTATGAGCAGTACAGCTCAGGAAAAGGAGGGGTTTCCCTCCTTTTCGGCGTCACGGGAAGCGGAAAGACGTCGGTCTACCTGCAACTTATAGACCGTGTGAGGGCAGATGGGCGCGGCGTTATAGTAATGGTGCCTGAAATTTCACTTACGCCGCAGACGATTGCAATTTTTCGTGCAAGGTATGGGCAAGGCGTCGCTGTTTTCCACAGCGGCCTTACTCTGGCCGAAAGGCTTGACGAGTGGAAGCGCGTACGCAGCGGGGACGCTTCTATTGTGGTGGGCACACGCTCTGCAGTTTTTGCGCCGCTTAAAAATATAGGCATGATAATTATGGACGAGGAGCAGGAAGGCACGTACAAGTCTGAGTCGTCTCCGCGCTATCATGCACGCGACGTAGCAAAGTACAGATGCGCATACAATAAGGCGCTGCTCGTCCTTTCATCAGCAACACCATCAGTGGAAAGCTACTATTACGCGCTGAAAGGGCGGTACAGCCTGAGTGTGCTTCCCGCGCGCTATGGCCAGGCCAAGCTGCCCCAGGTCGATATTGTCGATATGAACCGCGAACTGCAGCAGGGCAACAGCAGCATCTTCAGCGAGGAGCTTGAAAATGCCCTAAGGAAAAACCTCGATGAAGGCCACCAGTCTATTCTGCTGCTTAACCGGAGAGGCTACAATACATTTGTTTCATGCCGCGCGTGCGGCCATGTGCTCACATGCCCAAACTGCAGCATCACGCTGACATACCATGCTGCAAACAAACGGTTGATGTGCCATTACTGCGGATTTTCGGTGCCATTTACCGAAGAGTGCCCTTACTGCCATGAAAAGCAGGTGCGCTATTCCGGCTTTGGAACACAGAGGGCTCAGCAACAGCTTGAGGAGCTTTTTCCGCATGCACGCATACTTCGTTTAGACACAGACTCCACCATGACGCGCTTTGCATATGACAGAAAACTAAGGCAGTTTGCTGACGGTGAGTACGACATCATCATTGGCACGCAGATGGTGGCGAAAGGGCTTGACTTTGAAAATGTGACGCTCGCTGGTGTGCTTTCAGCCGACCAGGCGCTTTATGGCAACGACTACCGCAGTTATGAGCGCGCATTTGACCTGCTGACGCAGGTTGTTGGGCGCTCAGGGCGCGGCAAATATCCGGGCAGGGCGATTATACAGACATTCACGCCTGAAAACAAAATAATAAAGCTTGCCGCCGAGCAGAATTACCCTGAATTTTTCAAAGGGGAAATTGCCCTGCGGCGCGAAATGCTTTATCCGCCTTTTGCAGATTTATGCGTTGTTGGCTTTGTCGGTGCAAATGAAGCTAAAGTGCGGTCGGCAAGCATAAGCTTCATGTGCAGGCTGCGGGAGACGGCGAAAACGGAATATTCCGATTTGCCGATGCGTGTCCTTAGCCCTTCCCCTGCATTAATTGGTAAAGTCAGCAATAAATATAGATATAAACTACTGATTAAATGCCGGAACAGCAAACGCCTGCGTGAGTTGATTTCACGTTTACTCATTTGGTTCCCGGGTTGCAGGGAGTATGATGGGGTTACGGCTTTTGCCGATATAAATCCAAATACGATACTATAAAACTGGAGGAATTGAAATGGCGCTTCGCAATATTGTAACTGTTGATAAATATGGTGATTTCCTTGCAAAAAAATGCCGTCCGGTGGAAAAATTCGATAAACGCCTGGCAACGCTTTTAGACGATATGGAAGAGACGCTCCATAAAGCGAACGGTGTAGGCCTCGCTGCAATCCAGGTGGGCATCCTGCGCCGCGCCGTAGTTATAGATACAGGCGACGGGAACGGTGTGCGCGAGCTTGTAAACCCTGTGATAACCGAAGAATCCGGCGAGCAGCAGAGCATGGAGGGCTGCCTTTCAATTCCGGGCAAATGGGGTATAACAAAGCGCCCAAGCCATGTGAAAGTCCGCGCGCAGGACAGGCACGGCAAGACATTTGAGTATGAGGCTGATGGCCTTCTTGCGGTTGCTTCATGCCACGAAATTGACCACCTTGACGGGATATTGTTCATTAAACATGCCACACATATGCTGACGCCGGAAGAGCTGAAAAAAATGGAATCTTCGGAGGAATGAGACAAATGCGCGTTGTTTTTATGGGTACGCCTGAGTTTGCAGTTCCATGCCTTAGAGCCCTTGCTGACGGCGGCCACGAAGTCACTGCCGTTTACACGCAACCGGACAAGCCTCAGGGCCGCCGCATGCGCCTTACACCGCCGCCTGTGAAAGAAGAAGCGCTGAAATATGGCATTTCCGTTTTTCAGCCAAAATCGCTTAAAGGGCAGGACGAAGCTGCGAGAATTTCTTCTTTAAAGCCGGATGCCGTCATAGTTGCCGCTTACGGAAAAATCCTTCCGGAAAATATCCTGAGCATTCCAAAATACGGCTGTGTGAATATCCATGCGTCGCTCCTGCCAAAATACAGAGGTGCAGCGCCGGTGCAGGCAGCAATAATGAACGGCGACACCGAGACTGGAATTACTTCAATGCTTATGGCGCCGTCATGCGACACGGGGGATATCCTGCTGCAGGAGTCGATACTGATAGGCCAGGACGAAACTACGCCGGAGCTGACTAAGCGGCTGGCGGAAACGGGTGCTGAAGTGCTTATGCGCACACTTGAAGGCCTTAAAAACGGCACTATAAAGCCAAAGAAACAAGACGAGGCCAAAGCAACGCATGTGCCTATGATAAAGAAAAGCATGTCACCTGTTGACTGGAGCTGCCCTGCGGTGGAGATTCACAACAAAGTGCGCGGCCTTTACCCATGGCCTGCCGCAAGCACGCAGCTTAATGGGCACAGGCTGAAAATTTACCGCTCACGCCTTACAGGGGAAAAGGAATTCGGCGAGCCAGGTCTCATTATTCCGCAGAAAGACGGCTTTTTTGTATGCTGCGGAGATGCGACATCCCTTGAGCTCCTTGAGGTACAGACTGAAGGCGGAAAACGGATGAGTGGAAGCGACTATAAACACGGTCACCCTGTGCAGGGGCTGAAACTTGGCTGAAACATCAGAGGTGAAACAAGATGGGATTTTACTATTTTGATTTTTCGTATTTCCTTTTTATGCTGCCGGCAATCATCTTCACGATGATTGCACAGATTTTTGTAAGGCACTCTTTTTCAAAATATTCGCGTGTGCCGTCAATGCGTGGCCTTACAGGCGCGCAGGCTGCGGACGCAGTAGCGCGCGGCGGCGGTGCGTATGGAATTGCTATCCGTCCGGTTGCAGGCAGCCTTACGGACTGCTTTGACCCGCGCGACCGTTCGATAAGCCTTTCGCGCGACGTTTACGGTTCTTCGTCGATTGCTGCAATAGGTGTTGCGGCCCATGAGGCCGGCCACGCAGTGCAAAATGCGACAGGGTATATACCAAACAAGATACGCACAGCTCTCGTACCGGTGACAAATTTCGGTTCCCGGCTGTCAATGCCGCTGATTATTATTGGCCTACTGCTTCCGACAAGGTTTGACTTTCTCGTCTATGCAGGCATTATAATGTACAGCCTTGTTGTGCTTTTCGAGCTTGTGACGCTGCCCGTTGAAATAAATGCGAGCAGGCGTGCCATAAGGGCGCTGGACGAGTCACAGATACTTTATGAAGATGAGCTGCACGGGGCTAAGACTGTTCTTACGGCCGCAGCCATGACATATCTCGCTGCAAGCTTTACGGCGCTTCTAAATATTCTGCGCCTTGTATTTATAGCTAACAGCCGCAGGAGCGATAACTGATGGCGGGCGCGCGTGCAGCGGCGCTTGAAGCACTTCTGCGTGTTGACGGCGAAGAAGGCTACTCCAATATTGTCCTGGACTCGGTTTTGAAGAAAAGTTCTCTCAGCCAAAAAGACAGCTCACTCGCCACTGCTATTTTTTACGGTGTGTTGGAACGGCGGATAACACTTGACTATATAATCGGCCTGTTTTCAAAAAGGCCTGCAGGAAAGTTATCGCCCGCTGTGCGCGAAATTTTGAGGATGGGCGCTTATCAACTGTTTTTTTTAAAAAAGATACCGCCATCCGCTGCCGTGAATGAGAGTGTGAAGCTGACTAAAAAAAGCGGCGAATTCCGTGCTTCGGGGTTTGTGAATGCTGTCCTGCGCAACATGCTGAGGAAAAGGGAGAAAATACGCTTTCCGGATACCGAAAAAGAGCCGTTGCGCTACCGCAGCATTTATTATTCCGTACCGGAAAAGCTCATAAAGCTTTGGCAGGAATGTTACGGAAACAAGTGCGCGGATTCTATTTTACATGGAATATCTGCAAAACCGGATATTTTTATCCGTGTGAATAATACGCGAATTTCCGAGCAACAATTAATAAAAAGGCTGGGTGACGAAGGCATTGGGGCAGATGTGCTGCCATGGCCTGAACACGCGCTCCGTGTCAGAAATCCAAGCATGCTTTACCGCTCGGCATGTTACAGTGAAGGCCTTTTCCATGTGCAGGACATTTCTTCACAGCTTTGCAGTTGCCTTATCGGTGCAAAGGCCGGTGAGCGTGTATTTGATGTCTGTGCCGCGCCGGGTGGGAAGACGTTTACCATTGCAGAGCAGATGAAAAACAAGGGTGAAGTTCTGTCGTTTGACATCCACCCAGCCCGCACCGAGCTGATTAGTAATGGGGCCTTGCGCCTTGGCCTTTCGGCTGTGCATGCAGGGGTGCGCGACGCCGCAGACCCGAAAGGGGAAATAGGGCAGGCCGACCGCGTCTTGTGCGATGTCCCATGTTCCGGTTTAGGCGTAATCCGCAGAAAACCGGAAATCCGCTATAAATTTCCAATTGCTATTGACAGCCTGCCGGATTTGCAGTACCGTATTCTGTGTAGGTCGTCCGAGCTTGTGCGTAAGGGTGGAATTATAATTTATTCCACATGCACGCTTAATCCGGATGAGAACTCCGGAGTGGCAGAGCGCTTCTCTAAGAATAACATGGAATTTGAACCTCTGCCGTTGCTTCTGCCGAGAGAAATCAGCCATGCGGTTAAAGAACCGGAAAACCAGCTTACGCTCATACCACAGGAACATGGGCCCGACGGCTTTTTCATTTCGGCATTCCGAAGAAGATAGGAATGGTTGTTTGAGTCTGACCGATATAAAATCAAAGACACTGCAGGAGCTTAAAGATAGGTTTGCCACTGCTGGCCTGCCTGTTTTTCATGCCCTTCAGGTATATTGCTGGCTTAGCCGCGGAGTCCACGGCTTTGACGAAATGTCGGATTTGCCAAAATCTCTGCGGAAAAAGCTCGCTTCTGAAAATTACATAGCGTCTGCCAACATCGAGCGTAAATATTGCTCGAAGCTGGACGATACGGTAAAATACCTGTTCCGCATGAACGACGGTCAGCTTGTAGAGAGCGTTCTCATGCACTACAAGCATGGCAGGACTATATGTATTTCGTCTCAGGTTGGGTGCAAAATGAACTGTTCTTTCTGCGCTACTGGTAAAAGCGGCTACTCGAGGGATCTCACTGCTTCAGAGATGCTCGCGCAGGTTCAGTCGACCCAGGCAGATGCCGGTGTGCGGATTTCAAATGTTGTCCTCATGGGAATGGGGGAGCCGCTTAATAATTACGCTAATGTTCTCCGCTTTCTTGACATTGTCTCTTCTAAAGAGGGAATGAATATTGGGATGCGCCATATTTCGCTTTCCACATGCGGAATAGTGGATAAAATATATGATTTGGCTGAAAAAAAATATCAGCTTACACTTTCTGTTTCGCTTCATGCGCCGAATGACGAGATTCGCTCGCGTCTGATGCCGGTAAACCGAAGGTGGGATGTGGAAGAACTGCTAAAAGCCTGCCGCTTTTATATTAAGCAGACAGGCAGGCGCATCTCATTTGAGTATGCCCTCATCGGAGGGGTGAATGACAGCTATGGCTGTGCGCATGAACTTGCACACAGATTGAAGGGGATGCTGTGCCATGTGAATCTTATTCCTGTCAACCCTGTGAAAGGTACGCCGTACAGGAAGAGCACGCCGGAAAAAACGCATCAGTTCCTGCGCATCCTATGCGATGAAGGTATCACAGCTACTGTGCGCAGAACGCTCGGTGCTGATATCGATGCTTCCTGCGGCCAGCTTAGGCGCAGATATGAGGAGGAGGCGGCCAATGTTTAAAGTCTTCAGTCAAAGCGATGTTGGCCTTGTTAGAAAGTCAAATGAAGATGCCTGCCAGTGCGGGGTACTTTCTGAAAGTACTGCATGGGCCGTTGTATGTGATGGCATGGGGGGTGCCAACGGCGGCAATGTTGCCAGCAATATTGCAGTAAAAAAGATTTCAGAAACAATTCTTGCAGGATACAGGGAAGGGATGGACAGCGCCGCTGTTGAGCAGCTTATCGCTTCCGCGATTGCCACGGCTAATGAAGCCGTTCACAGCATGGCGGGAAACGACATCAGCCTTACTGGTATGGGCACAACGGTTGTCACGGCAATAATCTGTGACTCAATAATACATGTGGCCCATGCCGGCGACAGCCGCGCATACCTGATTTCAGGCGGGGAGATGCACCGTCTCACCACAGACCATTCGATGGTGCAGGAAATGGTTGAGAAGGGGGACCTTACAGAGCAGGAAGCGCGCAATCACCCACAGAAAAATATTATTACGAGAGCACTTGGCGTTGAAGCCTCTATCCGCATAGATTACAGTGAGATACCTGCCCCAAAAGGGTGCAGCCTGCTTATCTGTACGGATGGGTTAACAAATTATGCAGAAGAAAGCCAGATCCTTTCCCTTGCAAAAGAGTTCAGTGGCAGAGAGCTTACTGAAAAGCTGGTTGCGCTTGCTAAAAGCGCGGGCGGCGGCGATAACATCACGGTCGTCGTTCTGGAAGATCAGGCCATTTAAGGAGAGCGATAACATGGATAAATATACGGGCAAGCGTCTGGATGGCCGTTATGAAATCCACGAGGCCATCGGTATGGGCGGAATGGCTGTGGTTTACCGTGCTTACGATACGCTTGACAACCGCACTGTTGCAGTTAAAATCCTGAAGGACGAATATTCCCAGAATGAAGAATTCCTCCGCCGTTTCCGCAATGAGTCGAAAGCCATTGCTATGCTTTCACATCCTAATATAGTGAAAGTTTATGATGTCAGCATCGGTGACCAGATACAGTATATAGTCGAAGAATATATAGATGGCATTACGCTTAAGGAATACCTCGACCAGCAGAAGCAGATAAAGTGGAAAGAAGCAATACATTTTGTAGTGCAGATACTCCGTGCACTTGAGCACGCGCATAGCAAAGGGATAATACACCGCGACATCAAGCCGCAGAATATCATGCTGCTGCAGGACGGCACCATAAAAGTGACGGATTTCGGCATTGCACGCTTGTCGCACAATGAAACGCGTACAATGACTGGCAAGGCAATAGGCTCCGTGCATTATATTGCACCTGAGCAAGCCCGCGGCGATTATACCGACGAAAAAACCGACATCTATTCAGTGGGCGTCATGCTTTATGAAATGCTTACGGGCAAGCTGCCGTTTGAAGCCGATAATGCCGTTTCAGTAGCCATAATGCAGCTTCAGACGGATCCGAAGCCTCTGCGCGAAATCAACCCGGATGTTCCGGAAGGCCTTGAGGAAATTACGCTTAAAGCCATGCAGAAAGACCCTAAGCAGCGTTACCAGTCTGCTGCGGACATGCTGCGCGATATTGAGGAGTTCCGTAGGAATCCAAGCGCGCGTTTCCAGTATAAATACTTTATAGACGAAAAACCGACAAAATATATTGATGCCATTGACTCTGCCAGAAATTCTGACCAGCCATATTATAACGACAATTATGATTATGTTGAAAATGGTGAGGAAAGCGCTCCGGTAAAAAAGAAAAAGAAGCCTGTAGCAGCCATAATTGCCGGGATAGCCGTTGCATTTCTCATTGTCGCAGTAGCAATAGGCATCTCTGCGTTTATGAAAAATAAAAATACCCAGCCGCAGGATATAATTATGCCGAGTTTTGTAGGCAAATCTTACAGCGATGTTGTTGCTTCAAGCACATCCTCGAATTCTTTCCAATTTAAAAAGCAGGATAAAAATGACTCAACGCATGCGGCAGGCATTATAATATCCCAGAATCCGGCAGCGGGCACTACGGTAAAATCAAATGCCGATGTAACCCTTATTGTCAGTACGGGGATTGCGAAGGTCACGATGCCTGACCTTTCAGGGCAGACCAAAGACCAGGCGGAGCAGGCGCTTACAAACCTTGGCCTCAAGTACTCGGTAACCAAAGTGGCGGATGACAATATGGATAAGGAAAATGTTGTAAGCACTGACCCCGCGGCTGGTACTCAGGTAAACAAGGGAACAGAAGTAAAACTTTACGTAAGTTCTGGTAAGGATGACCAAAAAGTGGCTGTGCCTGATGTTTCAGGAGATACGGTACAGAATGCCGAGTCAGAGATCCTTGCCGCAGGGCTTACGGTGGGGAGTAAGACTTACAGGGCGGATGCGGACCATGAAAAAGACACTGTTATTTCATCAAACCCGCTTAACGGAGTCAAAGTCTCAAAAGGAAGCAGCGTGAACCTCGTCATCAGTTCAGGCCAGCCAACTCAGGAGTCTAAGGCTGTAAATGTTTACGTTGATCTGCCGCGCAATACTACAAACGACATAACCTTAAAAGCTTATCTTGACGGAGTCCTTACCGATACCCGTACAGTGAATTCGAGCTATAACCCAACAACACAGCTGACTTACAGCGGCCTGACAGGCAAGCACACACTTATAATTTCCCTCGATGACGGCAAGTACAGAGAGTATTCGCTCGATTTCAGCGCTGGGAAATCGCAGCTTAACCAGTCATATAACTACACACCGCCGCCGAGCAGCTCAAGCCAGAACCAGAGCAGCAAGCCTGGCTCCCAACCAAAACGGGGAATGCCTTAATGGCTGAGAAAAAATATTGCGACGGCCTGATTTTAAAAGGGATAGACGGCTTCTACTATGTTGAAACGCCGGACGGAATATTTGAATGCCGTGCAAGGGGCATTTTCCGCCGAAGGGGAATGACACCATTAGCGGGGGACCATGTGCGCATCTATGCTTCAGATGACGGAACAGGTTCTGTGGAAGAAATCCTGCCGCGCAGGAATTTTCTCAGCCGCCCGCCTGTTGCAAATATTGATCAACTCATTATTGTCGTTTCCACATGTGAACCGGTTCCCAATATGCTTGTGACAGACAGCATAGTAGCTGAAGCCGAGGCCTCAGGCATTGAGCCGGTGATTATAGTTTCTAAGATAGACTTAAAGCCTGCAGGCGGGCTTTCTGAAGTTTATGGCAAGGCTGGAATCAAATTCTTCTGCGTCTCGTCGCTCGGCGGATACGGCATTGCTGAGGCCGAAAAGATACTTCCAGGCAAAGTGACTGCCTTTACCGGAAATTCAGGCGTTGGCAAATCGACGCTGCTTAACAACATGTACAGGCAGTTTCACCTTAAGACAGCGGAAATCAGCAGAAAACTCGGCCGCGGGAAGCATACGACACGCCAGGTCGAGCTTCTGAAACTCCATGACGGCGGATATGTGGTTGATACGCCGGGCTTTTCGGCGCTTGACATGGACTTTTTTCATGCAGTTAATATTGGGAACCTTCCGCGCTGCTTCAGGGAGTTTATTCCATACCTTGGCAAGTGCCGTTTTACATCATGCTCACATACGTGCGAAAAAGGGTGCGCTGTGCTGCAAGCGGTCAAAGATGGTAAGATAAGCCGCTCGCGCCATGAGAGCTATATTGAAATATACCGGGGGTTGAAAGAGAAAAAAGCATGGCAGAAAAAAGAAAAATCTGTGTAGTGATAGGTTCCGTGCCGGTTGGCGAAAACCCGTTTGAAGGCAGGGATCGCAATAAATATTTTGTAATTTGCGCTGACGGCGGATATGACAACGCCGTAAAATTCGGCATTGTGCCCGATCTGCTTATAGGCGATTTTGATTCCGTGCGCAGCAGCCTCCCTGATGGTGTTCAAACGATACGCCTTAAAGTGGAAAAAGACGAGACTGATACTATGGCCGCGGTCGAAGAAGGCATGAAGTGCGGCTGCCATGAATTTGAACTCTATGGCATTATTGGCGGCGAGCGCTTTGACCATTCGTTTGCCAGCCTGTGTACCCTTCAGTATATTTCCATGCAGGGCTGTAAAGCTGTTATAATCTCAGATAGACTGCGCATTTTTCTTCTAGATGGCGGCAAGCTTATGTTAAAAGGTGTTAAAGGAAGCACGGTTTCGGTTTTTCCGTTTGGATGCGCTTCGTGTGAAGTTTCATATTCTGGGCTAAAGTATCCGCTTGAGCATGCGCGCCTTTATTCGGAAAATGCGCTTGGTGTCAGCAACTGCGCATGCAGCGATAATGCAGAAGTTATAGTCCACAGCGGTAATGCGCTCATAATGGTACAGAAATAATATCCTTATTCTGCACAATATTTTCAATTATGTATATAATGTAATTGAACTCGGAAAACAGTGCAGAAGGCGGGCGTCGTTTATGTTTAACCATCGGAGATGCGGCAAGGTCGTGTGGCCCCGCTACTGTGTCGTTTTCGGCATTGGACTTGCGCTGTCCTGTTTCTGCCCGACGTGCTTTATAATGTTCGTTGTGGCTGCCATCATGGTGATACTTGGAATAGCGCTTCTGAGCAGGTGCTGAACAAATACTTAGGGGGTCTGCAGGATGAAAGTCGTTGTTGTTAAAGGTTCAAAGTTCTGGAGTTTTGTGCTGCGCAGGATGTTCCACATTAAAAAGGATGAAACTGAAAAGTAAACTTTCTTATTTTATACGCAAGAGGGCTGCTGCATTTTGTGTGCAGCAGCCCTTGTTTTTAAGCCATGTGCGATGAAGAAAAAACATTTTCTTGCAAAACATGTTGGCTTTTGCTATAATAAAAAAGTAAATCAATTTAAGTCAATCTATTGCAGAGTAGGTTCCTGTGCGTTGCACTGGTTCGAAACAGTGCTGAGTGCTGCCCGGACGGGGAGTTGTCGGGTGGACGAAAAGCTTTTTGCTTACGGTGCAGGTGCCGCATCCCGCTGCTGCATATTAGAGCCGGCCTCTTATGCAGCGCAGCTGCAGGAAGGGGTCTTTCCTTTGAAAAAAACAAACTCCATTTGTCTGTCTATGCAAAATTTTGGCAGTACCCACACGCTTGCCATATGTGGCATGCTTCTGGCGCTGAAAATGGTACTTGGCACGTTCAGCATCCGTGTGTCTAATATTTTATCAATAAGTTTTTCGTTTCTTGCCGTTGTGGCCGCTGGTGTCTTGTTTGGCCCGATGGTGGGGGGAGCTTTCGGAGCTGCGGGTGATATCCTTTCGTATTTTCTCCATCCGGACGGCCCTTTTTTCTTAGGCTTTACGCTGAATGCTTTCCTTTCAGGATTCCTTTACGGCCTTATTCTTTACAAGAGGCCGGTGAAACTTTGGCGGGCTGTTTTTGCAAAGGCAGTTGTGACAGTTTTAATCAACTTTTTTCTGAATCCGCTGTGGCTTTCAATTTTGTACGGCAAGGCGTTTTTTGCTGTGATGTCGGCACGCTGGATAGCTGAATTGGTTAAGTTTCCAGTTAATACTGCATTGCTGTTTTTCCTATTGAAATTGCTGGATAAGACACGTATTACGCGAATAGTTCAGGAAAAATGCTGCAAAAATTGCTGATAAAAATTGCTGATAAAGAAAACAGCCGCAGACGTTTTTCGTCTGCGGCTGTTCTTGTAAGGAGGAAAAAATGTTTAAACAGTTCCTCGAAGCTGGAAAAATTGTTGGGACTCATGGTGTTCATGGTGAGCTTCGTGTGAATCCATGGTGCGATTCTGCCGAGTTCCTGAAACAGTTCCATATCTTGTACTTCGATGACAAAGGTGATATGCCTATAAAAGTTATTTCATCGCGTACGCAGAAAAAGCAGCTTTTTTTGCTGCTTGAAGGCATAGACACTGTTGAAGAGGCGGATGCCTGCTGCGGAAAGATACTTTATCTTGACCGCAAAGACGCGCATATTCCTAAAGGCCGCTATTTTATTCAGGATCTTATTGGTCTCGGGGTTTATGATGCAGACACGTTTGTCTATTATGGCACTTTGACGGATGTGCTGCGCACCGGTGCTAATGATGTCTACCAGGTAACTTCGCTTGACCGGAAAAATTATCTGGTCCCTGCTATTGACTCCATCATTCGGACTATTGACCTTGATAAAGGCAAGATGCTTATACGGCCTATAAAGGGGATTTTTGACGATGCGGATTGACCTGCTGACACTTTTCCCTGAAATGTGTGAGGCCGTGATGTCTGAAAGCATAATAGGCCGTGCGCGGCGGAAAGGTGCAGTGCAAATATGCTGCCATCAAATCCGCGATTATGCTTACGACAGGCACAAGAGGGTAGACGATTCGCCATTTGGCGGCGGTATGGGCATGCTGCTGAAAGCGGAGCCCATAGCGCTTTGCATGGAAGCCGTCATTCAGCACCTTGGCTTCAAGCCGCATACGGTTTTCCTTTCACCCGAAGGAAAAACGCTTACGCAGCAGCGTGTGCGTAAACTCTCTAACCTCAACGGGCTTATGCTTTTGTGCGGCCACTATGAGGGCGTTGATGAGCGTGTGCTTGAAACTTATGTTGATGAAGAGGTATCGATAGGCGATTATGTTGTGACTGGCGGTGAGCTGCCGGCGCTTGTCCTTGTAGATGCTGTATGCCGCATGGTGCCGGGTGTGCTCGCCGATGATGAATGTTTCCAGATGGAAAGCCACTATGGCTCTTTGCTTGAGTATCCGCAGTATACGCGCCCTGCTGTATGGCGCGGCCATGAAACCCCTCAGGTGCTTCTTTCAGGCGACCATGAGAAAGTGAAGAGATGGCGTAGGCAGCAGTCGTTGGAAATGACTTACAGGAAGCGCCCTGAACTGTTGCGCTCGGCCGATTTGACTTCAGAAGAGCGGAATGAAATTGGCCGATGGGATCATGAAATCCAGTCACATAAAGGCTGATTTATACATTTTATGCGTGATATCATTTAGCAGAGGTCATAAAAACTTTCAACAATATTGGCATAATGCACAAAGAACGCCTGCCTGCAGAAAGCCCATTAGTCTATCAATCTAAAATTTTGTAAATTTGTTGACGGTTTGCTCAGATGTGCTATAATTACATTAAATATTTAATGATTATTGTATTTTGCTTTGTAGGCTATCCGCCTTTATTTTGTTAGGAGTGAATCGTCATGTATGTGAAAGATGTGCTTGTTCAGAATCAGGTAGGGCTGCACGCCCGCCCGGCTACTTTCTTCATCCAGAAAGCGAACGAATATAAGTCTTCAATATGGGTGGAAAAAGAGGAAAGGCGAGTAAATGCCAAGAGCCTGCTTGGCGTGCTTTCTCTGGGAATTGTCGGAGGGACTACAATAAAGGTCATTGCGGATGGCTCCGATGAGAAAGATGCTGTCGAAAGCCTTGTAAAACTAGTTCAGTCCGGGTTTACTGAGTAATTGGTTGTGGGCGTCGGCACCGCTTTTGCGGTGCCTTTTTTATAGCGCAATATTGTTTTTGACGGCTTTTTATATGGCGCGCATGCACTTTTTGATGTAATATGTTTGCGGAAGGGATGAGCGGAATTGACGGAGCATGAAAAGCATATTAAAGAACTGCGTGCCCGTGCCATGCGGCTCCCGCTGCACCCGGGTGTTTACCTCATGCACGACAAGTCTGGGAAAATCATTTACATTGGCAAAGCAAAAGCGCTTAAAAACCGTGTGAGCCAATACTTTGGCTCTGAAAAGAATCACGACAACAAAGTGCGGCAGATGGTAGCCCATGTTGACTGGTTCGAATATATACTTACCGACAGCGAATTTGAGGCGCTGATACTGGAATGCAGCCTTATAAAGCAGTATAGGCCCAAGTATAACATCCTTCTGAAAGACGACAAGGGCTACAGCTATATCCGTGTCAGCCCAAGGCCGTGGGCGAGGATTTCTGAGGCTAAGCAGAAGACTGATGACGGCGCAGAATATATAGGCCCTTATATCAGCGGATGGTCTGTTAAACAGTCTGTGGAAGAGGCGCAGCGCATTTTCCTTTTGCCGACGTGCACGCGGCGTTTTCCACAGGACATAGGTAAAGGCAGGCCATGCCTTAATTATTATATCAGGCAGTGCTGTGCCCCGTGCCGTGGGAAAATCACCGAAGAGGAATACAATGAAGCTGTGCAGGATGCGCTCGATTTCCTCCGCGGGGGCAGCACTGAAAGTGTGCGCAGGCTTACGGAAAAAATGAAAGACGCTGCCGAAAACCTCAAGTTTGAGCGCGCGGCGCATATCCGTGACAGGCTTATGGCAATACGGCGTATGGGCGCAAAGCAGAAAGTCGTAGAGTCTAAGATCCGTGAACAGGACGTAATTGCGCTTACACAGGGAACAGGGCGAAGCTGCTTTGAAGTCTTCAGGTTTACGGCCGGGCGGCTTACAGACCGCGAAACGTTTTTTATGGGCGAGACGGGGAACCCCAAAGCGGCGCGCGGCGAATTCATTGAGCGCTATTATTCTATGCGTGACCGCATTCCGCCACGCGTCACGCTTGACGCCCCTGCCGACGGCCAGAACCTGCTTTCGCAGTGGCTTACGGAGAAGGCCGGGCACAAAGTCCTTCTCACTGTGCCGCAGAAGGGTGAGCAGGCTGACCTTGCAAAAATGTGCCGCAGCAATGCGGCAGAGCAGCTTGCTCAGACCATAGGAAGGACATGGAAGGAAACGGCTGCCCTCGATGAGCTTGCCCGCCTTCTCGGCCTTCAGAAACCGCCTGAATACATTGAAGCGTATGATATTTCAAATCTTGCAGGCGGCGACAATGTTGGTGGCATGGTCGTTTTTCAGAACGGCAGGCCGCTGCGCTCAGCGTACCGCAGGTTTAAAATAAAGACGGTAATTGGGCAGGATGATTATGCCTCCATGCGTGAGATTATTTCGCGCCGACTCGGTGAATATAGCAAAAACAAAGGCAGCGGCGAAGGCTTTGGGCGACTTCCAGACCTTATACTGCTTGACGGCGGCCGCGGCCATGTTGCAGTTGTGCAGCCTGTGCTTGATGCCGCCGGTGTTAATATTCCGCTTTTTGGCATGGTGAAGGACAACAAGCACAGGACGCGCGCAATTGCAAAAAATGGCGGAGAAATTGCAATAAACTCAAACAGAAGTGCATTTACGCTTATTTCGACGATACAGGAAGAAGTCCACAGGTTTGCCATAGGCTATCACCGCAGTCTCAGAAGGAAACGCTCGATTTCGTCTACGCTGCTTTCGATAGGTGGCATAGGCCCAACGCGGGCAAAGTCACTGCTGAAACAGTTCCGCACGATTGACGCTATCAGCCATGCAGACTTAGAGGAGCTTGCCAATACACCGGAGATGACGGAGCCTGCAGCGCAGAGCGTTTATAACTACTTTCACCCTGAAACACAGAATAATACAGACAGTTGACAGCATTTGCAGTTCATGGGATAATAAAGTCATTATGGGGTTAGAAATTTTATCTAAGGTGGTTAATCTATGAGAGTCATAACCGGAACGGCGCGGGGAAAACGCCTTGAGACAAGAGATGGGAAAGCCGTGCGCCCTACGCCGGAACGGGTTAAAGAGGCGCTTTTCAGCATAATACAGTTTGAAATCGAAGGCAGACGCGTACTCGACCTTTTTGCGGGTTCGGGCCAGCTCGGCATTGAAGCGCTTAGCCGCGGAGCAAAGCAGGCAGTTTTTGTAGATTCGAGCAGGGAATCGGCAGACGTTGTCCGCAAAAATGTAGAATTGTGCGGACTTCAAGACTCAGCGGAAATTGTGAACATGGATTTTGCCGCCTATTTGGCGAAAAGCACTGAAAAATTTGATATTGCATTTCTTGACCCGCCTTACCGGACCGGCATTTTAGAGCGTGCTTTGCCGCTTGTTGCCGGACACATGAATAAGGGTGGGACTATTATCTGCGAAAACCCATCTGATGAGGCCATGATGGATTCTGCTGGTGATTTCAGGTGCGTCAGGTCTTACCGTTATGGAAAAATTATCTTAACACTTTACCGTCGGAAGGATGTGATTACGGGATGAAAAAATCCGGAGCAAAAATAGCGATCTGCCCTGGCAGCTTCGACCCGGTCACTATTGGGCATATGGATATTATCAACCGCGCACGCAAAATATTTGACCACATTATTGTAGCTGTTCTTGTAAACCCTGCAAAACATGCTGCATTTACGCTTGAAGAGCGTATCGACTTGCTTAAGCGATGCACAAAGGGAATGGATGATGTTGAAGTTGTCGGTTTCGACGGTCTTCTCGCAGATTATGCAAAGATACGCGATGCAACTGCCATAGTTAAGGGCCTACGCGCCATGTCTGACTTTGAGTATGAGTTCCAGATGGCGCTTATAAACAAAAAGCTTAATCCGGATCTTGAGACCGTTTACCTCAACACTACAGCGGAAAACATGTTTTTAAGCTCAAGCGGCGTAAAGCAGGTAGCAAGCTTTGGCGGTGACATTTCAAATTTTGTTCCGGAGTGTATTCTTGATGACATCAAAGAACGCCTGTGTACAGGAGGTAAGAAAAATGAGCGTGGATGATCTGATTGATGAACTGTATAATATGGTTGAAAAAGCATGGAGCCTTCCCATGAGCCACGGCAAAGCAGTGCTCGATGGTGAAGAGGTGCGCCAGATACTTGATGAAATGCGTGAAATGCTGCCGCAGGAAATACATCAGGCAAAGGCGATAGTCGCTGACCGCACACAGATACTTGCCGATGCGAAGCGTGAAGCGGATACTACCGTGCGTGTTGCTCAGGAGCGAGCTAAAGCAATGGTGGCAAAGGATGAGATAGTCCATCAGGCTCAGGAGCGCGCCAACGATATTATGAGCCAGGCACAGTCTAAATCACGTGAAATGCGCCGCGCTACAAATGACTATGTCGATGACCTTATGAGACGCACCGAAGATGCAATGGCTCAGCTCCTCACTGAGACGCGGAAAGTGCGGAAAGAAATTAAGGCTTCACAGCATTCAGTGCCGCAAAAGCCGTAATTAATAGCAGCTTTGTAAAGCCATTAAATACAAAAAAAGGAATTTATGTAAAATATTCTTACGCCACAACATATTGTGGCGTAATTTTTTTGCCATATTTCCGGAAGCAAATATGGTATAATTACAGCCCCAATAATTTCCAAATAAGCAATATTCACAAAAGAAAAAGTTGCAATTCAATTAAAGATAGGCTATAATATTCCACAAAGTGGTGAAAGGTGGAGGCTTGAAGCACAAAGTGGATAGGTACTGCTTCGGCCGGAAAAAAGCCTATGCTGATTGGTGAGTATCAACATAATATTGACCCCAAAGGCAGAGTCATTGTTCCGTCTAAGTTTCGGGAAGACCTTGGGGATTGCTTTTACATTACCAAAGGGCTTGACGGCTGCCTTTTTGTGCTTTCACCCGAAGGCTGGAACAGCCTGCAGGGGAAGATAAGCTCCATGCCACTTTCAAAAGCGCGCGGCCTGCAGCGCTTCTTTTTTGCCGGTGCTGTCGAAGCTGTGCCAGACAAACAGGGCCGTATCCTTATTCCGCAGAGCCTGAGAGCTTACGCTGGCCTTACAAAAGAAATTACATTTATCGGCGCATCCAGCCGGGCAGAAATATGGGATTCCGCAAAGTGGAGTGCCTTTAATTCGTCACTCACACAGGAAAGCATTGCTGAAGTAATGGATGAGCTGAATTTTTAGGAGTAAAAAATGGAATTCTCTCACACGCCTGTTCTGCTCCATGAAACAATTGAGAGGCTTAACATAAAAGCGGATGGTACATATATAGATGGGACTGCCGGCGGAGGCGGCCATTCGCATGCAATAGCCGAAAAGCTCTCGTCAGGCAGGCTTCTTGCAATAGATCAGGATCCGGACGCGATAAAAGTTCTGCATGAGCGCTTCAGTTCTTTCCCATGCGTTACTATTTGTCAATGTAATTTTTCGGATATGAAAAAAGCTGCAGAGCAAAATGGAATCTCATCGGCTGACGGTGTGCTGCTTGACCTCGGTGTTTCATCATACCAGTTTGACAATCCGGAGCGAGGTTTTTCTTACCGGCACGATGCTCCGCTTGACATGCGGATGAGCCGGCATGGCGTTTCTGCCAGGGACATAGTCAACAAGCTCTCCTATGAGGAGCTTTCTGATATTATTTTCCGCTATGGTGAAGATCGCAATGCGCGATCTATTGCGCGCGGGATCGTCAGGGCAAGGGAAAAGGCGCCAATTGAAACAACACTTCAGCTTGCTGAAATTGTAAAGCACTCAATACCGGCGAAATTTCGCCGCGGATCCGGCCATCCGGCCAGAAAAACCTTTCAGGCGCTTCGCATTAAGGTTAATGGTGAACTGGACAGGCTCTCAGAAGGGCTTGACGCAGCGTTCTCGCTGTTGAAGCCGGAGGGCCGCCTCGCAGTGATATCGTTCCAGTCGCTTGAAGACCGCATTGTTAAACAGCGCATGGCAAAATGGTGCCAGGGATGTATTTGCCCGCCTGATTTTCCGGTTTGCGTATGCGGCAGGAAGCCTAAAGCAAAATTACTGTTACGCAAAGGCATTTCCCCTACAGAAGAAGAAATAAAAGAAAATCCACGAAGCCGCAGTGCAAGGCTGCGCGTTTGCATAAAACTACATGAAGATTAATAAAAATGGGAGGAATTGTCATGGCTAACCAAGGCAGCGCTTATAATTTTGAATTATTCGAACCAAAAAGTCACCCAAGATCGGCGCCGCCGAAGAGGCCAAACGTCATACATCTTCCTAAAGAAAAACTGGAAGAGAACCGTAGGCCGAAAGTTAAAGCTGTGAAGCTCGTTTCATTTCTACTGGCTTTTGCTGTGGTTTCAGGGATTGCGGTTACTTTCGTAAATGGCGAGGTTCAGCTTACCGAGCTGTCAGGCCAGATAGAGTCGGCTGAAAAAACGCTTCATGAGCAGCAGAATGTTAATTCGCAGATGCAAATTAAGCTCGACTCGAAATTTTCAATGGGTGCAGTGGAGAATTACGCGTCAAAGAACCTCGGCATGAAAAAAACGAATCGAAGTCAGGTTACGGCAGTAGAGGTTTCAAAGGGCGACAAAAGCCAGGTTGTGGCCAAAACCGCAGTTGAAAGCTGGCTTGAGCGCGCGTGGAATGCAATAAAGGGCTTTTTGTCATAAATCTGACGTGCTTTCCGTAAATATTGTTTTGGCGGCGCAGATTGGTTGTTGGCAGGAAGCAGTAGGAGTTCTTTGCCTTTCTTTTTACTTATAAAGAATTAAAAGCATTAACAATAAAGTTTTTCAGCGTCTGTTTTGGGAGGCAGCTATGGCAAAAGGTACAACAGTGCGTACGTGGCACCGTACGGTGTTTATACTCATATTACTGATTGCTGTTGGATTCGGAGCAGTGGTTTTCAGCCTCGTTAAGTTGCAGCTGATAGAGGGCCCTGGTTTGCAGGAACTCGCTATTGAACAGCAGCTTAAGGACACAACGCTTACGGCAAAACGCGGCACTATCTATGACTGCAATATGAAGGAGCTTGCAAGAAGCGCAACAGTCTGGGATGTGGTGCTTGAGCCCGCATTTATAACTGACAAAGATCGAGGCACTATAGCTGACGGGCTTTCTAAAATCCTTGGCATGAGTAAAAGCGATATTATCGAGCGCAGCAAGAAAAAGACTTATTACGATAAGCTGAAAGGCAAAGTTGAGTCTGATGTAAAAGACAAAATCCTGAAATTCAAATCGGATCACAATATAACTAACGGCATAAGGCTTGTGGAGAATTATAAGCGGTATTATCCATACGGCCAGTTTGCATCAACGGTGCTTGGTTTTACTGGAACCGACAGCCAGGGCCTCGCTGGGGTGGAAGCACAGTATAACAGTGCGCTTACGGGTACTTCCGGCAGGCTTGTAACTGCAAAAAATGCAGTGGGTACAAATATGAATTTTCAGTATGAGCAGGAAGTACCGGCAAAAGATGGCAACAGCCTCGTTTTGACAATAGATGAGGTAGTGCAGCACTATGTTGAAAAATACCTTGCAGAGGGAGCTGTTAACAACAAAGTCCAGAACCGCGGATGTGCGATAGTAATGAATGTAAAAACAGGGGCTATCCTCGGCATGGCTGTGAAAGGCGATTTTGACCCTAACAACCCGTTCGTAATTTCTGACTCTTCCAAAAAGGCTCAAATAGACAAGACTTCTGATAAGGCACAAAGAAGTGCGGCAACGCAGCAGGCACTGCAGGAGCAGTGGCGCAATAAATGCATTAGCGACACTTATTATCCAGGCTCTGTTTTTAAAATAGTGACAGGCTCAGCAGCAATGGAAGAGGGGCTTGTAAAAGAAAACACAATGTTTAACTGCCCAGGATATCTTGAAATCGGCGGCAGTAAAATACATGAGTGGCACGCAGGCGGGTTTGGCCAGCTTTCGTTTGAAGACGGCATATGCAAGTCTAGCAATGTCGTGTTCGTGCAGGTTGGCAAAATGCTTGGGGCGCAGCTTTTCTACAAATACTTCGACGCTTTCGGCTTTGCGGATAAAACGGGCATTGACCTGCCGGGCGAGTCGAGAAGCCTGTACAGGACGGCTGACCAGATGAGGCCTATTGACCTTGCATGCGCGGCTTTTGGGCAGAGCAATAAAATCACGCCTATTCAGATGATTACGGCATGTTGTGCTGTGGCAAACGGAGGCTACCTTGTTCAGCCGCACGTCGTGTCGGAGATTCTCGACAGCAGCGGGAACATCGTAAAAACAGCGAGCACGGGGCCAAAGCGTCAGGTAATATCGGGCGATACGTCAAAGCGCATGTGCAAGATACTTCAGAAAGATGCGACAAGCGGTACGGCGAAAAGCGGCTATATTGCGGGCTACCGTGTTGCGGGCAAGACAGGTACTTCAGAGAAAACAGAATTGGAAGCAAAAGGCCAGACAGGAGAATACATCGCTTCTTACTGCGGCTTTGCACCTGCCGATGACCCGCAGATTGCAATGCTTGTGTTCTATGACGAGCCGCACGGCCCGAATGGCTACTATGGCAGCCCTGTTGCAGGCCCGACTTTTCTCGGCGCTATGACGCAGATACTTCCATACCTTGGCATAGAGCCGAAGTACAGCAGCGAGGAGCTTGGTAAACTGGATGGCAAAGCGCCTGACGTAGTAGGCAAAACAGTTGCTGATGCAAAAAATGCCATATCGAAAGCAGGCTTTTCTGCAAAGGTATACGGCAGTGGCAGCAAGGTAATTTCTCAGGTACCTGAGCCGGGCAAGAATATTCCTAAAGACGGCACGGTCGTTCTTTTTACTGACACGAAAAGTTCTTCTCAGATGGTGGCTGTTCCAGATCTTACTAACCTTTCACTTTCCGAAGCAAATGAAAAAGCAGCGGATGCGGGAGTCAATATCAGCATCGAAGGTGCGGCGCTTACAAGTTCCAGCGCGGTTTCAAGCTCTCAGGACGTTGCGGCAGGTACTAAAGTGCCGCCGGGAACAGTAGTAACGGTTGTGTTCTCTGAGAAAAATCAAGTCGCGTAAATTAATTTGTGTGGCGGATTGCGGGGGAGATTTTATATGGCGGATAGGAATTCGGGCCAGAAAATGATAGCAGTATCGAATGGGGCTGAAAGGGAATGCTACTTTCTGAAACAGATTCTTAATTGCAGCGGGAGAGATACTTTCGCTGTGCTAATGGCTGAAGAAATGATAAAGCGCGGCATGAAGGCTACTGTGCTTCTTACTGATAAACCGGAAAGCTATAATATGCCGTCATTTTTTCCAATATGTGTGACAGAATTTTTTCCCGAGCAGGGCAAAGGAAATATGAATTTCCAAAAGTTGGTTACTTATTCAACGGAATATGACCATGCAGATTTTACTGCACGCAATATAAGAATGCTTCAAGGGAGGATGGCAGCATTTGAGATCGTAGGGGTTGGCATTATCGGGCGTGTCCATTTGTGCACAGGCCGCAGGCAGGATGTTAAAAGTGCCCTTGCTGCTGCAGCAACTGCAATTACCGCAGGCATTCCGTTCGCGAAAATCATAGGGGCGCTCAATGGCTTTGCTTGCTGTGAGAATTTAGCATCTGACATATGACACCGCAGAATTTTAAATCAGACTTAAAAAACAGCAGTAATTGCAAAGGTGGAAAAATAAAGTATGGATTCAGTTTGGGTCGTTTCAGCTATGCTGATTTCTTTCGCAGCTACAGCGCTTTTGGGCAAATGGATGGTGCCGTATCTCCATAAAATAAATTTTGGCCAGACAATTCGCGAATCAGGCCCCGTATGGCACAGAAAGAAAAACGGAACGCCGACGATGGGCGGCTTTATGTTCATTATAGGGATAATTATAGCGGTGATAATCTGTGTACCACTTTACTACCACTACTCTGGGAACAGCCCGTATATAATGAGCATGTCCGTAAAAATAATAGGCGGCCTTGTGATGGCGTGCATGTTCGGGTTTATCGGATTTATTGACGACTATATAAAAGTTGTAAAAAAGAGGAACCTTGGCCTTAATGTGCGCCAGAAACTTGTGCTTCAGTTTGTTGCAGCTGGCGTTTACCTTTATTCGCTGTACCGTGCGGGCTGCGGCAGCAAGATGTTAATTCCTTTTGCAGGCAGCGCCGACTGGGGCATCTGGTACTGGATAATCAGTCTGTTTGGCATTGTAGGCATGGTGAACGCCGTAAACTTTACAGATGGCATAGATGGCTTGAACGCTTCTGTAACATTTTTTGCTTCGCTCGCTTTCCTTGCAATCTCAGGGCTTATGCATCTGACTGCTGTAGGCGTTTTTGCCGCGGCTGCTGCCGGTGGGTGCCTCGGATTCCTAATCTGGAATTTCAACCCTGCTAAAGTTTTTATGGGTGACACCGGTTCGCTCTTTCTGGGCGGTGTTGTTTGTGCACTTGGCTTTGCCTTGAATGTGCCTATTCTCATCCTGCTTATAGGCATTATTTATATAATTGAGATTCTCTCAGTTGTGCTGCAGGTTTCGTATTTTAAGGCGACACATGGCAAGCGCCTTTTTAAAATGACGCCTATCCACCACCATTTTGAGATGTGCGGATGGGGCGAAATAAAAATCTGTGTTGTTTTCAGTATTGTTACAATCATCTGTGGGACTGGTGCAGTTTTGCTTGTTGCTTTTGGGCTTTAATGGGTAATATTACGCATAGAAAATTCTGAAGAAAGAAGGGAAACAGCATGACGGATCAGTCAGTGGCAGGAAAAAGAAACAATTCTGCCCGCAGTAAGGGGCCAAATGATGATGCAAACAGGCCACGCCGCCGCTCGGGAAGAATTCGGAAAAAATTCAAGACTTTTTCTGTGCGTTTTGGCATGGATCTTCCGTTTTTCCTCCTCGTGCTTGTGCTTGTTGTTATCGGCCTCGTCATGATGTTTTCGGCAAGCTACGCCAACGCATCATATTATTTTGGGGACAGTTACTATTTTATTAAACGCCAGGCAGCGTTTGCGGCTATTGGCATTGCGGTTATGATAGGCATATCGTACTTTGACTATCACCACTTTCATAAGTTTGCCATACCTGTTCTTCTGATTTCATTTGCCATGCTCGCGCTTGTACTTGTAATGCCGGAAATCAAAAATGTTCACCGCTGGATTTCACTTGGCGCCCTTGGGCAGTTCCAGCCTTCAGAGATTGCAAAGTTTGCCATAGTTTTGGTATTTGCGCATCTCATATCTCTTAACTTCAGCAGAATGGGCACTTTTCGCTATGGAGTGCTACCTTATGTAATAATTCTCGCTATTACAGCGGCGCTCCTTTTGATGGAGCCGCATGTTTCAGCTACCGTGATTATTCTTATCCTCGGCGCTGTAATACTGTTTATAGGCGGTGTTAAATTCCGTTGGTTTGCTGTGGCCATAGGCATTGCAGTTGCTGGGATGGTATATCTCATTGCTTTTTCTGGCAAGGTGGGCTATACAAGTGGGCGCATTGCGGGCTGGCTAGACCCGCTTTCAACATGGCAGACACGCCAGTCGCTTTATGCCATCGGCTCAGGCGGGCTTCTCGGCCTCGGCCTCGGCCAGTCAAGGCAGAAATACCTTTACCTTCCGGAGCCGCAGAACGATTTTATTTTTGCAATCGTCTGTGAGGAGCTCGGATTTATAGGTGCCCTGGTTATTATTATTTTGTTTGCCATGCTTGTCTGGCGCGGGATTACGATTTCACTCCATGCACAAGATAAATTCGGCATGCTTCTCGGGATAGGCATCACCCTTCAGGTTGGCATTCAGGTAGTTCTTAATATTGCCGTTGTAACTAATACAATCCCAAACACCGGCATAAGCCTACCATTTTTCAGCTATGGAGGGAGTTCGCTTGTTATTCTGCTTGCTGAAATGGGAATAGTGCTGTCAATTTCGCGCACCTCATCTGTAGAAAAAACATAGAACTCATTTTATAACGGGAGATTTTTGATTATGAAGGTCCTTTTTGCCGGCGGCGGCACCGCTGGACATATTAACCCGGCACTTGCGATTGCTGGCTATCTGCGTGAGCAGGAACCCGATGTGCAGATTCTGTATATAGGTGCAAAAGGCGGCATGGAAGAACACCTTGTGCCTGCAGCCGGATATGATTTTCGCAGCATCACGGTTTCAGGCTTCCAGAGAAAACTCAGCCTGAAGAATATCGGGCGCAATGCGTCTGCAGCCTTTCACGCAGTCACTGCGAGCCGTCAGGCACGCAAAATCATAAGCAGCTTCAGGCCGGATATATGCATAGGCACGGGCGGTTATGTTGCTGGCCCTGTTATACGTGAAGCCATAAAAATGAACATACCATCGCTTATCCACGAGCAGAACGCCTTTCCTGGTGTCACCAACAAACTGCTTTCAAAAGGTGCAGACCGCACTATGCTGGCTGTGCCTGATGCCCAGAAATACCTTGCGCCCGAAGCGCGCTGCGTAATTACAGGCAATCCGGTGCGCCAGGAAGTCATAAGGGCAGACCGCGAAGAAGCGCGCAGGAAGTTAAACCTTGACAGCCGCCCGCTTATCCTCTCTTTCGGTGGGAGCCTCGGCGCAAGGAAGATCAATGAAGCTGTGGCCGACCTGCTGGTGGAGAGCGCAAAGAGCGGGAAGTACCAGCATATTCACGGATATGGCAAGTGGGGAAAATGGTTTCCAGACTTGCTAAAGCAGAAGGGAGCCGACCCGGCAGCACACAAAGAACTCGATGTGCGTGAATATATCAGCAATATGCCTGACTGTCTGGCAGCAGCAGACCTTGTGATATGCAGGGCGGGCGCCATAACGCTCAGCGAACTTCAGGTGCAGGGCAAGGCGTCGATACTTATACCTTCGCCTAATGTTGCTGAAAACCACCAGTACCATAATGCCATGGCACTTGTAGAAAGGGACGCTGCAGAGATAATTGAAGAAAAGGACCTCACCGGTCAGGCACTCTGTAAAAAAGTCGAGGAGTTGTTTGCGCATCCAGAAAAGCTCAGGTCGCTCGGTGAAAATGCTAAAAAGATGGCTATAGCCGATACAAACGCCCGCATTTATAAGATTATACATGAGGTGTTGGCAGAGCACCATTGAAAGTTCCGTAACAGCAGAACCCAGCACAGCATATTATGTTGTCAGAATGTGTGGGGGTGCTGTTATGCAGAAACTTTTGATACACGGCGGGAAGAAGCTGGAGGGCGAAGTCAAAATACGCGGGGCAAAGAACAGCACACTTCCGCTTATGGCGGCGTCGCTTGTATGCAGCGGAAAATGCATTCTGCATAACTGCCCTTCTCTGCTGGATGTTGATACTTCGGAACAGATTTTAAGGCATCTTGGCTGCAATGTTAAAGAATCGGAAGGAGCTGTTGTAATTGATCCGACGACCGTCTGCAGGTACGATATTCCAGACCGTCTTATGCGCGAGATGCGCTCATCTATTATTTTCTTGGGGGCAATAGTCGGGCGAATCGGGAAAGCCGTTCTGTCATATCCCGGCGGCTGTGAGCTTGGACCGCGGCCAATCGACCTTCACATTTCCTCTTTAAGGAAGATGGGTGTAGATATTAAGGAAAATCACGGAAGGCTTAACTGTTCCACACCGGATGGGCTTCATGGAGCTTCAATTTCACTTACTTTCCCCAGTGTTGGTGCAACGGAGAACATAATAATTACCGCAGTGCTTGCAAAAGGCACCACAGTTATAAGCAATGCGGCACGTGAGCCTGAGATATGCGACCTTGCGGATTTTCTTAACTCATGCGGCGCAAAAATATACGGAGCCGGTGAAAGCACAATTACGATAGACGGCGTAAGTCGCCTTTCCGGGTGCGAACATACCGTTATACCGGACAGGATAGCAGCAGCAACATATCTTGCAGCAGCAGCAGCGACCGGCGGCACCATAACTGTAAGCGATGTTTTTCCGAAGCACCTTGAGCCGATTATCCCAGCATTTGAAGAAAGCGGCTGCACTGTAAATACAGAAGGAAGCAGAGTGCACATTTCATCCCCGCATAGGCTCCACCGCATAAGGTGTGTCAGAACAATGCCTTACCCGGGTTTTCCTACGGATGCTCAGGCGCCTGTCATGGCAATGACTACGGTGGCGGATGGAACAAGCATATTTGTCGAAAACATATTTGAAAGTAGGTATAAGCATGTTGGTGAGCTTCTTCGCCTTGGCGCAAACATAAAAGTTGAAGGCCATGTTGCTGTTGTAGACGGCGTCAAACGCCTTTCAGGTGCACCTGTTGAAGCAACTGACCTGCGCGGGGGTGCTGCCCTTGTGGTTGCGGGCCTGGCTGCATGCGGCACTACCGAGATAAGCGGGCTGCACCATCTTGACCGCGGGTACGAAAACCTTGAGAAAAACCTTACCGCACTTGGTGCCGATGTTGTACGTAATGAAACATAGGAAGTGAAAACATGCGAAAAAATTCCTCTGCACCACACCGCTCGGGTAATATGTATTATGCGCCTGCTCCCACATATGACGGAACACGTGCGGCGGAATTTGCCGCCGCTGCGCGGCAGCGCACGGAGCAAAGGCGCAAGCACAGGTCGCGCATGTTGGCTGTCTTTTATATTTTCCTGTTTTTGGCTGTAATAGCCGTGGCAGTTACGCTTTCTTTTACAGTGCTGTTTAAAATTACGAATGTTTGCGTTTCGGGGATATCAAGGTATTCGGAGAAACAGATACTCGACGCAAGCGGCATAAAAAGGGGGGACAACCTTTTCCTTATACATACTTCCGCATCTGCCGAGAAAATCGGCCAGAAACTTCCGTATATCGGCACAGTCAATGTCGCGCGCAAATTCCCCACGCAGGTAGAGATATCGGTCAAGGCGGAGCCGGTGTGTGGGGCGGCGGCTTTCGGCAATGGTTACATTGTGATTGGTGAAAACGGGAAGGCTCTTGAGTGCACAAAAAAGTGCCCGCAGGGCTGCATTGTGTTTAAGGGGCTTAACATCAGCAAAGCACAGCCGGGCTTCCCGGTAGCGTTTGCAAATTCAAGCCGCGCTGAAATTTTACGGAATGTGATGGACTCAGTAAAGAAAAACGGTTTATCAAACATAACCGAAGCAGATTTTTCACAGCCTTCACGCATCCTTCTAAATTATGACAGGCGTGTTACAATTAATTTTGGTACGTCTGCGGACATTGACTATAAACTTGTTTTTGCTAAAAAACTTCTGAAAGAGAACATTAAAAGAACTGAAAAGGGGACGTTGAACATGTCAGTAGTTTCAGACACAAACAAGGCATATTTTGATCCTGATTATGGTACGGGTTCTTCCGCACCTGCAAGCAAGTAATTTTCCCATCATTTCTTTTAGAAAAAATTTCATTGAATTTAACCGCAGAAAGTGTATAATTAAAATTATACACTTGCTGTAAACCGATTATTTCTGTGACAAGATTTATAAGGGGGAAGCGGCACGATGCCTTTTGAAATTGATAACGACTTTGATGATGTCGTACAAATAAAAGTGATTGGTGTAGGCGGCGGCGGTGGAAACGCAGTTGACCGTATGGTTGATGCCGGTGTGCAGGGAATTGAATTTATAAGTGTGAATACGGACCGGCAGGCATTGTACCGTTCCAAGGCAACACAGAAGATTCAGATCGGCGAAAAAGTAACGCATGGCAAGGGTGCAGGTTCAAAACCGGAAATCGGCCAGAAAGCTGCTGATGAAAGCCGTGAGGCTATTGCGGCTGCTATCCGCGGAAGCGATATGGTCTTTGTAACAGCTGGCATGGGTGGTGGCACCGGAACAGGAGCAGCACCTATAGTTGCTGAAATAGCCCACGATATGGGAGTCTTAACGGTAGGCATTGTAACTAAGCCTTTTTCATTTGAGGGCCGCAGGCGCATGGAGCAGGCTGAAAATGGAATTACCGCGTTGAAAGAGCATGTTGATTCGCTTGTAGTAATACCTAATGAGCGTCTGAAGCTGGTTAGCGAGCAGCGCATTACGCTGTTGAATGCTTTCTCAATAGCAGATGATGTGCTCAGGCAGGGCGTTGAGAGCATTTCAGACCTTATAAAGCTGCCGGGGCTTGTCAACCTTGATTTTGCCGACGTTACGGCAATCATGAAAGATGCCGGGTATGCGCACATGGGTGTTGGACGTGCCTCCGGCAAAGACAAGGCCGAGGAAGCCGCCAAGATGGCAATTTCAAGCCCGTTGCTCGAAACTTCCATTACTGGCGCTAAAGGTGTAATCATCAACATTACATCTTCTCCGGATATAGGTCTTGATGAAATGGAGACGGCTTCTTCAATGATAGCCAAACAGGCCCATGAAGATGCAAACATAATCTGGGGCGCTGCTTTCGATGAGAACATGGATGACGAAATGAGCGTCACCGTTATTGCAACAGGATTCCCGACCGCTTCGGGCGGAGAAGAGTCCCCTGTTGTAAAAACAGAGGAAGGCAAACCTGCTGCTGGTGCAAAGAACGAAAAGGCAGCGGAGAAGAAAAAGGTGCCTGCACAGGAAAATGACGATTTTACAGATATTATGCAGATTTTCAGTAGAAAGAGCTGATATCTTTTTATTGTCAGCATAAGGCTCCGCCACAGAAGCGGGGCTTTTTTAATGCCGATAACAGTCGTTTTCAACGCATAATGGCCGCAGGCCGCCATTTATGCGTTGAAAAATTCGATTTACGGTTTTCTTTGCTTTAAAAAGCGGCTTTGCTATTGAAATCTAAGCCTTCTGTGCTATAATTACACATGAACTGTGGAAAAATAAGGGGGTGGCATTGTGAAACCTGACCCATATGGAAATGTTCGACGAAAATTTCATAGAGGAGATGAACACAATGCTGTCCTATTACAAAACGGAAAACGGCCGCATGGAACAGCTTACATCCTGCGAGCCAGGATGCTGGATAAACTGTGTTGCGCCTGATGACAGGGAAGTTAACAGCTTGATTTCCGATTTCGGGATTGAGCCGGATTTTTTCCGCGCGGCGATGGATGAGGAAGAGTCATCCCATATCGACAACGAAGATGAAAACACATTGATAGTGATTGATATCCCTATTGTTGAAAAAGAGGAAAACAACATATCCTACACTACAATGCCTTTGGGTATCATCATCACCGAAAAGAATGTAATCACAGTTTCCATAAAAGACAACCCGGTTGTCGGCGAGTTTGCACAGGGTCTCGTGCGAAATGTGCAGACAAACCTTAAAACCCGATTTGTGCTTAATATCATGCTGCGCGTTGCTGCGCGCTTTTTGCAATACCTTAAGCAAATCGATAAAATCAGCAACTATGTTGAGAAAGAGCTGCGCCATTCAATGCGTAACAAAGAGCTGCTGCAGCTTCTCGACATTGAGAAATCGCTTGTTTACTTTTCTTCCTCGCTTAAAGGCAACGAGATAACGCTGGAAAAAATTATGCGTGGAAGGGTTATAAAAATGTATGATGAGGATCATGACCTGCTCGACGATGTTCTGATTGAAGTCAGGCAGGCGATAGATATGTCAAATATTTACCTTAACATCGTCAACGGCATTATGGATGCTTCTTCATCGGTCATTTCGAACAACCTGAGCTCGGTAATGAAAGCGTTTGTGCCGTTCCTTGTGCTTGCTGTAATTCCGTTGATTATCTTCGGGCTTTACGGAATGAATGTGAGTTTCATACCATTTGCTAATTTCTGGTTTCCGCTGATACTGGCTGCCGGGCTTACTGCAGTTACATTTTTTGCAATGAAAAAGAAAAAAGCGCTGTGAATTGTGTTCTATGCAGAGCGCATATAATATGGAACTGGGAACTGCGGAGCTGCTCCCTGTTTTTGTTTCTGCAAATCCGAATATAAAAACGTCTTGCTTAATATTATGTTTCTGTATGGCAGTGCATATCTGCCATGCGGCATTCTTACTTTAGAATATAGCTGAAAAGAACACGTTGCCTCAGCTTGAACGGGCAGCGTGTTCTTCCCGAGGTATTTGCTATGACAAAGTTGTTAATACGCATTTTTGTGCCTGACTATAAAAATAAAAACGACCCCCGAGTACGCCGGAAATACGGGCAGTTTTCCGGTATTGTTGGTATTGTGACTAACCTCATCATGTTTGCAATCAAATTTTTTGCAGGGATTTTTGCGCACAGCATATCCATAATAGTCGATGCTGTAAACAACCTCAGCGATTCCGCTTCATCAGTTGTGACGCTGATAGGTTTCAGGCTGGCTTCGAAGCCTGCCGACAGTGAGCACCCTTTTGGCCATGCGCGCGTTGAGTATATAAGCGGGCTCATTGTTTCGCTTATGCTTTTCGTTGTTGGATTTCAGTTTGCGCAGAGCTCAGTGCAGAAGATAGTCCATCCGGAAAATACATCTTTTACCGTGGTTACGGCATGTGTACTTGCAGTTTCACTGCTGCTTAAGCTCTGGCAGGTCTCGTTTTACCGCACGGTTGGCAAAATACTTAAGTCGGATGCATTGGTTGCGACTGCCGCGGACAGCCGCAGTGATGTAATTTCGACGTTTGTGGTTTTAATCGGAGCTTTGATTACACATTTTACCGGCTATAATTTAGATGGCTGGATGGGCCTTGCTGTGGCTGTTTTCATAATGGTGACGGGGCTCCAGCTTATACGCAAAACAAGCGACCCGCTGCTGGGCGAAGCGCCTTCTAAAGAGTTTGTTGACGATATTTACAACACTATAGGGGAAAAAGACGGCATAATCGGTGTGCATGACCTCGAAGTCCATGACTATGGGCCGGGGCGCTGCTTCGCGTCGGTTCACTGCGAGGTGCCGGCAGAGCGCGACATTATTGTAAGCCATGACATTATAGATAACATAGAGCGCGAGTTCCTGTTTAAAAAGGGCATACATCTTGTAATCCACATGGATCCAATCATAACTGACGACCCTCGGACAAATATGCTGAATACTGAAGTGCACGGGATAATTTTAGGTATTTCACCAGAAATAACGATGCATGATTTCCGCGTTGTATGGGGTCCTACACATGCAAACCTTGTGTTTGATGTCTGTGTGCCTTTCGGCTTTAAAATAAGCGATGAAGAGCTTAAAAAAAATGTTGGCGATAAAATACGCAAAATTAACCCGCACTATTACTCTGTTATTACTGTAGACCACGAGTATGTTCCAAAAGCCTGAACCGGAAATAGAAATTTAACATTTGAATACTTGCTTTTTTATGCAGAAAGGATTATGATTGAATTAGCACTTGAAACGATAGAGTGCTAATTCTTTTTAACGGAAGGGATACGCATGGCAATGAAGCAGTTTAAAACTGAGTCCAAACGCATTTTGGACATGATGATTAATTCAATTTACACGCATAAGGAAATTTTTTTGCGTGAGCTTATTTCAAACGCGAGCGATGCAATCGACAAACTGTATTACAAGGCCCTTACAGACGGCAACACAGGGCTTAACCGCGATGACTTTGTAATTAACCTGATTCCGGATAAAGAAAAACGTACACTGACGATTACAGATAATGGATGCGGCATGACTGACAAAGAGCTTGAAAACAATCTCGGCACTATTGCAAAAAGCGGCTCTCTTGATTTTAAAAAAGCAATGCAGCAAAAAAGCGATGTGGAAATCATCGGCCAGTTCGGTGTCGGCTTTTATTCGGCGTTCATGGTTGCAAGCCATGTGACCGTACGCAGCAAAGCATTCGACAGCGATAAAGCATGGCAGTGGGAATCATCGGGCACGGCAGGCTACACGATAGAGCCGTGCGAAAAGGCTGACCGCGGGACTGAAATCATCCTCAACATTAAGGCGGACACGGATGACGAAAAATTCAGTGAATATCTTGACACTTACCGTTTAAAGAGCCTCGTTAAGAAATATTCGGACTATATCCGCTACCCAATCAAGATGGATGTGGAGAAGAGCCGCCTTAAGGAAGGCACAAAAGACCAGTATGAGAAATACACGGAGAATGAGACACTGAACAGCATGGTACCTCTCTGGCGCAAAAATAAAAATGAGATTACGGAAGAAGAGTACAACAACTTTTACAAGAGCAAATTTGGCGATTATGAGAACCCTGCAAAGACGATACACATGTATGTTGAGGGTGCCTCCACGTTCCATGCCTTGATGTATATTCCTGCTCATGCACCATTCAACTTTTATACGCGTGACTATGAGAAGGGCCTGCAGCTTTATTCTAACGGTGTGCTTATTATGGATAAGTGCGCTGATCTGCTGCCTGATTATTTCAGTTTTGTCCGAGGGCTTGTGGATTCGCAGGACCTTTCCTTGAATATCTCACGCGAGACGCTGCAACATAACGGTCAGCTTAAGCTGATTGCCGAAAGGCTTGAAAAGAAAATTCATAATGAGCTCGAAACAATGCTCAGGAACAATAGGTCAGACTACGAAAAATTCTTCAAGAACTTTGGCCTGCAGTTGAAATATGGCATTTACCAGGATTACGGCATGCATAAAGACACTCTGAAGGATCTGCTTTTGTTCTACTCGTCAAGCGAAAAAAAGCTCGTTACACTGAAAGAATATACAGACCGCATGAAGCCTGACCAGAAATATATTTACTATGCGTGCGGCGACACTGTCGACCGCATTGACAGGCTGCCGCAGGCAGACGCTGTAAAAGAGCATGGATATGAAATACTTTACATGACAGACCCGGTAGACGAATTTGCGGTCTCAATGCTGCAGAAATATAATGACAAGGAATTTAAATCAATTTCTGCCGATGACCTTGGCCTTGAAACGGATGAGGAAAAGAAAGAAGCAGCAAAGAAAGTTGAAGAAAACAAAGATATGCTTTCTTTCATGAAAGATTCGCTCGACGGTAAAGTAAGCAATGTAATCCTTTCACAGAAGCTTAAGACTCATCCGGTGTGCATTTCTACGACCGGAGCTATTTCGATGGAAATGGAAAAAGTCCTTAATTCAATGCCGAACGTCGATAAAGAGAAAGTAAAGTCTCAGCGTGTGCTCGAAATCAATGCTAACCACCCTGTGTTCAAAAAATTGTGCGACCTATATAAGAACGATAAAGACAGGCTTAAAATGTATACTTCCATGCTATATACACAGGCCCTGCTAATAGAAGGTATGCCTATTGAAGACCCAGTGGATTTTTCGAACGAAATATGCGAATTGATGGTTCAGTAATTTTAACAGCAGATTATACCTCGGAAAATAAATCCGGGGTATTTTTTTATAAACTGCTGCAAATTCCATACTGAAATTTGAATTGCGAAAATAGTCGAACCTGTGCTATAATGAACATACGAAAAACTTCTGCAAACTTTTTAACAGATAGGTGGAGGTGCGTATAATAATGGCTACAGATTTAAATGACCACGACGGCGGATTTGCTAAAAAGATTAAGCGTATGTGGTATGGCTCTGACAAAGAACAGGCGGACGGCAACGGCTCTGAAGAGCCGGAACCTGCAGTAAATGGAATGGCTTATGATGACAGTGCATGCAGCGAAGTCTTTTATCGATCGACGGAAAAAGGCACACAGAGCACTTTAAACCAGGATGAAAAGAACCCTTTGCTTGCATCTGCCGAAAATGCAAGAGCTGCAGAGCCAGCAGATAATGTGAAAAGCATCAGTGATGAAGAGGAAAGGGAAAGCACAACGGTAATCTCGAGAAAAACTGTTATAAAAAGTGACATTAACGCAGAAGGCGACATTGAACTTTACGGCTCGGTGACAGGAGCAGTGAAAACGCCCGGCAAAATCATAATCTGCGGAAAACAGAACGGCAATGTACAGGGCTCGGACGTGAGGCTTGAAGGTTGTGCTGTGCGTGGAAATGTTAGCGCTTCGGGTTCTGTTATAGTTGACAGCGATTCCGTAGTTGTCGGCGATATTAAATGCGGCAGCCTTGTGTTCGGCGGAAAACTGAAAGGAAATATACATGTAATGGGCAATGTCACATGCGAAAAAAGTGCAGTGATTATCGGAAACATTGTCTCGACTACCATTACGGTAGAGAGTGGGGCAAAACTGCAGGGCAAAGTGCAGATTTCCGACGGAAGCATCAAAGATGTTGAAGTGCCTGACGATGTTAAGGCCGATAATTCATCTGCAGATAACGATAAAAAACAGGCTAAGTGCTGAGTTTATCGCATGCCGTTTATGGTTAATGTAATCAGGCGGGAAAACTTTAAATTTGATAAATTTAGTTGACAAAGTCTGTTGCATCTGGTAGAGTATTAATATAATTTTATGCTCAGATATTTGAGGGAGTAGTTTACATCCGATTATGGATGTGGTAAGTCAACATACATGGCCCTGGAAGGGGTCTGGCTTACCTTTATAGACGAGACTCATGCATGGCTTTCTTCGGAAAGCTTTGCATGGGCCTTTTTTATTTTAAAGTTTGGGAATGATATTATGCGAAAGGAAAATCCTATGAAATTTTATCTGGAAGAAATAAAAAAAGTCTTTGATGAGGTAAAAAGCGGCGAACATGGGCTTTCACAGGAAGAAGCCAGTGCAAGGCTTAAGAGGGACGGGAAAAATAAGCTGGCAGAACCAAAAAAAGATTCAGTAGTCAAGAAGTTTTTTCAGCAGCTTATAGAACCAATGACACTCATCCTTATTGTTGCTGCTGTGATATCCGGCATTACTTCCGCGTATTCGCATGAGTCTTATGCAAACGTCTTTATTATTTTGTTTGTCGTAGTTCTTAATGCAGTGCTCGGGGTTTTTCAGGAGCATAAAGCGGAAAAGGCAATCGAGTCTTTAAAGCAGATGACTGCAGCCACATCGAAAGTAATACGCGACGGCTCGGTGATGGAAATAAAGAGTGAAGACCTTGTAAAAGGTGACGTCGTTGTTTTGGAGGCGGGCGATGCTGTCCCGGCAGACTGCAGAATTTTTGAAAACGCCGGAATGAAGGCTGAGGAATCTGCCCTGACGGGCGAGTCGGTGCCTGTGGAAAAGACAGCGGAAGCGCTTTCGCTTAACGGTGCAAAGTCAGTTACTCTTGGTGACCGCAAAAATATGTCTTACATGGGAAGCACAATAGTCTATGGCCGCGGCAAAGCCGTAGTTGCAGCAACAGGTATGGATACGGAAATGGGGAAAATAGCAAATGAGTTGACAAAGGCAAAGCAAAGCCTTACGCCTCTTCAGATAAAGCTGAACCAGCTGAGTAAGATTTTAACATACCTTGTTGTTGGTGTATGCCTGTTTATTTTTGCTTTCAGCCTGCTGAAAGCGGGCAATTTCAGCGGCAAGGTAGTGCTTGACACATTCATGGTTGCGGTAAGCCTTGCTGTTGCGGCAATCCCGGAAGGCCTTGCTGCCGTTGTAACTATTGTCCTTTCTATAGGCGTTACAAACATGTCGAAACGCCATGCTATCATCCGTAGGCTTACGGCGGTTGAGACGCTCGGCTGCGCACAGGTTATCTGCTCAGATAAAACAGGAACCTTAACGCAAAACAATATGACTGTTGTAGACCATTTTGGCAGCGATGAAGACAGCCTTGCCCGTGCACTTGCGCTTTGCAGTGATTCGGTTTTAAAAGAAAATGGAGAGATTACCGGTGAACCTACAGAAAATGCGCTCGTTGCCTATGCAGCGTCACGCTCTTTGAAAAAATATGAGCTTGAGAATAAAATACCGCGTGTAGGCGAAGCGCCGTTTGATTCTGGCAGAAAGATGATGTCTACAGTCCATAAAGCTGGGGGAGGGTTTGTCCAGTACACAAAAGGCGCGCCTGATGTGCTGCTAAGGCACTGCACGGCATTTATTAAAGACGGGAAAGCCGTTCCGCTTACTGATAAGTTTCGCTCAGAAATTGCGGCCGAAAACAAACGCATGGCCGGCAAGGCACTCCGTGTACTCGGTGCGTCGTACCGTGCTTACAAAGAGATGCCGCAGTCTTTTCATGCGGAAGACCTCGAGCATGACCTTGTTTTTATCGGTCTTGTAGGAATGATAGACCCGGTGCGCCCGGAAGCCGCGAAAGCTATACAGGAATGCAAGTCTGCCGGAATACGCGTAAACATGATTACAGGTGACCATAAAGACACGGCATCTGCCATAGCTTCACAGCTTGGCATCCTGAATGACCCGTCACAGGCAATAACTGGTGCGGAGCTTGATGAACTGAGCGATGAAGAGTTGGAAAAATCGGTGGACAAATATTCCGTTTATGCAAGGGTGCAGCCGGAGCATAAAGTCCGCATTGTAAATGCATGGAAGAAAAAGGGCATGGTAACGGCAATGACAGGCGATGGTGTCAATGATGCGCCATCTGTTAAAACCGCCGATATTGGTGTAGGCATGGGGATAACAGGAACGGACGTTACAAAGAATGTTGCTGATATGATTCTCGGTGACGACAATTTTGCAACAATTGTTGCGGCAGTAGAAGAAGGCAGAAGAGTTTATGACAATATACGCAAGACCATACAGTTCCTTCTTGCTTCCAACTTGAGCGAAGTCCTGTGCGTTTTCATTGCAACAATGCTTGGCTTTACGATCCTTAAACCTGTGCATCTTCTGTGGATCAACCTAATTACGGATTCATTCCCTGCGCTTGCCCTTGGAATGGAGCGCAAGGAAGCGGGTCTTATGTCACGCAGGCCGCGTGACCCTAAAGAAAGTATTTTTGCTGGCGGCGTAGGTTTCGATATAATGTATCAAGGCATATTTATTACTGCGCTGACACTTGCGGCATACTTTATAGGGCATTTTATGGAGCATGGCGTCTGGGAAATCACCAACAGTCCGGATGGCATGACAATGGCATTCCTTACGATATCCATGGCAGAAATTTTCCACGCATTTAATATGCGCTCACAGCGTGGCTCTATTTTCAAAATGAAATATCAGAATAAAGCCTTAATAGGTGCCATGCTCGGCTCACTTGTGCTTACATCTGTTGTTATATTTGTTCCGGCGCTTGCGCGGTCTTTTGAATTTGAAGAAATATCGGCAAGAGAGTATTTTACCGCAATGCTCCTCGCATTTTCTGTTATTCCTATTGTAGAATTGATAAAATTTTTCCAGAGAAAAAGCAGCAAGTGCAAATAAAATGTGGCACGGTTAAATTTAAATAGACATGACGGCCAAATTTATTTTGACGATGTTTCGGCTGAAACAAGTGGAGCGGGTGACTGTGCCTTTTTCGTGCGCGGGCTGTCGAAAGCCGGATTGAATGCGTAAAAGTTTTTATCATCGAGCTGGTCTGTTATTATGCGCAGGCCTTCACCGAACCGCTGGTAGTGGACAACTTCGCGCTCACGCAGAAATTTTATTGCAT
>DCEF01000006.1:0-52939 GCA_002316805.1 Ruminococcaceae bacterium UBA1036
TCATAATCTGATGCTTCTAAAATCTTCATAGTATTGTAATCTCCATTCATATTTAGACTGACGTTTTAATTTGAAAATCAGTTGATTTAAGCATAATAACTTTTCCGTTCAGAAGAAGATGGGATACTAAGTTCTTCGCGATATTTTGCTACGGTTCTACGGGATATTTTCATATTTGACTGGCGTAACAGTGAAACTATTTGTTCATCAGAAAATGGCTTTTCTTTTTTTTCTTTTTGAATGATCTCTTTAATCTTTTCCTTTATGGTAACAGAGGATATCTCGGTTGTGTTTGCCGAAGCTGCGCTGCTGAAAAGTGATTTAAGGTTGACAAGGCCAAAAGGGCAAAGGATAAATTTGTCCTGGACAGCCCGGCTGACCGTAGATTCATTGAGCCCAACATCGGAAGCTATGGATTTCATAGACATAGGCCTTAAAAAGGCTTTCCCATTTTCAAAATATGGAAGCTGCCGCTTTAAAATTGATTCAACAATCCGCACAATGGTAGTTTTTCTGTTTGTAATTTCAAAAATCAGCGAAGAGGCGCGGTGAACCTTTTCGCGTAGGTAATTCCTTGTTTCGGCATCCTCTGTGGTTTTTACCAGACTCAAATAATAGGGATTAATATACAGTTTTTTTCTATTTGGCCGGAGGCTATTTACACAAAAAACGCCTTCCGCATTTTTACTTACCTGCACTTCGGGAATAACGAATTTTTCTCGAGTACATGTGTCATATCCCCTTGATGGAATTGGATTAAGGCTTCGTATAATATCACAACATTCCTGGGCATCTGCTACAAGAATGCTGAGGCTTTGTGCTATTGTTTTAATTTTATTTTTTGCCAGCAAATTTAAATATTGCTTAGCAATAACGAATGTGGCCTTTGGAATCTTTTCCTTGCGGTTAAGCTGGAGTATCAGGCATTCGCTCAAATTAGATGCCCCTATGCCTGCAGGCTCCATTTGTTGAATTATGTGTATTGCTTCGTAAGCAGTTTTGCAGCTCTGCAAGCCGAGGTCATTTGCAATTTCACCGGCACTGCATGTGAGGTACCCGCGTTCATCCAGACAATATATTACATAGCGGCAAATTTTTTCAAGGGATGGACTTATTGGTAATTCCCCAACCTGCCTTATCAGAAAGCTGCGGAAATCAGGCGCTTTCCAAGTCACATCAGACGGGTAGGCTATTTCCGATAAGCTTGAAAAAGATGACGCATATGTTTGAGATTTTTCGCCCTCAGAAGCCAGCCTGATTGCAGCGAAATCTTTATCATCGGAATCATTTTGAATGTCGTCTGCTGGTGAATTAAAGCTTTCATCATATTCAAGCACTGGATTTTCAAGCACTTCATGCTCAATTTTCTGTTGAAGTTCCGGTAACGGCATTTGCAGAATCTTGAGTGATTCCCTCATTTGTTTTGAAAGGATAAGCTTTTGCTTCTGACTTTGCGCTTGTATTTTCTGGTAAGAAAGTTCCATAGGCACCTCTCACAGAACGTCTGGACATTTATATATATAGGCTTATATATATAGGCTTTTACAAGCTTTAGACTTTAATGCTTTTCAGCAAACTGTCTTTAACTTCTGCCTGCATTCCGGGGCTCACGGAAAACTCATCAAGGCCATACTTCAGTAGAGTGGGTATGGCTTTTTCATCTGAAGCCAGTTCACCACACATACAGCATGGTATAGATGCTCGATGTGCTGCATCAATCGTAATTTTTATCAGCTGTAGCACCGCAGGGTTCATGGGATCATAAAGACTTGAAATTGTTTCGTTCATGCGGTCAACTGCGAGCGTATACTGTGTAAGGTCATTTGTCCCAATACTGAAGAAATCCACTTTTTCGGCGAATTTATCTGCAAGTATTGCCGCGCTGGGGATCTCTACCATAATGCCTACATTTATAGATTCGTCATAGCTTATTCCATTTTGTTTCAATTCCTGTTTGCATTCACAAAGGACTTCCACAGCTTTGTCTAATTCATTTGTATTGCTTATCATTGGAAACATGATCCTTATGTTTCCAAAAGATGAAGCGCGCAAAATTGCGCGTAACTGGGTTTTGAAAACTTCCGGATTGCGCAGGCATAACCTGATAGCCCTAAGGCCAAGGAAAGGGTTCGCTTCATTGGGCTGTTTAAGGTATGGCAGCTTTTTATCACCGCCTATGTCAAGCGTGCGGATAGTCAACGGCTTTTTGCCGAGCATTTCTGCAGCTTTGCGGTAAACAGCATATTGCTCATCCTCAGTTGGCATTTTATCTTTACCCATAAACAGAAATTCAGTGCGGAAAAGCCCAACACCTTCTGCGCCACTTTTTAATGCCCTTTCGAGATCATTAAGATTACCTATATTTGCCTCAACAAGAATACGTTTTCCGCTGGTTGTATGTATCTCCTGATTAGCCAACAAAGCAAGATGCTGCTTGCGATCTTCATATTCTTTCTGTAAATTTTTATATTTGTTTAGAGTTACTTCATCTGGAGACAAGATAACATTGCCTGTTGTACCGTCTACAATTACGGCCATTCCATTTTTAACTTTGCCGAGAATTCCATTGCAGCCAACTACAGCTGCAATTCCCAAAGCATTTGCAAGGATTGCCGTATGAGATGTTTTGCCACCTTTTTCGGTTACAAAAGCTTTCACCTTATTTTTGTCAATCCGTGCCGTGTCAGATGGTTTTAGTTCCTGAGTAAACAGGACAGTATTTTCAGGAAGGTCACTAAAATCTGTAGTTTCCAGAGTGCCCTGAAGGTTGTCAAGTATTCTGCTCCCTACATCCTTAATATCTGCTGCGCGTTCCCTCGTGTATGCATCTTCAAATTGTGAGAACATGTTGTAAAGGTCTTTTGTCACGCATGATATAGCTTTTTCAGCTGTCAGTGATTTTCCTCTAATAGCTTTGGCCGCTTCTCCTGTAAAAGCAGGATCATCGAGAAAATTGATATGGCTTTCAAGAATTTCTGCAGTCTTTTTATCGAGATTTTTTTGAGCTTCAGCTGAAATTTGCTGCATCTGTTTTCTGGAGGCCTCTATAGCTTTTGTTAAGCGTTTGATTTCACCTTCAGGATTATCGGAAACAGACTGGAAGTTAAAGTTCTTTTCTTGTTTCATGCAGTATGCTGTTCCAATTGCATAGCCTTTTGAAACGCCAATACCCTGTTCCATCTTTTTCACTTCCATAATTTTTACTCTTCACCGAATTTTGAGTTAAACAGGCCGGCAAGCACGTTTACAGCATCCTTTTCATCTGAGCCGTTCGCTTCTATTGTGATTTTATCATTCATTTTGGCCTGCAGTGCCAAAAGGCTTATGATAGATTTTGCGACGGCGGTACGGTCACCATTTTTAAAAGTGATATCGGATTTAAATTTGCTTGCAGCATTGACAAGCAAAGAAGCCGGGCGGGCATGAATCCCAATTTTATTAGAAACTGTTACTGTTTGCGATGTCATATTGATATTTCCTGCCTTTCCAAATGTGTAATGTGTTTCATACTAAAAAACAAGCAATTTTCATGCCAGCTTATTGCTGCGCATTACAATTTTTTATTTTATTACAGTTTTCAAGTGAGAAAAATGTCATGATATGGCACATTTCATCCTCAGGGACTTTAACCGAAAACTCTTTTTGGAATATTGAGCACGAGCCCTTTATAATTTCAAAAAGTGGGCGGTTTTCAGCAATATAAGAGCTTTTATCAGGAAAATTCACTGATGTTTGCCCCTGCAAAAGCCGGTCGACCATGCAGCCTAAGTGGCAGAGCACCCCTACAGCTACATCTGGCTTTAAAATGTGGCCGGATTTTTTCTCTATCTCTTCGACAAATAAACGTGTTTTCATAAAAATATTAGAGCTGTCCCTGCTTTTCAGCATTGTTGAGAATGTTTCGTATATTTTTCCAAAAACAGCTTCACGGTCAATCAAGTTTTGTATGGAGGCAATGGCATTTCCACTAAGGACATTATTCAAATTAAAATGAGGAACGGGAAAATCTATTCGAAATGTGCTTACAGTGCATATTATTTTGCCAATATTTTGAATAGATTGCAATCTTGCAATAATATTTTGCCTGTCGGTCAATTTCAACGCAACCGTTTCACAAAAATCGTTATGGTAGTTCAACTGGCTGTCGAAAATGCTTTTTATCAATGCGGCGCTTCCTTCACCAGTAGAGCAGATGGTTATAATGAATGTTTTTGCCATTCTGTTCCTGGCTGGAGCCGAAGGCGTAAGGTTGTAAAGCTGCTCATCAACACGCTTTGTCTCATTATAAATGTAATCGAGAGGATAGCCGAGAGATGCTTTTCTGGCGGCTTCAATTGCGTGCAGTGTGCTCACAAGAGGAATCACCCGTGTCGGTGTGCCGGTTTCTTTTTGCAGGTCGGCGGCAAAATTAGTTAAAGACCCCATGTCGACAAGTAGAAGGACGCCGGCGTTGGGAGAATGCTCTTTCACGAGACTTTTTAAACGCTTATAAACATCCTGAGGCTTTTCGTCAAGAGAAGCATCTATTCCCCAGATAAATTTGATGCCGAGAAGCCGATTGACCGTTTCTGCCATGGAAGTTGCTGTGGAATTTCCATGCGCAATAATAACAACAAGCACTTTCTCACTTTTTTTGTAATGGTTTAAATCAAAAAAAACTGCAAGAAAGCCGGCTTCATCTATTGGCATGTCTATATGGAATGTATTATTGATTATTTCAAGCCCATAGAGGGCAACGGAAAATTCGTCTGGAAGCGATTTCCGTATATGGTTTAGCTGTGGGTTCACAATCCTGCGGCCGTTTTTGACACGGCTGATTGCGCTGTATATGTGCACTGCAAGCCCATAGCGTACGTTGTTGCCAAAGCTGCGTATAAGATGCTCTTCAGCATAAGAAAGCAGATTGTCAGTGACAGCAATTACGTCCATGCCAACAAGGCTGCGCAGAGTGCTAAAGTTTGAAAAATGCTCTGGCATGTGGGTGTATTTGTCAAAGTAAGCGTGGATATCGCTATCTATTTCTTTTTCAATAACTGCACTGTCAGCCCCTTCGCGTTTCAATTCCTGCATGCGTAAATCAATGCGGTCGTAAATACTTCCGCCTGTATCCTGTGATGGTTTTTTTTCTGCGCTGCTGTCAAAAACACAAAACCTTTGGTTTACACCAAGATACCGTTTCCAGATTTCACGGTGCGAAGTTTCTTGATAAAGACCTTCCTGAATATATTCAGGAAGATCATGGCTGACAATTACGATCTCATTTTTTTTACCGGAAATATAATTGGAATATGCCTCAGCGCAAATTATGCGTATATCGTTTTTAAGTTGGCCTATATTATTTGGGCAGTGATACCCAAGCAGTGAACGAACAGAATTTACAGATACATAGATTGGCTTTTCTAAACGTGCCGACTCATCTACAAAAAATGTATTTATGAAATTCAGCCTTTCGTCCATGCTGCGCCCATCGAGGTTTGGTATTTGAATTAGCATTGGGATTCTTCTGACAAATGTGCGCAAAAGTGTTGACTTTGGATTTTCTGTGGTTGCGCATAAAAGAAGGACGGTAGCTTTCCGTTCAGTAGTTTCTCCAAGCCGCCGGTAAACGCCTTTATCTATAAATGTAAAAAGCATCTCCTGCCCCTGTGGAGGGAGCCTATGGACTTCATCGAGGAAAAGCACACCGCCGTCTGCTTTTTCCAGCAAGCCGGGCCTGTCCGCATCTGCGCCAGTGTAGGCGCCTTTTTTTGTGCCCATAAGTTGGCTTACGAGGAGCTGGGGATTATCGGAGTAGTCAGCACAGTTAAAAACCACAAAAGGTGCATTGTCAACAAGGTGCCCACTTTCACAAGCATAATGGTAAATCATTTCTGCAAACATTGATTTGCCTACGCCGGTTTCACCAAAAAGCATCATGTGCATGCCGTGGGGAGGGTACAATACAGCAGCTTTTGCCTGCTCAACACAGTGGAACAAACTCGGGTTACTTTTAGCAAACATATCCAGAATATTATCAGAATTTTGTCTTTTAGCGGACTGAGAAGGCCTGTAATACACAGGCTTTGTGCCGGATTTGCAGACCTTGCCTTCTTTGCACAGGCAATTAAGGTCATTACTGACGTTTGCACGAGACAGCCCAAGTTTTTCAGCGAGCTCGCCAGCAGTGGCTCCTCTTTCTGAGGGGCAGTGGTTCAGCTCAAAAAATATTTTCTCAATCCGTTTCATAATTTTCTCCCTTTTCAGTTACATAAATAAGTATAGCTAAATTGCTAAAAAAGTCAAATACAGTACGCAATTATTATACTGTGTGTTTCAATGACGACAAAAAAGTGTTTCAAAAATCATAAAAAACGAAACGCATTTCCACAAATTTTGCAAAACATAGAAAAAACGTAACATTATCAATATTATTTAAAAATTTAGGGCATTAAACTATCTTTTTTTAAAAATTTGTGTTTTGGCACAGATTTTGCTTCATAGTTGACAAGGAAAGTAAAATTAAAAATACTTTAAACAGTTTTGATTGTCTGATTGAATAAGAAAGGTGACTGTAAAAAATGGATATGGAAAAAGCAACAATGCAACTTATCGTGAATAGCGGTGATGCCAGAAGCAAGGCAATGGAAGCAATCGAAAGTGCAAAAGCCGGCAATTTCGACGATGCTGACCAAAAGATACAAAGTGCTGACGAAGCTTTGTCAAATGCGCACGAATCCCAAGCCAGCATTATTCAAGCAGAAGCAGCAGGAGAAATCAAAAGGATGACGCTGTTAATGGCACATGCGCAGGATCATCTGATGTGCGCGATTGCCATACTTGATGTAGCGAAGGAATTCATTGCTTTGTATCGCAAAATTCAGCCGTCTGGCTCAGAGAAGACAGGAGGCAACAACAGCAATGATTAGAATCACGCTTGTATGTGCTGCAGGGGTTTCCACCAGCCTTTTGGTAAGCAAAATGAACATTGCGGCAAGCCAAATGAACATAGACGCAATTATAAAAGCTACTGCTGAAAGTAATTTTGATAAATATGCTGACCATACAGATGTCCTGATGCTCGGCCCGCAGGTAAGCTATTTACTTGCTGATGCAAAAAGCCGTTATGAGTCTTTGGGAATTCATGTAACGGCCATCAGCAAGGAAGACTATACTTCATTAAATGGTGAAAAAGTTTTAAAAGATGCCTTAGCATTAGCAAAATAATTAAATACATAAGTGCAGATACTTCTAAATATGGAAGCAAGGCAAATTGAAGTAAGGAGATAGTTCGGTGGAAAAGAAGATAACAAATGGTGCCTTCCCCGAAAACTTTTTTTGGGGTGGTGCATTAGCTGCCAACCAGATTGAAGGCGCTTACCTCGAAGGTGGCAAAGGGCTATCAATAATCGATGTTCTGCCGCATGGAGCTGACGGCCCGGTTGCAGAGTCTGATGATGGTAATTACCCTTCCCATGAAGCAATCGATTTTTACCATAGGTATAAAGAAGATATATCTTTATTTTCAGAGATGGGCTTTAACTGCCTCCGCGTTTCAATTGCATGGTCAAGAATTTTTCCAAACGGCGATGAAGAATCTCCAAATGAACAGGGGCTGCAATTCTATGATAATCTGTTTGACGAACTTTTAAAAAATGGAATCCAGCCTGTTGCTACCCTTTCACACTATGAAATGCCGTTGAACCTTGCAAAAAAATATGGTGGATGGAGTAACCGAGCTTTAATTGCGTTTTTTGACCGGTATGTTAAGACTGTGTTTCAAAGATATAAAAGTAAAGTAAAATACTGGCTCACATTTAATGAGATTAATCTGCTTTTCTACACACCATTTATAAATGCGGGAATTTTACCCAAAAAAGATGCAAATCAACTTCCTGAACTTTTTAGAGCAATGCACAACCAATTTGTTGCAAGTGCACTTGCTGTTAAGGAATGCCATGAAATTATTTCTGACGCTAAAATCGGATGCATGGTCAATACTGCACCGGTGTATCCAAAAACATGCAAGCCGGAAGACGTTATTGCAGCAATGCAGGCAAACAGGCTGACGCTCCTTTTCACCGATGTACAGGTAAGAGGATATTATCCATCATACTTTAAATCATTCATAAAAAATAGTAGCATCCCATTCGAAGTTGATAAAGATGATGAGAGAATACTCAGAGACAACTTGGTGGATTATATATCACTGAGCTATTACAAGAGCAAAGTAGCAAAAGCAGGTTCACCATTAGACCCGAGAATTATTGGAAATAAAAGCCCAGAAGATAACCCATACCTTAAAACTTCTGAGTGGGGGTGGCAAATTGACCCGCTGGGGTTGCGCTACTCTTTGGAAGAGCTATATGACCGATACCAAAAACCTATTTTTATTGTTGAAAATGGACTGGGCGCTAAGGATACAGTAAATCCAGATGGCTCTATTGATGACGATTACCGGATTGAGTATCTGAGAGCCCATTTGGAGCAGGTAAAAAAGGCAATTGACGATGGCGTTGAGTTGATGGGATATTTAACATGGGGACCGATTGATATTGTAAGCAACTCAACAGGCCAGATGAGCAAGCGTTACGGCTTTATTTATGTTGATAAAGATGATAACGGGCATGGCACTTTAAAGCGCTCGAGAAAAAAGAGCTTTTATTGGTTTAAAAATGTTATTGCAAATCATGGCGAAAATTTAGAGAGGATGTAAAAATGATTAAAGCTGTTCAGTTTTTAAATCAGATTCAGGCTGGCCTTGGCGAAGATGAACGAATGGATATAGAACCACAGTCACAGAGGGGCGCAGTCGGAACAGGTATGTTACTCAGGAATATGCTTGTTAGAAAAGGTGCAGATATAGTCGGTACTGTTATTTGCGGAGACCATTATTTTCTTGAAAACAAAGAACAGGCTATGAAAAAGCTTGGCGAAATGGTTAAAGCACTAAATGCTGATGTAGTTATCTGTGGCCCAGCGCTGAATCATAAGCGATTTGGAGAATGCTGCGGATATTTTGCAGAATATGTAAGAGATCAGTGCGGTATTCCAGCATTTGCTGCGATGGCTGAAGAAAGCACAGGTACACCTATTTTCCGCAAAAAGGTTTATATAATAAAAACGCCGAAAAAAGGCGGCTCAGGCTTGAATATTGCCCTAAGAAAAATGGCAGATTTCGCTGTAAAGCTTGCTTCCAAGGAGAAAATAGGCACACCTGAAGAGGAGGGGTATTTCTCACAAGATTAATAATTGGCTGGAGAAAGTATTGAAATTTAAATTGGATGAAGAAGGGGAAAAAAATGAAAAGAATCTTACTGTTTTGTACGGCAGGAATGTCAACAAGCCTAATGGTAACAAAGATGAAGGAGTCAGCAGAAAAACGCAATATTAAAGTTTCAATTGATGCTTTTCCGGAAGCACAAATGGAAAAGCACGTTGACGAAGCCAATGTTATCCTTTTGGGACCACAGATTAGGTATGCTTTTAAGAGGGCGCAAAGGCTTTGCCAGTCGAGAAATATTCCAGTTGCAATGATTAATGCTATGGATTATGGCGTAATGGATGGGGAGAAAGTTCTTAACCAAGCCTTACAACTTATGAAAGCTCAAGAAGGTGAAAAAAATGAGTAAGATGGATAAGTTTGAAGACAAAGTAATGCCTGTGGCAGATAAAATTGCAAATAACCGTTATCTGTGCGCTATTCGTGATGGATTTATGCTTGCAATGCCTCTGCTGATTATAGGAGCTATGTTCCTGCTATTTTCTGCATTGCCAATACCGGGCTATGAAAATTTCATGGCTGGAGTTTTTGGAGCAAATTGGGCTGATTTCTTTTTAGTCCCGTATCATGCTACAATGGCAATTATGACGATTTTTGTTGTTTTAGGAATATCAAATAGCCTTTCGGAACATTATGAACAGGATGGCATAAGTACAGCTGTAATTGCACTTGTTTGTTTCTTTGTGCTTACTCCATTCACAACAAATTTCACACCAAAGGGCAGCAGTGCCATTTATAAAGTTGACAGTGTAATCCCAATGGAATGGATAGGTTCCAAAGGCCTTTTTGTAGGCATGCTTACAGCCATTTTCGCTACTGAAATAGTAAAATCCGTTTACAAAAAGGGCTGGAGAATTACAATGCCTAAAGGTGTGCCTCCTGCTGTATCAAAAGCCTTTTCGGCATTAATACCGGGTGCTATTGCAATCTCGATTTTTGGCATAGTAAGACTGATTTTCTGCTATACACCGTTCCATACGGTTCACAATTTGATCTTTACGATTCTGCAGGTTCCGCTTACTTCTCTGGGAGACAGCCTTGGCGCAACAATAGTCGCGAATTTCTTTGTAAGCCTGTTCTGGATATTTGGCATCTCGGGAGCAGATGTTGTGGAAGCTGTAATGAATCCTATTTGGCTTGCACTTTCTGCAGACAATCTTGCTGCCTACAGTAAAGGGGTAGCGCTGCCGCATGTTGTTACACAGCAGTTTGTCCAGATTTACACATGGGTTGGTGGATCAGGATGCACTTTGGCACTTTGCATTGCTCTTTTAACAGTGTGCAAGTCGCAGCAATGTAAAAAAATCGGTCAGCTTGGGATCCTGCCGGGCCTTTTCAACATAAATGAGCCTGTTACCTTTGGCCTTCCAATTGTTTTGAATCCGGTTTTGGCCATACCGTTTATTGCCACGCCAATTGTCGAATCCATCATAACATATGTTTGCATGGCGGGTGGCATTGTTCCAGCACCTAATGGCGTTATTATTCCTTGGACGACACCGGTAATCATTGGTGGCCTCTTGGTTTCTGGATGGCAGGGAGCAGTCCTTCAGGCAATTGAGCTTGTTATTGCATTTTTGATTTACCTGCCATTTATTAAAATTGTTGACAGGCAGTACTGCGAGCAGGAGAAAACTGCAAACCAGGCAGAAGGTGCGCAGGAAAACGCATAAAGTTTTTAAACATAAAATTTATGGAGGCTGCTTATGCGACAAATTGGATTTTCTATTTATCCAGCACACACGTCAACAGAAAAAAACCTTGCTTATATAGATTTGGCGAATAAATACAATTTTAAAAGAATTTTTACTTGCCTCCTTTCAGTAAAGGGTGACAGGGAAAAAATACTTGCTGAATTCAAAAAAACCATAGCATATGCAAATAAGTATAACATGAAAGTCATTGCCGATATTAATCCCGAAGTCTTCAAAGAACTCGGGGTTGATTACAGTAATCTTGGCATTTTCAAGAATATGGGGCTTTATGGCATAAGGCTTGACAACGGCTTTTCAGGTAAAGAAGAATCAGCCATGTCATACAATAAATACGGGCTGAAAATCGAACTGAACATGAGCGCTGGAACCAAATATGTTGATAATATTTTCAGTTACCAGCCAAATTCCGAAAACATTTTTGGATGCCATAATTTCTATCCCCACAAGTATTCGGGTATTGGCTATGACCATTTTATGAAATGCAACAGGCAGTTTAAAAATTATGGCATACGTACGGCAGCATTTGTTTCATCTGCAACAGCCCAGTTTGGTCCATGGCCTGTTAGCGAAGGCCTCTGTACTCTTGAAGATGACAGGAATCTGCCAATTGATACGCAGGCAAAGCACCTGTTTGCATCAGGATTAATTGATGATGTATTAATCGCTAACGCTTTTGCAAGTGAGGATGAAATGAAGGCTCTAAGCCAGATTAATCCTTACCGCATGTCATTTAAAGTCCATTTGGTAAAAGGAATTTCCAATCTTGAACGTAGCATTATTTTAGACCATGTACATAATAATCGCGGCGATATTTCCGACTACATAATAAGGTCTTGCGGCAGCAGGGTTGAAGATCCAGGCAGCGAATATAAACCGTTCAATACAGTGGATATAAAACGAGGCGATATTACAATCGATAATTGTTTATATAAGCACTACACAGGAGAATTGCAAATCGCTTTAAAAGACAGAAAAAATTGCGGCAATACGAATGTTGTTGGACGGATTGATGACAACGAGATTTTCCTGCTTGACTATTTAAAACCCTGGCAGCCATTTACTTTTGTTGAAATGAAATAATTACTGTATTTGCGTTATACTATAGATCTTTTTACAGGAGGCAAAATTTTGCTTACAAAAGACAAACTTCTCTCCGCAAAGAAAACGTTGCAAGGAATCGCCTGTAAAACAAATTTGTCACAGGCCTCTGGAATCAGCAGCCAAAATAATGTTTTTCTCAAAGAAGAGAATCTTCAAAAAACAGGTTCTTTTAAACTCCGCGGCGCCTATAACAAAATTTCTTCGCTGACAAAAGAGGAATGTGAAAGAGGTGTGGTTGCCTGCTCCGCGGGCAATCATGCGCAAGGCGTGGCTTTTGCTGCATCGCGAAAGCATATAAAGGCTACTATCTGTATTCCATCATGCGCTCCAATTTCTAAAATAGAAAAAACAAGAAGCTATGGCGCGGAAGTATGCCTGGTAGATGGTGTGTACGACGATGCTTACGCAAAAGCGTGCGCCATACAGAAAGAAAGCGGAGCCGTCATGATCCATCCGTTCGACGACGATGACGTAATTGCTGGACAGGGCACCGTAGGACTTGAAATTTTGGAACAGCTGCCTGATGTAGATGCTGTTATTGTACCGGTTGGCGGTGGAGGCCTAATTTCTGGTGTGGCCTTTGCAATAAAGATGCTAAAACCCAGCTGCAAAGTTCTTGGTGTTCAGGCAAGTGGTGCACCGGGAATGGTGCATGCGTTAAAAGTAAGCAAAATAGAAGCTTTAGATAATGTCTCCACTTTGGCAGATGGTATCGCAGTAAAATGCCCTGGTAAGCTGACATACGAATACTGCAGGAAATATGTGGATGATATTACAACAGTTACTGATGACGAAATCGCAATGGCAATTCTATACTTAATCGAAGAACAAAAAATCGTAGCTGAAGGCGCAGGGGCAGCTTCTGTTGCAACAATGCTCTTCAACAAATTCAATCTGCATGGGAAAAATGTTGCCTGCGTTGTTTCAGGCGGGAACATCGATGTTACTGCACTTTCGAGAATTATTGATCTCGGGTTGATGAATCGAGGCCGGTTAGGGCAAATATTAATTAAGATGGCAGATAAGCCTGGCGAAATAGAGAGAATATCATCAATTATTTCTAAATTTGGCGGCAATATTATTAGCATATACCATGACAGGAATTCAACGGCGCTTGATATTCATTCGTGCTTCCTTTCTGTCTGCATTGAAGTTAAGGACTCGAAAAATTATAAGCAAATATGCGATGCCATCACGCAGGCAGGATATGTCATCATTTCAAAATAACGAACAGTGAAAGGAGATATAAAATTTATATGATTAAATCAGTTTATACTAAAGATGCACCAGCTGCCATTGGGCCATATTCGCAGGCAATCCAATGTGGTAACATGGTCTTTCTCAGTGGCCAGATTCCTATTATCCCTGAAACAGGCAAGCTTGTTGAAGGCAATATTGTGCAGCAGACTGAACAGGTTATGAAAAACATAAAAAACATCCTTAGTGCGGCAGGAACGGATTTTACTAAAGTTATAAAAACGACATGCTTTCTTGCCGATATCAATGATTTTGATGCTTTTAACAGTGTATATGGAAAATATTTAACCAGTAAACCAGCGCGTTCTTGTGTTTCAGTGAAAGCACTTCCAAAAGGAGCTCTTGTAGAAGTTGAAGCGGTAGCTGCTTTATAAGGAGCTTTTAAATTATTGCTGGCATATCTGGTTTGAAAAAATCCAGCGGAAACATTGTTTCCTATATGGACGGCTATTGTCTAATGGCCGTCCATATTTGTATTAATGAAGCCACTCGCAAAGCGAGTGGCTTCATTAAAAAAACATAAAGAGGCCGGTAACCTGCATGGTTACCGGCCTTTTTATGGAGCTACTGGTCCGACTCGAACGGACGACCTGCGCATTACGAATGCGCTGCTCTACCAACTGAGCCACAGTAGCATTTCCAGCACTCTTCTATTTAGTATACTAAATAAAATGGCTTTCGTCAAGTCTTTTATAGGTGGTCAATATAAGAATGTTACAGAAATGTATTAACAAATTGGACGGTAACTGTAAGTTAAATTCCAACATAGTATAATGTGTGTTTGAATGTATGGCCATACGTAATATCTGATGCTGATGGAAAAAATTCAGCATTGCAAAGAATTAAATATGCCTTTTAAACGGGAAGCCTACAGAATTGGCCCGACTTTTTGGGGCGTGATGCTCCCGGGAGAAAAGTCCGCAAAAGAACTCATACACAAAATAGAAAAATATGATTCTGACAAGATACATACCATATCTCTTGAAATTTTCCCGTACCATATTATAATAAAAATAATTGGAACATATCAGGTAATAGAAGATGATTGGAGATGTACCATGTCTATAGGACTTGTGCTTGAAGGCGGTGGAACGCGCGGGTGGTATACAGGCGGTGTGCTTACCGTGCTCCATGAGGAAGGAATCCATTTTTCAACTGTGTATGGTGTGTCTGCCGGTGCTATGAATGCACTCGCTTATATTTCCGGGCAAATCAACCAGAATACTGCGACAGCATATATGAAGAACATGACGGATGAACGCTATATGGGAATTAGGAACTTGCATAAGACGGGCTCATTTTTTAATTTTGACTTTATGCTTAAAGAGCAGCCTCACACGATTCCATTTGATTATGATACATTCTTTAATTCGCCTGTGAGGCTTGAAGTGGGTACAACGGACATTGAGACAGGCCAATCAGTTTATTTCAGCAAAAAAGAAATGGATGATGACTTTACACCTGTGCGGGCATCGTGCTCACTGCCGTTAATTGCAAACATTGTAAAATATAAAGGGCATTTGCTGCTTGACGGTGGCTGCTCTGAACCTATACCGATTGAGCGCTCAATAAAGGACGGAAATAAAAAAAATATCATTGTCCTCACACAGGACGTTTCATACCATGAAAAGCCCGGACATGGCCTGTCTTATTTAATGCTGTGCATAAAGTACAGACGCTACCCAAACTTCATGCGTTTAATGAAGAATCATTCCGAGATTTATAACAGCGAAGCAAATTTATGCATGGAGCTTGAAAAGGAAGGTAAGGCTATAGTAATACGCCCAAGCATTCCTGTTGAACTCCGCCGCTATAACGACACGGAAATGCTGTTCAAGATATACCGTATGGGAATGGATGACTGCAGGAAAAAGCTGCCGCAGATAAAACAGTTTACTGCGTAAAAAATACATATTTAAAATATACGCCTTGAAATGGTTTTTAAAGCCAAATCAAGGCGTATGTCTTTTTTGAAATCGGCTGCTGTGATTCCTTTTGTAGTATAGGCTTTAACTGGCTTATGCGCAATGATATACTATTTATTGCGTAGGAAAATTTCACTGCCCTTTAATGCGCTTTCAGTTGTGTTTGTCTGGGGCATTGATAAATAAAAACCATTTTTCCACGGATTCACTGTTGCTTTGGGGAGAAGAATAATGCTGAAAGATGAAGATTTAAAATTTATATTGCATTGCCTGCCATTTTTGAGGCACATTGATAAATCTGACCTTGACATAGTTTGCAGCGGGTGCTCAAAGTCCATACTCCAGCCAGGCGAAATTATTATGAATGCAGAAAAGGAGTGCCGCGGAATAGTTGCCGTAAACAGCGGCCAGCTCAGGGCATATTTTGAGTCGGAAGATGGAAAAGAAATTACGCTTTACAGGCTGCTGCCAAATGATGTCTGCATTCTGACAGCCTCGTGCGTACTGAAAAACATCACGTTTGAAATAACACTCGAAGTGGAAAAAGAGAGTACCGTCTTTTCTATCCCTGCCAAGATCTGGAGCACGCTTTCGGAAAAGTACAGCTCCGTCAAAGAGTATTCCATTGCCCTTGTGAACAGGCGCTTTTCAGACGTTATGTGGGTGATGGAACAGATGGTTTCTAAAAACATGGGGCAGCGCGTTGCATCGTTTTTGCTTGAACAGGCTGAGCTGGAACATTCACGTACCATTTCCGTTACTCATGAGGAAATAGCTAAAAACCTTGGAACAGCGCGTGAGGTAATCAGCCGCATACTGAAATATCTTGAAAACGACGGGCTCCTGAAACTGTCACGAGGGAAAATCACATTGACTGATATTGGCAGGTTAAAAAAACTTGGCAGATAAAGCTCATGCTCCCGCAGAGCGCAGCATTGAAACAAGTGTTTCTTTTGGAGTTACGCCGATACGCTGGCTTGCTACCTTTCCATCCTTCATAACTATAAGTGTCGGAATGCTCATTACGGAGAATTTAGCTGCAATCTTTGGTTCCTCGTCTACATTAAGCTTTGCAACTACAGCAGAATCGCCCACTTCACTGCTTACTTCTTCAACTACAGGTGACTGCATACGGCATGGGCCGCACCAGCTTGCCCAGAAATCAATGAGGACTGGCTTATTTGCCTTCATAACAACATCGTCAAAGTTATCGCTGTTTAATTTTACAGTTGACATTTTATTAATCACCTTTCTTTTTTAGCTTTGGCCTGATTATAGCATTGCCTGAAACATGACTCAGTAACAATGTTACATATAATTGATCTTATTGTTTTTACATTTGAAGTGAAGAGGAAAAACCTGCGGTGGGGCAGAGCCGGCAAAGGGGCAGCATATGCTGCGGGAAAATAAATTTAAGCAAAAAGCTGCCAGCGCCTGAATGGCGCTGGCAGCTGCTTTAATATAACTGATAATTACTGACTTTTCAGTAAGGGCATACGGATGTAAGTTCGTCCCCATTGGTTACCCAGACATTAGCCGTTGTGCTGAAGTTGTTGCCTGCAGCAGGATGGTTAAATCCGCTTAAGTCAAGCTTTTTTGCCCATGAGCCGTTATTAAACAGGAATGTTACCTTATTTGGCGTGGTAACTGTTTTTTTATACCAGCCGTTGTGCCCGTCTACAGTTTCCATGTCACCGGGAGATGCGCCTAATACTGTTGTGTCCCAGACATCGCCCTCTGCATCGTCAGAACGGTACCATATAAACACATTAGACCAGCTGGAGGGCTTTTGAAAATATACTGTTACCGTTTTTTCGGATGCCCATGGATTCGATGTCAGCAGCCTGCCATCGTTTGTCACCCAGACGTCGGCCGTTGTGCTGAAGTTGTTGCCTGCAGCAGGATGGTTAAATCCGCTCGAGTCAAGCTTTTTTGCCCATGAGCCGTTATTAAACAGGAATGTTACCTTATTTGGCGTGATAACTGTTTTTTTGTACCAACCGCTGTGCCCATCTACGGTTTCCATGTCACCGGGAGATGCGCCTAATACTGTTGTGTCCCAGACATCACCCTCCGCGTCGTCGGAACGGTACCATATGAATGTACTTGACCAGCCGCGTGGTTTCTGAAAATATACAGTGACTGATTTTTGCCCGGCAATATAGGTTATGCTCCAGTAAGCCTTTGCTGTACCGTCTTCGCTTGTTATCTTAATATAAACGGTTGCCGTCTGTGTTAAGGTTATGCTTTTTGTCAGCTGTTTTGTGTATGCACTGTCTGAGTAAACGGCAACTGAGCCGTTATGTGCTCCACGGAATTTCGAAACATCAACAGAGTAGTTAACCTTTGCATTGATTTTGATATTTGCGGGTGAAGATGCAGACGTGCTGCCTTTAGGTATTGCAGCACCGGTGCCGTTATCGTCGATGGACGAGAGCACAGCGTCACTGCTTTTCACAGCCTTGTAATTTATTTTCCAGTAAGCTGTGTTTTTGCCGTCCTCGCTCGTAATTTTGACGTAGACAGCTGTTTGTAAACCGACATCAACTGTATTATGCAGAGGAATGGTATAGGCACTGTCGCTGTAGAGGGTAAGCGTGCCATTGCCCTTTGCAGCGAACTTTGAAGCTTTTAATGTATAGCCATAGGGAACGCCGATATTTATTCCTGCCGGTGAAGATGCAGACGTGCTGCCTGCCAGTATTGCTACAGAGGCATCGCCGCTGTCTATTGTAGACAATGCGGCGTCAGAATGGGCCACAGGCACAAGAAGAAACCGTGCTGAGTTTCCGTTCATGGAAATGCTGAAATTTCCATTTGAAGCTGTAAACTGCTGATTTGTGATGCCGTCCTTAAGTGTTTCCACACCAATTTTGCTTTGGGGAATATTTACTGTTGTTGAGCCGCCGTTATTTAGTACATACAGCACCTCATTATTTTCGTCAGTATCGACTTTCAAATCAACATAGACTTGGCTGTTGTTGTCGCCGATAAGATGTGTACGCTTGCCTTCCCACAAAGCAGGATTTTTTTCCTTAAGGTTAAAGACGGCAGATGTATAGTCATACAAGTCTTTTTCCCTTGATGACAGGCTGCTGTAATTCGTTTTGGCATTAAAACGCCCAGTGTCATTGCACGAACCTGCAAACCTGCTAAAATATTCGGGGCATGCCTGGCTGCAGCTTGCGCCTATTTCTGTGTTGTAGAACATTGTTACTGGGCCAGAATATGCGCCTAACATTGAGATCGCTTCTTTGTAACGGTCCCAGTAGGCCTGATTGTTCGGTGAGATGCCATGTGAATTAAGAAGATCGCCAAAGCGCAACATGTCGTGATTGTCTATAAACAGGTTCGGCTTTGCAAAGGAAGGATATTGTGCCATATCATCAGAAAATGATGAGTTAAATGCGTTTGGCGATGCACCGTTTACAAATACATTTGCAAAGTTGCCCTGCACAGGAAAGCTGAATGCAGAGTAAAGCCCTGTGCTTCCTGGTGTGCCATAAATGTCGTTTACAATTGCATACCTGTTGTTCCAGTCTTCGGCAACCATATATCCGAGCGTGCCGTTGTATGAAGGGTCTACGCCTTCTTTTTCGAATGTTGCCCTGCGTTCCGCGCATTTTGACTCAACGGCCTGCCGTATCTGTCTCCAACTATCCCTTGAAACCTGGTATGACTGGTCACAACGCCAGCCGTCTATACCGACCTTGTCAATCCAGTATGTAGCAACTTCTTTTAGAAAGTTTATGCTTGCAGCGTCATCAATTGGCCCTTTTCTTGTTGAGTCATCGCCATATTGGTTATATCCCGGCCGCAGTACGAGCCTGTTGCCTGAAGGTGAAATTGTGTTGACGTTCATTGAGCAATGTCCGAAGACGCCGTCGAGAAGCACATACATGTGCATAGCGTGAGCTTTGTCTACGAGCTCTTTAAGTTTAGCCTCATTGCCGAAATGTGGGTCAATCTTGAAATAGTCTGTTGTATAGTAGCCGGTTGCATTCAGCTTGTTGCCGTCAGGGTCATCTTTTACAGAATCATATCCTTTTGGGCGCTCTTCAGAGCCTACGGATGTAAATACTGGTGTTAGCCAGATTGCATTTACACCTGTCCCTTTTATGTAGGTGAGCGAATCGATAATGCCCTGTAAATCTCCGCCAGGATTCTGAAGTGTTGCAGCGCCCCAAAACGACCTGTATCCAATGTTCGGGTCGCCGTCTTTAAATGATGCGACCATAATCTGATATATTCTGAGGTTGTTAAAAATATCTGCCGATTTTTTGGCGACTTTTGTATAAGTAAAAGATTCACTGTCCTCGCCAAGGCCATTTTTAACATACGCCTTTAGCGTTGCGCTGCTTCCTTTAGTGAGGTTTGAACCTACTGTGACAACAGCGCCTGATGTGAATGGAACTGCGGTTTTGCTTGTTTTAGGATCACTGCCGTCCAGAGTGTAATACGCGGCGCTTACGTTGTTGCCTGAAATGAACAATTTAACGTTTACATTGCTGCCGCTGAACGACTCGGAACCGGGCATCGCCTTAACTTTTGCCACTGTGGGTACATATGGGTCGGATGTATGCCTAACACCGTCGCTTGTAAACCACACATTGGCAGATGCCTCAAAATCGTTTCCGGCTGCAGGGCTGTTGAACCCCATCTTATCGAGTTTATTATTCCATGTTCCATCATTGAAAAGGAAAGTGACTTCATTTGGTGTGGTGATTGTCTTTTCGTACCAGCCGTTGCGGTTTGGAACCGGCTCCATGTTGCCGGGTGCAGCACCGAGCTCAGTAGTATCCCAGACGTTGCCTTTTCTGTTGTCAGAGCGATACCATATGTAAATGTCTGACCATGACTCAGGCTTTTGTATGCATATGGTTACCGTTTTTGTTGTATCCGCGTTTGCCAAAATAGGGGTGTTGCCGAAAACTACAGAAAAGATCATTAGAAATGATAAAATAAATGCCATTGGCTTTTTAAGCCGTGATACCATAAACGCCACCTCCATAAATTCCTCTCCGTGCTTTTTCTGCAATTACTGCAGCCTTTACGAGCCTCACCTTGATTATACCAGCATTGGCATAATATTCTATTAACATAATATACAAACTTAAGTAATTTTATTTATTATAGTAAGATATTGCTAATGGCAGCGATGTATTTTTCAGTCAGACCGGTCACCCGTTGCTCTTCTTACAATAAAAAAGGCCCAGCTCCTGCTGGACTTTCTACAAACTAAAATGCTGTTACTGGTTTAAAGTCGATAGCTGTATCCCAGTCAAGTGTCCGATCTGGAATAGGCGTTCTTCATTTGGCTGCTGAGTTCGAAAAGTACATTGCCCAATGTATTTGTGGTTTCTTTTTTTAGCATATCAGCGGTTTCTTGATTGGCCTGTTCCCTGAGGGCAGCACGCTTTGCCGCATCTGCTTCATTCCGGAGCTTTTCATCATATTTGTTAATCAGCATGTGCCCTTTGGACTGTACGGCGAGCTGGTACCGCTCAATATGGAATATGGATTTGCTGTAAGATGCGTCCGCCATGGCGGCAACCATGCGGCTGGCCCAGTAGAAACTGTCGGTCGAGACTTCCTTTGCCGTATTGGCAAAATAGTCCGGCGTTGCGGATACATTTGCATAAAAAGGTGCCATCGCATTGAAAGCGTTTGATGCGAAAGCAATCCACTCCACAACGCGGAATTCTTCAGGGACGTCCGGACGCATTTGGATAAGGGCCATAAAGTCGTTGCGGTTTATGCCGACTGAGCGAAAAATGCCTTTCATGGCTGAGTTGCCGTGGTTTTCATAAGGGTCGTACGGCGTGCCCTGATAGTGGGAGGAAAGCGCATATTTTACATCTTCCGGCGTGATTTTCTTTTCAGGTACCATGCACCACGGCAGGTCATCGGAAAGCGGAGTGAAGTCCGCGTTAGGGCCGTCCCATACTTTGGTGTGGGGATTAAAATACCGAAGCATATACCAGGCGCGCGGCGTATTGTAAACGTGGTCAGAATCGTCGTGGGTTCCAAAGGCATCTCTTGGGTTAAGGTAACCGTTCAGTGATAAATCCAGATGGTTTTTCCCTATGAACTCACGCATATCCGCTGAACACATATAGCTTTTCTTTCCGGCGAGAGCATCCTCGAGGTCGAACTGGTCAAGCCCAAGCTGGTTAGGCATAACAGCGTAGACATCATCGGGCACCCTCCTGGCAATCCAGTGATGGCCGCCAATTGTCTCCATCCACCAGATTTCGTTGACGTCCTGAAATGCAATACCGTTCATTTCATAGGTGCCGTATTTTTCCAAAAGGCCGCCAAGCCTTTCAACACCTTCACGGGCGCTGTGGATATAAGGAAGCACGATGTAAACGATATCTTCCTCACCAATGCCGCCGGCAGTTTCGGGCTGCCCGTTCTGCGACGGACGATATTCGACCAGCGGGTCTGCTCCCAGCACTCTTGGGTTGGAAGTGATGGTTTCTGTGGCAGTCATGCCAATATTCGCTTCATTAACGCCGCTGGCGGCCCAAATGCCTTTACCTTCTATGGCGTTTGGCACTGCCGTAAACCGCATTGGATTTTTGGGCAGTTCAATCTCCACATGGGAAAGTACTGATTTGTAGGAAGGGGATTGCTCCGCAGGATGGATAGTTACGAATTTTTTAGCGGTAAAATGACCGGAACCCGAATCATCATTCCGCGCAATCATTGTGGAACCGTCATATGATGCTTTTTTCCCGACAAGGATAGTTGTGCAAGCCATAAGTATATCATCCACCAATACAAATTAGTAGTAGTGTTTAGAGCCCCTCTCCAAGGGCTGTATGATTTGCGCTGCTTCAAACTTCTGACAGGCTGCTTATGCTAAAAATGTTTTTAAACTGTTTCATCTATATTTTATCATATTGTGACAGTCTTTGCATATCAGCCTGGCTTTAGAAATTCAGGCATGTATGGATGCTGTTATTTTTCGGGTTATCCAGTTAGAAGGAAAGCATTTATGCGTTTTAGTATTTTTGATTTATATAATATTGTTTGCATGCCTGTAATTCAATAAATATTGATAAAAGAACTAAAATAAATTGAGGGCTGTTCATGCACGTGAAGTTATGATATCATAAAAAAAGTGTTAAACTGGCGGGAAAAAAGTATAAAAAATGGCAAACTGCTTTTTTAAGTATCTGGAAAACAAATATTAATGCTTTCAGAAATTTGAATTACCGATGGTATGCCAAAATATGCAGCCGCCATACGTGCTGAAAGTTAAGTGCCTATGCGCTTTTTCATTTTTTAAAAAAGTCCAATTTTGCCAGTGTGCATAAAACAGCGGTTAAGCTCGCCATATACAAAAAATTATGCTTCTAAACCAATTCGCTCTGTTTGGGAAATGAAAAAGATAATCGAATCATGTTAGTAATTTTGTAAATTTTCATGTTATCAACTTATCAACAAAAAAATTTGTCTATATGCCTATTTAATTTTATTGAATAAAGAGCATTATAGTACAGTTAAAATATTTGCTGTTTAATTTGGCTAAATAAAAGAAAGCTCTGGCGAGTAAATTAAATATATTGATAACATTTTAACAATTGCATCCACAATGTGGCAATTTTATCATATTATTTCCACATGGCAGGGCAAGGACACCATTTTGAATTAAAAATCGGTAAAACAAGGAGGGAAAACCAGTGGATGCTTTTGTAAAGACAATTTTGTCTGCGAATAGCTGGCTAAATGGTATAATATGGGGCGTACCAACGCTTATCCTGCTCATAGGAACGGGATTGTACCTCAGTATTCGCACGGGATTTATCCAGTTCCGGAAATTTGGCACCATCATGCGCAATACTTTCGGCAAAATATTCCAAAAGCAGGAGAAAAATAAAGGCTCGGTCACGCCGTTTCAGGCGGTTTCCACAGCGCTGGCCTCTACGGTGGGCACAGGAAATATCGTTGGTGTAACCGGTGCCATTGCACTCGGCGGGCCCGGAGCGGTGCTTTGGATGTGGGTCGCCGCTTTTGTGGGCATGGTCACTAAATACTCTGAGGTTACGCTTGCCGTAAAATACCGCGAGAGGAATAAAGAAGGCGACTGGGTAGGCGGGCCGATGTACTACATAAAGAACGGCCTCGGAAAAAATTGGAAATGGCTTGCAGTAATCTTTTCAATTCTGGGTACGTTTGCGGCTATCGGGACTGGAAATATCACACAGAGCAACACAATTGCAATGTCAGTTAACACCGCTATCCAGAGCTTTAATCCGGATGCAAAAAAATCTTCTGCTGTTATAAGCATCGCCATAGGCGCCATCCTTGCAGTGATTGTCGGGGTTGTTGTGATTGGCGGGATTTCGCGTATTGGTGCTTTTGCTGAAAAACTTGTGCCGTTTATGGCAATTATATATGTTGTTTCCGCATTGATTGTCATTTTAGGGCATATCGACCGTTTGGGGATGGCGTTTATAGCCATTTTTAAAGGCGCGTTTTCTCCATCGAGTGTAATGGGCGGCGCATTTGGCGTAACCATTGTACAGTCGATGAAATACGGAGCGGGGCGCGGGATCTTTTCTAATGAGGCTGGCCTTGGTACTGCACCAATTGCCCATGCCGCGACAAGTGAAACTGATCCTGTGAAGCAGGGAATGTATGGCATATTTGAAGTTTTCGTGGATACCATCGTAATATGCTCCCTTACGGCTCTTGCCGTACTTTCGTCAAGTATTTCGAAGAACGCTTCCGGAGAGATAACATGGTCGATTCCATGGGGCAAAAATGTCGGAAGTGATCTGACGGCCAGCGCATTTGCTACCGTGTTTGGCAATAAAGCAGCGAGCATAATAATAGCGGCCTGCCTCGTCCTTTTTGCAACTACGACTATCGTTGGGTGGGCACTTTATGGGACACGCTGCTGCGAATATCTTTTCGGGAGCAAGTCCATTCCTGTTTACCGGGTAATTTATGTGGCTATGGTCTTTTTCGGTTCCACAATGGATCTAAGCGCCGTATGGGAAATTTCGGATACGCTTAATGGCATGATGATGATACCGAACCTCATTGCAGTGCTTGGGTTGTCGGGTATAGTTATCAAAATGACAAAAGGGCAATTTCCGAATAACAGGCTCCGTGGCAGGCGATAGTGGCAACGTTTAAGCAGGCTTTGCCCTTTGCTTATGCTTTTTGAATGCATTGCAACGCAGGCATGATATCAGACTGCGCCAAAGCATTCTGCATGAGAGGCACTGCTTTCTTGCAGTGCCACATTTCCTATGGTATAATAGCCGCAATGCAGGCCGTACATTCTTTACAGCCATTGGCTGCGCAGATGTGGTATAATAAATGTACCATAATTAATATCTGAAATTGCTTAGAGCGCATGAAATTATAATGCGCTGCCAGCCATATTGGAGGAATTCCTTTTTGGAACAGGAACAGGGCAAATCTAACCGCATGGGCACACCGGAGCATACACAATCATTCTACATTTCCAAAATCACGGAGATTATGCGTACACGCAAGCGTGGAGATACACCTATGGCGCTTGTGCATACTTACGGCTGCCAGCAGAATGTTTCAGACAGTGAAAAAATCAAGGGCTTTCTGGAACAGATGGGCTTTTCTTTTACAGATGATCCGGAGCAGGCCGATTTTATCCTTATGAATACATGCGCCGTACGCGGCCATGCTGAAAACCGTGTTTTCGGCAATATAGGTGCCCTCAAGAACCTCAAGCGCCGCCATCCGCCGCTGCTTATTGCCGTTTGCGGCTGCATGATGGAGGAGAAGGAAGCTTCTGAACATATGCGCAGGAAATTTCCGTTTGTCGGCCTGATTTTCGGTACACATGTGCTCCATCGCTTTCCCGAACTGCTTTACCGCGCGCTTACAGGGGAAGGGAATGTGGTGCAGGAGCGCGGCGACGAGCAGGAAGACTCACATATTGCAGAAGGGCTTCCAGTCCACCGTGACGGGAAAACACGTGCGTGGCTCACAATAATGTATGGCTGCAATAATTTCTGCTCTTACTGCATTGTGCCTTATGTGCGCGGGCGCGAGCGCAGCCGTGAGCCGGACGCTATCCTAAAAGAGTTTAAAGGCCTTGTGGACGCGGGATACAAGGATATCACCCTGCTTGGGCAAAATGTGAATTCTTACGGAAAAACACTTGAGCACCCGGTAAGCTTTGCAGGCCTTTTGCGCATGCTTGACAAGGTGGAGGGCGATTACCGCATAAGGTTTATGACTTCACACCCTAAAGATGCGACGCATGAGCTTATAGATACTATGGCGGAAGGGAAGCATATCTGCCATCATCTACATCTACCTGTCCAGTCTGGATGTAACAGAATACTGAAAGAGATGAACAGGCACTATACGAGGGAAGACTATGTCGACCTTGTGAAGTATGCGAGGGAAAAAATACCAGACATATCGCTTACAAGCGATATTATTGTCGGCTTCCCGGGCGAAACGCGCGATGAGTTCCTCGAAACGGTAAGCCTTATAAAAGAAGTAGGATACACATCGCTTTTTACTTTTATCTATTCGCCCCGCGAAGGCACGGCTGCCGCAAAAATGCCTGATCCAGTTCCGGCTGAAGAAAAAACGAAATGGCTTCAGGAGCTCTGCGCGGAGCAGGAGAAAATTTCTGCCGTGCGCTGCGCGGGGGAAGTCGGGAAAACGCACCGTGTCCTCGTTGAAGGGCGCAATCCAAAAACCGGCCTTCTGCATGGCAGAACTGGCGGCAATGTAGTTGTAGACTTTCCGGGCAGCGACGAAATAATAGGCAGCTTTGCGAATGTGAAAATCACAGAAGCATGGAACTGGATTTTGAAGGGCACACTTGTGTAGCCAGGCTTTATACAGAATACTGTACATCATAATTATAATACAATAAGGAGATTTTTTATGGACATTATCGAGCAGGCGAGGAATATCGGCAAATCTATTCAGCAGGACGACAGGTACCTGAAAATGCAGCTCGCTATTCAGAACGCAGATGCTGACAAGGAGCTTCAGAACTTAATCGGGCAGTACAATTTAAAGCGCATGTCGATACAGAATGAAATGCAGAAAAAAGACCGTGACGAGGCGAAGCTTAAAAGTTACCAGCAGGAAATGAACACAGTCTATGCTACAATCATGAAAAATTTAAACATGGAAGCCTACAATAAATCGCGCGACGAGTTTACTGTCCTTATGCGCCGTGTTATGGCTATCATTGAGCAGAGCGCAAACGGTGCTGACCCTGAGACGGCTGATTATTCTCCTTCTGCGTGCAGCGGGAACTGCGCATCATGCAGCGAAGGATGCCGCTGAAACAATGAGGACGGGAAAAATGATTTATCATCGGAGGCGGTATAATTGGCATCCCTTTCCCCAATGATGCAGCAGTATTTTGAAATGAAAAAGAAGCATCCGGATACTATCCTTTTTTTCCGCCTTGGCGATTTTTATGAGATGTTCTACGACGATGCAAAACTCGTTTCAAAAGAGCTTGGGCTGACGCTTACAGGACGTGACTGCGGCCAGCCTGAGCGTGCGCCCATGTGCGGCATTCCGTTCCACAGTTATGAAACCTATGTTGCGAAGCTGCTTGCAAACGGCCATAAGGTAGCAATATGCGAGCAGATGGAAGACCCCAAACTTGCAAAGGGCCTTGTTAAGCGCGACATTATACGTGTCATCACACCTGGGACAGTGCTGGAAAAAAGCATGCTCGACGAGACTCGCAACAATTTTATCTGCTCACTCAATGTTGAGGGGAAGCGCGCAGGTGTTTGCTTCGCAGATATCTCAACAGGCGAGCTTCATGCGACTTTACTGGCTGCGAAAAATAAAGCTGAGTTTGAAGAGCAGTTGCAAAGCGAGCTTTCACGCTTTTCACCGAGGGAGATACTTATTAATCAAGGCGTTCTGGACCTTAAAGACTTTCCGAAATTTATCAAACAGCGCCTTAGTGCGAGCCTTGAGATGCTCGATGATGAAAAATTCGATATTGGCGCAGCAGCGCCGGTTTTGCAGAAGCAGTTTAATAAAACACCGGAGGAGCTGCAGCTTACAGATAAGCCTGAAATTTGCGGCGCGCTCGGCGCACTGCTTGGTTACCTGAAAGAAACGGAACGCACCGGCCTTGAGAATATGGACAGGATTGACCTTTACAGCGGCGAGCAATATATGAAGCTGAATCTCACAACCAGGCGAAACCTTGAGCTTATGGAGACAATGCGTAACAAGGAAAAGCGTGGTTCACTGCTCTGGGTGCTTGACAGGACGAGGACGGCAATGGGGAAACGCCTGATACGCAGCTGGATTGAGCGCCCGCTGCTTAAGCCTGCGGTTATAAGCCGCAGGCTTAATGCAGTTGAAGAACTGACATGCGACAGCATACTTAGGGACAGCCTGTCGGAGCAGCTTTACGGTGTGCATGATTTGGAGCGGCTGATGTCGCGTATTGTTTACGGCTCTGCAAACGGCCGGGAGCTGCGCAGCCTTGCAGATGCGGCCAGCCGCCTGCCCATGCTGAGAAATCTGCTAAAGGACTGCAAATCCGAACTCCTCAGGCAGATTTATAATGGAATCGACGGCCTTGAAGACCTGCACAGCCTCATAGACCGCGCTATTGTTGACGAGCCCCCGTTTTCAGTGCGTGAAGGCGGCATAATAAAGTCGGGCTTCAGCAAAGAACTCGACATTTTAAAAGGCGACATGAAAGACGGCCGCGGCGTTATTGCAAAGATAGAGGCAAAGGAACGTGAGCGCACGGGAATCCCGAAACTTAAAGTCGGCTACAACCGTGTGTTTGGATATTACATAGAAATTGCAAATGCTTACAAAGATAAGGCACCACCGGAGTATACAAGAAAACAAACTCTTACAAACTGTGAACGCTTTGTGACTCCTGAGCTTAAAGAGCTTGAGGGCCGTATCCTCGGTGCACATGACAAATCGGTCCAGCTTGAGTACGACCTTTTCACTTCTGTGCGCAAAAAAGCTGCTGAGCAGATGGAACGCGTGCAGAAAACGGCTAAGGCCGTAGCACAGCTTGACGTGCTGCTTTCGTTTGCGCAGGTTTCAGTCGACAGAAACTATACAAGGCCGGATGTTGACCTCAGTGGTAAAATAATTCTTAAAGAAAGCCGCCACCCTGTAGTTGAGGCGCTTTCTGACGGACCGTTTGTGCCAAATGATGTGATGCTTGACAAAGACGATAACCGCGTGGCTATTATTACAGGGCCAAATATGGCCGGCAAATCGACATATATGCGCCAGATAGCCTTAAGCGTAATAATGGCGCAGATTGGCTGCTTTGTGCCGGCTTCAAGCGCTGAGATAGGTATAACAGATGCGATTTACACACGCATTGGCGCTTCCGACGACCTTGCCGCGGGGCAGTCTACGTTTATGATAGAGATGTCGGAAGTTGCCGACATAGTAAAAAATGCGACTTCAAATAGCCTCCTTATCCTTGATGAGATTGGGCGCGGTACTTCTACATATGACGGAATGAGCATTGCCCGCGCCGTGCTTGAGTATGTCGCAGACAAGAAACGCCTTGGGGCAAAAACTCTTTTTGCAACCCACTATCATGAACTGACAGCACTGGAGAAGACAATTCCAGGTGTGAAAAATTACAACATCGCTGTGAAGAAGCGCGGGGATGACATAACATTTCTGCGCCGCATTGTACGCGGAGGTGCAGACGACAGCTATGGGATAGAAGTAGCAAAACTGGCAGGTGTGCCCAATAAAATCATAAACCGCGCAAAACAGATTTTAGCCGAGCTTAACAGCGGAAAAAATACTGCTCAGGCTGAAAAGCCGGCGGCAGAAGATAAGCAGGAAGAGCCGGTGCAGCTTACACTTACACCACCTAACGAAACAGAAATAATGGGAAAACTCAGGACGCTCGATGTAGACACACTGACGCCTATAGAATGCATGAACACGCTTTTTGAGCTTTGCAAACTTGCAGGAAAATGATTGGCCTGTTTATAAGGAAGCTGGGAAAGGAGAGATTTGCTGTGGGAAAAATCCATGTTCTTGATAAGCACGTTGCAGATTTAATTGCGGCCGGTGAAGTTGTAGAACGCCCTGCTTCGGTTATAAAAGAGCTGACTGAAAATTCGATAGATGCACATTCTGCTTCCATCACAGTGGAAATACGCAGCGGTGGGGTCGCTTTTATGCGTGTGGCAGACAATGGATACGGTATCGCCCGCGAAGATGTGCCTACAGCTTTTCTCAGCCATGCCACGAGCAAAGTTGCGGGAAGAAAGGATCTTGGCTCGATCTCAACGCTTGGCTTCAGGGGCGAGGCACTGCCATCCATAGCGGCTGTTGCGCACGTCGAGCTCATCACGCGCACGGAGGACGAGCTTGCGGGGACGCGGTACTGTATTGACGGCAGCGGGGAAAAATTCTGCGGCGATGCCGGATGCGCCAAAGGCACGTCAATTACTGTGCAGGATTTGTTTTACAATATGCCAGCCCGCATGAAGTTCCTCAAGAAGGATGTGACCGAAGGGAATGCGGCTTCCGCTGTTGTGCAGAAAGAAGCACTTGCGCATCCGGAAATTTCTTTCCGTTTTCTGCGGGATGGAAGGGAAACGCTCCATACGCCGGGCGACGGCAAGCTTAAGCCTGCCGTGTATGCCGTGTTTGGTAAAGAATTTACTTCCGGGCTTATCCCCATCAATTATGAGCTTAACGGAGTGAAAGTTTCCGGTTTTATAAGCAAGCCGGAAGCAGCGCGCCCAAACCGCAGCATGCAAAACTTTTTCATCAACGGGCGCTACGTAAAGTGCCGCACCGCAGCCGTTGCGCTTGAAGAAAGCTTTAAAGGCTCAATCATGGCTGGAAAATTTCCGGCATGTGTGCTTCACATCTCAGTTCCGTATGAGGCAGTGGATGTCAATGTCCATCCAGCAAAAATAGAAGTGCGCTTTCTTAATGAAAAGCCGATTTTTGACGCAGTGTACCATGGTGTGAAATCAGCACTTAAAATGTGTGACACGCCCCACATTATGAAACTTGCCGATTCGGCAGCACCGGCTTTCCACAGTGCTGGGCCTCAGGCGGAGCAGCTCCATTTTATTCCTAATGTTTCGGTACAGGATTTTCCGCATGGCAAGGCTTCCGGATTTGAAGTGCCGCACCCGTTTATGTGCAGCCCTGCCACTAAGGTGGGCTCGTACCGGGCGGTTCCTTCTGCACCGGATATTGAGTGCGACGATGAAGATGTAATCCCGCATTCTGCAGCTGGGTATTTTTCTGATGGCGGAATGGCTCATGCTGAAGGCACTGGCGCCGAACAGGTGCAGGAAAAAGCTGATGGCGCAGCAGGGCAGGAACAATGCAGCCAAAAGCCGGAGAAGCAGGTGCAGGAATCTGAAAAACCTGAAGCGCCGGAAAAATTTATCGGCGAAGCTTTTAAAACGTATATCATTATTGAGCAAGGCGACAACCTTATTTTTATTGACAAACATGCCGCCCATGAGCGAATAATCTATGAAAAGCTGAAAGCTAAAGGGGTAAGGAATGACCGCCAGATGCTGATTGAACCTGTTTCAGTGACACTGGCTCAGAATGAATACTCAGCAGTGCTTAATTCGCTTGGCGCCTGCGCGGAAGCAGGGTTTGACATCGAAGATTTTGGCAACGGGACGGTACTTGTGCGAAGTGCCCCAATGATTTTAGGCGGCAGCGGCATTGCGGAGGCTGTGATGGAGATCGCGGGCTGCCTTGCGTCGTGCAAGTCAGACCTTACGACGGAAAAAGTCGACTGGCTTTACCACAACATTGCCTGCCGCGCCGCTGTTAAAGCCGGGGATCACTCATCACCGGAAGAGCTTATGCACATTGTGCGCGAGGCGGAGCAGGAGGACATAAGGTACTGCCCGCATGGCAGACCTGTTTGTTACCTGCTTCCGCGCAGGGAGCTTGAGCGCAAATTCGGGAGGATACAGTAAATGGCAGGAATCCCAGTCACCGCCGTTATTGGGCCGACGGCCACAGGAAAAACCCGCCTTGCCGTTGAAATAGCGCTGCACTTTAGCGGTGAGGTAGTTTCAGCTGATTCCATGCAGATTTATAAAGGGCTTTCCGTAGGCACGGCACGGCCGACTGCGGAAGAAATGCGCGGTGTCCCGCACCACCTTATCGGTTTTCTCGACCCACTCAGGCAATTTAGTGTAGCTGATTATGTAGATGCGGCCTCAAGCTGTATACGCGGCATTTATGCGCGAAAAAAGCTGCCGGTTTTGGCTGGAGGGACCGGACTTTATGTGAGCTCACTGCTTTCGGGCCTGAATTTTTCGCCGGTGGGCCACAATGACACGCTGCGGCGCCAGCTTAAAGAGAAGGCTGAAAAGGAAGGCCCGCAGACGCTTGTCGACGAACTGCGCTCTTTTGATCCTGAGTCAGCTGAACGCATTGACGGCAACAACATCAAGCGGCTGATACGCGCAATAGAAATATACCGTGAAAGCGGCATCACCATGACGGAACAAATCAGGCGCTCAAAAATGGCACCTCCCGCGTATGACAGTGCCGTTATAGGCTTAGCGTACCGTGACAGGGATAAGCTATATAAGGCAATCGACAGCCGTGTTGACATGATGATGGGCAGGGGGCTTCTCGATGAAGCAAAGCAAGTGTACCATCTGCCTGGGTTGTCTACAGCAGCGCAGGCAATAGGCTACAAAGAATTTTTTCCGTATTTCCGCGGTGAGTGTTCACTTGAGGATTCCGTCGAAGCGGTAAAGAGAAGCAGCCGCCGCTACGCTAAGCGCCAGCTAACATGGTTTAGGCATAAAAGCGGAATCACATGGCTTTTTGTTGATGAGTTTCAAAGCTTCGAAGGGCTTGCGGCAAAGTCTTTTGAAATTATAGATGGAAAAGGGTGGAAAATATGAACGGTTCGGCTGTAAAAAGGACTGCCTCGTTTTTGATAGCTTTTCTGCTGCTGTTTTATGTTGGCTATCAGGTCTACCGTTACCATCACTCTTCGGTTAAAACAGAGCAGGTGTCTTATTTTACAGCCTCAAACTCAGTTGAAGCTTCCGTTATGGCACTGCGGCATGAAATCGTTTTAAAGCCCGGCATAAGCGGCGTGGCAGATTGTGTTGCCAACTCTGGCAGCAAGGTTTCAAAAGGCAGTGTTATTGCCCACATTTACAGCGACGAATCGCAGATTTCCGCTCAGCATCAGGTGCAGGAAACAGACCAGGCCATTGCGCAGCTGCAAAGCCTGCAGCAGCCGGGCAGCACATATTCGTTTGACGCAGACAACGCGAACAAGCGCATATGGCTTAAACTTACGGACATGCTCACTGATATGCGCTCTGGAGACTCGGAGAAGGTTTATGATGAAAAGAATACGCTTCTCAACCTTATAAATGAAAGGCAGATAGGGACAGGGCAGGTGAAGAATTTTAATGTGCGCATTGCGTCACTTAAGGCGTTGAGGCAGTCGCTCGCCTCAGCAGCCGGAAATCCGATCGGCTCTGTAACCTCGCCGGAAGCAGGATATTTCATTCAGTCGACTGATGGGCTTGAAAATGCCTATGATATCTCCAAAGTGCGCTCAATCACGTGCAGCGATATAAAGAAGCTTCAGAAGACGGAGCCTTCTCCCATCCAGGGTACCATTGGAAAAATCAGCCGCGATTTCGAGTGGTATGTTGTCTGTATACTTAAACCTGACCAGTTGGCAGGATTCAAACAACTTGACCCAGATGATGCTGTTTCGATTCGTTTTCCATTTGTTTCGAGTTCGCCGGTTCAGGCTACTGTGGCTGCCGTCAATCAGCCAGACCAAAATTCCGAGGGTGCCATTGCGCTGAGGTGTGAGGGAATGGATTCAGCTTTGGCTGGGATACGCTCCGGAATAGCCGAGATATCGCTTAAGCAGTACACGGGCCTTAAAGTGAGCCAGCAGGCAATACATTATAAAAAGATAACGAAAAAGGTGGAAAATTCTTCAGGCAAAGAAGTTTCAGAGACAAAAGATGTTGAAGGCGTTTATGTCATGCGTGCCAACCAGCTGAATTTCCGGCAAATTATACCGGAGTTCAGCACTGGCAGCTATGTTATATGCAATCCGCTGCCGGATGAAGGCAGCTTGCTTACAGATGGTACAGTAAAACCTTACGATCAAGTCGTAACAGAAGGGACTGATTTATATGACGGAAAAGTCATCAGTTGATTATGGGCAGCGTTTTAAAGATGTAGAAGAGAACCTAAAAGTAATACGTGAGAACATTGCGGAAGCTGCGGTAAAATCCGGCCGCAAACCGGAGAACATAACCTTGCTCGCTGCGACAAAAACAGTGCCTGTTGAAGTTATAAACCACAGCATAGAGCTTGGCGTTGACCACATAGGAGAAAATAAGGTCCAGGAACTTATATCAAAATATGATTCCTACAGCCTTGATAATTGCCAGCTCCACTTTATAGGCCATTTGCAGGTAAATAAGGTAAAATACCTGATCGGCCGCGTAAGCATGATACAGTCTGTAGACAGTGAAAAACTTGCGCATGAGATTTCACGCCTCGGCGTCAAAAAGGGTGTAAGCACCGATGTGCTCATTGAAGTGAACATCGGCAGGGAAGAAAATAAATCCGGCGTTCTGCCGGAACATCTTAACGAACTTATTGAAAAAATCGCCGTTCTTCCTGCTGTACACATCAGAGGACTTATGGCAATTCCGCCTGCAGGGGTGCCGCAGAGCGAAACAGTTAATTATTTTTCAAAAATGAATCAATATTTTATTGACACGCGCAATAAAAAATTAGATAATGTATCTATGGATTATCTATCAATGGGCATGTCGGCCGATTATCCTCTTGCAATTGAGGCCGGGGCTAACATGGTCCGGATTGGAACAGCCATTTATGGATCGCGCATTTACTACCATCACAATCAGTAACTAATCAAGTAAGGAGGAGACAGTCATGGCAGGTTTTGTGGAAAAAATCAAGGATATGTGGAATCCGCCGGAAGATGAATATGACGATTATGACTATGAAGAGGATGACGGGCGTGAGGCACCTGCAGCGCCGGAAGATCACGGCAGCGAGCAAGACACCCCAGCAAGGGACGCAGGCAGGCGTATGCCATCTGGCAGCTCCGGCAATAAAGTCGTCAATATCCATGCAACGGCACAGCTACAGGTGGTTCTGTTTAAGCCGGAACGCTTCGGCGAAGAAACATGCACTATTGCGGATGAACTTCTTAAAATGCATACGGTTGTATTGAACCTCGAAAACACAAATAAGGATATAGCACGCAGGATAGTCGATTTTCTCAGCGGCGTTGCCTATGCGAACGGCGGGAAAATAAAGCGTGTTGCGACAAGTACTTTTATAATTACACCATATAATGTTGACCTCAAAGGAGAAGATGTGGTGGATGAGTTAGAAAATAATGGTGTCTATTTCTAAGAAAAGCAATTGTAAATGGCAGCATTTTTGAAGCACATATCATAAACATGATCCGTCCGCTAAAAGACCGCATGGATGGATTGCTTTTAAGGCCTGTGGAATTTTAAACCATAGGCCGGCCTTTATTCCGCTTGTCGTATTCGGGCGGGTGTCATCATAACTATTTACAACATTTTCAATCCCATAATTAACTATTTTTTACTCGCTGGCCCGAAAAGTCGGCTTCTTAACAACAGGCGGAAAGTATACTTATAGTTATGTGGGGTGATTGAATTGCTATCTTTGAATGACATTGTAAATGTAGGATTCCGGAAATCTGGTTTTTCCGGTTACCGAATGGATGACGTTGACGAATTCGTCGACAAAGTGAAGGAATCATATGAACAGCTCCTTAAGAAGTGCTCTTCTGCTGAGGAAGAAACAGAGCACGTAAAAGCGCAGGGTCGGCAAAATGCAGAAAAAGTGAAGATTTTATCTGAGAAAATAACAAGCTACACAAAACAGGAAGACGACATTAAAAATGCACTTATCGGTGCACAGAAACTCGGTGATGCCTCGGTGCGTGAAGCACGCCACAGGGCTGAAATTATCCTGAAAGATGCTAACATGAAAGCAAACCAGATAACATCCGGTACGGGTCAGAAAATAGAAAAGCAGAAGGAAACGCTCGAGTTTCTCAAAAATGAAGTTTCAAACTTCCGCTCCAAACTGCTGAACCTTTACAAACAGCAGATGGCAATAATAAGTGAACTTCCGAGCTATGCGCCGGAGCATGAGGTGCAGCCACAGGTGGTAGAACCTCAGACACCGCCGGAAATTAGGATGCCTAAAATTACAGAGCAGAAGCCAGAGCCTGAAATAAGGCCGAAATCGACAGAAGAAGTTTCTGTTGGTTCACATACCATAAGACTTCAGTCGCAAGTAACAAATTTTGATGATTAGCTTTTAAAATAAATAATAGATTTTTTAAATAAACCGTGCCGCGCATGAGAAAAAAAGAAATTGTTCTGCCTGCTGGGCATTTTGGCGTTACTGCAGATGCTTCAGCCTAAGCGGGCAGATTTTGTCTTTTCAGCAACTATGCAGGAGCAGAAATAGAAAATCTTAGAGGAGAGAGAAAACCAATGGATTACAAAAGCACACTTAACCTTCCTAAAATCAGTTTTCCAATGCAGGCTCATTTGCCGGCACGTGAGCCGGAAATGCTGAAAAGCTGGCAGGAAAATAAGCTCTATGAAAATCTGATGAAAAAGAATGAAGGCAGGCCGCTTTATGTGTTGCATGACGGCCCGCCATATGCAAATGGGGACATCCATTTGGGGACTGCTCTCAATAAGGTTTTAAAGGATATTATAGTCCGCTACCGCAATATGACAGGCTATAAGGCCCCTTATGTGCCGGGGTGGGATACGCATGGCCTCCCAACAGAACTTAAGGCGCGCAAAAAAGCTGGTGTTGGCAACTCGACAACGATTTCCGACGTTGAGCTGCGCAAAATCTGCCGTGAATTTGCGCTCAAGTACATCAATGATCAACGCAATGAGTTTATGCGCCTTGGCGGCATAGGTGACTGGTCTAACCCTTATGTTACGCTTACGCACGACTTTGAGGCAAAGCAGGTTGAGATTTTCTCAGACATGGTCCAGAAGGGCCTTATCTACAGGGGCCTTAAGCCGGTCTATTGGTGCCCAAGCTGTGAAACGGCTCTGGCTGAGGCTGAAATTGAGTACAGCGAAGACCCATGCGACTCTATTTACGTTAAATTCCGTGTTACAGACGACAGGGGCATCTTTTCGGCAAAAGGCGTCGACCCTCATAAAGTTTACTTCGTGATTTGGACAACTACAACATGGACTATCCCTGCAAACGTGGCCATTTGCCTTGGGCCGGACTTCGAGTATTCGCTTATTAAATGCGGCGACGAGTATTATGTTATGGCGACGGAGCTTTATAAAGAAGCGATGCAGGCCGCAGGCAAAACTGACTATAAAGTAGTCGCCGAGTTTAAAGGGAAAGAACTTGAATATATTAAAACAGCCCATCCGTTCCTTGACCGCACGTCGCTTGTTATCCTCGGCGACCATGTAACGCTTGACAGCGGCACTGGTTGTGTGCACACGGCTCCTGGGCATGGTGTTGAGGACTATGACGTTTGCCACGACCATTACCCGGAGCTGCCAATCATAGTGCCGGTAGATGCCCATGGACGCATGACAGCAGAGGCCGGTGAGCGCTTTGCAGGTCTTACAACGGCCGAGGCAAACAAGGCGATACTTAAATACCTTAAAGAAATAGGCGCACTGTTTGCAGTCAAGCATATTATCCACCAGTACCCGCACTGCTGGCGCTGCAAAAATCCTGTTTTGTTCCGCGCAACAAAACAGTGGTTCTGCTCTGTAGATGCAATTAAGGACAAAGCGGTAGAGGAAATCAATAAAGTTCAGTGGGTACCTTCATGGGGCCGCCAGCGCATAACTTCCATGGTGCGTGAGCGCCATGACTGGTGCATTTCGCGCCAGCGCCGCTGGGGCGTGCCAATACCGATCTTTTACTGCAAGGACTGCGGCGAGCCGCTTATGTCAAAAGGAGCGATGGCTGCTGTTTCACGCCTGTTTGCAAAAGAAGGTTCTGATGCGTGGTATGTAAGGCCTGCAAATGAAATTCTGCCAGCAGGCACAAAATGCCCGAAGTGCGGTTGCACTGAATTCACAAAAGAGCACGATATAATGGATGTGTGGTTTGACTCGGGCTGCAGCCACGCCGCTGTTGCGGACCAGAGGCCGGACATGCACTGGCCGGCGGATATGTACCTTGAGGGTGCAGACCAGTACCGCGGCTGGTTCCAGTCTTCGCTCCTTACATCCGTTGCATGGCGTGGAAAAGCCCCTTACAAAACTGTAGTTACACATGGCTGGGTTGTCGACGGCGAAGGCCGCAAAATGAGCAAGTCGCTTGGCAATGGTATAGATCCTTCTGAAGTTGTAAATAAATATGGAGCAGATATTTTAAGGCTCTGGGTAGCATCTTCGGACTACCATGCGGATATCCGTATTTCACCTGCTATCCTGAAGCAGCTTTCCGAGGCTTACCGCAAGATAAGGAACACTGCGCGCTTTATGCTTGGCAACATTTCTGATTTCAACCCGGACACCGATATGGTGAACGCGGATCAGCTTGAGCCAATTGACAGGTGGGCACTCAGCCGCTTTAACAAGCTGATAGCGGAAGCCAAAAAGGGATATGATTCTTATGAATTCCACATTGCCTGCCACGCGATACACAATTTCTGCGTCGTTGATATGTCGAATTTCTATCTTGATGTTTTGAAGGACAGGCTTTACGTTGAAAAAGCTGAAAGCAAAACACGCCGCGCCGCCCAGACTGCGATGTATATTATCCTTGACGGGATGACGCGCCTCATATCGCCTGTGCTTGTATTTACGTCCGAAGAAATATGGCAGAGTATGAAGCATAAGAAAAGCGAAAATGCGGAGCATGTGCTTTATAACGATATGCCTGAACCGGCAAACGTTGATGCAGATGAGTCCTTTATTGCGATATGGGATAAGATCCATCTTCTGCGCAACGATGTCAAAAAAGCGCTTGAGATTGCCCGCCGGAATAACGTTGTACATTCTTCCCTCGATGCAAAAATAATCCTGCACTGCGAGGGGGAGCTGTACGATTTTGTGCAGTCAGTGAAAAATACGCTTCCTGAAGCCTTGATTGTTTCGCAAGTGGAAATAGCCAAAGATAGTGAAGGTTCATATAAAGGCGAGGAGCTTCCGGGCCTTTTGGTTACGGTAGCCCATGCCGACGGTAAAAAATGCGCACGCTGCTGGAGTTACAGCAATACTGTAGGCAGTGACCCCACTCACCCTGATATCTGCGCACGCTGCGCGAAAATCTTAAAATAAAAGGCAGGGAGAGCTCCAATGGCTCTCCCTGTTTACTTTCCAGTAACGTAAATTTTAAAGAAGGTGTTTCTTTGCCAGTTATAGCCCTGCTTTTATCTATCCTTTTTGCTGCAGCTGACCAGTTTATGAAAATGTTTGTGCTTAAGGATATTAAACCGATAGGCTCCAAGACGATCATTAAAGGCGTTTTGAGTTTTGATTACACAGTGAATACCGGAGCCGCGTTCAGTATCCTTGAGGGCGGACGCTGGCTGTTCGTTGTCATTACAGCCATTATCTGTGCACTGCTTATATTTGCCATGTTCCGCTACACAAAGCATGAATTCTTTTCATGGGCTGCCTGCGTGCTGATTGTGGGTGGAGGACTTGGAAACATGGTTGACCGTCTGGTTCGCGGATATGTAATTGATTATATCCACCTCTCATTTTTCCCGGCAATTTTTAATTTCGGCGACTGCTGCGTGACGATTGGCGCAATCTTTTTCATAATCCATATTTTATTTTTCACGGAAACCGACCACACCGAAAAAGTGCTTAGGTCAAGATAAATGCGCCATTTTGTGTTTACAGTAGAAGAATGTGATGAAGGCTTGCGGCTCGATAAGTTTATCGGTAGCCATCTTGAAAATGTAAGCCGCTCTGCAGCAGAAAACCTTATTGGCTGCGGCAATGTCTCGCTTAACGGAAAAAGGCAGAAAAAAAGCTGCCACTGCTCTGCAGGCGATGTTGTGGAAGTAATAATGCCTGACCCGGTTCCGCTTGAGGTGAAAGCACAGCCTATACCGCTTGATATAGTTTATGAAGACAGCGATTTGCTTGTGGTAAACAAGCCTAAGGGCATGGTTGTCCATCCGGCGCCCGGCCATCCGGACGGGACGCTTGTGAATGCACTGCTTGCACACTGTGGCAGTTCCCTTTCAGGTATAAATGGCGTAATGAGGCCGGGCATTGTGCACCGCATAGACAAAGACACAAGTGGCCTTCTTATTGTAGCCAAAAATGATTTTGCCCACCACAGCCTTGCGGCGCAAATTAAAGTGCACAGCTTTACACGCATTTATGAGGCTGTTGTTATAGGAAATTTAAAAGACGACCGCGGAACGGTAAATGCGCCGATTGGCCGCCATCCGGTAAACCGGAAAAAAATGGCCGTAACTGAAAAAAATTCACGCAATGCTGTTACCCACTATGAAGTGATTCAAAGATATGAGGGATATACGCATATACGACTTAAATTAGAGACAGGCAGGACACACCAAATCAGAGTGCACATGGCTTATATTGGCCACCCCGTGGCAGGGGACACTGTTTACGGTTCCAAAAAACCGGTTAAGGGCCTTAACGGCCAGTGCCTCCATGCCCGCATTATTGGCTTCCGCCATCCGCGCAATGACCGCTACATTGAATTTACAAGCAAACTTCCAAAATATTTCACTGATTTTCTTAAACAGCTTCGCCCTGTTTGAAATAAAAAATGCAAGTCTGTGGAAAACTGGAAGTGAGCTTATGGAGGAAGAGCAGTCTCGCCAGGTACGCTTTCTAATAGTCATAGCCGGGATTGTCTGTGCCGTAATGATTGGGTACAACGCGTTTTATGTGCCTGAGGTTCCGCTTTCTGAACCTGCCATAAGCACAGATATCCCATCAAAAAGCGCCAACATTGTTTCCGCGGCCGGAGTTGATGAAAAGATTGAAGCGTATGTGCCGTCATCCGCTGTTGCAGTGTTTTCTTCTGCTACGAAAAAGAATTCCGTATCATCATCTGCTCGAAAAGTGAAGAATGGCAAAAAGGCAGGGAAGGTGAATATAAATAAGGCGCCCGCGCAGCAGATGAGTGAACAGCTTGACGGCATTGGGGAAAGCCTTGCAGCTCGTATTGTGGATTACAGAAATAAGCACGGGCCTTTCCACTCGGTCGAAGAAATTAAAAATGTTTCGGGCATAGGCGAAAAGAAGTACAAGGCAATAAGCAACTCTATTACGGTAAAATAAATATGAAAATTTTTCTGGGAAAACAGAGGAAAACTATTGCGGAAATTCCCATTTAATGATAGACTAAAATTGGATTTGCCCCTCTGATGAAAGGGGAAAGTACTATGATGATTTATGTTTGGCTTGGCATTATTATCGTTGCTTCAATCGTAGAAATGGCTACAACGCAGCTTGTCTCCATATGGTTTGCATTAGGCGGTGCCGGTGCGCTGATTGCGTGCCTGCTTGGGGGAAGCATTCCTATTCAGATTACCACTTTTATTATTGTCACGTCGCTGACGCTTATTTTAATAAGGCCGTTCAGCAAAAGGGCACTGAGCGTGAAAAAAACGAGCACTAATGCCGACCGCTATGTTGGGAAAATTGCCGTTGTAACAAAGGAAATCGACAATGTCCGCGGAACAGGGAGGGTGACTGTCCTTGGAAACAGCTGGATGGCACGTTCTGCGGATGGCTCGGTAATACCAGCAGGAAAACTGGTTTTTGTAGAATCAATCGAAGGGGTTAAACTGATTGTGCACATGAAAAACAATTAAAGCTGAGCAACTTTATGCTTTTCGGCAAAATCTGCCTGAGAGGAAGAGATTGTATGCAAGCGATTATTATTTTAATTATCATTGCTATCCTGATTATTACGATACTGGCTGTCAATATTAGAGTCGTTCCGCAGGCGCATGCCTTTGTTATTGAGCGGCTTGGCACTTACCGCTTAACATGGGGGACTGGCTTGCATGTTAAGATTCCGTTTTTTGATAAGATTTCCAAGAAAGTTTCGCTTAAAGAGCAGATAATAGATTTTCCGCCACAGCCCGTTATTACAAAAGACAATGTCACGATGCAGATAGACACTGTAGTTTATTTTCAGGTTACGGATCCAAAGCTGTTTGCATATGGTGTGGAGCGCCCGCTTTCTGCCATTGAGAGCCTTTCCGCAACTACGCTGCGCAACATTATAGGTGAGATGGAACTTGACCGCACGCTTACTTCGCGAGATATAATTAATGTGAAAATACGCACTGTGCTTGATGAAGCAACAGATGCGTGGGGCATTAAGGTCAACCGTGTGGAACTTAAAAATATAATACCACCGCGGGAGATACAGGAGTCGATGGAGAAGCAGATGAAAGCCGAAAGAGAGCGCCGCGCGAAAATCCTAACGGCAGAGGGTGAAAAGAGCAGCGCCATACTTGTTGCAGAGGGCGAAAAAGAGTCCACTATCTTGCGTGCAGATGCAGCTAAAGAAGCAAGAATACGCCAGGCCCAGGGTGAAGCGGAAGCAATTACTCTTGTCCAGCAGGCAATAGCGGGCAGTGTAAAGATTTTGAATGAGGCAAATCCGAGCCAAAGTGTGATTGCCTTAAAGAGCCTTGAGGCTTTTGGAAAAGCTGCAGACGGCAAAGCAACAAAAATTATTATCCCATCAAATATACAGTCGCTGGCTGGCCTTGCGGCTTCGCTTAAGGAGATTGTGGTTGACGATGTGAAGCAAGAGCCAAGTTCATCAGGTGCGAGCGCAAACCGACAATAACGATAAAATTTCCGCAGATAGTTGAAATCATCTGCGGATTTTTTTATATATATTGATTGCTTTGCTGAAAGGCCTTCACGGGCCTTTCAGCAAAGCAAAAGGTTGAGGGAAAGGATTCAGAAGGACTCGCATTGCGAGTAAGTTAGACTTTTCAGCAGAAAATCAGAATGGGAGTGTTATTGTGCCAGAACAAAAAAAAGTAGCAGTAATTATGGGAAGTGACAGCGATTTCCCAGTTGTGTCTAACGCAGTTAAAGAACTCAAGCTGTTGGGTATACCGTGCGAAACACACGTTATCTCAGCACACCGAACACCGGAAGCAGCATCTGAATTTGCAGCGAATGCGGAAAAAAGCGGCTTCGGGGTCATCATCGCCGCAGCGGGAATGGCAGCCCATCTTGCGGGTGTGCTTGCTGCCAAAACAACACTTCCGGTAATTGGCATTCCAATGAAATCGGCTGCGTTTGGCGGCCTTGACGCATTGCTCGCAACAGTCCAGATGCCAAGCGGTATCCCTGTTGCGACAGTAGCGGTTGACGGTGCCAAAAATGCGGCAATCCTTGCGGCAGAGATTCTCGCTTTAAGTGACAGCGCCATTTCTGAAAAACTAAAAGATATGAAAAAACAAATGGCGGAAAAAACCGAAGCAAAAGACAGGGCAGTGCGTGAAAAGGCAGAAGAACTTTAAAATGCGGAGGCAGAACATATGAAAAGTTTCAGTGAAAGTTATAAGGCTGCCGGAGTGGATGTCACGGCGGGTTACCGCGCGGTGGAGCTAATGAAAAAGCATGTTGAGCGCACGCGTACCCCCGGAGTTATTTCAGGCATTGGCGGGTTCGGTGGATTGTTCCAGCCAGATACTGCGGGCATGAAGGCGCCTGTGCTTGTAAGTGGTACGGACGGCGTCGGCACTAAGCTGAAAATTGCCTTTTTAATGGGCAGGCATGATACAGTAGGAATCGACTGTGTGGCTATGTGCGTAAATGACATAATCTGCTGCGGCGCAAAACCTTTGTTTTTCCTTGACTACATTGCTCTCGGCAAAAACCGTCCGGAAACAGTAGCGGCGATTGTTAGCGGTGTGTCCGAAGGCTGTGTGCAGGCAGGCTGCGCACTTATAGGCGGTGAAACAGCCGAAATGCCTGGATTTTATCCGGAAAATGAGTATGACCTTGCAGGGTTTTCGGTAGGGATTGTTGACCGCTGTAAAATACTTGACGGTTCTGCGGTAAAGCCAGGTGACGCTATTATTGGCCTCAATTCTTCCGGCCTTCATTCAAACGGTTTTTCACTTGTGCGAAAAGTATTAAATATAAGTGAAAAGAATATAAACACGAGGGTGGCAGAGCTTGGGCATACACTCGGTGAAGAGCTGCTTACGCCGACAAAGATATATGTAAAGCCGGTTCTGTCGCTTATGCAGAAGGTCAGCGTCAAGGCGGCCGCACATATTACCGGCGGAGGGTTTTACGAAAACATACCGCGCATGCTGAAAGATGGCATTGCTGCGAAGATAGAAAAAAAAGCGCTGCCGCAGATGCCTATTTTCAAAATCCTACAGCAAAAGGGAGACATCTCGGAGCACGACATGTACAATACGTTCAACATGGGTATCGGTATGTGCCTGATTGTTGGAAAAGAGGATGCCAACGTTGCGGTTGATGAACTGAAAAGATGTGGGCAGCCTGCTGGGGTTATAGGTGAAATTACGGCAGGGGAAAGGGAAGTCGTGCTATGCTGAACATTGCTGTGCTTGTTTCGGGCGGCGGGACAAACCTTCAGGCTTTGATTGACGCTGAAAAGGGCGGCAAAATCCCCGGCGGCCACATTACGCTTGTCATTTCAAGCAACAGCAAAGCCTATGCGCTGCAGCGTGCCAAAAAAGAGAATATTTCTACGAAAATTCTGCTGCGCCGCAGTTTTGCGTCCCAGCAAGACTACGACAGTGCACTCCTTGCCCTGCTGAAGCAATACAAGATAGGCCTCGTAGTCCTTGCAGGATTTATGACAATTATAAGCAAAAATGTTGTTTCGCACTATAAAAACAAAATAATGAATATCCATCCTTCACTGATTCCGTCTTTCTGTGGTGAAGGGTATTTTGGCCTTCATGTGCATGAGGCGGCGCTGAAGCGCGGAGTGAAAGTCACGGGAGCAACGGTTCATTTTGTAAATGAAATCTGTGACGGTGGCCCAATAATTCTGCAAAAAGCCGTTGGGGTCATGCCGGGCGATACCCCGCAAATGCTGCAAAAGCGTGTAATGGAACAGGCGGAGTGGAAGATATTGCCGAAAGCTGTAGCGCTGTTCTGTGAAGGCAGGCTTGAAGTTAAAGACGGAAGAGTAGCAATAAAGGAGGCAAAACAATGAAAATAATGACAGTGGAGCAAGCACTTGGTACCAATGTTTATCCAGGGCGCGGCATTATGATCGGCAGAAGCGATGACGGTGCAAGTGCGGTGGTAGCCTATTTCATAATGGGGCGCAGCGAAAACAGCAGGAACCGCATTTTTGTAAAAGATGGGGACGGCATCCGCACGCAGGCATTTGATCCGTCAAAGATGTCGGACCCATCACTGATTATTTATCCTCCCGTGCGCGTATGGAACCAGTATATTATAGTTACTAATGGTGACCAGACAGACACAATATATAAATCGCTGCTTGGCGGCGGTTCGTTTGAAGATGCCCTGCGCACAAGGACATTTGAACCGGACAGGCCAAACTTTACTCCGCGCGTTTCAGGCCTTGCCGAGATGGGGAAAGACTTTAAGTACCGCCTGTCAATAATAAAAAGCGGCGATGCCGAAGGAAAATCGGTCCAGCGGTTCTTTTATGAGTACAGCAAACCTGCGGCTGGGGAAGGGCACCTAATACATACTTATTCCGGCGATGGAAATCCGCTGCCGTCATTTACAGGCGAACCCTCAACCGTTTTGCTGAAGGGCGGCATTGACGAGTTTACGGCGGCAATGTGGAAAAGCCTCAACGAAAACAATAAGGTCTCACTGTTTGTACGTTTTGTTGACTTGAAAACAGGGCGGGCAGAAAGCCGTATTGTAAATAAAAATGCCTGAAACCAAATCTAAATATAAGGAACCGGATATTCCGGCAAAAAATGACAACAGGAGGAATTTTACAATGGCGAAAGAAATCATGCTGAAATATGGATGCAACCCGAACCAGAAACCGGCGCGCATTTTTATGAAAGCCGGCGGGGAGCTTCCGCTTAGCGTCCTTAACGGCCGCCCGGGGTATATCAATTTCCTTGATGCGCTTAACAGCTGGCAGCTTGTAAAAGAGTTGAAACAGGCTACAGGCCTGCCGGCTGCAGCTTCGTTTAAGCATGTGAGCCCGGCGGGCGCCGCTGTTGGCATTGAGCCTTCAGAGACGGAGAAGAAAGCCTGCTTTGTGGATGATATGGAGCTTTCGCCAATAGCTGCAGCTTATGCAATGGCACGCGGTGCCGATAGAATGTCGTCGTACGGCGACTTCGCGGCGCTTTCCGACGTATGTGACAAAGAGACAGCCATGCTTCTAAAGCGCGAGGTATCAGACGGCATTATTGCTCCGGGCTATACTGACGAAGCGCTTGAGATCCTGAAGAAAAAGCGCCGGGGCACTTATACTGTGATTAAAATAGATCCAGATTATGTACCGCAGACGGTTGAAGATAAAGATGTATTTGGCATTACATTCGAGCAGAAGCGCAACGACTCGTTTATAAGTGAGAAGCTGCTCCACAATATCGTGACAAAAAGCAAAAATATCCCAGAAAGGGCAAAGCGCGACCTGCTGATTTCGCTTATAGTGCTTAAGTACACACAGTCTAACTCTATCTGCTATGTGAAGAACGGCAAAACCATAGGTGTAGGGGCAGGGCAGCAGTCACGCATACACTGCACACGCCTTGCCGGTGATAAGGCGGACAGGTGGCTGCTGCGCCAGAACCCGAAAGTGCTCGGCCTGCCGTTTAAAGACGGCCTGCACCGTCCTGACCGCGACAATGCAATCGACGTATATATTTCCGACGATTATGAAGATGTGCTCGCTGACGGCACATGGGAGCAGCTCTTTACAAGGAAGCCGGAACCGCTTACACGTGAAGAGAAAAAGGGATGGATTGCAGGCCAGAGCGGCATTGCGCTTGGTTCAGATGCGTTTTTCCCGTTTGGCGACAATATCGAGCGTGCGCACCGTTCAGGCGTGCAGTACATAGCCCAGCCGGGTGGATCAATCCGCGACGACAATGTTATAGAAACATGCGACAAATATGGCATTGCAATGGCATTCACAGGCCTGCGCCTGTTCCATCACTGACTCTTAAAAGGAGGATCTGCGGAAATGAAAATCCTTGTTATCGGCGGCGGCGGCCGTGAACACGCCATCGTGCGCAAGCTGAAAGAAAGCCCGAGAACAACGGAACTTTACTGCGCGCCGGGCAACGGAGGCATATCGCGTGATGCGGAATGTGTGCCGATTGATATTAACGATGCGGCTGGCGTTGTGAAGTTTGCTAAAGAGGAGCAGATAGACCTTGTCTTTGTCGCACCGGATAATCCCCTTGCGACCGGCATGGTGGATGAGCTCAAAAAATCAGGGATACGCGCTTTCGGCCCTGAGGCAAAAGCAGCTGAGATTGAAAGCAGCAAAGTGTTCTCCAAAAATCTAATGAATAAATATAATATTCCTACGGCCGGCTATGAAGTTTTTGACAACCCGCAGGAAGTGCTTGGCCATATAAGCTCAAGGGGAAAGTATCCTGCCGTTATTAAGGCGGACGGCCTTGCGCTCGGTAAAGGCGTCATGATTGCTGAAAATTATAACGAGGCGGAAGCCGCTGTAAAAACCATCATGGAAGACAAAAAATTCGGCGACTCTGGCAACCGCGTTGTTGTGGAAGATTTTCTGACCGGGCCGGAGGTTTCAGTTCTTGCTTTTACCGACGGGAAATGTGTAAAGCCGATGGTATCAGCCAAAGACCATAAGCGTGCCCTTGACGGCGGCAAAGGCCTTAACACAGGCGGAATGGGGACTATAAGCCCTAACCCGTACTATACGCCTGAGATTGCGGAAACATGCATGAAAACCATTTTTGCCCCGACGGTAAAAGCCATGAATACTGAAGGCCGGAAATTTAAAGGCTGCCTGTATTTTGGGCTGATGATTACGCCTGACGGCCCGAAGGTGATCGAGTATAATTCGCGCTTTGGCGACCCGGAAACGCAAGTAGTCCTGCCGCTGCTTAAAACAGACTTTGTGGATATCATTGAGGCGGTTATAGATGAAAAACTTGAACAGCAGCCGATAGAGTGGAGCAAAGGGGCATGCGCATGTGTAGTTATGGCTTCTGGCGGCTACCCTTTGAAATATAAAAAGGGAATGGAGATAACCGGCCTTGACAAAAATGGCCAGCTGCCAGGTGTAACAGTATATCATGCGGGGACAGTGCTTAAAAACAGAAAATTCTATACAGATGGAGGCCGCGTACTCGGCGTTACAGCGGTTGGCGGCAACCTCGATGAAGCGATTAAAAAAGCGTATGAAGGCGCTGGAAAGATACACTTTGACGGCGCTTTTTACCGCCATGACATAGGCAGGTAAGCCAGTGATGCCAGGCAGGAGCCGACTTTAGCCGGCTCATCAAAACATAAAGAAGTCCGGGATATTGCATTTGCAATATCCCGGACTTCTTCGCAGCAAATCGCTTTTCAGGTTTCTGTAAGTGCCCTTCCGAGCCACACATCGGCAAGATCAATGGCGCGGTAAAGGCCGTTTTTTTCGCTTGCTTTGATTATTTGCTTGCGGTTGCGTATAGTCTGGTCGGTCCTCATAAGTTGAATAGACACTTTATCGGCAACTTCCAGGCCTTTTATCATTTTCTTTTCCTTTATTTCGAGACGGACAACGTATGGGTCAGTCATGCTTCCATAGTAAAGCACATTCCCGCACCGAACCAAAGGCTTCCCTTTATACATTGGGAACTGCGGCGCTTTTTCTGTTTCTTTTTTCATAAGCATTCCTCCAGCAAACGGGAGTTCTGTAAAAAGCCGTCATTCTCCCAGATATGATTTCAACAAAACCTGCAGCAATTCGTCACGGTCGATTTTCCGGATAAGACTGCGGGCATTGTTATGCGTTGTAATATACGTTGGGTCTTCCGAGAGGATGTATCCGACGATTTGGTTTATCGGATTATATCCTTTTTCTTTTAAAGCATCGTAGACAGTGGTGAGAATTTTTTTGATATCTTCTTCACGGTTGCCACTGAGCGAAAATGTCATCGTCTTATCAAGCATGGAAACACCTCCCGCAATTTTTATCATACAACAAGCTTTTCTGAAATGCAAGTGAAAAAAAGGAAATTTAGGTTAAAGCCGTAGCGCAGCACCAACTTTTTTAAGCTCCGCGATTATTTTATCCATCGCTTTTGAAACGTGCTCATCTGTAAGTGTGCTGTCGGCAGAGCGCAGAGTTACGCTGAATGCCACGCTCTTTTTGCCCTTTTCTATCTGCTCGCCTTTGTAGACATCAAACAGCTTAACATTTTCAAGCAGTTTTCCGGAGCCACTGCGTATGGCTTTTTCGAGCACGCTGACGGGTGTTTTGTCTTCACACACAAGCGCAAGGTCGCGTGAAACGGCCGGAAATTTTGGCAACGGCGCATATGCTTTTTCAAGCTGCGCATGTTTAAAAAGCGTATCCATATCAAGAGTAAAGCTGCAAACGCGGCAATCTATGCCATAGTTAGCCATTACAGCCGGGTGGATTTCTCCTATAATGCCGAGCTCGTCTGTGCCATCCGTAAACTTTCCGCAGCGGCCTGGGTGGTAGCTGCCGCCGCCGGAATATGCGCTGATTTCCCAGCCGTTTATACCGAGGCACTGCAGCAGTTCTTCCACCATTCCCTTTACGGAAAAGAAATCATAGCCTTCGCCGTACATGCCGCAGATTAGCTTGAATTTTTCTTCAGGCAGCTTGCTTTCATCATCTGACGGGAGGTAAACTTTTGCAAGTTCGTAGAGGCACGCGGAGTCGTTCCTGTTATTATAGTTGTGTGCCAGCGTTTCCATCATTGATGGCAGCGCAACTGTGCGCATTATTGACGTATCTTCACCGAGAGGATTTGATATTACGACGGATTTCCGCAGTGGAGAATCTGATGGCATCATGATTTTGTCGTAGTATTTCGGGCTTATGAAAGAGTATGTCATAATTTCGCTTGCGCCGAGGGCACGCATTAATTTGCCGACTTTGCCGTCGAATTTCTGCCTGCGTGTATATTTGCCCTGTGCGCCGCCGGTAAGTGATTTTACAGGAATTTTGTCATAGCCGTAATAGCGCGCGATTTCTTCGGCAATGTCCGCTTTGTGGACAAGGTCTGGCCGGAATGTTGGGATTATTATGTCATCACCGCTAAAACCGCAGCCAAGTTTTTTGAGTATCCCTTTCATTTCATCTGTGCCCATGTTGATGTCGAGAAAATGGTTTATCCATTCTGTTTCAAGCGGTATTCTGCGGCAGCCCTCTTTATAATTCTTAACTACCGCGGCATCGTCAGTAACATCTCCTGCTCCGAGCATTTCAACAAGCTCACATGCGCGGTCGAGCGCAGGGAGGCAGTTGTTGGGGTCGAGACTCTTTTCATAAAGTGCCGATGCGTCTGTTCTCATGCCGAGCCTGTGTGCCGTTTTCCTTATGGAAGGGCCATTGAAGCAGGCGGACTCGAACACTACCGTAGCTGTGCTGTCAGTTATCTCGCTGTTTGCTCCGCCCATAACGCCGGCTACCGCAACAGGCTTCTTTTCGTCGGCAATAACAAGGTCTTTTGTGCTTAAGCTGTGTTCATTTCCGTCAAGTGTTTTGATTATTTCTCCGTCTGATGCGCGGCGGACGTGTATTTTATGGCCATCAAGGCACCTGTAGTCAAATGAATGCATTGGCTGGCCGTATTCAAGCATAACATAGTTCGTGATGTCGACAATGTTGTTTATGGGGCGCACGCCCATTGCACGCAGGCGCTCGCGCATCCAGCGCGGCGACGGTTTTATGTGGACGTTTTTTACAACGCGCGCCGAGTACATGGAGCATAGGTCAGGCGCTTCAACGCTGGCAGAGATCATGTCAGAAGTGCTGCCATGCCCGCCTTTTACAACAGGCGTGTGCAGCTTTAAAGGCTTGTTGAATGTGGCAGCTGCTTCCCTTGCAAGGCCTGTCACTGAAAAGCAGTCCGGCCGGTTGTTGGTGATTTCAAATTCTATCACCGTATCGTCAAAGCCGAGTGCTTCGCATATTGGTTCCCCAAGATGGACATCTTTTTCCTGCAGAACAAAAATGCCGTCTTCAACAGCATATGGAAAATCGTGCTTTGTAAGGCCGAGCTCTCCGAGGGAACAGAGCATACCGTTACTTTCAAGGCCGCGCAGCTTGCCTTTTTTAATTTTTTTGCCGCCCGGCAGTGTGGAGTTATGAAGTGCCACAGGAACGATATCCCCGGCTTTGAGGTTTTGCGCCCCTGTAATTATCTGCAGCGGCTCGACGGAACCGACATCCGTTTTTGTCACCCAAAGATGGTCTGCGTTTGGGTGGTGCTCAAGTGAAAGTACTTTGCCGACAACGACGTTTGAAATTTCGCTGCCTTCTTTTTTCCAGCTTTCGACTTTTGAGCCGCTCATTGTCATGGCTTCCGTAAAGCTGCGGACAGGCATGTTGTCAAGCGGCACGAACTCTTTAAGCCATTTTATAGAAAGATTCATTATTTCACTCTCCCTTAAAACTGATTGAGAAATCTTGTGTCATTTTCATAGAAAAGCCGCATGTCATCTATGCTGTATTTGCGCATGACAAGCCGCTCAAGCCCCATCCCGAAAGCAAAGCCGCTGTATATTTCCGGGTCAATATTGCAGTTTGAGAGGACTTTCGGGTGCACCATGCCGCAACCCAAAAGCTCTATCCATCCTTCGCCCTTGCAAATGCGGCAGCCTTTGCCATGGCAGTTGAAACACTGTATGTCAACTTCTGCGGAAGGTTCCGTAAACGGAAAGTGGTGAGGGCGGAAGCGCACTACAGAGTCTTCGCCGTACATGCTCTTTATTATAATTTCAAGCGTGCCTTTAAGGTTTGAGAATGTAATACCCTTATCAACAACAAGCCCTTCAATCTGGTGGAAAAGTGGAGAGTGTGTCGCATCGACTTCATCGGAGCGGTAAACCCTCCCCGGAGAGATAATGCGGATAGGTGGTTTTTGTTTTTCCATGACGCGCACCTGCACAGGCGAAGTCTGCGTGCGTAGGAGGATATTGTCATTTATATAGAAAGTGTCCTGTGTGTCGCGTGCCGGATGGTTCTTAGGGATGTTGAGTGCCTCAAAGTTGTAGTAGTCGTACTCAACTTCCGGGCCGCTGACAATATTAAACCCGAGGCCGACGAAAATCTCTTTTATTTCGTCCAGTTCTTTGCTAAGTGGGTGCTGGTGGCCTATGTTGCGGCGTTTTCCGGGAAGGGTGACGTCGATTTTTTCACTTTCGAGTTGCTTTGCTGTTTCTGCCTCTTTGAGCTGAGCCGCGCGCTTAGACAGCTCGGAATTTATTGCTGCCCTGATTTCGTTGGCCATTTTGCCTATGGCAGGGCGTTCTTCTGCTGACAACTTGCCCATCTGCTTTAAAATGGCGGTGAGCTCGCCCTTTTTCCCAAGGTAGCGGATACGCAGGTTTTCGAGTGCCTGTTTGTCTTTGGCTTCCTGCAGGTCATGCTCCGCTTTTACGCGGATCGCTTCCAGTTTCTCCTTCATAGATAATGCTCCCTTTCAAGTGATGAAAAACAAAAGCCTTCGTCCCGGCAAGGGACGAAGGCTTTTTCTTCGCGGTACCACCCTAAAATTTACTTTTCCGGCTTTTAACGCAGCCGCCCGTTGCAGCCTAATAAAAGTTCAGCCGCACCGCTCCAAAGGGAACTTCACTGGATTCCAGCCGTCTGTGCGCTCTCAACCGGTGACGCACATTCTCTGCTGACGGTTCGGAAAACAGCTACTTCCTTCTTCCCAGCGTTTTCATAAAATATCATTTTTTATAATATAGCACGGCTTAACCGTAATTGCAAGCAAATTGTAAAACCGCCATTTTTTGAATTGTAAAAATATTCTTATTATGCTACAATACTATTTAACAGCATATGGGATAACCGATTCCGGAGGAATTTAGAAAATATGATGGATGATATTTTTGTTGAGCAGATAATCAAGAAAAAGATGGGGCTAAAAGACTACACGGCTTTTCTTGCCGTCGCACTCATGAGCGTTTTTGTAGTATTCCTTACACTTAAAATTCCCGCGCTTTTCATGATAGCGTTTTTGATTTGGATTGCACTTTTTTTTGCGGACTATTATCTTATAACTTCCCGTAATGTAGAGTTCGAATACAGCGTTACTAACGGCGACATAACTATCGACAAAATAATAAGCCGCCGCAAACGTAAGCATGTCCTTTCAGTGGACGCGCACAATATATCCGAAATGGGTAAGTTTAAGCCTGACGTTATAAACAGGAAACGGGTTTTCAAGCCGTATTTCACTTCAATATATGATGATGGCAGAGACAGCTGGTATTTTTGCGCACACAGCAGCAAAAACGGCAATGTGCTTGTCGTTTTTAATCCTGAAGAAAAAGTGCTCAATGCAATAAGGCCGTTTTTGCCGGGGCAGGTGGCGTTGGTTGCTTTCGGTAGGAATTGATATAGTTGAAGTCGGGCGCATTAAAAAATCGATGAAGAACCCGCGCTTCTGCAGACGTGGTTTTTGGGGG
>DCEF01000006.1:53101-59865 GCA_002316805.1 Ruminococcaceae bacterium UBA1036
CTTCTGCAGACGTGTTTTCGGCAGCGCCGAAAACAAATGGTTTGCAGGGAAAGCTTTTCCTGCGGAAAGCGCGGCGGTTGCTTTCTGTGCAAAAGAGGCTTTTGCCAAAGCGGTAGGCACTGGATTTGGCAGATTCGGCCCGTGTGACATTCAACTGTTTCATGATAAAAAGACGGGGAGACCATATATTTCGCTTTCCGGAAATGCGCTCCGCATTGCAGGCGGTGCGCACTTTTCTGTAAGCGTGGCGCATACTAAAGACTATGCGTCAGCAGTTGTTATAAAAGAAAAAGGGCCGCTTAATCCGCCAGAATCGGAAGGCCGCAAAATTCTCATGTCTGTGCTGAAGCCAAGGGCCGCAGATAGCAACAAAGGCGATTACGGCAGGCTCCTGTGCGTGTGCGGCAGTGAGGGTATGGCAGGCGCTGCGTCTATGAGCGTTTCTGCCGCCCTTAGGTGCGGCGCAGGCCTTGTCGAAGCTGCATTGCCAGAAAAAATTTACCCAATTGTTGCCTCACGGCTTGCGGAACCTGTTTTTACAATCCTTCACCCGAAGCCAGACGGTTCCACTTGTGAAGGGGACATTGAAAGCATTAGGAAATCTCTGCACCGTGCGAGCGCTGTGCTCATTGGCTGCGGGCTTGGGAAAAGCACAGCGGCACAGGCGGAAGTTTCGCTCGTCTTAAAGGAGTCGGCGGTGCCTGTAATTGTAGATGCCGACGGCATAAATATCGTTGCGGAGCATATAGATTTACTGCATGAATGCAGGGCACCGCTTATACTGACGCCGCATCCGGGAGAGATGGCGCGCTTACTGAAAACGTCGGTGGCGGATGTACAGTCTAACCGGCGCGAAATGGCCTGCAGGTTTGCTGCGGAGCATAATGCCATAACTGTGCTTAAAGGTGCGGGTACGCTTGTAGCTTCACCTGATGGGAGGCTATACCGCAACACGACGGGAAACCCCGGCATGGCAAAAGGCGGAAGCGGCGACGTACTTGCGGGAATGGTCGCTTCTTTTGTGGCACAGGGAGCAGAGCCGTTTAATGCGGCGGCGAGTGCTGTGTATCTACATGGCCTTGCGGGTGACCGCTGTGCGGCCAGTTTTTCGCAGACTGCCATGCTACCTACGGAGATAGTAGGCATGCTTCCGGAAATTTTCCGGGAAATTGGGCGGTAGCAGCGTTTGCCGTTTCCGCCTTTTGCGGGGGCGGCTGAATGAAGAAATTCCTTTTGGTTTGCTTAACAACTTTCCTTATGCTTGCTGCCGGATGCTCTTCAGGCGGGAAAGCACTTTCAGCGCAGGATATTGATTTCACTTTTTCATGCAAGGTGGATGTTTCATCACCGGTTGGAAATTATTCGTGTGCTTTCAGCCGCGCCGGCATGGAGAACGCCTCGGTAGAGATTATCTCAGATAATGGGAAAGGCCTCAAGTGGTACTGGAACGGTGGAAATTTTAACCAGACTTACTGCGGCCTTTCAGCAGGAAGTGAAAACTGTGTGCTTCCATGCAACTCTTTTGCGTTGATGCTTGTTAAGACTATCGATGGTGCTTCGCAGCCAGGGGCATTGAAAAAAAGCGGTGACAATGTTTTTACCGGCAGCCTTAATGGATATAATTTTACACTTGCTGCGGATGGAAAAACAGGGAAGATACAATCGCTTGATATCCCGACTCCTGGCTTTTCATTCCGGTTACATGACTTTAAGGAGCCGGTACTTGGGACGTACAAAGACCTTAATGCATAAAAATTAATATTTATCATTGTTTGCACTGGCCGTGTATATGGCCGGCGCTTTTTTTTGCCATTTTATAAATTTTAGCGCTGTATTTACCATTGTGGAAAAATATGCGATTTTATGTCAATGGCGGCACCTGCATAATATTATAAAGAAGGGTTTCTGCAAAGTATATTTTCCAGTAGGAATGACAAGAATATCAGCAGAAACTTATTTCAGGAAGAAATCGGGGCGTTATAAGTATGGTCGTTCACAGAGGCGATATTTATTATGCGGATTTAAGCCCTGTTGTAGGCTCTGAGCAGGGCGGAGTCCGGCCTGTTCTCATTGTGCAGAATGATGTTGGGAATAGGTTTAGCCCGACCGTTATTGCGGCCGCCATCACAAGCCAGCATACTAAGGCTAACCTGCCTACACATATTTATCTTGATGCGCAGAGGACAGGGCTTGTGAAAGATTCCATTGTGCTTCTTGAGCAGGTGCGCACGCTTGACAAGCAGCGCCTTAAAGAACGCATGGGCAGGCTGGACCAGCAGGAAATGGCACAGGTTGACCAGGCGCTTTCGGTAAGCTTGGGCCTTGGTGAAAGACGGAAAATGCGTGAGGCTACATAGGGCCTCAGCAAAATGCATATTCTGCCTTTTAAGGGCTGAATATATAAAATCATAATACAAAGGTATAAAGGAGTGTTAAAAACATGGCGCAGCTTACTGAAAAAGAGCTCACGGCCATTGAAGACGAGCTGGCTGGCGAGCAGGCGCTGATTGCTAAACTCAAGACTTATTCCCAGATGTGCACAGATCAGCAGCTTAAGCAGGAATGTGACTGCGTGGCACAGAAGCATCAGGGCCATTTTAACCGCTTGATGGAATTTTTAGGATAAGGAGGAAAACAAAAATGAATTTTTCACAGACAAATGGCAACCAGCCAAGTGCTACGCTTCCGGAAAAAGACCTGATGACCGATGTCCTGTCATCTCAAAAATTTATTACAGACACTTACAACACTTTTACAAATGAATGTGCAACGCCAGATATACGCAACGGGTTCATGTCGATTCTCAATGAAGAGCATCAGATACAGGCTGAAGTGTTTGACCTGATGAAGCAGCGCGGCTGGTACCAGACGCCTGCTGCCGACCAGCAAAAAGTAGACCAGACAAAGCAGAAATACCAGAACGAACGTGCCCAGTGCTGAAAGCACTGCAATAAAAGCGGCTGCTGCAAAATCTTCAGTTTGCAGCAGCCGCTTCGGTTATTGTTTTGCAACAGAAGGGTAGAAACGTGTCAGCCATCGTAGTCTTCAACTATTTTTTCTACTTCTGCCATTGTGTGCACAGTGCGGCCGCGTTTTAGCTCGTCACGGTCTGGCTTTGGCAGGACCTCAATATCAGTTTGGTACTCTTTAAACGGTACCTGTTCGTCTCCGCGGTAAACGCCTATATGGCCTTTATATGCTTTTACTGTATAATCAGTTTCATATGATGATGCGGGGCGGCTTGCGCGGCTTTCTTGACTTGACTGTGCATTAGAGTTAAAATAATTTGACATGCTCTTATCAGAAGATGCTGAAAATGTTATTTTTTGCCGCTGCATATCGTTTGCAAGAAAAATCGCGGCGACAGTAAGCACTGCAAAACAGAGCAGCAGCATAACAGCCTTTTTCACAGCAATCACCTCAGATGTATTTTTTGCAAATTATGGCAAATTATTCATTCGCGTTTTGCTGTTTCCTTTTGCTCGGCGGAAAGGCGGTATTTGATGAGAAAAACAGACATAAATAAATATTCAGGGCCTGCAGGCGTGCAGGGTGACCGCATTTCAATGGGGAAATCGATTGCGGGCATGATATTTAAAGGCCTGCTAACAGTCTTTGTTATCTTCGTTATAGCAGGTATCATTGTGGCAATTTCGCTTGCCGCGTTCATTGGCAACCTAAAAAATTCTTCTGTTAATCTTGACTTGCAGAAACTGAAGCTGAACTACACAACTTTTGTTTACACAAACGGAAACGGTGATGACAGCACCCATCCCACACAGTACATTAGCCTTTACAGCGATGAAAACCGTGTCTGGGTGGATTACAATAAAATACCTCAGGCAATGAAAGATGCCATCGTATCGATAGAGGACAAACGTTTCTGGGAGCACAACGGTGTTGACTGGAAAAGAACTATGGGTGCTGCAGCCAACCTTTTCCATATCGTCCACAGCAGCAGCGGATATGGAGGTTCAACCATTACCCAGCAGCTCATAAAGAACATGACGGGTGATGATGAAGTCAGCCTGACGCGTAAGATAACGGAGATATTTCGTGCAAAGAATATTGAAAAAAAATATTCAAAGCAACAGATACTTGAAGCATACCTTAACGTTGTAAACTTCGGCAGCGGATGCAACGGTGTTGAGACGGCAGCAAAGACTTATTATGATAAGGATATAAAAGACTGCGACATTGCACAGTGCGCTGCTATTGCCGGCATTACACAGAATCCTTCAGCATATAACCCAATTTTGCACCCAGCGGCAAATAAAAAGCGCCAGCAGACGGTGATTAAAGCCATGCACGACCAGAAACGCATAACTGACAAACAGTATCAGGACGCGATGAATGAGTCGGAGCATATGCAGTTTGCCACCAAGAAAAAGGTATCGGTTCATGATGAAAACAAGGTTTGGGACTGGTACACCGATGCCATGATTGAGGATGTGAAGCAAGGGCTTATGAAAGCCTATAACTGCTCTTCAGACCATGCGATAGACCTTATCTATCACGGCGGGCTTAAGATTTACTCCGCTATGAACCAGGAAATGCAGAAAGATGCCGAGAAAGCTTTTACTGACAATACGACGTTCCCGGCATCTTACCCGAACCTGCAGGGTGGATATACCGCCATGGACTATTCTGGCCGCGTGATGGCTATAATTGGCTCGCGCGGGAAGAAAACCTCAGACCGACTTTTCAATTTTGCAACAGATGCTAAAAGGCAGCCGGGGTCTTCCATCAAGCCTTTAGCAGTTTATGCACCTGCAGTCAATCTTGGTAAAGTGACGTATTCAAGCCTTATAAACGACGAACCGGTGCCGAACTGGAAAGACGGGAAGTCTGGGCCGGATAACTGGAATCATGTATACCACGGGGAAATCACAGTTGAGTATGCACTGGAGCAGTCGTGGAACGCAGCCGCCGTACAGCTTTTTAAGGAGATAAATCCCGCTTATGGCCTTGACTTTATGCGCCAGAAGCTCGGGTTTACAAGCATTGAATCTTCAGACTACAACCTTGCTGCAGCAATTGGCGGCCTTACACACGGCGTAACAGTGCGCGAGATGACGGCAGGCTATCAGATTTTCGGCAATGGCGGCAAGTATTACAAACCATACACTTACTACTATGTGATGGACCATGACGGCAACGTGATAAATGGAATGGACAACCGCTCCGAAATGCCTGTGCAGGCCATATCGTCTTCTTCGGCGACCATAATGAACAAGCTACTTGAAAACGTTATGCGAAACGGCACAGGCAGGGAGGCAGACTTGAGCGGTTGGCAGACGTTTGGAAAAACTGGCACAACAAACAGCGATATTGACAGTTGGTTCGTAGGCGGTACGCCGTATGCCGTAGCCGGTGTATGGACAGGTTACGCAACGCCACGCGCTCAGGGCGATTACCAGGCGTCATTTGCAAAAAAAATCTGGCGTAACATTATGAAGCAGTATATTGAGAACAAACCAGAGAAGACATTCAGCTTTGACCCGAATGTTATTTCCGCATCATTTGATACACACACCGGCATGATTGTCCCTGCGGGCAGCGCCAACTCCAAAACCGGATGGTTTGATAAGAACAATATGCCTAAAAATGGTAATGCTGATGATTCCATCAGTTCCAGCAACAGTAGCGAAATAATGTCGAGAGAGCCGGAAAACAGTTCAAGCCGTTATGAAAGCTCCAGCTGGCAAAGATCATATTCGAGCAATCCTTCATCTGAGGAATGGCACCAGAACAGCTCGAATTTCTGGCATGACGGTTCTTCTTCGAAAGGCAGTAGTAGCCAAACGTCATCTCAGGGCTGGCATGGAGGTACAAGCAGCAGCCAGAGCTCGGCATCGTCAGAGCGCAGCAGCAGCAGAAATAACTTTGGTTGAATACTCAGTAAAATCGTGTTAAACTGTTAAAGTATGAAATTATTATGAGAAATGGATGATAAGACAAGGGGTTGCTTTAAATGGTTGAGATTGCCGTGATGGGTTACGGAACAGTTGGTTCCGGAGTAGTAGAAGTTTTAACAAAACATTGCGAAATTATTGCGAAAAGGGCAAAAGAACAGATTCATATCAAATATATCCTTGACCACAAGGAATTCCCTGACAGCCCATTCGCAGGCCGCTTTACGAAATCATTTGATACGATTCTGAATGACCCGGAAGTAAGAATCGTCGTTGAAGTCATGGGAGGGCTTCATCCGGCGTTTGAATATGTGATGCAGTGCCTTGAACATGGGAAAAGTGTTGTTACATCAAATAAGGAGCTTGTTGCCGCAAAGGGAGCGGCGCTGCTTAAAACGGCGCAGAAGAATAATCTCAATTTTCTGTTTGAAGCGAGTGTCGGCGGCGGTATACCGATAATCCGCCCTATAAGCCAGTGCCTTGCGGCCAATGAAGTTATTGGCATAGCGGGGATACTTAATGGCACAACCAACTTCATCCTCACTAAAATGATAAGTGAGAAGATGAGCTTTGAAGATGCGCTTGCCCTTGCGCAGAAGTTAGGCTATGCTGAACGCAACCCTGCGGCCGATATTGATGGGCTTGACTCATGCCGGAAAATCTGCATACTTGCATCGCTTGCTTATGGTAAACATGTTTACCCTGAGCAAGTACATACTGAAGGAATACGCGGTATAACGGGTATCGATGTAGACTATGCGTCGGCGTGGGGCGGTGTGATTAAGCTTATAAGCATGGTGAAACGGCTCGAAAATAAAAAAGTGCAGGTTATTGTCTGCCCTATGTTTG
>DCEF01000006.1:60067-76181 GCA_002316805.1 Ruminococcaceae bacterium UBA1036
GTTTTTTACGGAAAAGGTGCGGGCAGACTGCCAACTGCAAGCGCTGTTGTCGCGGATATTATCGACTGTGTAAAGCATTTTAAGGCCAGGAAATATCTGTTCTGGGAAGACGGTTCGCCAGATTATGTTGAGGATTACCGCGAAAATAAAAATGCCATGTATGTGCGTCTTAACACAGATGATGAGGCCGCTGCGTGGAAATATATCTGCTTGCAGTTCGGAAAGACAGAACGCCTCTCACGCAAAGGCTCGGAAGACGGCGAAATTGCTTTTGTGACGCCAATGATGAAAGAAAAAGAAATCACAGAAAGGCTTGAAAGGCTGTCTGGCTTTGGCCTGCAGATTAAAAACACGATTCGCATCAGTGACCTTTGACTTTATGGAGATGTTGATATGATACGGATTCAAGTGCCGGCGACAAGCGCAAATCTTGGCTCCGGCTTCGATTCCTTAGGCATTGCGCTGAATATGTATAATCAGGTATGGATTGAAGAGTCTGATTCCCTTGAAATTACAAGCAAAGATGACGTTAAGATACCTACAGACGAAACGAACCTGATTTACTGGGCTGCAAAACATGTTTATGAGCGCTGTGGCAGGAAGCTGCCGGGCCTCAAGATTATACAGTTAAATAATATACCGATGGCGCGCGGGCTCGGAAGCAGCTCTGCATGCATAGTGGCGGGAATATTGGGCGCAAACCGCCTCATCGGCAGCCCGCTGAAACGTCGGGAACTCATTGACCTTGCTGCAGAAATCGAAGGCCATCCGGACAACACAACGCCTGCCATTGAGGGCGGCCTTGCAGCGTCGGCCATAGAAGCGGGCAGGGTTTACAGCGTCAGCGTGCCGGTGTCGGAAAAAATACGCTTTGTGCTTTTTGTGCCGCCTTTTGAGCTGAAGACCGAGAAGGCCCGTTCTGTCCTCCCAAAGCAATACTCAAGGGAGGATGCGGTTTATAACCTCTCACGCTCTGCCCTTATGACGGCATCACTTTTTTCCGGGAAACTTGAAAACCTCCGTGTTGCCGTTCAGGATAAAATCCATCAGCCTTACCGTGCAAACCTGATTGATCACCTGGAAGATGTATTCCGCATGAGCTATGAACTCGGCTCACTTGGTACATATGTGAGCGGTGCAGGGCCAACGATTATTTCAATGGTTTCGTCAGATATGGCGGAAAAGTTTTCTGTGCAGGCGGAAATACGCCTTAAAAAGAAAAATATAAATGGCTGGAAAATAAAAACCTTGGCCGTCGACCCTAAAGGCGCGGGTATTTTCACTGAATAAAACAGGGCGCAGCGGTTTTGTAATCAAAATTAAAAATTTTGGAGATGAACTTTTCATGGGTCTGATTGTCCAGAAATTTGGCGGCAGCTCGGTCGCTGATGCTAAGCGTGTACTCCATGTTGCGGATATTGTGACAAAAACTTATGCCAAGGGCAATAATGTTGTGGCCGTTGTTTCGGCTCAGGGCGACACGACGGATGACTTGATTGCAAAAGCGATGGAAATCAACGAAAACCCTTCCAAGCGCGAAATGGATATGCTTTTGACAACGGGCGAACAGGCGTCGGCAGCTTTGCTTGCAATGGCAATTGAGAAGCTCGGCTACCCTGTGATTTCACTGCTCGGGTGGCAGGCTGGATTTGTGACGAATTCCGTTTATGGGAGCGCGCGCATCAAACGCGTTGACCCGGAGCGGATACGCAAAGAGATTGACAAGAAAAACATTGTTGTGGTCACTGGATTTCAGGGGATTAACCGGTATGATGATATGACAACGCTGGGGCGCGGCGGCTCCGACACCAGCGCAGTTGCAATTGCAGCGGCTATGCATGCTGACCTTTGCCAGATCTACACCGATGTTGAAGGTGTGTTTACGGCAGATCCGCGCAAGGTTAAAAATGCCCGGAAGCTTGACGCTATTTCCTATGACGAGATGCTTGAGCTTGCTTCTCTTGGGGCGCAGGTGCTTAATAACCGTTCTGTAGAGATGGCGAAAAAATATGGCATAGAGTTGGAAGTACTTTCCAGCATGAATGATAGGCCGGGGACAATCGTTAAGGAGGCAGCAAAAATGGAAGGAATGCTTATAAGTGGGGTAGCAAAAGACGAAGATGTTGCGCGTGTTTCTATTATTGGAGTCCCAGACAGGCCAGGCCTTGCATTCAAAATATTTTCAAAGCTTGCGTCTAAAAACATCAACATAGACATTATTCTTCAGTCTGTTGGCAGAAACGGTACAAAGGATATAAGCTTTACGGTAAGCCGCGAAAATTTGAAAGAAACTATCGCTATACTTGCCCCATATATCGAGCAAATTGGAGCCGATAAGGTAGTCTATGACGAAGATGTTGCGAAAGTTTCGATTGTAGGTGCCGGCATGGAATCACATCCTGGGATTGCGGCCGAAATGTTTGAAGCCCTTTATGAAGCAAATATCAATATACATATGATTTCGACAAGTGAAATTAAGATTTCGGTTTTAATAGACTGCAAAAATGCCGACCAGGCTGTTTCTGTGATACATGAGAAGTTTTTTGATAAGCCTGTTAAAGCATAAATAAACAACGTTGAATAAAGCGGCGGCCTGCTTTCGCTTTTAATTTCAAATCATTCACCGAATACTGATGGCAGAATAAATATTGCAGCATTAATTATGGAAATCTGTTTACTGTAAGGCAGCAATAAAGGGCAGCCACATTATAGCTGCCCTTATAAAGTGTGTCTAAAAGTTAAAACGAACCGTTTTTTGTGCCTTTGAGTCCGCGGTAGTATCTTGTGTATTTTGGAAGGAGCTTTGGAGAAAAAATATCACTGTGTATGCCGGCTTTTTCCATTTCGCGCTGAAACCTTTTTACATGGTTGAGCGTCGGCGTGTTGACTTTTGCCATTTTGCTGGCAGCGGCGGCATTGCGGCCAGATGTTCTGCCGAACACTATGATGTCAAGCAGTGAGTTGCCCATAAGGCGGTTTCGGCCATGTATCCCCCCTGTGACTTCACCTGCAGCAAAAAGGTTTGGCACGTCTGTCATTGCGTCAGATGTGATCTGAATCCCGCCGTTTTGGTAGTGCAGCGTTGGGTAAACGAGAACAGGCAACTTGCGTATGTCAATGCCATATCTGCCGAACATGCGTACCATGGCTGGTATCATTTTTTCGGAAGTGCCTGCGCCGTGCAGTTCGTCTATCATTGGTGTGTCAAGCCATACAGCGCTAAAGGAAGGGGAGATGGTGACGCCTTCGCCGCGCGCTGTGCATTCGCGGATTATAGCAGCAGCGGCAACGTCGCGCGTCTCAAGCGGATGCATAAAAGCACGGCCCTCACGGTTTACAAGCATTGCTCCGAGGGAACGCACTTTTTCGGTCACAAGAGATCCTGATATCTGTTCAGGGAAAGCCGCGCCTGTTGGGTGGTACTGCAAAGTGTCGGCATAAAGCAACTTTGCGCCTGCGCGGTAAGCGATGACAAGGCCGTCTGCCGTTGCGCCATAGTGGTTAGATGTAGGAAAGCCCTGATAATGTAGCCTGCCTGCGCCGCCCGTTGCGAGAACGACTGCTTTTGCATGGGCAACAAGAAGTTGTTTCGTCTCCATATTCATCAGGACAGCGCCTGCGGCTTTGCCGTTTTCGTCGAGCAGCAGTTCTATGGCAGAAGTAAAATCAATGATTGGAATATGCCGGTTTATCACTTCATCGCGAAGAACGCGCATAATTTCTGCGCCGGTATAGTCTTTTGCTGCGTGCAGCCGCCTGCGTGACGTTCCACCGCCATGTGTAGCTACCATAGTGCCGTCGGGTTCCTTGTCGAACATTACGCCGAGGCCATTTAGCCATTTAACGGCGGACGGCCCTTCAGCCACAAGTTTTCTCAGCAGTTCAGGTTTGTTGGCAAAATGCCCGCCGCCCATAGCGTCGAGGTAGTGTATGGCTGGCGAATCGTCAGGCCTGTCGGCTGCCTGTATCCCGCCTTCAGCCATAACGGTGTTTGAGTCTCCCATACGCAGTTTTGTAACGACCATGACATCTGCGCCGGCTTCATTTGCCTCTATTGCCGCGGAAGCACCGGCACCACCGCCGCCTATAACGAGCACGTCAACATCATAGTCAGGTCTTTCAAGGTCGATATCAATGCCTGCAAGCCTGCTGTTTGCCTGAAGAAGTGCCGCGAGTTCCTTAGGCACTTTGTCACCTTTGTTTGGCCCGACTTTTAGCACTTCGAACTGGTTTTCTCTGTAATCAGGGTGAAAATCTGTAAGGAGCCTGCTTTTTTCATCAGCAGCCATCCTCTTTGGCTCTGTGTGAAGGCGGTACGGGCGTGTCGCTTCTACCTTCTTCACAGAATCAATCATTTTTTCCGAATACATGGCACAGTTCTCCCTCATTCTTCCATATCCCTGCTGTTGTAAAGCTTTTGAAGCTCACTTGTTGGCTTCGCCATCAGCCTGTCGAGGGACTTGTCAAAATCGCCGCTTTTGATTTCCCTTACGCGTTTTTCCAGCTGCTCAGACTTTGGCGTGAGATATTTTCCAGTCAGGCGCCTTGCGAGAAGGGCAACCTGAGAATGTGCGATGCCAGCGGGGCAACGGGAAGAGCATATGCCACACATGACGCAGCCAAACGATGCCTCGGCGCATTTTTTGAATTCGCCGTTTTTGGCGTATGCGATATACTGCATAACATTGATACCCTGTGGGCAGCTTCTTGTGCAGGCGTTGCAGCCTATGCATTTATAAATCTCCGGGTACAGATGCATCATAACCTGTTTATCCGGCTTAATTTTATTTATATCGTAAGTCTGTTTGGCGAGCGGAAAAAATGGAAGCATTGCTATGTACATATTGTTCTGCACTTGCGTCTGGCAGGCGAGGCAGAATATAAGGCCTTGCCTGCCTTTTATACGGTAGACTGTTGCGCAGGCGCCGCAGAATCCGTTTCGGCAGCCGCATCCGCGCACGAGCTGGTAGCCGGCGTATTCCAAAGCTTTCATGATTGTAAGGCGTGAGGGTACTTTATATTTTTTACCCATCACGAAAATATCGGCCATTTCTTCCATGTTAGAGCCTTCTCCATTTGCAGTGTCCATCAAACAGTTTGCGGATTCTGTAATTTTAATTTTTGCTTGTAAACATTAAAAGATAAATGCCACTGGCTTATCAATATACTCAATTCTAACACATTGGCCGGAAATCATCAAATATACTCAGCTATTTAGATAGAGTAATATTTGCTGTTTTAAATTTTTCTAACTTATAAATTCTTTCTATTTCTGTATTTTTTTGAAAAAGACTCAAAAAAGAGGTATAATAAAACTATAAATAAAAAGCTGATGAAATCTATTCGGTTTTGTTTCGGCGTAATTCAAGAACAAAGGTGAAAAAATTGAAATTCCAAGATCTTTTCCATACTAGGCTTCAACAATTTTTACAAAAAAGCCAGAAGGAGAAAATGGTACTGTTCTTCAGGGGGTTTGGCCGCCTGCAGAACGCCGAGATTCTTTCCTGCAGTGAGAGCCTTTACGCAGACGGGATCCTGAATCCTGACGCGACGCTTAATCTGGCAGCTCTGGAAGCAAAAAAAGAAGAAATAGCAAAAGACCTGATTTCGAGCAGCGGGTTCCGCGTCGGCATTTATGAGCAGTTTCTCGCGGCCATTTCCGAAGATCCGGAATTGATGCGGCATTATAATGGCACTGTGGAAATAGTTGATGACAACCTGTTTTCAGGGCACTATGTCTCAGCAGTGCCAAATGAAGATGCGCGCAGCCTTTATGAATACCTTCAGGAGGAAGCTGCCCCTGTACCGGACAGCCTTGCTGTTTATTTTAATTATTACGGCGATGTTGTTTCTGTGGACGAGACGCATTATTTTCTTGCCCCGTTTGACCGCTGCACAGATGAAAAGCTGAAAATTGTGCCATTCTTTGCACAAAGGCCGATGCCAGAGCCAAAAGAAATTGTGGATGCAAAATCCAGCGTTTCGGTTTCAGACAGCCGTTTTCTGCTGCAAAAAGCTGAGCTCCTGGAAGGCCGCCTGCCGTCGGGCACAGTTTACTGCATGGATTCCCGCACTGAGCCTGACAGGTGTGCTTTCCCGGCTTTCGCCGGAATTTTGGACGAACTTGGCATATCTTACGGTGTGAAAAAGTTCCAGGGGTTCAATGTCACGGAAAAGTCGTCTGCAAACAAATACTTGCCGCTGCTTCAAAAATACTGGGGAAAAGATGCAGCTTTCCGGCAGCTTAAATTTTACAGCAGGCCCGGTTCGGCAAAAGATACCGTAGAGATTTCACAAGGCGAGATTATTTCCCAGATAATTGCGCAAAGTGAAAAGGCTATTGGTGGCAGCCATGACTTTCGCAATATTTTTATTACAGCCCCTACTGGTGCCGGCAAATCGCTGCTTTTCCAGCTTCCCGCTGTACATATTGCAGAAAAATTCGGCGCTGTGACTATTGTGATAACACCGCTTATAGCTTTAATGAAAGACCAGGTGCTTCAGCTTGAGAATGAGCATAATGTAAAGTGCGCAACGTATATTAACTCTACCCTGTCATTCGAAGAGCGCGAAAAGCGTATAGCGGCAATAAAGGCAGGCGAAAAGTCAATCGTCTATGTTGCGCCTGAGTTGCTTGTCTCCACACCTTTGGACGCCATTACAGGAGGGAGAAAGGTTGGCCTTTTTGTAATTGATGAAGCGCACATTGTAACGTCGTGGGGCAAAGATTTCAGGGCGGATTACTGGTATCTCGGCGATTTTCTTAATCATCTGAAACGCTCTGGCATGTGGTTCCCTATCCTCTGCCTTACGGCAACGGCTGTTTATGGCGGTTCCGAAGACATTGTAAACGAAACAATTGACAGTCTATTTTTGAAAGACCCGTTGATTTATCTTGGCAGTGTGCGCAGGGACAACATTGCATTTGACATAAACCGTGTGAGCCTTAAAAGCGTAACTGGAGGGGCAGAATCGTTCAAAGTTAAAAGGGCGGCTCAGGTTGTAAAAACATATGTCGAAAAAGAAGAAAAATCTCTCGTGTATTGCCCATTCACAACACAGGTGGACGACATTTATGCAGCGCTTGATCCCGCTGTACGCCCGAAAGTATGCAGGTATTATGGAACGCTTGACAAGAAGGCGCGCAGCACGGCGCAGGAAAACTTCAGTAGTGGCGCGTGCACGGTTATGCTCTGCACAAAAGCTTTCGGCATGGGCATTGATGTGCAGGATATCCGCAATGTGTATCATTTTGCGCCAACAGGCAGCCTTGCAGACTATGTTCAGGAAATCGGCAGGGCGGCACGCAAAAAATCTTCGCAGGGATGCGCGAGCGCGGATTTCCTGCCAACTGACACATGCTATGTGCGCACGCTTTATGGCATTTCGGAGATGAAGCAGTATCAACTGCGTGAAATGCTCCGGAAGATATACAGCATTTATAAGGAGAGTAACAGGCGCAGCCTGCTCATTTCACCTGATGCGTTTTCGTATTTGTTCAGCGGTAGGGAGCTCGAAAACAAAGTAAAAAACGGCATGCTCCTCCTTTCAAAAGACCTTGAAAGCATTTACGGGTATCCGGTTATTACAGTCTGGCCGAAAGCCATGCTTACGAAAAGCTTTGTAAATGTTCCACTGAAGTCAATTGAAAAATTTGAAAAAAAGTTTGGCCGTTTTGTCAAGCAGCTGGACGACCGCACAAGGCGTGTGCTTCCTTCACGCAACAAGCGCTATGAGTCTGACACTATAGTTGTGAACAGCGGAAAAATCTATGAGCTTGACATGCCGGCTATCTGGCAAAACAATTTTAGGGATATCAGTTTTTCCCAGTTTAATCACCGCTTTTTCAGCGGGGAGCTGTTTCAGTGCGGCAATGACGAGATTTTTTCTCCGCGCATTCATATAAAAGCTGTTTACGCACTACCGTTTCAGGAGCTTAAGGAAAAACTGAAAGAAGATTGCACGGTGATTTCGGGAATTTTCCGTAAGTATAAGAGCAAAGGCCAGGTTTTCACGGCAAAGCAATTCCGTGAAGATTTGGCCGAAGGCTTTGGCAAAGACTGTGGCAGGCTGGAGTTTTCAAACATGATACTGCAACTTTTTATCGCGGATATGTCGAGAAATATCGGGTTCCGCACTAACAGCGACCGCCTCAAATTCATTGCAGCCAGAAAAACGCCGTCAGGAGAAATGGGCTACCGTGTGCTTAATTCAGGCTATATTTCAATGCCGAATTATTTTGTGCAGCTTGTTTCCCAGTGCGCGTCCGGCGAAGAAAATATCTACCAGGCATTTATTCCGCTTGGCCGCAACAGCCGCCAGCCGGAACGGCTGCGCCTGTTGTCTTTTCTCGAGTTGCTTGGCCTTGCTTCATATGAGGTGCACGGGAGCCAGAACATGGAGATATTCGTTAGGATAAATGATCCAGATAAGCTGGCCAAGTTGACGGAGGGCAATTACAAAAACAGTGTTGCATCAGATATCCATAGGCGCCACAAGTCTGCCCAGGATACGATGATGGGCTTTATGATGCATGACCTTTCGAGCAAGGAGCGCTGGGACGTGATAGAGGATTATTTTCTCGGGCGCGAGGAGAGCGTCCGCAAAGCTATCGGCGTGTGTGGTGATGAGCCGGAGGAAACTGCGGCTGAGTAAAGGCTGCCATTACGCTTTACAGGAATACGGCCGGAGCTGCTGGATACCATTTTTATTTATATCCGAAAAGAGCGCCTATACCGCGCGGCGGCCCTTTTGTACGTACCGGGGCTGTGTAGTTTACAAGAATTGTGTCGTCGCCTATTACTTTGATGTCATCCCAGTGGATTATAATGTCGTCCTCGCGGCCGAGCAATCCGAACCAGCGGAGTTTCCCATAGATTATCAGGGCTGAAACACGTGCTGTGGACGTGTCTATTTCCAGGTCGCATACATTTCCGAGGCGCATGCCGTTTTTTATGTTGATAACTTCCTTATGACGCATATCGTCAATTCTGCAGTTCACTCAAACCACCTCCGCACTTACTATGTTTATGTGTGGCACGGCGTTTTTAGCTTCCTATTTGCAGACTGACGGAAGTACCTTAGAGATGTTGAGATATTTCAAATTTCCTTTTTAATTTTATCAAGTGCTGCTTTTTCAAGGCGTGAGACCTGCGCCTGGCTGATTCCAATCTCTGAAGCAACTTCCATTTGGGTTTTGCCCTGAAAATAGCGCATTGAAAGGATGCGCTTTTCGCGGCTGTTAAGGTTTCTTATCGCTTCTTTGAGGGCAATTTCATCAAGCCAGTTATTGTCATCGTTTTTGTCGCCTATCTGATCCATGATATATATAGTGTCGCCGTCATCTGAAAAAACTGGTTCATAAAGCGAGACCGGCTCGACGACGGACTCCAGAGCAACAACCACTTCTTCGCGCGGAATGTCAAGTCCTTTTGCAATTTCTTCAACGGTAGGCTCGCGGTCGTTTTTAGCGGTCATCTTTTCTTTAAGCTGCATGGCTTTGTAGGCTGTGTCACGCAGCGAGCGGCTGACGCGGATGCTGTTGTTGTCGCGCAGATACCGGCGAATTTCGCCGATAATCATTGGGACGCCGTAAGTAGAGAAGCGCACGCCCTGGCTTGTGTCAAAATGGTCAATTGCTTTTATTAGCCCTATGCAGCCGACCTGAAACAGGTCGTCGAGATTCTCGCCCCTGTTTGTGAAGCGCTGGATCACACTTAGCACAAGGCGCAGGTTGCCTTTTATCAGCTCATCCCGCGCTTCCATGTCGCCGTTTTTTGTTTTGCGGAGCAGTTCCATCTTTTCTTTTTCAGTCAGCACTTTAAGTTTTGATGTATTTACGCCGCAGATTTCGACTTTGTTGTATTGCACTTCGCATATCCTCCCGTCACGGTTCTAATGCCATTATTGCCATGCCGGAAGAGTATCATTCAGAAGTGGTAAAATAAGATTTCGACATGATTCAGTTGAAAATGGAGGAATGGTATGAAAATACAAATTCCGCCGCAGGTCAGCGGTATTTTAAATAGACTTATAGAAAACGGGCGTGAAGCTTATGCGGTCGGCGGATGTGTGCGTGACAGTTTGCTAGGCAGAAAGCCTAATGACTGGGACATTGCCACTTCTGCTTTGCCGGAAGAGACGGAAAGCATTTTCTCGGATATGCATATTGTGAAAACAGGCATGAGCAATGGGACAGTGACAGTCGTTACAGGTGGTATGCCTGTGGAAGTGACAACGTATAGGGTAGACGGCCCGTATTCAGACGGTAGGCATCCTGACAGTGTTTCCTTTACAGGCAATCTTAAAGAAGACCTTGCACGCCGTGATTTCACGATAAATGCCCTTGCTTACAGTGAGAAAAAAGGCCTTGTTGACTGCTTCGGCGGCAAGGAAGACCTTTCGCATGGCATCATCCGCTGTGTAGGTGACCCGGACATGCGTTTTCATGAAGACGGGCTGCGCATTCTGCGCGCGCTGCGCTTTTCGTCAGTGCTCGGCTTTTCTGTAGAAGTTGGCACAGCGGAAAGCGTGGAGAAAAACAGAAAGCTACTCGCTGGCATATCGAAAGAACGGATACGCGAAGAGTTTACAAGGCTTTTATGCGGCCAGAACGCTGCAGAAGTTTTAAGGCGCTTCAGAGAAGTGATTGCTGAGTTTATTCCGGAGATTTCCCCGACTTTCGGGTTTTGCCAATATAATCCGCATCACATTTACGATGTATGGGAGCATACTCTCCACTGCGTTGATGCGGTGGAACCGGAGCCGGTGCTTAGGCTTACTATGTTTTTGCATGACCTCGGTAAACCTATGTGCCTTACACGTGGCGCAGATGGGACCGGCCATTTTTATGGCCATACGGAAAAAAGCGCCGAAATAGCGCAGAAAATAATGACGCGCCTGCGCTATGATAAAAAAACGCTGCAGACAGTTTTAACGCTTGTCCGCAGCCATGACCTGCCGCTTTGGCCTGACGAACGCTGCCTGCGCCGTAGGCTGAACGGCCTTGGTGAAGAAAATTTACGCCTGCTTGTAATGGTTGAGCAGGCAGACGCAAAAGGGAAAGCAAATCCGGAAAACGGATATACTGTGTCGCTGCGTCAGGTTTCGGCTGTACTTGACCGTATCCTTGACCAGAAACAGTGCTTCAAGCTTAAAGACCTTGCAGTAAAAGGTGATGACCTGATTAAGGCGGGTTTCCCTAAAGGCGAGACAGTAGGGAACATGCTGAAAGTCTTGCTCAATGCCGTGATTGACGGCAAATGCGCAAATACGCGCCAGACACTTCTGCACTATGCCATGAAAGCTGAAAAGGGGAAAAGCTGATGCAGAAGGCGAGTACCCTTGTAGTCCATCCGCTTAAACCTGTTTATGATAAAAATTCGAGGGCTCTGATACTCGGCACCATGCCTTCCCCAAAATCGAGGGAATATGGGTTTTACTATTCGCATCCTCAAAACAGGTTCTGGCGTGTTGCTGCCGGCCTTTACAACGCACCTGTGCCAGAAACGAATGAAGAGAAGGCGTCTTTCCTGCTGCAGCATCGCATAGCTATGTGGGATGTGCTGAAAAGCTGCCGTATTGCAGGCGCTGATGACGCGAGTATCAGTGAACCGGTGCCTAACGATATCGCAGGGCTGCTCAAAAAAACGAATATACGCAGAATATTTACAACGGGTACGAAAGCCACATCGCTTTACCGCCGGTTCTGCTACAGCAAAACCGGAATGGTGGCTGTTCCATTGCCGTCTACAAGTCCGGCAAACTGCCGCTGGCCATATGAAAAGCTGCTTGATGCCTACCGCATTATACTGCATTATACGGAACATGATTAGCTGACACGCTCGAGCTCTTTTTTCAAACGTTCTATTATCCTTTTTTCGAGGCGCGATATGTAAGACTGTGATATGCCGAGTGTGTCGGCCACTTCTTTCTGCGTGTGCTCACGGCTGCAGTTGAGGCCGAAGCGCAGCTGCATTATTTTCCTTTCCCGCGGGGCGAGGCGGTCAACGGCGCTGCGCAGGAGTTCCTGCTCGGCCTCGTCTTCAAGGTCTATGCTTATGGAGTTTTGGTCGCTTCCTATGATATCAGAAAGCAGGAGCTTGTTGCCGTCCCAGTCGACGCTGAGCGGGTCATCTATGGAGATTTCATTTTTTAACTGGGATGTTTTTCTGAGATACATCAATATTTCATTTTCAATGCAGCGCGACGCATAAGTTGCCAGCTTTATTTTTCGCTCGGGGCGGAATGTGTTGACAGCTTTTATAAGGCCTATGGTGCCGATGGAAATTAGGTCTTCCAGAGTTGCACAGGGTGATTCGAACTTTTTGGCAATATAAACGACAAGCCGCAGGTTATGCGTAATAAGTGGCTCGCGTGCATTAGGAACATCGTTCATGATGTTTTCCATGACCTGGCTTTCCTCCTGCTTCGTAAGGGGAGGAGGCAGCGTTTCAGGCCCGTTGATATAGTAGACGCCGCGCCGAAACAATGGGCTTAGAAGCCTGTTTAAGAGTGATATGAGCCATTCCTTGATTTGCCTTATACATTTCATGTTTTGTTTTCCCTTTGCCGTGCCGCTCCGGCGTGTTTTACATCCGGTTTCGGCAGGATTTAGCCGGATGCCTGAAGAATATCCGGGTTGAGCAAAGCATCGCAGTTTTCAAGTTTTGATTCTGAGACTGCTATGTAGACTTTATGTATTTCAATTACTTTTTTGCCATAGAAGATAATCACCAGCTCAGGACGGAACGCCTTTAAAAGGCCGGAGCCGGAAACAGCGCCGAATGGGATAAGGCGTAGTCCTGTGCTGCTGCTTTTGGGCAGCATGCGCTCAATAACACTGCGGCTTACAACGATTACAGGGTAATTTGAAAATGGTTCGCGGAGTGAATTGCCTGTATCTACGCGTGCATTGCAGGTGCATGATATTCCGCTACTGTGAATTGTTATGCGGCAAAAAAGCTCCTTTGGCATCTGACGCCCTGTTATGCGGCAGACAAGCGTGATGATCAAATAACATATAACGGTTAAAATAATTAAAAGAACGGGCGAAATATCAAAATAAACTATAGAATTCCTTATCATCAGGCCCTGTGGGGCCAAAAAGTACCAGAGTGCAAGCATAAGGCCTGCAAAGCCAAAGTTTATTAAATAAAATGCCGCAGTGTTCCGGAGGAACTGTTTCCAGCTGTGGAAACCGAAAGCGCAAAGAATTATTGCGGCTGACATAAGCAACTTTATCATTACTGCTGCCCACGCAGGGAATTCTGGCAAAAAAATAGAGAGCGAAAAAAAGGCACCAAGTCCGGAAGCTACGGCAAGCCGCCACCGCTTTGCCGGCACGGAAAGGAATTTGGCGCATGCCAAGAGAAGGAAATAATTGATAAAAAAATTGACGGCTACGAGAATATCAACATAAATCGTCGGCTTCAAAATCATCGCTCCCTGCCCAGCAGAAACAATTATAGCGTAGGCGGCCAGCTGTTTATGTCATAAATTGTTTTTGCCGGGTGATATTGCAATACAAAAATATGGCACTGATTTTGTATTTTTTAATTGTGTACGCTTCATGCCTTTAACATTGATAAAAAAGATACGCTTTGATAAAGCTTTTGCAGCTATATCAAAGCGTATCTTTAATTATTTTCTATTTTGCTGATAGATATGAAGGCTATCCAATAAAATGCTGTGTCCAGTAATACTGATTTTCTGAATTTTTTGCAACGCCGACTCCGATTTTTGTAAACGATGGATTAAGAATGTTTTCGCGGTGACCCGGCGAATTCATCCATGCTTTCATAACCTGTTCAGGCGTTTTCTGGCCCATGGCGATATTTTCACCGGCAGTGCGGTAGCTTATGCCAAACTTTTTCATAAGGTCAAACGGCGAGCCATAAGTTGGGGAAGTGTGGCTGAAATAATTATTCTTTGCCATATCTTCTGATTTGACAGTAGCGGTTTTCATCAAAGGTGCATTTTCAGCAAGGCCTGAAAGGCCGGCTTTTTTACGTTCTGCATTGACAAGTTGCACAACTCCATTTTGAAAGGTGCTGTAGCTGTTTGATTTTGAAGAGCCGCTGGCGGAAGACGATGGTTCTGGTGCAGCCTTTGATGTGTTACCGCAAAAGTCGGAATTTGCGCAAAACGAATTAAGAATATCATTGAACGTTTTTCCGCAGGTGCCCGAATAATTGCAGCTGCCACATGAGCTGGAACTGCATGTACGTTGGTTTCCGGATTTTGCATTTGATGCGCTGCGTGCTTTAGACAAGCTTTTTGATGAGCATGATGCTTTTTCAGGCGCTGAAGCCGCAGAATATGTGTTTTCTGAATTTGCAGGCTTTGCAGGGCACGAGCTGACATTGCAGGCAGATTTTGAATTTGCGCTGCAATTTTTATTAGCCGTATTAGACTGCCTGTTGCATGATAACGCGGCAGGTATTTTGTCAAGCAGCACGCCGCACTGCGAATTAGCAACTGCAGATGTCAATGCGGCTTTCACAGATTTAACAGCTTCAGCCGGTGTTTTAGTGCATGTTGCAGCTGAAACGCTGGCACTGCTGCCTATTGCGAGCGCGAGAATGAGTGCGATTACCCTTTTTTTCACTTAAAATCATCCTTTTCATAAAGTTCGTATTGCACATAACAATTTTGTAATCAAATATGTAAATAGTTACTTTTCTGTAACCTTTCCATGACTATATTATCACTATAATATGCTTAAAGCAATACACAGATTATGCCATAACATATTCTGCCTGCGATAATTGAAGCTTAGCTGTGTGTTGCGGTGTGGGCTGAAAAAAGGCAGTCTCAGCAAATCTAATTTGCTGAGACTGCCTGTAAAAAATATTAATTTTGTTATTAGAAATTTTGCCCGTAAAATCCCTGTATGCTTACTTCTCCCGAGAATACCTTTTCCATTTTCCCGTCTGGCAGGTGCACAAGCAGTTCTCCGTTAGGTGAAACATCTTCTGCTGTGCCTGTTACTTGACGCCCGTCTCTCTGGAAAGCTACCTTTCTGCCGAGGGTTACGCAGACTGATTTATATTTTTCCAGGAAAGCTGGTGTAAGTGAAATGGGATTTTCTTTAAGCAGCTTTTCGAGGTGACGCAAAACTTCTTGAAGAAGTGCGACGCGGCGCACCTTTTTTCCAGTTTCAAGGTAGATTGATGTAGCTTTTTTCTGCAGATTTTCAGGGAAAGCCGTTGTGTTTGCATTTATTCCAATGCCTATAACTACAAATTCCACACGCTCCATTTCTGCGCTCATCTCTGTCAGAATGCCGCAGAGTTTTTTAGTACCCGCAACAATATCGTTGGGCCATTTAATCATTGCCTTACAGTCTGTAGCAGCTCTGATGGCGTTGCAGACAGCGTAGCCTGCAAGCAGCGTTATGGCAGCGGCGTTGAGGGGTAGAGTGCCGGGGCGCAGTAAAACAGAAAACCATATTCCTGTTCCGGCTGGTGAGACCCAACTTCGGCCGAGACGCCCTTTTCCGCCAGTCTGCTGTTCGGCAATAAACAAACTTCCGTTCGGCGCCCCTTTTAAAGCACAGCGCTTAGCTTCTTCATTAGTTGAATCTATGCTTTCATAGCAGAAAGCGTTTTTGCCGAGGAATTCGGTTTCAAGTCCTGCCGTGATTTCATCCTTCAAATACACGTCTGGGCATGAAGCGAGCCGGTAGCCACGGTTTGTTGAAGAGTCTATCCCATATCCCTCTTCTCTCAGCATGTTAATATTTTTCCATACTGATGTGCGCGTAACATGAAGAAGCACACTTAGTTCCTCACCTGAAACGAAACCGCCGCTTTCCCTGAGGCGCTGTAGTATTAGGTCTTTTGCTGCCATAGCGCTGATACCCCTTCCATTTTTATCATTGAATTTTATTATAGCTGGATTTTATGCTATGGACAAGCCATTGGCCTGTAGCACCTGTAGCATAAGATATGTTTCAGTGAGTTTGCTCTTTATGCCTGTTTATATTTAGCTGTATGTAATTAGACATTTTGCAGACATCAACCTAAAGATAAATTCTTCTTGACAGAATCGGATTTTTAATCTATAATTAATTTGTTTGTTATTTACTTCGAGGTGTAGCGCAGCTGGTAGC
>DCEF01000020.1:0-111400 GCA_002316805.1 Ruminococcaceae bacterium UBA1036
TCGGTATTTAAAAATGGAAAGCTGATGAGATAAAAACAAATTTTCTTTGGCTGCTTATTTGGTGCGGAAAACTGCGAAAACTTCAATATTGTAATTATTAATACAGATTGTCGAAAGAGCCCATCCAGCGTATTAAGCGCGGGATGGGCTCTTTTTACAATATACATAACGAGAAAATAAGCAATGCAAAATCAATATGAAGCCGGAAGGATAGTGGTCCTCCCATTTTCACATCGCCAGCTTTTTAAGACTCATGGCAGCGAGCTTAAACTTAACCCAATTTGTCACTTGAGTTAAACCCAAGTAGAGTATACTGGCCTGAGAAAACTCGGCAAAAAAGTAAGCTTGAAGATGATAATGAGCCTGATAAAATAAGGAGCAGTGGAGTGGAGCCAACGGAAGGCGGCAAGCGTCCGAAGTCGAATGATGTCCATGACTTCTTGTTGCAACAGTTAAATAGATTATATTTTCTCTGTATGCAGCCTCTGACTTTTCTACAATACAATTAAATACCCTTAATAAAAGGCTTTTTTGAGTGCATCGTAAAAACATTCATTAGAATTTTTGCTATAAATCTTCCCATAAGTCAATACTCATGCGGTTTATCAGCTTGTTCAGCAGTCATTAATATAGATTATTGTCTTCCAAATGCTGGTGGCTGTTTTTCTGCAAGGCATCATATTCCGTGTAAATCAATAAATTATTTAAAAATACTGCCTATGCAGAGAAGCCTTGACGGAAGGTCGGCACGGTAATCTGCATCATTTGGGTCGAAGCTGTTCTGGACCACACCATGGCAATTATTTCCCGCTGTGGAATGGATATAGCGTTTACCGCCAACATACATTGCCACGTGCCCCGGGAAAAACAGAAGGTCGCCTTTTTTCATCTTTTCACGGCTTGTCTCGTGCATACAGAATTCTGGTTTCATACAGGCATCACGATTTATAACGACGCCGTTAAGAAGATACGCCATAGAGCAAAGGCCGCTGCAGTCAATGCCGAGCGGCGTTTTCCCTCCCCAGCGGTATTGCGTTCCCATATAGCTTATGGCTGTTTTCACAAAATTTTCACGCAACTTTCCCTCTTCTTCTTTATGCCATGAAGTTATGTACTTGCCGAGAAAAGCTCCCCATGTCCATCCTTCCCTACCATCGCATAAGCGGACTTTTTCCCAGCCTGAGCTGTCTTTTCCAGTTGGGCTCACAATAGCGCCGCGTGTAACTTCCTGCACAATAATTCCCTGCACTTTAGGCTGCGTGAGAATATCCACATGAGCCTGCATGACAGTTTTCTTCGGTGCCATATCCCAGAAAGCCATGTTTTCCGCATCAAACGAAAGGCCATTTTTAAGGGTCCAGCCTTCATACTGATAGCGCGTGCGTACGCGGCACCATTTTCCTTTACGATCTATTACTTCCACTTTGTAGCCGAACAGCGCTTCGTCTGTAAGTTCCGCATCATCGTTTGCCTTGGCGCGCAACGGCAAAATCATTGAAGTAACCAATGCATAGCCCAACTGTTTATTTCCTCCTTCGAAATTTTATGTGGCGAATTAAATCACGCATATATAAAATATCCTCTAATTTAGGATGAAATAAAAAGCAATATAAAATTCTAATTAAAAACTATTTGCCCATAGTATGAATCAAATTTACCATCTCGACCGCACCTTCAGCACACTCAAAGCCCTTGTTGCCCTCCTTTGCTCCGGCGCGCTCGATAGCCTGCTCAATATTTTCCGTCGTAAGTACACCAAACATCACAGGGACTCCGCTTGCCAGTGCCGTTTGAGCAATGCCTTTCGAAACTTCATTGCAAACATAGTCATAATGGTTCGTGCTGCCCCGGATTACTGCGCCAAGGCAGATAACCGCATCATATTTTCCACTTTTCGCCATCTTTGATGCAATCAATGGAATCTCAAAAGCACCCGGCACCCATGCCACGTCTATACTTTCTTCCAGCACGCCGTGCCTTTTCAGACCATCCAATGCACCCGACAGTAATTTTGAGGTAATAAATTCGTTGAACCTGGCAACTACAATTCCTATGCGTATATTTTCAGATACCAGTTTCCCTTCAAAAACATTCACTAAAAAAACTCCTTTAATAATTGAGGATGTGCCCCATTTTCGATTGTTTTGTTTTCAGGTAAAATAAATCATATTGTGTAGCGTCCATCTGTATTGGTACGCGTTCCACAATTTTCATCCCATAGTCAGAAAGCTGGCGTATTTTATCGGGATTATTAGTCATAAGGCGCAGCGTTTTGGCTCCAAGGTCCCGAAGTATCTGCGCGCTGATGAAGTACTCCCTTAAATCTCCGGCAAAGCCAAGTGCCCTATTTGCTTCAACTGTGTCCATACCCTTATCCTGCAGTGCGTAGGCCTTAAGTTTATTAATAAGTCCAATCCCACGCCCTTCTTGCCGCATATAAAGCAGAACTCCACGGCCTTCATGTTCAATCTGCGCCATTGCATACGCCAACTGCTGCCCACAGTCACACCTGAGCGAGCCAAAAGTGTCACCTGTCAGGCATTCGGAATGTACACGGCACAGCAGGTTTTTTCCGTCCCCGATTTGCCCTTTCACCAAGGCAACATGATGTTTCCCATTAAGCTTGTTAACATAGCCACACACTGTGAAGTCCCCATACCGCGTAGGCAGTTTTGCAGTTGCTACACGTTTGACCAGCTTGTCATGCCGCTTCCTGTACTCCTGCAGGTCTTTGACTGTAATAAATGTCAGGCCATATTTATCAGCCATATGAATTAGTTCAGATGTCCTCATCATCCGGCCGTCGGTGCCCATTACCTCACAGCACAGGCCGCATTCCTTAAGCCCGGCAAGCCGGAGCAAATCCACAGTGGCTTCAGTATGGCCGCTTCTTTCCAAAACGCCGTTCGGTTTAGCCATAAGCGGGAACATATGGCCGGGGCGGCGGAAATCTTCCGGCTTTGCACTACTGCTTGCACAGGCGCGCGCTGTTATGCCCCGCTCTTCTGCAGAAATGCCTGTAGTTGTGCTTACGTGGTCTACAGAAACTGCAAATGCCGTTTCATGGTTGTCGGTATTATTTGAAACCATCTGTGGAAAATGCAGTTTTTTGCAAAGCTCTATGCTCATTGGCATGCAGATAAGCCCTTTGCCATGCATTGCCATAAAATTTACGTTTTCAGTCGTAGCAAACTCGGACGCGCATATCAAGTCCCCCTCGTTTTCACGGTTTACATCATCTGTTACCAGGATTATTTTCCCCTGGCGTAAATCCTCGATTGCTTTTTCCACTGTATCAAATGTTGGCATTGCTGCACCTCCTAAATTTCATACTGAGCAAGAAATTTTCTTGATATACTGCTTTGCCCCGCCGGCACGCGCAACAGTTTTTCTACATATTTCCCCACGCAGTCGTTTTCCAGGTTCACCACATCGCCTGTATGCTTTTTCCCAAGCGCAGTGCACTTTACCGTGTTTGGAATCACTGATACTCCAAAATCGTTTTCAGTTACACTGGCCACGGTAAGGCTGACTCCATCAATGGCAACAGACCCCTTCTCCACCACATATCTCAAAATTAATTTTGGGGCACGTATAGTAAACCATACCGCATTTTCATCTTTTTTTATGCTCCTGATGACTCCGGTCCCGTCGATATGTCCTGAAACGATATGCCCGCCTAAACGTCCGTTAAGCATTACGGCACGTTCCAGATTCACCATATCGCCAGCCTTCAAATTCCAGAGGTTGGAGCAATTAACAGTTTCGTGCATCACATCGGCAGAAAACAAGCTGTCTGTAATTGAAACGACTGTCAGGCACACGCCATTGACTGCAATGCTGTCGCCCATGTTTAAATCATCAAGCACTTTCGATGCTTTAACCGTGAGGACGGCTGAATGTGTGTTTTTCTTAATCGAGCGGACAGTCCCTATTTCTTCTATTATTCCTGTGAACATGCAACTACCTCGCTTTCCAGCAGGATGTCTTCGCCTAAGTGTGTCACCTCTGGTGCAGTCAGCTTGAACGCTTCCTTAAGGCTTTCCACACCAATTCCTTCCACTGGAGATTTTGCCCCGACTCCACCCAAAAGCTTCGGGGCAATATAAGCCTGCACCTTATTGACAACACCGCTTTGCAGCGCAGACCAGTTGAGCGTGCTGCCACCCTCAAGCAAGATGCTATCGATTCCTTTTTCCCCCAATTCTGCCATAAGTTCGTGCATATCTACCCGCCCATCATCCGGCTTTAATGCCATCACTTCACATCCTGCTTCTTGGTAACGGCGTATGCGCGATTCGTCCTCAGAGCATGTGGCAAAAATGGTATGGGCTTCGCCTGACGTCTTGACCACACGCGCGTCAAGCGGTGTCCGCAGCTTTGAGTCACAAATAATGCGCACCGGATTACGGCTGTTTTTTAAGCGGCATGTCAAAAGCGGGTTATCAGAGAGGACCGTGCCTACGCCAACCATAATGCCGGAGTACCGGTGCCTGTCCTCCTGCACATGCCGGCGGGCAGCCTCTCCGGTAATCCATTCCGACTGGCCAGAGTACGTAGCAATTTTACCATCCATAGTCATGGCGTATTTCATAACAACATATGGCATTTTCGTTTGGATAAAATGAAAGAACACTTCATTTATGGCAATACAGGGTTCGCGGAGCACACCCACTTCAACCTGTATTCCGTGCTGGCGCAAAATCTGTATTCCTTTACCGGCGACCAGCGGATTTGGGTCAACAGAGCCTACCACAACGCGCTTTATGCCGCTTTCTAAAATTGCCTCTGTGCACGGCGGCGTTTTCCCGTAATGGCAGCATGGCTCTAATGTCACATACAGCGTTGCACCTTTTGGCGATTCGGTACATGAAGCCAGTGCCTTCCGTTCCGCATGCATTCCTCCATACTTCCGGTGAAAACCGACTCCAATTACCCGGCTGTCTTTCACGATAACGGCCCCAACCATAGGGTTCGGGTTAACCCAGCCACATCCATTTTTCGCACATTCCAGCGCTATTTTCATATAAGCTTCATCAGACAATCACAACACCCCTAAAAATAAATTAACACCTGAAAGAATTACAAATGTCTTTCAGGTGTTAAAACTCAGGTGTATTTGAAATGCCTGTAAAAACCATCACGCGCACAAAGCAAACCGTAAAGGTAATATAACAGCATTACCGAAAAAATCATTTCGGCATCACATACAACTTCAACACATCTTCTTCTATCCAGACTTTACTGTCGGTTTTGGAGTTTCACCAAATCCTGACTTGAACACATTGCCAAGCCCTGCGCTTACGCGCTCGCGGACTATACCGCCGATCGGGAATTTCACCCTGCCCTGAAGACATAAAACTATTCAAATGTCATTTCCATTATATGCTTATTTAAGGAAAAATCAATATTTACCATAAATTTTTTTTACAGGGAAGCTTCCGTGTTTATATAAACTGTATTTTTATCTGGATTCCATTTTTACAGCTACTTTTAAGGCTATCATTGGATCCTGGCTGGCAATCCGATAAACTGTTTTGTGGTCTTGCCAATTAATGGTTGTTTCATGGTTATTTGCCCAGTCTTCAATCCTGATGACACCGATTTCATGGGGCACCGGCAGCATATTAGTTGACAGATATGTAACAGCACCTTTAGCCAGCTCTATGCCATCCGGATATTTTGCATATTTATAAGCCGGATCTCCGGGGCCTTCCACATGTAAGCACCAGCGTCCTTCATTCCATGTTATATAGTAGTGGCCGGCAGCACCTTCACACAAGGATTTAATATTATGCCCGAGGTCTACAATCATTTCCTTGTTAAGTGAAGATATATTAATCGTACTATAACCATTGCTGAGAATTACTTTCTTTGCGCTCGCCTCATCTCTATATAATGTTCCTTCTACTGACGCAATCGGCGTGCCTTTTGAAGCTGCCTGTGAGTTGATTGTCACAGCATGGTTTGTTTCGTAAAAATTCACTTTGTAATTTGCTGTCTTTGAAGCCGTTGTTGCTGCCAAATGGTGGTTTTTTGCTGTAGGTACACTTGCCGGCAGCATTACAGATACTTTTGTATTCAGCGCTTTATTTACTTGATTTATTACAGAAGGCTGTGCCGGAGTGCTGTAGCTGGCCGGCGAATTCTGGTTTTTTGGCTGGCTGCCTGCATACGCCTGTGTGCCGCTGCTTACAGGGCTTGAGTCTTCGCTTGCATCAGGCGCCTGAGGTGCAGATGGCTGATCCTGTGCAGCCTGCGAAGATGCGCCTGAGCTGTTAGTGTCAGCTTTTTTTGGTAAACCCCACCCCAGTGCACAGCCTGAAAACATAACTGCCATCATGAATATTAAGCTAATTAACCATGCAGATTTTTTCCTGTACTTCATAATGCTTACCAGCCTTTCTTTTAATTCCGCCTTGCCTTCACTTAAAGTAGTCGCAGGAATGCCTGCGGGATACTTCTTAGCAGCTGAAAAAGTGAGCAGTGTGTTTCCGTACTGCCGCATTTCAATGGCGGACATATTGCTTATAACAGTCTCATCACAAGAAAGTTCACATGCCTTGCCTATTTCTTTGCGTATAAGCACCATCAACGGGTTAAACCAGTGCAATGACGTCACTGCCACAACAAACCATTTGTAAAGAATATCTTTCCGCCTATAATGGGTAAGCTCATGGCGCAGGATATTCCTCAGTTCTTTCTCCATCGCGTTGTGAACATATGCAAAACGTGGAAGTATAATGACAGGCTTGATAACCCCTATAAGCACAGGGGTTGTAACATTGCTGCTGCAAGTGAGCCTTACACGGCTATTGCCGGCCATTTGCCGGAACAACTCAATATCATCCTTATTGGATTTAAAGCATGTCCGCTTTATACGGCGCGAATAATATGCGTATGATATTATAAACCATCCAAAGCTGATTATGGAACCTGAGAGCCATAGCCATAATAAATTATTTTTGATAAAGTCCCATACTGGAAGAGGAGGCTCAGCAGCTGCTGCATGCGGCGAATTTGTAATTCCATTATCAGTTTGTTCCGCCGGAGCAACCTGAGTGTTAATGGAAGCTCCGGAATTACCGGCGCCCTGCTCTGCTGCTGTGTGGGTGTATGCCCGGCCAGCTGTTTCCGTATTTGGCTGCCTGGCATGAGGAATGGCATCCATTACGTTTACAGGTGAAGTAACCGGCAGAATAAGGCGCAGCAGCACTAAAAGCCAGATATAATATAAAAAGGCCTTCGACACCCTGTTTTTCAGCAGGGGTTTAAATGCAAATAGTAAAAATGCCATTATGGAGCCTGAAACGGAAAGAGATAGAACCGTCATAAAAGCACTATTCATGTCATTTCCTTTCCTGCTTTCCTCCGTTGAACATTTTATAAAGTTCAGCGATATCTTCCTCACTAAGCTGCCCGTCAGAAACCAATGACGCTACAAGTTTTTTGGCACTGCCAGCAAAAATTTTATCCAGAAACGCATTTGTGGACCATTTTTTATATTCTTCTTCGGATACCAATGCACTATATATCCCGCGCCTTTCCAACTTAACGGCTCCCTTTGCCTGAAGCCGCCTTAAAAGTGTCTTTACTGTGGAATCCTCCCATCCGCAGCGGACGGACAGCACCTGGCGGATTTCAATAAGCGGCACAGGTCTTTCTGCCGCCCACAGCACACGCATCACCTCGAGTTCAGAATTTTGGATTTTACCGGCAAGTTTTTTCATAGTGTCCTCCAACATAGTTTACGCCAGTAGCCCTTTCGACAAAGCTTACACCAGCAGCCCTTATTTGTCAAGTATATCCAGTAATATTTTTAAAAATAATGGAAGTACTTGTCAGGTACTTCCATATGCCAGAATTTATAAATATAATTTCCTCATCTTTAAATATTGCCTGTTTTATCCACGGCAAAAAGATTATAATGATTTAAAATGTAGAGTGTAACACAATGTCGGTTTGGAAGCTATTTATGTCCTCAATGCGGCAATTTTCTAAATGATGGTACGGAAGAAAACATGGGAATTTGCCCATTGTGCGGCTGTGCATACGGCTAAAAAGGAGTGGAAACATTTGCCAATTTATAATTTTACTGTTCCCGCAAAACGGATTTTCGAAAGCAATATTCTGCTTATAATCTGCTGTGCATTTTATTTGGCATGGTGGCTGCTGGCATTTAAGCCAAATGGTGCCGTAAAGGGCATGAAAACAGGGTGGCTTCTCATACCCGCTTTCGCCGCAGGCCTTGCAGCTATTATTTTTGCAGTCAGAGGCATTACTTCATCTCAGGCCAAAGCGGCATTGTTTCCAAATTGGTCGCTTCTTTTGGGCGACATTGCGTTATACATTATACTGTTGTTTATAACACGCCTGCTGTTTAAAAGGCCTGTTACGACTGAATTATTTCTCATAGTTGGATGGGCCGCGCTTGCGCTGTCTGAAATTGACACACTGTATGGGATTGGGGTGTTTTCTCATATCCTTGCGGTTATATTCGTTGCCGTCGTTGCAGCTGGCACGTTGATGAATTTTATCTGTTATATGCTTTACTACAATCTTGGAAAACGCGCAGGGTATTTCGACGGCATGATTCCGTTAATAGGCGTGGCGCTTATTACACTCAGCATATCTATAGCCATGCTGTCGGCTTAAAAGCTGAGCCTTACCAATGAAATTTACTGTCTGCCATTATGGAAATGCGCAAACCCATTAGGGTTTGCGCATTTCAACCAACCTGTTTTTCCATAGCAGATCGGATGTAATCTTCTACTTTTTCCTGCGGAATTTCAAGCGAATACGAGAATTCTTCCTTTACAAACTTTTCTGCTGTTTTAAGCATATCATCATCAGTGCCCGAAAGCTTTTTGCCGCTTTTCTGCAGTTCTCTTTTACGCTCAAAAAGGCAGCGTATCATAAGCAGAAGGTCTTCCTCCATGCCCCGGTTCAAAATTTCATGAAAAAAATTGGTACGTGCAGTTCTGTCATCTATCCAGCTAATTTCTTTCCCGATTGCGCCCGCAAGCAGAGAATCTACCTCTGACTTTGTCATAGCAAAGCGCATCCTTCCGGTCAAAGTTTTGTTTTCAGTTGGAACGAAAATTTTGGAATTTGGATTGCCGGCAGGGCTGAGAACATAATAAAGGCGGCTTGGTGCCTCCAGCGACGGGCGAAGTGCTTTGATGTCTGACACAAAGCACATACCGCTTGACCCGTAAATCACGCAGTTACCCTTTTTAAATTTCTGAGCTGCCATAATCTTTCCTCCAATGGTCTTCGCTGTTTATTATCGGAAATCAGTCTATAAAGCCTGGTCCCGTAATATTTTCAGAAGATTTAATCCCGCCATTAAGTTTTCAAAAGGCAGAACGAGCATGACCAAATAATATTAATCTCCTTATATATTTTAACAATTTGCCGCGTGAAATGCAACCTGCTGTGAAATAGCCATTTTTTGCTATGCTGTCATTGAAAAAAATCTTTATGGGTGAAGTATGTAAATAAAAAAAGCAGGCACCGAAAATTTTCAGTGCCTGTTGATTTTTAATGTCGCTGTGCATTTTAAAACGGGCTACTGCCCGATTAATGAAATCAGTATTTTTTCCGCTTCCTGTGGGTTTGCACGGCCACGGGTAGCTTTCATGACCGCACCTACAAGCGCCTTGACGGCCTTCTGCTTCCCGCCGAGATAATCCTTTGCAGCATTAGGGTTGGCATGTATCGCCTGTGCGCAAAGTTTTTTCAAATCCTCTGCGCTTATTCCGGCAAGGTCTTTTTCACTGAGGAACGCCGAAGCGGGCTTACCGCTGTCGAGCATTTTTTCCAGTGTAGATTTCAACTGGTTCTTGCGGATTTTGCCTTCGTCGAACAGCCGCACAAGTGCGCTGAGGTTTTCTGGCGGAATATTTATATTGAAACTGTCTTTTTCACTCTCATCTTTAATGCGTGCGAAAATCGGTCCGGTTATGCAGTTTACAACAGTGCGCGTATTTTTAACGCCATTTGCAGCCTTTTCAAAATAGTCTGCAATGCGACGGTGCTCAATCAGCATCTGTGCATCACCTTCAGTAAGGCCGTAATCATTTACGAAGCGGTGCAGGCGTTTCTGCGGGTCTTCGGGCATCTTCGCCTTTGTTTTTTTTACCATATCATCCGTAACACGGACGGCGACGAGGTCTGGCTCGCGGAAATAGCGGTAATCGTCAGCATCTTCTTTGCCGCGCATACCTTCGGTGCAGCCCGTGCCTTCATTGTAGCGGCGCGTCTCCTGCACAACTTTTTCGCCGCTTTCAATCAGGTCTATCTGCCTGTCAATTTCATACTGCATGGCTTTTGTCATGTGTGAAAAAGAATTCATGTTCTTTATCTCAGTGCGTATGCCGAGCTCTGTGGAACCTTGCGGGCGGACAGAGATATTAACGTCGCAGCGGAGGGAGCCTTCCTGCATCCTACAGTCTGATATGCCTATATAGCGCATGATCATCTGCAGCTTTTCCACATATTCTATGGCTTCATCTATGCTGCGGATATCCGGCTCCGAAACTATCTCAATAAGCGGGACGCCGCTGCGGTTGTAGTCAATAAACGTATTTCCACGCTCATGCACGAGCTTTCCGGCGTCCTCCTCCATGTGTATGCGCGTAAGGCGGATTTTCCGGCCGTTTGAAAGCTCCACATAGCCATGCCTGCACAGCGGCTGGTCGTACTGTGAAATCTGATACGCCTTTGGCAGGTCGGGATAAACATAGTTTTTGCGATCCATTTTCGCGTCGGGGTTAATTTCACAGTGCGTCGCAAGCCCAGCCATTACCGCATACTCAACAACGGCTTTGTTGAGCTTTGGCAGTGTGCCGGGAAGACCAATGCAAACAGGGCAGCAGTGTGTGTTGGGCTTGCCGCCGAACTCAGTAGTGCATGAGCAGAAGATCTTCGTTTTTGTGGAAAGCTCAATATGGGTTTCGAGCCCGCAGACAACTTCGTAATTCACAGCGAAACCCCCATTCCTGTATCTTTAAACGACGTTTCACGTGCTGCTGATTCGTACATGTTCGCAAAATTGAGCACAGTGCTTTCCGAAAACTTCGGCCCGAGAATCTGCATGCCTACAGGCATGCCGTCGCTGCCAAAACCGCACGGCACACTTACAGCCGGCAGACCGGCAATGTTTACGGGAACTGTGCATATGTCTGTCTGGTACGTTTCCACAGGGTCTTTTGCCGCATAATTTTCGGGAAACGCTGTCATTGGCACGGTAGGCGCAAGGATAACGTCGCATTTCGAAAAAGCGCCGTCAAAAGCCTGGACAATAGCTCCGCGCAGGTCCTGCGCTTTTTTATAGTAAGCGTCGTAATAGCCTGAACTCAAGACATAAGTCCCGAGGAGTATGCGGCGTTTGACTTCTGCGCCGAAGCCTTCGCTCCTTGTTTTGCATATCATCTCGTTGCGGCTTGTGTAGTGTTCTGTCTGGTAGCCGTAGCGTATGCCGTCGTAGCGCCCGAGGTTAGACGATGCCTCGGCGCATGCGAGGATATAATAAACGGGGAGGCTGTAATGGATAGACGGCATACTGAATTCAACGGTTTCGGCACCGAGTGAGCGGAAAACATCTGCGGCTTTGAGCAGGGCTTCTTTTACGTCAGACCGTACGCCGTCAAAATACTCTTTCACTATCCCGATTTTCTTACCGCGTATGTCATTTTCGAGTGCAGGCAGAACCGGCTCTTTCTGCCCGCTGCTTGTGGAGTCCATTTTATCATAAACTGAAATCACGTCATATACGCGCGCGGCGTCTTCTACACTTGACGCTATGGGGCCTATCTGGTCGAAGCTTGAAGCGTATGCGATAAGTCCATAGCGCGATACCGTACCGTACGTAGGCTTAAAGCCGACGGCTCCACAGAAGCTTGCAGGCTGGCGTATGGAACCGCCTGTGTCCGAGCCAAGGGCGTAAGCCGCAAGGTTGCCGCTGACTGCGGAGGCAGCCCCGCCGCTGCTCCCGCCTGCGACACGCTTCAGGTTGTGCGGATTTTTTGCCCCGCCGTGGCACGACGTTTCGCATGAAGAGCCCATGGCGAACTCGTCCATGTTCGTTTTGCCGAGGAGGACGGCTTTCTGATTCTTAAGCACCGACCATACCGTAGCGTCATATATCGGCACATAGCCGCCAAGTATCTTTGAGCAACACGTTGTCTCCATGCCTTTTGTGGAGATGTTGTCTTTTAATGCCATAGGTATGCCTTCAAGCGGCGCAAGTTCTTTCCCGGCAGCAATGTCCTTATCGACTTCGGCAGCCGTTTTAAGCGCAGCGTCAGCCGTGACATTTATATAAGCATTAAGGGCACCATTCTCTTTCCCGATGACACTCAGGTATTTTTTTGTAAGTTCCGTACAGCTTATTTCCCCTGAGGACAGCATTTCCTGCAGCTGTGCGATTTTTCCGTACTTTCCCATATAAAAGCTCCTTTACCGGCGCCGCCGCACAACGAAGTACCCGTCTTCGCTGTCTTCGGCGTTTTTCAGAATGTCATCACGGCTGTAAGACGGCTCTGCAGAGTCCTCGCGGAGGACGTTGGAAAGTCCATTTATGTTATCAAAATCTGTTGATTTATCGGACGATGCGGCGTTTATCGTGTCGGCAAACCCGATGATTTTATTCATGTCTTCCGTAAGGGAATCAAGCTCTTCCGGAGCGACTGAAAGTTTTGCGAGGTTTGCAATTTTAAGTATTTCTTCATGTGTTACCATCTTTAAAGCCTCACTTCCGCAGCCTTATATGGACTTCGCGCAGCTGCTGCTCGGTAACCTCGTTAGGTGAGCCCATCATTACGTCCTGCGCGTTGGAGTTCATCGGGAACGCTATAACTTCACGGATATTGTCTTCGCCGGTAAGCAGCATGAGCATGCGGTCTATGCCTGGCGCCATGCCTGCATGCGGCGGTGCCCCATACTGGAATGCGTGGTAAAGTGACGTAAACTTTGTTTTGAGCTCTTCTTCAGTGTAGCCCGCAATTTCGAACGCCTTTTTCATTATGTCTATACGGTGGTTTCGCACAGCACCTGAAGAAAGCTCAATGCCGTTGCACACGATATCGTACTGATATGCAAGCACATCTTCAGGGTTCTTTGTCATAAGTGCTTCCATGCCGCCCTGCGGCATGGAAAAAGGATTGTGCATGAAAATAGTCGCGCCTGTCTCTTCATCAATCGTAAACATAGGAAAATCAGTTATGAAACAGAAATCGAAGCGGCTGCCATCTATAAGCCCGAGGCGCTTTCCAAGTTCCTCGCGTATTTGGCCGGCAAATTTCGGCGCCATATCGGCATCGTCTGCAATGAAGAAAAGCACACAGCCGGGTTTCATGCCGGAACGGCGGACGAGCTCGCTGCGCCTGTCATCCGGGAGGTACTTATTTATAGGCCCCTGGTATTCGCCGTCCTGCGTCACCTTGATGTAGCCGAGGCCTTTCATGCCGATGCTCTCGGCATACTTCAGCGTGCCTTCAAAAAAGCTGCGCGGCTGGCCGGCACAGTCCGGAACATTTATGGCACGGACTGTTTTGTGCTGGAACGGCTTAAACGATGTACCGTCAAAAATATCGGTTATGTCGAGTATTTCAAGCGGGTTGCGCAGGTCAGGTTTATCTGTACCGTATTTCAGCATTGACTCCGCATATGGGATACGCCTGAACGGAGCGGGAGATACTTTTTTATTTGAAAACTTGCGGAATGTGTCGCCTATCACTTCTTCCGCAACAGCAAAAACATCTTCCTGTGTTGCAAATGCCATTTCAAAGTCGAGCTGATAAAATTCGCCGGGCGAGCGGTCCGCACGTGCGTCTTCGTCACGGAAGCAGGGAGCAACCTGAAAATACCTGTCGAACCCCGAAACCATAAGAAGCTGCTTAAATATCTGCGGTGCCTGAGGCAGCGCATAAAACTTTCCCGGATGGCGGCGGCTCGGTATCAGATAATCGCGCGCACCCTCGGGAGATGAAGCGGACAGGATTGGCGTCTGCATCTCCAGAAAACCAAGGCTTGTCATTTTCTGCCGCAGATATGAGATAAGCTCTGAGCGCAGCACAATATTGCGGTGGACTTTAGGGTTGCGCAGGTCGAGGTAACGGTATTTAAGCCGCACGTCTTCTTTAGTTTCGCGCGAGGACATAATTTCAAACGGCAGCGGCGCCGTTACCTTCCCAAGGACTGTTAGTTCGTCAACATGGACTTCGACAGTTCCTGTCGGGATTTTCGGGTTGACCGTGTCTGCATCGCGCAGCACTACTTTTCCTTTTGCTGTGAGGGTGCATTCTTTATTGATATCCATCAGCATTTTTTCATCATGTATGACTATCTGGACAACACCGTAATGGTCGCGCAGGTCTATAAACTGCACGCCGCCGTGGTCGCGGATATTTTCAACCCAACCCGCCACGCGGATTTCTTTCCCAATATCATTTTCACCGACTTCACCACAGAGGCGCGTGCGGTACTGATTTGCACGGATCATGTTCCGAAGATCCCCCTCTTTTTATACTTTGACTTATTAACCGATTATAGCATGAAACAGGCACGCTTTCAACGCACATGATAATAATTGCTCAGGGAAGTCCACATGGCAATCACAAATGAAAAATTTTTGCAGTCGTGGCACATTCCAGACAACAGTGTTGCCTACACTTCTCAAAGCTATATAAAATCTGTAAACAATAAATTATTCATAAAACTTTATTAATTTAATGAATTTATATTGACAATTTATAAGATGTCAGTACAATGATATATGAATCAATCATAAACGTCCATAACAATCATTAATCGGTTAAATATCAGCCATGATCAATTATGAAAGCGGAGCAGCGTATGTATGAAGAGGAACGTCTCAAAAAGATCTGCAAATATGTCCAAAATCAAACAAGAATATCAATCCATTCATTATGCGATATTTTTCACATATCTGAATCCACTGCGCGTAGAGATTTAACAGAACTTGAAAGGCGGAAACTGCTGAAAAGGACACACGGCGGAGCCGTCTGCACAAGCGCTGTTGGAATTGAGCCATCATACAGGGAAAAACGTGACAAGTACCATCAGGAAAAGCAGAAAATTGCTGCCTGTGCGGCAAAACAAATAGAAAATGGAGATTCACTGCTAATCGATTCAGGCACAACAACTATGTGCCTTGCCCCATACCTCTGCAAGTTTGAAAAGCTTACAGTTGTAACGAATTCCATCTTTCTGATGCAAAAGCTTTCCTGGTATTCCAATATTACGCTAATATGCGTTGGCGGCACGTTGCGTTCCAATACTATTGCACTGGTCGGGCCAGTCTCAGAAGAAAATTTAAGCCATATACATGTTGACAAAGCATTTATGGCTACAAATGGCATTGATGCTGAAGCAGGTTTAACTACACCGAATCTGGCTGAGGCATCTGTTAAGTCTCGCATGATAGCGTCTTCCGAACAGGTCTACGTTTTAGCGGACCATTCAAAGATTGGACATGTTTCATTTGCCAGTTTTGGGAAACTGGCAGATGTAGAAGTATGCATTACATGCCATCCTATTTCAGATGAACAACAGCAGAAAATAAAGAATAAGGGAGTACGCTTTTATTTTGCAGATAGCGAAGACTATACACACTAAATTGGAGGCAATTATGGGGAAAACTGTTCTTACGGTCACACTTAATCCATCAGTTGATAAAACAGTTACAGTGGAAAGGCTTATTCCATATGGCTTGAACCGTGTTATTAAGTCTGAAACCGATCCAGGTGGAAAGGGAATAAATGTTTCCCGGGTTTTGCACAGTTTTGGCATAAAAACCACTGCTGTTGGATTTATTGCAGGCCATACAGGAAAACTGTTACAAAACTTTTTAATTCACAGCCATATTGATAGCAATTTTACGGAAATTCCGGGTGAAACACGAACAAACGTTAAAATATTTGATCAACAAGCAAAAAAGATTACGGAAATAAATGAAAGCGGATGTGAAGTTTGCTCTGACGACCTTTTACAGTTTAAAAAAAATTTTGAAGACCTTTGCGCTGAAACCGCAGTTGTTGTTTTAACAGGCAGCATACCGCCGGGTGTACCTGATAATATCTATGGGGAATTTATACACATTGCAAACGAAGCGGGAGTGCAGACGATTCTCGATGCAGATGGAGAAGCACTGAAAATAGGAATTAAAAGTAAACCATTTGCTGTTAAACCAAACTTACACGAATTGGAAGGGCTGGTGGGGCGAAAGCTTTTATCGCTTAACGATATTGTCTATGCTGGCCAAAAACTTATTTTGACGGGTATAAACACTGTGATTGTTTCCATGGGAGGAGATGGCGCTGTCGTTATTAATAAAGATGAAGCTTATAAAACAAAGCCATGGACAATTCAGCTAAAAAGTGCGACAGGGGCGGGTGATTCCATGGTTGCTGCATTGGCGTACTCAATATTGCAGGGACTAACGCTTGATGAAATTGCACGCATTACAACAGCGGCAGGCACGGTTACGGCGTCTAAGCCGGGAACGCAGCTTTGCACGAAAGCGGAGATCCTAAAATCAGCCCGGCTTGTAACACTTAATCGTGTAAAGCCATAACTCTGATAACTCTAATCTCTGTGCTTTATACTGAAAGTTTGGCTAAGCAGAGATTATAAAAAAATTATGGGAAGGAAATTGCATATGAGAATCAATGAATTGTTGACATTGCGTGGAATAAAGCTGAATGCATCAGTAACAAGTGAAGAAGATGCAGTTGAACAGATGATTAATTTGCTGGATGCAGAAGGCTGTATCAGCGACAAAGGAGCATTCCGAAAGGGAATCTTTGCGCGAGAAAACCTTAGCACAACTGCTGTGGGTGAGGGTATTGCCATTCCGCATGCAAAAGTGGATGCTGTTTTAAAACCAGGAATTGCCGCTATGACAGTTCCTAACGGTGTCGACTATAGCGCACCGGATAAACAGCCTGTTACTTTGCTTTTTATGATTGCAGCACCAGCTTCAGGGTATGGTAATAATATACATCTTAAAGCACTGCAGCATTTAGCCATTCTGTTAGCAGAACCGGGATTCAAAACGGAATTGCTTAAAGCAGATGGCCCTGAAAAATTTTTGCAGTTGATTACGGAAGAAGAAGCCAAAAAATTTGCGGCCAAACAAACGCAGGAGGATAATGCTTCTGGCAGGAAAATGCCATCAGGCAAAGCGCAGATTCTTGCTGTTACGGCCTGCCCTACCGGAATAGCCCATACATTTATGGCTGCTGAAAAGCTCACACAACAAGCCCAGAAGATGGGAGTTGCCATAAAGGTGGAAACAGATGGAGCCGGGGGCGTTGAAAACGCACTTACACCAGAAGATATTGCATCGTGTGACGGCATAATTGTTGCAGTAGACCGTGAAGTCGAGATGAACCGCTTTAATGGCAGGCCGGTTATTAAAACAAGTGTTACAGCTGGTATTAATAAACCGCAGGAACTTATTCAACAAATACTTGATGGGAAGGCACCAACTTTTCACAGCGCTTCAAAAGAAATGGAAGTGCAGCATGTTTCAGGTAAAAAGAACAATACGGGTTCTAATATCTACAAACAGCTTATGAATGGCGTTTCACATATGCTTCCATTTGTGATTGGCGGAGGCATCCTGATTGCAATCGCGTTTTTAATAGATTCAGCAAGCGGTGTTACAGGTGGGCCGAATTTTGGCTCAACAACACTTGCCGCCAAGTTTTTCAAATGCGTAGGCGGTTTTGCTTTTAATATGATGCTTCCGGTCCTTGCAGGTTTTATAGCAATGGCAATAGCTGACCGCCCAGGTTTGGCTGTAGGGTTTGTAGGAGGAATTTTGGCAATGAACGGCAGCACATTCAGTGACCCAGCAGGCGGCAAAGTAAGCGCTGGATTTTTAGGCGCATTATTTGCTGGTTTTATTGCTGGTTACTTGATACTTGGCTTAAAAAAGTTGTGCAGCCATTTCCCAAAATCCCTGGAAGGAATAAAATCCATCCTGATTTATCCTCTGGCAGGTATTTTTTTAATTGGGATTGTGATGTCACTGATTAACCCACTAATGATCTGGATTAATGTTGGCTTAACTGGTCTCCTTTCCAGTATGAATACAAATGCGGCTGTTGCCTGCGGATTAATTATAGGAGGAATGATGGCTACAGACATGGGCGGCCCAATTAATAAAGCCGCTTATCTATTTGCTACCGCTTCGCTTTCTTCCCCAGGCGCTAATGGAATGGGATTTAAAATTATGGCTTCATGCATGATAGGCGGCATGGTACCTCCACTTGCCATTGCACTGTGCACTACTCTTTTCAAAAATCGCTTTACTCCAAAAGAGCGCCAGTCAGGGCTTGTAAACTATGTTATGGGTCTATCTTTTATTACAGAAGGAGCAATTCCATTTGCAGCGGCTGATCCACTTCGCGTTTTACCTTCTATGATTGCAGGCTCTGCTGTCAGCGGTGCCCTTTCAATGGCATTTGGATGCCAACTCCACGCACCGCACGGAGGTATCTTCGTCCTTCCAACTATTACAAATCCATTTGGCTATTTTATTGCTTTGGTTGCTGGAATGTTTGTCGGCTGTTTCATTCTTGCACTGTTAAAGAAGCCACTGCCGAAAGAGGTTTATGATGCAAAGCTTGAAGAAGGGGCAATCGATAATACAATATAATGCTTTCAGAAAGCAGTGGGCAACATGTTTATCTCCTTATTGCTGTTCCTTCGCCAGGGCAACAAGTATATCGGTTACTTTGTCCATTGCCTGAACCGGAATAAATTCGAAGCGGCTGTGGTAATTGCAGCCGCCTGTTGGCAGGTTGGGGCACGGCAGGCCTTTCAGCGAAAGCATGGCGCCGTCTGTTCCTCCGCGTATCGGTGTGGGCGTCAGATTTTTAATGCCACATTTAAGCATGGCTTTTTCCACACGGCTAATGATTTCCATATGTTGTTCTATGACCGGCTTCATATTATAATATGAGTCTTTAATGTCAAGCTCGAATGTGCCGCTGCCGTATTTTGCATTGAGGTAATCTGCGGCGCGCTTCATGTATGCTTTGCGCGCTTCAAATTTTTCTTTGCTGTGGTCGCGGATGATGTATTTGAGCACGGCCTTTTCTTCGCAGCCCTCCATGTGGAGCAAATGGTAGAAGCCGTCGCGGCCTTCCGTATGCGCTGGTGTTTCGGCCGGCGGAAGCATTGAGTTAAACTCCATACCGAAGAGTATAGCATTTTTCATCTTGTTTTTGCCGTCCCCCGGGTGGGTGCACACTCCGTTGACTGTCAGTTTTGCGGATGCGGCGTTGAAGTTTTCATATTCGTAGTGCCGCACGTCGCCGCCGTCAACGGTATAGGCAAAATCCGCGCCGAAGTTCTTGATATTGAACCTGTCTGTGCCGCGGCCGATTTCTTCGTCAGGCGTAAACGCAACAACGATTTTTCCATGTGGTATATTTTGTTTTTGCAGAGTTTCGGCAGCAGTCATTATTTCTGCAATGCCAGCTTTGTCATCGGCACCGAGAAGCGTAGTGCCGTCGGTTACAATTAAGTCCATGCCTTTGCAGTCTCCGAGGACTCCATACTCTTCAGGACTCATGACTATATGCTTTTCGGCGTTGAGCACTATGCTGCCGCCGTCATAATTTTTAACGATATGCGGGTGAATATTGGCACCGCTTGCAGAAGAGCTTGTGTCCATGTGGGAAATCAGCCCGATTACGGGCTGCCTGCTGCCACAGTTTGAAGGTATGCTGCCATAAACATAACCATACTCGTCCATGCGTGCGTCGGCAATGCCGACGCTTTTCATTTCATTTACAAGATATCCGGCAAACACTTTCTGGCTTTCAGTGCTTGGGCATACGCTTTCAGGCGCGTTTTCGTAAGAAGTAGTGTCGTATTTCACGTAATTTAAAAGTCGTTCGTAAGCTCTCATCTTTATTGTCCTTTCTCTCTCGTGCCGCCTTAAACCAGGCGGCTTTTTTATACTTTTTTATCATACTCTGTTTTTTATCGTCTGAAAAGGTGCAGCACAGTTTTTAAGCGGCATGGCAAGCCACAGTAATTTTGCATGGCCATGTTTACACGGCAGCATAAGGAATAGCATAAAATTCATTTAAAAACAAGTTGACCATGCGGATTTCAGGCATTGCACGGCGTCTTCAATATTGCCTATCGGTATGCTGGCAAAGCCGAGGCGTATCTTCCCGTCTTCTGTTTTCTGCACACGCACGCCGTTCTTCATGGCGAGGCGGCAAAGCCCATCGGCATTTTTTTTTGTGTGCACAGTCAGGATAAGCGTGAGCGGCGTTTCTTCGAGAAGAATGTCTATTTTTTTACCAAAAGCATTTTTCAGCGCTTTTATAAGCCTTTCGCTTTTTGTGCCGTAAAGCTTTCTAAGGCGGCGAAGATGCCGTTCCATCTGGCCACTGCGTATATATTCGGCAAGCGCAAGCTGCTCAACTTTTGATGCAGTCTGGTTATAATTCGCTGCGCGCGGAAGATATTCTTTCAGCAGCTCCGGCGTAAGCACCATGTAGCCTATCCGGACTGACGGCAGGAGCAATTTTGAAAAAGAACCAAGATATACTACGCCGCGCCCGCCCGCGATTCCCTGCATTGCTGGCACGGGACGCGCTCTGTAGCGCAGCTCCCCGTTGTAGTCGTCTTCAATTATAATCCCGCCACTGCGGTGTGCCCAGCGCAGAAGCTCAGTGCGGCGGCTTACCGGTATGCTTGAGCCAGTGCATATCCTGTTGGAAGGGTTGATGTAAGCGAGGCGCGCGCCGCTTTTTTCAAGCGCATCCATGCTGATGCCGCTGCTGTCACCGGGCAGCTTCAGCACAGAAATGCCGTAATCTGAAAAAACCTGCTCTGCCTGTGGAAACCCCGGCTCTTCCATTGCAACGGAACGGCGCCGCTCCATAAGCCCGCAAAGAAGGGAGAGGAGCGGCTGCGTTCCTGCGCCTATTACAATCTGCCCAGGCGTGGCGATAACTCCGCGCGTGCCGAAGCTGTATGAAGAGAGCGCTTCACGCAGTTCGATTTCACCCTGATGCTCGCCGTATGAGCAAAGGACGTTTTCACGGTTAAGGGCGCTGCGCACATTGCGCCGCCATATTTTAATATCCGTATGGCCTATATCGACACAGTCGGTGCCGAAATTATAGCGCACCGCTGGTGAAACAGTGCGGTGAAATACGGGCGGCACGGTCCTTCGTGCAGGCCCTTCACGCCTTGCGTCAAGTGCAAAATACCCCCTGTGCGGCGAAGAATGTATATATCCTTCGACGCATAACTGCTGATAAGCCGATTCGACTGTTGTGCAGCTCAGGTGCAAGTCGTCAGAGAGGCGCCTTACCGATGGCAGGCGGTCGTTTTCCTTCAGGCCGCCAGACTCCACGGCCGTGCGGATACTGAGATAAAGCTGGCGGTAAAGCGGCACACCCGAGTTCCTGTCGAGCTGGATATAGTCATACGTCATGCTGCACTCCTGTAATAAGATCTGTACTGATTAAATTTTTACGGACTGTATATTTTAATGCAAACAGTTTTCAGCTATCATGATAGCACAGAAAAGAAATTATGCAACAGCCGCACATAAAGAATTCATGCTGCGGCCCGAAAAAGGAGCGGACTGCAATTGAAAAAAGAAGCTTCATTGCGCCTTGGCGTGATTACTGCTCTGCTGGGCGCACTGATTTTTATTGTGACAGCCTATGTGCTTCACATACCGACGCCCGCTACCGGGGGATATATACACCTCGGCGACGCGTTTGTCTATATTGCGGCAAGCCTGCTGCCTGCGCCGTATGCTGTTACGGCTGCAGGGATAGGCGAGGGGCTTTCGGATGCGCTGACCGGCAGCATAGCCTATGCGCCGTTTACATTTGCGATAAAGGCTGCAATGGCCCTGTGCTTTACTTCATCAGGCGAAACGATAATCACAAGGCGTAACGCCGCCGCTTCCGCAGCAGCAGGCGTAATATGCATAGGCGGCTACTACCTGACCGAAGCTTTCATGCTGCACAGTTTCGTTTCGCCTGTTGCTGAAATCCCGGGCAATGCTGTTCAGGCGACTGCAAGCGCGGTGGTTTACCTGATTCTTGGCCGTGCACTTGACGGCGCAAAGCTGAAAAAAAGTGTTGCTGCATTTGTTAAATAAAGCTGGGGGCAATAATAATGAAAGTAAAATGCATTTCGAAAAATTCAAATGTTAACCTTGCCGTTACAGGCCTGATGGCGGCTTTGGTATTTATCGCTACAATGTTTTTCAAGGTGCAGATACCTGTTGGCGGCGACAAAACGATGCTCGGTTTTGCAAATGTTTTCTGCATACTTTCCGGGTTGCTGCTTGGACCTGTTTACGGCGGCCTTGCGGCCGGCATAGGCTCATGCCTGTTTGACCTTGTCGGTGGATGGGCTTCCAGTGCGCCTGTTACACTTGTGACAAAATTCATAATGGCGTTCGTCTGCGGAGTGATTGTCTGGAGCGCAAAAAGCGGCGAAAAAAAGCTTTCACGCGTGATTGTGGGCGCAGTGACGGGTTCACTTACATACTGCGCACTCTATATCGCATACAGCTGGGCGAAGCTGGCGCTTGTAGGATCAGCATGGCAGGCTGTTAGGCTTCAGCTTTCAGTAAAAATTCCGGTCACGCTTATTAATGCGCTGGTTGCAGATGCTATAGCTGTTCCGCTTTTTTATGCGCTGCGCAATTCGCTTAAAAGGGCCTTGCCCGATCTTAAACAATGAAGGAGCAGGCGTAAAGGCGTGAATATATCAGCCATTTTTTTCATAAATATTGAGGTATTTGCCAATTGAAATAATGCAATAAACTGGTATGGTTATTACATTATTAAAGTATTGTATAGATACAATCCATTAAAAAAATGATAAAATTGATTTGTGTATCCACAGTTGCAGTTAATAGTTCAGAAAGGATGATCCGCTATGGAAAACTTTAAAGATAAACTGGAATTCTTCGGCCTTAAAACCGCCATGAGCTACCTTGACAGCAACCCTCAGAAAAACATTCCTAAACTGCTGGGCTGGCTGGAAAAATTTGATAAGGATGAAAGGCACAACAGGTCTTACAAAATACTTGATGAAGCTGTGAAAGACCCGAACAACAACTGGAACCGCCTGATTTCTGGCTTTTACAACAATGTAGATGATGGCTACCGCAAAAAGTCATTTGAAAACATGTTGATAAACTTCATGGGCGGCAAAAAGATCCATGAAAATGAGGAAAAATATAATTGCAATATCCCATGGGCCATACTGATGGATCCAACTTCGGCATGCAACCTTCGCTGCACTGGATGCTGGGCCGCGGATTACGGCCATAACCTCAGCCTCAGTTACGAGCAGATGGACAATATTATCGAGCAGGGCAAAGAGCTTGGCTGCTATATGTACATACTTTCCGGCGGTGAGCCGCTAATGAGGAAAGACGATATCATCAAGCTTTGCGAAGCACATAATGACTGCACTTTCCTTGCATTTACAAATGGGACAATGATTGATGAGGCTTTTGCTGACAATGTCCTGCGCGTGAAGAACTTCGTCCCGGCAATCAGCATTGAAGGCAATGAGGAAGAAACCGACTTCCGCCGCGGGAAAGGCACTTATCAGAAAGTAATGCGTGCCATGAAGATTATGCGCGAAAAAAAGCTGCCGTTTGGCGCATCGCTTTGCTATACAAGCAAGAATGCGGATACTATAGGCAGCGACGAATATATCGATTTTCTTATCAACCAGGGGTGCATTTTCGCGTGGATATTCACTTATATGCCTGTAGGTGTTGATGCAGTCCCTGATCTGATGGCGACTGCTGAGCAGCGCAAGTTTATGTATGACCAGATCCGTAAGTTCCGTAATACAAAGCCGATCTTCACAATGGATTTCTGGAATGACGGCGAATATGTTAACGGCTGCATAGCAGGCGGTGCTTCGTACCTGCACATCAATGCTAATGGTGATATTGAGCCATGCGCGTTTATCCATTACTCAGACTCTAATATAAAAGACAAAACGATACTGGAAGCGTGCCGTTCTCCGCTTTTCATGGAATACCGCCGCAGCCAGCCTTTTAACCATGATATGCTCCGCCCATGCCCGCTGCTTGACAACCCTCCGCGACTTGCTCAGATGGTGAAAAAGTCAGGTGCAAAGTCCACAGACCTTGTACATCCGGAAGACGCCGACCAGCTTTGCTCAAAATGCGTCGCGGCTGCAAAGAACTGGGCACCTGTTGCAGATGATATCTGGAAAACAAGCGCGGCAAAAGAGCGCTGCGCAGAGCGCGAAACAAGAGAGAAAAACAAAAAAGAAGAAATTGCAAAAAAAGCAGGCCAGACTGTTTGAAGCTGACCTGAGCCGGTAACTTTGGATTTCTGCCTAATATGAGCCTTTGCACGAAGAAAATTTTTCTCCGTGCATTTTTTATATCTAAAAGGGCATTTTGAATTTATTAGGATGCTTACGGCTACCGCAATTCCCGGCGCTTTCGCAAGTATCCTGCACATATTCAGTTTCGTAACGAAAAAAAAGCAGCTTAACACTGCTTCCCACTGTTTCCATTTTCGGTTTACCCCAACTCTTGGCATAGAGCCTTTTTTATTTACATATCTGGCTTTGCCGTAACCCTTCGTATGCCAATAAAGCAACCTGCAGCAAGGGCAGCACAGAATACTGCCGCTACAAGGTGCGGGTTTGCGAGCGCAGCATTTTCCGTAACAGTGATAAGGCCAAAAAATACCTTTACTGAGCCTTTCTGAAGGATTTCTTTAAGATTGCAGTTGGCAAATATGTAAAATCCGGCCTCCCACACAGCGGCTGCGGCCGCAATGATTCCTGCAGCCGTCAGTTTCGCTTTTCGGCTGCCCGGCGAATATTTTCCTGCCATCTGCCTTCCCCCATGAAAATTTGTTTCAATGACAGCATAGCAGAAAATCACATATCAGTCAATTCGCCGTTGCATATCCTGAAAACGAGCCTGCCGCCTGCACATAAAGAAGGCGTGCCCCCTGCCTTACTGCGGCACAGGACACGCCATTATTTTAATTTTTTTCCAATAAAATTACAAGTGCGAGGTTATTTCATGTTCTGTTCATAGCTCTTGATCATGTTCTTTACCATCTGGCCGCCAACAGAACCGGCCTGTTTAGACGTAAGGTCGCCGTTATAGCCCTGCTTCAGGTTAACGCCGACTTCAGTGGCAGCTTCCATCTTGAACTTGTCAAGTGCAGCACGCGCTTCTGGGACAACATTGTTGTTTTTTGACATAACCAATACACTCCTTTTCAGATTCATTATCCTCATGCGTTTGCCTTACTATTTTGCTGCTCTGCTCCGGATTTATAACCGGAAATCTTTTCAAAAAAAGGTATCATATTACATATCCGTTTTCGGGGTCAATATCAGACAGGAGCAACACTGCACTCACAAGCAAAATCTGCTCCGGGCTGCGCGGTTTTGAAAATTCCACATGAAAGTCACGCGGTTCCTGCATATTTCCGCCTGCTGTTACAAGATTCCTCTGCAGGCTCACGTCAGCACATCCGCTTTCAAGCCCGGCAAGGCTCAATGTGTCTTTTGGATCCGTCCCGCACGAAACGGCCGTAACCCTGCAGCCATGGAGAAGCTTGGCCACACTTTTGTTGTGAGACGCCATAACACACAAAAAATCATCCGGAACAGAAGCAGGCTTTGTCTGCACAATTTTATCCTTTATAACTAAAATTCCGTGCGGAAGTCCGATATCCGGTATCTCGCTGCTTTCACAAAGCAAATACCCCGCCGGACTGCCACTCTGCACAACGCAGCCCCTACCGACAAAAAATACGCCGCCATAACGTGAAAGCGCCGGAAAAAGCGCTTCCCTCACAGAAGTTTCATCTGGGCTGCCACAGAGCAAAACAGGCATCATAATCTACACACTTCACATTTATCATTTTTAAAAGCAGAAATAGCCGTGCGCACTGGCTGTACGCATTCACTCTCTGCAACAGGTTTTACCGCGTGTACTTTTTATTTTATGCTATGTCCGCACGATTATGAATAGTTTTATTTTCCACAGCTTTTATTATTGCAAAATTAAAATATGACGATGTGCATCATGGGCATATGCGGTTATTTGCTGCTTAAAAAATCAAGCTTTTCAGCAAAACATGTATTTTTTCTCCCGCGCTGCAACGTAGTCTTTCGCAGGCAGAGTAACGGAAATCAATCCGATACGGCCATTTTACATTTTCAAACCATTTTTATTTTAACAAAAGATTTCATGAAACGTCCCTGCCGAACATATCAATTTAAAAGCGATTCCCCTTGTTTTGGGCAATTCGAATGTATTCCATCAGGAAAGGTCCGCACCGTTGGAAAAGGTTCCAAAGAATTCTGGTGCGGCTCGTTTTAAGTGTATATTGAAACCGCAACTTAAGCCGAAAGGCAGAAAGGTTAGGCAAATACTATGGTACAGCAGGTTATTGACGCATTGGTTCCAATACTCATTACCGTTATTGTTGCCATTTTCACAGCTGCCATTAAGGCCGTAGGTGATGCAGGGGTAAACCTAATTAACGAGAAAGCCGCCGCTGTCAAAGCCAAAGCAAGGCAGGACAAATGGAATCACTGGATGGACTTTTCCCGAACAGCGTGGAATATTGTTGACGAGGAATTTCGCATTACTCCGAATCTTGACAAAACCATCGCTACTAAACAGGCCGAATTTGAAACGCAGATCAAAAAGTTGATCCCGGGAGTAACGGATGATGAAATCGAGCAACTCCGGCAGGCCGTTGCGGGTGAAGTCAACAAAGGTAAAGCCGCGATTGAGAGACAGACTGCAGACGAGCGGAGCAACGGCTTAGTGGTAGACAATAAGTTGCTGACGCAGCCGATTCCTCACACCAGACAGAGGCGCAGGTAGAAAGACAGGCACAGCGGGATTTTAGCATATATAGACTTTGCAGCAAGCTACATTGGCTCATTTCGTAATACAAGATAAGGTCGTCAGGTTGATTTTCCGACGGCCTTATTTTATTGCTTATCCAATCAATTGATTTTGTAATCTATTTGAACTCTAATATGCAGACTTTTTCATCTGTTTATTGGATCAAAACGAGAAAGCCCATAAAAAGTGCCGAGCTGTGTTAATAAAATTATTTTTTTACACGCGGCAAATGGATAGGAATCAAGTCTTTAGATGAAGTGATTAAATTGGACTGCGTTTCGTTCGCAGTGGCTGAAGTTACAATAGCGGTTATATTGCCGACAGGCATAAAGGTCGGATTTGTCCCGAGGTTGTCATCGGCCAATACTAAAATTCCATATTCATTTTTATAAACTATACCGGAGGCCACGATTAATGTTCCCGAATATACCGTCACAGAAGTTGAGAGAGGCAGATAATCGTGATAAGCGGTGATTAGATTTTTATCGCAGCCCGTGGGAAACGCCGGAGCGGTCAGGTACGTGATTAAAGGATTGTATACCATACCGGCGGGCAGTCCGATTGCGGATATTGCATTAAGCGGCACGGCTCCATATCCTCCGTCACCCAAAACGGCAAGCGTTCCATAGGTTGCGTCTGGAGAACCATATAGTTTTACTGGAATTCCGCTGACGGTTGTGGCGTTAAAACCTTTTGTATAGATTGATATCGTCGCTGTAGGATAAAAGCGGATGAGCTGTGTAATAAGATTTGCCAGTTGTGCATAACTAAAGCAGATAGCGGTGTTATCTAATTTGGTACTGGAATAGGTAAGTACCAGTTTTGGAAAATAAAGCTCATAGAGAACGGCGTTTTTAGCAAATCCCACAAGTGTTTTGTCATTTGAGTTGGTAAGGACAATTCCATTGTTTTGTGCGCCGTTTAACCAGCTATTAATTAAATCAGTAACATCAATGTTTACAGCTATATTCATATCTGTATTGCTGATACTGACTGCCGATGAGGTTGCCGTAAAAGATGGACGAGTATTATATGTGACCGTCGAAGGATTAAAATAAGAAATTGCTTTATTAACTACAATAGGGCTGGGCGATACACCGCTTTTTGCAATCATTGTGAGTTGAAGTTTAGCATTATCCACCTGTTTTACAGGCAATTCGGGAAGTGTTATTCGAACCAGACTGATGCAATTCAAAAGTTTCACGTCAGTACCTGTATACATCAGCGGATAAAAAGAAAAATTACTATTCGGTTGTGCCGAAGATACAAAAGTGGCATCCGATATATCTAATATCATAGTTGGCATAATTTTTCATACCTTCTTTCCGGTTCATAATATGTTTGTACCACTCCTGACGTACAAATTTTGTTATAAAAAAAGAAACAGCGAAAAGCCATTTATGATTAATCTCCTGTGGACTTATTTTTGCAGATTCAAAGATGTTCTTGTATTACTTCAAACAGTTCCAGCCAAGTTGTAGAATTGTTTGTATTATTCCTGTTTTGCAGTCATAATCAAAATTGCTGTAAGCGTATATTATGTTTATGGTTTTCTATTTAATTTCACATTGCTATCTACTTTTTCATACTATATAGTCGGTAGATGATGTGTCTATTGTTATATTATCAATAATATACTAAATTGAAATGTGAGATGGAATATATGGCTATTATTAATAACCAAGCGCAAATCAGTTTCCACTACGGTGCCCATACCGGTTCGGCAATCTCCAATATAGCATCAACGAATCTGGAAGGACCCTTAACTGCGAGTAAAAACGCACTGGAAAGCGTTTATCACAGAGATGAGCAACTCACGTATATCATAACAATGGCTAATACCGCTGCAACTGCATTGAGCAATGTAGTCATTGTCGATAACCTTGGCACAACTCCACTGGGAAGCATCAGTATAACTCCTTTGGATTATATTGGACCCGCGATGTTATATATCAACGGTGCATTTATCTCAACATTATCTCCTACTATAGCTACGGAATCAGTGACGTTTACCGTCCCGACTTTACCTGCACATTCTAACGCTATGATCATCTATGCCGCAAAAGTAAACGATCAGGCGCCGTTAGCCATTGGATCACTTATTATCAACGAATCAACATTAACAGCAGACGGGCTTACTGATCCGATAAATGCGGTGAAAGTACTTGTGGTAGACGCATATGCCGATGTCGATATCATCAAAGCAATGTCGCCAAATCCTGTGATTGACGGAAGTCTGCTGACCTATGCATTCACAATGTACAATTATGGTAATACGCTGGCTTCAAGTGTTGTGCTCTCAGACACATTTAATCCTGCGCCGGAATCAATCTCTGCTGTCTCCGTCAACGGGACACCTGTCACAACATCTGATTATTCGTTTGTCGGCGGAGATTTCACACTGCCGGCCTCGGCATCATCGTATTCACTGACAATCCCTGCTGCTACCTTTACGCGGGATCCGGTTACCGGAATCGTAACCGTCAGCCCAGGTACAACAACGGTGGAAGTTTCTGGAATTATTTAACTGATTTTAATTTTGTAAAAACCAAATCATGCTTTTTGTTTAACAATTGTAACGCTACAATTTATAAAACGAGCGTCGGATTAATTACCGGCGCTCGTTTTTTCTCCCCATCATATCAACAACCAATCCTTTTATGGATAGGCAGCCCGTTCGAGCACACCTTGTTTACAGTGCCATCCGGCAGCATAAGGGGTTTTGCCGCCGTTTTATGAGTCCGCTTCATGCTGTAACACAATATATGCCTTTTATGACCGGTTCATGTCTATGCTTTCTAAAATATTCGGATATTATAGTCCGCCGCACGCCATGTATTGCAAGTAGGACTAAAATAAATGCCTGCCATATTAACTACGCAGAATTAGCCCGTGTTTATATAGTCTGAATTCATGCTGTTTGCCCACTATTCAGCTTGTTTATAAATGGAAATTTGGTGTATTTCCGCATAACACACCACCCTGACTGCCTTTGATTTTATCACTTTTGGTGTGTTTGCCCTCTGCATTTTTATGGTATCACTCCATGTTGCCTAACTGGTGCCGCGGCTTCACTTTGCCAGGAATCTACATAGCATGTTTTTATGCATTTTTTACATTTTGATTTATATAAAGTCGTGTTACTCATTCTATTTTGTATAATAGAACTATTGACAATTGTCGAAAAGAAGAATAAGCTAAGGCTATTGGATGAATTTTGCATAATTGTATACAACTTATCTGCATTATTCGAATTAGTGGTTAGTTTCCCACTGTTTGCGGCGTGTTTTCTCATAGCTCCTATGATACTCCGCTGCTTTGTGGCAGGGAGATTCATTAAAAAGCTTTATCCCGCTAATCCAAATTCATAGACTTGGGTAGAGTAACTAATTAATAGCAAAAAAGGAGGCGCATGGAGTGCGTAAACATCACCTTACGTATCTCCGAATGGCAATATGGAAATCAAGGACAGGCATACTCAGATAAGATTGGTAATTATAGGCGTTGGTGCCTTGCTGTTGGTACTTTGCTTGGTTGTAGTATTTACTTTGTTTATGAAACCGAAAACAACTGATGCCTATTTGAAATGTAAAGACAATATTTCAACACTGAATGTTACGCGCTCAAATAACACAAAGATGGTTTGGGATAACAAAAATTATAAGATTGTTGTCTTTTTATCGGATAAATCCGGCAATTGTCTAAGCAACCTACCTATCCTAAAAGAAATTCGCGAAATATACTGCAAAAATCAAGGCATCGAACTTATGCTGCTCTGGGAAAACAAAATACCCGAGGAGGAAACTAAAAAGTACGATTTATATGATAACAGCTATTCTTTGGGAAATGTCAGAATATCTTCCTCGTTAAATACAATTTTTATAGTTGATCAGAATAACAATGTGGTCTTTGTGGATAGTAAAGGATATAAAAATGCAATTTCATTTTTATCCGAGAAAAACCTGACAAACAAAGAAAAACTGATCTCTAATGCTAACGATTTTATTGTACATAATATTGTAAAAAACAGTACTGGCCTGCAGAACCTAATATATTTTAGTATGCCAGGATGTAAGGACTGTAAAGAAGCCACTCCTAAAATATATACCCCGGAGATCACAAAAAAGTTTAATATAACGCGAATCGAGCGTGACAAAAATGCGGCAAAAGGAGACATCGTCGACAAACTATCCATATTTAAAAATGTATATGACATCCATTGGTATCCATCTTTTTTAATTATACATAGCAATGGCAAATGTGATATGGTGCGTAAAATAGATGTACAACAATTACAGCACGCAATATTAAGTTACGCGGATTAAACGAAGTTTCGATATATGAGTAAAAGCAGTGTTAACCCAGTATCTAAGCCATTCCGACAGCTTTGGTGTGTTTGCCCTCTGCATTTTTATGGCATCATTCCAATTATCCAAAAGTCAGTATTTGCGTGCCCTTTTGGCTCGTTCAACCGGCATTAATTACGCTGTTTTTTGCTTCTCCGAATCGGCAATATGTTTCCACTTGCCGGTGCAGTACTCGGCATAAGAAATGATGAGATTGGCAAACCAGCCGAGAGGCACTGCGCTCCAGACCATGGATATGCCGTAGCTCGGCGCTAATGTAACGGCGACCGTCACACGTATGACAAGGTTCACAAGGTTCGCAATGGTGAACATTTTCATGTCACCTGCCCCTCGCAGCAAACCATCTGTCACCATTTTAAGCCCAATCAGAATATAGCACCACCCCATGAACCTAAGGTATGAAATCCCCGTCTGCGAAGCGAGGTGCGTGCTGTTGTCGCCAAGGAACATTGAGATAATCGACGTATTGAAAATTTCAAGTACAATGCAGATGATGGCCGCAAAAAGCGCAACAATCCATCCGCTGACATGGTAACCCTTTACAATGCGTCCTTTCCTTTCGGCCCCTATATTCTGCGCCGTATAGGCTGAAATCGCGTTTCCCATCGCCTGCATAGGTACTATACAGATGCTCTCCACACGCATAGCTGCCGAAAAGCCAGCCAGCATTTCCGCCCCAAAGCTGTTGACAACCGACTGAACTAACATCATGCCGATAGAAACAGTCGATTGTTGAAGAATCGACGGCAGCGCTATGCGAGCCATGTTTTTCAGCTCGGTGCCATCAAATATCTCAACCTTCACAGAAGGGTACGAGTGCAGCTCCCTAAGCAACAGCACAAATGAAATCACGGCGGAAATACCCTGAGCAATCAATGTTGCCCACGCAACTCCGGCCACGCCGAGATGAAGTGAGCAAACCATGTAGACATCGAGGAATATATTAAGCATGGAGGAAAAAATCAGTAGGTAGAGCGGGACGCGCGAACGGCCTATGGCATTGAACAAAGCCGAGATGACGTTGTACATGAAAAGGAACGGAAGGCCGATAAAATAAATATTGAGATAGACAATGGTCATGTCGAGTATGTTTGCCGGCGTGTCGAGCAACTGCATGAGCGCTTTGCAGCAGAACAGCCCTACAATCCCGAGCACCGTACCAAGCACGAGAAAAGCCAGCAGCGCAGTATATGAAGCCTGCTTCATCTTCCCATATTCGCGAGCGCCGAAATATCGGCTTATGATTACCGATGCGCCCACCCCGCCGCCTATTGCAACGCAGATAAACACGTTTGTGACAGAATACGACGCACCAACAGCAGCAAGCGCGTTTTCGCTGACGCAACGCCCCACTACTATAGAATCGACCATGGTGTAAAATTGCTGAAACAAGTTGCCTATAATCATCGGCAGCGAAAAAACGATAAGCGCTTTCAACGGCTTTTCGTGTATAAGATATTCTTTGTCCATTTTATAATGTATCCTTCTTTTTTTCTGTCCACGCCTACTATCATAGATCCAAGCATTATATAAAAATGTAAAGATACTATACTATCAGTACAAAGTGCAAATCATTATTTCTCCGGTCTATTCTTCTTCGAGAAATTTTTTGAATTTCGAAAGGAATCCGGAGAAAAATTGAAGTTGTTCCGCCGACGCATCTGTCAAAAAGGTTAATATTACTGCGCAGTATTTTTCATGGGCCTTTTTATGGTTTTGGCAGGCGGTTTCGCCTTTTGATGTAAGGTGCATAACTATTTTTTTGCAATTGGTTGGGCTGGTTTCTTTTACGACCATTTTCTTGTGTTCCAGCCGTTTCACCGTCTGTGAAGCCGCGCCTCTCGTAATTCCAAGTAGGCAGGCAATGCCGGAAATGTGCAGACCAGGGTGTTCCATTATGCACTGAAGCATATGGATTTCCGAATGGTAAAGCTCCGTATCCGTGCCAAACGTCCTCGCCTTGCTGTCTTTTTCGTAAAACTCGCAGATGAGGTTTAGCAAGTCTTCGCCTATCTGTTCTTTTTTATATTCCATGGCTTTTTTATTGTATAGTATATATACAATAATGTCAACATTACGGCATGTGCCAATTCTTCGCCGTCCGTATGAATAGCTATAGCTTTTTTCAGTGTGCTTACCTTTTTATCCTTTTTCTTTGCAAAAGTCCTTACTTGTAATTCTTTCTATAATTTATATTCCATAATATGCCATTTACTTTATAGAAATTTATTCCATGCTTAAAAAAAAGCAGTGCTACCCCCATCGAGTTTGTTAGGGGCAGTCACTGCCGTTTTTTACGCTCTTCAAATAGATTTAATAACGAGATTTTCTCTATCAACTGGCGTAATAAATTATTCTCATCTAAAATCATGGGAAATTACAACTATTCATTTTGAAGAAGCATTTGCACTGTTTGACCTCGGTATCTGCATCCCGGCAACATCAATCGTGTAATCGCTTTTATAAATCAATTGAGACACCGGGACAATCTTGTACCCCTGCGCCTGAAGCGTCTGGAGGACGGTCGGCAGTGCTGCCGGTGTGTTTTTTGCGCCGTTGTGGAACAAAACTATAGAACCCGGTTTCACCCGAGAAATAACACGCTTTTCTATCTGCTCAGGTGTCGGGTTTTTCCAGTCTAAGCTATCACTATGCGATATATGAGTAAAAGCAGGTGTTAACCCAGTATCTAAGCCATTCCAACAGCGTATAGTATGCTATCACGAGTTGAGCCGCAGCCTGCTTGATACCTACTTCACTTCATCTGACAGCTTAACCGCTTCTTCCTTAAATTCCTTGTCGTATTTCCGCATAGCACACCATCTTATTTCTCTTTGATTTTATCACATTTGGTGTGTTTGCCCTCTGCATTTTTATGGTATCACTCCAATTTACGGAATAAAAATTTTCAAAAAGTACTTGCAATTTTATTATTCCAGAATATAATTTTCTTAAATGAGGTTGCAACTTGCTTAATTTTATAGCAATTTCAAATAAGGTTTGGAAGGCAAGATGTTCTTTTCCCGCCGGAGGCGGTGGAGAGAACAAAATCCATTCCGGCATTTTGTAATTGCTATTAAGAAAGGAGAATATGCTTATGTCGATCAAAGAACATACAGCCAATTTCTACAACGCTGCAGATTCTGAAAATGAAATGAACTATGCAAGCGGTGAATGCTCCTGCAGTTGCTCCTGCTCTTGCAGTTGCTGCTGCTCCTGTGCAGCAATCGCTGAAGAGGAAGAATAATCGCAATTGTAACATAAGGTCTCCGGCTTGTCGATGCAATCAAGTCGGAGCCTTGTTTTTAATTTGAAGGCTTCATTTTTGAGGTTCATCAGGGAGGGAATGTGGTGTCTGAAAAAATTCTTTCGTTCAGTGACCTTAATGTCACGATCAAGGGCAATACGATATTGCATATCAGTCATGATATTGCCGTAAATCGAGGCGACGTCGTCGGAATTATAGGTGAAAATGGCGCGGGGAAAACCACATTGATCAATTGTATCATTAACAGAATCCATTACTATGGTGACATGGAGCGATTTTTTACTTCCGACGAACTTGGGATACAGTTTCAATCTAATTCCTACAATAAAATCATGAAGGTCAGTGAGCTGATACAAATTGTATCCGGAAAGCGCCGCTTTGACAGTACGCTGATGAATCGGATTCGTGAATTTGATATTGAGAGTCTGCTGAATAAAAGAATCGGAAAACTTTCCGTTGGTGAGTCCCAGAGGCTTACGCTGTTTCTGGTATTGTACAGGAATCCGAATTTTTTAATTTTTGACGAACTCACAACCGGTTTAGATTATCAGAAGCGTAATCGCCTTTTGCAGATTGTACGTAGTTACAGCAGAAATAGAACCGTGCTGACTATTACGCATTATTTTGAGGAGCTAACGGACTGGGCAAATAAATTGCTCGTTCTACATAAGGGAAACTTGTTGTTCTGGGGAACTTATCAGGAGCTGCAGGAAAAATATCCATACTATTCCATTTTGAAAATACCGAGTGGCGCGGATTCATCGGGCATTCGGCCTAATATGCAGAATTACAAATTTATCAACCGGATTGACGAAGGGCATGATGGAATCGCAGCCAAAACTCTTGATGAGCAGGATGCGATCATCAGCAGTCTTTCCAAAGCTGGCATTCCGATTGAAATCGTGCCGCATGGGCTCTATACACTTTATACACTTGCTCTCAACAGCGCAGAGGTACAGAATAAATGAAAAATTATATCTGGATTGACCTGAAAATTATGTTTCGCATTCCACTATCTGTATTTTTTTCTTTAATCTACCCGATCATTATGATGGTTATCATTCTGCTTTCGTATGGCAATATATCCATTGGCAATGGATATTATTTGGTAGATAAATATTTTATGATCGCCATAGGAATGGGAATTCTGCCCCTGACAATGATTTCTTATCCGATGTGGATGAGCAGCAGCCTGGAAAATAACAGTCTCGAACGGTTGAATTTTTTTGGAATAAGAACCGGCAGAGTCCTCATTGGCGATATTGCCGCCCACATGATTCTGGCCGTTTTTTCCATGGCTGTTGATATCCTCTTTGCACTGATTGTGTTTGGTTTACATCTTCCAGACTTCAGCCATTTTATAGTATTTCTGATTCAGTATATCCTGGCGGTAATTACAGCTCTGATGCTGGGCGGCGTTTTTGCCCTTTTATTTCAGAATACGCAGATTCTGATGCCATTCGGGCTGGTTGTGATGTTTACGGCCTACATGTTCTGCGGTGTATTCATTACATTTGACCAAATGCCTGATGTATTCAAAAAAATTGCTTCTTATATTCCCATGAAATATGCAATGAATGATTTTTTTGATATCTGGACCAAAAAAATTTATTGGGATCGGACTTTTCTGATTCTATCGGTTATCTACATGGCTGTCCTCGCAGCTGTTTTAACGATTTTGCTGAAACGTAATGAGAAACTGAAGACAAAGAAAATTGTTAGAAACGGTGCTTCACAGAGCCCCGCTTAGGATTCCGGGATTTCATCAGAATCCAATTAATGAAAAAAAGGGGAATTCTTTATGAAACAACAGGTAAAAGACAATCAGCTGTTACGCATTGTTTTAGAAATCGTGGGCGGAATCATTATTTCAATTGTACTGTGTTGTATTTTGATTTTTATCGGTTATTTCCACACACATTCCGCCGACCTGACGGCTTATACAGTTCGGTTTTTGGAATTCCCAATCTATGAGATTACGACAACGGACGGAAAAATGACTGGAACAGCATTAAACCAGAATATGTCGGTAATTGGTATTATCTCTTCCGTGATCTGCATTATTATTTTTGAGATAATTCATTTTGTCAAGATAAAGAAGCAGCATTAAGAGGCTTAAGCAATGAACGCAGATTATAAAATCAAGGGATTATTTAATCAACATCTCAAAATCCATTTGGATGAAAACAATGTAAGCAACAATGACAATGCTCAGGTCTTCGGGCAAATACTGAATGGTAATTTTGACTCCCCTGCTTTCAGCTATCTGGAAAATCTCGGATTCATGCGGCTGCATGAGGTAAAGAGCATTGGTATGTACAATGAGCTGAACCTTGCAACAAAAATCAATGAAAGAAGAGATCAGGAAGAGATACTGGATGAAAGCACAGTGGAACTACCGAAGAAGATGGTGAAAGTCAATAAAAATATTCTGAGTGTTCTGCAGCAGCGCCACAGCAGCCGGGACTTTAATGAAATTCCTATGAGACAAGCTGATTTTTCGACGATTGTCAAATACAGTTTTGGTCTGTCCGGCAGGGTTATGAGTTATGACGGAGTGAAAGCATATTCACGTTTTTATGCGTCAGGCGGCGGTCTTTACCCCATCAATATCATCCTGCAGGTCAACAACGTGAGCGGTATTAAACCGGGGCTCTATCGATATCAGCCGTATTCACATACCCTATATCCATATCAAAAGTGTCTTGATATCCGAAAATTCCTACAGTATGGGAGTTTCGATTTTGACGACTATTCTTTCATTGTACTGCTTGAGTATGACTTGAATAGGAATTACTTGAAGTATGGTGAGTTGTCCTTATTGACAACCATGATTGAGGCAGGAAATATTTCTCATAACTTTGAACTCATGTGCACTGCAATGGATTACTCGGCTTGCCAGATCGCAGGGTTCAACAAGCATTACGCCGAGGAAGTCTTGGGGCTGGACGGGTTGAACAGCCATATCTTATTTACGGTAATATGTGGGAAAGAAAAATAACATATCAAGGACAATGATTAAAAAGAAAGGCGAAAGATGAACGATACTATGGTATTTCTACGTCCAAATGATTTGTCCATTATAGAAAACAGCCATGAATTTATCCTCCGAAAAGGCTTTTTGCATGTGAATGAAATCATCATTGATAAAGATGAAAGTTCAAAAAAGTTTGTCCGGGTATTCCAACAGTTTGAGAAAGATAAAAAAGTTTCTTTAAGCCGGGACGATGATGCCTACGATGATTTTCTGAAGTTGCTGAAATTCGGCTTACTTGGGATCCAGTGCGGGAACCGCTTTCTTGTAATCACCAACCAGAATTATAAAAAAACAATCCAGTCGCAGTGCCCGGATTCAACTGCGGTGTTTGCATTACCCGAAATTCTCAGTGAAAATGAGCAGAAAATCCTGCGCGAAGGGAAAAATGCCCAGGCAATGGAAGAGATTAAGGAAAATGCAAAAAAGCAGTTGGAAGGTTATGACCATATCTATTATATGGATGATTTCTGCAATATAACGGGCCTGCGTTCCGTAAACCGTCTGCTATTCAGTCTTGATATGGATAGCACCATCGGCTTTATTGATAACGACAATATCTACCTGACGGGGATCAAGCCCGGTTATACCGGTTGTTATGAATGCCTTGAAAAGCACATTCTATCTAAGTTCCCCGGTACAATGTCCGACTATGAAAGCAAATACGACAGCTCGCTGACATCTGAAGCAAAAGGCGGAAATCTTTTGATCCTGCTGGGAATGATCCTCAGCGATATGACAAACATCATGAAATATGGTAGCAGTTCTCTGACAGGCAATGTTGTTCAGATGTACACCCCAAATTTCGAGTACTCATACAATGTGAATTTTAAAAATTCCGGCTGCCCAATCTGCTCCGGAATCAATCGGGTCCATTTTGAAGAACAAAATATCCGTTCTGTTAATATACTGAAGGAGATACTCAAAGATGATTCAGATAGAAAACACCAGACGGTATAATGAACTCAGAAGAAAACGCATTGGCGGGCAGGTAACTTCCATCTGGAAAGGAAATAATCTGTTTCTCGGCAGCCGTTCTTTTCCAGTCCTTGATTTCACCTATATTACTTCTGACTTCTCAGATTTCGAAAAGAACGTATTTGAGCAAAAGCAGAAAATGATCTACCATCTGAGCGGATATGGCATCACCTATAATGAGGCATTCGCCAGTTACATTGGTGAAAGTTCGGAAAGGTATACCTTTGCTTCATTCTACAATGTCTTAAAGAATTTTGTCATAAAAGATTCCTATTGGGGAATGTGCCGGAAGTTTGGGGCGGATCAGGTATGCGACTTGAGGCTGATTAATTCTTATTTTGGCGAAAAAGACACAAAGAACTATGTAACAGCGGATGATGTGATTCAGTGGGTAGAAATGAATTCTCTGTGCAGGATTGGTGAAAAAGTATATCTGCCCCTGCAGTTTATCGTTACGAATAACGGGGATATTTATAAGAACGAAAAGCCTTTTATGACATCCGCCGTTTCCACTGGTACGGCTTCACAGGAAGATGTTATAAAAAGCCTGGAAAATGCGATTATTGAATATCTGCAGATTGATTCCTTCAATTTGTGGTGGTATGGCGGCGTAAAGGGAAAGCCGGTCGAATTGGACATGGTTTCTTTTTTATCAAAATATTTTCACGGTAGCATACAGGTGAAGGAATTTCTAGATGCGTTTCATGTCCAGTTTACTGATATTTCCTTTGATAAGGGAATCGATATTATTGTATGCGAGCTTTTTGCCAGGAAAGATTATTTGCCGCGTTATACAATCGGTGTTCAGGGCGGACGGAGTAAAGAAAAGGTTCTGTACCGCGGATTGATGGAGTGCCTAGCGGTTCTGGAGTACAATATGAATCTGCCGTGGATGGATCAAAAACAGTACACTGCGGTCAAGCCCTATGAAACCAGGATTAACAACCTTGATAACAACGTCATACTTTACGCCAAGTATGGAAAACCGGCGATTGTAAAACACGACAAGGATATTTATGGGGCATGCCTACAACCGAAAGACTATGACGTTATCAGTGCAGTGAAGAGGATGAGCAGATATGCCGGCTGCCTTTGGATTACACTGCCGGAATTTGAACATATGAACTTAGAAGTATGCAGAATAAGCATCCCCGAGTTATTGCCGATGTGCCTGCCATCATTTCCTCCATACTACCATAAGAGATATGAGTTGACTGGAGGGATTCAAAATAATGTCCCGCATCCTTTGGCATAATGTAATTATAATTTTAACACTGTTTCCGGGTATTGTTATTCTTTTGATAAACAGGATCCCTTTTCTGAAACAGAAAAATGAAATGGACAAGTATGCTGTTTGTTTGGCAGCAGATGTCTTTATAAATCTTTATATGAATGACAGAATGCTTGCTTTGCCTGTTCTCCTCTTGTTTCTCTGCCCTTGTATACTTTTTATTCTGGAATATTTGCTAAAAGATCGTGGGGAAAAAAAGATTGCAAAGCTTCTTTCTCTGCGAAAACAAATGAAAAAACCATTTTATGTCATGCTGGCATATCCGGTGTTTGAGGAATTTATTTATCGGTCATTTGTTTATCAGATACTGGGAGATTCCGATGCTACCCTGTTGGCCTACCTGTTGCTGTCGTCAGGTGTATTTGTATTCGCTCATTTTTTTACGCAGCATGTAAAAAGCCTGTATAAAATTCCGTTTGCAGTTCTTGAAGGCTTGATTTACTTCTATACAAAAAACATAGCTTTCTGCATTATTATCCATATGGCATTCAATATGTTTGTGTATGCGTATAATGAAACAAAATACAGCCGGAATATGTATGGCTGAAGTGCCTGATTACCGACAAGGACGGGAAAATCCATCCGCTTGGCACAAGCCCGGCCTCGCTTTGTTTTTTCAATAGCTCCGTATAGGCGGCTTCCCGCACTTTTTTCTGTCTGTAGTAATAAAGTGTGGCTTTGCTGATTCCCTTTCCTTCGCAGAACGCTCTTACGGTATGCCCGCCGGCTATTCGTTCTTTTAACTCTTCGTTCCAACCAGATAGCCGCAACTGCGTCATAATTTTTTGTGTATCCATTCAATTCACTCCAACTTCGTCCAAAGCTCTTCATCGAATGCTTTAAACCCTTTTGAGTAAGCGTCAAACCTGATGGCATCTTGACAGCAGACAGCCGAAAAGGCCCCGGCGCTGCCTTTTACTCCGGATGGAATATTGGCGAACAGAAAATTCTTGCGTCCCATTACAAACGGCTTGATGCTGCGCTCCGCAAGGTCATTGCCGATTTCCAGCCGGCCATCATCCAGATAGCGGATTAGGCGTGGCCATTGTTCCAGAAAATAATGCAGCGCACGGCCGAGGGCAGACTTCGACGCCGCATTTCCCGTTTTGGCCCATGCCAGGAAATCATTCAAGACCGGTTTTGCTTGACTCTGCCGTTGCTTCTTCCGCTCCTCTGGCGTCAGCTCCGCAATTCTGTCTTCTATTTCGAAAAGTCTGCTGCAGTACATCAGCCCAATGCCAGCGGAAGATTTTTTCTGCTGGGACTTTGGCAGGGCTTTCACCGCCTCGTCGAATTTCCGCCGTGCATGAGCCAAACAGTCGACCAGCATAACATTTTCCAGCTTTCCATAGGCCTGATAACCGTCCGTATGCAAATATCCACGGAAGCCCTTTAGAAATGAAATTGGGATGTCCATATGACAATGCTGCTATGGAAAATTTCTTTGGTACACTGAAAACGAAATGTCTGTACCGTACAAAGTTTTCCTGCCGTGCCGAAGTGGAACAAGCCGTAGCTGAATATGTGCAGTTTTACAACTATGAGCGCATCAACATGAAAAGCGGTCTCACTCCGTTCGAAATCCGGAGCAAGGCCGCCTGAATCCGAGCTATTCTACGACAGGGCTTTTATTCCTTTGTCTGTTCAACGGGGGAACAGTCCACTATCAAATTTGCGGTAGGCCTTTAACTATTTATTCAGCATGAAATTTTCAAAGCAGAAATTAAATAAATGTAATTTATAAAAAAAGTATAATTGCAGCAATTTAAATGTTCTCACTGCAAAATGTCTTCATTTTAATTGCATCATTTTTTTCACTGGGTCCTTCAAACTCAAAAGAAATTTTGTCATTTTGACTTACACCGAATCCCATTACGTTAAAAATGCTTTTCGCATCTACCGTTCTGCCGCAAGCAGAGACGCTAACTTTCGAACTGCAGCTCTGTGCATATTTTACAAGTATTCCAGCAGGGCGTGCATGTAGTCCTTCAGGAGATTTAATAATACAAGTAATTGTTTTGCATGTAACCGTTTCTTTACAAATTTATTACTAAAATTATGTTTATTCAGATTTAAGCATTAACATTTGCTTTTCTTCTTTTCACATCTTTGGACAAAATCGTAAGCACACTGGCTATTAAAGTGCCAATAATTATACAAAGCAGGAAAAGTGCTAGGTTGTTAGTAGCACCAAGGAAGCCAACAATAGGGCCACCGTGCGGGACTACGTCAGTAATTCCAAATACCATGCCAATTGCTGAAGCTATGCTACTGCCTATAATTATGCTTGGCATAACACGTTTGGGATCCGCGGCAGCAAAAGGAATAGCTCCTTCTGTAATTCCAATTAGCCCCATAAGAAGTGCTGGAATACCGGCAGCTCTTTCTTCTTCATTAAAACATTTTTTCTTCATAAATGTAGCGAGCCCTACCGCTAAAGGCGGTACAGGTATAGCACATGCTACGGCACCCATGATTTGCGGTGTACCTGCCGTAATTGAGGCAGTACCAAACAGAAAAGCAACTTTGTTAATCGGGCCGCCCATATCAGCTGCTACCATGGCGCCTAAGAGCAGTCCAAGGGGTATACTTGTGGCAGGGTTTTTCGACAGTATGTTAAGTGCACTTTCAAGAGCAGTCATAAGCCATGAAATCGGTGCACCCAAAACAAGTATAAACGCTCCGGACACAATTCCGGTTCCTAAAATCGGTATGACAAATATAGGCATTATAGGCCTGATATTTTTGGGGATTTTCCATGTGTTTATCCATTTTACAAGGTAACCAGCCATATAGCCTACAAGAATAGCACCTAAAAAGCCTGTACCTGCACTGGTACCAAGGATAGTATTATCGTTTGCAACCATTGCAGATATCATTGCTGGTGCAAGTGCAGCCCTGCCTGAAATTGCAAAAGCTATGTATCCTGCCAGTATCGGTATCATAAGTTTAAACCCAATGCTGCCAATCGAGTTTACTTTACTCCAAAAGCCAGGAGTAACACCCATTCCTTTTGATGTAGGAACACCGCCACACGAAATAGAAAGAGCAATAAATAGCCCGCCTACTACAACAAACGGTATCATATAAGATACACCGTTCATTAATTGTTTCATAGCGCTTTTGCCATAATTTTTATTATTTTTATATCCTTCCTTGTTTTTATCCATTTCAGGTTCATTCAGTTTTGAAGATTCATATATTTTTGTGTTGCTTTCAAGAGATTTCATCACGCCCTCCGTGTTTTGAAGGACTTTGCTGATTGGTAGTTCTACAACTTTTTTGCCATTAAACCTTTCCTTTCCTTCAATTGCGACATCGGCAGCTATTATGACATAATCGGCCTGCTTTATTTCTTCTTCTGTCAATTGATTTTCTATTCCCTGCGCGCCCTGCGTTTCAATTTTGACAGAATAATTTAAACCTTTGCCGACCTTTTCAAGCTTTTCTGCCGCTAAATATGTATGTGCTATACCTACCGGACATTTTGTAACCCCAACAACTTTCATTTTCAATTCTCCTCCATTTTTTTAATTATATAATTATAAAGTACATTTGGGTCTTCTTCATTTTTAAGCCTGTCTATAAATGAATCATCGGCAAGCTTGCGGGAAAAACTTGAGAGAACTTTAATATGTGTATTATTTTTATCTGTGGTAGGCATTACCAGCGCTATTGCTACCTCAACAGGCTTTCCATCTATTGAGTCCCATTCTACAGGCTCTGCAAATCGGGCAATTAAAATAAAGGGCGTCTGCAGTTTGTCAATTTTCGCATGGGGAATAGCCACTCCGCTTCCGAAACCAGTAGTTTCTATTTTTTCACGTTTTAAAAAAGCCTTATATAAGGCTCTGCTCTTTTGTCCGCTGTGTAATGCACACAGATCACTTGTTTTTTTAATAGCGTCCTCTTTTGTATTTTTTGCTGTTTGTACTCCAAAAATAATTGATTCAGGTTTTAACAGATCACTTATCATTTTTGCCTCCAAATTAATTAAGTATTTTAAACTTAGGTCAACTTTTTAATATAATCCATCATCTCCATTTGTCAATTTATTCATATAATCGGCAAATCCATCTCTGTCACAAATTTCTTTTGCTTTTGTATATTTAAGACAATTTTCATCGTCAATTAAAGTAGTAAGTACAGAATAAAATTTCATCATTTGAGATTTTGTACTAAATGTATCATCTTGCTTTAAAGCAAGTAAAAACACAAGATCCACCCACTCATTTTCGTTCCAAATTATAGGCTTTTTCAAAAGGGCAACAGATATAATTGGCCGTATTACAAATTTTGTTGATCCATGCGGTATAGCAACATGCTTGCCAATATTGGTGGAAGATCTGTTCTCCCTTTTTAATACTGAATTTAAAAAGCCCTTCAAAACATACCCGCTTTTTTCAAGCTGCATACACATATCCTTTAGTAGTGCTTTTTTTCTAACTGCCCCGAATTATCGACAAAATATACGCACTTTCCGACGAACAGTTTTACTTTAAAGTTCTTCTCTTTTACGGCTATTTTATTTAGCTTTTGCCTACGAATTCTGGCAATTTCTTTTTCGATACATTTTATATCATAAGGAAGTAAGAGATTATCTACAACTACAACATCTTTCCCTTTGCACGAAGTACCAATATTTTGAGTCGTAACAATAAAATCGCAATCATTGCTAATTATCTTTTCCGTGTCCTGAGATGTTGCAAGAATAGAAACGGATATATTTGGTATGAAACGTTCAATTTTCTGCTTTAAAAACTGAGAAATACCAATTCCATAATTACACAAAATGCATATTTTTACATTGGAATTTGCTCTGTAGATAGCTTCTATAATGTAAAGCGTGAGCATTCCTATTTCATTGTCGCCTATTTCAATTTGCATTTCATCTTCAAACAAAATACTTGCTGTCAAGGCAACCGTATAAATATTTTGATAGTCGTTTTTTATTTTTAGGCAGATAGGATTTGCCTTATGATGTATTTGATAGCGGCAGCATTCTATGGCTGACCGCAAGTATAGAAAAAGATTCATAAACAGTGTTTTATCATATTTAAAATTAATTCCAATGATATTGCTTATCAAATTAATAAGTTTATCTATGATTTTACATAATGATTCCTCATTTTTTTTGCATCGATCTAAACTCGAAATATCAGTAAAATTATTTATTTCAGAAATACTTACACAAAGTGTGATATATTCTGTCTCTCCTTCAGGTATTGTGATATTGTACACGCTTTGCAGTCTTTTCGTAATGTCCTTAGCCACTTCACGGTTAAACGGAGATGCTCCCCATATAGATACTTTCCCTATTGCATTATTTAATTTACATTCATAGACCGACAAAGATAAACAAAAGGCCAATTGTCCTTTTGAAACGTAATTAAAACACATGCCAAAATTATTTTCTGTTTTCTGAATCGTGTCTATGGCCCCCATTGGATTGAACCCATCGAAAAAAGAAAAAATTTCGTTTGCAAGATTAGACTTAGCTTCAAGTTTGCCTAAAGATTCGGCCAACTGTTTATTACATTTCTGCATATCTGAAAAGAGTTCCAAAAGCGCAATGCGCCTTGATAACTCAGTACATACTATTTGATATCCCTTTCCACGTACCTTTTTGAGTCTTATATTTCTGCCTAATAGCCACGTTTCCGCTTCACTTAGCGCCTTCTTCACTCCGGATTTTGAAAGGTAAAGTTTTTTTGTCAAGTTAGCCATATTTGTTATATTTGAAGTGAGCATAATTTTGCAAACCATCAACTTGCGTTTTGCCGTTGAAGCATCTATTGTCATTTCGTCATTTTGGAGGCTTTGCAGCTTTTCCCAATTTTCTTTGGTCGTAATAAAAGCAATTCCTCTGCCAGGTTTCAATATTATTTCTCCTAGATTATTTAGGTCAATATAATTTTTAATTTTTTTCAAATCGTTGCGAACTGTCTGCGGTGAAAAGTCAATTTGTTTTGACAGCTTTTTGACTGTAATATAACTTTGGGAATCATATAATATTTTTAAAATTTTTTGCTCACGATAGTTTAACATAATACACAATTCCTTTAATATGTAAATAATTTTTATGATATATCAATAATAACATACTATTTGTTTTAGCAACGCCTATTTTTATAGCGCAAGCATAATAAAGCAGTTGAATATTTTAGCACATTAAAAATATATACTATATTGTTTAATTATAAGCAAATAAAATTTGTGCACATTTTGCAAAATTGAATTTAAATAGTTAAAATTACAACACAAAAAAGCCTTCTTTTTAAAAAAAGCTTTACTACTTAATATTTGGAATGTATTATCCTGTGAATTGAGCTTGTCCCAAACTCCGTAGAATTTCGGAAACGTAGAAATGCTCCGGATATCGCCGAATAGCTAAAGGTTAGGCGGTTTTGGCGATTAATGTGCTGGATGAAGGCTCCAATCCTTTTTTAATGGCGGATATGAGCAGAGGGATTTGCCGATAGCCTTTGACGCGGCGAAAACTCTTCTCCGCTTCGAGAAATCCGGCAACTGCATAGCGAAGGATCTGCTCACCGTCATTCCAGTGTTTGACACGTTTGATGACTGATGCGGCTACCGAATTGGCCGATTCCATCGCATTGGTGTTGGACAGGGTCTGACGGAGCAGATCGGGAACTTTAAGCCGGTGGACTGTAAGCGTTTCTTCCAATCCTTCGCGCAGGCTGGCTACCGCTTTGGGATACCGATGTTCCAGATTGTGAGCAAGCGAATCCAATGTTTTTTTGCATTGTCGTAATCATTTTCCAGATATGCCATCAATATTTGCAGCCCGGTATTGGCCCATTCGTATTTTGGAAGCTGTGCCAGAACATCGCGCTTCTTGTGCACCTGACAGCGCTGGATGACTGCTTTCCCACCAAATGTGTCAGTAACAGCCTTGTGCAGCGCTTTCCCGCCGTCCAGGACAAACAGACGGGGTTGATCTGCAGCAAGTCCTCTGTCAAGCAGGTCCGTGAGGAAAGCCTTGACTGCTTCCTGATTTTCCGTTCCGCCTGCGGTGAGTCCCAGCATGCGCTTACGCCCATCGCTTTTAATCACCATAGTTGCGATGACTGTCATTTTCCCAATAGCCATCCCATCCATCATGAGAATTGGATAATCGTCTTCAATCCGGCGTTAAAAGGACTCGTCCATCAATGCAGACAGCCCTTTGACAAACTTTCTGCTGACCTCGCTTTTGCTGGTGCAGACGGCTTCGATTCCATCAAAGCCCTTTGCACGGGCATATTTCCAAGTGCTTACCCCAGCCAACAGTTCCGACAGCACAGCGCGGCTCAATGACTCCTCATCCTGAAAGATGGCCAATGCTGGAAGGCTCAGTTCCATTCCATCGTTGCTTCGCACACTAGGCTTCCGAATGCTCCGTTTTTCTCCTCCCAGAATACCTTTGTGTTCTCCGTTACGTGCCGATATGCGGCTCGCTGGCTGTTGTGCTTCCCCTTTTATCCAACCAGTTCCGTAACGTTGGCTTCCAGCATCTGCCGGAGCTGTCACTCCCAAATTCCATGGACTTTGGGACAGATTATGTAAAAATATGTACACTATTTTAGATATTAAAGCAATTTAATGTTGAATTAAAGTATTTCATACAATAAAATATAGGAAAAAGCAAGTAAGTATAAATAATTATCCCCTAAAAACTTATAAAATAAGCAGAAATATTTGGAGGAATACTATGACAGCAATACGTACCTGCAAACAACTTATGGATGAATTCCCTTGGAAGAACCTTCAATGTGCAAATACAAGGCTTCCGATTATTTTGCCAAGAGGAGACACGCACGATGTTTATAATATTACTTCACCATTTTTTTATCGTGGGTGTCAATTTCTTTTGGGAAGAGTAGAGCGCCGTGAAGAAGAAGATTCTGACATTGTTTTTTTTAAAGAGAAAATGGGAGAGTGGATACCAGATGAACGCTTTAAACCACTGAGTCATCTTCAGGATCCATTTTATACATTTATCGATGGCTACCTAATTCTCGGTGGAGTGCAAACTTATTTGGAGGAAAGTGGGAAGCTATCTTACCAAACGGTTTTTCTTAGAGAAACTGAACCATTTAAATTCGAACAGTTTGCGCACGGGCCTGACCGTATGAAAGATATTCGTTTATTGGAATTGCCTGATCGACGAATTTTAGTTATAACGAGGCTCCAAGGGAAAATCGGCGGAAGAGGAAAAATCGGGTGGACAATTTTAGATTCCCTGAAGGAGTTAAAGCCACAGGTGCTTTCTTCTACGCAAGTTTTTGAAGATCAATTTATAAAAGAAGAATGGGGAGGAGTCAATCAGCTTCATCTGCTAAGAAACGGCAAAGTAGGAGTGCTTTCCCATATAGCGAATTTTGATGAAAAAGGGAACCGCCATTATTACTCTACATGTTTTCTACTAGACCCCCAAAATGGTATGCATTCTCCTATGAAAATCATTGCAATACGCAGAAATTTTGAGGCAGGTGAAAGTAAACGTCCTGATTTGCAGGATGTAGTATTCACTGGCGGGCTTGTTCGTGTAGGAAATGGTACGGCACGTCTCTACTGCGGAGTTGGAGATGCGGAGGCTCATTGTATTCCAATCCTTGATCCATTTTTTAAATGGGAAAATACATCGTACGGTGTGGCAGGCAATGCAAATAGTTCTGAAGTTGTTCATACCAGAGACAGTATTAGATGTCATGGGTAATAAAAAAGCAAATAACAGGCCTAAAATTGTAAAGCTTGATTTAAACGCTTTCAACATTGTAACCTGTTAATTATAAAAAAGGAGGAAAAAATGAAATTAAGAAAATTGTCAACTGCTGTTTTAGCCGTCCTAATGTGTTTTTCTGCGGTAGAAGGGTGTTCTCCAACTCCGGGAAATGGTGAAACAAGTTCTTCTGGAAGGGCGACAATTCGTCTTGCAACTTGGGCTGGTTCTGAAGAGTCAAAAGAACTGCAAAAAATTATAGACAAACTAAATTCAAAATCTACGTCTTATAAAATTGTTCAAGAATCAAATCCTGCAGATTATGATACTCGCATTAAGACGCAACTTTCAGGAAGCAGTGGACCAGACGTTTTTTGGGTATCAGCTCAGAATGCTTCGCAGCTTGCTACAAGAGGAGCAATGCTTGATATTACGGACTATCTGAAAAAGTCTTCAAATGAAGCAGCAAAAACTTCAGATTATATTGGAACAACTCTAAATACATTTACTGTAAATAATAAGATTTATGGCTTGCCGTGGTGTGAACAGCCTGTAATTATGTACTATAATAAAGACCTTTTTGACAAGTTGAAGGTTGCAGAGCCAACAGATAGCTGGGACTGGAATACATTTGTTGAAGACGCAAAAAAGCTTACCATTGATAAAAATGGTAAGCATTACGGTGAATCAGGGTTTAACAAATCGCAGATTGTCCAGTGGGGTACCTCGCTTAATGGATGGCCACCGGTACAGATGTTTATCTGGCAAAACAATGGCGATGTCATATCTGAAGACATGAAGAACTGCCCTATTGATACAAAAGAAGCAATCGGTGGGTTTAAATTCTATGCTAACCTTTTAAACAGTCCGCTTGTTCCTACACAACAGGAAATTAAGGATCATGGTTTTGACCAGATGTTTAAAGATGGCCAGGTCGCAATGTTTATGGGAGGTGCTGCCGATTCGCTTGAAACACAGGTAAAGTTTAACTGCGAAGTGTCTGTAGTGCCTGCCGGGCCGACCGGTACAAAAGCAACATTTGGTGATGAAGATGGCATGGCTATTAATGCCAACACTAAAAATAAAGATGAGGCATTTAAGGCATTTATAGATTTGACAGAAGCAATTCAGGAATGGAAAGTCATGCCACCGAGAAAATCGATGAATTCTCTGACAGTTTTAGACAAGCAGCATCTGAATCGTGCAAAATCAATGCCTGAAATTGAAAAATCCATGTCCTTTGCCCGCCAATATAGATATTATGACAATTATGCCGACTGGGATGATATCTTCAATAAGGAAATCATGGATAAAATAATTAACGGAAATGACACAAATGTTGAATCTCTTGTAAAGTCTGCAAAAGCAGATTTGGTAAGCAAACTAAAGAAATAACAAAGGGAAAGTTATATACTCCAGCGCTGGATACTTTGGCTTTAATGTTTGTATCCGACGCCGGAGTTATTCATAATATTTTTTGGCTATTTGTGCAATGAACTTCGCTTTATGCAACCAAGCCGCAAAATATTACTTTTGTTATGTGTGCAGTTGACGTTTATCAACATTATACTGTTGCTGTTGGTGCCTGTAAATTTCCAAAAGTGGTGTTATACCTTATAAATTTGTGCTTAAGGAAGTGAAAAACATGAATGACAGTTATATCACGACATTTTTCCACTGGATTAGTGTTGCCGTAGCGCTTGTCCTTATTGCTGCTGGGCTGTATCTTTTTTTACACTATATTGTTAGATGGCATCAGAAGCAAGCGCTTGGTTTAGCACTTGTTTCTCCATGGATCATTGGTTTTGCCGTATTTACGGCAGGACCGCTTGTATATTCTCTTTATCTGAGTTTTACACAATATAGTCTTTTTGGAAATCCAAAATGGGTAGGTCTACAGAATTACATTAATCTGTTTACGCATGATCCGCAGTTCTGGCCTTCTGTAAAACTTACCATGCTTTATGCGCTGATTACGGTACCGATTGGTGTTGTAGGCTCGCTCCTTATAGCCATACTGATGAATCAGAAAGTAAGGGGAATTGGAATTTTCCGGGTTATCTTTTATTTGCCAGCTGTTCTTCCAGATGTAGCAGTTGCTCTGATTTGGCGTTGGCTTTTTAATGGACATGGATTATTTAATTATCTGCTGTCTCCATTTATGCATATAATGCACGTGAGTAATATTGACTGGTTCGGCAAAGCACAGTATGTACTCCCGGCTTTTTCTATTATGAGTATATGGGGTATTTTCGGCGCGAACGCTGTGATTTTTCTTGCAGCTCTTCAAGAAGTCTCGAAAAGCTACTATGAGGTAGCAGACCTCGATGGGGCAACAAAATTTCAGAAATTATGGTTTATTACCATTCCACTTATATCGCCTATTATTCTATTACAGATCATACAGGGTATCATAGGCGCCCTGCAGATTTTCTCGGTTGCCATGTTCGTTCGTCCCACCACATCTGCAGGAGAGTTTATGAATCAATTAATTTATGAACGTGGGTTTACTCAAATGCATATGGGTGAAGCGTCATCAATAGCGTGGTTTCTGTTTGCAATTATTTTGATTTTCACCCTTCTGATCTTTAAATCGAGTACGGCATGGGTTTATTATGAAAGCAACATTAAAAGGTGAGGTGAATAAAATTGGAATCAGTTAATGCAAAATTTCTGCACTCAATGTCTGCAAGGCGAAGGGTAGGAAAAATTGTTACTTATATTGTGCTGATTGCCATCGCGGCGATTGTACTCATGCCTTTTTTTTGGATGCTGTCAACAGCATTAAAACAGGAAACAAACATTTATAAATGGCCGCCGCAGTGGATACCGCATCCGGCTGTGTGGAAAAATTTTATTAATGCTTGGAATGCCGAACCATTTGGACAATATCTTTCTAATACTTTGTTTATAGTGATCTTGGGTCTTTCTGCTGAAGTAATCAGCGAAACGATTGTAGCTTATGGCTTTGCAAGATTTAACTTTCCTGGACATGACGTTTTGTTTTTTTTGCTCTTGGCAACGATGATGCTGCCCTTCCATGTAACTGTGATACCTACTTATATAATATGGCAGAGGCTTAGCCTTTTAAATACGTTTGATCCGCTTGTACTGCGTGCATGGACGGCGTGGGGGCCTTTTTATGTATTTTTGTTACGTCAATTTTTTATGAGTATACCAACGGAGCTTGATGAAGCGGCGGAAATTGATGGTTGTAATCCCTTGCAAACATTTCAGCATATTATTATCCCACAAATGAAACCTGCTATTCTCGCGGTTATTGTATTTGCTTTTAAAGGCTATTGGAATGATTTGCTAAATCCGTTAATTTATCTTTCTGACATGAATAAGTATACTATGAATGTAGGAATGTATTTCTTTATGGGTGGTACTAATGAATCTCCTCAGTGGAACTATCTGATGGCTATGGCTATAATCATGACACTGCCTGTACTTTTGATATTCTTTTTTTCACAGAAATATTTCGTTGAAGGAATTACATTCAGCGGAATTAAAGGATAAATAATAAGCAATCTAAGATTAGGTTTAAATTTTTAGAGGAATTTTATATATAAAAATTGAAGTCTAAAGGAATGGATATTCTAAAATGAAAATTACAAGAAGAAACGACCATTTTATAATTACGCAAAAAGATGTGTCGCCATATTTAGATGGTTGTGAAGTAATCGGTGTTTTCAATCCTGCCGCTGCTTTCTACCAGAATGAAATTATCTTGTTGCTACGAGTTGCTGAAAGACCAATACAGAAGTCTGATGACATACTTACCGTTATTTTTTATGACACAAAAACAAATTGCATAAAAACGCTTGATTTGGCAAAAAACGATTCACAGTATGATTTTACTGATAAACGTGAAGTAAGGGATAATAATAAAAAAGACGGAAGCTTTTGTTTTCTTACGTCAATTTCATATCTAAGAATTGCCAGAAGCCGTGATGGTATCCATTTTAAAGTTGATGAAAAACCATTTCTCTTTCCGTCAAATGAATATGAGACATTCGGAATAGAAGATTCACGAATAACACAAATTGGCGACAACTATTATATATATTTTACTTCTGTATCTTATCATGGAATTTGTGAAGAATTAGTAAGTACGACGGATTTTCATCACATAACATATTTGGGTATAATCTTTTTACCGGAAAACAAGGATGTAGTAATTCTACCGGAAAAAATTAATGGTAAATACTATGCACTCAACCGGCCTGTTCCTAAAGCTACCGGTGATCCATCAATATGGATTTCTGAGTCAGATAACTTAATTTATTGGGGAAATCACAAGTATTTAATGGGTCTGCGCCCTCATAACTGGGATAGTGTACGAATTGGCCCAGGTGCCATACCATTCAAAACATCGAAAGGATGGCTTGAGATTTACCATGGTGCCGACTCCAGAAACAGGTATTGTCTTGGTGCTGTTATGCTTGATAAAAATGATCCAACAGAAATAGTTGCACGCAGTGATGAACCAATTTTAGAGCCACAAAAACTTGAAAGCAAAAACGAATTTTTGAAAAATGTAGTATTTACTTGCGGTGCGCTCTGCAAGGAAAATATTATCCATCTTTACTATGGTGTTTCTGATAGTGCTGTTGCGTATACTGAAATAAAACTTTCTGATGTTTTAACAATTCTTTCATGAATTGGAGTTGAATTAAATGGAGATATTTCTATATGTACTAAGAGAATAATTATGACGCTGATACCAGTTAAATTGTAACACATCCTTGTGGAGCGATACATTGCAAATACAAAAGTATGTGCTATACTGATTTAATGTAGGATTTTGAGCATGGTTTATTATCATTATGCCATTATGTAATAGGAGAACAGGCTCAATCCGCTATTTCGGAATATATCGAAGCCCATTTTAGACTATGGGAAGCAAAGCCTATGATCGTATATTATTATATAAAAATAAGTCTTTGTTAGTAAGCGTCAAACCTGACGGTAACTTGACAGCAGACAGCCGAAAAGGCCCCGGCGCTGCGGAGTATTGGCAAACAGAAAATTCTTGCGTCCCATCACAAACGGCTTGATGCTGCGCTCCGCAAGGTTATTGCTGATTTCCAGCCGGCCATCGTCCAGATAGCGGATCAGGCGTGGCCATTGTTCCAGAAGATAATGCAGCGCACGGCCAAGGACAGACTTCGGAGCCGCATTTCTCGTTTTTGCCCATGCCAGGAAAGCGTCCAGAACCGGTTTTGCCTAACTCTGCCATTGCTTCTTCCGCTCCGCCGGCGGTAGCTCCGCAATTCTGTCTTCTATTTCAAAAAGCCTGCTGCAGTATAGCAGCCCAATTCCAGCGGAAGATGTTTTCTGCTGGAACTTTGGCAAGGCTTTTACTGCTTCGTCAAATTTCCGCCGCGCATGAGCCCAGCAGCCGACCAGCGTAACATTTTCCAGCTTTCCGTAGGCCTGATAACCGTCCGTATGCAGATATCCGCGGAAACCCTTCAAAAACGAAATTTGGTTGTCTGCTTTACGCTCTGGCTGGTATTCATACAGCACAATCGGGTGAACGGCATCCCGTCCGGTATAGCCACATATAACTCTTGCTCTGCACCGACTTTCCGGGCTCATGCAAAACCTGCAGCGTAGTTTCATCCGTATGAAGAATGTAATGCTTCAGAAGTTCAGCGTGCATCACTTCAAAGACCGGCGCCAGCCAGTTGTCCGAGGCTTTTAGGATCCAGTTCTCCATGCGCTGCTTTCTGTCAAGTTGCTGCAGGTCTTTCTCCATTATATCAACTGCTCCAATCGTATCCGATAGACTTTTTTGCATCTATCAATGATAGATGCATTGTCTCATCTTTTTCACAATTTTGCTATACAGCGTTAGCTTTGACGCTTACCTTTGTTATTTTTATATTTCAAAGTGTTATTTTCTTTATGTTACCTTGCCAAAAATTAAACTGTAGATAAAAAATTCAGCAGGAAAAGAGTGGACTTTGTTGAAACAGTATGTAACAATGAAAAAGATTGCTGAAGAACTGAATGTTTCTATTAATGCTGTTTCACTCGCGCTAAATGAAAAAAAAGGTGTAGGAAGAGAAACTAGAAGCCGTATTATAGACAAGGCAGAGGAACTCGGGTATTTTAAAAACAAATCTAAGTATAAAAAAGCACTTTCCAATAAAAATATATGTCTAATGATTCAGACAAAATATTTTCGAAATTCGGATTTCTATAGTACTATTGTGCTTGGGCTTGAAAATGAAGCAAAACGAAAAGGGTATGAGATTATTGTTAATTTTCCAGATGAATTTAGAAATATTCCAAACTGTCTTGATGAAAACCGGGTATGTGGAATAATCTCAGTTGGGAAAATCAGTGATGAATATTTGAATAAACTAAAGCAATACGGCATTCCACTTGTTGTAGTCGATCATATGTCGCTTTCAATACCAACTGACTGCATTATTTCCAATAATAAACAGGGGAGCTATAGAATTACACGACTTTTAATTAGAAATGGTTATCGTAAGATTGGTTTCTTTGGAGACCTTGATTATTCCATGAGTATTAAGGAGCGTTATGAAGGATATAAAGAAGCCATACAAACTTTACCATTCATCACAAATTATTCATGCCTTGTGAGTTATATACTGAAATTTTCTATTCTGAAAGGAATAGAAAAATATGTAATCAGTCATGACCTTGATATGTTTTCAGAAACGGTTAAATCGATTAATCATATGCCGGAAGCTTTTGTATGCTCTAATGATGATGCCGCTGTATTGCTTATACATGATTTGCAGAAACTGAATTACCGAGTACCAAACGATATCGCTGTAGTCGGTTTTGACAATTCATCTCTTGCCACTGCCGTTTTGCCACGTCTTACCACAGTAAATGTACATAAGGAAGAACTTGGTAGCGAAGCAGTTGACAGGCTTCTTTGGCGGTTGGGTCATCCAGATGGACCTATAGAAAGTATTATGATGAGCGTTGAAATCGTAGAACGTGATAGCATAAAAAAAATCAATATTTAGGGACACACTGATTTAATGTTTGTTGTAAACTAAAAATACCCAAAGTTGTAAAAGAAAATGCGTAAGCGTCAAAGCTAATGTCGTATAGCAAAATTGTGAAAAAGATGAGAAAATGCATCTAATCACTGATAGATTTCAAAAGAGTCTATCGGATACGATTGCAGTTGATACAATGGAGAAGGATTTGCAGTTACTTGGCAAAAACCGGCGCATGGAGAAATGGGCGCAGTGCGTATCCAAATGCCGCAGCAGCGGATTAACGGTGCGGAACTGGTGCGAGCAGCACGGAATCAACGAAAAGGCCTACTATTATTGGCAGAACAGGATTTGGAAGTCCATGAATGAACCACGAGATAACCCCGGTTTGTGCAGATTCAGGTTGAACCCACCTGCCAAATTGCGGCAGTCAGGATTCGAATCAACGGAGCCGAAGTGGAAATCCGTACTGGAACCGATGCAGCTGCCATTGAAGCAGTTTGCCGGGCGCTTCGAAAATGCTGAACGATTTTTGCATGATTTGCCCGGGTACTCCGGAAAATTTTGTGTAAATACGAATTCAGATCAGACAAAGACTTAAGGCAACACCGCACAGAGCAGGATGTCACTAAAAGTGGTAAAATCAAGGTATGAACAAACAAATCAGCTTGTCAACTCTGAGCGACGAACTGGCACAAGTAAAAACACATAAAAATAAAAAAGAATTTCTGAGTCAAATTGATCGTATCGTTCCATGGGACGAATGGGCAACCGTCATAAAACCGCACTATATAAGGGAGAACGCGGAAATAAGCCATACGACTTGGAATTGATGCTTCGAATTCACATTCTGCAGAATCTGTACAATTTAGCAGATGAAGCTACTGCCAGTGAAGTAATTTACAGTCAAGCCTTTTCTGATTTTTGTGGAGTAGCATCCAGCAATCAGGTTCCGGATGGAGATACCATCGGTAGATTCCGGAATATTTTGGTGCGCAACGGTCTGGAACAAAAGATTTTTGCGCAGGTCGTGATATCACTGCAGAAAAAGGGCTTGTTACTGAAAAAAGGAACTATCGTGGACTCCACTTTCATAGAAGCACCTTCCTCAACGAAGAATAAAGAGAAACAACGCGACCCGGATGCACATCAGGCAAAGAAAGGGTCCACCTGCGTTGAAGCGTCATCAAGGGCAGCCTCAGATTGATGCCATGCTTCGGCGGGGAATCTTCAACTGCATCGTGATGCAGGAAAGATTGCAAAAAACAGGCTACAAGGGCGCAATTACGATTCTGAATGACTATGTTCATCCTCACCTCCCACTAAAAAGCAGCCCGGTGGTGAGGCGATACGAAACCTTGACGGAGACGCACCCGGGTGGTTGGCATTTTCCCCAATCCCAATTCCTATGTTAGACTTGTTGCCACTTACCTCATGGAATATGCCGAGGATTAGTCTGACTCAAGGGCATATTTTAGTGCTGAAGCCATTCAAAAAGCTTTTTCGATCGCCGCATAATTCGTTTTTTTCGGAGTGAAATTGCAAATTTCTATTGACACTACCCAAGTATATCTCCATGATTTTTATCAGTCGCCATAACATAAACTCATTAAAATTACTTTACAGTGTTTAATATGTCTTATTTTTATATTTGCTTTCATCTGCATATTCAATTTTCCATTTCTGATACTTACACCACATATCTGTTTTAAAAGAATATAGTAATCCATCACTTTCATCGTTATATCTAAAATCAACTGTTATAAATGGCATATCACCTATTGAGTTAAAATTTCTATTGTGTGAATTTAATTCTTCTATAAATTTTGAATCAGAAAGAAATGATTTGAAATCTAAAAACGCTTTTTCAATGCTGTTGAAATCCGTGTTTCTATCAACGTAAATAATTATACGACATCCAGTCCCTGAGTAAAAGAAGGAACTCTCGTCTATTCTTGAAATACTGTTTATGATATGATTGTTGGTTTTAAGTTCATGCTCAATATGAATCCACTGACTATTTCTGCTATGCCATTGAGATATCAGGACAGACGAGAGTAAAACTATAAAGCATAATATTGTTATTAACAGTATTTTTTTCTTTTTCAAGATTACGTTCTCCTACCATTTGGTATTGTTTTTAATTGAAATATAAAAGAGCTGCATATAATTGTTCACCATTAATATAATCATCAAGGTCAAGATAAGAATATCCGCCCCAAGTTGATACCTTAAGAGTGGCTTTTTGTGCTATATTATCAGTCTTTATTTCTGTGATAGTCACCCAATGTCTTTCAAAGCTATTTTGTATCCAATGATTACCATTAGACTTAGTAACTTCAATATTCCTCAGTTTGGAGTTTATTCCAATTAACATTGCAACCGGAAGGTTATTATCTAATGCAGTCCTTATATAATCCGATGTATTGTTTTTGTTAAAAGCTCCATTTTTGTGAATACCTTTTGATTCAATTTCATGGTCTTTAGCATAATTCGTAACACCATTTTCAAATTTTGATAAGGGCCATACTCCTAGAAACTCCGAATATACTATAAGGAGTAACGTAATTGTATACTTTATTCATATGTGCTATGAAATTCTTTTTTGATAAATCTGGATAGTTATACAAGTTTTTATATTTGCTATTGCTTATAGCCATATATGCAAGTAAATTTGATGCCGCAACTGTGCCACAGCCACCATTTTTATCGATCTCTGAATTGAACCAATTCTGATCTCCACCATAATTTAAAGTTCCATCTTCATTATATATAGGTAAAAAATCTTTGTTAGATAATGATGACTTAAAGACATCGCAAACCAGCGGTCTCGGGTCAACATTATCATTATAACCATCCCCGTCGCTGTCTTCGCTGGTTGGGTCGGATAAAACCGGAAGGACTCGGATAGCCTGAATCTTCAGCTTGCTTTCATCCGTTAAAGAATCAAACATATCCCTATACTTCTGTACACATGAAAGATAGTCGAACAGGTTTTGAATTTCCGATCCTTCATAGCTGTTCCAATCGACTTCCTGGCTGTCGGTCAATCCATCGCCATCGGTATCGATAGGGGCGTCTTTCACAAGTGGTTCCAAAAGTTGAACCCTTTTCAGATTATTGGCCATGACTATATCATAAAGGTTGCTGATTTTGGCAACAGAATAAACGTGTTTTGCAATAATTGGCCCAAATTGAATATTACTTGCGACTGTGATGCCACCCGTTTTTTCCATCGTTTCTTCAATGCCGCCCGCGAAAAATGACGTTGGCGACTTGATGATGTTAAAATTGATTCCCTTTTCAAAAACTCGGTCAAAACAATCCCAATAATCTCTTCCACCGGACATATCGGCATAGCTCCAACCGTCAACAATTAAAAATCCAAATTTTGAGGCCGTAACTCTGAAATCAATGTCATAAGCAAGCTTTGAATAAGCGTCGCCCCACATGCTATATTCTATAGATGTATTTCTCTTCAATTGTCCGACTAATTTTTTCACTTCTTCTATGCTGCCTGCCCATTTGCTTCCTCTCTGCAACTGCAGAATTTGGGTTGCTTCATAATTGAAATCCGTAAAACGGATAACTCAAATTCTTGCGGAGCTGGACTCTTCAAATATCTGTTCACTTGCGGAAGGAACGTTTTTTATAGAATTATTAAAATTATCGATTGGAATTGTGTTCGAACAATCTACCATGAAGACAACATCGACAGGTCCGGCTTTTCCAGAGACGGGTTCGGCAGCTTCCGCGGATAATAATTTCGCCTGTCTGATAGTTTGGGCTTTATTGTCAGAATTGCCTGAAACAGAAAAATATCCTCCTGCTTTTTTTGATTTTCCATTGGATTTTATTGCATAGAAATTTTTTGCCTGCAAAGACTGCGAGTCCTTTTTTTCAGGTTTTACGCCGAGTTCGTTAAACCATTTGTCCATATCGATAACGCAGTAATCGCCAAGCTCCGTCGATCTTGCAACAAGAGTGTCATTGTCAACCGTTGTTTCTACTGGTTTGAGCATATTGCTTTTCTCATCATAATGAAAAACCTGAAAACGCTGAATTCCCTGAAGCTCCGATAAATTAGATCCTGTATTTTACTTTGCAGTTTGATCTGAACTAATCCTAAATTTCAGGGTAACCTCTTTTACACTTAATGCATCATATGTAATGGATATCAGCTTGCCAAGTATTGTATCATTCGACGACAGTATATTGGAATATTGGCTTTTCTTAACGGACAGAGAGTTATTAGCATTGCCTGCCGCGTTGACATCAATCGCTAATTCGTATTTATTGTCTTTATTTATTTCATCCAGCGATTTGTTATCTACAGTTTGGCTAAACGTGTATTGCCCATCCGGTATATCGTGAGTTTTGGGGTTCAACGGGTTAAGTCCAAGCTTAATCTCGTCGCCGTCACCGATACCATCCCCGTCGGTGTCGAATTTCAACGGATCGGTTTTGTAAGTGTTGACTTCGTCTCCGTCTTTCAGACCGTCATTGTCCGTATCGGCGCTTTGTGGGGCTGTGCCCAGTTTGACTTCTGTAAGGTTCGTCAGGCCATCCTTATCCGGGTCTTCATTCGCGTCGGAAATACCATTTCCGTCAGTATCGGCTTTTAGCGGATCTGTACCAGTCAGATAAAGTTCCTGATAATCGGTCAATCCATCGCCGTCCGTATCCGGCTTTGTCGGGTCGGTACCCAATTCTTTTTCAAAAATATCCGGCAGTCCGTCACCATCTGTATCTTTCAGCGTATAACCGTCATTTACTTTTACCATTTCGAACGGTTCTGATTCTGCTGAATCATGCTTTGCTGTAGTCTGCTTGACCTTAAAGTACAGCTTATCCGGTGTGCCGCTTACTGTGTAGCTGTATTCATTCTTGTCGGAAACCGTGCCTGCTTTGGCATAATCCGTTCCGTTGGAAGAAACCATAACGTCAAAAGTTCCTGTGCTCTCCGTACTGTTCCATACAACTTTTATACTTTTGGTGTTCTTGTCATAGGTGCCATAAGCATATAACTTCAGTTCATTCAAGTCGATTTTCCATTTCTGGTTGTCGCCATTCGCATCTGACCAAATTTGGATTTGCGCGCCGTTGTTTGAAGAAATTCCAACGATATCAAGGCATTTGCCGCTCTGCTTTGAAACGATCTCGTAATACCCGTCGCCGCAGTCTTTCAAACTCCAGAGCTGATTATCTTTCCCGACATAATCCCACTGATGCACTCGGGTACCGTTGCTCGTCGCAGCGTCTGTTACATCGGCGACTTTTCCCATAGCCTTGTTGACAATTTTATAGTAGGTATCATCCACCTTTTGGAACGACCATTTCTGGTTGTCGGAGCCTGCATAATCCCATTGCTGCAACACGGCGCCGTTATTTTTGTTTCTTCCCGGCACTTCAATAACTTTGTTTGTCCGTTTGGACGTGATAGTACAGTAAATAATTTCGTCGCCGGACTGCTTTAAAAAATCACTTACTTCCGGAACCTTTTGCAGTTGTTCCAGCTGCAAAAGCGTTCATCGGCAACGACATCATGCAGATTGCCGCAGAACATAGAATTGCTATTCCTTTTTTAATAATCATGCCTTTTATATACTTCCTCCATAAAAGTTCTTATTTGTAATGCTTTCTATAATATAATATATGTTCCACAATATGTCAATTGTTCTATGAAAATTTATTTACATAGCAGTGCAGCCCCTACAGATTCTGTATGGGCTGCACTGCCAAATTATTTTATCAACTGGCGTAATAAATTATTCTCATCTAAAGTCATGGGAAATTACAACTATTCATTTTGAAGAAGCATTTGCACTGTTTAACTTCGGTATCTGCATCCCGGCAACATCAATCGTGTAATCGCTTTTATAAATCAATTGAGACACCGGGACAATCTTGTACCCCTGCGCCTGAAGCGTCTGGAGGACGGTCGGCAGTGCTGCCGGTGTGTTTTTTGCGCCGTTGTGGAACAAAACTATAGAACCCGGTTTCACCCGAGAAATAACACGCTTTTCTATCTGCTCAGGTGTCGGGTTTTTCCAGTCTAAGCTATCTACGCTCCACTGTATTGGATACATCTTCATTCCGTTAACAGTTTTTATAAGCGTATTGTCATAGTCGCCGTATGGCGGCCGGAAAAGCATTGGGCTGGTACCAGTTGCGGATTTTATTTTTTCATTACAGGCACTTATCTGGGCCTCCATATTCTGGTGTGTCAGCTTAGGCATGTGCGGGTGAGTGTTCGAGTGATTGCACACCTCATGCCCTGCTGCTGCCAGTGCTTTTGTCGAATCTGGATATTTATCTACCCAAGCGCCAACGACAAAGAAAGTTGTTTTTACATTATATTGTTTTAAAATATCAATAAGTTTTTGGGTTTCCTCATTCCCCCATGCAGCGTCAAACGATATGGCAATTTTTTTCTCATTAGTCTGCACATTGTAAATCGGCAGGTCACGCTTTGGCGCTGCGGCATTTACAGCCTGCACTCCGCGAACGCATCCGCACACAATAAGTATAGCCGCCAAAATAAAAAAAAGGATTGCAAGCACCCGCTTCTTCGTCACAGTGAAGACACTCATCGCAATTACCCCTTTCGAATCAAAATATATGCTGATGATGGCCCCTCTATAAGCTCAATAAATGAAAAGTCCCTACTATACAGCTAAAGTGCTGTACAGTAAGGATTCATTGTATTGTATTTTAAACCGCAAACTTAAAGGCCGCCATGTAAATCAGTGGACTTTATTCCTCAGTTACTTTTTTGCCTTCCACTGCATTTTCAAGGGTATGCCAACCCAAAACAGCACACTTCACACGCGCAGGCATGTGAGCGACATCTTTAAGGGCAATTGCTTCATCAAGCGGTTCAAGTTGCTTTTCGTCAGTAATTTCACCTTTAATCATACCAAGAAAAAGCTTCACGAGTTTTTTGGCTTCTTCTACAGTTTTGCCTTTAATCAAGTCAATCATTATTGAAGCAGAAGCCTGTGAAATGGCGCATCCTATACCAGTAAAGCCAGCGTCTTCAATTACTCCGTCCTTTACGCGCAGCTCCAGCGAAATTTCGTCGCCGCAGCTTGGGTTTACACCTTTTAAGGTCGCCGTCGGGCTGTCTATGTGGTGCTTATTGCGCTTTGAATTATTGTGCTCCGTCAAAATCTGTGTGTATATCTGATTAAGTTCCAAGGCCAAGCCACCCCCTTACACGCTTGAGGCTGCTAAGGAACTGGTCAATATCTTCACGAGTATTGTAAAAGTATAGGCTTGCACGGCATGTTGCATTAACGCCGAGATAATCCATTAGCGGCTGGGCGCAGTGGTGGCCAGCGCGTATCGCAACGCCGTCGGCGTCAAGTATGCTTGCTACATCATGCGGATGCACCCCGTCGACATTAAACGAAATCACACCGCAGCGGTCACGCCTATTTTTAGTGCCACCATACACAGTGATATGCGGAACCTCGGCAAGCCCGTCAAGTGTATAGTTAAGCAGGGCCTGCTCGGTTTCGGCGATTTTATCATAGCCGACTTTCTGCAGATAGTGTATCGCCGCTTCAAGCCCTACTGCTCCGCCCACATTTTGTGTGCCTGCCTCGAACTTCTGTGGAAGCGGCGCAAATGTGGCAGACTGTTCGTGAACATATTCAATCATCTCTCCGCCGCGGAGGAAAGGCGGCATTTTATTGAGGAGCTCTTCTCTGCCATACAGCACGCCTATTCCCATTGGCGCCATCATTTTATGGCCTGAAAATGCCATAAAATCAGCGCCGAGGTCTTTCACATTCACTTTAAAATGCGGTATGCTCTGCGCGCAGTCCACAACAACAACAGCGCCTACCGAATGTGCTTTATCCGCAATTTTACGGACAGGGTATACAGAACCGAGGACATTCGAAACATGGGCCAGTGCCAAGATTTTCGCTTTCGGCGTTATTTTTTCCATCTCATCGTCCGTCAGGCGCCCCTCCTTGTCGGGATAAAGATAGACAAGCTTCGCGCCTTTGGCCTGTGCCACCATCTGCCACGGCACGAGGTTGCTGTGATGTTCGCTGACAGGCAGGACTATCTCGTCGCCTTCATGCAGAAAATTGAGGCCATAACTGTAAGCTACAAGGTTGAGCGACTCGCTCGCATTGCGCGTGAAAATGACTTCACAGTCTTTATCAGCTCCTATAAACTCCTTAACAGTGTGGCGGGCATTTTCATACCTCTCCGTTGCTTTCACGCTAAGCTCATAGAGTCCGCGGTGCGGGTTTGCGTTTTCCGTGCGGTAAAACTCATCCACTGCCCGTAGAACAGGAACAGGCCTCTGAACTGTGGCAGCATTGTCAAGGTACGCAAGGCGCTTACCGTTCATCTTTTCATTTAAGATTGGAAAATCTTCAGCCCATGGATTCAAGTTGGCTCAGCCTCCCCTTTACAAAATCCGACACTTCTTTTTTGAGTTCCATATCCGGTATTCTGTCTATAACCGGGTGGAACTGCGCTTCAATTATAAGCTTTTTCGCTTCCGCTTCGCTTAGCCCGCGCGACATAAGGTAGAACAAGCGTGCTGCGTCAATCCTTCCTGTAGACGCGGCATGCTGGCCATCAACGTCCTCTTCCTGGCACAGGATAAGCGGTGCCGTGCGGTTCCTTACTTTCGGGCTGAAAAGCAGGTTGTATTCATTCTCATGGCCTACAGCCTGTTTGGCGCCGCGCACAAAATCTATTGTGCCGCGGAAAGTCTTCTGGCTCTCGTCGAGCAGCGCGCCGCTCACATTAATATTGCTCGAAGTTTTCCGGCCTGTATGCTGCGCAATGTAGTTTATATCTATCGAGCGCTGATGGTCACCGAGATATATGGCATTCATGTTAAGCTGGCTTTTCGTACCGCCAAGGCGTGTTTTTACACCCGAAAAAGCATGTTTGCCGCCAAGCTCTGCCTGCACAATATCTATTTTTCCGCCCTCTTCTGCAAAAGCGCCTACATTGTCAAAATGCGTGCACCCGTCACCGAGAAGCTGAATCTGCATAAGGTGTATCACAGCGCCTTTTCCGGCATACAGTTTTGTAAGGCCTCCGTGGAAGCCCGGAACATCGCCCTCTGACCGGTAACCCATAACGACTGTTATCTCGCTGCCCTCTTCTGCCGTAATCTCATTGCAGTCAATAACAGTCGGATTTTTTTCGCTTATCTCATAGTTGAGGACAACAGGTTTTTCTGCCTTCGTTCCCGCTGCAGCACAGAGTGAAACGCCGCAGTTGCTATGGCTCTCAACAAAATCAGCCGTATCTTTGCCCATGCCTGTTTCCGCATCAGGTACCGGGAATGGCTTTTTTGTTAAAGACACACCCTCTGGCAGAGATCCGGCAAGTGCTTTCCCTCTATAAGGAGCAGGGTCCGAAAATTTCTCCTGCAAGCCCGTATCATTTATTCCAAGCCGGTTCCATGTGCGGACCGGCAGCATATTTACATTCCTTAAAGCTACATCCATATCTGTTCCGCCCACGGCTCAGCCGATAGCGCCCTCCATTTCCAACTTAATAAGGTTGTTCATTTCAACCGCATATTCTACAGGCAGTTCTTTGGCAATAGGCTCAGCAAAGCCTGTAACTATCATTGCCCTTGCGTCTTCTTCAGACATTCCGCGGCTCATGAGGTAAAAAATTGCATCGTCGCTTATGCGGCCTATCTTCGCTTCGTGCCCAACATCGACATCGTCATTCTGTATATCCATAACAGGTATCGTATCGGAGCGTGAGCGGTCATCAAGCATCAACGACTCGCAGTTAACAGATGATTTGCACCCGTAAGCCTGTGGCAGTATAACAACCGAGCTGCGGTAAGTGCAGGTTCCACCATCTTTTGAAATCGACTTTGTACTGATGTCAGAATACGTATGCGGCGCCGCATGCACCACCTTTGCGCCTGTGTCAAGGTTCTGGCCTTTACCGGCAAATGTAATGCCGGTGAACTCCATGCGCGAATTTTCGCCATTCAGTATGCTCATCGGATAAAGGTATGAAACGTGTGAGCCGAACGAACCCGATACCCACTCCATATTGCCGCCTTCTTCAACGAGCGCGCGCTTTGTGTTCAGGTTATACATATTCTTCGACCAGTTCTCTATTGTTGAATAGCGCAGGTGCGCGTTTTTTGCAACATAGAGCTCAACACACCCCGCATGGAGATTTGCAACGTTGTACTTCGGCGCCGAGCACCCTTCAATGAAGTGAAGGTCCGCACCTTCACCAAGTATAATCAGCGTGTGCTCAAACTGGCCGGCTCCCGGCGCATTGAGGCGAAAATACGACTGCAGCGGTATTTCTACCTTAACATGCGGCGGCACATACACAAACGAGCCACCAGACCACACCGCACCATGGAGCGCCGCGAACTTGTGGTCCGTAGGCGGCACGAGCTTCATGAAATGGTCCCTTACCATGGAGCCGTATTGGGGGTCACGTATGGCGCTTTCCATATCTGTGTAAACTACGCCCTGCCTGCGCACTTCCTCACGCACATTATGGTACACGACTTCGGAATCATACTGGGCGCCAACTCCGGCAAGGGATTTGCGCTCCGCTTCAGGTATCCCAAGGCGCTCGAACGTGTTCTTTATGTCGTCCGGCACCTGCGCCCAGTTGCCGCGCATAGGCGTGTCCGGCCTTATATATGTCACAATGTCGTTCATATTGAGCCCGTCCAGTGAAGGGCCCCAGTCAGGCACTTTAAGATTATTGTAGATTTCAAGCGATTTCAGCCTAAAGTCATGCATCCACTTAGGGTCATTTTTTGTCTTTGAAATCTCTTCTACAATTTCCGGCGTAAGGCCTTCTTTAACTTCATACGACGGGTGAACCTTATCTTTTATATCATAGATAGTGCGGTCAATATCTTTCACCATCGTTTTTTTCTTTTCCATCTGCTTACCTCCGGCCCGTCAGACCGCCGCAGCGGCAATCTTCTGAAAGCCATTCCTGCCGATTTCGCCTACAAGTTCGCTTCCGCCTGTTTTGACGATTTTGCCGTCTACAAGCACATGAACATAATCCACTTTCAGCGATTCGAGTATCTTTGCACTGTGCGTGATAATCAGCAGCGAATTGTCTTTGTTTTTGTATTGGTTTATTCCCTGCGAAACAATTTTTACGGCGTCCACATCAAGGCCGGAGTCTGTTTCGTCAAGTATGGCAAGCTTCGGGTTCAGCATAAGCATCTGGAGAATTTCCGACTTTTTCTTTTCGCCGCCGGAAAATCCCACATTTAGATAACGCTCTGCGTACCCGTCGTTCATGTTAAGCTCCGCCATTTTCTCTTTAAGCTCTTTCTTGTAAGCAAACAGCTTAACAGGCTTGCCGGTAATTGCCATGCGCGATGTGCGCATAAAGTTTTCGAGCGTTACGCCCGGCACTTCCTCAGGATTCTGGAATGAGAGGAAAAGGCCTGCCTTCGCGCGCTCGTTTGCAGGCAAATGGGTTATGTCTTTTCCGTCAAAAATAATGGACCCTTCGTCTACCTTGTACTCCGGATGGCCCATAATAGTATTGACAAGCGTGGATTTTCCTGCACCGTTAGGACCCATAAGCACATGTGTCTCACCTTTGCCAACGTTAAGGTTCAGGCCATGTAAAATTGTATTTCCATCCACACTTACTTTCAGGTTTTTTATTTCAAGCAACATCTGTATGCACCTCTGCCGGGGAAAATTCCCCATTTGTTATTTCAATGTATACTAATTTAATGTACGTTCTTATTATAGCAGGATTACCCCGCATTGCAAGCCGGAAAATCCTGTTATTTGTCATTTTCAGCGCAAATCTTCCGGTCTGCACCCGAGGATCTTCGCAATCCGCGCCAATGTCTTTTCATCCGGCTCTTTCTCGAGGTTCTCCCACTCGAAAACTTCTTTTTGCGAAACTCCGAGGCGCTGTGCAAGCTGCGCACGTGTCATCCCCAAAAGCTCGCGGTAAGAAGCCATTTTCTTCACAGGCTCCAGCAGAGGGGCAAGACGTTTTTTTGAGTCTATAAGCAGCGGGCAGTCATTGTGCAGTAGCAGGTCGCAGCGGTTTCCGCTTTCGCCGAATATGGCAGGCAAACCGTCTTCGCCGCGGCCCTGCATATACCCTTCCGGAAGGACATACGCGTGCCCGCCGTCATCTTTTCCGCACCGCCCCGCGCAGTTTGAATCCCATGGCAGCAAGGAGCATCTGTCGCCTTCTTCGGAAGGCTGCAAAGACTTCGTGCAGTGTATCTTGTAAATTGTGACTATCTCTCTCATTGTGTCACCTTTTTCGTTCCTTGTTTCCTTTTAATTTATTATACCATACATAGCCTCGCGTCGTTGACGCAAAAGCCATCGTTATTTCCCTTAATATTTTTGCCCACAGAAATCTTGCCGTTTCCGCGGGCAAATTTTTTATGTTTTTTCAAAGCCCAAGGCTGCGGATATAGCCAGGCAGGCCGGCTTCAAAATTCACGCCGAACCTTACATCAGTTCCGGCAGTGCGGGTACGGCGGATGCTTCCGACTGTAAAGTCTACGGCTTTCTGTGCAGACTGCAGAAGCGGCATTCCGTTCATCAAAGCGCCAAGCAGGGCGCTCGCAAAAACATCGCCCGTCCCATGGTATGAGCCTTCAATCCACTTGCCCATGGCATAGCCAACACAATTGCTTTCAGCGTCATACACAGCGCAGCCAAGGTGCTCCGGTTCGTCCCATACGCCTGTAAGCACTATTTTCTTAGGGCCGAGCGCCGCAAGGCGCCTAAGGAGCCCTTCAATATACTTCTTTGAGTAAGGGCCTTCACGGTACGGCTCGCCAACCAGAAAAGCCGCTTCTGTAAGATTCGGCAGTATTATGTCAGCCTTTTCGCAGAGCTTCGCCATTCCTTCCGGAAAATCGGGACGGAACGACGGGTAAAGCCTTCCTCTGTCTGCCATTACAGGATCCATATAAATTAGCGTATCTTTGCAGCGGAAGCTGTCGATTACTTTGGATACTATCTCAAGCTGTTCAAAAGAGCCGAGATAGCCTGTATATATGGCGTCGAAATGCAGCGAGAGCGACTTCCAGTGCCTTGCAATGGCCGGTATATCCTCGGTCAGGTCGCGGAATGTATACCCTGTGAAACCGCCGGTATGTGTCGAAAGCACAGCCGTGGGCAGCGCGACAGTTTCCACCCCCGCCGCCGAGATAATCGGAATGGCAGTCGTCAGCGAGCACTTACCGAAGCATGAGAGGTCATGCACGGCCATAACTCTTTTCTGATGTTTCATGCAGTCACCTGATTCTTTTTCACCATTATAACATTTTTGAAAATTTTTTCCGGTGTTTTTGGAATGAAAATTTTCACAGCTGCTTCTGTGCCTTTCCGTGGCCGTTCGTGGAAAGGCTTTTCTTTTGTGAGAAAGGTTATGTTTCCCAAATCAAAGCAGATTTGACAACATAAAACGAGCCGCTATGTGGCAGATTAATTAACGCGGTGCAGGGAGGTGAAATCGTGAAAAAATTTCTTAAAAAAGCATCCGCATCTGCCGCGGTAATAGCCCTTTTAGGCTCAGCAGCCATCGGAGCGGCAGATTATTTTACTCCCAATTCCTACACGACGGTACCAAATGAAAAGCTAAACTGGGGCAACGGCGCATTTTCGGTTGTGCAGGACAGCGCCGCGGAAGTTTCCGCCAAAAGCGGAAGCAAATACCCCAAGACCTACTCAGCAAAACTAATGCTCTATGATACGGTGCCAATCAAGAAGGTACAGTTAAATGTTGTAGACAGTTCCTATGTCGTCCTATGCGGAATGCCGTTCGGCATTAAAATGTTTACAAATGGCGTTGTAGTCGTCGGCTTTGCCGATATCAAAACTTCTGCTGGAACAGTCAATCCCGCTTCTGATGCCGGCCTTAAAATTGGCGATATCATCACAACAATCAACGGAAAAACTGCAGGAGCCAATACTGACGTCGAAAACGCAATGGAAAACTGCGGCGGCCGCCATGTCCGCCTCACGGTAAGCCGCGGAAACGAGAAAATCCCCATTACGCTCAATCCTGTCCGATCGGAATCCGACGGTCTCTACAAAGCAGGCCTCTGGGTCAGAGACAGCACCGCAGGAATAGGCACACTGACTTTCTACGACCCTGCAGGTAAATGCTTTGCCGGCCTCGGCCATGGTATATGCGACTCAGACACAGGGCAGCTGATGCCCCTTTTAAGCGGTGATATAGTCCCTGTTACCATCAGCGGCGTAACTAAAGGCATCCGCGGCACTCCCGGCGAGCTGCGCGGATATTTTTCCGACAGCAACCCTATAGGCACATTGAGCGCCAATGTAGAGTGCGGTGTTTACGGCATGATGAAAAAGCCGCTTGAGGGTAAGGCAATAAAAATTGCAATGAAACAGGACGTCAAAGTAGGGCCTGTAAAAATCTGCACAACAATAAGCGGAAGCACCCCACAGCTTTATGATGCCCGAATTGAGAAAATCGATTACCGTGAAAGCGTCAACAGCAAAAATCTTGTTCTCCGCATTACCGACCAGCGCATTTTGTCGCAGGCCGGCGGAATTGTGCAGGGCATGAGCGGCAGTCCAATTATCCAAAACGGAAAACTTGCCGGCGCCGTAACCCATGTTTTTGTTGACGATCCAACGCGTGGTTACGGTATTTTTGCAGAAAATATGCTCACAGAATCCAAGACTATCAGTGCTCGTGAAAACAAACTTGCCTCATAAAGCTGATACCATCTGGATTTTCCCCATAAATCAAAAAAATATTTTTAAAACCTATTGCCATATATTCCAATTTATGGTATTATATCGATGTAATAAATCTTTTTAGGGGGATATAAAGATGGAAAAGTGTATTAAACTATTAATCGCCAACAACAGCAGTGAATTTCGCAGCCATGACGGCCGAATTTTTGAAAATACCGGAATGGAAATCACTTATGTACCAAAAGACGGAATGCAGCTGCTTGACAAGGTCCAGGAAATTCGTCCGGACGCAGTTCTTTCTCCTCTTTTTATGCCGCGACTTGACGGTATCGGCGTAATAAAGGCGGTGAATACCAAAATGCCGGATAATGCGCCAAAGTTTATTATCGTGTCAAGCTTTACAAGCCCAACACTTGAGCGCGAAGTTATGATGTCTGGCGCTGCGTATTTTGCTGTTACTCCATTCAACGCATCTGACCTTGCAGAGCGTATAATGCAGCTTTGTACTATAACGGCCGAGTCATCTGAAAAGCAAAAGCCTGCTGCCGATGACGAAGCATCACTTAAAATTCAAATCACAGAAATACTTCATCAAATAGGAGTTCCCGCCCATATAAAAGGCTACCATTATTTGCGGGATTCAATTCTTATGGCCGTCGAAGAGCCAGATATTATTAATTCAGTTACAAAACGCCTTTACCCGGGAGTGGCCAAGCTTTACAATACGACGGCTTCGCGGGTTGAGCGCGCCATCAGACATGCGATTGAGGTTGCATGGGACCGCGGCGATGTGGATATCCTTAATTCCTATTTCGGATATACGATCCACAATACGCGCGGCAAGCCCACAAACTCTGAATTTATCGCCATGATTTCCGACCGGCTACGGCTTCATATGAAAACGGCGTGATAACCTGAAAAATAGCTTGAATACTGGACAGATCGAGAAAAACAAGAATGATTCCATCCTTATGAATAATATGAAAATAGGCATTGATTCGTCATTTTAACCAATGGATTTATAAAATTTTTCCTACAAACTCCCTTGCTTTATTAGGTGTGAATTTTGATTCCATCCATGAAGTGAGGGAGCGTTTTTATGGTTCAATTTGATTATGATATTGACGATTTTATGAGCGACTGTCAGTTGCGGAATTTACGGCCTAAAACCATGCAGAGCTATGAACAGTCATTAAGAATCTTTAAATGGTATATGCATAATGGTTCGCCGGAGCATTGCAAGTTTATTATGCCGTTACATCCACAAACGTTGACAACATCATTATTGAAATGCTATAATAAATTATAAGTAATCCTATTGTGTAATTATATGCGGCACATTAAAAATCCAGTTAATACGCCGGTGTGATGGAATTGGCAGACGTGCAGGACTCAAAATCCTGTGGTGGCAACACCGTGCGGGTTCAACCCCCGCCACCGGCACCAGACAAAAAACCCGCATGAGTACCGATTATTCAGTATTCATGCGGGTTTTCCTTATGCTTTCATGCCCGAATAGTTGAATTTTATTCTATACTACTCCAACCTCTCCATCAAATCCGGGATAGCTCAGCCTTTGCCGTGCCGGATAATCTCGGGCTCCCTACTTTTGACTACTTTTTGACTACTTCATATGTTCTAAAATGCCCCAAAATACGCATTTGTTAAATTTATAAATACATATAAAAAAATCCGGCAGCCCGCATGGCTACTGGATTTTTTTTGGAGCTGCTAACGCGATTCGAACGCGTGACCTCGTCCTTACCAAGGACGTGCTCTGCCAACTGAGCCATAGCAGCAAATGGCGACTCGGATCGGGATCGAACCGACGACCTCTAGCGTGACAGGCTAGCGTTCTAACCAGCTGAACTACCGAGCCATAAATACCATATTCAAATAACAGCAACACCACTTATTATACTGATTCTTAAGTAAATTGTCAACATTTCTTCTTCTTTTACAGCGTATTTAAAATTTTGTAAAGGGACTGGATTTATAAAACTGTGCTGAGAGCTTTTCCATACCGTTTGACCGCCAGCAGCTTGCGGATTATCTGTCTGTTGACCGCAGCGCAATGTCAAATGAGCTTTCAAAGATGAAAAAAGCATTCTTGAGTACCATAAAAATCATTTCTGCCTCTTCCAGCCCCAGTCGTCAGACGAATCATGCGAAAAAGGATAAGTGTTCGGGAGCTGGTTGCTGATTTTTGTGGCATTGCGGACAAATATTGCTGCAATAAAAGCAGGAGGCAGATGCTTTGCGCACCTGTCTCCCCGCCTTTATTATATTTTTAAAACAGTCAGATGGAAATCCGAAGCGCCACGTCGTAAAGGTCTTTGTTAAACACACGCTTCATATTGAGTGCCTCTGTAATATCGAGGTCTGTAATGCGCCCGTCGCGTACAACTATAACGCGGTTGCTTTTGTCCTCATAAAGAAGCTTTGCCGCAAGCGCCCCCATTTCGCTGCCTACCACACGGTCGCGAAGTGTTGGCGAGCCGCCACGCTGCACATGCCCCAAGACGGTGGCGCGTGCTTCTATTCCGGTAGCCTGCTGAATATCTGTTGCAAGCTTGTCAACGCCGCCGACGCCTTCGGCAACAACAATGATAAAATGTTTTTTGCCTGTTTTCTGTGTCAGCATCATACGGTCGACAATATCCTTCTGGAAATCGTACGGCACTTCAGGCACAAGGATACTTGTTGCACCGACGGCAATGCCGGTTTCAAGCGCGAGGTCTCCGCAGCGGCGGCCCATTACCTGCACAACGCTGCAGCGGTCATGTGATTCCATTGTGTCACGGAGGCGATCAACCATCTCAACGGCCGTATTCATTGCCGTATCAAAGCCGATGGTGTACTCGCTCGAGGCGATATCGTTGTCTATGGTTCCAGGTACCCCTATACATGGAATGCCGGCACCAGTCAAATCCCTTGCTCCTCTGAAAGAGCCGTCACCGCCAATTACAACAACGCCATTGATGCCCATTTCGTGGCATTTGGCAGCGGCTTTCTTCACCCCGGCAGGGGTGTTGAACTCAGGGCTGCGTGCCGTATAGAGAATTGTTCCACCACGGTGAATAATATCTGAAACCGAACGAAGGTTCATCTCAACGACTTCACCGTTAAGAAGCCCATTGTAGCCCCTCTGAATCCCCATTACGCGCATCCCGTATGAAATGCCTGCACGTACAACGGCGCGGATGGCTGCATTCATGCCCGGTGCGTCGCCGCCGCTTGTCAGAACACCAATTGTTTTCTGAGCCATAAATAAACCCTCCTGTTTTTATGAATCCATGCCGGACTATTGTTTGCCGGGTAAGGCAGCCCGGCCCTTGCGCCTGATTTTTTTGAAATCGCACACAGTGCTTTGCAGTGCGGCATAAATTAAAATCTCTTTCAATATTATAGTCGAAATTACGGGACCGTTACAGGGTGAAAGCATGGACAATTTTATCTCTTATATAGATTATTGTTGCAAATTATCCACATAAGCAACATTTTTTACGCCGAGAATTTTCTTTAATTCCCTTATCAAAACATCATTGACGCTTACGCGCATGGAAATTGGCGCAGCCATAAGCTGCCTGCTGTCTGTAAAATATATATAAAGCGGAGTGGGGCCGTCGAAAACAGCGGTGTATTTCAGCGCTTTTCTGTACATGGGATTTTCGCTGTTGTCTACACGCAGATAAAGTCCTGGGCGGGAGCAGCGGCGCTTGCGGTTCTTTGAGCCGTCACCGCCAAGCTTAGGTGCGGAAGAAATTGACTGGCATATAAGTTCCGCATCATTTTCATCGCGGACACTTATGCGCGCCTGCGCTTTTATGATTTTTCCCTCGGTTACAATTTCAGCGTACTCCTCGAGGGTTTTAGGGAAAACGAGCATCTGTATAGAGCCGTAAAGGTCTTCAAGAGTTACGAACGCCATTGTGCTGTTGCTTTTCGTTACTTTAAGCCGCACTTTTGTGATTATGCCGAGGACAGTTACCGCGTCATTGTCGTGCAGGCTTCCGTCTTTCTCTTTTATGCTTTCGATGATGTCACCAATATATACTGCATGGAACTTGCCATAAAGGCCGGCATATGCGGCCATTGGGTGGCCGGAAAGGTAGATGCCTGTTACCTCTTTTTCCATGTCGAGCTTATCTGAAGCGCTGAGGTCAGGCATATTTGGAAAGTGGAAATCGTCATGGCCTGATTTTGTGTCTGTATCGAAAAAGCCTATTTGGCCTTCAATATTCTGCTTTCTGTCTTCCGCAATATAATCGAGCACAGGGCCAGCACTGTTTAGCATCTGGTTGCGGTTTGGGCCGAGGCCATCAAGTGCGCCGGCCTTTATGAGGCTTTCAAGCGCACGCCTGTTAAGATTGTCATACATTCTTTTGCAGAAGTCGAAAAAAGATGAAAAGGCCCCGCTTTTCTTCCTTTCAGCAACAAGGGAATCGATTAACCCTCTGCCGAGGTTGCGTATGGCTAAAAGTCCGAAGCGTATCGAGTTGCCTGAAACTGTGAAGCTGCTTTCACTTTCATTGATATGCGGCGGAAGGACATGTATGCCAAGGCGCATACACTCTGCTATATAGGCTGAGAGTTTGTTTGTGTTGTCGAGCACGCTTGTGAGGAGCGACGCCATATATTCGTGCGGGTAATGGCATTTAAGCCATGCCGTTTCGTAGCTTACAACAGCATATGCCGCCGCGTGCGACTTGTTGAATGCATATGAGGCAAAATTTGCCATCTGAGCGTAAATTGCTTCGGCGGTTTTTTCATCAACGCCGCGGCGTATGCAGCCTTCTACGACAACTTTTCCGTCTTCATCCGTGAGGCCATGGATAAAAATTCCCTTTTCACGTGCCATTACGTCTTTTTTCTTCTTAGCCATTGCGCGGCGGACAATATCGGCGCGCCCGAGCGAATATCCCGCAAGCGTGCGGAAAATCTGCATAACCTGCTCCTGGTAGACGATGCAGCCGTTTGTGACGCTTAGAATGTCTTTGAGCAGCGGGTGCAGGTATGTGATTTTAGAGGGGTCTCGCCTGTTTTCAATATAGCGTGGGATAGACTCCATTGGCCCCGGGCGGTAAAGCGATATAATGGCGATAAGGTCTTCTATCTTTTCTGGCTTTACCTGCATTGTCACGTTCCTCATGCCGGCAGATTCAAACTGGAAAATGCCGTCGGTATCACCTGAAGAGAGCATGCCAAAAACTTTTTTGTCGTCTGTCGGTATATCCTCTACCTGGAATCCCGGTTTCTTTTCATCTATCATGTCCTGAGCGCGGCGGATAACGGAAAGATTGCGCAGGCCGAGAAAATCCATTTTAAGGAGGCCGAGCTCCTCAAGCGTAGTCATTGTGTACTGTGTCACGACAGAATCACCGTTTTTGGCAAGAGGAACGTATTCATCGACAGGCTTGTCGGTTATTACGACGCCCGCCGCATGCGTTGAAGCGTTGCGCGGCATGCCCTCAACACGGCGGGCCATGTCTATTAAGTTGTGGACGCGCATGTCCGTGTCGTAACGCTGCCTGAGCTCGCCCGAGGCTTCAAGCGCCTTGCCGAGTGTCATGTTAATCTCTGATGGTACAAGCTTTGCGATGCTGTCAACTTCAGCGTACGGCATTGCCATTGCGCGGCCGACATCACGTATTGAGCCGCGGGCGGCCATTGTGCCAAATGTAACTATCTGCGCCACATGGTCGGCACCGTATTTTCTGACAACGTAATCTATCATCTCCGGCCTACGGTCATCAGCAAAATCGATATCAAAGTCAGGCATGCTCACGCGCTCCGGATTGAGGAAACGCTCAAACAGCAGGTTGTACCTTATGGGGTCTATGCCGGTTATGCCGATGCAGTAGGCGGCGAGGCTGCCTGCACCGGAACCGCGCCCAGGCCCTACCGGTATGCCTACCTCCTTTGCGTGGCGCACAAAGTCATGGACTATCAGGTAGTAGTTCACATAGCCCATTTTTTCAATTGTGGCAAGCTCATATTCGAGCCGGTCGCATACAAGCTGCGCTGGGTTGCTGCCGTAGCGCCTGTGGAGCCCTTCATAGCATTTCTGGCGGAAATATTTGACATTGTCCTGCCCATTTGGCGTATCGAACCTCGGCAGTTTTGTTTTGCCGAACTCAAACTCAACGTTGCAGCGCTCCGCAATTTTCACCGTATTGTCGGCAGCTTCAGGGATTTCCGGGAACAGTGAGCGCATTTCCTGCTCGGATTTAAAGTAAAACTGGTCGCTGCCAAAATTCATCGCGTCTTTGTCTTCAACAGTATGGTTTGTCTGTATGCACAAAAGTATGCGGTGCATTTCGCTGTCGTCAGGCATGAGGTAATGGCAGTCGTTTGTTACAACGAGGGGGATGCCCGTCTCATGCGCAATGCGCACTATGGAGGGGTTTATCTGTTTTTGACCACGCAAGCCATGGTCCTGCAGCTCAAGGTAAAAATTGCCGCGCCCGAATATGCTGTCGTAATGGAGTGCGGCCGCTTTCGCGCCGTCATAGTCACCGGCAGTAAGGTCCCTCGGTATTTCACCTGCAAGGCATGCGGAAAGCGCTATAAGCCCTTCATGGTATTTTTCCAAGAGCTCATAATCTACACGCGGCTTAAAGTAAAATCCTTCGGTCCATGACCTTGAAACCATGGCTATAAGATTCTGGTAGCCGGTGTTGCTTTCACAGAGAAGCACGAGATGGCGGTTTTCAGAATCGAGTTCATGCGTGCGGTCAAAGCGTGTGCGCGGAGCAACATATACCTCGCAGCCTATAATAGGCTTTACCCCGCATGCCTTTGCGGCCTTGTAAAAATCGACGGCGCCGTACATTACACCATGGTCTGTTATTGCAACAGCCGGCATGCCGAGCTCGGCGGCGCGTGCGGGGAGCTGTGAGATGCGGCATGCCCCGTCAAGCAGGCTGTATTCGCTGTGAACGTGAAGATGAACAAAAATGGCCTCTCACTCCTTTCATTAGGTCTTCGTTTTTTCTGCAAATTCGAGTATCCGCCGCAGGCGGTGATGCACACCAGAACGGCTTAGCTTTGGTGAGAGGTGCTGCCCGAGTTCGCGCAGCGACATTTCCGGATTGTCAAGGCGCAGGCTCGCAAGCTCCTGAAGATCTTCCGGCAGGGCAGGTAGCCTGCCATCGCTCTTAATCTTTTTTATGGCAATGACTTCCTGAGCCGCGGCAGAGGCAGTTTTGCCTATGTTTGCCGTTTCGAAATTTGTCTGGCGGTTTACCTTGTTGCGCACTTCCTTAAGCATTCTCACCTGCATTAGCTCCATTGCGGCGTCAGGCGCACCAATGTAAGTAAGGAAATCGGCAACATGTGAGCTGCCTTTGAGGTATACGACGAATGAACCATTGCGGCGTGTTGCATGCGGGCTGATGTCAAGGCTGATTATTCCGCGCATCAGCGCGGTAAGGTCATTTGCAAGGTTCATATAGGGTACGGAATATTCGAGGTGGTATTCACGCTCTGGAGACGTCACAGTCCCGCATGCAAGGAATACACCTCTGAGGAAGGCGGCATAGCAGCACTCGTTTTCCATATTTGAAAGATTTATCCGCAAGCTTATCTCTTTCCCGGTGTGGCCGAGGCTCTGAAGCACTTTCTGTGCCTGCTCCGGCCCTGCGGCCGAAACTGTGTAAACGGAGGTGCCACTCCCTTTATGCACTTTAAAAGAAGTCACGTCCATAATAGCTCCGGTGATTTCAGCAGCGAGCTGTGCTGTGCGCCGTGCGGCAGCTAAATTCTCCGTAGTAAGCGTGACGCCCAAAGGTGAAAAATTTCTGCCAAACAAAAGCAGGCCGTAGCACTCTGCCTTTCGGCAGCAGCACTGCGGCACAATCCTGCATAATTCGTTTTTAGTCTCAGAAGCGAATGACATTTTTAAAAGGCTCTACTTTCTGTGAATATCGCGGTGTGTAACGCTGACGCGCAGATCCTGCTCCATGAGGTGCTCATAAAGCACCTGTGCAATCGTAACTGAACGGTGGTGGCCACCCGTGCACCCAATAGCAATTACAAGCTGGCTTTTCCCCTCGTTGCAGTACAGCGGAATCATGTAGTCGATGAGGCTGAAAAAGCGCTTTATGAATCCTTTTGTTTTGTCGGATTTCATCACGTAGTCCTGCACTGGTTTGTCTAATCCCGTGAGATGCTTAAGGCTTTCCACATAAAACGGGTTTGGAAGGCAGCGCACATCAAATACAAGGTCAGCCTCAGTAGGCAGGCCGAATTTAAATCCGAAAGAAAGGCAGTGTATTTTCAGTGCGTCTGAAGCATCGCCGAGAAACAGGCTGGAAATGCGCTCTTTCAGCTGTGCTGGGGAAAGATACGAAGTGTCGATAATATAATCGGCACGTTCTTTTACAGGGCGCAGGACGCTGCGCTCAAGCTGGACTGCCTGCTCGAGCGAGCCAAGGCAGTTGTCTGCTAAAGGGTGCTTGCGGCGTGTTTCCTTAAAGCGGTTGACAAGCACATAATCGTTTGCATCGAGAAAGAGTATCTTGTATTCTTTATGCTCAGCTTTCATCTGGTCGAGCGTTTCGAGCAGTGATGAGAACATATTGCCGCCGCGTATGTCCGTAACTACTGCTACTTGTGAAAGTGTTTTCTGGGCCTGCTGTGACATTTCATAAAAAGTTTCTATAAGCTTTGGTGGAATATTGTCGGCACAGAAAAAGCCAATATCTTCCAAGGCGTTGATAGCCCTTGTTTTCCCTGCGCCGGAAAGTCCGGTTACAATGAGAAATTCCATAGTGCCTCCACAAATTACCCAACAAATTTTACTTCACATTCAAGCCACACGCCGGTTTCGCGCAGCACAGTATCCTGGATTATCTTAATTAGCCGCCTGACATCGTCGCATGATGCGCCGCCGAGGTTTACTATAAATCCTGCGTGCTTTTCACTGACTGCCGCACCGCCTACACGCCTGCCCTTAAGGCCGCACTGCTGGATAAGCGCGCCGGCAAAATGCCCTTTTGGGCGCTTGAAAATGCTGCCTGCACTCGGCAGTTCGAGCGGCTGTTTGGATTTGCGCCGTGCGAGCAAATCATCCATTCTGGCGCCAATTTCATCTTTCACCCCGTGCTTAAGCTCAATCCGGAGTGAAATAATCATGCACTCCATTTTCATGTAAACACTTTGGCGGTAACCAAAATCGAACTGCCCGCGTTTGAACGTGCCGCACTGGCCGTTTTTTGCCACATGTGAACATGATGTGATGGCCTCTGAAACCGTATGTCCATATGCGCCGGCGTTCATGTAAGCCGCACCGCCGGCAGAGCCTGGGATGCCCCAAGCAAATTCAAGGCCGGTTAAGGCATGCTCCTTTGCAAACCTACAGACCGAAGAAAGCGGCGCACCGGCTCCGCATTCGAGTTCCGTATCGGAAATCAGTGATGTTTTCCGGAATCCGCTCCCAAGCGTGACTACGGCGCCGCGCACGCCGGCGTCCGCAACAAGCAGGTCTGAGCCGTTGCCAAGCGGGAACACCGGTATTCCTTCTTCAAATGCCCTGCTGTATATTTTCTGCAGCGGGCTGATACTGTTCACCGTAATAAATATGTCTGCCGGGCCGCCGATGCGGAAAGTAGTATGGCAGCTCATTGGCTCATCATATAGGACTTCGCATCCGAGCCCCGCAGCATAGCTGCCAAACTCCTGGATATGCTTCATAAAAGGCTTAGGACCTCCGGTTTTATTTTTTGCTGAAAACGCCTGTATATTGCCTAAGGTAGGCCTTAAAGCGCTCAATGCTTGAGTTGACTACAAGTTCCTCCGGGAAATTGAGCTCGTCAAGCAGCTTAAGGCTGTGCTCAAAATGCCCAATCTGGCTGGAAAAATGCGAGTCTGTGTTGACTATAATGGGAACGCTGAGCTTTTTGCAGAGCTTCATGATTTTGGTGCAGTTGGGAACAGATGTTTTCCTGTTACGGAACGTGCTTTCATTAAGCTCAACGAGCTTGCCACTGCGGGCAAACTCCGGCAGGACCTTTTCGTAGTCATAAACATAATCGGCCGTGCCGCTGTGCCCTATTACATTGACATGTGGATTCTTTGCCACGCCGAGCCATGCGGAGGTAACCTGTTCCACACTTGGCAATTTGACGGAGAAAACTGGCCTGTGTATTGACGCTACAACCCAGTCAAGCGTTTTAAGGTCATTTGGGTCAAGATCTGTGTTGCCATCGCAGTCCATCACATCTGTTTCTTCTCCGCGCAAGACAAGCACACCTTCGAGCTGGCGCGGAACAACACACAGGTTTTCAAAATACCATTTTCCGGGCGCGCCTGGCATCAGCGCACCATGGTCTGTAATGGCAACAGCGTAAAGTCCTTGCTGGGCAGCCGCATGGACGTCTTCCTGCAGAGTGCTGTAAGCATGGGTGGAAGCAACTGTGTGCATATGTGTGTCGGCAATTAAATGCATTGAAAAAATCCGTCCTTTCCTATAATCAAGTAACTTCATTATAGCCAAGGTGTTTTACTGAACTGCAGGAAATTACCTCAGGCTAAAAATTGAGCTTTTTCTTTTTTCCTTCTGACGGCACAGAAGGAAAATCCATGCCAAGGTTTTTTAGCAGCTCATGCGCCGCGTTGTATCCCATCTTTTTCTGGCGGTTGTTCATTGCTGCTACTTCAATTATAACGGCGAGATTCCTGCCGGGCTTGACCGGTATTGTGACAACAGGAACCTTTACGCCGAGAATTTCGGTATATTCATTGTCAAGGCCCATGCGGTCATACGTCTTGTTGTCGTCCCAGAGCTCGAGGTTGACGACAAGGTCTATTTTCTCTGTCATTTTAACGGCGCTCATGCCAAATATCCTGCGTGCGTTTATAATTCCTATGCCGCGCAGCTCTATGAAATGCTTTATGTTGTCAGGCGCTTCGCCAACAAGGGAAATGGCCGACACGCGCTTGATGACAACGGCATCATCCGCAATCAGGCGGTGGCCACGCTTGATAAGCTCAATGGCTGTTTCACTTTTGCCGACGCCGCTGTCTCCTACAAGCAGGATCCCCTCGCCGTAAACTTCAACGAGCACACCGTGGCGGGTGATGCGCGGCGCCATTTCTACGTTGAGGAATGAAACAAGCCGTGCAACGAGGCTGGAAGTCGTTTCTGCAGTGCTCAGCAGGGGAACGCCATTTTTCTTTGTTGCTTCCAGCAGCTCGGGAACAGGCTCGAGGTTACGCGCAATGATCGCCGCCGGCGGTTTTTTTGATTTTGAAAAAATCTCATTGAGCACTTTTGAGCGCCTTTCATGGGTGATAGACTTAAGAAAGGCGCTTTCCGCGTTGCCGAAAATCATTATTCGCTTTTCATCATAATAATCATAAAAGCCGTTCAGTTCAAGCCCTGGACGGTTTACATCCGTTGATGAAACAAGAATTTTGTCCGGGTCACCTGGCATGCTTATCGTTTTCAACGAAAGCTCTTTTATTATTTTGGAGAGAGCAACGGAATAAATGTGAGTCATTGTAATCCTGCCTCCTTTTTAATTGTATTATTACCATAATTATAATCCAACGGCGTATGACTTTAAAGCTATTCTTTAAAAAAAGGCAAAACAGGACATATTATAATGCTTTGTAGACCAGAAACGATTTTAAAATGTGATTGTGCTGATGGCAAATGTTGAATATACTTCATGCACTGCAATATATTTACAAAATGTTCATCATTTTCCCCTTGTAATTTGTTATAATATGATAGTTATATTTAAAAGTACCAGCCGATTTTTCTAAATTGTGCGGGAGATTTCCAAATGGGAAAATACGTATCAAACAAAAAGGCAAAACGGCACGGTTTTCTGATTTTTCTGCTTAATGTTGTATTCCTTGCAGGCGCTGCCTATGCATATGCGAAAGTACACCTGTTAGCGCTGCCGAACTTTGCCAGCCAATCGGCTGCAAGCTCATACAACACGTCATTGCAGAGCAGTGCAGGTAGGAAAGAGGATAAAGTCGGAAGAGAAATCAGCAGCAAAAGCAGCAGCCAGGTGAAAAGCAACAGTTCTGAAAAAATAATAGACGTGCCTTATATCAGCCAGGAAGGATCCTATTCGACAGGCTGCGAACTCGTAAGCGCGTCCATGGTGCTTCAGTATTATGGTTGCCACGCCTCTGTGGAAGATGTGGTAAAGAACACGCCTTATTCGGACTTGCAGCAAAAAGACGGAAAATTTTATGGCGACGACCCTACAAAATCTTTTATCGGCGACCCGACTTCAGAAAGTGGGTTTGGCTGCTATGCGCCGGTTGTAGTTTCAGTGATGAATACTTTTTTAAGTAAAAGTAACAAAATTGCCGTTAATATCACCGGCAATGAATTCAATAGCCTGATTCCATATATCCAGCGCGGTGATCCCGTTATAGTATGGGCAACTATGCGTATGCTGCCCACATACCAGGGTAACAGTTGGATTATAAACGGAACCGGAAAAACGTTCGTCTGGCCTGCACGTGAGCACTGCCTTGTTTTTGTAGGCTACAACAAAGATAAATATTATTTTAATGATCCATACAAGACTTCTGGGCTTGCAGACTACACAAAAAGTGTTGTTGAGCAGCGCTACAATGATCTTGGCAAGCAGGCCGTGATTGTGGAAGACAAGCCTTAAAATCAAATATATGTCAGCATATACGCGGGAGCAGTTCACCACTTGGCTGCGGCAGCAACGTCTTGGAACCGATTTCTGTCTCCATTACTACTTTGCCTTTCATGCTGCTGGTAACTTCACCTATAACCGCGGCATCTTTGGAATATGGGCACTGGTGCAGTGCGTTGACAATTGCGTTGGCCTGCGCTTTAGGCGCAAAAACTACCATACAGCCTTCGCAGGCGAGGTAAAGCGGGTCAAGGCCAAGCATGCGGCATACGCCGGAAACTTCATCTGCAACAGGGATTTTCTCCGCGTTAAGTTCTATGCCTACACCGCTCTGGGCAGCAATTTCATAAAGTACGGTGCCTACGCCGCCGCGCGTCGCGTCGCGGATAACGTGTATCTGGTCTGTAACACCGAACATTGTTCTCACGGTTCCCCACAGCGGCGCGCAGTCACTTGTGACGTCAGCATCTATGCCGAACTCGTTGCGGCTTAGCAAAATGGTGCAGCCATGGCGCCCGATGTCGCCTGTAACAATGACGGCGTCGCCCGGCTCCGCATATTTGCCGGAAGTATGCGCATAATCCAAAAGCCTGCCAACACCTGCTGTTGTAATGAAAATATTGTCGACTTGACCCTTGCCTGCGACTTTTGTGTCGCCGGCTACAATACGCACGCCGGCTTCTTTGGCGGCTTTTCCCATTGAAGCGGCGATTTTGTCAAGCTTTTTAAGCGGAAAACCATCTTCGATGACAAACGAGCATGTGAGGTAAAGCGGCTGTGCCCCCATGCATGAAAGGTCATTTACCGTTCCACACACGCTGAGCTTCCCAATGTCCCCGCCGGGGAACTCGTATGGCGAGACTATAAAGCCGTCTGTTGTGAATGCGAGCCTGCTTCCTCCCACATTAAGCACGGCGGCGTCGTCTTCCGTAAAATCCGGATTTGAAAAGTGTGATTTAAATACATCCTTTATAAGTTTAGAAGTCTGTTTTCCGCCGGCACCATATGCCAGAGTAACTGTATCATCCATTTTGCGTCCCTCCGTATTGGTAATATGCCGAGCATGCGCCTTCGTTTGAAACCATGCAGGCTCCGGCAGGGTGCTGCGGCGTGCACACTGTGCCAAAAGCTTTGCAGTCGCTCGGAAGGCATTTTCCCTGAAGCACCTCACCGCAGCGGCACAGCGGATTGCTGCGGCCTGTTATTTTAGGCAGGCTGTAGCGCCGCCTCGCATCAAACGTGCGGTAAGGCTCACGCAGGCTCAGGCCTGAGCCTTTAATAATGCCAAGGCCGCGCCACTCGGCGTCGCACGGCTCCATTATTTCACGTATCAAAGCCTGAGCGGCAGCGTTGCCCCCGGGCTTTACCACGCGCGGGTAACAGTTTCGGAAAAATGGCTTTTCAGCCTCAGAAAGCTTTAAAATCACCGCAATGGCGGCCAGCAGTTCGCTTGCGGTAAAACCTGCAACTACGCCTGAGATGCCCTGCTTTACGAGGCTTTCGCAAACGGCAGTCCCTGTTATGGCACAAACGTGGCCGGGGTATAAGAAGGCGTCGGCACTACCTTTAAGCGCGAGGTAGGCGTTTGGCATTGTTTTGTTTGCCACAAGCAGCGAGTAATTATGCAAGCCGTCTTTTGCCGCCTTTTTTACAGCGAGGCATGCTGCGGGCGTTGTAGTCTCGAAACCGACAGAGAGAAAAACGACTTCTTTTTCTGGGTGTGCCTTTGCATATTCTTCCGAATCAAGCGGAGAATACACCATTCTGACTTCTGCGCCCCGCCGCCTTGCGCCGGCAAGGTCCATCTCACTGCCGGGCACTCTTATCAGGTCGCCGAACGTGCAGATTACGGCGTTGTGCTCCAGTGCAAGCAGTACGGCTTCATCTATGTATCCAACTGGCGTTACGCATACAGGGCAGCCCGGGCCGGAAATCAACTTGACGTTTTCCGGCAGCAGCCTGCGTATGCCAAGCCGCATTATCTCGTGCGTATGTGTGCCGCAGACTTCCATGATACGCAAAGCAGAGCCATGGTATGAAGTGATAATATCCTTTGCGGTGGAAACAGAGTCTTCCATTACAGTTTCTCCATTATCTTGCCTGTTTCGTCTTTGTCGCTGCTTGTGATTTTTGCGATTGCAATGCCGGCATGGACCATCACATAATCTCCCGGTTCGAGGCCGTCGATAAATTCGGATGAGATTCTGCGCTTTGCACCGGAAGCGTCGATAAGCGCGGTGCCGTCATTTACATCTAATACTTTTGCAGATAAACCAACACACATGGTAAACCTCCTACTTACTGTTAATTTTTAATTTTTCTGTTAAGCTGGTACATTGCAGCAACGGCCTGCCCGAGTGAAATGCCGCCGTCATTCGGCGGCACCATGCTGTGAAGCAGGACGCGGAAGCCGGCTTTGCGCAACTGACCGGCACAAAGGCTGGTGAAAAGGCGGTTTTGGAATACACCGCCGCTTAAAGCACATGACGAAAGGCCGGTTTTGCGCCTTGCACATTTGCAGCCTTCGCAGACCATGCCTGCGAGCACAGAATGGAACGCATATGCAAGCTTCCGCGTATTTTCTCCGGCAAGCCTCTGCTTTGCCAGCCAGCCAATGAGCAGGTCTGTGCGCAGCGTAAACCCGCTTTTGGTTTCGCCCAGCAGCGGCTGAGTGTAAGAAAAGCCTTCAGTTTGGAACCGGCTGCTCCTCATATATGCTTCGGCGGCAAACTCAAGCGCACATGAAGCTTCCCCTTCGAATGTGGAAGCTCTTCGTATTCCAAGTATTGCGCTTGCCGCGTCGAAAAGCCTGCCCGCACTTGTAGACTTAACACTGTTAATATTGTGTTCGGCCATATATATCAGCACATGCGCCTGCTTTTCGCTGCAAAGGCCAAGCGACTGAATATACTTTTCCGCATTATCCGGAAAAACCTCATGCAGCATTGAGGCGGCTATGCGCCACCCTTCGCGCACGGAGCAGTCGCCGCCCGTCTGCACAAATGGCCTTATGCTGCCAAGACGCATGAAACCGCCGTAAGAAGCCCTCATGAATTCGCCACCCCAGACGGTTCCGTCCGCCCCATAGCCTGTGCCGTCAAAAGAAACGCCTACCACTTCGTCATTGCAGTCGTTTTCCGCAAGGCACGAAACTATATGCGCAAAATGATGCTGTATACGGATAACAGGCAGGCCCATTTCTTCCGCTGCGCGCACCGTATTGTATCCCGGGTGCATATCACATGCTACGGCCTGCGGGGCGGCTTCAAGCAGCGCCTCCATACGGGCTACAGATTCTTTGAGTGCTTTGGCTGTGCGCATATCGGTCATGTTGCCTACATACGCTGAAGGGTAAAAAAGGCTGTTTTTGCCTATGCAGAACGTGTTTTTCAGCTCGCCGCCAATGCCGAGCACCTGCCCGCGCAGCGGTGCGGAAAGGAGGAATGGCAGCGGCGCATATCCGCGTGAACGCCGTATCATATACGGCTTACCACCGAGAAAATCCATAACGGAGTCGTCCGCACGTGTGAGAATATCGCGGTTATTCGAAAGGACAATGTCGCAGAGGCCGGCAATTTGCCTGTTTACGTCATCGTCGCATTTGCAGATAGGCGCCCCGGAAACATTTCCGCTTGTCATTATCAGGCTGCCTGTCATCGGTATGGAGTCCGGGTAAGTGAAAAGCAGGAGCTGGAGCGGAGCATATGGCAGCATTGCACCGATGCGCGGGTTGCCGGGCGCTACGGATTCTGAAAGGCAGCTTTCGGGTTTACGCTCGAGCAGGAGTATCGGCTTTTGGCAGCCGTCAAGGATTTTAGCCTGCTCCGGTGATATGCGGCAGTTCTCTTCTGCCGCGGCCATGTCGCGGAACATGACGGCAAAAGGCTTTGTGGGGCGGTGCTTGAGCTCGCGCAAACGCTTCACAGCTCTGCCGTTTTTGGCATTGCAGCAAAGGTGGAACCCGCCTATGCCTTTTACAGCCGCTATCTTCCCGTCCATTATAGCGCGCCGCACGGCGGTGATAGCGTCTTTGCCGCGCTCACGCCTGCTTAAAATGTAAACCTGCGGCCCGCAGTCATTGCAGCATACAGGCTGGGCATCGTAGCGCCTGCTGTGCTGGTCGGCGTATTCCTGCATGCATTTGCCGCACATAGGAAATTTGCCCATGCTTGTGCGCTCACGGTCATACGGCATAGAGCCGAGGATAGTAAGCCGCGGGCCGCAGGCGGTGCAGTTGATAAACGGGTGGAGGTAGCGGCGGTTATTTTTGTCGAACAGTTCTTTTTCACATTTTTTGCAGATGGCTATATCGGGCGGCACAAAAATATCGCTTGCTTCTTTTGTACTGCTTACGATTTCGAAGCCCTCTTTTGCCGGTTCTGACAAAGCGGAGACGTCTATTTTCAGGATGTAAGACCTTTCAGGCGCGTCCTGCCGCAGGCAGCGCAGGAATGACCGCATTGCCCCCTTTGTGCCGTTCGCGTGTATCTCGATAAAAGAGCCCTTGTTGGCTACGCTGCCAGTAATCCCTGCCCTGTGAGCCGTGCGGCTTACAAATGGCCGGAACCCCACGCCCTGAACTATGCCGAATATCCTTATGCGCCGCGAGATTATTTCCGTTTCCCGCTTCACGGCACAAGCCTTCCTGATACGGCAAAATGCGGCAGATCTATCCATTTGCCTTTATAGTCCGGCAGCGCGCGCTTCATCATCTTATCGCCCAGAATGACGTCATAGCCGCCACGCATAACGGTTGTCTGGAACTGCTGCTCGCTTTCAAAGTGCAGATCCTGGCTTTCGCGCAGTGCTCTGTCCATCATGAACCATGAGGCAACTGTCACATCTGCATCTGTGCTTTGCAGAATACTGTCCCTCAGCGTATCCGCAAGCACCTGCTGATGAATGATCAGCAGGCGTTTCCCGTAAAAGCTCTGGAAACCGCATGGCAGTTTGTGCGGCAATGGGCAGCACACAGTAAACGGCGTACCGAACTTTTTCTGGAGGTAACGGGCGGTTTTGAGCCCCGCTGGGGAAACGACGAGGTTCTGCTGTGCGGCGGAAGCGCGGCGCACAGCGTTGATGCCACTGCCCATGCCGTAACAGCGCACATCTTTCCAGCCCTTTTGCCGGTATGCCTCGGTGAACTTTTCGGCGGCTGAAAGGCTGCTGATGTCAAGCGGTGTCGCACCTAATACGCCGAGAGTGCCTTTTTCAACAGGCAGGGCTTCTAAGGCAAAAGTCTTTAGCAGCTGTAGCAGGGCATCTTCTTCACCCACATCGTAAAGGCCTGTACCTTTCGTGCCTATTGTGAGGAATGGAAGCCCTACCTTTTTTTCGCCTATGCGCTTCAGCGCGCGGAAATCCGTACCGATGACAGCTGGGACTGGTGTGCCGATAACCGCGACGAAATTGGCGCCGCTCCCTTCGGCGGCAGCCTTCAGCTTGGATATCAGCCTGTCGTCGCGCCCGAGGATAGCGTCCATGTCGCGTAGGCCTACGCTGAATATGGCGCTTTTTTTCTTAAACCAGCGGGGTTCGTCAAACCCGCAGATATTTCCCGTACAGCCGCCTGCGTCGCATACGACGATAATGCCGCCGAATTCGTACAGTGCCTCTACCGCGCCGGACTGGTCGGGCGCAAAAGGTGAAAGCACTTTAAGTAGGCCTTTCATTTTGCCACTCCTTCCAAAGCTTTTGCAAACGCCTTAAACAGGCTTCGCACCCCATCATATCCGAACGGCTGCTCCTCACCGCACCACATGACGTGCGCGCAGCCAGGGTTGTAATAGGCGGCGTCTTTGCCAACGGTTATGCCGGCCTGCGGAGTGGAAGGACGGTAGTAAAGCATCGTTGGCGAAAGGTTTGAGTAAACCCTTGTATCGGGGCTGAGCACCGCGATTTTCTGCAGGAACCGGAAATTGATTTTGTTGATTGTGCCATAGATTTCTGATACACGGAACCCATAGCGCAGCAGCGCGAGCGAAAGCTCAAACGGGTCGGCATCCGCAATTTCGCCTATGGCGAACACGGTGCCGCCATACTTTTCGCGGAAGCGGGCTATTTCTTCCTGTGCGGCGTTATAGTCCTGCTGGTCTTCCCATGGAATATCGAGTGCTTTTGCCATAAGGCGGTACTGGTTATGTATCTTGTCAATCTGGTACATGCGTGAAATTTCTATAGAGGGTATACGCAGCGCCTTTTCCATCCAGCCTGATGCAAGGCGCGATTCAGGGTTTAAAACGAGGTTGAAATTTGCCTGCGCCATGTTAAGGTATTCGCCAAAGCTTGTGCAGCGGGAGATTTCACGTATATGGCGCACTCCAGCCTTATGGAAAAGGCGGTACAGCTCACAGCCACCGCTAAGCGGAGAAAATGAGCCGATGATATTCATGCAGTCTGCCCTTTTAGCCATTGGCTTGAGCAGTGAATATACAGCTTTGCGAACAGCGGCCATCGGCGGGTGGCGGCCTTCACGCGTTAGCGCATACATGTAGCAGGGCACAACAGGCACATGCGCGGCTTCCTGCGCACTGCGGCATACGCGCTCCATATCTGTGCCGAGAAGCGCATCAACACACGTGATACATAGCATTACTGCGGTTGGCTTTTCGCTGCAGTATCCGCATATCTCCTTGACGGCGCCTGGTATTTTGGAAAGGTGTCGCCCCGTTACGATGTCGGTTTCGTCAAGCAGCATGTAAAACATCCTTCCGCTGTATCCGCCGGAAGGGCCAGACGCCGCTGTGTTGCGCCCACAACAGCCTGGGGAGATAAGCAGCATTACTGAGCCGGGTATTGCGAGGCCTGCGCGCTTTACGCCGAAGCCCTGCGCCCCCGGTGAGTTGAACGCCAGAGTGGCGGGCGAGCTGTAAATCAGGTGTTTGTCGGGCTGAAACTCCCGCGGGAGTTCGTCGCAGCCGCTGCCTGCAAGCTGCGCGGCTGTGCGGTAAAATGCCTCAGCCATCGCGCCCATCTTCCATCAACTCATGCGCGAGGGCAAAAAACTTCCGGCTTACCGGCAGGTCCGGGTTGCCTTCGACAGCGGTTTTGCCCATATCCTCAAAGCGTAGTATGTCTCTGCTGCGGGGAATGTCCGCAAGGATTGGCAGGCCTTCCTCCTGCGCAAAGGAAGCAACTTTCCCCGCTTCGTTTTCCACGTTCCTGCGGTTAAGGATTATGCCGCGGACTTTGGCATAGCCACGGTCTGCAAAGTTATGCACTGCTTTGCAGATGTTGTCAGCAGCGTACAGCGACATCTTTTCTCCGGAAGTAACTATAAGCACTTCCTGTGCATATCCTTCGCGTATAGGAGCGGCAAAGCCGCCGCAGACTACGTCGCCGAGCACGTCGTAGAGCACAGCATCCGGCTTATATGTCTCGAACAGCTTCAGGTCTTTTAAAAGCTGGAACGTCGTGATAATGCCGCGCCCGGCGCAGCCGAGCCCTGGCGTAGGGCCACCGGTCTCGATACATAATACATGCCCGAAACCCTCTTGGGCAATGTCTTCAATATGCTTAGGCTCGTGGTCGTACTTACGCATATAGTCCATTACAGGCTTGACTGCCTTGCCGCCAAGAAGGTTGACAGTGGAATCGGCTTTCGGGTCACAGCCTATCTGTATCACGCGTTTCCCAAGCGAGGCGAAGGCGGCAGCAAGGTTGCTTGTTACGGTCGATTTGCCAATGCCGCCCTTACCATAAATTGCTAATTTTATCATATTATTTCCTGTCATTATGAGCGTGGCTGTATATTTGCTTGGTTCCACGCTTTAAGCTTTAATAAGTATGTTTCCGGCAATAAAAAAGCTGCACCTTCTAAAAAGACGCAGCCAAACATGTCCGCATAAAAACGGACAGTATACCATTTTAATTTGACTCGTCTTTCACCTTAAAAAATTTCGGTGTCAGAACATTATGCGATAAATATCGATTGATAACAGATTATTGCTATATCCTTAATAACAATAACAATAACAATAACAATAACAAAATTTATTATACTACATTGGCGGCGGCGAATCAATAATGGGCAATAGATGCTTTATGCAAAGTTCCGGAAGGCGCTGCCCAAAATTGGCCACTTTAATTACGATTGGAAAATCTTCTAAAAGCCTTAAAATGTGGTGTGGATTGCGCTATAGCACCAAACCCTTCAATACCTCTAACTGTCGTATTTCCTGCCAGGTTCTTTGATTTTTTTAATAATTCGCGGTAAAGAGGCTCTTCATGGCAACCGGCAGACTCTCTTATGTAGATTTTTGGCAGTTTGCCCTGCCCAGCCACATTGCGTCCTGCTCATAATAATTGGGCTGCAATTTTTCCAAGCCAGCAGGCAAGCAAAGCGAAAAAAAGGTTTAATCCTGCATTCATTCCACCCATCAGGTATTCACCATCGGAAAAAAATGAGACGGTTTCATAGCTGAAAGTAGAGAACGTGGTAAGGCCGCCCATCATCCCTGTGGTTAAAAAAATCTTTGCATTTGCAGAAATAGGCCAGATGCTGGTGCTTGCTTCCATGATAAATCCCATGATGAATCCGCCGAGAATATTCACAATCAAAGTCCCAATTGGGAAATTGCCAAAACATTTGGCTGTAGCGGTTGAAATGATATAGCGAAGCGCCGCGCCAATAAAGCCGCCAAAACCAACTATTAAAATTCTACTTAATTTCGTAGCAATTGTACCACCCTCTATACAAAAATATAAGGCTCCTACCTCGATTTCTCGAAGTAGAAGCCGTTAGCATTGAATGCATTTTATGGTGAGCCTCATCACCAAACCACTATGTTATAGATTAGACAATTTTCACCTGTTTGTAAATATAAAAAAGGCAGAAATATTTTCACCTTTTTTATCCGATTTCGTATCTTATCACAAGTGCCCTTCTCGATTTATGGCCTTAGTTTTTTCGGGAACCATATGTGCCACAATGACAAAATGCTGGAAGACAACCTTCCAAAGTAACAGCCTGTGAAGCTCATAAAAGTTTTAACCGTTTCAACCGTCTTTTCAACATGTTGTGTTTTGCAATTATGGATGGACAAGATATTGATTGCAATATAGTTATTCGCACATCTATTTAATATAGTAAATTGCCGGCTTTATGTGTTCCTGTCAGCCTTATGGAATTTTTTCAGGTTGCCTGTTTTATGGCTGCGTTTTTCAAGCTCTGCTTCAACGGCTTCAGGCGTAATGCCTTCCTGCACCATCAAAACTGTAAGATGATACAGCAAATCAGAAATCTCCATAACCGTTTCATGGTTATTCCCGTTTTTCGCGGCAATTATCACTTCGCTGCATTCTTCGCCACACTTTTTCAGTATTTTGTCAAGTCCCTGCTCAAAAAGGTAGCATGTATATGAACCCTCGCGGTTTTCGCTTTTGCGCCGTGTGACAGTACCATACAGGCTTTGCAATACGTCACTCATCTTTCTCCCTCCATATCTCGTTAAAGAAGCAGCTGTGGTGCCCTGTGTGGCAAGCCGCGCCTGTCTGGCGCACAATTACAAGAAGCGTATCATCGTCGCAGTCGCCGTAAATGCGGACGACTTTCTGCACGTGCCCTGACGTTGCGCCTTTATTCCAAAGTACCTGCCGCGAACGGCTCCAGAACCATGTGTAGCCCGTTTCAAGCGTCTTTTCCATCGATTCACGGTTCATATATGCAAGCATCAGCACTTTGCCCGTGCCGTATTCCTGCACAATGGCCGGCAGAAGATCCGATTTTTTAAAAAAGCGCTCAATTTTTCCATCCTGCTTTTCTTCAGGCATTGCCGCCACCCCCTCCGCAGAGCGCAATGGCTGATTTCAGGTCAACGTCCCCGCTGTAAATCGCCTTTCCGCACACTGCTCCGTAAATATCCATGCTGATAAGCCTCTTTATATCTTCAATGCTGCTTATGCCGCCGCTCGCAATTATATTGCAGCCTGATTTTTCCGCGATGCTCCCAATCATCTGGAAATTAGGGCCTCCAAGCGTCCCATCGCGGCCTATATCGGTGAAAACGATGTATCCCGTTCCGGCATGTTTCATTTTTTCCGCAAGGCGGAGGTAGCTTTCAGACGATGTTTCCGTCCAGCCGTTTTCTGCTGCAAAGCCGTCCCTCGCGTCTATCCCAACGGCTATGTGCTCTCTGCCGTACATTTTTACAGCTTCCGAAACAATCTGCGGATTTTTCACCGCAGCCGTACCGAGCACCACGCGGCTGACGCCGTTTTTAAGGTAAAATTCCACCGTCTCACTCGTGCGTATACCGCCGCCTACTTCTGCCTTAAGCCCCGATTTTTTAATCATTTCAAAAATAAGGCTGGAGTTCACAGGTTTCCCTGCTTTGGCACCGTCAAGGTCTACTATATGTATCCAACCGGCGCCGGCTTTTCTGAACGCTTCAGCTGTTTTTACTGCGTCATCAGCTACCTTCTCCGCTGTGGAATAGTCGCCGCACAAAAGGCGCACGCATTTCCCGCCTTTAATGTCTACAGCCGGCAGTAAAATCATGAAAACGCCTCTTTTCCCTCAAGCGTGCCTTTCGACGAAAGCACGCCTTTTCCGGCAGGCGAAACAGCTATGCGCAGCGCATGGGCAACAGCCTTAAAAAGCGCCTCGGTCTCGTGGTGCGCGTTTGAACCGTACTCCACGCGCGCATGCAGTGTTATTCCCGCGTTAAACGCAAAGGCTCGGAAAAATTCCTCGGTCATGCATGTGTCATATCCGCCTATGCGCTCCTGGCTGAAATCTGCATGGAAAACGAAGAACGGCCTTCCGCACAGGTCGGCCGCAGCAAACGCGAGTGATTCGTCCATTGGAGCAAAGAAGCTGCCGAAACGCGCAATGCCTGAGAAACCGCCGAGCGTTTCACCGAACGCCCTGCCAAGGACTATGCCTGTGTCCTCAACCGTGTGGTGGCAGTCAACATTGAGGTCGCCGTCGGCCTTGATTCCAAGCCCGAAGCCGCTGTGCACGGCAAATGAAGTCAGCATATGGTCAAAAAAGCCTATCCCTGTCTTTACGCTTATATCTCCGCCGTCAAGGCAGAGCTTTACGGAAATATCGGTTTCTTTTGTCTTTCTTTTCTGAACGGAAGTTCGCATTCCTTTTCTCCTTTCAGTCCGCCTGCACAGCAGCAGCCAGTGCTTTCGCAACGGCTCTGTTTTCTTCGTCCGTGCCAGCTGTAATGCGAAGGAAATCGCCAAAGCAGCGCACGGCTATTCCCCGCTTCAAAAGTTCATTCCAGATCTGTACGCCGTTTTTCAGCCGCACCGTCACAAAATTCGTCACGCCATCCATGGCCTTTACGCCTTCGGGCTCAAGCGGTTTCAGAAGGTTGTAAAGTGAATTTTTAGACGCTATTATGTTTTTTCTGCAGTTTTTCAGCCAGTCTGTTTCACTCAGTACGGCGGCACCAATTCTCTGCGTGACGGCATTTACATTGTAAGGCGACTTAACAGCCCTAAGCAAATCTGCAATCCTGTAGTCCGTGACTGCAAAGCCAAGGCGTATGCCTGCAAGGCCCATTGCTTTCGAGCACGTACGGAGAATCACAAGGTTATCGTAGTCATTCACTTCACTTAAAAGCGACTGATCCCAAAAATCCATATACGCCTCATCGAGCACCACAAGCGCATCCACCGATTTCAGCAGGCGGCGGATCTCCTCACGCTTTAGGCCGAGTGACGTAGGGTTGCACGGATTTGAAAAAATCACCATGCGGGCTTTTTTCTCATTTACCGTATCTATAAGCCTGCCGACGTCGACCGTAAAATCATTATTCTTTTTGAATTCACAGCAGTTTGTCTCATTGAGGCCGCTATAGAAGCGGTACATTGAAAAATCCGGCGAAAGCGTTACGAGTGTCTCGCCTTTCATTAGAAAAGACGATTCAAAAAGTGATATAAGTTCGTCAGAACCGTTGCCCGCGACAACATTTTCATCCGGAATCCCATAATAGCCCGCAAACGCATGGCACAGCTCCCCTGCGTACGGGTCAGGGTAGCGGTTAAACTGCACTGAGGCAGCAGCCTCAGAAATACGTTTTGCAATTTCCGGCGGCGGAGCAATGAATGACTCGTTTGCATCAAGCCTTATGCGGTATTTTACGCTTATGGGACTGTACGGCTTCATGCCCGCTATTTTCGCATTTACACTGTACGCCATATCAATCCCTCACACATATCGAATTTGCGTGGGCCGTAAGTCCCTCCGCATTTGCAAGCGTGGTTATGTCGTCACGCGCACCGGCAAGCGCCTCTTTTGTGTAATAGAGAAAGCTTGATTTCTTCACGAAACTGTCGACCGAAAGCGGCGACGAGAAGCGCGCCGTCCCTCCCGTTGGCAGCACATGGTTTGGCCCGGCGAAATAATCGCCGAGAGGCTCCGGCGAGTAGTTGCCAAGAAATACCGAGCCTGCATTGTCGATTTTTTCCACATACTCCATAGGGTTCGCAGCGCAAATTTCCACATGCTCCGGTGCAAGTTCGTTTGCGAAGCCGACCGCTTCCTCCATATTTCTGCACACAGCCACTGCTCCATACTGGCTGAGCGATTTTTCAATTATGCTGCGCCTTGAAAGCGACGTAATCTGCAGGTTCAGCTCTTCGACTGTTTCCTCCGCTATACGCTGCGACGTAGTCAGCAGCACTGCAGAAGCGAGGGCGTCGTGCTCGGCCTGCGACATCAGGTCGGCAGCGAGAAACTTTGGATTTGCCGTCTTATCGGCAATAATCAGGATTTCACTCGGGCCGGCAATCATGTCTATGCCAACTGTGCCGTAAAGCTGCTTTTTTGCCGTTGCAACGTAAATATTGCCCGGCCCGACGATTTTGTCGACAGACGGTATCATTTCCGTACCAAAAGCAAGGGCTGCAATGGCCTGTGCGCCGCCTACCTGAAACACACGGTCCACTCCCGCCTCAAGCGCGGCTGCCATTATGCCCGGGTTAGGCTTTCCACCTTTTTTGGGAGGCGTAGCCATGATTATTTCGCCCACACCCGCTATCTTAGCCGGTATGGCGTTCATAAGCACAGACGAAGGGTAGGCTGCCGTACCGCCCGGCACATATATACCCACGCGCGCAAGCGGGCGTATGCGCTGGCCCATCACTACGCCGTTTTTGTCGGCCTTAAACCAGTTCTGCTGCTTCTGGCACTCATGGAACCTGCGGATATTTCCCGCTGCACGCCTGAGCGCATGGCGGAATTCAGGTGTGCAGCCCCCCGCGCTTTTTTCCATCTCGTCGCACGAAACCTCCACCTGTTCTGGAACGGCGCCGTCAAACTTTTTAGTGCATTTCGCGACGGCCCTGTCGCCGTCCGCCTGCACATGCGCAATGATTTCTGCCACGGCTGACTCCACCTGCGGATATGCTTTCCTGCCGCGCTTTTTCAATTTCTCAATTAAATCGGCACTGTCTTTTCCGCTCCATATTTTTATCATTTTACACCAACCCTTTCTTCGTCCGCACGGTTTTGCCGCACGGCCTGTTCCAGTTTTCCGGTCAGCCCTTCGATCTCTTGCTTACGCAGTTTCATGCTGGCTGCATTGACAATCAGCCTTGCCGATATGCTGCATATCGGCTCTATTACTTCAAGCCCGTTTTCACGTAGTGTGTTGCCCGTCTCCACAATATCCACTATAGCGTCCGAAAGGCCGAGCAGCGGCGCAAGCTCAACCGAGCCCTCTATCTTGATAATGTGCACATCCATTGCTTTCCCCGCAAAATACTCAGACGCCACATGCGGGTATTTTGAGGCCACCGTCCGCGCTGAATATCCGTCAAAGAAATTGCACCCTTTGGGCCCTGCAAGGGCAAACCTGCACTTCCCAAAGCCGAGGTCGAGCACTTCATAAAAGCTGCCGCCCTTTTCCATAACCGTATCTTCGCCTACAACGCCAAGGTCGCATACACCGCGCTCAACATATGTAATAACATCAGCTGCCTTTGCAAGCACTATATCAAATTTTCCGCCGCCTGCCGGAAGTATCAGCCTGCGCCCTTTGTTCCTTACAGCTGAGCAGTCGAAGCCCGTCCGCTCAAGCAGGCCTACAGCGCTTTTTTCAAGTCTGCCTTTGGTAAGGGCAATGCGCAGCGGCCTCATGTTTTCCCTCCGGTGGGCACCGTCCTTATGCTGCTGCCCACAATATCAACTCTCCCTATCCCCGCTTCACGCGCATATTGTAAAGCCTCTTTTTCCGAACCTAAAACGCTGTTTTCGCACCGCATGCCCTGTTTTGCAAGGCGTGCTCCATGCTCAAGCGCTTTCACTTCGCAGCCGCTCTCGCCGTGCACAAGCACATCAGGCGGCGTGGGCAAATGGCTTTCCCCGTTTTTAAACCTTATATCGGCTACCGCGTCAACATCTATCCCGAACCCAACGGCAGGCATAGGCACACCGAAATGCTCCAGCAGGTGGTCGTAGCGCCCGCCGCGCAGTACCGCTTCACCGCACCCTTCAGCATAGGCGCTGAAAATAATGCCCGTATAGTAATCATTGCGCTGCACAAGGCCAAGGTCAATGATAAGGCGGCCTCCGAGGCCAAACCCGTCAAGCGCGTGGTAAATGCCCTGCAGGTAGCCGAGTGTATCTTTAAGCTTCCCGGTAAACAGCGCGGCAGCTTTTTCAAAGACTTCCTCCCCGCCGAAAAGCTGCGGCAATTTCCGCATAGCCCGCACTTCGGCGCATTCGCCAGCACCGCCGAGCAGGCGGCAAAGCGCAGTGTTGTTTTTGGAGCCCACAGCTTTCCTGATTTCTTCTTTTTTTTCGCCGGAAACCCCAATGCCTTCCGCAAGCGCCTTAAAAAATGCGGCATGGCCTATCTCAAGCCTGAATCCGGGGACGCACGCCGAAAGCGACTCTACCGCCGCCGCCAGCGTCTCAAGGTCGGCGCGCACACCGCCCGCGCCGAGCAGTTCCACGCCCATCTGAAGGTTTTCGTTGCGCCGCCCGGCAAGGCCTGGGTTGTTCCTGTAAACAGGCTGGCTGTAGTAAAGGCGCACCGGCCGCGGGACATTCTGCAGGCGCGTTGCGGTCAGGCGCGCAACAGAAAGCGTGTTGTCGGGCCTCATCACAATAAGACTTCCCTGCCTGTCGGTCATCTTAAACATGGCCTCGGGCGGTATGCCTGAAAAGTCCGGGTCATACACGTCGTAAAATTCCATGCCGGGCGTAACTACTTCACGGAAATCATGGGCCTCAAATATACCTGAAAGCCTCCGCTCTATGTTCCTGCGCAGCAGGCACTCCTCAAACAGGTAGTCCTTTGTGCCTTCCGGCGTTATACGGCTGTTTTTTTTCATATGCGATTCGCGCCTCCTTCGCTTTAGTGTGCTAACATGATATCATACTAAAATAATCGTGTCAACACGTTTTTAACATTTACGCTTGGGCAATTTATTTTAAAATTAACACTTCCTACGTGTATTCCTCAGAATATAATGCGGGCGAAAGCGTCCGCACGCTTTTGCCCGCCTGCTGCTTATATTCTTACCGGAATTCCTTCCGATGCAAGGTACTTTTTAAGCTCCGGAACCGTTACCTCCCCAAAATGGAAAAGCGATGCTGCGAGTACGGCGTCCGCCTTGCCTTTTACGAATGCGTCGCGGAAATGCTCCATTTTTCCGGCGCCGCCGGAAGCAATCACCGGAATCGAAACGTTTTCCGACACCGCAGCCGTCAGCTCCAGGTCGTAACCGTTTTTCTGCCCGTCGCAGTCCATGCTTGTAAGCAGTATCTCACCGGCGCCACGCTCTTCCGCCTCTTTTGCCCACTTTACGGCGTCGCGGCCTGTGTTTATGCGCCCGCCGTTGCGGTAGACCGTCCAGCCTCCTGCGCGGCGCTTAGCGTCGATTGCGCAGACAACACACTGGCTCCCGAATTTTTCTGCTGCCTCGGTGATGAGCTGCGGGCGCAGCAACGCCGCGGAATTTACGGAAACCTTATCCGCCCCCGCGCGCAGCAATGAGCTGAAATCGTCTACGGTGCGTATGCCTCCACCCGCCGTAAACGGGATAAATATGCGGTCGGCAACGCGGCGCACCATATCCGCCATTATCCCGCGCAACTCCGCCGTAGCGCCTATATCGAGAAAAACGAGCTCGTCGGCACCCTGCCTGTCATATTCCACGGCAGCCTGCACCGGATCGCCGGCATCGCGCAGATGCACAAACGACGCCCCTTTCACAACCCTGCCGCGGCTCACGTCAAGGCATGGTATTATCCGTTTTGCATACATATCATCTCACCCCCGCTGTGCCAGCTCCGCAAAATTGCACAGCATGCGAAGCCCTGTGCGCCCGCTTTTTTCCGGATGGAACTGGACCGCGAACATGTTCCCGCGCTGCACAGAGGCATCAATCGTGATACCGTAGCTTGCAGTTGAGGACACTATGCCCCTGTCTTCCACCTTTAAATAATACGAATGGACAAAATAAACATACGGATGCTCCTCAAGGCCTGAAAAGATGCCGCCGTTTATTTTTATATCGAGCGAATTCCAGCCTACATGCGGTATTTTGAGGCCGGACAATTTTGGTATGCGCAGAATTTTTCCCTTAAGCACGCCGAGGCCGCGCACGCCCGGCGCCTCTTCGCTGCCCTCGAAAAGGAGCTGCAGGCCAAGGCATATGCCTAAAAACGGCCTGCCGGAAGCTATAAAATCGAGCAGCGGCTGCACGAGGCTGGACTTTTCCATTGAGCGCATGGCGTCGCCGAAAGCACCCACGCCCGGCAGCACAGCCGCGGAAGCCGACTGCAAAACCTTCGCGTCGGCCGTCACTTCCGCGTCGCAACCGATGAACCGGAAAGCCTTTTCAACGCTCTGCAGGTTTCCGGCACCGTAATCAATCACAGCTATCACAGCGCATCATCTTCGCTTTCATAATTCATCACAGTATATCATAAAACTGGAGCGGCTACAACAGGCATGGCAGAAAAAGGTTTCACTCCTTCTAAAATCCATTCCATAAGGCAAATACGCCGCCCTGCCGCTGCGGTTGCCATAAATGTGCCTGTGAAAAGATGGTTTACATGAAAATGCGGCGCCCAGCAGGAAATCCTGCTGGGCGCCGCCGACTCTGAAATGCTAAGCGGAAATCAGAGCTTCGACATCTTATCGAGGTGTGCGTAATCTTCCTTTGCGTCCTGCTCTGCCTTTGTAAAGAGTTGCTCTGCGCGCTCAGGGAATGAACGTGTCAGCGAGTTGTAACGCACTTCACCCATGATGAAGTCACGGTAAGAAGCGGTCGGGGCTTTGCTGTCGAGCTGGAGCGGGTTCTTGCCTTCCGCCGCAAGGCGTGGGTCATAGCGGAAGTTTTTCCAGTAGCCTGCTTCAACAGCTTTCTTCTCTTCGAGCTGTGCAGTGCCCATGCCGGTCTTAATGCCCTGGTTAATGCACGGTGCATAAGCAATTATAATTGACGGGCCGTCATAGCTTTCAGCCTCTGTGATTGCCTTAATTGTCTGGTTATAGTCTGCACCCATGGCAATATGTGCAACATACACATAGCCGTAAGTCATGAACATACCCGGCATATCCTTCTTCTTTGTGGCCTTGCCTGTTGCAGCAAACTGTGCCACAGAGCCCATTGGGGTAGCCTTTGAAGCCTGTCCACCTGTGTTGGAATAAACTTCAGTATCAAATATGAGGACATTGACATTTTCGCCTGAAGCGAGGACATGATCAAGGCCGCCAAACCCGATATCGTAGGACCAACCGTCGCCGCCGAATATCCAGATGGACTTCTTTGCGAGGTAATCCTTGTCTGCAAGTGTCTTCTTTGCAAGCTCAGCAACCCTGCCGGAGCCGTTTTCAACTTTTTCAAGTTCCGCAATCAGCTTGTCTGTTGGTTTGCGGTTCTCAGTGCTGCTCTTGAAAGTATTGAAGTAATCTTTGCATGCAGCCTTAAGTGATGCAGTGGCATCAGCAGAAGCCTGGATCTCTTTGAGGTAGTCAGAGAGGCGTTCGCGGATAGCGTCGTTTGCAAGGGCCATGCCATAACCAAACTCGGCATTGTCTTCGAACAGTGAGTTGTTCCATGCAGGGCCGAAGCCTTTTGCGTTGCGGGTGTAAGGAGTTGCAGGTTCCGAGCCGCCCCAGATGGACGAGCACCCTGTTGCGTTTGCAATATACATCCTGTCGCCGTAAAGCTGTGTGGCAAGTTTTGCGTAAGGAGTCTCGCCGCAGCCGCCGCACGCGCCTGAGAACTCAAGCAGCGGTTTGCGGAACTGGCTGCCCTTCACGGTATTTGGTTTGAACTTTTCTTCAACTTCTGATTTCTCCGGAAGTGTGTTTCCGTAGTCAAAGCCTTTCTGGCTTTCCATCTGTGTCTGCATAGGCTTCATTGTAAGGGCCTTGTTGCCCTTCATGCCTGGGCATATAGTTGCGCAGGAACCGCAGCCTGTGCAGTCCATAGTAGAAACTGTGAGCGCAAACTTCAGGCCAGGCATCATCATCATGTCTTTCGTCTTCATGCCCTTAGGAGCTTTAGCCGCTTCATCAGCATTCATAACTACCGGGCGGATAACAGCGTGCGGGCAGACGTAAGAGCAGCGGTTGCACTCAATGCAGTTGTCCGGGTTCCACTCAGGGACATCGATTGCAATACCGCGCTTCTCATAGGCAGCTGAGCCGGACGGAACAGTGCCGTCAGCCATCTTCATCACTTTGGAAACAGGCAGCTCGTCACCATGGTGGCGGTTATCTGGGATAAGCACATTGTTTACATATTCCGTAAGCTTAGGGTCGCCGCAGTCGACTTTCGTCTCCTTTGTGTCGTCCGTAGCGTTCTTCCATGACTCCGGAACATTTATCTTTACGAATTCATTAGCGCCGCGCTCAATAGCATCGTGGTTCATCTTGACTATCTTTTCGCCCTTTTTGCTGTAAGACTTCGTTGCGGCGTCTTTCATATACTGGATAGCCTGCTCCTTCGGGATAATATTAGCAATCGTGAAGAATGCGGACTGAAGGATTGTGTTTATGCGCTTGCCAAGGCCGATTTCCTTGCCGAGTTTTACACCGTTAATGGTGTATAAATTAATGTTGTTGTTGGCGATATATCTCTTCATCTTGGCCGGCAAGTATTTGTCGAGCTCTTTTTCGTCCCATTCGCAGTTGAGGAGGAAACTGCCGCCCGGCTTAAGGTCTTCGACCATGTCGTAACTGTACACATAGGAAGGCTTATGGCATGCAACAAAGTCAGCCTTTGTAATGTAGTAAGTTGACTTAATCGGTTTCTTGCCAAAGCGCAGGTGCGAAATTGTAAGGCCGCCCGACTTCTTCGAGTCGTATGCGAAATAGCCCTGTGCATACATGTCTGTGTGGTCGCCTATAATCTTGATGGAGTTCTTGTTCGCGCCGACCGTGCCGTCTGCGCCAAGGCCCCAGAACTTGCAGGAATGTGTCCCTTCCGAAGTGGTGTCCGGATTCTCTTTGACGTCGAGGGACAGGTGCGTAACATCATCGTCAATGCCGATGGTGAAGCCCTTCTTCGGCGCTGAGGATTCCATGTTGCGGTAAACTGCGATAATCTGGCCCGGGTTGGTGTCTTTTGAGCCGAGGCCGTAGCGTCCGCCGTAAACAGGCACAGAACCGAACTCAGTGTCTTTCAGTGCCGCGATAACATCAAGGTAAAGCGGCTCGCCGATTGACCCGCGTTCCTTTGTGCGGTCAAGCACGCTTATCTTTTTCACTGTCTTCGGAAGCACAGCAGTGAGGTACTTCGGAACAAACGGACGGTAGAGGTGGACTTTTACAAGCCCTACTTTCCTGCCGCGCGCGTTCAGGTAATCGACAACTTCTTCTGCGCACTCGCAAACAGAGCCCATCGCAATGATGACTTCTGTGGCGTCCGGCGCGCCGTAGTAGTTGAACGGCTTATAATCAGTACCAATTTTCTTGTTGACTTTGTTCATATACTCAACAACGACTTCCGGGAAGGCGTTGTAGTGTGAGTTGCACGCTTCATTGACCTGGAAGAACAAATCGTCGTTCTCCGAAGTGCCCCTTGTTACCGGATGCTCCGGGTTCATGGCATTGCGGCGGAACTTTTCGACTGCCTCCCAGTCGAGCATATCTGCAAGGTCCTTGTCATCCCATACATGGATCTTCTGGATTTCATGCGATGTGCGGAACCCATCGAAGAAGTGCATTACAGGCATGCTGCCCTTAATTGCCGCAAGGTGGGCAACTGCGCCGAGGTCCATGCATTCCTGTGGGCTGTTTGAGCACAGCATTGCCCAGCCTGTCTGGCGGCAGGCATAAACATCTGAATGGTCGCCGAAAATGCACAGTGCCTGTGTGGAAAGGGAGCGCGCTGCAACATGCATGACGGCCGGGAGCATTTCGCCGGCAATCTTGTACATATTCGGTATCATAAGCAGAAGGCCCTGTGAAGCCGTATATGTGGTTGTCAGGGCACCTGCTGCAAGTGAGCCATGGACTGCACCTGAAGCGCCGCCTTCAGACTGCATTTCTGTGATCTTTACCGGCCGCCCAAAAAGGTTTTTCCTGTTTGCTGCAGCCATTTTATCGGTCTCATCGGCCATGACAGATGATGGTGTGATAGGGTAGATGGCCGAAACGTCGGTAAATGCATACGAAGCATATGCCGCGGCGTTATTGCCATCCATGGTCTTCATTTTTCTTGAATCCATGACAATATTTCCTCCTTATGGTTGATTGAACTATACAGGTATACATTATATTAAGCACATATATGATATTATCATTTTTTGTAGAGTATGTAAAGTTAAAAGGCATAAAATATATATGAACGCTCATGGGTAGTTTTAGAGGCAAAACTTTTATTATTTATGCACGGAAACATGCTTGCAATTTGACAGGAAAGTGAAGAAAACATACAATAATAATTGTTATAGGCTAACTTGCTGCGTAAAGCACTCCGGCTCAAAGCCTGCACGCTTCTTTATCTTTAAACAGCAGGGTCCTGCCGGATTTAAAAATATTGTTTTAATTCTGTCTCTTGAAAGGGGAAAAATATGCCTCCTGAACCTGCCGGTTCCGCTATCTCTGCCATACCTCTTGCAGCTGCCGGAAAACCGGCTTCCGGAAATGTCTGGGGCGCAATCATCCTGCTCATCGTACTTACGCTTATAAACGCATTCTTTTCCGGCTGCGAAATAGCCGTAGTCACCACCAAAGACACTAAGGTGGAAAAGATGGCCGAAAGCGGCGACAAAAGGGCACGCAGGCTTTTAAAACTCACGTCTGACTCAAGCCGGTTTTTCTCGACGATACAGATCGGTGTAACACTGGCAGGCTTCCTGTCATCAGCTGCTGCCTCGCAAAGCTTTGCCGGAAGGCTTTCTTCAGCACTTTCGTTCCTGCCTTTTTCGCAGTCCACGGTAAATGGGATTTCAACTCTTCTCATCACGCTTATCCTCTCTTATTTTTCGCTTGTGTTCGGTGAGCTTGTGCCTAAAAAAATTGCAATGAATCGCGCCGACCAGATTTCACTGCGCTACGCCGGAGTGCTTAACGGCATTGCGGCCGTGTTCCGTCCGCTCGTCTCGCTGCTGACGGCCTCTACAAACGGAATCCTGCGCCTTCTTGGCATTGACCCGAGGGACACAGAAAAGCCCGTGACAAAAGAAGAAATCCTGATGATGGTTGACGCCGGCGAAGAAAAAGGCGTTATCGACGAAGAAGCAAAAGATATGATTTCAAATATCTTCGACTTCAACGACAGCACCGTAAGCGAAGTAATGACGCACCGCACAGAGGTAGAGGCAGTTGAAGACACCTCCTCTGTTCAAGACGTTGTGGAGCTTTCGCGCAGGCGCGGATTTTCGCGCATACCTGTTTACCACGATGACCTCGACAATCTGCTCGGGATTATTTATGTGAAGGATCTCCTTAAATATGTTGGCACGCCTGTTGGCCCGAATATAAAGCTTACCGATATCATGCGGCTTGCCTATTTCGTGCCGGAAAGCAAGCTCTGCGCCGACCTGTTTTCTGAGATGACGGCCCACAAACTGCAGATTGCCGTTGTTGTAGACGAGTACGGCGGAACAGCAGGCATAATCACAATTGAAGACCTTCTTGAATCCATTGTCGGCAACATGGAAGACGAATACGACATAGACGGCAATGAAATCCACCGCGAAGGCGACAACCGCTACAGTGTAGACGGCACAACGCCTGTTGAGGATATCTCGGACCTTACTGGCGTTGAGCTTCCGAGCGGCGAGTATGACACAATCGCCGGCTTTATGATGGAGCAGCTTGGCCACATACCAAAGCCAGACGAGCACCCCCATATAAAATTCAAAAATCTGACGCTCACGGTGGACGCAATGGACGAGCGCCGCATCGCGCGCATCACCATAGAGAAGGAGACTGCAAAGCCGCAGAACACTGCCGGGCATGCGCAGCAGAAGCTTCCTCATGGCCCGCCTAAAGGCGAAGCGGGCCATATTGGAAAATAGCTTTTGGGTCAGTCGCAACATCCTGACCTTAAACTAAACTACGGAGGAATTAAAAATGAACCAGAAATCAAGCCCAATATTTTACATCACCAAAAGTGCCGTGATTGCCGCTGCCTACGCGGCCCTCACATATCTCGCCGCCATTGTAAACCTTGCCTACGGCCCAGTTCAGTTCCGCTTCTCAGAAGCGCTGACCATACTGCCGGCGTTTACGTCATCCGCCATTCCCGGCCTTACAATCGGCTGCTTCCTCTCAAACATAATAAGCGGTTACGGCGTCTATGATATGGTGTTCGGCACACTGGCAACATTCCTTGCAGCCGTGCTGACACGCCTGCTGCGCAATGTGCGCTTCCATGACGTTCCTGTGCTCGCACCGCTGCCGCCGGTCATAGTCAACGCGCTGATGGTAGGCCTTGAAATCACCGTTGTTGCAAACGGCAAGCTCGATATGGCTGCCCTGCATCACTTCAACTGGATACTTTTCTGGACAAACGCCGCTTCTGTCGGCCTTGGCGAGCTTGTAGTCTGCTGTGCGCTCGGCCTTCCGCTTGCAGTTATAATAGAGAAAAACAAGTCGCTTAAATCCATTCTGCAGGATACATAAAGCTTTTTTGAGCAAGCGCCGTAAAATTTATCCCCGCCGGTTTGGCGGGGATTTTTTTGCCTGCCGCCATCAGCGCGAAGCGTACAGCCGAATATTTCCCTTCCTTCCGGCAAAAATACATATGGAAATTCTGCTTGAAAGAAGGGCTATTTTGACTGTCACAAAAAATGAGTACCAGTCAATGGTGAAAAAGGCTTCGCCCACATCCACATATGCCAGAGATTTCCTGATGGCCTTTGTTTTCGGCGGCGGCATATGCGTGCTCGGACAATGCTTTTTAAGCCTTTACAGGTATGCGGGCATGGATGACGACACCGCCGGAGCTTTTGTCTCAATCACGCTCATAGGCCTAAGCGCCCTGCTCACGGCACTGCGCGTCTACGACAACCTTGCAAAATACGGCGGCGCCGGAACGCTTGTGCCTATAACCGGATTTGCCAACTCCGTCGTCGCGCCTGCCATGGAATTTAAAAGCGAAGGCTTTATACTCGGCATAGGTGCAAAGATGTTCATAATAGCCGGTCCTGTCCTTGTGTACGGCACGGCAGCCTCCATAATTTACGGGCTGATATTATGGATTTTCCATCTATATTGATTTTTGAGTGAAAGGCAGGCTTGATTATGCCATCAAAAGTCGGCAAATACACAATCCAGTTCCAGACGAACCCCGCCGTACTCGGGTTTGCCTCCGTAGTTGGTAAAAAAGAAAGCGAAGGGCCTTACGGAAATTCCTTCGACCAGTGCCATAATGACACAACGCTCGGCCAGCAAAGCTGGGAGAAGGCAGAAAGCCAACTCCAGAATGAAGCTGTGCACCTCGCGCTGAAAAAGGCCAACTTCCAGAGCAGCGACATTGACTTTATCTTCGCAGGCGACCTCCTCAACCAGTGCATCTCTTCCACCTTCGGCCTTCGCAGCCTCAATATACCTTTCCTCGGGCAGTACGGCGCATGCTCCACCATGGCCCAAACGCTCGGCATTGCCTCGCTTTTTGTGGAGTCGGGCGCGGCGGTGCGCACAGCCGCTGTCACATCTTCGCACTTCTGCTCCGCAGAGCGCCAGTTCCGCTATCCGCTTGAGTACGGCGGCCAGCGCACCCCTACGGCCCAGTGGACTGCAACTGCGGCAGGCGCTGTAATACTCGGCTCGCGCAGCCAGTACAAGACGGCGCCCGTCGGTCTGCAGGCGGCAACCTTCGGGCGCATAACAGACTATGGCATTAAAGACGTAAGCAACATGGGCGCAGCGATGGCGCCCGCCGCCGCAAACACGCTTTTAGACTTTTTTAACGACACAGGCACAAACCCGCAGGACTACGACCTTATCCTTACAGGCGACCTCGGATATATCGGTAGCCAACTTCTTGATGACATCATGAAGCGCGACGGCAAGGATATCCATACCGTGCACAACGACTGCGGCAAGATGATATATGACCGCAAAAAGCAGGATGTCCACGCAGGCGGCTCAGGCTGCGGCTGCAGCGCCGCCATCCTCTGCTCGCCTATCCTCCAGCAGATGAGCACGGGGCAGCTTCACAAGGTGCTTTTCATAGGCACCGGCGCGCTCATGTCCCCAACTTCATCCCAGCAGGGCGAGAGCATACCGGGCGTTGCCCATCTTGTCTACCTTAAATCCCAGCCATAAAAAAGATGTATCCCGCAATAAGGATACATCTGAATTTTAAACTGCCTCAAAGTTTTTATGCGGAAAGCGGCGAAAGATCCAGCCTGTTTCTGCATCTGCCAAAAAACGGCGCAAGCTCTTTTAAAATAGTTTCTACCCCGCCTTTGCTGTCGCTTTCCACATTGAGCGGCATTATCGGGTCATGCACGCTCAGGCGCAGCAGAAACCAGCCGTTGCCGTGGGATCCATCGAGCGAAACGCGGATTCCCTCATAATTGTCGGGTGCAACAGTCCAGCCAGCCTGTTTGCCGGCATAATCCGTCAGCTCCGAAATTATCTTGTTTCCACAGGTACGGAAGTCTTCGGCAAGTATCGGGAAGCGCAGTTCCTTTGCCTCAGCCGGCTCTTTAAGCGGCTTCAGCAGGTCATCCAGAGTTTTGCCCTGCCTGCGCAGTTTTGCGCTTTCTATGATTATTTTTGTGTCGAGGTAAGCGCCGTCGTCAAGAAAATAATTTTCTTTCATCGCCGCATGGCCTGAAGTCTCTATTGCGAGCGGGCACTCTATCCCTTCGCTGTTAAGCCTCACGGCCTCGTTTATAACGTTGCGGTAGCCGCGCTTGAAACGGTGGTGACGGCCGCCGAGCGTATTTTCTATATATTCCTTAAGTCCCGTTGAAGTTATAGAGTCGGTGACTATAGTCCCGCCCTGGCAGTCTTGAAGCGCTATTGCCGAAGCGACAGCAATGAGCCTGTTGCGGTTTATCTCGTTGCCTTTCGCGTCTACCGCTCCCCCGCGGTCGACGTCCGTGTCAAATATAACACCAAGATCGGCTCCGGCTTTTACTACGGCACTGCAGACAGATTTCATCGCCGTTTCGTTTTCAGGGTTCGGGATATGGTTTGGAAAACGCCCGTCAGGCTCAAGGAACTGGCTACCCGAAGTATCAGCCCCAAGCGGCGCAAGCACGTCTTTTGCATAAAAACCGCCCGCCCCGTTTCCGGCATCCACCACAATGTGGAAGCCTTTAAGCGGGTGTTCGTAGTCTTCTGCGCCGACGCCTTTTTTAATTATTTCACGCAGGCGCGCGCTGTATTTTTCCATGTAATTGATTTTCTCCGCGCTTCCGGTTTTTGTAGCAGGCCTGTCCCCGTCCTGCGCATGCTGGAGTATCGCCTCGATGTCAGGACCGTCGAGTCCGCCGGCTCGCGTAAAAAATTTGAGGCCGTTGCGGTTGAACGGGTGGTGGCTTGCCGTTATCTGGACCGAACCGTCGCACGGCATATCCTGCGTCACCATAAACATGGCGGGCGTTGATGAAAGCCCACAGTCAAGCACATGCACGCCGCCTACTTTTAAAGCCTGCACAACATCCGCACGCAGGCGCTCCGCAGAAATGCGTGGGTCATGGCCCACGGCTACAGTCAGTGCGGAAACATCTTTCTTCTCATGTGCCGCAAGCCAAAGCGCAAAGCCTTCGGCCATCCTGCGCACATTATCGTCCGTAAGGTTTACTTTTTCATTCGGCACACCTTCGCTTGCACAGCCGCGTATGTCTGTGCCGCTTTTAAATTGCTGCCAGTATTTTGTAAGCATTCAAATCTCCTCCGAATGTAAGGCCTGACGGCCTGTTAATTAATTGATTTTTTAAAAAGGATGGCTCGGAATATGCCAAACCTGATTGAGCTTAAGAACATCTATAAAGTTTACCACATGGGCAAAAACGAAGTCAAAGCTCTCGACAATGTGTCACTTAATGTGAAAAAAGGCGAATTTCTCGCAGTTGTCGGGCGCTCAGGCTCCGGAAAATCTACAATGATGAATATAATAGGCTGCCTCGACACGCCTACAAGCGGCAGCTACTGCCTTGACGGCCGCGACGTTTTTTCCCTCGGTGAAAAAAGCCTCGCGCATATCCGGAACAGAGAAATTGGATTCATCTTCCAAAATTTCAACCTTATAGGTAGTGAAGGTGCACTCGAAAATGTGGAGCTCCCGCTTATGTACCGCGGCGTTGGGCACGCCGAGCGTTGCCGCCTTGCGGAAGATGCGCTGCGGCGCGTAGGGCTTGGCAACAGGATGAGCCACCGCCCTTCGCAGATGAGCGGCGGCCAGCAGCAGCGGGTCGCCATAGCCCGCGCCATTGCAGCCGCGCCCCCGCTTATTCTCGCCGATGAACCTACAGGCAATCTTGATTCGTCTTCAGGCCACGAAATCATGCAGATACTCCATACGCTCGGCAAAATGGGAAGGACTGTTGTGCTCATTACCCACGATGAGCGTATCGCTGAAGGCGCCGACCGCATTGTCCGCCTGTGCGACGGCCATCTGACGGAAAGCAGCGTGCCGATAGCCGTTACGCCGTAAGTATAAAGAGAACTTTCTGAAAAAAGATAAAAAGTTTGTAGATTTCTACAATGGATAATACCATGGGGTATGTTATAATGAAGAAGAATCCGGAGGCATATATCTCCGGTGCAATACATAATGATATTATTAATTAAAGGAGGGGTTTATATGGCATCGACGCCGGTCGCACTGCATGACGTGGATGTGCCGTCTTTTCTTAAAGTCCTCGACAAATGCGAAGGCAGGGTTTTTCTCATTACAGATGAGGGTGACAAGCTGAATTTAAAGAGTAAACTCAGCCAGCTTGTTGGCCTTACGAAGCTTATTGAAGGCGGCAAGATTTCGGACGCTTCCATCATCTGCGAAAATCCGGAAGACGAGTCCAAGCTGTTTCGTTTCAACTTATACGGGGAAAAGTAAGTCGCAAATCCATATAAAACAAAAGGAAGGCACCGAAGCTGAATCAACGCTTCGGCAGCCTTTTTTATTTTATATATTATTGGTTATCCTTAAAATATTTTTCCCAGTCAAAATCGCTTTTTTCACTGCCAACAGGCTTTGCATGTGCTTTTTCAAAGTATTGTGTCTCCTCAGTATCGTCCGAAGCCTCTAATCTGCTTTTGCGCTTTTCCGACGCTTTATCTTCCGGCTGCGGTTTCGGCTGCGGTTTGCGAGCTGGCGGCTGGGGCTGCGGTTTGCGAGCTGGTGGCTGAGCATTTATATGATGTGCTGCGCTGTTATTATTGCCGCTGTTTCCCTCGTCCTTTTCAGTAGCACCAATATCAGCATTTCCACCACCATCATTTTCATTACGCAGTTTTTCCATGTCATTATGGCACTTTCCATCGCTGTAGGAACTGATATCCGTAAAGACAGCCGTGTCGTTCATATCATTTCCTTGGCCTGCCACAGGGCCGCCTTCAGACTTTCCGCCAAGCCTGCCCGGCTTTCTGATAAACTGCAGATAAATGAACACACCTATGCCGGCAAGGCCTGCCACCACAAGTATAATCCCGATAATAAGCATATTGGGAAATCCGTTGTCGGTCGCTGCCGCAACCTGAGGCAGCGAAGATGAAACATCTGAGCTTTCACTCGAAACTTCAGAAGAATTAAGCAGCGCCGACCAGTCCTGCGAAGAAAGCGTACCCGGGTCATTTGTCGCCTGCTCCGCCTCATTGGCGGCGTTGTTCACCTGCTGCTGCTTCGTATCAACAGAGCCGGCCGACTTCGGATTTTCGGAGCTCACCGTTGTTGCAGGCCTCTTTGAAGGTAATGCAGTATTCCTATGCTTGCGTGGAGAATATGACGTTTCAGGCTTTTTAGTGTCTTCAGGATCTTTAGATAGATCAGTTGGATCCGAACTGCTGCTAACTGGCTTGCTGCTAACTATCT
>DCEF01000020.1:111580-137637 GCA_002316805.1 Ruminococcaceae bacterium UBA1036
CTTGCTGCTAACTATCTCGCTGCTAACTGACTTGCTGCTGGGCTTGCTGCCTGGTATAACGCCATCTGTTTCACCCTTCGCGCTTATTACAGCAATATGTGGAGCAAAACTTGAGATGGAAAAAGCCGCCGTACAGAAAAAAATCGCCAGCAAAGCCGCTATGTATTTTATGGCCTTTTTACTCATATTTACATGCCTCTCAAATATTTCATAATTTATATAAATATCATATCATATAAAATTAAAAAAATACAGATGCAGGTAACACCTTTTCACACATACAGAAGCATCTCCACCCAAATTTTTTTGGTTATGATACAATAGAAGAAGGATAAATTTTTACACTCAGTAACAGCCTGAAAGGAAAATATGGCAGAAGCTTTTGAAACAGAGCGGCTCATCATACGCCTCTGGACAGGAGACGACCTTGAAGACTTTCACGAATACTGCAAAAATCCAAACGTCGAGCCAAATGTCGGATGGAAGCCTCACAAAACGATGGAAGAAAGCCGTAAAATCCTCAGAAGTTTTGTCAATAGCAGTGAAGAATACGCCATTGTCCTCAAAAAAAGCTGCAAGGCGATTGGGTCACTTGGGCTTAAAAGCGACCACATTCCACATTGCTGGTTTGGAAAATGGCGGGAATTAGGCTTTATATTTTCGCAAAATTACTGGGGGCGCGGGCTGATGCCTGAAGCCGTGCTCGGTGCCATTCGGTTCGCATTTGATAAAATCAGCCTTGCTATCTTTCCGCAGCACATTTTCCATTTAATTTACGCTCAAAACGTGTACTTGAAAAATGCGGTTTCCGGTATGGAATAAAGGTTCCTACACGAACTACAATGGTGAAAAGCTTGACAAAATATGCTACATCATGACGTGTGAGGACTACTTTCACTCTGTGCGGCTATAACGTCTTTTACAAGCCCGTCAAGCTGCGCCAGTGTTTCAAGAAAGCCTGCCCGCTTTCTGAACTGGGCGGCGCCGCGCAGGCTTTTAAGGTACCATGCCACATGTTTGCGCGCCTCGCGCATGGCTCGGCTTTCGCCCTTGTAACGGCACATAAGGCTTATGTGGCGCACCATTACTTTCATGCGGCCTTGCACATCCGGCTGGGCGAACTTTCCAGTGCCGTCAACATATGAGTTTATTTCGCTGAATATCCATGGGTTCCCGAGGGCGGCGCGCCCGACCATCACCGCATCACAACCTGTTTCCTCAAGCATAAGTGCTGCAGACTTTCCGTCTGTCACATCGCCATTGCCGATAACGGGTATATTTACAGCCTGCTTCACTTTCCTTATAATGCCCCAGTCAGCGCCGGGGCCATACATTTGTGCGCGCGTCCTCGCATGCACTGCAACGGCAGCAGCGCCGGCACGCTCGCAAATTTCTGCTACTTCCGGCGCATTTACAGAATTTTCATTCCAGCCGGCACGCATTTTTACTGTGACCGGCACTTTGACTGCCCTTACGACTGCCGAAACAATCTCACCACAGAGCTGCGGATTTTTCATGAGTGCGCTTCCTGCACCGGAGCCTGTGATTTTCGGCGCCGGACAGCCCATGTTGATGTCTATGGCGTCGGGCGCAAAGGCCATCGCTTTTGCAGCGGCGTCTGCCATAACAGGCGGCTCATAGCCGAAAATCTGGATTGCTGCAGGCCTGGCGGTATCTCCAAGCTCCATAAGCCCGCGCGTTTTTTTATCGCCAAACTCCAGCGCTTTTGCACTCACCATTTCACTTACCGTGTAAGCAGCCCCAAAGCTGGAGCAAATCTCACGGAATGCCCTGTCGCCCACGCCTGCCATCGGTGCAAGGATGGCACATCCTTTTAAAGTAATATTTCCAATCTTCAGAACAGACTTCTGCCTTTCTTTTTACTACTTATATAAATGATTATTTTCCATTGTACCCCAATGGCAGCAGGCATACCATTCTATTTACTGCCGCCACTTAGTATACCACTTATTTTTTTGCGGGGAAAGTGCTATAATAAATTTATTATACTGAATGGGGGCAGACCATGAAACTACTGGTACTGGACGGCAACAGCATCATTAACCGCGCGTTTTATGGAATTCATCTTCTTACTACGAAAGAAGGCACTTACACAAACGGGATCTACGGTTTTCTGAGGATTTTTCACAAGCTTCTCACCGAGTCAGAGCCTGATGCCGTTGCCATTGCATTCGATATGCGCGCCCCTACGTTCCGCCATAAAGAATATGCGGGCTATAAAGCGAACCGAAAAGGTATGCCGCCTGAGCTTGCGCAGCAGATGGCACCGCTTAAAGAGCTGCTCACGCTGTTCGGCTACCGCATTGTAGAATGCGAAGGTTTTGAAGCTGACGACATACTCGGTACGCTTGCGGCAGCCTGCGAAAATGGAAACTGGGAATGCGTGCTCGCTACCGGCGACCGCGACAGCCTCCAGCTTGTAAGCCCTCATGTTACAGTCCGCCTTGCCTCAACTAAAATGGGACAGCCTCAGGTCACACTTTACGACGAGGCGGAAATCATGAAATCCTATGGCGTATCGCCAAAAGAAATGATAGAGATAAAGGCCATTCAGGGCGACGCCTCCGACTGTATCCCCGGCGTAGCGGGGATTGGCCCGAAAGGTGCCGGCCAACTTATAAAGGCCTACCACAGCATTGACTACATCTACGGGCATCTCGGCTCGCTCGAAATTCGCGACAGCATGCGCAAAAAGCTTGAAGCTGGAAAAGAAAGCGCCTATCTAAGCCGCAAACTCGGCACAATACGCACCGATGCGCCCATAGACACAAATTTAAATGACTATATCCCATCAAAGCGTGACTCAGCTGGAGCCGCGCGCCTTATGGCAAAGTTTGAATTTTTCAAGCTTATCGAGGAATGGGGGCTTAACGCACCTGAAAAGGTGGCCGAACCAGAGGGCGGCAAAACCCAGAGCATTGCTGTGGCCGAAAATACCGACAGCGCCGGGCTGCTTAAAAAGCTGGAAGCGTCGGGGCGCGCTGATTTTACAGCGGAAGTCAGCGGCGGGACTGTCGTTTCCATGCTTGTAAACTCAGGCGGCTGCCTGTATCCCGTAAATGACGGCGAAACTATAAACGCAATACTTTCCGATAAATCGATACGTAAAAACACGCACAACATAAAACCGCTCTATGCTGCCCTTGACACACATGGCAAGACGATCAACGGCCCGGTATTCGACACAATGCTTGCCGGATATCTGCTGAACCCATCTGCTTCCGGCTATGGCCCGATGCGGCTTGCACAGGAATACGGAGCCCCCCTGCCGCCGGACAGCATTCCAGAAAAGGCAAAAGCCGCCGCTGTGCTTCCTGCGCTGACAGATGCCCTGGAAAAGAAAATTTCGGAAAACGGCCAGTCCTCCCTCCTCAACGATATTGAGCTTCCGCTCGCCCGTGTGCTCGCACGTATGGAAAATATTGGTTTTGCCGTAAATGCCGAAGGCATAGGGGAATTTGGGAAAGCCCTCGATTTAAAAATTGGTGAAATCCAGCAGCAGATTTATGACAGCGTAGGCTGTGAATTCAACATCAATTCGCCAAAGCAACTCGGCGAAGCGCTGTTTGATAAACTCGGCCTGCCGCACGGCAAAAAGACAAAAACCGGCTGGTCGACAAGCGCCGCCACGCTGGAAAAGCTGCGCTATGAAAGCCCAGCCGTTGAAAAAGTGCTTGTTTACCGCACCCTTACAAAGCTTAAATCAACATACTGCGACGGCCTCTTAAAAGTAATAGCGCCTGATGGGCGCATACATTCCAGTTTTAATCAGACCGAAACACGCACGGGGCGCATAAGCTCCACAGAACCCAACCTGCAAAATATCCCCGTGCGCACAGACCTTGGGCGTGAAATGCGGCGCTTTTTCGTCGCCCGCCCGGGCTGCACCCTCGTTGATGCGGACTACTCGCAGATTGAGCTGCGCGTCCTCGCGCACATTGCAAACGATGAAAACATGATCCAGGCTTTCCGCAGCAACGACGACATACATCGCCGCACGGCGGCACAGGTCTTCCACATGCCTGAGCAAATGGTAACATCGCTCATGCGCAGCCGTGCAAAAGCCGTCAACTTCGGCATAGTCTACGGCATAGGCGCCTTTTCGCTGTCGCAGAAAATCCATGTTTCAGTGCGGGAAGCAAAGCAGTATATTTCCGATTACCTCACCCACTTTTCCGGTGTGGACGCGTACATGAAGCGCGTTGTCGAGGAAGCAAAAGAAAAAGGCTACGTTGAAACGATGTTTGGGCGCAGGCGCTACCTCCCTGAGCTTGTAAGCTCCAACCACAACCTGCGTGCTTTCGGTGAGCGCGTCGCACGCAACATGCCTATACAGGGAACGGCTGCCGACATCATCAAGATAGCCATGGTACGCGTTGAAAAGCGCCTTGCACAGGAGAATATGAAGTCCCGCCTTATCCTTCAGGTACATGACGAGCTTATAGTCGAGTCACCGGAAGACGAAGCTGAAAAGGCCGCCGCCCTGCTTAAAGACGAGATGCAAAATGCCGTTTCGCTTTCAGTCCCGCTCACAGTCGACGCTAAAATCGGTAAAAACTGGTATGAGGCAAAAGCATGAGCATTTTCGTCTGCCCCGTCTGCGGTGTCCCGCTCCATAAATGTGAAAAAGAATATATATGCACAAACGGCCACAACTATGACATTGCAAAAGAAGGCTACATTTACCTGCTCCCGCCAAACAGGAAGCACTCCCGCATGCCTGGCGACGACAAATATATGGTGGCTTCGCGCAGGCGTTTCCTCGAAAGCGGCAGCTACAGCATATTCAGCGATGCGCTTAACAGGCTCATCCTCAAGTATCTGCCTAAAAAACGTCCCGTGATTCTCGATGCCGGATGCGGCGAAGGGTACTATACCGGAAGAATTGCCGCAGCGGTTAAGCCAGAACGCCCCGAAACCGAAATTTACGGTTTTGACATCTCAAAGCCAGCAGTAAAGGCCGCGGCCAAAAAATACAAAAGCATTTCATTTGCCGTCGGCAGTATGTTTGGCATACCCGTCCGCAGCGCTTCGGCCGACATTGTAAGCGACATATTTGCGCCAATCGTCCCAAACGAGCTCCAGCGTGTCACAAAGCCCGGCGGAGTGATAATTCTCGCCGTTCCGGGCGTGCGCCACCTTTTGGGGCTGAAAGAGATACTCTATGACCACCCGTATGAAAACGAATACCGTGAAACTGAATATGACGGGTTCACCTTCCTCGAGCGTGTTCCCGTGCGCGGCCGGATACACACGGAAAATCAGAAAACCATGCAGGACCTGTTCGCTATGACGCCTTACTGGTGGAAAACGCCTAAGGAAGGGTGCGAGCGCTTGAAACAGACAAAAGTCCTTGATACGGAAATTGAATTTGATTTTCTGGTCTACCGGCACAAAACAGCACCGCCTGAATCCGGCGGTTCATAAAAAGATCATACAGTGGAGGCAAGAATTATGAGCGAGCGTAAATCATCTGCACTGGCGGCACATCTTGTTTTCATCGCTGCCGTAACTGTGGCAGCATTTTTTGTACGTTTCTATTTTTTCCCATACGCATCGGCAGATTACTATCAGTTCCTTCACGGCTGGTTCACGGAGCTTAAGGCATGCGGCGGCTTTGCTGCCATAGGCCGCAACATAGGCGACTATATGCCGCCGTATTTTTACCTGTTGGCTCTGCTTACATATATACCTGCACCGGACATTGTGCTTATAAAGATGCTGTCTTTCGCCGGTGACATCATCATGGCCTGCTTTGCCATGCGCATAGTGCAGCGCAAAGGCAAAAAGTTTCAGGGCGAACTCGCATATGCCATCGTCCTTTTCCTGCCGAGCGTTGTTCTGAATTCCGCCGTATGGGGGCAGTGCGATTCTATCTACACGGCTGCACTGCTCGCCTGCGTGTATTATATTATGGAAGACAGGCAGTACGCAGCCATAACGGCTTTTTCCATTGCGTTCGTCTTTAAGCTGCAGACTGTTTTCCTTGCGCCGTTTATTTTGCTGATGCTCTTAAAGCATAAAATCCAATGGAGGAGTATCCTTGTGTTTCCTGTTGTCTATGTAGTCTCAATACTCCCCGCTGCACTGATGGGGAGGAATTTTGGTGAACTTATGACAGTCTACTTCCGGCAGGCACACGAATATACCGATATATGCATGAACCTCCCTAACCTTGCGGCATGGTTTCCAGAGCAGATGTCCCAAACTGCCGGCACTGTTTTTGCACTTTGCGGCATACTGCTTTCGCTCGCAGCAGTCCTGCTGTTACGCAGGCTGAATTTTCAACTTACAGACAGCTCTATAGCCGCGCTTGCCCTGTTCTCTGTGATTTTTGTGCCGTATTTCCTGCCGCATATGCACGAACGTTACTTCTATCCCGCAGATATCTTATCTGTCATATTCGCCTTTTATTTCCCTGCTAAGTTTTACGTGCCAATTATAACCGTATTTAGCTCAACCGTCGTTGTATGCGGGTTCCTGTTCAGCATGAATCTTGTAAATCTCAAACTGCTTTCAATCATGATGCTGTTCTGCCTCATACTCGTCGGCGCAAGCATTGTGGCACTCGCACGCAGGCAAAAGGAAAATACAGAAGTGCAGCCCAATGACTGACGGGCTCAGCATCGTACCTATGGCCGGGCATCATCTTAACACACTTGCAGAGCTTGAAAAAATATGCTTTTCAGTGCCGTGGTCCCGCGCCGCCCTTGCCGCCGAGCTCGGGAAAGAGACTTCATTTTTCGCAGTTGCCGAGTTCTGCGGCACTATTGCCGGCTATGCGGGCATGAGCTGTGTCATGGATGAATGCTATATAAACAATATCGCTGTATTTCCGCAGTTCCGCCGAATGGGGATAGGGCGCGCGCTGGTGCTCCACCTGATTGGTGAGGCTGAACACCGCAGCGCATCTTTTATAACACTTGAAGTAAGGGCTTCAAACAGCATTGCCATCGCCCTTTACAAAAGCCTTGGCTTTCAGGAAGAGGGCAGGCGCCGCGGCTACTATAGCCTCCCGCAGGAAGATGCCCTCATATTTACTCTGCGTTTCAGCAAAGGATGCACGCCTGTGCCATAGCATATCTCCGGAAAGCACATACAGCAAAATTTATAATTTTTAAGGGGAAGCCATAATGAAAATACTTGGGATAGAAAGTTCCTGCGACGAAACGGCCGCCGGAGTCGTCGAAAACGGCCGCACCGTCCTTTCCAATATAGTTGCATCACAAGTAGACGAGCACAAGCTGTACGGCGGCGTGGTGCCTGAAATCGCCTCGCGCCGCCACTGCGAAGCCATAGTCGGCGTAGTGCAGGAAGCGCTCGACGCCGCCGGCACAAGCCTTGCCGGCATAGATGCCATAGCTGTGACTTATGCGCCTGGCCTTATAGGCGCCTTGCTCGTTGGCGTAAACTTTGCAAAAGGCCTCTCGCTTTCAAGCGGCAAGCCGCTTGTGCCAGTACACCACCTGCGCTCACACATCGCGGCAAATTACATTGCGTTCCCCGATCTGGAACCGCCTTTCCTCTGCCTTGTTGTTTCAGGGGGCCATACACACATAGTTGAAGTAAACGGCTACACAAAGCTGCGCGTCCTCGGCCGCACGCGCGACGACGCTGCCGGCGAGGCTTTCGACAAGGCCGCGCGCGCTATGGGCATCCCCTACCCCGGCGGTGTTGAGCTTGATAAAATTGCGGAAAAAGGCAATGAAAAAGCCTACCGTCTGCCGCGCCCATCTGTAGACGGCGCACCGTATGATTTCAGCTTTTCGGGCCTTAAAACGAGCATCATAAACCTTATCCACAACGCCAGGCAGCGCGGTGAGGAGTTAAACATACCCGACCTTGCCGCCTCGTACCGCAAAGCTGTTGTCGACTGCCTCACAAGGAACTTTTTTGCGGCGGCGGAAGCGACCGGTGCAAAAAAGCTCGCCATTGCCGGAGGCGTTTCGGCTAATGTCCTGCTGCGCCGCACAATGGAGAGTGAATGCCGCAGGCGCCGCCTGAAGTTCTACCGCCCGCAGCTCTGCTACTGTGGCGACAATGGAGCTATGGTGGGCGCACAAGGGTATTATGAATTTCTTGCAGGCCACACAGCAGGGCCTGACCTTAATGCCTGCGCCGAAATTCCGGTCGACGCCGGCTGAGTGCTGGCAATTAAAAATCAATGTATTTTACGTTTTTTGCATAACCGCTTTATATCATATTCATAATATGGATAATGGAAGCTTTTTTAAGCACTGAAAAAAAATTAGTTTTCAGCTCGGTATAAAAATTTGCTAAAAGTTTAACGATTTCATGCTTTTATCATTGAATTCAACAAAAGAATGATGTATATTTGTTAGTGTATCAGGATACTTAACAATATATAATCTAAATTTCAACTGGTCTCGGACCGAAAGGAGAAATTATGACACAGAACAAATCAGTCCTTAAATGGGTAGGGGAAATGAAAGAACTCGTTCGTCCAGACAAGGTGCTCTGGATCGATGGTTCTGAGCAGCAGCTTGAAACACTGCGTGCCGAAGCTTGCAAAAGTGGCGAACTCATTAAATTAAATCAGGAGAAAATGCCGGGCTGCTACCTGCACCGCACAGCAGTTAACGACGTTGCTCGTGTAGAAGGCCGCACATTCATCTGCACACGCAAAGAAGAGGACGCAGGCCCCAGCAACCACTGGATGGATCCCCAGAAAACATACAAAATGCTGTATGACATTGCCCGCGGCAGTTACCAGGGCCGCACAATGTATATAATTCCGTATTCGATGGGTCCTGTAGCCTCACCGTTCGCAAAAATTGGTGTGGAAATCACCGACTCTATCTATGTCGTGCTCAACATGTGCATTATGACACGTGTTGGCCAAAACATATGGGATACACTTGGCAACAGCAATGACTGGGTTCGCGGCCTGCACTGCAAGTGCAACGTTGACCCCGAAAAGCGCTACATCTGCCAGTTCCCTGAAGACAACACAATAATTTCCGTCAACTCGGCTTACGGCGGAAATGTTATCCTCGGCAAAAAGTGCTTTGCGCTGCGCATTGCTTCCTACCTCGGCAAAAACGAGGGCTGGATGGCTGAGCACATGCTTATCCTCGGCATCCAAAACCCAAAGGGCGAAATCAAATATGTTGCGGCTGCGTTCCCGTCAGGCTGCGGCAAAACAAACCTTGCAATGCTTATACCTCCGGAAGTTTACCGCAAGAAGGGCTACAAGACATGGACTGTCGGCGATGACATAGCATGGATGCGCATTGGCCCTGATGGTAGGCTTTGGGCCATCAACCCTGAAAACGGCTTCTTCGGCATAGCCCCAGGCACAAACGAAAAATCGAACCCTAATGCCCTCGCAACCACAAAGTCCGATACAGTTTTCACAAACGTTGCACTTAACAAAGACAATATGACCGTGTGGTGGGAAGGCCTTGACCACAATCCGCCGAAAAATGGCGTGGACTGGACAGGCAAGCCGTGGGACGGCACAACGTCAAAAGAAAAAGGCGCTCACCCGAACAGCCGTTTTACAGCACCTTCAAAGAACTGCCCGTGCCTGAGCTCTGAATTCAATTCAGGCAAAGGCGTGCCAATTTCCGCCATCATCTTCGGCGGCCGCCGCGCCCGCCTCACACCTCTCGTTTACCAGTCACGCAGCTGGAACAATGGTGTTTTCGTAGGCTCCACCATGGCTTCCGAAACAACGGCGGCAGCCACAGGTGCCGTTGGTGTTGTTCGCCGCGACCCAATGGCAATGCGCCCGTTCTGCGGCTACAACATGGGCGACTACTTTGCACACTGGATTGAAATGGGCAAAAAGCTCGGCAGCAAAGCCCCGAAGATATTCAACGTCAACTGGTTCCGTGTCGATGAAAACGGCAACTTTATTTGGCCTGGATTCGGTGACAACCTCCGCGTGCTCGAATGGATACTCAAGCGCTGCGACGGCACAGCAGACGCTGTTGAAACACCTATAGGCTATCTGCCGAAACCAGAAGATATAAACCTTGACGGCCTCGACATGAGTGAGGATACTCTTAAGGGCATCCTCAAAGTCAACAAAAACGACTGGAAGAAAGAGGCTGGCGAAATTGAAGAACTCTTCAAGAAGTTTGGCGACAGGCTGCCGCATGAACTTCGCGACGAGCTTAATGGCCTCGAAGGGCGCTTGAACTAATATCTGCATAATTTAATGTGGCCGGTTTTCATTTTAAAGATGGAAGCCGGCCATTTTTTTATATTTTGACATATTTTTTTGACATCATGTATTAAATATGAGTTTCCTGCCGAAAAGTATGAATAATTTGTTTCAAAAACCTGAAATTTGTGTAAATAAGATATTGTGCATCATACTGTAAAAATGTAGACTAATATTGTCAATCAAAAACCCTACATCATAATTGCGGGGTAATTTTTATTTATCAGTGAAATGGAGGACAGAATTTCATGGAAGACATTAAACCTATGCATCCCATTCATCCCAAGGGTGATTTTTTTGACCTGAAAGGCAACCACACGACTGTTGGCCGTGAGGCAGTTGCTGGTGCAACGACATTCTTCGCAATGGCATACATCATCATGGTCAATCCGTCCGTTCTCTCCCAAGCCGGCATGCCGTGGGGCGCTGTATTCCTTGCAACGATCCTGTCGGCTATCGCCGGCACACTCATCATGGGGCTATTTGCAAACGTCCCTTACGCACAGGCGCCTGGTTTAGGCATGGACGCATTTTTCACCTACACCGTTTGCATGGCACTTAAGTTTACATGGCAGGAAACACTTGCAATGGTTTTCATCTGCGGCGTTTTCAACATCATCATCACAGTCACTAAGCTCCGCCGCCTCATCATCATCTCTATTCCGCAGAGCCTGCGGTACGCAATCGGCGGCGGCATTGGCATTTTTATCGCATATATCGGCATAAAAAACGCCGGCCTGCTCCAGTTTGCAGTTGACGCAGGAAAGTACATACCGGCAAATGGCACAAATAAAATAGCCGACGTCAGCAAAATGGCAATCACCGTAAGCTCCGCCGCTGTCCCTGAAATTGTAAAGCTCAACACGCCAGGCGTTCTGCTTGCCATTGTAGGCATCATACTCACGCTGGTACTTCTCGTTAAAAACGTCCCGGGTGCTATCCTTATCAGCATAGCCGCCATTACGGTCCTTGGCATACCGTGCGGTGTTACGAAGATAAACAGCGCAACCAGCATCAGCCTTTCGCAGGCTGTGCAGCAGCTCCCGATGACTTTCTGCGCGGCCTTCGGCCCTCAGGGCATGCCGCGCCTTTTTTCAAGTGCAGACAAGTTGCCTGTAGTGCTCATGACTATCTTCGCTTTCAGCATGACAGATATGTTTGACACAGTCGGCACACTTATCGGCACAGGCTCCAAAAGTGGCATCTTTGATATTTCTGATGAGAATGCGCTTTCAAAAGGCAAAGGTTTCTCAACTAAAATGGACCGTGCGCTGTTTGCAGACGCATGCGCAACATCTATCGGTTCCGTTATAGGTACATCAAACGTCACTACTTTCGTCGAATCAAGCGCAGGCATTGCGGCAGGCGGCCGCACAGGCCTCACCAGTGTGTTTACATCTATCCTCTTTCTGCTAAGTGCTTTTGCCGCTCCGCTCGTGAGCGCAGTTCCAAGCTGTGCAACGGCTCCGGCACTTATCGCCGTAGGCATAATGATGCTAAGCTCCTTTAAGGAAGTAAATTGGACCGACCTTGAAGAAGCGATCCCGGCATTTGGCGCAGGCATTTTCATGGCCCTTTGCTACAGCATTTCATACGGCATAGCCGCCGGATTTATCTTCTACTGCATTATCAAAGCCGTAAAGGGCAAGTTTAAGGAAATACATCCAATGCTTCTTGTCATCACCCTTCTGTTTGTTCTTAATTTCGTAGTCCTCGCAATTATATGACATTGGGCATTTAAAGCCTTCAATTTATAAAAAGTGCGCCTTGAGATGGCCCGTAAAGCCAAAATCAAGGCGCATTTTTTGACGGCCGGCAGGCCCATCAAAAATAGCTTTCTGGTTGCCTGTGCAGAAATAAATAAATTTTATTGCAGTATGTCAGTCACCCTGCAGCGCGTCATAGCCTTCTTCGCCCGTGCGTATCTTAACGGCATTTTCCACATCATACACAAATATTTTGCCGTCACCGATATGGCCGGTGTAAAGGACTTTTTTCGCTGTCTCAACAACATCGATCACGGGCACTTTTGCAATTACCATATCAACCTGCACCTTTGGCAGCAGGTTGACTTCCGTAGAAACTCCGCGGTAGAATTCAGGCTGGCCTTTCTGGGCGCCGAATCCCAGCACATGAGTTACAGTCATTCCCGTAATGCCAATATTATTCATTGCCGACTTAAATTTCTCAAACCTGCCTTCTTTCATCAGCACAGTAACTTTCGTAAGCTTAACAGCATTGCGTACAGCAGGAGCTGATTTTGCGGATTCATCCACAACTACCGGCACAGCTTTCTCGGCGCTTACCGGTTTCTCTGCCTTTTCGGCATCAGGGTGCATTTTGAAATTTTTGAATCTTTCAAGCTGCTTAATATCAGCGTCATCACTTGAAACTTCGTCAAGCTCGCAACGTATCAGCTGTGTGTCAGGATAGGCAAGAACGCCCATTTCAGGTATGTCAAGGCCTTCAAGCTCAACCTCCGGATCTACACGCAATCCCCATGTTTTGTCGAGTATGCGGAAAAACAGGTAAGATACACCGAAGCCCCAAACAAACAGCATCACCACAGCTATAAGCTGCGCTGCAAGCTGGGAGGCATCGCCGTAGAAAAGGCCCCTAACGCCTCCCGGCACACCGTTAAGGCCGTCGCCGTATTTTCCGTCTGCAAACAGCCCAACTGAAATAACTCCCCAAATGCCATTCACGCAGTGCACCGATATTGCCCCGACCGGATCATCAATTTTCAGCTTGTTTTCCACAAAAGGAACGGCAGCACAGACAAGCAACCCTGCAACAAAGCCAATGATGAATGCCGAAGCCCCATCAACGAAAGCGCACGGTGCAGTAATGGCAACAAGGCCCGCAAGGCAACCGTTCGCCGTCATCGAAGGATCCGGCTTGCCATACTTGCCCCACATGTAAAACATGGCAACAAGGCCCGCAATTGCTCCGGAAATCATTGTGTTCGTCGCAACAACGGAGAGCCTGAAATCTGAAGCATTCAGCGTCGAACCTGCATTGAATGCGAACCAGCAGAAAAACAACACTATGGTCCCGATAATCGCCATTGGAATATCGTGGCCGGGGAACGCCCGTGACGTCCCGTCCTTTTTGAACTTCCCGATTCTCGGCCCTATGACGAGTGCACCGGCAAGCGCCAGCATACCTCCCATAGAATGCACAACAGCAGAGCCTGCAAAGTCAACGACGCCATGGCCAAGGCCAAAGTTCTTACCGAGAGTCGAGAGCCAACCGCCGCCCCATACCCAGTTGGCAAAAAATGGGTACAAGAACATTGAAATAAAGAACGAAGTTATTACGACGGCTGAGTATTTCACGCGCTCCGCCATTGCACCCGTAGGTATCGTGACGGTCGTATCCATGAACACCATCTGGAAGAAGAAAAGGGCATAAATGCCTGCATCATACGTACCGTTAAGGCAGAAGCCCTTATACCCGAGTATGCCGCCGAAACCGGGTATGCTCAGCATGCCGTTCAGCGCCGCGCCACCAGATCCAAGGCCTGCGGCACCGCCTGAACCGCCCATCTGCAGTGCAAAGCCTACAAGAAAATAGCCGACAGCACCAACAAGAAAGACCATGAAGTTCATCGTCATGGTGTGGGCCGCGTTCTTCGCCCTGCAGAACCCCGTTTCAACCATGGCAAAGCCGCACTGGAAAAAGAATACCAGAAATGCGCAAATCATAATCCATGTATAGTTTGCGCCTAAATACGCTTTGTTGGCCGTCGAGGCCACGCCTTTCAGCGTCTCGCTGCCTTTTACTGCTGCATATGTCGCGCCCGTCGGGTCTGCAGCATTATGGGTGTGCACATCATTGAAAACAATTACGGCCATCACGGCCAGCACAAGCAGGATTCCAACGACGGCAAGGCCCTTTTTATGTTTTTTCATGAGTTTCTATCCCTCCACTGTTCAGACTTTATGTTTATGGTTTTTCCTGAAATTGTCCCAGGAAAAGGTCGAATCCGGCCTGTAGACCTCAGCCTTCAGTTTCCGGACAGAAAAGAAATACCTTATGCCGAGGTAAAGTATCACCACACCGAATACTTCTCCCGGCACCTGGCATGACAAAACTGGAAAATAAATTCCTTCTGTAAAGCTTGCAATGCTGAACGCAGCCCCCACAAGCGCAATGAGAACCGAAAGTACATAAAGTGCGGAAATGGAAATCAATTTTTCTTTTCCGCATTTCCTGCCACGTTTGTTTTCCGCAGCATTCATAAAAGCAGCCCTTCCTTCCGTGGTTTCTATCAGCGCTGATGCATAAAAATAACAAAGGTGCTCATGGTTGCCAAGCAACCCTGAACACCTTTGTTCTTAGCTTTAAGTATACACATTTTTTGCAAAAATGCAATAGTCAATACATAAAACTTCAAAAAAATTTAATTCACAAATTTTTGCCACCCTGCAAGTCAATCGGTGCGGCATTTTGAATTTCCGCTTTTTTTCAGTTTTCCCCTTCCCGGGGCAATCCAAGTTAGCCAACATTCCATGTATGAAGCGGTATTTTCCGCATGATTGTATAATTTCATTATATGCGGCAGCTTCTTTTATGTCTCTCAAGGCTGCCACATCTACCGCTTTTCGGTTATAGCAATAAATCTTTGAGATAATGCGTTTTATTATTATGAATATCTTATAAATTATTATGCAATAATTTTAGGCATACAAGCAGGCAAAAAATTTCCGTGCACGGAAAATGTCTTTTATTGGCCGCCATTATTTTTCCTGCGTTTGCACTCGCTGCTGTACGGGCACGACGAACATTCACCGTTGCAGTTTTCATTGCGGTGCTTCACTGAATGCCGTATGGCGAAAAACAGCAAAACCGCTACAGCAGCAATTATGATATAATCCAGAGGCTTCAAACCGTACTTCCTGTTCTGCCGCACCCTGCGGCCCATTATTTTATATCATTTCATTAATCCAGTCAAACGAAAAGCAGGCCGATGTGGTAGACAATAAACGCTGCTATCCACGCCACGCCGCATTGGTAAAGGACAACGCCAACGGCGCTTCTTACACTGTTAAGCTCACTGCGCACGGCATTGATTGCTGCAACACACGGCGTATAAAGCAATGTAAAGATAAGGAATGAAAAAGCCGTGAGCGGTGAGAAGATTTTCGCGAGGGCGCCGCCAAGTGCACCCGTGTTTGTGCCTGTCAGCACTGCCAACGTGCTTATGACGGCTTCCTTTGCAGTAAAACCGGCTATCAGCGCCGTAGAAGCGCGCCAGTCCCCAAATCCAAGCGGGGCGAAAATCGGCGCTATGAAGGTTCCTATCGCGGCAAGCATACTGTCCTGGCTTGATGTAACTACATTGAAACGCGCATCGAACGTCTGGAGGAACCATATTATAATTGTTGCCGTAAAAATGACTGTAAATGCGCGCACGAGAAAATCTTTTGCCTTGTCCCATGCAAGGCGCAGCACTGTTTTCACGCTCGGCATGCGGTAATTCGGAAGCTCCATTACAAACGGAACCGGATTGCCGTAAAATATAGTCGACTTCATGAGCAATGCGCTTATAATGCCTATCATTATGCCGAAAAGGTAAATAATAATCATTACAAGCGGGGCATTGCGCGGAAAAAATGCCGCCGCAAATACGGCATAAATCGGCAGCTTTGCGCTGCAGCTCATAAACGGTGTCAAAAATACAGTCATCTTGTGGTCGCGCTCGCTTGACAATGTACGCGACGACATAATCGCCGGCACCGAACAGCCGAACCCGATAAGCATCGGTACAAAGCTTCTGCCCGAAAGCCCTATCTTCCGCAAGGGCTTATCCATCACAAACGCAATGCGCGCCATATAACCGCTGTCTTCCAGAATTGACAGAAAAATAAAAAGCACCACAATAATCGGCAGGAACTGGAGCACACTCCCTATCCCCATGAAAACGCCGTTGATTATGAGCGATTTTACTACGGGGTTTATCCCGTAAGCTGTGAGGGCACTGGCAACAGCCGCCGTAAGTGCATCGATTCCATCTGAGAGAAGGTTGCACAGGAATTTGCCTATCACGCCGAAAGTCAGCCAGAAGATAAGTACCATAATGGCGATGAAAATCGGAATGGCGGTGAATTTCCCCGTAAGTATCCTGTCAATGCGCACGCTGCGCTTATGCTCCTTAGACTCACCCATCCGCACTACCGTTGCCGCACAGAGCTTCTCAATGAACGAGTAGCGCATGTCTGCAAGGGCTGCCTCACGGTCGGTACCGAGCTCATTCTCCATCTCCGTGATATCGTGCCCTATCATTTCAATCTCATTCTGTGAAAGCGCCAAAGCCTTTTCCATGGGTTTGTCGCCTTCAACAAGCTTTGTTGCAACAAAGCGCGGCGGCACATGTATCCGCTGGGCGTGATCCTCAATCATATGCGCTATCGAGTGAATCGTCCTGTGTACGGCACCGCTGCAGAAATCCTGCCTTTTTGGCAGGCGCCGGTTTCGCGCCGTGTCAATAGCGGCGTCTATCAGATCCTCGATTCCTTCGTTTTTGCTGGCGCTTATAGGGATAACCGGCACACCGAGCTGCTCCTGAAGTTCTTTTACCTTCACAGTCCCGCCGTTTGCCTTTACTTCATCCATCATATTAAGCGCAATCACCATTGGAATGTCCAGTTCGATAAGCTGCATACTCAAATAGAGATTCCGTTCAATATTTGTGGCATCCACAATGTCTATTATCCCATCAGGATGCTCTTTTAGCAGAAAATCGCGGGTGACAATTTCTTCGCTTGTGTATGGCGAAAGTGAGTAAATCCCCGGCAGGTCAACTACCGTTGCGGAATTATGGCCCCGTATAACGCCGTCTTTGCGCTCTACGGTGACACCGGGAAAATTGCCAACATGCTGGTTTGAACCTGTAATCTGGTTAAACAAAGTTGTCTTGCCGCAGTTCTGGTTCCCCGCTAAGGCAAAAATCATCTGCTGTCACCCCTCAACTATTATATTTTTGGCATCATCAAGCCGCAGCGTAAGTTCATAGCCGCGCAGCTGAATCTCGATTGGGTCGCCCATTGGCGCAACTTTGCGCACCATGACTTCTATATGCGGAGTAAGGCCCATGTCAAGCAGATGGCGTCTCAGCGCACCCTCCCCCTTTACCTGAGTTATTTTTGCTTTTTCCCCGATTGGCAATGTGTCGAGCGTTTTTTCTGCCATATCGTCCCCTCTTTTCTTCTCGGCTCCCGGCCGTATTTAATGAGTTAGCCTTAACTAACACGTATATTATATTCCCGCATAAGCCAGTTTGTCAACCACATATTTTGCATTTCTTCAGAAGTCCGGATTTTACCTTTACATATACATAAAAATGCCATGCCAGAGCGTGGCATGGCAAAATATGTGATGAGATTTTTTATTAAATGTGAAAATTGTCGAGCACTTTGCGCAGTGACTGCGCCGAAGACTCAAGTTTGTGCTGCTCGTCGCTGTTCAACTGAATATCCACAACTTTTTCTGCACCACCGCTTCCGACTACCGTCGGCACGCTTATGCAGATGTTGTGGAGGCCATAATGGCCCTCGATAAGGCTCGAAACAGGGATTATAGAGTGCTCATCGCGCAGTATACATTCCGCAATGCGGCGAACCGACATGGCAATGCCGTAATAGGTAGAACCCTTTTTCTTAATAATCTCATACGCGCTGTTGCGCACATCGTCGCCAAGTTTTTTCATAAAGTCATGGCATTTGTGGCAGTCGCACTGGTGGCAGAAATCGTAAATCCCAACGCCGGAAATGTTTGCGCTGCTCCCTACTATAAGCTCGCTGTCGCCGTGCTCGCCGATAATGAAAGCATGGATGCTGTGGCTGTCCACTTTCAGGTGGCAGCTAAGCAGGTAGCGCAGGCGGGCGGTGTCAAGCACCGTCCCTGTGCCAATTACACGGTTAGCCGGGAACCCCGAAATCTTAAGCGCCGCATATGTGAGGATATCCACCGGATTTGCAACTATCATGAGTGTGCATTCGCTGTTGTGCTTAACGATTTCCGGTATTATCTGGCGGAAAATGCCGATATTTTTGCCCGCGAGGTCGAGTCTTGTTTCACCCGGTTTCTGGCTTGCGCCCGCTGTGATTATCACTATGCCGCAGTCGGAAATATCTTCATAGCTGCCCGCGTGTATCTCCATCGGGTTTGAGAATGGTATGCCATGGCTTAAGTCCATTGCCTCGCCTTCCGCACGCGCCGTGTTTGTATCTATCAGCACGATTTCGGAAAAAAGGCCGCTCTGCATGAGGCTGAACGCCGAGCTTGAGCCAACAAAACCACATCCTATGATTGCGCATTTCCTGTTGTCTACCATAAATCAATCACCTTTTTACCTTTCTCTTCATCAGGCGTATCGACTGCTTTGTTTCATCGCTTACGCATCTTGACTCAATTATTTTCTGGAGTGCCTTATTATACGTCCAATCATCGAGCCTACTGCTGTACAGATATTCCACCGTGCGCTTCGGGAACTTTAAAAAGCACATGGAAACGGCCCACGCAACTGCCATTTTAGCATAATACCCGTCATGCTTTATCCCATCATAGTTGCTGAACAGCCTGCCGAGATATCCTTCAGAAATAAAAAAGTCCATCGAGGCGGTAACGGCAAACCTTACTGCAAATTCACCCTCCGCCGAGAAATACCGTTCTATAAACCTGAAAGACCGCTCCTTGTTTTTTTTAAGGAAGGTTAATGTCGAAGTGCAACTGTCGCATACGGCCCAGCTCCTGATTTTAGGCACAAAAGCCGCTGTGCGCCGGAGGCTCTCTTCATATGGCATCTCCGCATAGCCTGTTACAAGGCCCTCAACCATCGCCTCTTCCATTGTATCTTCACGCGCTTCATCAAGGAAGCGCCTCCAGTCGCCTTTCGCAATCTGCTTTGCAGTCTGTCGCAGGCGCTGCATACGCACGCCGATTATCTTTTCACCCGGGATAATGCGCCGCTGGAACTCCGCGTATTTTTCTTCGCGGAATGAGCACAGATATTCCATAAAAGATGAATAGCTGGTATAATTAAAGTGCTCAGGCATATTATCTCTCCAAGCTTAGAATAATAGTAATTGTAACTATTACTATTTACAATTATACGCATTTTTTTAAAAAAGACAATAGCTGCACGCACGACCCTGCCGGAACATAAAGTCCGCATAAAACGGACGCATGGCATTGACATATCGTTTATTATACTATATAGTTTTTAATATTAGATAACAAAGTATTACGGATTGCAGGCAGTTTATGGAGGTATTCCAAAATGATAGATTCCGTCTGTATTTTTGGCGATTCAGTCGCAAAAGGCGTTGTGCTCAAAAGCACTGAGGAAAAATATGTTCTGCTAAAAGACAGTTTTGTAAACCGTATACAGGAAAGTTCCGGCATAACCGTGAAGAATTACAGCCGCTTCGGCTCTACTGTCACAAGGGGTATGAAAGCACTCCTGAAGCACCGCAGTGAGCTCAGCCAGTACGACCACGTCCTTCTTGAGTTCGGCGGGAATGACTGCGACTACAACTGGCCACAGGTGGCTGCCGACCCGGAAAAGGACTTCCAGCCTAACACACCTATTGGCATCTTTGTGCAGAAGTACACACAGATGGTTCAGGAAATCAGGGCTGCCGGCAGCTGCCCTGTCATATTGTCGCTGCCACCCGTTGAGCCTAACAGGTATTTTTCATGGATTTCCCGCGGGCTTAACGCAGACAATATCCTTAAATGGCTCGGCGACGCCGGCCGCATCTACCGCTGGCACGAAATGTACAATTTTGCTGTCTGCCGCCTTGCAAACGATACGCATACACCGTTTGTGGACATAACCACTCCTTTCCTGGAAACGTGGCACTACGAAAAGCTTATATGTATGGATGGCATCCACCCAAGCGAAGCCGGCCATAAGCTTATAGCCGAAGCGCTTGACAGCGCCATCAGCCGTTACCGCAAAGCGTACGCTTCATGAATGCGCAGTAAAATACACAAAAGCGCTGCCCCACTGCTAAAACGGGGCAGCGCTTTTGTTGTTTTCAGCTTTACCTTGCTGCAATGTCGCGCGCCACAACAACCCCTGTGGTGGAAGCCTGCATAAGACCGCGGGTTATCCCTGCACCGTCGCCTATCGCATACAGGTTCTTAACGTCTGTTTCGAAGTTATTTTTAACGCCTATTTTTGAAGAGTAGAATTTGACTTCTACACCGTAAAGAAGCGTATTTTTCGAATACAGGCCTGGGGCGAGCTTGTCAAACGCGCGCAGCGACTCTACAATGCTCGTCAGGTGGCGGTGCGGCAGCACGAACGAAAGGTCGCCTGGCACCGCCGTTTTAAGCGTCGGCACAGTCGTAGATTTTTTAAGGCGCGTCGCGTCCGTGCGCCGGCCGAGCAGGAGGTCGCCGAGGCGCTGCACCATAATGCCGCCGCCCGTAAGCATATTGCCAAGCTGTGCAATATACCGCCCATACTCTATAGGCTGGTTGAACGGCTGTGTGAACTTTGTTGAAACAAGCAGCGCAAAATTTGTATTTTCGGTGCGGCGCTCTTCTTCCGCATAGGAGTGGCCGTTTACTACAGCGATGCCGCCGTTTGGCGTGTCGTAATGCTCCTCACTCACTATGCCGCCCGGGTTCATGCAGAAAGTGCGCACTTTATTTTCGAACGTATCCGAGTAATAAATGAGCTTTGCTTCATAAAGGTGCTTTGTCAGCGGGTCCATCACCGCATTTGGCACCTCCACGCGCACGCCGATATCCACCTCATTGTTTGCAACAGGGAGGCCAAGTTCTTCCGCAGCGCGGCTCAGCCATTCGGCACCTCCGCGCCCCGGTGCAAGCACAACATACTGTGCCGGAATGCTTTCCTCTTTTCCTATCGGGTTTTTCATCTTCACCCCGCAGGCCACGCCGTTTTCCGTCAGTATCGACTCAGCCGTCGTGTGCTCCCTAAACTCAAAGTTCGGGCGCGAGCTCAGATAATGGTACATTGCCTTCAGCACCTGATATGAATATTCCGTCCCCATGTGGCGCACAGGGCACGGTATGAGCTGGATATTCTCACGGCGCGCCTTATAGGCCACTTTTTCGGCAAATTTGTCATCTTTGCCATAGACTTTGTCAGGCGCTCCGTAATGCAGGTAAATGCTGTCCACATAGTGGATAAGCTCCTGCGCTTTTTCCTTTGGCATATAGTCTGTTATATTACCGCCGACCTGCTCCGAAAGGGAGAGTTTTCCATCGGAAAATGCGCCTGCACCTGCCCAGCCGTTCATAATACTGCACGTGGCGCAGTGCGAGCATGTTCCCGTTGTGCGTGCAGGGCATGAGCGGTGCTCTATGTCGCTGCCCGAATCCACAATAAGAATTTTTTTATCCGGCGCGAGCCGGTCAAGCTCCAGCGCCGTAAAAATTCCGGCAGGGCCGGCGCCGACAACTATCACATCATAACTTTTCATAAGGTTTATACTTTTTCCTCCTAAGATCTCTTTATTTCTCTTGGCCGCCATCGAGAAGCATCCTGAAAGCTTTTATAAAAGCTTCGTCATCAGATCTTTCCCTCCTGCGGTTTTTCCCGAATTTTCCTCCCGAGCGGCGTATCTTCTGACCGAGGGCACGCTCGAAAAGCAGGCAATCCATATTTTTGTCACTGTAGATAAGGCCGTTCTGATTTAGCGCTTTTGCACCGCGGCCGAGCGACATGGCCGCAACACCGTAATCCTGTGTAACAACTATGTCTCCAAGCTCAATCAGGTTAACAAGACGGATATCAGCGCTGTCGCGCCCCTTATCGACTGTTATCACCGTGCTGTAGCCGTCGGCCAGCTCATGGCTTGTGTCAAGCAGCATTGTAACGGGAATCCCGCGCCGCCTTGCTTCTTCCACAATTATTTTCTTTACAGGGCAGGCATCGGCGTCTACAAGCACTTTCATCTTATCAGCCCCTTTTCAAGTTTGCCGCTCTCAATCTTACCATAACGCGCGCAAAAAGCAAACGCATTCCCGAAAAAAGATCCGGCAGCGCAAAAGAATCCCCGCCTGCATAAATGCAGGCGGGGCAGGTTAAAAAAGCGCAGCATGCTTTTCTTAACTGTCGAGCATCTCAAGAATTTCCTGCTTGCTTTGCGCACCCACCGCAGTCTTAGCCGGCTTGCCGTTCTTAAAAACCATAAGCGTCGGTATGTCTGTTACATTGTAGCGCCCAGCAATTTCAGGCTGCTCATCCACGTTTATTTTTCCGACCCTATACCGGCTGTCGCTTTCATTGCCGATCTCATCCACGATCGGTGAAACCATACGGCACGGGGCACACCATGAAGCCCAGAAATCCACAAGCACGGGCATATCTGACTTAATGACGTCCGAATCGAAATTATCTTTCGTAAGAGTAATGACAGCCATGGCCCTACTTCCTTTCTAATTTTTCCCTGTCCTTAAAGGAAAGTTTGTTCACTTTTATTATATCCCTTAAAAAAATATTTACCATACCTTTCCACAAAAATAAATGTTTTCTTGACAAAACTCACCTCCTCCGTTATAGTGATTTATTATAATGTTTTACTTTTAGCTGGCAGCTAATAAAAGCGATAATAGTACCCGACACATGACAGAAGGAAGATTGCAGTGAAAAGACCATTTGTTACGAAAGAGCAGCTTACGGAAATTACAAAAAAATATCCTACGCCATTTTATATTTACGATGAAAATGGCATTCGCGAAAACGCAGAACGTGTAAAGCAGGCATTTGCATGGAACCGCGGCTACCGTGAATATTTTGCCGTGAAAGCTACGCCTAACCCATATATACTTGAAATTATGAAAGGCGAAGGCTTCGGCACTGACTGCTCCTCATACACTGAGCTGATGCTTGCAGACGCAGTCGGTTTCAGCGGCAAGACAAACGACATTATGTTCTCGTCAAATGAGACGCCCGACGCTGATTTTCTCCTTGCGCACAAGCTCGGCGCAATTATAAACCTCGACGATTTCACTCATATAGATATTCTCAACCGGCTCTGCGGAATACCTGAAACAATCTGCTGCCGCTATAACCCCGGCGGAGTGTTCAAAGCAAGCAATGAGATTATGGATAACCCCGGCGACTCGAAATACGGCTTTACGCGCAGCCAGCTCTTCGAGGGATTCCGGCGCCTTCAGCAACTCGGTGCCAGGCACTTTGGCATACACGCATTCCTTGCAAGCAACACAGCCGGTAATGAGTACTACCCAACCCTCGCAAAACAGCTTTTCAGCCTTGCCGTCAGCCTTCACCGCCAAACAGGTGCGCATATAGATTTTATCAACCTTTCAGGCGGAATAGGCGTCGCCTACAAACCCGAGCAGAAGCCTGCCGATATCCTCGCCATAGGCCGTCAAGTGCAGCAGGCTTACAATGAGATACTTGTGCCTGAAGGCATGGGCAACATAGCAATTTTTACGGAAATGGGCCGTTTCATGCTTGGGCCTTATGGCTGCCTTGTTGCAACAGCCATACGTGAAAAGCACATTTATAAAGAATATATAGGCCTTGACGCCTGCGCCGCTAACTTAATGCGGCCTGCGATGTACGGCGCTTACCATCACATCACTGTCAGTGGCAAGGAAGGCTGGCCGTGCGACCATAAGTATGACATTGTTGGAGGCCTATGTGAAAACAATGACAAATTTGCCATTGACCGTATGCTCCCAAAAATTGATATGGGTGATTTTATCATAATCCACGATGCCGGCGCCCATGGCCATTCTATGGGCTATAACTACAACGGCAGGCTGCGCTCTGCCGAACTTCTGCTAAAAACCGACGGCTCTGTGAAACTTATCCGCCGCGCTGAAACGCCGGCAGACTATTTCGCCACTCTCGACTACCCCGGCCTTTTGAAAAGATAAGCATACAAATAGCAGAAACGCCGCCTTTAAGGCGGCGTTTCTACAGGAGAAAGAGGAAGTAATTATGAAAATATAAATCCTCACATGAGGGACTTGTGGTCATTTAACTGAAAGTGCTTTTCTTCTTTTATAAACTGTGTGCTTTATTTTATTTCACCAACAGTTTTATAATATCCTTAAATTATGACATGGCAATGAATCCCTTTTGAAGTTTCCTTGTCGTATGTGTGAATAAATTAATAACAAAATTGTAATAATATGAACAAAAATGTCGATTCCCGCCGGTGACAGAAAGATTCTATCGTCTGCGAGGATTTTGCCACATTTAGGCAAATTCAGAGGCACGCTGTTAAACGCAGCCTGAGCCATTGCTTCGGAGCCACTAAATTGCCAACTTCTCTTGGCACATCTTGCCCGCAGGGAAAATATTTTCTCTGCGGGCGTTTTGCGCTTTTTCAAAGCTTTACAGCAGCCGGCTTTCCATACAATTGATTCTGCCCATGCACGTTATTTGCATTGCACTATATTTTTTGTAGCTTATAAATGATAATTAGGAATTATTTAATGCAAAATTACAGTTTTTAACATTTAATAAAATAATTATAATCTGCAATTTTATCATTTTTCTGCATTAGCTCTTGTTCACTTAACATCATCATCAAGATTCGACAAATTCAGATTTTATGGGACAAAATAGCATATTTTTAGCTTAACTAAACTTATCAAGTTTACATTTTGTAATTAATTATTGCATATAAACTTTCTTAAATAAAACTAAATGTTATATATTCTCTCTTGACATTACAAAATTTGCGTGATATATTGTTCCAGAACTTAAAAATAATATATACCAGGTGAATTGATACATGAGTCATTTAAAAGTAAAAGCAAAAAGCAACGGTATGAGCCGAACGAAAAAAACTATCCTAATAATTCTCCTTGCAGTTTTACTCGGCTGCATCTGCTGGTTGATAGCATACCATGCAGGCGTTGCGGCGAGCAAAAGCCAGATGGATTCACTCCGCTCGTGGGCATTTTCGGCCAATAATCTTTCTGCAGGAAATAATGGAAACACAATCATACCTCAGTTTCAAAAACTGAGGCAAAAAAACGGAGATGCGGTTGCATGGGTAAAAATCGACGGCACCTCGGTCAATTATCCTGTTATGCAAACACCGCAGGATCCTGAATATTATCTGCACCGGAATTTCAACAAGCAGTCGGAAACACGTGGGCTTCCATTTTTGGACGCAAAGTCGGATCTTAAAAAGAGCAAGAATTATCTCGTTTACGGCCACAACATGAAGGACGGAACAGAATTTGCCGATATCATCGACTACCTGCATGAAGATTATTACCGTGAACACCCCATGATTCATTTTGATACTCTCTATGGAATAAGCAATTATAAAATCATTTCAGTTTTCCGTTCCCAAGTTTACAGAAAAGGCGATAATGTTTTCAAATATTATAAATACCCAGATATAGAAACAGAATCAGATTTCAACACATACGTGGGCAACGTCAAAAAAATGTCGGAGTACAGTATTAATGAATCCGCAACGTTTGGCGACCAGCTACTTACACTCTCCACATGCTATAGATATGTGGAAGACGGGCGGCTCGTGATTGTGGCAAAAAGAGTCGCGTGACCCTACAGTCAAGTGGCTTTTTAAAATAATCTTTCTGTTTCGAAAGGGGATTTACAATGAAAGGATCAAATGGATTCAAGAAGTTGGCGTCGGGCATAATTGCAGTTGCCATGTTAGCCTCAATGGCTCCAATGGCATCTGTGCCCGCACTGGCATGTTCCAAAGGCAGCGGCAATGCTGCAGCTGTAGTATTTTTACCTGGTTGTGATTGTGGGCAACCTAAGTGTTGGCCATGGTGGTGTTGGAATTCATGCAGTTCAACGTCAGCGTCTTCAAAGTCGGTTTCCTCGCAGTCGGTT
>DCEF01000020.1:137898-290882 GCA_002316805.1 Ruminococcaceae bacterium UBA1036
GTTTCCTCGCAGTCGGTTTCCTCACAGTCGGTTCCCTCACAGCCTAAAACTGCTTCATCAACACAGGTAATTGCCTCATCTAAGCTTACACCCAATGTCTCTTCAAAGCCTAAGGTGGAACCTATAGATAAAAATCATGGTTCACCTTCCGACAAAGATGTGACACCAAAAACAGGTGACAGCACTAATGAGGCTATACCCGCAGCAGCAATTGCATGTGCTTCTTTAGCGGGTATTGGTGTCGTTTTGTCCCGCAAAAAAGCTGCGGTTTGACAGGCTTTAAACTTTAATCAAAAAATATCCGGAGCTTTACTTTGGATACAATATGGGATCTTTGGAGCCCGCCACATGCTACAGCAACGTTTATTTGTCCATGGCAAGAAAAGGTAATGGCATCTAAGGAGATTCAGGAAATAAAATAATATAGCAGGCACTGGACAATTGGTTCAGTACCTGCCTTTTGCTATTTAACAGCAATGGGATTTAGTTGATTCTGCTGAGGGCCCATCGGATTTATTTCCGGTGAGCCTATTTTGCACTGAGTTTGTTTTACCGCTTCAGCCTGCATTTTTGGCTTGCATACCTTTGCTCCCTTTCCGATTCAGTGATCAGTTAAAAGGCTAAAAAGAACCCATTCTCCGCTTAATGCGTTGAATGGGTTCTTAAACAAACTTGCGGAGGATATTATCCGCCGCAAGCTAATTTATACTGTTATAAAATAAATCAGGCTTTCCCAACGCAACCAAGAACGTCTTTTATCTTGTGCTCAACCAAAGCCTTAATGGCATCGCGGCCATCGCCAAGGTACTGGCGCGGGTCAAAATGGTCAGGGTGCTCAGCAAAATGCTTGCGCACACTTGCCGTCATTGCAAGGCGGAGATCGGAGTCAATGTTGATTTTGCAGACAGCCATTGTGGCAGCCTTGCGCAGCATTTCTTCCGGTATGCCAATTGCGTCCGGCATCTTGCCACCATACTGGTTTACCATCTTAACGAATTCCTGCGGCACCGATGAAGCACCGTGCAGCACTATTGGGAATCCCGGCAGGCGGTCAGAAACCTCTTTCAGGATATCGAAACGGAGCTGAGGCTTCTGGCCCGGCTTGAATTTATATGCACCGTGGCTTGTGCCGATGGCAATGGCGAGAGAATCGACGCCTGTGCGTTTTACGAAGTCCTGAACCTGGTCAGGATCTGTAAACTGAGCTCTGTCAGCATTTACGTTGACAGCGTCCTCAATTCCTGCAAGGCGGCCAAGCTCAGCTTCTACGGTCACATACGGGGAATGGCTGTGTGCATATTCAACGACCTTGCGTGTCTCTGCGATATTCTCTTCATAAGGCTTTGAGGAGCCGTCGAACATTACGGATGTAAAGCCGTCGTCTACGCATTCTTTGCAGACTTCATAAGACGGGCCGTGGTCGAGGTGCAGCACTATAGGGATATCCGGATGCTCGTCGTTTGCTGCTTCTACCAGATGGATAAGGTACGGCGGGTTCGCATATTTGCGTGCCCCTGCCGAAGCCTGAAGTATAACCGGCGCCTTCAGCTCCGCAGCAGCTTCCGTAATGCCCTGGACGATTTCCATGTTATTGATGTTAAACGCTCCGACTGCATATCCGCCGTCATAGGCTTTTTTGAACATTTCTTTAGTATTGACCAAAGACATTGGCTGTCACTCCTGTTCTATATTTCTCAAAAAATTCATTTTACGAGTTCATTATACCTCTTTTTGGGTAAAAATAAAAGCAAGATTGTTAATAATCTGATTATCTTTATTTTGTTAGGCGCACTGAAAGAGCTCCGGATGATGACGGCTGTAATGAAAAATGTACTGCTGCGCAACGCCCGCATACGGCCCAAACCATGACGGGTCTTTCCCGGGGAACAGGACTTTCATCGCGCGCTTCATCCACACATCCATAGGGAACGCATCCATCCTATGAAGGCCATATAGCAGCGTGCAGTCAGCCACTTTCGGCCCAACACCGCTTAGGCCTGTAAGGACATCGCGCGCTTCTTTAAGCGGCATGACTTTCAGCACCTTAAAATCAATGCGGCCCTGTGCAACACTTTTCGCCGCGCTTATAACATATGGCGCCCTAAAACCGAACCCAAGAGCGCGCAAATCACCTTCATCTGCTAAAGCCAGCGTTTCAGCCTCCGGAAACGCGAACCTGCCGTTTCCGATATTCCTGCCATAAGCCCGGCAGAGGCGGGCGGCCATGCCCTTAATACGCTTAATATTGTTGCATTGTGAAAGGATAAACGAGCACAGTGCTTCCCATGGCTCCTGCCGCAGAATATGTATTTCAGGCGCATAGTGCGCCGCTTCCGCAAGTGTGCTATCTTTTGCACACAGGCCAGCACGTATGCCAGCGTAATCAGTGCCCATGTCGAAGTAATCTGCCCAGAACGGGTCGCGCAGCACACCGGAAAAGTTTTCTTCCGTTATATGCAGATATTTCCCGTATGCGACGCCTTCCCATGTGCCGTCCTGAAGGCGGTCCCAACGGAAGCACTGGCCGCAGTCAAGGGTCTGGGCAAGGTTTTCCATCAAAGTATGCATTTTTGTTCCTTTCCGCATGTTTTATGTCTTAATTTATCCTATCATAAAAATTTTTTCTCTACAACTCTTGACAAATACAGAACGTAATCGAAACCCGTCCAGCCTGCCGGCAGGATTTTTATGTATCAACTTTTTGTTATTAACAATTCGCAGGGGCTGTACTCTGGACTTATCAACATTTTCAACAGGGTTTTCAACAGCTATTTCCAAGTTATCAACAGCTTTATGCCCGCTGTGAAATTACCATTCGTATAAATGTCCCAAAAAGCCATAAAATACTGAAAATCTGCTGTTTTAATATCAGTGTGGGAATTAAATGCGCGTTTAAAACCATTTTGCCGCCGAACGAAGGTGTTGAAAATTTCCGCTGTTTGCAATATGGAAAGAAGTTATTTTGTGATATAATGTATATAAAATTAAAAAATAAGAAATTTTGAGGAGTTTTTAATAGATGGATAAGAAAGAAAAAGACATGCCAGATGGAATTATCGCAGGTAGGAATGCCATTTCTGAGGCGCTTAAAAGCGGAAGAGCCATAGACAGCATTTATATTGCACGCGGCGACCGCTCCGGCAGCCTCGGCCTCATTGCCGCAAAAGCCAGAAAAGCGGGTATTGCCATAAAGGAAGCCGACTCGCGCAAGCTCGACCACATGTGCGCCGGCTCAGTCCATCAGGGAATAGTGGCTGTTGCAGCTGCTAAGGAGTATTCTTCGCTCGACGATGTGTTCGCACTTGCCGCCGAGCGGAAAGAACCGCCTTTCTTGATAATCGCCGACGGCCTCGAAGACCCACACAACCTTGGCGCGGTGCTCCGCGTGGCCGAATGCACCGGCGCGCACGGTGTGATTATCCCGAAACGCCGCAGCGTTGGCCTTACATGGACCGTAGGCAAGGCAAGCGCCGGCGCAGTAGAGTATATACCTGTTGTGCGTGCAACCAACCTCGCCTCAACATTGGATGAGCTTAAAAAGCGCGGCGTCTGGATATATGCGGCAGACCTTGAAGGCAAAAACTGGTGTGAAACGGATTTCAAAGGCCCCACGGCAATTATCATCGGTTCTGAAGGTTTCGGCGTCAGCCACCTGCTGAAGGAAAAATCGGATTTTATAATATCTCTGCCAATGCTGGGCAAAATAAATTCACTGAATGCTTCTGTAGCCTGCGGAATTATATGCTACGAAGTCGTCCGGCAGCGAAAAGGCATTCGGGCAAAGTAATTTATGGGAGCGGATCATAATGAAAGATGAAAAAAGCGTTCCGCGCAATGATGATTCCTCCAGCAAAGCTTCAGCCGAAGCCAGAGGCATGTCGGAGAGCGAAAGCAAACCGGCTGCGGAAAAAAGCGGCAGCGAAAATGAAAGCCACACTGTCCCCCTTACCGCCGACGAAATCGTCAGCAGTGCACATCAGGCCCTTAACATGGAAAGCGGCGGCATGGATCCTTCTTCGCCCAGCGGGAAACCACGCAAAAAGAAAAAGCATCCTTTTTTCCATTGGCGGCATAAGGGCGAAGATGAGGATACCGTCCCCGAAGACGATATTTACTATGGCCTGCAGCTGAAGCCGCTGGAAGAGTACAGGCGCGAATATGAAGAGACAATCCGACTTGACCCTGACGAAATAAAAAATGCAGAAGAGAAACTGCTCAGGGAACAGGAGGCTAAGGCGGAATCTGCTGGAGAAAAGCAGCAGGCTGAAAGTGAACCTCAGGCAATGCAGGGCACAGAAAAAACAGCCAAGGCGCCTGAAGAAGAGAAGCCTGCCGAAGGCCGGCAGGAAAATCCGCCTGAAACTGCTGTAAAAGAAGATAATGCAGACGTCAGACCAGATAAAAAACCTGAAGCATCTGCTGAGGGCACATCAGCTAAAACAGAAGCCCAGCCTGAAAATGTTCCGGAAGCTGCTTTGGAAAATGAACCCATGTCTGAAAAACGGAAAGGGCACCTTGAAAGGATTTTCCGAAAAGCTGGCTTGAATGCTGAAGAAATGCTCGCAGAAAAAGCCGAAATTCTGAAAGATGTGCACAGGGCACCTCAACAGCCACCACAGCCTTTAACCGAGCCTCCCGTTCATCCTTCAGTCAGCCCTGGGCCAAAAACGGAACCCGATATACGTCCGCCTATAAAGGAGCCTTCTCCTTTTGAAGAGCCGGAGGAAAGCCCTAAGCCTTCTACCGTTCCGCAGCTAAACTCAGAAGATTTAGAGGATAAAAACGAAAAGCCAGATGGCACAGAGGAAGCCAAACCTGCCGCAGAAACAGTAAATGCGCAGGAAACGCCGCAGCAAACCGAAAATGCTGAAAAGCCTGAAGCTTTTTGCGCTTCGCCTCCAAAAATGCAAAAAGCCGCAACAGAAGAAACACCTGCCAATGGAACGCCGAATGCTGTCAAAGAGCCTGAAAAGCCGCCGCGTGCAAAAGACGAAACTCCTGCCCCGCCCGCAGAGCGTGAGCCCGGCGAACACAGTGTTCCGCATTACCGCGCCGATAAGGTGCCCGTCCATGTTATTGAGCTTGACACTCTGCCGGAAGCCCTTGCGAAAGAAGCAATAGGATACAAACTTCAGCCTGTCCATGCGCCTGAGCCCATACCATTTCCTGCAGTCCAAGATCTGAAAGAAAATAAGCGCATGGAGCCAGAGAAAAAAGAACCCGAAAAAGGGCCTGTGGAACCTGCACCGCCTATTGAACTTCCCGTACAGGAAGAGAAAAAAGGAGAAGCGCCTGAGGCAAAAATGCATTTCCGCTTCATAGGCATGGATGAAGACGCAGACGAAGCCGAAAGCCCTAAGCCTGAGGAAAAGGAGAAACCGCCCGAAGAAGAAATAGACGACTACAACAAGCCTGAAGATGCGCCGTCAATTGCAAACGACATCGCTTCTAACGTAAGGAAAATGACTCTGCGCTTTATAGTAACAGGCATCTTCACCCTTATCTTAGCTGCCTTCAGCGTTGCGTGGGAACATCCGGCGCTGCTTACGCCGGAATTACATAGCTTGTTTACTGCGAAAATGTGCCTTGTTTCGGAACTTATATTTCTTGTACTGTCTGCCGCTTTCTGCGCACCTGCAGTGTGGAACGGCCTCAGCGGCCTGTTCCGGTTCCGGGCAAATTCCGACAGCGCCGCTTCTGTCGCCGTGCTTGCGGCGATAGCCGAAAATGTGCTTTTCCTATTTACCGGCATGCAGCCTGGCTGCCGCCTTTATGCGCCGCTCGCCGTATTCGCCCTTTCCCTCAATTCTGCCGGCAAGCTTAGCATGGCAAAGAGGATAAATCGAAATTTTCACTTTATAACCTCTTCAGGGCAGAAATATGCTGTACAAACGTTTGATGACTACAACACGGCAATACAGTTTACAAAAGAATTTGGCATTCCGGATCCAAAAATTGCATACCAGTCAAAAGCAGGCTTTCTTGAGCATTTTCTTGAACATTCATATTCCACTTCAGACCCAAGCGAACACACATCGCAGTACCTTACGCCCGCTGGTTTTATCGGCAGCCTTTTGCTCTGCATAGCAACTGCCGTGCTTACAAAGAATCCGGTCTTAGCGCTAAACACATTTACCGCTTCTGCCTGCGTCTGTGTTCCGTTCGGCGGGCTGCTCAGCGTAAACCTCCCGCTGGCGCGCCTTAACAAGATAGCAAAGCGCTGTGGCAGCATGGCCGTCGGCTGGGACACAATTGATCAGTTCAGCAAGACAAACGCCGTCATACTCGACGCCGAGGATATATTCCCACGTGGCACTGTTGTCCTCAACGGCATACAGACTTTTGCGGGCCAGCGCATAGATGATGCAATACTCGGCGCAACAGCGCTCACAGCAGCCGTCGGTGGCACTCTCAACGGCCTGTTCAGCCAGATAGTAAAATCACGCACAGACATACTTCCCCATGTTGAGCACCCTGCGTACGAAGACGGGTTCGGCATTTCCGGGAAAGTCGACGGGCGGCTCATACTTATCGGCAACCGCGAGCTTCTAAAACATCACGGCGTAGACGCGCCTTCGCATGACTATGAAGAAAAATACCTCCGTGCCGGCAAAATACCGGTTTACCTTGCAGCGGGCGGTACCCTTGTTGCAATGTTCCTTGTATTTTACCGCACTGACCGCCGCCGCGCCGTTGAGTTGCGCCGCCTTGAGTACAACAGCATCAACATTCTCGTGCGCACGCGTGACCCAAACATAACACCGGATTTAATAGCCAGCTGTTTCGGGCTGAACCGCAGTTCAATTTCTATCCTTCCGGAACGTCTCGGCAAAATATATGCTCACCTGCAGGCACACCCGCCCAAAAGGGCACCGGCAGTGTTCGCCACAAACGGCCGCACCACAGCCATGATGCGCATGCTCACGGCCTGCACACGGCAGAAAGGCAACATCAGCATTGGCGTGGCACTGCAGACGGCGGGAGCCGCCCTCGGGTTTGCACTTGTGGCTTTTTTCACCGCATTCTCGGGCGTAGGCCAGCTTTCTGTCACAGCACTGCTTTTGTTTGAATTATTCTGGACGCTTGCGGTTGTTTTAGTTCCCCGCATACGAAAGCCATAACTACATAACTAAAAGTTCATATGTGTAAAAATTTAATCTGAAAAAGGTATAGCTATAGATGAAAAAGAAACTGAATTCTGCTTTTTCCGCCATCAGGAATGATCGGCTACTGCCGAAAAAGTTTTTCTTTTGCACCCTCGGAGTCGTCATCATGGGCTTTGCCGTCCCTGCTATGGTTTATTCGGGTCTCGGTGCAGACCCATGCTCGTGTATAAACCTCGCCATTGCACAGAAAACCGGACTTGCGTTTTGGCAGTGGTCGGCTATTATAAATTCTGCTCTTTTTCTGTTTCCGCTTTTTTTAGACCGTTCCCTCATCGGTTACGGCACTATCGCAAATATGTATCTCATAAGCATAATTGCAGACGCGCTGCGGGCTTCGTTTTACCGTACCTTCCTGCCCGCGCAGCCTTCGTGCATGTGGGTGCGCATCATTTTCATGGCAGTCGGCATAACAATGATGGGCATAGGCTGTGCTTTCTACACTGTTGCCGGCATGGGAGTTGCACCCTATGACAGCATACCGATTATTGTTTCAGAGCGCTCGCATATAAACTTCCGCTGGGTACGCATGGCGTACGATTCCTTATTCGTTGTGCTCAGCTTTGTCCTTGGAGGGGCAGTAGGCATCAGCACAGTACTGACTGCCTTTTTCCTTGGTCCGGTAATCCAGGCGGTTGGCAGCCGCATAAAGGCAAAATACCTCACACCTTCCGGCAAGTCGCCCTCACGGAATAACATCAAATAGCTTTTAAACAAAAAAAGTAGGCGATAAAATGGCAAAGCAGCAGTCTACCTATCGCGCGCATTTCCTTTTCCTTGTGCTCTATTTCTTATGCAATGTCACGCTCGCCATTCATTCCGGGAAAAATGCCGGGCTTTTCCTCATGCTTGTGTGGAACGCTTTCCTGTCTTTTCTGCCCTGCCTTTTCGCGCGGCATACTGCTCTTGCACGCAGCAGGCAAAAGCGCATATGGATAATATGGGCGTTACTCTGGCTTATCTTCTGGCCCAACACATTTTACGTTTCAACAGATATAGTCCATTTCACAGGAGATACATTCTTAAAGAAAATTCCTTATCATGGTCAAGTCTATTCAACAGACCTGTTGCTGTGGGCAAAAGGCATCTCTGTTGTCACTGTAATCCTGTATGCGGTGCTAAACGGTGTAAAATCAGAGATTACCATAGAGCGTGTGATAAGCTCCGGCAAATGGAAGCAGATACTCTTTCGGGCAGTATGCTCATTTCTCTGCGGCGTAGGGATTTACATCGGGCGTTTCCTGCGCCTCAACTCATGGGATATCTTCAGGCCGGCAAAAATTGCAGCTTCATTCCGGCTTCCCGGGCAAAGCCCAAAATTTATTTCAGGTTTTGTCTGCCTGCTTGCCGCCTTCGTCTTTGCCGCTCTCAGCTTTGCTGCCCCTCTCACCCGTGACTCCACTGCAATAAATTAATAATGAATACGGACAAAAAAATGCCCCCTGTGCCGTAATGCGGCAGTTAGGGAGCATTTTCATATTTTGTCTGGTTGTGATATTTTGGCTCAGGCGTTCAGTGCCTTGCTCACTGCAACAGAGCAGGCAACAGTCGCACCTACCATCGGGTTGTTGCCCATGCCGATAAGGCCCATCATCTCAACGTGCGCCGGAACGGAAGACGAACCTGCAAACTGGGCGTCGCTGTGCATGCGTCCGAGCGAATCCGTAAGGCCATAGGAAGCCGGCCCTGCACCGACGTTGTCCGGATGAAGCGTGCGGCCCGTGCCGCCGCCGCTTGCAACAGAGAAATATTTCTTGCCGTTTTCAATGCACCATTTCTTGTATGTGCCTGCTACAAGGTGCTGGAAACGCACAGGATTTGTAGAGTTGCCCGTAATGGAAACATCGACACCTTCATGCTGCATTATGGCGACGCCTTCACGCACATCGTCTGCACCGTAGCATTTAATTGCAGAGCGTTCGCCGCTTGAGAACGGGCGTGTCTCCACAACTGTCAGTTTATCTGCATAATAATCGAAGTTCGTCCTTACATAAGTAAAACCGTTAATTCTCGAAATTATATATGCCGCATCCTTGCCAAGGCCATTCAGTATAACGCGGAGCGGCTCTTTACGCGCGGAATTTGCTGAGCGTGCAATTCCTATGGCGCCTTCCGCTGCCGCAAACGACTCATGGCCTGCGAGGAAGCAGAAGCACTTTGTCTCATCATTGAGCAGGCGCGCACCGAGGTTCCCGTGCCCAATGCCTACTTTCCGCTGTTCTGCAACAGAGCCCGGCACTGTGAAAGCCTCAAGGCCTATACCAATTTTCTTAGACGCTTCAGCTGCCGACTTTACACCGGTCTTAAGGCCGATTGCGCAACCAAGCGTGTAAGCCCACACTGCATTGTCGAAAGCTATCTGCTGTACGCCCTTTACGATTTTTTCAGTATCAATGCCTTTGGAAAGGCACAGGTCGCGTGCCTCTTCGAGACTGCCAAGGCCGTATTCGGCAAGGCACTTCTTGATTTTCGGCATTCTTCTCTCTTTACCTTCAAACATGACATCATTTGCCATCTTGCTTGTCCTCCTTCAGGCCTTATTCTTCACGCGGGTCTATATATTTTACCGCGTTGTCAAATTGGCCATACTGGCCTATGTTTTTCTTGTAAGCTTCGTTTGGCTCCATGCCGTGGCGGATATCTTCCATCATTTTGCCAAGCTTTACAAACTGGTAGCCGACAACTTCGTTGTTCTTGTCGAGGGCAAGTTTCAAGACATACCCTTCCGTCATATCAAGGTAGCGCACACCTTTGGCGTTCGTGCTGTACATTGTGCCAACCTGTGAGCGCAGGCCTTTGCCAAGGTCTTCAAGTCCGGCGCCTATCGGCAGGCCGTTTTCAGAAAACGCTGTCTGGCTGCGGCCGTAAACTATCTGCTTAAACAGCTCGCGCATTGCAACGTTTATGGCATCGCACACAAGGTCTGTGTTAAGGCATTCGAGCAATGTTTTTCCCGGCAGGATTTCAGCAGCCATAGCTGCCGAATGAGTCATGCCGGAGCATCCGATAGTTTCGATAAGCGCTTCCTGCACAATGCCTTCCTTAATATTAAGTGTAAGCTTGCAGGCACCCTGCTGCGGCGCACACCAGCCTACGCCGTGCGTCAGGCCTGAAATATCTTTGATATCATAAGCTTTCACCCATTTCCCCTCTTCTGGGATGGGTGACGGGCCGTGCTTCGGGCCTTTTGCGACAACACACATCTTTTCCACATCTGCGGAATAATTCATATCGGTACTCCCTTCGGTTTTCATTTTCCACCAATATCCTTTATTATAGCGGTTTTAGGGCTGCGAATCAATATGCTAATCAATATTTTAACAATCATCTATGCCTTGCATTTTATCTTGTGGCATATGTCTTGTACCACCGTATGTATGCTGTTATAATTAATTCGAACTTTTGAACTGAGAAATTTAAAAACTTCTTACAGCGATAAGTCCTTATAAAAAAGGAGGAAGCATTATCTTATGGAAGGGCAGAACAACTACAACAACTATAACGGTGACCCGCATGGGCAGCAGCCATATTATCAAAATCCGCAGTATCCACCGTACCCAAATTACCCTAACCCAATGATGTACGAAGACACTTCGCCGCTCTCTGTTGGGAGCTATCTCATAATGATACTTGTTTCATGTATCCCGTTGGTAAATATAATCATGCTGTTTGTCTGGGGATTTGGCCATTCAAACGCCAACCGAAAGAATTTTGCCCGCGCGCAGCTTATTGTGCTCTTGATTTCCGTTGTTATCTGCACCATATTTGGCGCCAGTATAATTTCGTCGCTTTCCTCACTTCATTTCTGAGCTCTAAAATGCACTGCTGAATGTATACAATAACAACGGCTGCTTCACTGCAGCCGTTGTTATTTTTTTAACATTTCTTTTTTTTACACTGGGGCGGCGTTATAATAACATGTGGTTAGACGTTCCCATATAAAGAGGGAAAGCCGTAAGCACAAATGAAGAACAAATGAAAGGATGCTTGTTTATAATGGATTTTATGGAAAAAACGATTCAACGTGCTAAAGCTGACAAAAAGACTATAGTTCTGCCTGAGGGGACAGACAGGCGCGTTGTCACCGCGGCTGCTGAAGCTATGAAGCGCGGCATTGCGGACATTATCCTTCTCGGCAATGAAAAAGAAGTAAAAGCAGCGGCGGACGGCCTCGATATCTCAAAGGCCAAAATTGTAGACCCTGCCAACACACCGCTCCATGACGACTACGCCAAAACATTTTACGAACTGCGCAAAGCGAAAGGCATAACACCGGAAAAAGCCGACGAAACGATGAGAGACCAGACCTATTTTGGCGTTATGATGGTTAAAAAAGGCGCAGCTGACGGCATGGTATCCGGCGCGTGCCACTCTACGGCAAACACACTCCGCCCAGCGCTGCAGATTGTCCGCACAGCGCCTGACTCAAAACTTGTTTCAGGCTTTTTCCTCATTTCCGTGCCAAACTGTGAATATGGGGAAAACGGCACATTCATATTTGCAGACAGCGGCCTCAATATAAACCCGAATGCCGAAGACCTTTCTGAAATTGCCATTGATTCGGCAAAATCGTTTAAGTCAATAGTCGATGCTGAGCCGAAAGTCGCAATGCTTTCGTATTCTTCATACGGCAGCGGCAAAGGCGAGCTTGTCGACAAAGTAGCCGAAGCGACAAAGCTTGCAAAGCAGAAAGCCCCTGACCTTTTGCTCGACGGCGAGCTTCAGGGAGACGCAGCCCTTGTGCCATCCGTCGGCGCATCAAAAGCCCCGGGCAGCAAAGTTGCAGGCCATGCGAATGTGCTTGTATTCCCTGACCTTAACGCCGGCAACATCTGCTACAAGCTTGTAGAGCGCCTCGCCAAAGCTTCTGCATACGGCCCAATCCTTCAGGGCATTGCCAAGCCTGTAAACGACCTCTCCCGCGGCTGCAAGGCTGAGGATATCGTCGGCGTTATTGCCATCACGGCAGTTCAGGCACAGCAGCACTGATATTTTCCCATAAACAAGCGTTCCTGCACAATCCCGCGTTTTATAAAGCAAAGTCCGGTAAGGCATATTATATTGAAGATAATGTATGCCTAAGCCGGACTTTTTCCATGCAGCAGGCAATATCCCAAAGCAGCGCAAAAGGTCCGGAGAAAAAATTCTCCGGACCTTTTGCGAATACACAGCCTGTGCTGCATATCTGTTTATTTTAAAATCTCCCCAAGTTGCGACGTCCCTTTGATTTTTTGCTTTATTCCAAAATAATCGAGGACTGTCGCTCCAATATCGGAAAAAGTCGGCCTTGTGCCGAGATTTTTCCCTGCTTTTACCGGTTTTCCGTAAATCACCAGTGGAATATATTCACGAGAATGATCTGTAGAAGGCGTTGCCGGGTCGCATCCGTGGTCAGCCGTTATCATAAGGATATCCTCATCCCTGAGGCCGCTTGTGATACGCGGAAGCTGGCTGTCAAAGTAAGAAAGCGCTTTTGCATATCCGTCAACATCGTTCCTGTGCCCGTAAAGCATGTCGAAATCCACAAGGTTAGTAAAGCACAGTCCTGTAAAATTGCGGCCAAGGCGCTCGATGGTGCGCTCAATGCCTTCGGCATTACCTTTGGTGCGTACGGCGTCCGTGATTCCACGTCCGGCAAAAATATCCACTATCTTGCCTACTGAAAGAACATCGAACCCATTTTCCGAAAGCTGGTCAAGCATTGTCACCGCGGTCGGTTCGATAGAAAAGTCATGGCGCTCAGGCGTGCGCGTAAAATTGGGGTATTCACCGACAAACGGGCGTGCTATAACTCGGCCTACGCCATGCTTGCCGCTTAGTATCTTCCGCGCAATCTTGCAATACCTGTAAAGCTCTTCAACCGGAACTATGGATTCATGCGCCGCAATCTGAAAGACGCTGTCAGCCGAAGTATAAACTATGAGCTTGCCTGTCTTAAGGTGTTCCTGCCCATAATCACGGATTACATCAGTGCCTGAATATGGCTTGTTGCACAGAACTCCGTGCCCCGTCTGCTTTTCGAACTCGGAAATCACTTCCTCAGGGAAGCCATCAGGATAAGTTGGCAGCGGCTTCGGGGAATCTACCCCCGCAATTTCCCAGTGGCCGACAGTCGTATCTTTTCCTTTTGAATGCTCGCGCAGGCGCGCAAAAGAGCCTTCAGGCTCAGCAACACCTTTGCAACAGGTAACCCCATCAATATTAAAGAGGCCGAGCTTCCTCATGTTAGGCATATTGAAAAAGCTGCTTTTGGCGCATGACGCCAGTGTGTTGCTTCCCACATCCCCATATTCGGCAGCATCCGGTTCTTCACCAATGCCAAAACTGTCCAAAACAATCAGAAAAATTCTTTTGCTCATTGTCTGTCATTCTCCTTGATTATCCGCGCCGCAGAATGTATGCAGGGCGGATTTTTATTTTCTGATTTGTCCGTCCTGCTGACCCTTTTCAGAGCCGGGGTCTGTCCTTTTATCAGAAGTTCATCTTGATTGTACCGCTGAATGATGAATCTGTCAATTATGGCAGCAGAATAAAAAATATTTTATGCACTTTGATACTGCAAATTGAAGAAGGAAAGCTTTTCCACACGCATTGTTAGTATTTATGATGTGCAGTCTTCCCGTTTTAATACCGCTTAAAAGGGAAGCAGTATCAGTACGCTTTTCCCCAGTAAACCATCGCATGTGCAGGTTTTCCGCAGCATGCGCAGACATCCGATATATGCTCCTGCTCGAACGGCATGCAGCGTGATGAGAGGCCGGCGACTTCCTTTATTTTTGCTTCACATGCAGGGTTGCCGCACCACATGGCTTTTACAAAGCCCGGCTTGTTCTCTGCTATCTCTTTCATCTCGTCAAGGGTTTTTGCAGTGTAAGTCATGCTCTCGCGGCGTTCCAGCGCGCGGCTGTACATCTGTTTGTGCACAGTTTCAAGCTGCTCCGCCACAGAATGTTCCAAGCCGCTGAGCGGGGCAATTATTTTTTCTCTGTCTGTGCGGCGCACAAGCACGCACTGGTCCTTTGCAATGTCGCGCGGACCAATTTCAAGGCGCAGGGGTACGCCCTTCATCTCATACTGGGCAAATTTCCAGCCCGGTGTCTGGTCTGAGTCATCCACTTTTACCCTGAACTGCTTTTTAAGGCGCTCTTCAAGCTCCCTCGCCTTTTCAAGCACGCCGGGCTTGTGCTGCGCAACAGGGACTATAATTACCTGCACAGGTGCAACGGCAGGCGGCAACACAAGGCCGTCGTTGTCGCCATGTGTCATAATTATGCCGCCTATTATACGCGTGCTCATGCCCCATGACGTCTGGAAAGGATGGCAAATTGAGTTGTCCCTGCCCTGAAACGTCACGTTGAAAGCTTTGGCAAACCCGTCGCCGAAATAGTGGCTTGTGCCCGACTGGAGCGCCTTGCCATCGTGCATCATTGCTTCTATGGTGTAAGTTGCCTCGGCCCCCGCAAATTTTTCGTTTTCTGTCTTCTGCCCTCTTATGACCGGCATGGCAAGCTGGTTTTCGCAGAAGTCCGCATAAACTTCAAGCATGCGCTTCGTCTCCGAAATGGCTTCCTCGGCCGTCTCGTGCATAGTGTGGCCTTCCTGCCAATGAAACTCAACAGAGCGCAGGAATGGGCGCGTCGTCTTTTCCCAGCGGACAACCGAGCACCACTGGTTGTAAAGTTTAGGCAGGTCACGGTAAGAATGTATCACGCGCGCGTAGTGCTCGCAGAAAAGCGTCTCCGAAGTAGGCCGCACACAAAGGCGCTCCGGCAGTTTTTCGTTGCCACCCATCGTTACCCATGCAACTTCCGGTGCAAAGCCCTTTATGTGGTCTTTTTCTTTATTGAGCAGGCTTTCCGGAATAAACAGCGGCATGGAAACATTTACATGGCCGAGCTCCTTAAACTTTTTGTCGAGAATATCATGGATGTTTTCCCATATTGCCCAACCGTAAGGCTCTATCACCATGCAGCCGCGCACACTTGTGTAGTCCATGAGCTCCGCTTTTTTAACAATGTCTGTGTACCACTGGGCAAAGTCTTTCTCCATAGGAGTGATTGCTTCAACCATTTTTTTCTGTTCTGCCATTTTGACTCCCCTTATCCGGCAAACAAGCCGTTGCTTTTCCTTGATATTTATGCCTCACACATTAAATGGAATCCGGCATGCGCTTCATTTTTTAGCTTTTTATTTTATATTATAAATAGGCGGCTGTGTTTTTGCAAGCGCGGCGCAGCATGCCGCACATAAAACAAAAACCGCTATGCATAAAGCGCACAGCGGATTCAAAGTCTCATTAAAGTATTCTTATTTCTGGTGCTCTTCGATATATTTGACAAGTTCCCCAACCGTTTTGAGGTTCTCGACCTGATCGTCGGGAACTTCAATGTCAAATTCATCCTCAATAGACATGAGCAGGTCAACTACATCCAGTGAATCGGCGCCAAGGTCATCCTGAATATTAGTTTCTGGTGTGATTGTGTCTTCCTCTACATCAAACTGCTCGCTCAATATTGACTTGACTTTCTCTAAAACCATGTTTATCCTCCTTAATTAGATCCAGACACATTTCTAAAAAGCATGATGTTACATGATGCTATGTGGACAAAGCAGGCTGCAGCTGCTACAATGGCCACATGAAGAAAAATCCCCCTGGCTTTTGCCGTGGGAACTTAGTGCCTATCCACATATTATTAGTAAAGTCTGGCTTTGTCAATATTTTTTTATCCTTTTTTTGAAAGGAAATTATTATGGATTTTAAAACTTTCGCGCTTATTGGCCATCCGGTCGGGCACAGTATGTCACCACTCCTGCACTCGCGCCTTTTCGCGCTCAGCGGCATGAAAGCACATTACGGAGTGCTCGATATAGCACCGCAGAAACTCGCCGGATACATTCCGCACCTGCGCCGGTTTGATGGGTTCAACATCACCATTCCCCATAAGCAGGCTATTATCCCCATGCTCGACTCCTGCAGCGGGAAAGCCGCAGAGTCGGGATCGGTCAACACTGTGAAAAATTCCGGCGGCCGCCTTTGCGGATACACAACAGACGGTACGGGGTTCCGCCTTGCCATTGAAGCCGCCGGAGCAGGCCTTGGCGGCAAGGCTGTAATCCTCGGGGCCGGCGGAGCGGCGCACGCCATAGCTTTCGAGCTTGCCCATGCGGGCGCCTGCATAACTGTTGCCACACGCCCCCACAGTGCAAATGCGGCAAAGGGGCTCTGCGCCAGCATCCGCAAAAGCATACCCGAAGCAAACGTTTCGAGTTGCCTTATCCCCGAGCTCAGCGGTAAACAGGACCTGCTTGTAAATGCTACTCCCGCAGGCATGTACCCCAGTACGGAATCATGCGCCGCAGGTGAAGAGCTTGTCAAAAATTCTGGTTGTATATTCGACGCGGTCTATAACCCCGGAGAAACGGTGCTGCTTTCGCTCGCAAGGAAAAACGGCAAAAAAGCGGTGGGCGGCATCGGCATGCTCGTAGGGCAGGCAGCCGCGTCGGAGGAAATCTGGCTCGGCACACATTTTTCGCAGAAAGCCCTTGCCCACATATGTGGTGAAATATCACTTGAAATGAAGAAAAAATTCGGCAGCGTCGTGCTCTGCGGCTTTATGGGAAGCGGAAAAACCACATGCGGTCGCCTTCTCGCTGAAAAAGCGGGGCGAAAGTTTATAGATATGGACGACTATATAGAAAAGAAAGTGCACAAGCCCGTTGCCCAGATTTTTAAAGACGACGGCGAGGAAGCTTTCCGCCGCATGGAGCGCGATGCAGTTGAGGAACTTTCGCGCACCGGCGGGCTTGTGATAGCTTCCGGCGGGGGCACCCTGCTTAAAAAAGAAAATGCCGACGCATTCAGGGCAAACAACATTGTCGTGCTGCTTGACGCTTCTCTTGGCACGGTAAGGGAGCGGCTAAAATGCGACAATTCCCGCCCACTGTTAAGCGGGCCCGACAGCGACGAAAAGATGAAATGCCTTTATGCAGAGCGAGAACCATCATACCACGCAAACTCGGATTTTACCATAAACGCTGACGGCACGCCGGAAAGTACAGCCGATGCAGTCCTCGCACTTTTAAAGCCGGCCATGTAGCAGTGGACGGCTCACTACAGGCATACCGCATTGCCGGCTTCAGGCCGGCATGGAACAAATGCGGCTTTTATGCTATAATAGTGCAAACTGTAAAAGCGGAGGGAACGTCTTGAAAAGTAAAATAGTTATTGCGGGGCTTGGGCTTATCGGCGGCTCCCTTGCAAAAGCGTTCCATGAGTTAAACAATTTTTCTGTCGTAGGTATTGACAGTAGTGAAGAGGCCGTAAATGCTGCCCTCAACTGTGGCGCAATAGAGAAAGCCGGCACAGATGACGATATAAGGCATGCCGGGATGATTTTCCTCTGTATGTATCCGGAAGGCTGCATAAGCTTTGTTGAGAAGCACCTCAGCGCCATACGCCCCGGGTGCCTTGTAGCTGACACATGCGGAATAAAGTCATGGCTTTGCCCGCGCATGAAAAAGCTTGCGGAAAAAAGCGGGTTTATTTTTGTCGGCAGCCACCCTATGGCAGGAAAAGAAACGAGCGGGTTTGCGTCAAGTGACGCCGGCCTGTTCCGCGGCGCAAGCTGGATACTCGTTCCGTGCGGCGCGCCCCGCGAAGCGGTGGAGCGCCTGAAGTTGCTTGCACCGAAGCTCGGGTTTGCACGCACTGTTGAGACGACGCCCGAAGGGCATGACCGCATGATAGCCTTTACAAGCCAGCTGCCGCACGTGCTCGCCTGTGCATATGTAATGAGCCCGCAGTGCCCCAGCCACAGCGGGTTTTCAGCCGGAAGCTACCATGATGTTTCCCGTGTGGCACATATAAATGAAGGCATGTGGACTGAGCTTTTCCTCGAAAACAGCGAAGCGCTCACAGAAGAGCTCGACACATTTACAACACATATCGGCGAGATACGCAACGCCATTGCGTCACGCGACGCGGCCACGCTGCGCAGGCTACTGCGCCGGAGCCGCCTGGTTAAGGAAGGATTGGGAGAATAATGGAGCTCACCGTTCACACATCTACACCGTACAAAATTGTAATCGAGCGCGGCTGTCTCAGCCGCACCGGCGAATTTGCCGCAGAGCTTTTCCCTGCAGGAACACGTGCCGTAGTTGTTACAGACACAAACATTGCGCCGCTGTATGCTTCAAAAATCAGCGAGTCACTCAAGCAGGCGGGCTTTAAGCCAAAAGTCTTCAAATTTGAGGCTGGCGAAAAGAGCAAGTGCATGCCAACAATTGAAAATATGTACGGCGCTTTTGCAAGGGCCGGTATAACGCGCAGCGACTTTATCGTTGCACTCGGCGGAGGAGTAACGGGCGACATGGCCGGATTCGCCGCTGCTACATGGCTGCGCGGCGTGAAGTTTATACAGATACCGACGTCCCTGCTCGCGCAGATAGACTCTTCCATCGGGGGCAAGACTGCCATAGACATCAGCGCTGGCAAAAACCTTGTCGGCGCGTTCCATCAGCCCGCGCTTGTACTTATAGATGCAAATACGCTTGCAACTCTGCCTAAATATTTTTTTGCCGACGGCATGGGCGAGGCAATCAAGCACGGATGCATAAAAAGCCGCAGCTTATTTGACCGCATAAAAGGCACGGATATTTGCTCCGATATGGACGGGTTTATTGCCGAAAACCTCAAAATAAAACGTGCCGCCGTAGAAAAAGACGAGTTTGACCACGGCGAGAGGATGCTCCTTAATTTTGGCCACACATTCGGCCACGCACTCGAAAAGCTGCACGGCTACGGTGTGCTATCACACGGCCGCGCCGTGGGCATCGGAATGGTTATGATGGCAAAATGCGGCGAAAAGGCAGGGCTTACAAAGGCCGGAACATCAGATGAGATTGCGCAGGTCCTCAGTAAATACAGCCTGCCAACGTCTGACAGCACAGATATAGACAAAATTGTAGACACAGCCATGCTCGACAAAAAAGCGCGCGGCAGTGCCATTAATCTTGTAATGCTGAAACAGATAGGCGAAAGCTTCCTTTACCCTGCCGACCGTAAAAAGCTTGCAGAATTAACGGAGGCGCTCAAATGAGCAGTGTGCGCATAATGCCGTCAGCACTCTGCGGCAGGCTGACCGTTCCGCTTTCAAAGAGTGCCGCCCACCGCGCTATAATCTGTTCCATGCTTGCCGGCCAGGATGATATACTTCCACCCGATGAGAAGCTCAGTGACGATATAATTGCTACGCATGAAGCAATGGAGGCGCTTCTCTCTTCCAGCAGTTCGCCTGTAACAATCGACTGCCACGAGTCCGGCTCCACCCTGCGCTTCCTTGTACCACTTGCGGCAGCGCTCGGCAAAACCGCTGTATTCACAGGCCACGGGCGGCTGCCGGAACGGCCCATAGGCGTTTACCTCGACTGCCTGCCCAAACATGGCGCCCGCTGCGAAACCGGCGGCGGGCTTCCGCTCACTGTCAGCGGCCCTATGCGCCCCGGCATCTTCTTTCTGCCCGGTGACGTAAGCTCACAGTTTGTCACAGGTCTTCTTCTTGCCCTGCCGCTGCTTTCAGGAGACAGCAGAATAGTCATGACTTCGCCTTTGCAGTCGGCGCCATATGCAGATATGACATGCAGTGTTATGGAGTCGTTCGGCGTTAAAGCTGAAAAAGAAGATGACGGCTGGGAAGTAGCGGGCAGTCAGCACTATATGCCAAGCAATGATTTTCATATTGAGCGCGACTGGTCACAGGCAGCTTTTTTCATCGCAGCTGGCATGCTCGGCGGTAAAGTGGAATTATGCGGCCTCAGCCGCAGTTCCTGCCAGGGAGACCGCGCTGCCGAAATGATTTTCCGCAGTTTCGGTGCAAAAATAAGATGGCGCAGCGGCATAATGTCGGTACAGTCCGGCAGGGCGCCAGAGCATGATTTCAGGATCGACGCTTCGCAGATTCCAGACCTTGTGCCTGTGATTGCAGCAGCAGCCGCATTTCTCCCCGGCAGGCGCACCGTTATAACAAACGCGGGCAGGCTGCGGCTTAAAGAAAGCGATCGCCTTGCGGCAATGGCAGGGGGGCTCAGCAGCTTCGGTGCAAATGTAAAAGAGAAAACCGACGGGCTTGAGATAGAAGGCATGGAATTGCTGCGCGGCGGAAAAGCGGACGGCTGCGGCGACCACCGCGTCATCATGGCACTTGCCACGGCAGCCCTCCGCTGCGAAAAGGAATCAGTCATTACAGACGCCGAAAGCGTGCGCAAAAGCTATCCAGGTTTTTTCCACGATTACAACCGTCTTGGAGGGAAAGCTTATGAACTGGGGAAATAAGATACATCTTACGGTTTTCGGCGAAAGCCACGGCCCTGCCATAGGTGCAGTGCTGGAAGGGCTTCCCGCAGGCGAAGTGATAGACATGGAGAAGGTAATGGCGCAGATGGCGCGCCGCGCACCCGGCCATGACATCACCGCAACGCCACGCTACGAATCAGACGAGCCGAAAATACTGAGCGGCTTTTTAAACGGAAAGACAACAGGCGCCCCATTATGCGCCGTGATACAAAACAGCAACACTCATTCGGAGGACTATAAAGATATCTGCCACATACCGCGGCCCGGCCATTCGGATTACCCCGCAATGGTGCACTACCACGGCTTTAACGACATCCGCGGCGGTGGGAGTTTCTCCGGGCGCCTTACGGCCCCCGCCGTATTTGCCGGTGCAGTGTGCCGCCAGATACTTAGGCGGCGCGGCATAGAAGTAGGTGCGCACGTGCTTTCGATTCACGGCGTATCAGACACGCCGTTTGACCCCGTCAATGTTTCCACTGAGCTTTTGGAGGACCTTTCGTCACGCTACTTTCCGACTATTGACCATGCCGCCGAAAACACAATGCGCGCAGAAATTGCAGCCGCTAACAAAATGGGCGACAGCATAGGCGGCGTTGTGGAATGCGCCGCCGTTGGCATTCCGGCAGGCTCGGGAGGCGGCCCGCTTTCAGACGGGATTGAATCCGTACTCTCATCACTGCTTTTTGCCATACCGGCCTGCAAAGGCGTAGAGTTCGGGGCAGGGTTTCACACGGCTGAGCTTTTTGGCAGCGAGAACAACGACACGTATTATTACGACGGCAAAACGGTAAAAACGCGCACAAATAACGCAGGCGGCATTCTCGGCGGCATAAGCACAGGCATGCCGATAGTTTTCCGCACCGCGTTCAAGCCCACGCCGTCTATAGCACGCGAACAGGAAAGCATAGACCTAAGCACAAAGCAAACTGTAAAATTTAAAGTGCACGGCAGGCATGATCCATGCATTGTCCCCCGCGCCGTGCCTGTTGTAGAGTCTGCAACAGCGATCGCCCTGCTCGATATGCTTTCTTAAACAATTGGAGATGTAAGGAATGACGCTGGACAATATCCGCGAAGAAATAGATAAAATTGATGCACAGCTCCTGCCGCTTTTCCTCAAGCGCATGGACCGTGCCAAAGAAGTTGCCGAAGTTAAAAAAGAAAAAGGGCTGTCTGTCCTTAACGAAAAGCGCGAGCAGCAGATTCTTGACAGCATTGCAGACAAAGCCGGCGAATACTCCGGCGAAGCCCGTATTTTTTACTCAAATATATTGGCAATGAGCCGCGGCATACAGTACCGCATGCTCGACGGCGGTGCTGCACTGCGCAGGGCAGTAAAAGAGGCTCCGTGTAAACCGCCGAAAGCTGAAAAAGTAGCCTGCCTTGGCTGCAAAGGCTCCTTTTCACACGAAGCTCTCCTCTGCCTTTATCCGAAAGCCAGGCCGCTGTTTTTCCGCGATTTTCCAGCTATCTTCGAAGCAGTTGCAGGCGGCTTGGCAGACCTTGGCATACTTCCTGTTGAAAATTCGTCGGCAGGCTCCGTAGGTGAAGTGTACGACCTCATATTAAAATACCGTTTTTCCATTTTGGGGGCGCTGAGCCTGCCCGTATGCCACTGCCTCGCTTCTTCTGAAGACAGCATAAGCAAAATAGGGGCGGTATATTCGCATCCACAGGCGCTGCGCCAGTGTGCCGGGTTCCTCAAAAAGCACGGCCTTAAAACGGAGCCTTTTTCAAGCACCGCCGAAGCCGCCGAATATGCCAAAAAGCCCGGCATCGGAGCAGTATGCTCGCTGCGGGCGGCAAAGGAACGCGGCCTTCACGTGCTCGCGGAAAACATCCAGGACGTTTCAGGCAACAGGACGCGCTTTATAGTCATCGGAAAACAGATGTGCCTTCCTAATGACGCCAACAAAATAAGCCTGTGCTTTGCGCTCCCGCACCGCACAGGCACGTTGTATGCCGCACTGGCACGTTTTTCCGCGGCAGGCCTCAACCTCACAAAAATTGAGTCGCGGCCAATCCCCGGGAAAAATTTCGAGTACGATTTTTACCTCGATTTTGCGGGAAATATACACGACGAGCACACGCTTGACCTTCTCTGCGCATTATCCGATGAGCTGCCGCGCTTCTCTTTTCTGGGCAACTATAATGAAAATTTATAGCTATGCATTTGCATGCAAAGCAGGCCGGCAGTAGCTTATCTCTGCCAGCCTGTTTTATTTCTGTATGTTAGATGCAGTTTAGCTTTAGTATCTGCACTTATTTTGCTCTGTTTTCAACATTGTCATTGTAATAGCCCCTTAAAAGCTTATGAACCTGTTGCACATCTTTGCAGTCGCACGCTTCCTGCGCGAGTTTTCTGCAGCTTTCAGTGCTCAGTGTGCTCACCGTATATTTTGCCTGGGCCAACGCACCTGACGCCATGCTGAGTTCATCAAGGCCAAGCCCGATAAGGAGCGGTTCAGCCATAGGGTCGCCGGCCATTGCACCGCACATACCAACTGGTATCCCTGCGGCATGGGCTGCGTCGGCAGTATGCTTTATAAGGCGGATAACAGCCGGATTCAAATAATCATAGAGGTATGAAACCATTTCATTTCCACGGTCGGCCGCAAGGGTGTACTGAACCAAATCATTAGTCCCAATGCTGAAAAAGTTTGCTTCTTCAGCGAGAGCGTCTGCCATTAAAGCAGCAGACGGAATTTCAACCATAATGCCGGTCTTTATGTTTTTTTCAAAAGGCACGCCCTGTGACTGCAGCTGCCCCTTTGCTTTTTCAAGGGCTTTTTTCGCTGCGCGCAGCTCCTGCACCCCTGAAATCATCGGAAACATTATCGCAAGGTTACCATAGGCCGAAGCACGCAGGATCGCCCGAAGCTGCGTAAGGAAAATTTCTTCATTGCCCAAGCAGTAGCGAATCGCGCGGTAGCCAAGAAAAGGATTATTTTCTTTCCTTATTCCAAGATAAGGGATTTCCTTGTCGCCGCCTATGTCGAGCGTTCGTATTATTACCTGCCTGCCCTCATGGCGTTCGGCAGCTTCCCTGTAAATGCCGAACTGTGTTTTTTCATCCGGCAGGGAATTACTCGAAAGATATATCTGCTCTGTGCGGAAAAGGCCCACGCCCTCCGCCCCATTTTTAATGGAATCGCCAATATCTGAAACAGAGCCAATGTTAGAGGCTATTGTGACTCTTTTCCCATCTTTTGTTCTGGCAGGCTGGCCGGAAAAGCGGCTGAAAAGCTCATTCTGCCGTTTCTCCTTTTCCATTTTTATATTATACTCCCGCACTGTTTCAGGCTGAGGGGAAAATATGCAGGCACCGCGCCCGCCGTCAATGATTACATCCTCCCCGCCTGAAACATCGGCAAGCAGCCCCGGAATACCTACAGCAGCAGGTATCCCGAGAGATTTTGCAAACACGGACGTATGCGACGTCCTGCCGCCTTTCTCTGTTGCAAAAGCAAGTATAAGGCTGCGGTCAAGCTTGACAGTATCGGAAGGGGAAAGGTCATCAGCCACCAAAATGACCGGATGCCTGATTTCAGAGAGCAATTTTACATGGCTTCCTGAAAGATAATCAAGCAGCCTGTCTCCGCAGTCGCGCACATCCGTCGCGCGCTCCCGCATATAGGCATTGTCCATGCCTTCGAAAATGCCGGCATATTGCTCTGTGATTTCCTTAACCGCCTTTTCGGCCGAATACAGCTTTCCGCTTATCAGCTTTTTTATTGCCGGGCAGTACGCCGGGTCAGAAAGGAATGTCTTCTGACCTTTTATAACAGCGACCTCGCTGCTATCCAGCGATTCACTGGCTTTTGCAATCAGCCCGTCTATTTCTTTTTCTGCCTGCCGTACGGCATTTTCCAGCCTGCTTATTTCCACCTTTACATCTTTTTCGGAAATTGTGCGGGAAGTTCCGGCATTTTTGCTGTGCCGGAAAACGAAGGCCTTTCCGTGGCATATGCCTTCCGACACACCAATGCCTCTATAAATCTTTTCCATACTATCATCACACTCCGGTCACCAAAGCCTGCAGGAAGTAATTTTACTGGTTTTCACCGAAATTACTGCTGAAGAGCTCCTTTAATGTTTTCATGGCACTCATCTCGTCACTGCCCATGATAACCGCCTCAACAGTTTCACCGTCTTTAAGGCCAAGGCTCATAAGGCCGAGAAGGCTTTTAGCATCAACTTCCGTCCCATCGCCTCTTTTTATTTTTACCGATGAATTAAACGGTGTCATTTTCTCAACCATTACCTGTGCGGGGCGCAGATGAAAGCCATATTTGTTGCTTATTACAAATTTCCTAGAAAGCATTTTGTTTCCACCTTTCACAATAAAAATTTGCAACCTGACTATCTGCCTATAATCTCTTCATAAGCAGTTACAGTTTTCTTTACCGGCTCACTGCCATTTGCAAGGCCCGTGAATTTGCCCACGGCGGACTCAATACCGTTTTTATGGATTTCTTTCTGGATTTCGGCAGCTTTAGGGTCATTTTCATAGTCATAGGCAAACCCTGCGGCTATCGCTGTAACTATGCCGTCATATTTAAGGCCATGGTCAATGCACATGAGCAGCGGCGAAACAAGCCGGTCATTGTGTGAAAGTTTACGCACAGGATCGCGCCCCACACGTGTGAGGTCATCCTGAAGGTACTGGTTTTGGAAACGGCGGATAAGCTTATCCGAATATTCTTTTAGCGCAGAAGCATCCATATTGTATTCTGCATTCAGTGCTGCACAAGCCTCGCTGTGGAATTCCTCAACTGCTTTCCTGATGGCGCTGTCCTGAATCGCCTCATGGATATATTTGTAGTGTTTCTGATAGCCGAGATAGGCAATCAGCGCATGAGTGCCATTAAGCAGAAAAATCTTCCGCTTTAAAAACGGCGCGAGGTTTTCCACATAGTTAACTCCGCTTATATTATTGTTTTTCTTAACTGCACCGCTTTCAATGTCCCATTCATAAAAATTCTCTACGGCAACATCTATCGGCGACTCTTTTTTAAAGGAAACGTTAGGCACTATCCTGTCTACCGCGCAGTTCGGAAAACCCACCATTTTTTTCAGGTAGGCAAGAAAATCTCCGTCCGCGTTTTCTTCTATTGATTTGCGAAGAATATCTGTAGCAAAAAGCGCGTTCTCGCATGCGATGATATCAAGCGGCTGCCCTGGATTCGATTTTTGCCGCTTTTTCAGCGCTTCCTTAATCACCTTGCCTGTGCTTTCGAGATGGTTGGCTCCTATTGAAAGTGTAACAAGGTCTGCAGAAGAGATTGCTTTTGCAAGGTTTTCCTTGTTACTCAGCCCAATGGCTTTTACATCAGTTACCGTTTCCTGTGTTTTTGTCTCGCCAAGCGAAATAACGTTGTATCTCCCCAGTGAATTTATATTTTTCACGAGCTCTTCGGAAATATCAACGAAAGTGAGATCATAGCCTGATTTTCTCAGCAGATAGCCGATAAATCCCCTTCCGATGTTTCCTGCTCCAAAATGTACCGCTTTCATTACTCTTTTGCACCTTCCTCTATAATTGATACAATTTCCTGTGCTGTTTTTGCATTGCGCAGGTGCTCCACATTCTTTTTATACTGCACTGTCAGTGCAATTTTTTTCAGTATGCCGAGATGCTCGTCGCCTTTTCCGGCGATCCCAATTACAATATAGGCAGTGTTGCCTTTGCCGAAATCGACGCCGTCAGGATACTGCACAACAACAAGGCCTGTTGAGATGATTTCCTTTTTGTATTCATTTACACCGTGCGGGATTGCGATGCCGTTCCCAATATAAGTAGAGACCTCCGCTTCACGCTTTCTCATCCCTTCAATGTAATTTGGCGTGGTATAGCCGCTGCTTACGAGCATTCTGCCAACACGCTCAATGGCTTCCTGCTTTGTTTCTGTTTCCTTACCAATGATGATGTTTTCCATCTTCAAAATTTCGTTTGTCTTTACCATTGTTTTTTCTGTCTCCTTTCTTAATTCCGTGGCTAATATAAAATTTCTGCAAAGCTCTTGCGTATCCTGCTGACATTCTCTGTCCGCAGGGCCGATGCAAACCCTTCTTTTTCTATAAGGGCAGCGCTTATACAGCCCATTTTTTCAATAACTTCTGAGTTCTCCGTGCGGCGCGCCAACATTACAAGGAATGTGTCAACAGGCTCTTCTGCAAATCCGGCGCTCTCCATCATGATTTTCCCGTTAAGGCGGTAAATCCCGACAAACGGCCTCTCGATAAGGTCAGACCTCACATGCAGCAGCGCGACGCGGCTGTTTGGAACTACAACGCTCCCGATTTTCTCACGTTTTATAAGCAGGCGGCTTACCTCCCGCCAGTCTGAAACTATCTGTCTCCTACCAAGGTTTTGTGCAATGCGGTCAACTATATCCTCAAACGGTCCCTCGGGAATCGTCCTCACACTCAAAATTTCCAGCATATCTGAAATTATTTTGCTTTTATGGCCGCTCTCATTTTCTTTTGCCTGCGCCCGAAAGGTTTTGCTGCTGTTTTGCTTTCTTATCTTGTTTATGCGGCTTCTTATTTTTATCATGTTGTCCTCACTTAAAAACGGAGGGACAACCATAATATTCTGCTGCTCTTTTCCTGCGCCGGGCTCGATATTGACGGTCGAAAGCACAAGATCATACTTTTTTTTGCTTGCATACCAGTCCCTCAAAGAGGCAATGCTGACTTCATCGTTTTCATGTAAAATGCTTCTGACTTTGCTGAGAAGTATTTGTGAGGCAAACAGCCCGTTAGGGCAGATTATGAGTATCGAAATACTGCCGGCTTTTTCTTCAAAGCCAGCACCTATTTCCATTGTTACAAAGCCAATCTCGTCTTCCGAAAGCCACAGGTTATAGCTGGAAAATGCAAGCCTGCAGGCTTTCTCTACTGCAGGGAACAGCTGGCTGTAATGCGTTTTAATCTGCTGCAGCGCCGGATTTTTAACCTGTATGCCCATCTCCATGCGGTAGATGGCAAGGCTGAAATAATGCGCAATGCCTGAAGCAAGGCAGTGGTTTTCACTCATATCCATGCCAAGGCTCTTCTTTACACTGCGAAGGACTTCTTTTGCAAGGCCTGACGCCATGGCATCTATATCACTTTGTCCCTCACCATTTACAGAAATATATTTGCTCGGCAGATGAAGGATAATATACGCAATTTCACTTTTTATCACCGGCACACCACAGCCGCCAAAAAACTGCTTCAGTTTTTCTATAAAAACCGGGTTGCACAATGAAATGGCCTTTTCCGTGAATTTTTCAGGGAGTGACATTGGATGGCCTGCCATCGATTTTTTTACCGAAATCAAAGTGTAAAAAAGCATTATCATGTAAGGGATGTCGTCTATCTTCTTATCTGGAAGGAGGTTCACAACACCTTTGGAAATGCTTATGGCAAGGCTACCGAAAAGGGACTGAAAGAAAAAGTCGAGCACAGGGTCTTTCTTTGTTCCGTAAAGATAAGTGAGGAGCTCTTCTACAGGCTTATAGTTGTAGATAAGCGAAACGAAAACATTCCGTTTGTTCCACTCGGAACCATTTATGCATATCCCGCTGCGGCGGCCGCGGCTCAGCGTCAGGCTTTTACCTGCGAGCCACTCCTCGATGCTGTTCATATAAATGCTTACAGTGCCTTCGGTTATGTGCAGCTGGCAGCTGAAATAGGCCGATTTGTACGGCTCGTCTGCGAGCAGCAGCTGTGCGGCAATAAATATGACGCGCTGCTTCGGAGTGAGCAAAAGGCGTTTCTGGATATTGCCTACCGCCGAAATCAGGTCGGCATATGCGTTTTCCGCGCCTTCAATCGTTACAGCGGAATTTTTGACGGAGAGCCTTATGCCCGATTTTTCCAGTATGCCGTTTATTGAAGAAATTTCGCGGAAAACAGTGCGTTCACTGATTTCCATCTGGCGCGCGAGCAAACTGATTTCAATTTTGTGCCCATTGGATTCAAGCAACATCCGTATTAAGAATTTTTGTCTGATTGAAAGCCCTTCCATTAGATCACTTCCTGAATGCCACATATAAAGCAATTATTCCTGTTTGTATCGTGTGAAATATGCCAGGCACAAACATAAAGGGCATAAAATAAGGGATTCCGGTACATGGAAAGCGCACCGAATCCCCAAACAAGTTTTAATCAGGAGCTTTTCCCATTTGTGCTTTCAGCGATTCGATATACTGGTCATAAGGAGCGCTGTCGAGAAAGTTCTCAACTGTCACGATCTGCGCGTCTGGAACAACACTGTGGGCACGTTCGGCGAGGCTTTCCTGTGTAAACACTACCTCTGCCTCTTTCGGGATTTCGTTTACCGGTGCATGGTGAACTGTAATATTGAGCCCGGCATCCTCAAGCTTTTTCCTTAAGATTGTCTCGCCCATTGCAGATGAACCCATGCCGGCATCGCACGCAAAGATTATCATCTTCGGCACAAAGTCTGCTGTTACTTTAGCAGCACCTGTTCCTTTTCTGCCTGCGGAAACATTGGAAGAAATACCGGCATTAGTCTTGCTTTCATTTTTCATCTGCATAACAGCGTTCTGTGCAGATTCAAAAGCGGCATCATTCTCTTCTTTCGCACTCACCCGTTTCAAAACTACAGAAGAAATGAGGAAAGAAACCACCGTGCCTACCGCTACGCCTGCAAGAACCGGAAGCAGCCCGCCTTTCGGGCACATTGCGATTTCAGCGATAATGCTTCCCGGAGAAGGAGATGCAACAAGCCCTGCGCCTGTGATGACAAACATAAAGTCAGCAGACATACCGCCGAAAATAACCGACAACAGAAGCGCCGGATGCATCATGACATATGGGAAGTAAATTTCATGGATACCGCCAAGAAACTCGATGATTACTGCGCCCGGAGCAGAACCTTTCGCATTGCCCTTGCCAAATATCCAGTATGCAAGGAGAACGCCAAGCCCAGGGCCTGGGTCTGTTTCAAGCAGGAAGAAAATCGACTTTCCGAACTGTTTCACCTGCGCAATGCCTACCGGGTCGAAAATTCCGTGGTTAATGGCATTGTTGAGGAACAAAATCTTGCCAGGCTCAACGAGTGTTGCGAGAAGCGGCAGAAGGTTTGCTTTTGTAATCCACTGCGCCGCATTGCCGAGCGCAATCGTCATACCACTTACGGCAGGACCGATGGCAAGGAAGCCGAGTATTGAAAGTATGGCGCCGAGAATGCCTGCCGAAAACGTGTTTACAAGCATCTCGAAACCAGCTTTTACCTTGCCTTCAATAAGGCCGTCGAACTTCTTTATCAGGAAAGCACTCAGAGGCCCCATAATCATTGCGCCGAGGAACATCGTCACCGATGAACCTACAATAACGCCCATCGTAGCTATGGCTCCGACAACGCCTCCCCTTTTGCCATAAACCATAGTTCCACCTGTGTAGCCAATGAGCAGGGGTAACAGGTAAGTGATCATCGGCCCTGTAACTTTATTGAGGGTCGCATTTGGTATCCAGCCTGTTGGAATAAACAGAGCCGTCAAAAGGCCCCATGCAATGAATGCGCCAATATTCGGCATGACCATGCCGGCAAGGAAGCCGCCAAATTTTTGGACTCCCGCCTTTGCCCCCATCTTTTTGGGAGCATTTTGTGTACTTTCTACAACTGCCACAAAAACTCCTCCTTCGCCCTTAAGTATATTGTGAAAAGCAGCAATTTGCAACTTCAATATAACATCCTGCGTTATTACTTGCAAGAATATATACTTTGGGTTTGTCAGGTGAAGTTTATGACAAATCAATCAAAATTATTCAACAAGTGGCCTTATCTTGAGCTAATATGCTATTTTATAAAAATAGAATGACAAGGTCTTGCCATTTGGAACTATTTGACTTGAAATTACCATAATGATATTGTATTATGTTTAAAGGCTTTCAGAAAAACGATCAAAGCGCCAGAGCCTGCCTTGAGAAGCAGGCTGACGAGGACAGGGTTTATCGAAAATTCGGCGGATGCCCTGCGGTATTGCACTACCGGAAATGCTGGAAAAGCCAGGGAGCAATCCCTGAACAAATTCAGCAGGGTGCATGAAGGCCTTGTAAAATATTATTATATTTTAGAAAGGCTGGCTTAATTATGTGTGGAATTGTTGGTTACATTGGTGACGAAGACGCGCAGCCTGTGCTGCTTAACGGACTTAAACGGTTGGAGTACCGCGGATATGACTCGGCAGGCATAGCAGTGCTCAACCGCAAAGGCAACATGGACCTTGCAAAGAGCAAGGGCCGCCTTATCAACCTGCAGAAAAAGCTGCAGTCTTCACCGCTTGAAGGCTGCATAGGCATTGGGCACACACGCTGGGCAACTCATGGGGCTCCTTCCGAGCTCAATTGCCACCCGCACACAAATGCGAAAAAGACGATAGCCGTCGTGCACAATGGCATAATTGAAAACTACATCTATCTTCGCGAGTGGCTCACTTCACGCGGCTATAAGTTCTATTCGGAGACCGACACCGAAGTTATCCCAAACTTAATCGACTATTACTATGAGCGCGAGGCAGAGCCTGAAAACAGGCTCCTCAACGCAGTTATGAAAGCAGTTGCGCGCCTTGACGGCAGCTATGCACTCGGCATTGTTTCATCATGCGAGCCAGACAAAATCATCGCCGTCAGAAAAGACAGCCCTCTTGTCATAGGTGTTGGCAAAGATGAAAACTATATTGCTTCGGACGTCCCTGCCGTGCTTAACTACACAAGGGATTTTATCTACCTTGAAGACAAAAAGTTTGCAGTAATACAGAAAAATTCTGTCGAAGTCTATAACATGGACGGCGAAAAGGTTGATACGCCGGTAAAACATGTTACATGGGATGCGAATGCAGCGGAAAAGGGCGGCTATGAGCACTTCATGCTTAAGGAAATCTGCGAGCAGCCCGCCGCAATCAAAGCAACCATGACTTCCCGCGTGATGAAAGGCAAGCCCATACAGCTTGACGGCATTGACCTCTCTGAAGATGAAGTCCGGAATATTGAGCACATTTATATTGTTGCATGCGGCACAGCCTATCACGCAGGCATTGTGGGAAAATATGTAATTGAAAAGCTGGCGCGGATTCCTGTGGAAGTCGACATTGCTTCCGAATTCCGTTACAGGGATCCGATAATGAATAAAAAGACACTGCTTATTGTCGTCAGCCAGTCAGGTGAAACGGCTGACACGCTTGCGGCGCTGCGCGAAGCGAAAAAGCAGGGTGTCAGGGTCCTTGCCATAACAAATGTTGTTGGCAGCTCCGTCGCGAGGGAAGCAGATGACGTCCTTTACACATGGGCCGGCCCCGAAATAGCCGTAGCTTCAACAAAAGCATATACAACACAGCTCATCACCATGTATATCCTTGCCCTCTACTTTGCCAAAGCACGCTGCACAATGACAGACGAGGAGATTGAGGCTGTTAAGAGCGACATGCTCACGCTGCCAGATAAGGCGGCGGAAGTCCTCAAAAACCGCGAAGTCCTTCAAAAATTTGCTTCAAATAACTATGCCCAGAAAGATATGTTTTTCCTTGGCCGTGGCATAGATTACGCCGTTGCGATGGAGGGCGCTCTCAAGCTTAAAGAGATTTCGTATATCCATGCTGAGGCATACGCTGGCGGTGAACTCAAGCACGGCACCATAGCGCTTATTGAGAACGGAACTGTCATCATCGCGCTCGCCACACAGAAAAATCTGTACGAAAAGATGGTCAGCAATATCCGTGAAGTCACAACAAGGGGCGCAAAAGTGTTTGCCCTTACGACCGAAGGCAACAAGGGCATAGAGGATTTAGCTGAAACAGCTTTTTACATTCCAAAAGTGCAGGATATCCTCGAGCCTGTGCTTGCCGTTATCCCCATGCAGCTTTTGGCATACTATACAGCCGTGCGCAAGGGATGCGATGTTGATAAACCGAGAAACCTTGCAAAATCGGTTACAGTAGAATAAATCATGGCAGCAAGACGTCCGCAGCGAATTTTTCGCTGCGGACGTCTTTTTATATTCTTAATCATTCATTTGGCTGTGTGGTATAATACCGGCGGAAATTATGCTGTGCATAGCGGCTTCACGAAACAGCAAACCAGCGGAAACGGCCAAAATGCCTACGGCATGTGTCAGGCAGTGAACGGTAAAAGCAGATGAAATCACTGCGTTCGCTTTCCGTAACAGCATGCCCTCCATAGCGCACGCTGCAGTATATCTCTGTTACCCTGTTAAAGCTTACGGGGCTAAAAAGTATTTTCCTGCGCACTTTGGCAGCCAACTCATTGGGAGTGCCTGAAGGCGGCGTCTTAATACCAAGCTTTGAAAATACACGTGCAAAGTACTGATAAAGTGTAAGCACCATCTTCCTGCTGTCACCGTGCCTTAAGAGCGCAAACCAGATAGCGCGGTATGCCGACTTACCAAAATACACAGTCGCGGCAATGGCAATGGCTGCTGCTGCTGCACGCAGGAATGAGAAAAGCATGCCATAAGCGTTTTCTGCCTTACCGCCGGAATGTGAAGCGGACGATGCTGAAAGCGAAGATGACGGAGAAGCGCCAGGCTTTGATGGAACTGACGACTTCCTCTCCGGGGCAGACGAGGCAGATGAGGGCGGCGCACCGCTTTCCGTATCAAGCAAAGCGGCCGGCCTCGGCAGTGATGTGCCCGGCGTCGGGTCCGCCGTAACAAAGCCACATTTCGGTGAATAGTACTCCACCCAAGCATGAGCCTGCGCATTCGTTATTTCATAAATATTCTCAGCATTAGAAGTCTTCGCCGAAGGCACGGCATAGCCTTCAACATACCTTGCGGGCACGCCGCTCGCCCTTAAAAGCAGCACCATTGCCGTGGCAAAATGCTGGCAGTATCCCCTGTGGGAATCAAACAGAAAATATTCGGCGAAGTCCTGCCCCGCCCATGGCTGCGGCGGAGAAAGCGTATAAGTGCAGTTTTTCTTCAGCCATGCAGAAATTGCGGCAGTTTTCTGCTCTTCACCTGCAATGCCATTCGTGATATTCTTTGCAAGTGCCGCCACCCGTGGCGTAATGCCGTCATTAGAACCATACAGCACTTTAGCCGCATTGCTCTGATTCTGCAGCTCCTGACGCATGTCTGTTTCTGCTAAATCAAAAGCTCCGCTTTTGGTGTTTGGCATAAAATACCCGAATGAATATTCCGTGCCCTCGGTGACCGGGGCTGAAAGCTCCACGCATGGGTATGACTGCCTGATTTTCAATTTTGGGGACGAAGTGTAAAACCAATGCTCCGGCAAAAACAGATATTTCTGGTCCTCCGTAAGCGTTGTTACTTTCATTTGGTACATCCGCACTGGGAAATCCGTCCTGTTTAAGTCACTCGCCTGGAGCGAGCTGCGCCCAAGCACATTTACTTCATAATAAGTTATTGCTTTCGAATAGCACTGTGAAAAAGTACCTATTTCCGCAGTATTGGCATCCGAGTACCTGCTTCCATTTACGCCTGCCTGCCACGACCTGCCGGTATAGCTGCAGTAAACGCGGCCACGCAGGTATATTGGGCCGTTTGACTTCACTTCAAGGACCGGCGTATTGTCGACCGACATTTTCCTTCCGATGACATAGTCTTTATCATAATCCGAAAAGCCGCTTGTTGTGAGCACCGACTTCCGGCATTGTGCTAATATCCCTGGAATATCGATTTTATTCCGGTCACCAAATGTGCTGTGCAGGCCACTGTACGCGAACTGCGAACAAATAAGGACACCGGTTACTGCCGCGGCAGCCATGGCAGTGGAGCGAAGCGATGTTTTAGCGTCTGCCGGCTTTCCGCAGGCAGGGAATATCATATCCGCCCGCAAAAGCATTACAGCGGAGCAGCCCGTCATAATTGCCAGCGCCAGCGTGCTTACATGGTAGCCCATCATAAACAACACGCATGGAAACACCATATTTACAGCCCAAAAAAGTGCCGACGCCAAACGCCGCCTGCCGCAGAGAAATGCAGCAATGGCAAAAATGCCCGCTACTGCAGGCATTGACTGTAAAGAGCTTAAAAAGCGCACAAACGACTGCACAGGGTCCTGGAGTATGAGTAATAATGACGCGCGCAGGCCGTTTTCCGGCTGTACAAGAAGGCCATAGAAAATAAGAAGCAGTATGCCGCATGCCGCTGTTTTCTCCATTTTTCGGAAAAAGCATGGCAGTAACAGCACGGCGGCACAGCAAACAACCATAGGGATAATCTGGTGCTTAAGCAATTCCGCAGATGAAATCGAAAGCAGCAGATTATATGCCGCTGAGCAGCCCGCCGCAATATCAATTATATATCCGGCAGCCCTATTGCCTACAGAATAACCATCCATCTTCTTCGCCTGCCGTTTTTTATTCATTTGCTGCCTGAAGCCGGTCAGCCATCACGGCTGGTTTTGCCGCTGTCACTGACAAAAACCTTATGCCGTCCTTTTTCAGCTTTGCTGAAAAGCGGGCTTCATCTTTGCTGTTCCCTTCACCAGGCGAAACATAACAGTATGTCACATCCACTCTTTTTTCTGCGGAAAACGCCAGCATGCGCGCAAGCCGTTCATCAAGGCGCGCAGTAACTACCGATATGCAGTTTTCGGATTCGGAAGCTATTTTGTCAAGCCCGCTTTTCTCTATGCCTGCAACGGCAAGAGACACGGCAGCACCCGGAATTTCTTCTTCGGAGTGTATCCGCCCTGCGCACAGCTCTTTTCCACCACACGAAATCAGGCGTACAGACCTTCCTTCTTTCACATGGCATGCAGTCTCAAAAAAAGCCATCTCACAGAGCGCGTCATGCAGGCACAGAGCTTTTTCAGCCTCTGCCGGAATCCGGCGAAAGTCAACCGCCACTGTTGAGCGGCTTTCGGCCGTTCCCTCACAAAGGCGCGTCATGATTTTCAGGCTGTGCGCCGAAAGCTTCCAGTGTATGCTTTTCATAGGGTCGCCCTGCACATATTCGCGCACACCGTTATAAGAGTTTTCCTCTTCTTTTACGCTGCTTTTTGCGTAGCCGCATCCAGTACGGCCCGCTCCCGATAAATACCTTTCGTTTTTTCCGTACATCATGGAGGGCACAACTGTGCCTTCCGCGGCTGGCTCAATGTTGAGGCGCACGCCGAAAAGTCCCAGCGGCCCGTAAACGACAGCTTTTTTCACCTTCGCTTTGTATGAACCGATATGCCCAGGCGTAAATGAAAATTTAAGTGTGCCGCGCGATTTTGGCGCAATGCTGAGGCGCGCTTTTTTTTTAACCGGCACAAATCCTTCCGGCCCTGAAACACAGAGGCTTACCTGAAGGCGGCATGCAACAAAAAGCCCGCTATTGTCGAAAACACACGAAAATGACATTGTTTCGCCATGTGCGTACTCATGCAAAGCCGGCAGCGGAGCGCCGCCGCTCAGGTTCCTTCGGGCACACAGTGTGCAGGCCACATCTATCGGGATCAGCAAAATGAGGAACAAAACGGGCAGGTACCCGAAGCGGTTGTTCATCAGGTACGCTTCCACCACCGAAAGCGCAAACAGGAAAAAATAAGTCAGCTTGTTCATCCGAACTGCGGCACCATGTGCCGAAATGAAGGCGCCTGGGCCCTTTTCATTATTCCGCCGAATATTTCCGTAATTTTCCTGCCTGAGATTTTAGCTTCGCGGGAAAGTATCAACCTGTGTTCGAGCACGCACGGCGCAAGCGCCTTAACGTCATCCGGCATAACGTATTCCCTGCCCATGTAAAGGGCGCGTGCCTGTGACATCCTGTACAGCATGATAGAGGCACGCGGGCTCGCCCCGAGCGCAATTTCAGGGTTGTTCCGCGTAGCGGTGACAATCGCCAGTATATACATCGCGACCTCCCGTTCAACATGGATTTTCGAAACTTGCCGCTGCACCAACAGGATATCATCAGCTTCGGCAACAGGCAAAAGCTTTTCATTATTGCGCACCTGTGCCCCACAAATTATGCGCAGCTCGTCTTCTTCTGAGGGGTAGCCAAGCGAAACACAGATGGCAAACCTGTCAAGTTCGGCTTCAGGCAGCGGGAACGTGCCCTGGTACTCAACAGGGTTTTGCGTGGCAAGCACCATGAACGGCTGCGGCAAATGGTAACTTCTGCCGTCAACAGTTACGCATTTTTCTTCCATTGTTTCAAGCAGGCTCGCCTGCGTTTTAGGCGAAGTGCGGTTTATTTCGTCCGCAAGCACAAAGTTGCTCATTACCGGACCCGGGCGGAATTCAAATTTCCCAGTTGCTTTATTGTAAATGGAAAACCCCGTAACATCGGAAGGGAGAATATCTGGCGTAAACTGTATCCGGCGGAATTCACAGTCCACAGAGCGCGCGAGGGCGCACGCAAGGCTTGTTTTTCCAACGCCCGGCACGTCCTCAATAAGCACATGGCCGCCGCACGCCATGGCAAAGACTATCTTCTCAACAGTATGGCGTTTCCCGATGATTACTTTGCCTATGTTTTCTACTATATTATGAAGGACCTGGCGGGACTCCTGCAAGCTGCCCATATCGCTGTTCCTCCCGAATCCACACTTTTATTATCATGTGCGAATTTTCATTTTTATTATTCGAATTATACCTTTTTCCTGGCATGCTGTCAAACAGTACATATTTAAAGCCATAAATTCAGATCGTTTTTCAGCGCTTTGCATCAATTTCTGCCGGAATCACGTAAGCTTTGCTGCAAGGGCAACCCATCCGTTTTCTTCGCGGCGACTGATAATGTTGAATTTGCCTTCGATGGCGTTCCTGACGTCTTTTTCGCGTTCGCTGATAATGCCGCTCATTATGTACACCGCATTAGGCACCAGATATTTCTCAATGTCTTTTGAAAGCTGGATTATAACATCAGCAACGATATTTGCGGCTACGACATCAAATTTTCCGCTAATTTTTTCGGTGAGGCTGCCGCAGACACCTGTAAAGTGGCTCCCCACATTGTTGCGTTCAGCGTTCTGCTTTGCCGTTTTCACGGCAAGCGGGTCAATATCGACGCCTGTTGCCCTTTTGGCCCCAAGCAGCAGCCCGGCTACTGAAAGTATTCCGCTCCCGCAGCCAACGTCGAGCATGCTGCAGCCCGGCTTCACATAATCTTCAAGAAACTGCATGCACAGGCGCGTCGTCTCATGCGTTCCGGTACCGAAAGCAGCGCCCGGCTCCATATCGAGCACTATGCGGCCTTCAGGGTTGTCGGCCTTTTCCCAGTCTGGCTGTATAAGCAGCTTTTTGCCGACCTTGACGGGATGGAAATATTTTTTCCAGTTGTTCATCCAGTCTTCCTGCACGCATATATCCGTTTCAATCTTATTTTTTATCCCCGCCGCCGTATAGCGTTCCGTCAGGAACGCTACAGCTTCTTTAGGATTTTCCTCCGGGCTGACATATATATGTATTACGGCTTTGGTGCGGTCTTTTTTCAGCAGCTCACTGTCTACCGAGTCAATATGCGCTACTTCCTCCACATCCTCCATCAAGTGCGAGTAATCTTCGATATAAATGCCATATGGCACGGCCATATGCGCAATAGCTCCCGCTAAGTCAACATCTTTTGCGTCCACTGTGATTTTTACTTCGGTCCAGTCCATTTTTTTCTCCTTTACGCTTTGCCGCAGTTTATGCGGCCGATTTTTTAAAACCGCCTGCAAAAAAGCCAGACTGATTTTCTCCACAGGCGAATACATTTGATATGATTATAAGAAATTTTCGGGTGGTCTGTCAAATGGAGAAAAAGCGCAGGTTCCTGATAAACACGGCCGTGCTTACCGTAGGCAATATTGTCATGCGCATGTTCGGCCTGTGGTTCCGCTCCGTCATAACCGTGCGCATCGGCGCAAGCGGCATGGGGCTTTACCAGCTAATTTTTTCCATTTTTATGCTCGGCATCACCGTATGCACTTCCGGGTTCGGCCTTGCCATGACACGCCTCACAGCAGAGGGCAAAGCTTCGCGTGGCTGCATCATGCGCTGCCTTGGGCTCGCCCTCTCGCTCAGTGCGGTGGCACTCTGCGCGCTGTTTTTCGGCGCCGATTTCATTGCGGCGCGGTTTATAGGCAGCGCGCTTGCGGTGCGCCCACTGCGCATACTCTCGTTTGGGCTGCCATTCATAGCATGCTGCGCATGCCTTAAAGGGTACTTTTTCGCCCACAGGAACACAGTCGTCCCCGTAATAGGCGAATTCTGGGAAGAAGGCATAACAATCGGCACTTCTCTGTTGCTGCTCGACCACTCCGGCCTGCCGCCACTTGAAAGCCTCATGGCAGGCTCCACCCTCGGTGAAATTGCCTCAGTCATATATATTGTGCCGCTTTTCCTCTCCTATACGCGAAAGCACGCAACGGCAAAAGGAAGCGGAAAAGTCATGCGCGAAATTGTGCATATAGGCGGGCCTATGCTTGCCGGCTCGTTCCTGCGCAGCAGCCTTTCAAGCGCTGAAAATATTCTGATCCCCGTCGGGCTCAGGCGAAACGGGGCCGACGGCGCCGCTTCGTTCGCGCAGTACGGCATAGTGCAGGGTATGGTAATGCCTATTATCTGCTTTCCCATGTCGCTTATAACTTCGGCAGCTACTTTAATGATACCGGAAATTGCCGAGTCCTCCGCAAAGCATAACGAAAAAGGCATACAGCATGCGGCCGAGAGCGCGTTCCGCCTCACGTTGCTGTTTGGGTTCCCCGCCGCGGCGTTTTTCATGGTATTCGCCGAAGAGCTTGGCACAATATTCTTTGGCAGCGCGCAGGCCGCACAGATTCTCCGGATTATGGCACCGCTCGCACCGCTCATGTATATCGACAATGTTGTCGACAATATGCTGAAAGGCCTCGACCAACAGATGTTCTCGCTGAAAGTCAACCTTTGCGATTCCCTTATGCGCGTCGCCCTCATCGCTGTCACCGTGCCTGTTTTCGGCATACGCGCCTACATCATCATACTTTTTGCAAGCGAAATTTTCAACGCTGCCCTCAGCATAGGCAGGCTGCTGAAAGTCACAGGCCTACAGGCTGACGTCATAAGTTGGATAATTTTTCCAGCTGTGTGCGGAAGCCTTGCATTTTACGTTATGCTGCTGATTAAAAAAATTATTGGTATAATAATCTTCAAGAAATAAGCTGTGATTTTGGAATATTGCACGAATTATGCAAATGCGTGAGAAAATTCGTTCATATTTTGTTCTTATTTAAGTGATATCTTGGTATAAGGGGTATTTTATAATTTTAGTTCTTTACTATCAGACGCCTGCAGGCATCCGGCCTGCAGGCTAACAAAAGCGGAAGCACAGACGTTTTTCCGTACTGTGCCTGCTTGCTTATCATTATATCAAGGGGTGATAACATGAGCAAAATTATACTGATATCGAATCGCCTACCGGTAACAGTCGTTAAGAACGGCAATAGCCTCACATACCGGAAAAGTGTTGGCGGGCTTGCGACCGGCCTTAAAAGTGTTTACAGCAAGTCCAACTGCCTGTGGATCGGCTGGCCAGGCCTACCTGAAAACGTGCTAAACGAAACAGAAAAGCAGCAGGTTAAAGGCAAGCTTTTAAAAGAATACAGGTGCCTTCCGGTATTCCTTACCGAAGAGGAAGTTGACAACTATTATTATGGTTTCTGCAACAGTACAATATGGCCGCTTTTCCATTATTTCCTTTCAAAAGTGGAATACAGCAGCAAAATGTGGGACGCCTACCAGAAAGTCAACCGAAAATTCTTCGAGATGGCGGATACCGTAATCCAAGACGGCGATACGGTTTGGGTACATGACTATCAGCTTATGCTGCTTCCCCAAATGATAAAGGAGAAACACCCAAATGTACACGTTGGCTTTTTCCTCCACATTCCATTCCCTGTTTTTGAAGTTTACAGGCTGCTCATCTGGCGTGAAAAAATTCTGAAAGGCCTTTTGGGGGCCGACTTAATTGGCTTCCACACATATGACTATGTACGCCATTTTCTTGACTGTGTCAATAGGCTCCTCGGCACGGAATATAATTATAATGTGATAAATTATCGCGGGAGGCACGTCAAAGTCGACGCGTTCCCAATGGGCATAGACTATAACCAGTTTTTCAGTGCGCCAGACAATGCCCCTTCGGGAGTAGACAAAACCGAGCAGAAAAACCTGAAGGAACTCGTAGGCGCAAAGCCAAAAATGAAGATGATCCTCTCAGTCGACCGCCTCGATTACACAAAAGGGATTCCCGAGCGCATACTCGCTTTCAGCCATTTTCTCGCGCAGTATCCGCAGTACAGGGAAAAAGTCCGCCTCAACCTCATAGTTGCGCCGTCGCGTGCGAAAGTAGACTCATACGCATCGCTTAAAAAGAAAATAAATCAGCTTGTGGGCGAGGTAAACGGAAAATTCGGCACGCTCGACTGGATGCCGATATGGTATCATTACCACGCATTTTCGCAGAAAGACCTCATATACTTTTACCGCCATTCCGATGTCCTTCTCGCCACGCCGCTGCGCGACGGCATGAACCTCGTGTGCAAAGAATACATAGCTTCCCGCAATGACTATGGCGGCATGGCCGTCATAAGCGAAACGGCAGGCGCTTCGGCAGAGCTGAACGAGGCAATCGTCGTAAATGCAAACGACTATGACACCATAGCTGCCGACATTAAGTCAGCCCTTGAAATGCCTGCCGAAGAAAAGATTTCACGCAACAGGATGATGCACGCGCACCTGAAAGAATATGACGTGAATTTCTGGGCAGACAAATTTTTGTCGGTTTTGGGAGAAATAAAGATTGGCGCGGACGCGGCAAACGGCGAGCAGACTGCAGGTGAAATAAGAACAATAAGGGACGCCTACCGCAGCGCGAAAAAGCGTCTGCTTTTCCTCGACTACGACGGTACACTAATGCCATTTCAGTCTGTACCTAACAAGGCAAGCCCTGACAATGAGCTCAGACAGGCGCTTTCGGCACTTACAAGCAACCCCAAAAACACCGTTGTACTCACATCCGGGCGCGACCGCGGCATACTCGACAAATGGCTCGGTGGGCTTAACCTCAGCTTTGTTGCTTCCCATGGAATGTATTTCAGGCGCCCGGATGGGAAATGGCTAATGACAATGCCCGAAGTGTCGGTCGACGTCAATTGGAAAGAGCCTGTACGCCATGTCCTTCAGCTTTATACATATAATATTCCCGGCTCGCTCATAGAAGAAAAAGACGTTTCACTCGCATGGCACTACAGGCGCTGCGACCCGCGCGTCGTTGAGGCAAAGTACCCAGTTATAAAAGAGGCGCTGCTCTGCCTGATGGGCCAGTTCAAAAACCTCGGCCTTCAGGAGGGGCACAAGGTGCTTGAGGTAAAGGACAAACGCATAAACAAAGGCATTGCGTCATCTCTTTTTATCCAGAACGCCGACTTCGACTTCATTTTCGGCGCAGGAGACGATTATACCGATGAAGACCTGTTCCTTGCACTTCCGCAGAACGCTTTCTCAGTAAAAATCGGCTCCGGCAAAACACATGCGCGCTATCAGCTGCCAACATGGCAGGATATGCGCTCGCTGCTCAACGCATTCAACAGCAACAGCTGAACATACCGCCATATGTGAAGCAGCGCAACTTAAAAAGCCGCCATGCGGGCAAGACTCAAGACCCGCATGGTGGCATAAATGGAGGATTCCCTTAATTATTCGGCATCTGCACTTTTTGCAGATGCTTTTGTTTTGCTTTGCTTTTCCGGCTTTTCAAACAGCTTGCGCAGGCAGTGGTAAGCCACCATAACAGCAAGTGCCATAAGCATAACGGCGATGATAAGCTGCAGGCCGTCCGTAAGGAATATAAACTTTCCCGCTCCGGCTTTGGCGAATATGTTGACGACAGCCATAACAAGTGCTGTCATTGTAACAACAAGCATGAAAGTCATAGGCACATAGAGCATCCATCCTTCACGCCCTGTAGTTTTGAGAAACACCGCAAGCGCGATGAGCACAAGCGCAGCAAGAAGCTGGTTTGCAGAGCCGAACAGTGACCAGATATTGTTGTAGCCGCCAAGCGAAAGTGCAAAGCCGCATGCCAGCGTTATAACTGTAGCAACATATTTATTAGTCAGGAATTTCGTCACAGGAGTATGGGCCTTTCCGTCTTCATCATAAAGCAGCTCCTGCATCGACATACGCCCTATGCGCGCAACAGAGTCAAGCGTTGTAAGGCAGAGAGCCGAAACACACATTGTCATGCTGCATTTCGCAACATATGCCGACATGCCGAATTTCTCAAAAAATCCAGCGACGCCAGCCGAGAAAATCTGGAACGGTGTGCCATCAGGAATCTTTCCACCTTTTGCTGCCGCACCGGCAACAACAAGGGCTGCTACAGCAAGCAGCGACTCAAGTATCATGGCGCCATATCCGATTGGCAGTATATCTTTTTCATTGCGTACCTGCTTTGAGGAGGTGCCTGAAGAAACAAGGCTGTGAAATCCGGAAACCGCGCCGCAGGCAATGGTGACGAACAGCGTTGGGAACAGCATCTTGCCATTTACATTGAAACCGTTGAAAGCATTTATGTTCATATCCGGCCGCGTCATGAAAATGCCGACTACAGCACCGAGTATCATGAAGATAAGCAGGAAAGAACTTAAATAGTCGCGCGGCTGCATAAGGATCCACATCGGGACTACCGCCGCAAAGAAAATATACGCAAAAACCACGAGGAGCCACTGCATTTTATTGAGGTAAATCGGGAAAGCCATGCCCGCAGCCATCATTGCGACAAACATTGCAATGCCGGAGAAAAACATGACCACCTGGTTTGGCTTTACATATTTCAGGAAAAGGCCAAAAAGCACTGCACCTATAATGTAGAAAATAGAAATTGAGCCAGCCGCAGCACCCGGTGTCGTAGCTGCCGTAACAGCTACAGGGGCACCTATGCTATATGCTTTCGACAGCGAAGCGTTGAAAGTCGAAGCTACCATGTCGCTGAACGCAGCAACAACAAGCAGCGAGAACACCCAGCAGAACATGAGGAAAAGGCGCTTGCCTGTTTTGCCTATATATTTTTCTATGATGAGGCCAATCGACTTGCCCTCATTTTTTACCGAAGCGTAAAGGGCACCGAAGTCCTGCACGGCGCCGAAAAACACGCCGCCCACAAGTATCCACAGCAGCGCCGGTACCCAGCCGAACGCAGCCGCGATAATGGGGCCTGTTACAGGCCCGGCGCCTGCGATGGTGGAAAACTGGTGTGCAAAAACTATCTGCTTTGGGGCCGGCACATAGTCCTGCCCGTCTTCATACTCATAGGCAGGCGTTTTTTTCTTGGGGTCAATACCCCACTTCTTAACGAGCCACCTGCCGTAGAAAAGGTAGCCGCCGCCCAGCACGGCTATGGAAATCAATACAATTGCCAAACCATTCATAACGCTCTTCTTCCTTCCTCAATAAGAAAATCATTCTGGATTTATGGCTTTCAGTTTTATAATTGTTTTGGTTCACACGGAAAAATGGTATAAAAAAATCCCCCGTCTCTGACTTTTGAATCAGAGACGAAGGATAAATCTCCGCGTTACCACTCTGTTTGCTGCATTTCGCAGCCTCTCAGCCGCATCGGGCGGGCCCACCTAATGCGCCCGAAGATAACGGTCCGGAACCGGCCGCGCCTACTCTGTAATTTCAGTGCAGCTGCTCGCGGGCGATGTCATTCCGCAGCATCCTGCCGCCTTTCACCTGGTGGCGGCTCTCTTTGAGGAGAGGCTTCAGAATTTTTACCCGTTCAATGCATTTGCCATATTCTTTGTGCTCCATGGTAACACGCATCTATTGGCATTGTCAATACTTTTTTTACGAATTGTGGAAAAACACAAACTTGCTTTCTGATTTATCAAATTAAACTGTTAAATTTGATTAATTTGGCTCTCAATCAAAATTTTCCTTTGAAATTTATTGGCAATATTTCTAAAATGACATATTGTAAAGCACAATAAGCCCAAAATGCGAAGGAATGAAAACGGCGCGGGCTTTGCTGTATCCAGAAAACCGCCAGCTGATGAAAGGCATTGCACGCGAAACGGACCTCATAAGGGCTCCGCTATGTCCGCGGCTGTTCCACCTATGAAATTGAGGAGCTGCCGCGGGTCAACTTCAACCTGCGTGCCTATTCTGCCACCGCTGACAAGTATCGTATTATACCGCATGCAGCTGCTGTCGATTACCGTTCTGTACTGCTTTTTCATACCTATTGGCGAACATCCGCCGCGGATATACCCGGTCACTTTGTTTATTTCGCTTACATGTATCATCTCTACCGACTTTACGCCTACGCTTTTTGCGGCGGCCTTGAGGTTGAGTTCCATTGCCACAGGCACAGCGAACACATAAAAATTATGGTCTGCACCGCGCGTTACAAGGGTCTTAAACACTTGCTCTACATTCTCCCCAAGTTTGTGCGCAACGGAAATGCCGTCTATTTTTCCATCTTTATTTTCGTAATACCACGCTTTATAAGGGATTTTCGCCTGTTCGAAAATTCTCATGACATTTGTTTTCATTTCTTTTGCCATTGATTTTCCCCCGTTCCTAAGCTGCAGATTAAACGGCTATATCTAAAATTGTAAAAACAGCAGCGACCATTATAATTCCTGTGCAGAACCAAGAACGGATTTTCTGTCCTTTTGTGCTGGCATATTCCCCCATGACCTTTCGGCTTGAAGTCAGCAGCATGAGAAAAACGACTATAGGCGCCATCAAAACTGCACTCACGGCCTGCACGAAAACGGCGACGGCATTAACGCGCAGCTCCGGCACAAGTGCCGCCCCCGCCGCAAGCATGACACTCGCAGCATATATACCGTAAAAACCCGGTGCTTCTTTGAACGTATCGTCCATGCTCCCCGACCATCCGAGGGATTCGGCAACGCTCCATGATGAAGACATCGAAACAGTAACAGCGGCGAGAAGGCCGGAGCCGAACATGCCGAGCGCAAGCAGCACACCGGCAAACGGCCCGTACCCCTGCGCGAGCGCAGCCATTATCTGCGGAACACCCGCATTTTCCACATCAGGCACCATGCCGTAAACCGAAGAACCGATAAATATAAGAGCCGACGCTACAAACACCTGGCATATACACCCTGTAAGCGTATCAACACGGCCGCCTTTTATATGTTTTTCCTTGCTGCCTTTCTCGGAATATGCCCCGTTCTGGTAAAAAATCATCCACGGCGCAATGGCGTTTCCGGCCATAGACGCGGCATACCAGCTAAACCTTGTGCCCGTGCTCAGCGCCATACTCTGCTGCACACCCACTGCCGGATGGACACAAAAAGCAAAAACCACAAATAGCATATTAAAAAGTCCGATTGTCAGGCCAAAGCGTTCTTTTGCCCGGTACCCGCTCAGGAACGCGACCGAAAGCGCAAGGCAAACACTCAGCGCCACGGCCGCTCCAGCCGGAATTCCAATCAGCTCAAGGCCTGCCGACATACCCACAAATTCAGTGAGGAGCGTAAGCAGGTTTTCCATAAACAGGGCGGCAACCTGGCATGCCATCCACCCTTTGCCGTACTGTTCGCGCAGAAGGCATGTGTATCCCTTTTCCGAAGCCACACCGAGCCGCATGGCCATTTCTTGAACCGTATAAGTCACAACTGTGAGAAGCAGGGCAAGAGGGATAAATACCGCCCAGCCGAATTTTGCGCCTGTCACAGTGTATGAAATAAGCCCGCCTGCGTCGTTGTCTGCCATAGCGGCAAGCACGCCTGGGCCAAGGCATAATAAAAAAGGCAGCGGCCGCCGCTTTTTTCCGCGCATGAAAACACCCCCAAAGCAGGTTATGCCCGGAGGTATTTTTCTGTTACGGAGATTTCGTTGGCACTATTTAACTATTTTCCATTTTACGCCCTGCGGTGTGTCTTCAAGCACAACATGGCGTGCTTTCAACTCATCGCGTATGCGGTCAGCTTCCGCCCAGTTTTTTTCATTGCGCGCCTTCGTGCGCTCCTCTATAAGCTTTTCTATTTCCGCATCCGGCGAATGGCTATCCTTTTTGGCATACAGCAGGCCAAGCACATCTGCAAGCTGCATGAAAAGGCCAAGCGCAAAACTGCACATCTCTTTTGAAGGCGCTGATGCGGCGTTCAAATTTGTGTTGATGTCTTTCGCAAAGTCAAAAAGCACCGAAAGTGCATCGGCTGTGTTCAGATCATCGTCCATAAACCCTATGAATTTATTTTTGTATTCCTCCATGCGTGCGCGTATTTCGGCTTCCCCTTCTTTTTCACCTGAAGGTGCACGCTCCATTAGGAACTGCAGGTTGTCACGACAATTGTAAAGGCGGTCAAGAGACGCGCGGCACTGCTCGATAACGCCCACGCTGTAGTTAATGGGCGTACGGTAATGCGACGACACCATGAGGTAGCGTATAGGCTCATATCCGTACTTCTCTGCCACATCGCGCACTGTGAAGAAATTGCCGAGCGATTTTGACATTTTGCGGTTGTCTACGTTTATATAGCCGTTATGCATCCAGTAATGCGCAAACGGCACACCGTTGCAGCACTCGCTCTGGGCAATCTCGTTCTCATGGTGAGGGAAAATCAGGTCCTGCCCGCCGCAGTGTATGTCTATGGTTTTGCCGAGATAGCGGCGCGCCATGGCCGAGCACTCAATATGCCAGCCCGGGCGGCCCTTTCCCCATGGTGAATCCCAGCTTGGCTCGCCTGGCTTCGACGCTTTCCACAGTGCAAAGTCGAGGGGGTCTTCTTTCTGCTCCCCTACAGCTATGCGTGCGCCGGATTTAAGGTCATCTATTGGCTGGTGCGAAAGCTTCCCATATTCCCTGTCTTTCAGCGTGCGGAAATACACATCGCCGTTAGATGCCCCATACGCATAGCTTTTTTTTACAAGCGTCGATATAATGTCGAGCATTTCGTCTATATTTTCCGTCGCCCGCGGGTGCACTGTCGCAGGCCGCACATTTAGGCCTTCGGCATCTTTGTTGTACTCGTTTATATAGCGGTTTGAGACGGCCAGATAATCCGAATGTTCTTCGTTTGCGCGGCGGATTATCTTGTCGTCTATATCTGTGAAATTCTGCACAAACCTGACTTTCATGCCGCGAAACTCAAGGTAGCGGCGTAGCACGTCAAACACGCACATAGGCCGCGCATTGCCTATGTGGATATAATTATATACCGTCGGCCCGCAGGAATAAATCAGCGCCTGCCCCGGCACTATTGGGACAAATTCTTCCTTTTTCCGCGTGAGTGTATTGTAGATTTTCAACTTTGCTTCCTCCTGCCCTTTCCAAAACATATTTCAATGCCTTACCTTTACTCTCATTTTTTTGTGCAGTTTCGGCTCCTTCTCTTTGCATCATCCGCTTTGCCGCTTTCCTGCAAAGCTTTGGCCTGTTTCTGCAGGCATGAGATCTGGTAGTCCATACGGCAGAGCGTCTGTGAAACAGGGTCGCCGATATGGATCTGGTCGAGATCCTTAGGCCTCACACCGTTAAGGCGGACTATCCTTGCCGGCACACCAACAGCCGTCGCATTTGCCGGAACTTCATTGAGCACCACGGCGCCTGCCGCAATGCGCGCATTGTCGCCTACATGGAACGGCCCGAGTATCTTTGCCCCTGCACCCACAAGCACGTTGTTGCCAAGTGTCGGGTGGCGCTTGCCGTGGTCTTTTCCTGTGCCGCCGAGCGTCACTCCCTGGTAAAGCGTGCAGTTATCGCCGATTTCCGCCGTCTCACCTATCACGACGCCCATACCGTGGTCAATGAAAAGCCCTTTGCCTATTTTTGCTCCCGGGTGTATCTCTATTCCTGTTTTATGGCGCGCGCGCTGTGAAATATACCTTGCGATGAACTTATGGTTATGCCCGTAAAACCAGTGCGCCCTGCGGTAATAACGCACCGCCTTAAAGCCTGAATAGAGGAAAAACACTTCCCACCTCGAGCGGGCTGCCGGGTCGCGATCCATAATCGAGTCAAGCTCAGCTTTCAGTTTGTCAAACATACAAAAAAGTGCCTCCTTAGTAAAGCCTGCAAAAAAAGCCCCCGCCCTCATTTCGAGGACGGAGGCGAATAAAAAATCCGCGGTTCCACTCCGCTTTTCTTTCTCACTGCGGCCTGTAACGTAGCCTGACGTGCAGGGATACTTAAATTTCCCCCTGCCTGCTTACGGATGCATTTTCGCTGCCGCCTGGCAAAAAGCGCTTTCAGCCCAGTTGGCGCTTTATCTCTTTTGCCTCTGCAGCAGTTACTCTTTCCGCTCAATGCATTTTACTCTGCAACACATTATATGTCAGTTGCAAAGCAGCCGTTACTCACATAACTCTACTAAAATAGTATAGTACATAAAAGTCACTATGTAAATAGCCAGTTTTACTTTGCCGCGTTGATAAAGTGAATATTTTCTTTAAGGTAAATGCCTCCGGAAATAACTGTAAGGGCCGTAGCAATCCAGAGAAGCACATTCCCTACGGAAGTTATCAGTGCCGTTCCTCCAGTAAACATAAAAATCTGACTCAGGTTTTTGAAAAACAGGATAAAAATTATTGTAATCATCTGGCTCATTGTTTTTGCCTTGCCCCACTTGTTCGCGGCAATAACCGTGCCCCCACTTTCGAGTGCAAGCAGGCGTATTGAAGTCACCATGAGCTCACGCCCAATGATAATAAGCACACACCAAACATCCGCAAGGCCAAGATGCAGAAAGCAGACAAGAGCAGAAATCACAAGCATTTTATCTGCCAGCGGGTCGAGAAATTTACCAAAATTCGTGATTAGATTCCTGCTGCGCGCTATCTTGCCGTCCCAACTGTCCGTGAGAGCCGCAACGGCGAAAACAAGAAAAGCCCACACAAAATTATATGGTATCTGCGGATACAGAACAAATACCACAAACACTGGAATCAAAAAGACACGAAAAAGAGTCAGCTTATTCGGCAGATTCATTCCGTCGCCCCCTATCCGACGGTCTCGCCCGTCAAGTCACCGTCAACACAGCCGGTTATTTTTACTGTTTCAAATTGCCCTGGCACAGGATTTTTGCCGGAAGAGTGAAAATATATTTTTCCATCAACATCAGGGGAGTCCATGTAAGAGCGCCCAAACCAGCATCCCGCATAGCGGTCAAACCCTTCCGTCAGGACGCGCAGCTTTCTTCCGGCCATCTTCTCGCCGTTCTCCTGCATGATATTCATCTGGATTTCCATGACGAACTCCGCGCGGCGCTGCTTTTCCTCTTTATCTATCTGGTCTGGCAGCTCCGCTGCCGCCGTGCCTTCCTCCTGTGAATATGCAAAACACCCGAGGCGCTCAAAGCGTATTTCGCGCACAAAAGAGCAAAGCTCATCAAACTGCCCTTCCGTCTCCCCCGGATATCCTGCTATCAGCGTCGTGCGCAGCACAAGGCCCGGCACCATGCTGCGCATTTTCATAATCAGGCCTGTAAGCTGCTCACGGCTGCCGCCGCGCCGCATTGAGCGTAGGATCCCACTGTTGCAGTGCTGAAGCGGCAAATCTATATAAGGGACGACTTTTTCTTCCTGCGCAATCGTGCGCAGCAGCTCATCCGTCATCCCGTCTGGGTAACCGTATAAAATTCTTATCCACTCTATGCCGTCTATGCGGCACAAACGGTGCAGAAGCTCCGGCAGCATGAGCCTGCCGTAAAGGTCAATGCCGTACTTTGAAGTGTCCTGTGCTATGATTACAAGCTCTTTTGCACCGTTTTCCGCAAGGGTGCGCGCTTCACGCTCAATGCTCTCCATTGGGCGTGAGCGGTATTTCCCGCGTATAAACGGGATAGCGCAGTAAGCGCAGCGGTTGTCGCACCCTTCCGCAATTTTGAGGTAAGCCGACCAACTCGGCGTCAGGAGCATGCGCCCGCCGCACATGGGAAGGCGTGTCTTTTCAGGGAAAGACTGAAGCTTTTTCCCTTCAATGACTTTCTGCACAACAGAAACAATGTCACCGTCGGCGCCTATGCCAACAACGGCGTCGGCCTCGGGGATTTCCTTTTGTACCTGTTCGCGGTAGCGTTCCGCAAGGCAGCCCGTAACGATAATAGCGTTTATACGCCCCTCTGACTTAAGGCGTGCAAGTTCCAGTATTTCATCTATTGATTCCTGTTTAGCAGCATTTATAAACCCACATGTATTCACAATGGCAACATCCGCAAGCGCGGCGTCGTCTTTTATTATATATCCGGCCTCTTTCAGGGCGGCAAGCATTATTTCGCCATCTACCTGATTTTTTGCACAGCCGAGATTGACAAGTCCTACAGAATGTGCCATTTATTCATCCTCATCTGCTGTAAATTTGCGCAGTGCGCTCCTGATTTCATTCCACGGGTAACCGAGGCGCTGCAGCGCGGCGGCCGTCCTGCGCCGTCCCTTTTCGTCGCCGAGGCAGCGCTGGTATTTTTTCGCTATCACTTCGCGTATGGCTTCGCCGGCGTCAGGTTCTTCTTCCCGGGCAATTTTTTCTGCAAGCTCACGGCCTATCCCGCGGCGCATAAGTTCCATGCGCACGCGCGAAAATGCAAAGTGCTTCCGGCCATAAAGCCCTTTTGCGAAAGAGCGGGCATACTCAGCATCATTTATAAATCCGAGCTCTTTCATCTTATGGGCGGCTTCTTCGGCAGTTTCGCGGGAAAACGTACGGCTCAATTTCTGGGCAAGCTCCCTTTCGGAATGTGCCCGGAAGCTCAGGAGGTACATTGCCTTCTGCTCTGCCCTGCTGGCATCGCTCGCACGTATCAACTCATGCAGCATATCATCAGTCACGTCGTCGCCCGGCTTCAGGCCGGACTTGAGGTATGTTTCCCTGTCGATATCCACAGCCTTCTCACCGTCAATAAAGAGCGCCACAAGGCTCTTCCTGCGCGGCTCTACAGCCGAAAGCATCATTTGTCGTCCGCCTCAATATCTATATCCGCTCCATAGCGGCTGCTGTCTTCTCCTTTTTCCTGGCCTGCCTGCACAGCATTTCCGTCCGTTTCCACAGGCTTTACGCCATCGCTTTCAGCCTGCCCGCTGGCTGAAGGCGATGTATTATTAGAAGATGCTTTAGAAGGTGAAAACAGCTTACTGGAATCCGCGCGTATTTTTCCCTCGATCTCTTTGGCCATCTCCGGATGCGCATCAAGGAAAACCTTCGCATTCTCGCGCCCCTGGCCGAGGCGTGTTTCACCATATGAATACCACGAGCCGCTTTTCTGGACCACGTCAAGCTCAACGCCGAGGTCAAGCACTTCGCCGGTATGCGATATCCCATGGCCGTATATCATATCAAATTCCGCCGTACGGAAAGGCGGCGCAATCTTGTTTTTTACCACACGCACCTTTGTGCGCGAGCCTATCTGCTCCCCGCCCGTCTTTATCGGGTCTCCGCGGCGCACGTCTATGCGCACAGAAGCATAAAACTTAAGTGCCCGCCCGCCTGTTGTAACCTCCGGGCTGCCGTAACTTATGCCTATTTTTTCACGCAACTGGTTGATGAAAATCGCAATACAGTTTGATTTTGAGATAGCCCCCGCAAGCTTACGCAGTGCCTGCGACATGAGCCTTGCCTGAAGGCCCACCACATTGTCGCCCATCTCGCCCTCGATTTCGGCACGCGGGACGAGTGCCGCGACAGAGTCTATTACAATGACGTCTATCGCTCCGGAACGCACAAGCGCTTCCGTGATTTCAAGGGCCTGCTCGCCTGTGTCCGGCTGTGAAACGAGGAGAGAATCCACGTCTACGCCAAGCGCTGCGGCATAAGTAGGGTCGAGGGCATGCTCCACATCTATAAACGCGGCTGTGCCTCCGTTTTTCTGGCCTTCAGCTATGGAGTGCAGCGCAAGGGTCGTTTTGCCTGAACTTTCAGGGCCGTAAATTTCAACTATGCGTCCGCGCGGAAGGCCGCCAATGCCAAGCGCAAGGTCAAGCCCGAGCGAACCTGTTGAGATTGCTTCAACATGCATAGCCTGGTTCTGCCCAAGGCGCATCACAGCGCCTTTTCCGAACTGCTTTTCTATATTGGCAAGAGCCGTTTCAAGCGCAACCTTTTTATCACCGCTCGTGTTGACCGTTTTGGTTAGCTTTCTGGTTGCTGTACCTTTTTCTGACATATCCGTTCCTCCCATCACGCCGTAAAAGAGACATAATTATTATAATTTATTTTTATCTGAAAAGCAAATGGCATATACCGTCATGTATACCTGCGTATTCCGCACACAACGCGTTCAAAGCCATTGAAATCACGTATAATGCGGACATTTTCCATAAAATGATAAAATATTTTTTTTACGCCTTCGGCCTGTCCTTCGCCGATTTCTACCGCTGCTGCGCCGCCGGGCTTTATGTGCGGCAGCCAAAGCCCTGCAATAGCGCGGTAAAACGCCAGGCCGTCTTCACCGCCGTCAAGTGCCTGCTTCGGCTCCCTCTGCACCTCGCGCTGAAGCGATGCAATCTCCCCGCTGCGCACATACGGCGGGTTCGCAACTACTGCGTCAAGTGCCGGGAACCTGCGCGCTTCTTCTACACTGAAAATATCAGCATGCACCGGCCGCACCGCACGGAAACCCGTTTTTTCGATATTCCGGCGAAGGTATGAAAGTGCTTCGCCATACTTTTCCACCGCCGCTATCCGCGCACCGGGCAAAAGTGAGGCAAGGCCTATGGCAACTGCCCCAGAGCCAGAACACAAGTCCACGATCACAGGTTTTTCCACGTTTTTAATCATCTGCGCCGCTGTTCGCACAAGGAGTTCTGTCTCTTCGCGCGGAATAAGCACGCCTTCCCCGACTTCCAGCGTAAAATCGAGGAACGGCCATTCACCTATTATATACTGTAGAGGCCTTCCGCCGGCCCTCTCACGTGCAATGGCAAGAAAGCGCTTTGTTTTCTGCATTTCAGCTTCGTTTTCGGACTGAATTATTCGCTCTTGAAGGCTGAGGCCAAAAACTTTCTTAAAAAGGCAGCCGGCATCAAAAGCCGGCGAATCCACGCCGGCATCCTCAAGAATTTTTCTGCCTGCGCGGTATGCCTGACCAATGTTCATGCTGCATCCTCAGAAATCTCTATGCGGTCTTCACCGTCTTCGGGTATTACTTCGCGCATAGCTGCAATGGCTACTTCAATCATGCTGTCGTCAGGCTCCTTAGTTGTAATGCGCTGCATCCAAAGCCCGGGCGCCGAGATTATATGCGTGAGTAGATTGTCGTTGCGGCCGCAGTACCTGATGAGCTCATAGCCTATGCCTACTACAAGCGGTATGCACAACAGCTTTGCTGCCGTGCGCAGGAACGGATTTGTGAACGGAATAATAAATCCGATAAGTATCCCAACAAGCAACATAAGGACTATGAAGCTCGTTCCACAGCGCGGGTGGAAACGCTGGTGCTTCCGCACATTCTTCACAGTAAGTTCTTCATTGTTCTCATAGCAGAAAATTGTCTTGTGCTCTGCGCCGTGGTATTCAAAGACGCGGCGAACATCAGGCGTTGCAGCGCATAATACGAGATACAATGTAAAAATCACTATGCGCATGGCGCCTTCAAGCGGCGAGCGCCAGCCTGCAACAGACGGGCCTGCGGCCTTTTGTATTATGTTAAAAAGCCATGTGGGGAAAACGAAAAACAGCCCGATGGCAATAACGAGCCCAAGGACTGTGCCCACCCCGGAAATCACGCTGAGTGCCCGGTCCCCGAATGTTTTTTCAATCCAGCGGTCAAATTTCGACTCGTCTTCCCCCTCTTCTTCCGCGCCTGATTTTTCTACAGAAAGGGAAAGCGCGCGGTAGCCTACCGAAAGCGAATCGATAAAGTTTGCAATACCACGAAAAAACGGCAGACTCCATATTTTACTGCGCTCACCTGCAGAATTGTTTTTCATCTCTTCAAGCGAAATACTCCCGTCAGGCATACGAACCGCGGTTTCGGTTTTCTGCGGTCCGCGCATCATTATCCCTTCAACAAGGGCCTGCCCGCCTATCAATGTAATGCATTTCGTCTTTTCCCTGCTCATTTAGTGCCGCCTCCTTTTTTCCCTGCTTCAAGCGTTTTATTTTCAAGCTTCTTAAACGTCGGTATGCTTATAGTTACGACTGTGCCCACATTTTCATGGCTGTCTATTTCAAGGTTGCCCGAATGTAGTGCCATTATCTCATCCGCAAGCGCAAGGCCTATCCCTGAACCGCGGACAGTCTGGTTTGCCTTGTAGAACTTTTTTTTCACATTAGGCAGGTGCTCGGCCGGTATTCCGCATCCGTCGTCAGCAATCACCACGCGTATAAAGCCGCCTTCTTCTTCCGCAGAAACATTTATCGTCCCTCCGGACTTTGTGTACTTCAAGGCATTGTCAAGCACATTTACAAACACCTGCCGCAGGCGGTTTATGTCGCCGAGCACCGGCGAAAGCATCTGCGGCTCGTCGTAAATAAGGAATTTATTCTCCTGGCGTGCACGCTCGCTGAACATACACACTGCCGCGTCGAGCTCCGCAAGTATGTCAATTTTGTCCATTGTAAGCGTCATGCGGCCGCTCTGCATCCGTGAAAAATCGAGCAGCTCCTCAACTATGCCCGCAAGGCGCTCCGTTTCGCTCACGATGATTTTCATGCCGCGGTTAAAAGTCTTTTTGTCTGTTTCACCGGACTGAAGCGTTTCGGCCCACCCTTTTATAGCTGTAAGCGGCGTGCGCAGCTCATGCGAAACAGATGAGATGAAGTCATTCTTCATCTTTTCGTTTTGGCCGAGTTCATCCGCCATATCGTTTATCGTGTTGCAAAGTTCGCCTATCTCATCGTCGTTCGTTTTCTGTATACGCGCTTTAAAGTCGCCCTGCGCAATCATCTTCGCCGTGGCGCCTATCTGCTTTATCGGCGTCAGGATAGAGCGGATAAAATAATGGCTCGAAATCGAAACGAACGAAATGACAACGGTACCTGCCAAAACCAGCGCGATAATTATTGTGAATATCTGCCTGTCGGCTTCTTCAAGCGAAACGACATAGCGTACCGACCCCACGGGCGAGCCGATATCGTTGCGTATAACGCGCGTTACGGCCATCACACGTTCCCCGCTCGAAAGTTTCCCCGTCCATGTGCCATAGTCACCTGAATTGGCTAAAGCCGCTTTGTAATCCGGCATTTTCTGTTTCTGGTCCGGCGCGAAGCCTGTTGACGTGGTGACTATGCGGCTTTTCTGGTCTATCACCATCAGCTCCATGCTCTCTTTGTTCGGGAAATTCTCCACATATCCGCGCGCAGCAGCGAGAAAATCTTCCTCCGATTTCCTACCATAGCTTGAAAAGACGTTTGTCAGTTCGTCAGAGCGCCCGTTAAGCGCCGACTGTATCCCGTTGTAAACATAGCCCTGCACCGAGAAGGAAAGCGTCGCTACCAGCGCCGCCACAATAATAAGCAGAGAGCCGACGCTGTTAAAAATCCAGCGCCGTGCAATGCTTTTGCTTTTCCGTTTTTTTGCCATTACGCTTTTCCCCCTGCCAGATCAACCTGCTAAAAATAAACTCCAGCCATAGTTTTCAAGGTTATGCCTCCCACTTGTAGCCGAGGCCCCATACCGTGATAATATGCTTTGGGTTTGAAGGTTCATCCTCAACTTTCATGCGCAGGCGCCGGATATTCACATCCACAATTTTCTCTTCACCGTAATATGAATCGCCCCACACATGGCGCAGGATATCTGTCCTGTTCATGGCTGTGCCGGGATTCGAGAAAAAATATTCCATTATCTGGAATTCGACCTGAGTAAGCTCAACCGGCTGGCCGTTCTTCAGCAGTGTGCGGTTGCGCAGGTTGAGTACGAAGCTCCCCGAGTGCAGCTCTTCGCTGAAATTTTTTTTGCTGCGCTCACGCTCCAGCGCCACGCGGCGGTAAACGGCATCAATGCGCGCCACAAGCTCACTCGGGCTGAACGGTTTCGTAACATAGTCGTCGGCGCCCATCATAAGCCCGCCAACCTTATCCATCTCCTGTGTCTTGGCCGTAAGCAGGATAATGCCTATCGAGCCGCTGCGGTGGCGCAACTCCTTGCAAACGGCAAGCCCGTCATTCTGCCCCGGCATCATGATGTCAAGAACGGCAACGTCGATGTTGCCGCCCTCTTTGTCATAGATTTTCAGCGCTTCGTCTCCGTCGGAAGCCTCAAGCGTCTTGTAGCCTGCACGCTTGAGGTTTATAACTACAAACTCGCGGATGGCCTGTTCGTCTTCCGCAACAAGAATCGTTTTCAAGGAATTCCTCCCAGTTCTCTTTTGAATTTCTATTCCGTGGAAAGCAGTTCGAAAGCATTTTGGGTTTCTGCTTTTGTGAGTGACATCGCATTTCCGGGCGCAGGCCTCTCCGCAGCATAGATGATGCTGTTTTTCTCGCTGAGAAGCAAATAAGCGCCTGACTCAGACTTTTTTGCCCATTCTTTTTTTGTGAACACCTGTATTCTAAGTAGCTGTGACCCGGCTGCGCCTCCCGGGTTTTCAGGCGACTTCTGCCACTGGTAAAACGAAAACGAACGTGTGGCCGGGTCAATTTTTGTCGTTATCTTTCCGCGCCACTTTTCCGGCACCATAAAGCTGTAGCCGTCTGTGTAATTAATTACCATGCTTACAATGCGCGTAAGCGTGCCTGTATCCGTGTCATAGCGCTCCCAGTCCGTGAGGTTGTCCGCCTCATCTGCCGCTGTTCCGCTGTATCCAGGCATCGGCGCTACTATAGGGATATTGATTATGCCGTCCCCGTTTATATCTTTTGAAACAACTGAAGTGTTGCGCGCAGTGCTCTTGGCCGTCTTTGACTCGCTGTCAAAGAATGGTGCCTCCAGTGTTTTCCTTTTTCTGTCCCAGTACACAATATCTGTAACCATTGAGTTCGAAGCTTTTACACCGTCGAGCACTACGCCGTTCTGCTTTTTATTTATCATGCCTGTGCGAACGGAAACATATTTTGTTACGCCGGTGTCAAGCGGTGCTGTGCCCATCACCTCAACACCGCCGTTTTTTATGCGAAGCAGGTGTGCAGTGGCCGGTTGGTCGCCTACAGTAACACTAGCTGTAAAGATTTCGTCTTTACCGTCGCCGTCGAAATCCATCAGCTCCATATCGGTGTAGCTCTGGTTAAGTTTCAGCTCATGCATACTGCCTTTATCATAATAATAGATGCAGATAACTCCCGCATTGGTAAGGCTGCTGCCCCAGCCTACCACAGCTTCATCACTGCCGTCGCCATTTATGTCGCCAAAGCAGATCCTGTCAACTTGGGAAGACGGGTTGCTGAATGAGCCTATGCTTTGCCATTTTCCGCTCTTCTTGTCTTTCTGCATGAACATTATATTCGTAGCTGTTGAATCGTCGCCCTTCTGGTAAAAAGCCACCGACTCATCCGAACCGCTGCCACGCATACTGTGCCGGATTATCGCCGAGCGGTACTCCCCATGCGACGGATATTTCAGTGTGAGCTGGCCGCCCGCAGTTTTGTCAAGCAAGCTTTGGATATCCGCTTCATCAGTTCCCGTTGGTTTTGGGGCATGCATCAGTGTCTGTGCGTCAAGCCCTGCAAATGAGCATCCTGAAAACAGCAAAGCTACAGAAAGCAGCAGCGCCGCAATGGCTGCTTTTCCCCTCACATGCCACGCCTCCTTTACAGTCGAACAGTTAAAATAAATTCAAAGTTATTATAACATAAACAACTAAAAAAAAGAGTATCAAAATTGTAAACTGAAGCCCACCATTAAAGCGCTGCAGATTGAACTATTATGCAAAAGGGAGTACAATTTGAGAGTATAAATTCACGTTAAAAATAGAGGAGATATCCAGTAAAATTGTTCCAAAAGGCATCCAATTTTTTTAAAACAACATTTCGCTCGCTCAAGTACCGCAATTTCCGCCTTTTCTGGTTTGGCCAGTGCATTTCGCTAACCGGCACATGGGTTCAGCGGACCGCGCAGACATGGCTTGTCTACTCGGTCACTAACTCGCCGTTTAAAGTTGGCCTTGTTGGAGTTGCGCAGTTTTTGCCGATGCTGTTTCTGTCACTGTTTGCCGGCGTAGTAGTAGACCATTTTTCCAAGAAAAAGCTGCTTGTCCTTACCCAGGCGCTTTTCCTCGCACAGGCCGTGGCTATGACGCTGCTTACCTACACGCACATAATTCAGTATTGGCATATTCTTCTGCTGAGCTTTCTGTTCGGTGTTACACAAACGCTCGACATGCCCGCACGGCAATCTTTTTTCATCGACCTCGTCGGGCCGGAAAACGTCACGAATGCCATCTCCCTTAACTCTACCATTGTCAATCTCGCACGAATAATCGGGCCCGCGCTTTCAGGCGTTTTAATGATGAAGCTTGGCGCCGCAGCATGTTTTCTAATCAATGCCGTTAGCTACATACCTGTAATTATCGGCATAATGATGATACACGTCAACGAGAAGCAGTCAGTTACATACAGCAGAAATATGCTTCCGGAAATCTCTGACGGAATGCGGTACATCAAAAAAAACAAAACGCTTGTCGCCGATGTGCTGATGATGGCCGTAGTGTGCACGTTTGCGCTTAACAACGACGTCATCATACCTGTTTTTGCACATGAGTACCTCGGGCGCGGCATTGATGGGTACTCAAGCCTTCTTGCGGCAGCGGGTGTGGGCGCTTTCAGCGCAGCAATACTCATGGCGTACCGCAGCAGCAAGGGCGTAAGCAAGCGCCTGCTTGTAATAAGCTCCGTCGCAATCGGCTTGTTTCAGGTCTCCACAGGCATTACGAACAAGTACACCTTCAATTTAATTGCCGTCGCTCTCATTGGATTCTGCAATCTTATCTTTCTCAATACTGCAAATTCTATTTTTCAAGTCAACTCTTCCAATGAATACCGTGGGCGTGTGATGAGCGTTTATTCATTTCTTAACCTCGGCTCAACGCCAATTGGCAATTTCCTTGCGGGTGCGGTAATGGAGCGCGCAGGAGGTGACTCCGGCTACCTGTTCTGCGGGTGGACGACACTCATATTACTTGCCGTTGTATTTTTAATCACGCGCCGTGAAATCTCAAAGTGGTTCCGCAAAGCTCTGTGAATATCTACTTAATGCTTGCGGCATAAAGCAGCATGCCAAGGTTTTCCTTGTATATCTCAGGAAACTGTGAAACAGGCAGCGGATTTTTTCCGCTACCTACTTCTATTGTGTAGCCGGGGCGCCTGAAATCTTTGATGAACCAGTCTTTATATCCGGCATAAGATGAAACGCCCGTAGCTTCTTCAAGGGAATATCCGCTTATTAGCGAAAGCTGGCGGCCGATGGCCTCTGCTTCCGGCGAGGCCATATCCTGAAAATTCCAGTAAATCACACGCCCCTGCGTATGGTATGCCATTGCAAGGCCGATGTCATGGTCCCGTGTGAAATTCACCATTGCACGGGTTTCAGGCTCGGAAACAGGGTAAGGGCCCGAGTACCGCGTTGGGCCAGGGCCCGTTATACCGAGCGCGGCTTCCGCCTGCTTAGATTCTTCCCATGCGGCGTCGTAGTTATGGTTGAGGTCTACGCCGCGGATATTTGCTTCCCAGTTGCTCGAAAAGTCGCTGCTTCCGCCATTCCAGCGGATAAGCTGGCTGTGGTACGGATTGTCTGGCTGCAAACCGTTAATAACGAGATCCACGCCGTCAGGGTTTACCATCGGTATAATCCATATTGTGGCGCTATCCCATATTTCGCGCGGATTGTATCCGCCAATCTGCATCCCGAGCGCATATGCCCTCAGAAAATCTTCCGTAAATTTCATCAGCACAGGCGACGTTATCCACTCCAGTGCATGGTGCGCCGCGTTGTAAAGCACATGGTGTGGGCCCCTGCCAAGCCGCAGTGCAAAAAGCGTCTTGCCGAGGACGCTTGAGCCCACAGCCCCAACGTGCAGGAAAGGGTATCTCACTTTAAGCCCCTGTACGTTGCGCTCCAGCACTTCATATGTATAGCCGGCATCTGCCATTACAATACCATATGAAAACGGCACGGCGATTTTTGCGCCGGCCGCAAGGTTCTGGGGGTCAATGTCCGGGTTTGCCACTGCGATAAGTGAGGGATCTACCGCATACTTTTGCCCGATGAGGTAAAAAGTGTCGCCTGGCTTAACCGTATAGGCATCATATCCGCGCAAATAGGGTTCCACGGCTTTCCATGTCTGAGGGCCTGCTACCCCATCAGGCGAAAGGTCGTGCATCTTCTGGAATTCCTTAACGGCCGACTGCGTCTGAGTTCCGAATATACCGTCAACATTGCCTGAATAAATGCCGAGCTTGTGCAAAATTGACTGGAGCTGTGCCACATCGTTGCCTTCCGAGCCAAGCCTGAGAGTCCTCAATGCTATCACCCCGCCGAAAAATTCAATCGGTTTATTGTATGGAAACCGAAGTCCAAATATTACTTAAAAGTATAAAAAGCGCTCTGGATAGCTTTTAAACTGTCCGGAGCGCTTTTCATATGTCATTTTAAGGAGAATTATTTAAAAATCAGCTGTTTTTTATCTTATTATCAGGTGGGATACGCCCGTAAAGTTCGGCTGTCTCCCTCATGCTGCGTGCAAGCTCTGGTGTAAGTGCCTCTTTCCTGACACGCCAGCGCCAGTTTCCCTGCACAGTGCCGGGAATATTCATGCGCGCCTCTGCACCAAGGTGCAGGTAATCTTGCATCGGTATTATACAGGTATTGGCGACGCTGGCCTGTGCAGCATAAATCATTGCATCGGTAAGGTTTTCCTGCGGGCCTGCATGGAGGTAGCGCCTTGCAAAAGCAACCGTCTCTGCAGGCGACGTGTTCCCCCACTCTTCAGTTGTAGCATTGTCATGCGTGCCTGTGTAAACAATGCAGTTTTTGTCGTAATTATACGGCAGATAGTCGCTTTTCTCCCGCGGGTCAAAGGCAAACTGCAGCACTTTCATTCCCGGATATCCGCTTGCTTTCTGAAGCCTGCGCACGTCGTCCGTAAGGAATCCGAGGTCCTCAGCTATGAGTGACAATCCGGGAAGCTTCTTCTTCAGCGTTGTGATAAAGTCCATGCCCGGCCCTTTGCGCCATCTTCCATGCACTGCATTCGGGCTTCCCGCAGGGATAGAATAATATCCGGAAAAGCCGCGGAAATGGTCAACACGCGTAACATCATAAAAGCCTGAAGCGGCCTTAAGGCGCTTCATCCACCAGCTGTAGCCGTCGCGTGCATGTTTTTCCCAATCATACAGTGGGTTCCCCCAAAGCTGGCCATCGGCTGTAAATGCGTCAGGCGGGCACCCGGCAACTTCGGTCAGCCTGCCATTGCCGTCTGTCTGGAACAACTCAGGGTGAGCCCAAAGGTCTGCCGAATCTGGAGAGACATATATTGGCAGGTCACCAATAATAAATATGCCTTTGCTATACGCATACTGCCTGAATTTCTTCCACTGCACAGAGAAGAAATACTGGCATTTTTTCCAGAACATCACCTCATGTGCAAGGCGTTTGCGGGCTTTTCCCATTGCCTCCGGTTTTCTCAGCCGAATTTCGTCAGGCCACTTCTGAAAGGAGCCCATGCCGTTCTCAGCCTTAAGAGCCATAAAAAGCGCATAGTCTTCAAGCCATTCACTGCTTGACTCTTCAAACCTGCGGAAACCGCTGTCCCCTTCAGGGAAGCGGTCTGCAGCAATGTGCAGCATTTTGAAGCGGCTGCTGTAGAGCGCGCCGTAGTCGATTTTGTCAGGATTATCGCCGAACCAGAATTGCCCAAGCTCTTCACGTTTCAGAAGTCCATCCTTCACAAGTTGCTCATGGTCGACAAAGTAAGGGTTGGCCGCGAACGCCGAAAAGCTTTGGTAAGGGCTGTCACCGCATCCGGTCTGGCCAATAGGCAGTATCTGCCAGTATGTTTGGCCGGCATCTTTTAGAAAATCAATAAAATTAAACGATTCCTTCCCCAGGTTTCCAATTCCATAGGGAGAAGGGAGGCTGCTTATGGGCAGAAGAACTCCACTCGTGCGAATTGGTACCACTCCCTTTGCCTTTTTACGCATTAAAAACTGCGCTTAGTCTTTCTTGAGGTTCCAGATATTCTTAGCATATTCCAAAACACTGCGGTCACTGGAGAAATATCCGGCATTTGCCGTATTCATAAGCCCTTTGCGCGTAAAGGCGCGGCTGTTGCGGTAATCGCGGTTCGCACGCAGGCGCGCTTCCTGATATGAAGAAAAATCATACAGTACGAAATACTGATCCGGCCTGTGCCAACTTGCACCTTTAAGTATGGAGTCATAGAGTTCCTGGAAAACGCCTGTTCCGCCGTCATCAAGTGTCCCATTCACAAGCGCATCAAGAGCGCGGCGGGCATGGTCGTTTTTCCTGTAGATTCCATTGGGGTCATAGCTCTCCCTGATTTTGTCAAGCTCTTCCACATGCGCGCCGAAAATATAGTTGTTTTCAGCGCCTGAGTGCTCCACAATTTCTATGTTGGCTCCGTCGTAAGTGCCTAAAGTAGGGGCTCCGTTGAGCATAAACTTCATGTTCCCTGTGCCTGAGGCTTCCGTGCCGGCTGTTGATATCTGCTCCGAGATATCTGCTGCGCAAACAAGCTTTTCAGCATACGAAACATCATAGTTATGTACGAAAACCACACGCATCATTTTGCTGACTTTCGGGTCTGAATTTACAAGGCGCGCCACTTCATTCACAAGTTTTATAATACCCTTGGCACGCACATAGCCCGGTGCGGCTTTTGCACCGAATATAAATGCCGTAGGCGTAAAATCGCATATGCTGCCTTCCTTAATTCCGTAATACAGGTCGAGTATTGAAAGCGCGTTTAAGAACTGGCGTTTATACTCGTGCAGCCGCTTTGCCTGTATATCGAAAATAAAGTCTGGCGGTATGCTCACATTTTCATTTTTTTCAATGAACTGTGAAAGCTGCTGCTTTTTCTTATTTTTCACGCCTGCGAAATCATCAAGCACACCATTGTCGTCCGCAAAGCGTTTAATCCCCGACAGCATATCCAGGTCAGTTATCCACCCGTCCGAGCCTAAAATACGCGTTATAAGGGCTGAAAGCTCCGGATTGCAGAGTGCAAGCCAGCGGCGCTGGGTAATGCCGTTAGTCACATTGCAGAAACGCTCAGGGTAAAGCTCATACCACTGTTTCAGCACACGGTTCTTAAGTATCTCCGTGTGCAGCTTTGCCACGCCGTTCACATGGCATGAAGCATACACGGCAAGGTTTGCCATGCGTATTGTCTTCTGCTCTTTTTCCTCCGTATGCTCCGAGCCATCCGCATCTTTTACAGTTTGCCGCACTGTTTTCGCATCTACTACGGAACAGGCCGGAAGGTCACTCGCGAATTTTCCGCCAAGCGACAGGAATTCTTTCTTCTGGCGCTCCGCTATCTCGTCAACTATTCCGCATATGCCCGGAAGGACTGACGCATAAAGATTTTCATCCCACTGCTCGAGGGCTTCCGCCATAACCGTATGGTTTGTGTAGCGGAATGTCCTGCTTGTAATTGAAAACGCCGTTTCAAAATCGGCGCCGTGGTTTTTGAGCAGGCGTATAAGCTCGCACACAGCCACCGTGGGGTGCGTATCATTAAGCTGCATGGCATTCCTTTCAGGGAACTTTGCCAAATCATTGCCCCAGCGCGCCGTATAAGAGCGCATCACATCCTGCATGGAGGCACTGCAGAAGAAATATTCCTGGCGTATGCGGAGCTTTTTGCCCTCGTCGGTCGTGTCATTGGGGTAAAGCACGCGCGATATATCCTCCGCGCGGTTCTTTTCTTCCACCGCTGCGTTGTACTGCTGGTCGTTAAATTTTCCAAAATCGAATGGTATGTTAGGTTCGCTCTGCCACAGGCGCACCGTATTTATGTTTTTCCCACCATAACCGATAATCGGCATATCGTACGGCACAGCCCTGACGTTCCTGTCGGCATACTGCACGGTTACGGCATCTTTTTCCCTGCGGACTGACCATGGATCGCCCCAGCGCGTCCAATCGTCGGCCTCTTCTTTCTGGAAACCGTTTTCGAATTTCTGCCGGAACAATCCGTAACGGTAGCGTATCCCGTACCCCTGCACCGGCAGGCCGAGCGTGGCTGCCGAATCCATATAGCATGCGGCGAGGCGCCCGAGCCCACCGTTGCCAAGCGCCGCATCTTCTACTTCTTCCATAGAGTTAAGTTTTGCGCCTATGCTTTTTAAAAATCCATCAGCTTTCTGCAAAAGGCCAAGGGCAAGCAGGTTATTATAAATTGCGCGCCCAACAAGGAATTCACCTGAAAGGTAAAACACCTGCTTTTTGCCGGCATAGCGCTCTCTGCATTTTTGCCACACGGGGGCAAGGCGTTCCATCAGGCATCTGGAAAATGCACTGTGAAGCTCCTGCGGAGAAGCCTTATCCGGCGTTCGGCCAAAATCAAGCAGAAGGCTGCGTTTCATTTCGTCCGTAAACTCTGCGTCGAAGCAATCTGTTATCATGAAAAATCCCCCTTAAAAACGTTCCAAACTTTATGTTCTAATAACCTAAAGCCAACTTCTTGCAGTATATCATATGTTTTCGATAATCTCAATACTTATTTTCGATATCATTTTGTTTTATTGCAGATTAGCAGAAGTCGTCGGATGAGATATTTCGGATAACACTAAAGCTTTATATTAATCTTAAACACCGCGTGCCCACTGCATTATGCGGTTATAATTGCGTCCAAAAAAAATACTTTGTATCTTTATTCATCTGCAGCCTCATTTTGCATTGATGATTATATAAATGAAAAAAATTGGAAAAGATTAAACAAAAGCTCTTGCATTTCAAGAAAAATTGTGTTATATTTACTGCGGTGTTTTATTTCGAAATTATTTGGCAGTTATTTTTCGAAATAGTAGACGCCAGTAAAACTATTTTCCATTAAAACACACAGAATGAAGGGAGCGATATTGGTCATGAAGCATTGTGGAAAAAAGATAGTTGCAGCTTCGCTTGCGGCATTGATGGTCACAGGTACGTTTGCAGGCTGCCATAAGACTACCAACACTTCATCTACAGCAAATGGGGGAGTCTCGTCTTCCGGAACTGGAACTAAAGGTCAGGTTTATTACCTCAACTTTAAACCTGAGCAGGCAGATCAGTTTACAAGTATCGCAAAGGCTTATACACAGAAAACAGGCGTCAAGGTAAAAGTCCAGACGGCTGCAGCCGGCACTTACGAAAAGTCCCTGAGGTCTGAAATGGCAAAGAGCGATGCGCCGACCATATTCATCTGCAACGGTCCTGTAGGCTATAAGACATGGGGAAGCTACTGCGCCGACCTTAGTGACATGAAAATGGCCAAACAGCTTACAAACCAGTCACTGGCTTTAAAGGATGGCAGTAAAATTGTCGGTCTCCCATTGGCAGTAGAAGGCTACGGCCTTATCTACAACCAAGCAATAATGGATAAATATTTCAAGCTTGACGGCGCTAAAGCAAAAAGCATGGACGAAATCAACAACTTCGCAAAATTTAAAGATGTTGTTGAAGACATGACCGCCAAAAAAGGCAAGCTTGGAATCAAAGGCGTATTTGCAAGCACTTCCCTCAAATCAGGCGAAGACTGGCGCTGGCAGACCCACCTTGCAAACATTCCAATCACATACGAGCTTCAGGACAACAACACCGACTTAACAAAGGGTGTAAATGAAATCCAATTTAAGTATGGTAACGAATTCAAAAACATCTTTGACCTGTATCTTAACAATTCAGTTACAAACAAAAAGCTTCTTGGCAGCAAGAGCGTAGGTGACTCCACCAGCGAATTTGCCCTTGGGCAAGCTGCGATGGTGCAGAACGGTAACTGGGTCTGGAGCGACATAAGCAAGACCGATGGTAATGTCGTTAAGAAAGAAGACATCAAGTTTATGCCTATCTACACAGGCCACAGTGGTGAAGAAACACAGGGAATCTGCATGGGCACTGAAAACTTTGCATGCATAAACTCGAAAGCCTCAGCCGATGACCAGAAAGCCTCAATTGATTTCCTCAACTGGCTCTACACCGGTGAAGGAACAGATTATGTTACAAAGAGCCCGAGTGATGGCGGCCTCGGATTTATTGCCCCATACGAAGCGTTTAAAGGCAAATCTCCTGATGACCCGCTTGCACAGGAAGTTGAAAAATGGGAAAACAAGAGCGGCATCAAGACAGTTCCGTGGGATTTCACATGCTTCCCAAGCCAGAACTTTAAGGATTACTTTGGCTCACGCCTTCTCGCTTATGCACAAGGCCAGTGCAGCTGGGATGATGTAAAGAACGGTGTCGTGAGTAAATGGAAGTCTGAAGCGGCAGCATCTGCAACGTCTTCAAAAAGCTGAGCATAAGGCTTAAAGTTTTCAGCATTTTGTAAAGATAGTGGGTGGAGATAATAATTCACTCACTATTTTTATAAGATTATTCACGGCCGCCTAAACGGCGCCATGGCACAATACTTGGAATGTTTGCAAGAGAGTATGTGCCCATTAACCAAAATGTAAATTATATCAATCCCGGTTAGGAGGTTCTGCAATGCAAAAAGTCCTGCGAAAGTACTGGGCTATTTTTACTCTTCCCACAGTTATTTGTTTTGCAATTGCATTTTTAATACCATTTATTACTGGCCTTGGCCTTTCATTCTCGAATTTTACAACTGTGACTGACGCAAAATTTGTCGGATTCGTTAACTATAAAAAAGCTTTTTCGGGTGATTCTGATTTTCTCCCCTCATTGGGCCGTACTGTTTTGTTCACAATTATATGCATGGTGCTTATAAACCTTTTCGGGTTTATTTTGGCCCTGCTGCTTACAAGGAAGATGCGCGGCACGAGTTTCTTCCGCACAATATTCTTTATGCCTAACCTCATTGGAGGCATCGTTCTCGGATATGTTTGGCAGCTTATATTAAACGGCATCCTTATGAAATATAACCAAACGCTGACAACTAAAGGCAGCTATGGTATTATAGGCCTCATCATACTGATGTGTTGGCAGATGACAGGTTACATGATGGTAATTTACATAGCTGCTCTCCAGAACATAAACCCCGACATGATTGAGGCAGCTGAAATTGATGGTGCCTCTTCATGGCAGACACTTATCCACATCAAGATCCCCACGATAATGCCTGCCATCACTATTTGCACTTTTCTTACACTGACTAATTCCTTTAGGCTGTTCGACCAGAACCTGGCCCTTACAAACGGTGCCCCTGGCAATGACTCCGCACTGGTTGCGCTGGATATATATAAAACATTTTACGGGACTACCGGTTATGCTGGTGTCGGCCAGGCAGAAGCCGTAATCTTCACCATTATTCTGGCTGTTATAGCTGTTATCCAGCTGCATGCCACACGCAGGAAGGAAGTCGAGTCTTAATGAATAAAAGTAGGAAAACTGCAAATGTAATTATCACCATTATTCTCGCTTTCCTGTCTCTCATCTTTATTGGCCCAATTTTAATGGTGCTGATGAACTCCTTCAAAGGGAAGCTGTTCATTTCAAGTGAGCCTTTCAAATTTCCGACTTTCAAGCAACAAGATCTCGGTGAAGCCGGAATAATGCCTAAAACATTCGTTGGTACAAAGAATTACGTTTCCGGAGTTGAAAAGACTAATTTCTGGGGCGCTTTCGGCCGTTCTGTTTTCATCACTGTGTTTTCCGTGCTGCTTATCGTAGTCCTGACATCCATGACAGCATGGTTCATCACCCGCGCCAAGAACCACTACGCCAGCGTCCTTTACTATCTTTTTGTTTTCTTAATGGTTATTCCATTCCAAATGGTCATGTATTCCATGACAAAGATTGCAGATGTCCTTCACCTTGACAACCCTGTCGGCATTCTTGTGCTGTATCTTGGCTTTGGAGCCGGCATGTCTGTTTTCATGTTCTCCGGTTTTGTAAAAGGAATCCCCACTGATATCGAAGAAGCAGCAATAATCGATGGCTGCAATCCTCTGCAGTGCTTCTTTAAGGTTGTGTTCCCTATTATGAAGCCAACATCTATAACCGTCGCTATCTTGAATACGATGTGGATATGGAATGACTACCTCATGCCGTATCTGGTAATGGGCAAAGATTATCCTACTATCCCGGTCGCCATTCAGTACCTGCAGGGCGGCTACGGCAGCATTGACATGGGTGCAATGATGGCAGTCCTTATCCTCGCAATTATACCAATCATCATCTTCTACGCACTTTGCCAGAGGCAGATTATTGAAGGCGTAGTTGCTGGAGCTGTAAAAGGCTGATTATAAATCAGGGCAATGCAGTTCTTCATTAAATGGCCAAAAAAAAGCCTCTGCAAAGCAGAGGGCATATAAATCGATTATAAGTTATTGGTCTTCTTTTTTCATATTTGTTCCTCATCACTGGCCTCTTCATTTTTTGGGGGAGGCCAGACTTTTTACTCTGATTTTTATAAATTAAAGTGCAGGAAGATTTCCGCACACAGCCTATTTTAGATGGATCTCACGTGTTCTCGGCCTTCCTGTGGAACTGCGCACAACAAGCTCAGGGATAAGCATAAGGCGGTTAATGCAGTTGCCTTTCATTATCTGCTCAAGCAGCAGGCAGACATTCTTCCCAATGGCGAGGCGGTCCTGGCGGATCGTTGTAAGCGGAGGCGTTGCATAGGCAGCAATCGGCAGGTCATCAAATCCAACAACGCTCATATCGTCAGGCACACGAAGCCCAAGGCGGTAGAGCTCACAGAGCACTCCATGCGCAAGGACATCACTTGCGCACACTATGGCAGTGGCGCCCGCTTTAATAAACCGGCTTACAAATTTTGTTGCACAGTCAGAAGGAGTAAAGTCACCGTTAGCAATCAGCTCTTCATGCACTGTAAGGCCATAGTATGACATACCAAGGCGGAAACCGCTCAGCCTCTCGGCTGAAACCCAGCTCTGCGGGTCACCGTTAAGCATTGCGATAGATTTGTGGCCCAGTTTCGCCAAGTGCTGAACAGCGCAGAAAATTCCTTCCTGATTGTCTACACCAAGGCATGAAACATGCTTGTTATAAACAACATTGTCGAGCAGCACTGTGGGGATTGTTGTCTTTTTAAGCTGGCGGAGAAAATCGTCGTTCAGGTCAAACCCAAGCAGAAATCCCCCTGCATAATGGTTCGAATACATATATTCTTCATACTGGATCCCATTGCTTTTATTAAGCGACATTGGAACAATGGAAACGTCCCACTGTTTTGTGGCCGCTGCAAGCTTAAAGCCTATAATTATATCATAGCCAAACTGTTCAACACGCTCATAACCCATGTTCTCAATGAATACGCATATTTTTACAGGCGACGCAGGCCGTGTCCGGCGCGGCACATAGCCCATCTTCAGCGCAGCATCCAGCACAAGCTTACGCGTTTCCTTGCTCACATCACTTGCGCCGTTCAGGCCCTTCGAAACCGTGCTTATTGAAAGGTTTAGTTTCTTTGCGATATCCCGAATTGTAGTCATAACCTTGTCCCTGCATTTCAGTTAATTTTCGATATTTTCGATAACAGCTTAATTCTATCACGCATTTTATAGTGAGTCAATTGCTTGTAAATTATTAACTGAGATTTTATACTGCGTATATTGTTTTTCATGCACATTGCAATATTCTCAAAGGAAGTGGCTTCACAAATACAGCAAAATAAAATACGCCCTGAGGTGGTTATAAAGCCAGCTCAAGGCACATTTTATTCTATTTTTTAAGCAGCAGGTGCATTCATATAAGGTATGTCAAGTTGAAGCAGCTCTCAGCGTAACTGTCTTTCCAGTCCTGCATGCATTGTCCCATGTGGCTTGTGAAATCGCGCATTGTGTCATAAACCACTTACGCCCCGGCAGGCAATAAGAAACCACCATTTGGAATAATCCATTTGCAGTCGGCACAAACGTGCTGCGGTAAAGCCATGCTTTATGAAGCACTACAGGGTCTTCACTCGGATAAAATTTTACTCCGCGCGTGAAATTAACTCCATCCATCGATTCAGCGAGGAACAGCGAAAAAGAATAATGTGGCTTATAATATGCTGTCTGCAGCAGATAATATTTATCTTTATAAAGCACTATATCCTGATGCCATGGGAAAAAACCTTTTGGCAGAGATATCTGGCATTGATGGAAATTTGTCCAGTTTACACCATTTATGCTTTCCGCATACATCAAGTGATTTGTATTGTCTCTGTACCAAAACTGGTATTTTCCTTTACGGCGAATTATTGCAAGGCTCAGAATTGCTTTTTTTGAGGACTGCATGAGGCACGGCCTGCTCCAATGGATACCGTCAGTACTCCTCATACGGTAGTAATAATCACACCGATAGTCTGCGCCGCCAATTTTGGGCTTTCCATGGACATAGCGAAACCAAAGTTCCATTGCATCGCCATTCATAACAAGCTGAGGGTCAGAATAGTAGCCGCCATGATTTACATCTGATGGCAAACCTGTCACCGGATTCTTAAGCCCTTTAGGCACCACCCATGTTTTCAAGTCATTTGAAACAACGATGCTCGGATTTTCAAGCTTGTAATTAGTCGATGGATATGGTGTCATCGACATCCAGTAGCGGTAGCCGTTCCACCCATTTTTGAAATAAAGGAGTTTTGGGTGCGTCTCCTGGTTTGAACCGTCATATGTCGGGATCAACAAAAGGTTATAGCGGCTTTTAAGTGCCAGAAAATCTTTCTTCGGTTTTGCAGGGATGCCGTCTTTTTTTAAAGGAATACATGAGTTGTTGCTCTTTTTAGCCACAGCTATTTTAGGAACAGGCCTGGTGCTTGAGTAGCTGCTCTTTTCAGTTGCAACTATTTTAGAAACAGGCCTGGTACTTGAGTCACTCTGAGTGGCAGAAAACTGCTTTATGCAATAGTGAGGCAAGAAAATTGCCAATGCGACAGCCACAATGCCGCAAAATATTGCCACAATTATCCATTTGCTCTTTTTTGTCAATGAGACTAACCTCCATTTATCCTCTACGTCTGAATTATATTCTGAAGAATAATAGAAGTCAATGTTTTCACCTTATCTGTAATCTCAATTATCAAAGTTGTTAACATTAGATGAGAATTCGGCAAATTTTGAGTTTTTACACTATAAAAAGCTTTAATAAATGTATAGACAATGCAATTAATTAGCCGTATGCCGTGGAGTGAATTTAAAATTACATGATCACATGGATTTTGATTTTTTCATGCAAGACTGCATTGCGTCGATAACGGCACCGCGAAAATTGTCTTTTTCGAGAGTCGCCACAGCCTCAATAGTTGTGCCAGCAGGCGAGCACACCATATCTTTAAGCTCCCCTGGGTGTTTCCCAGTCTCCAGAAGCATTTTTGCGCTGCCGAAAACAGACTGCGCCGCAAATGTATAAGCTTTATTGCGCGGCATACCGCCCATTACGGCAGCGTCGGCCATAGCCTCAATAAACATAAACACATAAGCAGGTGAGCTTCCGCTTACTGCTGTGACAGCGTCCATCATGTTCTCGCTGACTGTTTCGGCCCTGCCAAAACTTTCAAAAAGGCTGCGCACCTGTTCAAGTTCTACGGGTGTCACCGTTTTACCTGGGCAAAGGGCTGTCATGCCTTCTCTCACCAAAGCAGGTGTATTCGGCATAGCCCGTATCAGTTTAACTGGCCTGCCAAAAAGCTCCTCGAGCTGCGCAATGGTCATACCGGCCGCCAGTGTAACCACAATGCAGTTTTCAGGCACTGCTGAAGAAATCTCCTTTATAACATCCTTACAAACCTGCGGCTTAACCGCAAGCACAAGGATTTCGCTTTCCGACGCCGCTTTCTTGTTGTCTGGCGTAACGTCAATCCCGAAATTCTTATGTGCTATTTTCAGCTTGGGCAGAGTATGGTTTGAGGCAATGATTTCAGCCGGTTTAAGTGCACCTGAAGCAAGGATACCGCTTATCATGGCATTAGCCATATTGCCGCAACCGATAAAGCCAATCTTTTTCATTAAACTTCACCCCTTTTATAATTTCCACATAAAAAATATCTACTCCATTATAACTTAATTTAATCTTCCATGCAAGCAAATAGCATCAACTGCCACATATAACAATCATCATAAAACTATATATCTATTTAAACAAAATATGTTATTGGTAATTGTTAATTTTCCCGTAGATCCAATATCCATTCAATCCATTTTCCAATGGTACGTGAACGGCGCTCCATTGTGTTCAATGAGTTTACATGATATATCGTACTCTTTTGCATGGTCTTAGAAATTTCGCAAGTTGTTAGAGGTGCCAATTTTACAAAATATTCTTTAAGCACTTTATTGAAAACTTCATGCTTTAAAATTTGTTTTACAATTCCTAAGCATTTTTCTTTATGACGTTTTGACATTATCAGTTTACCAAGATCTGTCAGTCGAAATACAGTCTCATTATTTTCATTTTTTATTTTTTCTAATAATCCTAAGTATTTAGCTCCATTTGTATAGTATTCTGTTTGGCGTGATGTAAAAGCATAATTATTGGTTATTTCATCAGATTGTAATTCACTTTTATCAGCTAATAAGCTAAGTAAGTCCACTATCCTATAAAAATTATCGCATTGTGGAAATGGGACTTCAGGTTCAGGCTCAACTTTAGATGAAATTAAAACATCATAAATATCATCCAATGAAATAAGTTCAGAAGCAATTATATAGTTCTTTTGTTCAATTAGTTTAATTGAATTATATACCTTGCTATCTTGAAATTCAAAAACGAAAAATGAAAATACATCATTCGAAAACGTCATGAAAACAGGCATTACAGGTTTTTGTATTTTTGCACTCCAAAGCCTGTATGGATAATACAATTGCCTGACGAGAAAATTATTTGCTGAATAATTTTTAGCCTCAATCAAAATTAATGCATTCGGTGATTCATAACCTCCATCAATTTCTATTTGTGAATTTTTAACCTCGATTTCTTTGTATTTTTGCTGCTTGTCCGAACTCTTAATCCAGAAATTAAAATCTTCCGAAGACATGCGTCCGCTTACAGTAGGTAAAGTGTGCTCACCACACAAGTCATCGATTATGCCTGAGGCATAAGCACAATTTAAGCAAGCACCCTCAGAGTAGAGGTCACTTGCGTTAATACTTTCTATATATTCAGGCAATGTAAAAAATTTTGTTTTTTTATTTTCATATTGAACATCCTGATAGGCATCATAGGAACCGATTATATAATTTCCTCGGGTAATTGGTAATATTGACAAATGGTTTCTTTTAAAAATATCCGGCAGGTTTTCTCTGTTGTCAAACTTTGTCATAAGGCGTGCTTCATGCACTTTATTAATTTGTTTTGAAGAAATTATGAAAAAGCCATTTGAATTTATAGCATTTAAAATATCATAGTCAGCAAATAGCGAATCCCAGTCTTTATCTATTTGTCTTAATTTCATAATTTCTTATAAGTACCTCTTTTACTTCTCCTCTTGCATCAGGATTGCTGTTAATTGATCTGTTTGCCGTGACATAATCAATATGATATTTTTTGCTGTTATATAAACTAATAATAAAAGGCGACGATGAATTAGAGAGCAGCCAACGCACTCCCTTATCAGTAAGCTTATCACATAAATTTTTAAGCCGGATTTGATCTTTTTTTGTGAATCCGTTAACTGTGTAACCAGTAAAATTGCTGCTGTCACTAACTGGATAGTACGGAGGATCAAAATAGACAAATGAGGAGTGTTCACATCCGGTTAATGCTTGCTCAAAGTCCATATTAAGGAGTTCAATATGGCCCGTGTTTAAATAATTGCTAACTGCGCGTAGCACTTTTTCATTAACAATATTTGGATTTTTATACCGTCCAAATGGGGCATTAAACTCTCCATTTTTATTAACACGGAATAAGCCATTATAACAAGTCTTATTTAAGTAAATTAATCTTGAAGCCCTTTGGATATTATTCATTTCGTTATACCGCGGCGTACGATCTAATCCACGTATTTTATAAAAATAATCTGCTTCATTCCTATGCTTGCGTAAATCTAAAATGAGGGCATCCACATGATTTTTAATTACATCATACATATTGATTAATTCTGTATTATTATCATTAACTATCGCATGACCAGGTTGAAGGGAAAACAGGACCGCGCCACCACCTAAAAACGGTTCATAATATGTACCAATATTTTTAGGAACTAATTTTTTTATTTTTGGCAGTAATTGTCTTTTCCCTCCTGCCCATTTTAAGACTGGCTGTACAACTTTATTTTTCATAGAAATGTCCTCTTAATAAAATCACTGTCAAAAGAATATGTGTACTTCATATTTTAAGAGTAGATAAAATTCAATAAATTTATTTTACAGCATTTTGCGAAATTGTCAATTAGCTAAGTTGCATAGTATTCTGAATTATATTTTATACTGCCAATCATTTCTTATTTTAACCATCAATTCTCAACGATTTTTTGTAAATGATAATACAGCGCATCAATGAAATGCCTATAGTTCCGTAAAATAAGTCGATTTTTGTATAAAACTGTTATATTCATGAAAGGGGGTGTTCTTTGTGGAAATGCACGAAACCATAGCAAGTAGGGTAACTGCCCTTCTTATAGAGCCGGACTTTGGCCAGTGGGATGCAAAATCTTCGCTTGCAGAGCTCTACGCACTCACCCGCAGCGCGGGCGCAGAGCCGTTCGGTGCAGTCACACAGAAACGCCCGTCGCCTGACGCTGCTACATGTGTGGGCCGCGGCATAATGGAGCAGGTTGCGAATTTCTGCAAAGAGTACAATATTGACCTGCTGATTTTTGACTGTGAGCTTTCCCCAACACAGCTTCGAAACATTGAAAATATTTCCGGTGTGAGCACGGTAGACCGGACTATGCTCATCCTCCATATTTTCGCGCTGAACGCAAAAAGCCGTGAAGGGCGGCTCCAGGCAGAACTCGCACGGCTTAAATATATGCTGCCGAGGCTTTCAGGGCAGCATGGTGGGCTTTCACGCCTTGGGGGCGGCATAGGCACACGCGGCCCAGGCGAAAGCAAGCTTGAAACCGACCGCCGCCACATACGCCGTAAAATTGACTCACTTAAGTGCCAGCTTGAAGAACTGGAAAAACGCCGTGAACAGACAAGCAACAGGCGTAAAAAAGAGGGGATAATCACTGTCGCGCTCGTAGGTTACACAAATTCAGGTAAATCCACTCTTATGAATTTTCTTACAAACGCCGGCGTCCTTGCGGAAGACAGGCTCTTTGCCACACTCGACCCCACTGCGCGTGCCCTGAAACTGCCATGCGGAGAAAGAGTAATGCTGATAGACACAGTCGGTTTTCTGCGCCGCCTTCCGCATCAGCTTATAGAAGCGTTCCACTCTACGCTTGAAATGGCGGCTTCTGCAGACGTAATACTGAACGTCTGCGACGCTTCAAACCCTGAAGCCCCTGCACATCTCAAAGTTACAAATGACACCCTAAGTAGCCTCGGTTGTACCGGCCAGCCGATTATCCCAGTCCTTAACAAATGCGACCTTGTGCCGGAGATAAAGTCCATGCCGATGATTGGGCAGGCCGTGCGCATAAGCGCAAAAACCGGCGATGGGATAGACAGCCTCCTCAATGCCACTGAAGCATGCCTGCCAATTTCCGGCCCCATAGAGCTTCTTGTGCCATACTCAGAAGCTGCCCTCACAGAATGTATACGCTCATGCAGCGCGGTGGAAAAAGAAGAATTCACACCCGAAGGTTGCCGGTTGACGGCACGCATACCGCACAGCCTCGCCGGCCGTGTGAAAAAATATATCGTCAAAAGCAGCCTTTGTTAAAGGCAATTTCAGATTACTGCTTTTGTGCCATAAAAAGAAGGCCCCGGCAGAAGCCGGAGCCAATTTATTTATTTCTACAGTTCCGAGACCATTTTTCATGCAATGGCGTAATGTCAAATGCAGTCAAGCTTAAACTCTCAGCAGAATTAATGTAGGTACATTGGAATCACCTTTAGTAACACACCGGAACCTTTTTCGTATGTCGGCTGCCTTTCAATTGCCAGATTAAAACCCGTTTTCCTTAGATACGGCGCTTCTTAATGGAAGCTGCATCAGGCTGCAAAGTCAGTTCATACCGGCCCCTTGTAATCTGAAACATTCTTTCGGTGCTGCATTGGTATCTGCTCCTTTAACTTCTAAAATTAAAGCTGCAGAGCAACTGGAAGATAAGCTGTATTTGGGCCTCATTCCCTTCAATTCATTTTTAACAGTTATGGCCCAACAGACCCGACCGAGGCTGTGAGGTCTCTTCATCCTCGCCCATTGGACTCACTCCCTTCAACGAAAAGTTTAGATCCTCATCGATGCGCCATACGCCTGCCCTTTATCTATAAGCTCCTGTATCCGAATTGCCAAGGCCAAGCCCGCATCTCTTTAAATCGTCCCTTTTCTTTTTTCTGGCTTTATTATAAGCCGCTTTATTGCCTATGTCAATAGTATTTTTGATATTTTTAAAATATTTTAGTATAATTTTGTAGCCCTCTATTTTCCTGTTGACTTTATCCGGATGCCGGGATAGAATAAGTACCAGCGATGTACAAAGCGTGGTTAACAGTTTGCCGTACAAGGGGGCCTTTTACCGAATGCACAATGAGTATAGTCCTGATCTTCTCAACCTGATTGATGAAGACGGCAAAGAGCACGAATTTGAAATCCTTGATGCAATCGAAAACGACGAAGGTCGTTTTTATGCCCTGCAGCCAATTTACAGCGACCCGAAAGAGCAGGTCGATGCACAAGGCTCATATTATATATTTGAAGCTGTCGAAGAAGACGGTGAGCAGCAGTTTGAAGAAGTCGAAGATGAGGCGCTGCTCAATGACCTGTCGGCAGAATTTGAAAGCCATTTTGATGATTTTTATGGCAGTGATGACGGCAGCGGCAAATAACAGACAGAAAACATCCTGCCTGATGCGCGGACCAGTGTATAAATAACCCTACAATTATTAATAGGGAGCTTTGGCTCCGGCGGCGGACTTCAGACCTCCCGGCTTTTGCCGGACGAAGGGAGTGCGAAACCGTTGGGCGGGCACCCACCTGCTTATGGTAGCAGGTTATTCAGCACTTTACGGTCAGGCGGGCTTTTATTGAAAAAATACGGGGCTGTTGCAAAGCGAAAGCTTTACAACAGCCCCTTTTTATTCTCTACAATTTATGTTTCTCAGGCAGTAATAATACGCGCCCTGATAACTTCTTCGATATCTTCAAGTTTCTGCGGCGTCACTTTTTCCGTACTTCCTGTCACGTCAATTATAGTGTAAGCGTAGTCTTTCTTTGCCTTGCTCTGCATATTTTCAATGTTAATGCCTGAGCTGGCAAGAAAGCCCGACAGCTTGCCTATAGTGTTCGGCACGTTGCGGTGGAACAGGCAGATACGCATAAATTCCCCACGCGGCATTGAAACAGCCGGCATATTTACGGAATTATGTATATTGCCGTTTTCGAGGTATTCTTTAAGCTCATCTGCCGCCATGCGCGCGCAGTTGTTTTCCGATTCCGGCGTCGAAGCACCGAGGTGAGGCACAGCTATTACGTTTTCCACGCCAAGCAGGCTGTCATCAGGAAAATCCGTAACATAGCACGCGACCTTGCCTTTTTTGACGCCTTCAAGCAAAGCGCCGTCGTCAACAAGTCCGCCGCGCGCAAAGTTCAGCAGGCGCACGCCATTTTTCATTTTCGCAATAGCATCCGCATTTATCATGTTCTTTGTGCTCGGCATAAACGGAACGTGTATCGTAATATAATCGCTTTTCTTAAATATTTCGTCAAGTGAGCGTGCATGGCGCACAGAGCGTGAAAGCCCCCACGCTGCATCTACAGAAAGGTAAGGGTCATACCCGTAAACGGTCATGTCAAGTGAAGAAGCCGCATTTGCTACAAGCGTGCCCACAGCTCCAAGCCCTATGACGCCGAGCGTTTTGCCTGCAATCTCCGGGCCTGCAAAGTTGCTTTTCCCTTTTTCTACAAGTTTACCGACTTCGTCGCCTTTGCCTTTAAGCGAAAATGCCCACTCAACAGCAGGTATAATACGGCGTGAAGACAGAAGCAGGGCTGCAACTACAATTTCTTTTACGGCGTTTGCATTTGCGCCCGGCGTGTTGAAAACGACTATGCCGTTTTCGCTGCAGCGGTCGAGTGGGATATTGTTCACACCCGCGCCGGCACGCGCAATGGCAAGAAGGTTTTTCGGGAACTCCATCTCATGCAGCGAAGCCGAGCGCACAAGTATGGCGTCTGGTTTTTCCTCCGTACTGTCGACCATATACCCTTCCCCGAAGCGCTTTGTTCCGGCAGGCGATATTTTATTAAGGCATTTAATATGGTACATTCCTATGCAGCCTCCATTTCAGCCGTTTTCTTTTTCGAATTTTTTCATAAAGCTTACGAGTTTCTCAACGCCTTCCACCGGCATTGCATTGTAAATAGAAGCACGCATGCCGCCTACAGTGCGGTGGCCCTTGATGTTTACAAATCCGTTTTCGGCAGCGGCAGCTATGAACTTAGCGTCCATTTCCTTATTCCCCGTTACAAACGGTACATTCATGATGGAACGGTCCTCTTTTACGACTGTGCCGTGGAAAAGCTTAGAACTGTCGAGGAAATTGTAAAGGATACCTGCCTTTTTCTCATTGATTTTCTTCATCTCGCCAAGGCCGCCAACCGTATTTTTAAGCCAGTCAAGCACAAGGCCGCAAATGTAAATAGCATAGCACGGCGGAGTGTTAAACATTGAACCATTGTCGGCATGCGTCTTGTAATTAAGCATTGTAGGTATCTTTTCCATAGCATGGCCTATGAGGTCTTCGCGTATGATGACAACCGTAAGGCCTGCCGGACCCATGTTTTTCTGCGCGCCGGCGTAAAGCACGCCGAACTTCGAAACATCCATCGGCTGGCTTAAAGCACACGAAGAAATATCGGCTACAAGCGGCACGCTGCCCGTCTGCGGCAGCTCATGGTAAGTCGTGCCATAAATTGTATTGTTCATGCATATATGAAAATAATCAGCATCTTTTGTGAACGTTGACGGGTCAAGCTTCGGGATGTATGTAAACGTCTTATCCTTTGAAGAAGCCACAACATGCGCGTCGCCATAGCGGGCTGCTTCTTTGTAAGCTTTTGTTGCCCACTGGCCCGTAAGCACGAAATCGGCCTTATTGCTTCCGTTCATAAGGTTAAGCGGCACCATTGCAAACTGCATAGAGGCACCTCCCTGAAGGAACAGCACTTTATAATTATCCGGTATCTGCATCATTTCACGGAGTAAACTCTCCGCAGAACAGATGATGTCCTCAAAATCTTTAGATCGATGGGACATCTCCATAACTGACTGGCCGCTGCCTTTGTAGTCAAGCATTTCATCCGCTGCACGGCGGAGAACAGGTTCGGGCAGCATTGAGGGGCCTGCGGAAAAGTTGTAAACTCGTTTCATGATTAGCCTCCTGTGACTTTTGAATTTTTTTCAGACAATAAATTCATTATAGTGTCATGTTTTAAAGTTGTCAATTAATAAATCTACAAATTTAGTCGACTTTTGTATATTCTTTTATGCCTAAGGCTCAAAGTATAATCCTTTCGGAATATGTCGGTAGTTTTGGACCCGCAATTATGATATAATTAATGGCAATAACGGTGGCAGGGTGTGTGATACTATGAAAAAAGCCATTCAGATATTCCGCATATTTGTCTTTGCGGCTGCGCTTGCAGGCTTTGTGTGGTTCCTTATTCCCTCATGGTGGCATGCGCTTAATTTTGCCGGGTGGCTCGGCATTGCAGTATGCCTCCTCCTTATGGCAGGCGCGCTGTTTTTCCGCAGGATCCTCTCGGCAAGCCGCAGCTCGAAAGCTGCGCGGCGGTTTTTTATTGCCGTCCTCATAATTTTCTGTGCAGGCGCCGGCTGGAGTTTCGCAATGACATGCTTCATCGTGTCCCAGAAGGCTCAGAAACCGCCAGAAAACGCACCGGCCATCGTTCTCGGTAGCATGGTAAACGGCACCACACCGTCGGCTGACCTGCAGGCGCGCATAGGCAAAGCTTCTGTTTACCTCAAATCCCATCCCGGTGCCAAATGCATTGCAAGCGGCGGGCAGGGGCCAGGTGAAAGCATAAGCGAAGCTGATGCGATTAAAAGCGCCCTTATTTCAGGCGGCATTGCGCCTTCCCGCATAATTACAGAAGGCCTGTCGCGCACGACCTTTGAAAACCTTCAGAATACGGGAAATATACTTAACAGATACGGTTTTGGGCGGCGCGCCGCCATAATTACGGACGAATACCACGAGTTCCGGGCGTGCTCCATAGCACACTCGCTGCATATTGAGCCATATGCCGTTCCGGCAGAAACACCATGGTATATTGTTTCTTCCTGTTGGGCGCGCGAAGTGCTCGCGCTGACAAATTATTTCCTTTTCATCGGCTGATTTAAAAATGGAGGAGCTCATGCAAAATCTGCTGATACATTCCGTACATATATTAGATTCTTCAGATAATACAGACACAGTTGGGGATATCCTTGTTAAAAACGGGAAAATTGTGCAAAGGGGCGGAAACATCACGTGCTGCGGTGCACGTGAAATCGACGGCCGCGGCCTCACTGCTTCTCCAGGCCTTGTAGACATCCACGTCCATCTGCGCGACCCCGGCCAAGTACAGAAAGAAGACGTCTTTTCCGGCTGCCGCGCTGCCGCCGCAGGCGGAGTTACAAGCCTTATGTGCATGCCGAACACCATACCGCCTATAGACACTCCCGAAACGGTAAAATATATTTTGGATAAGGCGAAAAAAGCCGACGCTCGCGTTTACGTCTGCGGTGCAGTTTCGAAAGGCCTTTGCGGGCAGGAAGCCGCCTGCTGGCGCTCACTTAAAGAAGCGGGTGCCGTCGCGCTGAGCGATGACGGCCGGCCGGTTGCAAGCTCAGCGCTTATGGCACGTGCCATGCGCGACGCGCAGCGGCTTGGCCTTGCAGTGTGCGCACACTGCGAAGATGCTTCACTCTCCACCGGCGGAAAGATGAATGAGGGAAAAATTTCGGCTAAGCTCGGCGTAAATGGGATTCCCGCCGCTGCCGAAAACTGCGGCACAGCGCGTGAAATATCACTTGCCGCGTCATACGGTGTGCCGGTTCACATATGCCACGTTAGCACAGCCGTTTCCACCCAGATGGTGCGCTGTGCGAAGCAGCACGGTATTCCCGTAACGGCCGAAACAGCACCGCACTACTTCAGCCTTACGGAAAACGAATTGCTTTCGCGTGACGCCGACTTGCGTATGAACCCGCCGCTCCGTACTGAAAAAGACCGCCTTGCCGTCATAGAAGGCCTGCGCGACGGAACCATAGACGCAATAGCGACAGACCATGCCCCGCACACACCGCACGAAAAAGCTGATTTCCTTTCCGCGCCAAGCGGCGCCATTGGCATGGAGACAAGCCTTGCCGCAGGCATCACGTACCTTGTCAAGCCCGGATATATTACGCTCATGCAGCTCCTGCGGCTGATGACATGCTCACCGGCAGATATTATCCACATAGGCACCGGCACGCTGCAGCCCGGTGCGGACGCAGACATCGTTTTGTTTGCGCCTGACGAAGAATGGACCGTAGCACCGGACAAACTGCATGGCAAAAGCCGCAACGCTGTTTTTAAAGGCCGCAGGCTTACTGGCAAAGTCAAACTTACGGTCTGCCGCGGAAAAATCGTTTACAGCAGCACGGTTTATAAAAAGCAGGAAAATATATAAAATATATTAAGGAGGAAGAGACATGGCATTCGACAGGCTGATTGAAAAAATTGCCGAGATGCAGAACCCGACTGTAGCGGGCCTTGACCCGAAACTCGAGTATGTGCCGGAATCAATCCAAAGCAGAGCATTTAGCCAATATGGCAGGACGCTTGACGGGGCGGCGGCGGCAATACTCGGATTCAACCGGAAAATAATCGACGCGCTCTGTGATATTGTGCCGGCCGTCAAGCCGCAGTGCGCATATTACGAAATGTATGGCTGGCAGGGCATGAAAGCGCTCCATGACACTGTCGCCTATGCAAAATCGAAAGGCATGTTTGTCATTACCGACGGCAAGCGCAACGATATTGGCAGCACCATGGCGGCATATGCAGCGGCACATCTCGGCGAAACAGATGTCTGCGGCAAAAAGTTTTCCGCTTTTGGTGCAGATGCGCTCACAGTAAACGGCTATCTCGGCTCCGACGGGATACAGCCGCTCCTCGATGTATGCAGGGAGCAAAATAAAGGCATATTCGTGCTTGTAAAAACGTCCAACCCCTCTTCCGATGAACTTCAGGATCAGGCTTTCGAGGGCGGAGAGCTTCTCTACGAAGCCATGGGGCGTTTCTGCGAAGAATGGGGCGCTTCTCTCCCGGGGAAATACGGCTACAGCGGTGTAGGCGCGGTTGTGGGCGCCACTTTCCCCGCTCAGCTTGCGGAACTGCGCAATAGCATGGCACACACCTTTTTCCTTGTTCCCGGCTATGGCGCGCAGGGCGGCAGCGCCGAAAGTGTCGCACCGGCCTTTGGCAAAAACGGCTGCGGCGCCGTTGTAAACGCTTCCCGCTCCATCTTATGCGCGTGGAAAGCCCAGAATGATTCGCAGGAAAATTTTGCCGAGTGCGCACGCAGTGAAGCAATCTCTATGCGCGACAGCATTATAAAGCAAGTGGGGAAAATAAGCCTTGAAAAAGTATGATGTGCGCAGATGCAGGATTATAAGGCGCAGGCAGCTTTCAGATAATATTTTCGACTTTACCGCCGAAGCCGGAGAGCTTGCGGAAAAAGCCGTACCCGGCCAGTTCGCACAGATAGCCGTGCCGGGTAAAACGCTCCGGCGCCCAATTTCCATATGCGAAGCCAACAGGCAAAATCAAACCCTGCGTTTTGTGTTCGGCGTGCGCGGCGAGGGCACCGCTGCCCTTTCAAAATTCCACGTGGGCGATTTTCTCGATATACTTGCGCCCCTCGGCAATGGTTTTTCTCTTGGCGACATATCGCGCCGCGCGCTGTTCGTCGGCGGTGGAATAGGCGTACCGCCGCTTCTATTGGCAGCAAAGCATTTCGGCAGAAACGCGACGTTTGCCGCAGGTTTCCGCACCAGGAGCAGCATTATCTTGAAAGACGATTTCGCTTCTTTCGGCTGCAAAGTCCTCATTGCAACAGATGACGGCTCATACGGCCACCACGGCCTTGTGACCGATTTGCTCGGCAGCCTTGAATTTGACGCTGTTTTTGCCTGCGGCCCTCTGCCAATGCTGCGCGCCGTCCGGTGCATAGCTTCGGAGCACGGCGTGCCGTGCCAGCTTTCGCTTGAAGAGCGCATGGCATGCGGAATCGGCGCATGCCTTGGGTGCGCCGTAAAGCTGCGCCATGAAGACGGCACACCGTATTATGGCCGGGTATGCCGTGACGGGCCGGTGTTCGATTCACGTATGCTGGACAAAAACTTCTGACTGTGCCAAAATTATTATAGGTTATGGTTGGGTTGTATCAATCCGTACAGTATAAAATGTAGCCCAATATACATACTGAGATATTTAAGCCATATTTTATGCTTAAAAAGGCCGACGGCGCTTATACTATGCAGAAAACTGTATATCCCAATAAAAACAGGAGAACAAAAATGGCGAATCTTGAAGTAAACATTGCCGGTGTTAAATTCCACAATCCGGTCATCGCGGCTTCCGGCACATTCGGCTTTGGGCGCGAATTTTCGGAATTTTACCCGCTGTCTGTTTTCGGCGGCGTTTCGTGCAAAGGGCTCACGCTCGAGGAACGCGCTGGGAACCCGCCGCCGCGCGTAACTGAAACGCCTGGCGGTATGCTGAATTCGGTTGGCCTTCAAAACCCGGGTGCGGACTATTTCATCAAAAACGACCTGCCGTGGCTCAAAAAGCAGGGCACAAGGGTTATAGCCAACATTGCGGGGAACACACCCGAAAGCTACTGCAGCATTGCCGAAAAGCTCTCGGATTCACCTGTAGACATGATAGAGCTCAACATCTCATGCCCAAACGTCAAGCAGGGCGGAATGCAATTCGGCACAACGTGTAAAAGCGCGGCAGAAATCACAAAAGAAGTGCGGAAACACTGCACAAAGCCGCTCACCGTGAAGCTCTCCCCCAACGTCTCAGACATAGGCGACATTGCAGCGGCAGTCGAAAGCGAAGGCGCAGACGCAATATCAATGATAAACACACTCACGGGAATGCGCATAGATATACGGACGCAGAGGCCTGTGCTGCGCAATAACACAGGCGGCCTTTCCGGGCCCGCCGTCTTCCCCGTAGCAGTGCGCATGGTTTGGCAGGCATACAGGCGCGTGAAAATCCCAATTATCGGCATTGGCGGCATCAGCACATGGCAGGACGCTACCGAGATTATGCTTGCCGGCGCTTCCGCCGTGCAGATAGGCACAGTCCTTTTTCGTGACCCGTACGCGCCTGTAAAGATAACAGACGGCTTAAGCCATTATCTTGACAAAAACGGCATGGGCAGCGTTTCGGAACTTACGGGAAAAGCCATACCATGGTAATAAACCTATCGGCAGTAAAACTGGGAAAGGAAATACGTAAAGCATGAAAACGACAATGTTCTTAGTAAGGCACTGCGAAGCAAAAGGAAATACCCTCGGCGTTCTTCAGGGGCGCACAGACTGTGACGTAAGCGGCAACGGGCAAAAACAGCTTGACCTTGTGGGCCTCAGGCTGCGCAACGAGCCATTTTCCGCTATTTACTCGAGCCCGCTGAAGCGTGCATATAAAACAGCGCAGGCCATAAACCAATACCACCATCTCGAAATTATAAAAGATGAAAGGCTTGTCGAAATAGACATGGGAAAATGGGAGGGCCTCCCGTGGGCCACAATCGAAAAAGAGGCTCCGGAACAACTCCGCATATGGAATGAGGATCCATGGAAATTTGAGGCACCGGGCGGCGAATCCATAGTCCATGTAAGCGAACGCATGTGGGAAGCCGTAAACGATATTGCATCGCACAACGGAGGCAATACCGTGTGCATAGTCTCCCATGGTTGCGCCATACGCTCGTTTTTAAGCAGGGCACTGGAAAGGCCTATGAACGATATTCCGTGGAGCGACAACACCGCGGTAAGCGTTGTTGAAATGGAAAACGGCAAAGCAAACGTGCTTTCGATGAACGACGCCTCGCATATCCCGCCCGAGCTGTCAGTTTACCGCAGTAGCAGCAGTTCTTCTGTGAATATGGGTAAAAAGGAAGAACAATGAAAATACTTGCAGTTGACCTCGGCAAAGCCCGCACAGGGTTGGCAATATGTGATAAAGACGAGATACTCGCCTCGCCTGCCGGCGTTATATCAGACTGGAACCGCGAAAGGGTAATAAAAAGGGTAGCTGAGGAAGCCGTCAAAAGCAGGGCCGAGCAGATAGTTGTCGGCCTCCCGCGCAACATGGACGGCTCCGAAGGTGAAAGCGCACGTAGCGCCCGTGACTTTGCCGAAAAGCTCCGCAACCTTGTTTCGGTGCCGGTAGTTATGCAGGATGAACGCGGCACAACCGTCACCGCGCACAGCTACCTTAATGCCACAAACACGCGCGGCAAAAAGAGAAAATCGGTCATAGATGCCGTGGCTGCAACTGTGATACTTCAGGATTACCTCACATACCGCAAAAACCAAAAAAGCCGCTGAAAGCGGTTTTTTATTTATGTATAATAATACCCTCGGGCAAAACAATACATTATTCGCCTGAGGGTAAAACGCAAATATGATTTCTAATGCTTTTTTACACTGCCGAGGTAGAACAGTGCAATAAGCCCCGTACCGGTATGTGCGCCTATAATTGGCCCCATATAACCGATTTTGACTTCTTTGGGGTGAAATTCGCTTTCGACTTTTTCCTTTACATATTCTGCGCCCTCAAGATAATCGGTGTGGCTTATAAATACATACTGCGCGGCGGCATTTTCCTGTGTTTCCTCCATGTGCTTCACAAGCATGTCGAGTGCCTGCTTGCGCCCACGCACTTTGTCTGTAACCTCAAGTTTGCCATAGCCATTGACCTGAAGCACAGGCTTTATGCCGAGCAATGTGCCCACAAGCGCCGCAGAAGCTGAGAGCCTGCCACCGCGCTTTAAGTGGTTCAGGTCGTCTACGGTAAACCAGTGGTGCATGCGCACATTGTTCTGCTGCACCCATTGCTGCACTTCTTCAATAGATGCGCCCGCTTTTTTCTTCTGGACCGCATCCCAAACAAGAAGGCCCTCACCGAGCGACGCGGAAAGCGAATCGGCTGTAAGCACCTTGCGGTCCGGATATTTTTCAGAAAGCTTTTTTGCAGCTATCATCGAGTTGCTGTAAGTACCGCTCATCCCCGACGAAAAGCTTATGTAAAGCACGTCTGTGCCTTGTTTGAGGTATTTCTCAAATGTTTCAATGAAAACGGACGGGCCTATCTGCGTTGTTTTCGAAGGTTCGCCCGCCGCTATTCTTGTATAGAAATCATGCGGTGAAATACAGCGGTAGTCAGGGTAATTCTTAAACGTATCGGAACCAATGGTAAAGTCCATCGGTATAACTTCCACATCAAGCTCATCTGCCATCTCCTGCGTAAGGTCGCCTGCGGAGTCTGTTATCACTTTATAATTGCTCATACTACAGCACTGTCCCTTTCTTTCCAAAAAAATTATTCTTTTTTATTATACTGTTTTATTTTTCTGTTGTCCAGCATGCAGCAAAAAAGAAAAAGCTTCTTCAGCCTGGCCTCTCTTGCTGTGAAAGCTTTTTTATTGCCAATTTATTTTCTTTCTTTGCCAAGGAAAAACAGCGCAATAGTATCAGTGCTCGTATGTGCACTGATAGTTGGCCCCAGGTCGCCGACGACAACTTTTTCAGGGTGGAATTCTTCTTCGACCCTGTCCTTTACATATTCCGCATCCTGCTGGCAGGCAGAATGCCCGATAAAGATCACCTGATTGCCTGCGTCTTCCTGCGTTTGCTCCATATGACTTACGAGTGCATTGAGCGCCTGCCGGCGGCCGCGGACTTTTTCTATAAGCGCAAGCTTGCCGGCGGCGTCAACATTCAGTACAGGCTTTATGCCAAGCATTGTACCCACAAGCGCTGCAGAAGCCGAAAGCCTGCCGCCGCGCTTAAGGTGATTGAGGTCATTCACCGTGAACCAGTGATTCATGTGCCTGTTGTTTTCCTGCACCCACTGCTGCACTTCTTCAATCGGCGCGCCCGCCTTTTTTTTCTGCACTGCGTGCCACACAACAAGGCCTTGGCCGAGCGACGCCCCGAGTGTGTCTACCGTGAGTATCTTGCGGTCCGGATATTTTTCAGAAAGTTCTTTAGCTACCATTACTGAGTTATTATAGGTGCCGCTCATGCCGGAAGAAAAGCTGAGGTAAAGGACATCCGTGCCAGCTTCCAGATATTTTTCGAAGGTGCTGATGTAAACCGCCGGGCTTACCTGGTTAGTCTTAAAAGGCTCGCCTGCGGCAATACGGGCATAAAAGTCGTTAAGCGGCATACAGTGCCTGTCTGGGTAGTCTTTAAACGTATCAGAACCAAGCGTGATATCCATCGGTATCACTTCAATTCCGAGCTCATCCACCATCTGTTGGGAAAGGGCACCCGCGGAATCCGTTATAACCTGATAGCTGTCCATTTTAGATTTCCTTTCTGCATCTCAAAAAATTCCGGCGCAATTCCTGCTGCTCAAGACAAGATTACATTGAATTTTATTATACTATCTCTTCCCGCGTTGTTCAACTGCTTATTTTTTACCATATTTCATAAAAAGCCGGCATCCATCTCGTTTCCGAAAACAGATGCCGGCCTGTAATTTTAGAAAATCTAAATCAGACTAATTCAATAATTGCCATTTCGGCTGCATCGCCGCGGCGCGGCCCGATTTTCGTAATCCGGGTATAGCCGCCTTTGCGGTCAGTATATTTTGGGGCAATTTCGGTAAACAGTTTATGCACAACAGCCTCTTTTGTAATAAAGCCGTATGCAAGGCGTTTGTTCGCCAGACTGTCGTCCTTCGCGATCGTGATCATCTTTTCGGCCATAGAGCGGACTTCTTTGGCACGCGTAACGGTGGTCTCGATCTTGCCATTCTCGAAAAGGAAAGTGACCATTGCGCGCAGCATTGCTGTTCTGCTTGCCGTGGCTCTTCCGAGTTTTCTGGTTCCTGGCATCGAATTTCACTCCTTTTCCTTGGTTTGCGGACGGATCATTCGTCGTCCTTGCGGAGATTAAAACCGAGTGAGGCCATTTTCCATACGACCTCATCAAGTGACTTGCGCCCGAGGTTGCGAACTTTCATCATATCTTCTTCGGACTTGTTGATAATATCTCCAACGGTATTGATCCCAGCGCGCTTCAGGCAATTGAATGAGCGGACGGAAAGGTCGAGCTCTTCAATCGTCATGTCAAGCAGCTTTTCCTTGCTCTTGTCGTCTTTTTCGACCATAACTTCCGTGTTGCTGCCGGTATCCGAAAGGTTGACGAAAAGGTTCAGGTGCTCTGTGAGTACTTTCGCCGCCAGCGAGACGGCTTCCTGCGCACCTATTACACCGTTCGTCCAAACTTCCAGCGTCAGCTTGTCGTAGTCAATGCTCTGCCCAACGCGGGTTGGCTCAACATTGTAGTTTACCTTGTAAACCGGAGTATAAATGGAGTCCACAGGAATCATGCCGATAACGTTTGCGCTCATGTTCTGCTTGTTGCGCTCGGCAGACACATAGCCGCGGCCTTTGTCCAGTGTAAGTTCCATATACAGTTTTGCACCGTCGCCAAGTGTGGCAATGTGCATTTCCGGGTTGAGGATTTCTACCTCGCTGTCGCACTTGATTGAGTCAGCTGTCACTTCGCATGGGCCTTCAGCACAGATTTCTACTGTTTTCGGGCCATCGCAGTGCAGTTTTGCCGTCAGCCCCTTGATATTCAGGACGATTTCGGTAACATCCTCTTTTACGCCGGGGATAGTGGAGAATTCATGCAAGACGCCGTCAATCTTAATAGAAGTCACTGCGACGCCCTGTAGCGAAGACAGCAGAACGCGCCGCAGGCTGTTGCCAAGTGTTGTGCCAAAACCGCGCTCCAGCGGCTCTACAACAAATTTGCCGTGAGTGCCGTCGTCAGATAGCTCGGCAATATCGATCTTTGGCTTCTCAAACTCGATCATTCGCGACCCTCCTTGTCATATAGCGGATGAAAAGATCTGCCATAACGCTCCTCCAAAGGAAGAGCATTACCTTGAGTAATACTCAACTATGAGAGTTTCATCGACAGGAAGGTCGATTTCATCACGTGCTGGAAGTGTATTGACTTTGCCTTCCGGCTTTTCGCGGTTCTCTTCAAGCCACTTAGGCACAGGGCGGGATGCATTGTCTTCAAGTATAGCCTTCATCCTGTCGCTCTTGCGGCTTTTGTCCATAATGGAAACTACTTCTCCAACACTTACAAGGTATGACGGGATATCTACACGCTTGCCATTCACGGCAATATGGCCGTGCATTACAATTTGGCGGGCTTCCGGGCGGGAACTTGCCCAGCCAAGGCGGTAAACCACATTGTCAAGGCGGCGCTCAAGCAGGATAAGTATTTCCTCACCTGTTTTGCCCTTTTTCTTTTCAGCCATGCCGTAATATTTGCGGAACTGCGACTCAAGCACACCGTAATAGTGCTTTGTAGTCTGCTTGGCACGCATCTGAAGGCCGTACTCAGAGGTTTTCCTGCGGCCCTGGCCATGCTGGCCCGGCGCATAAGCCCTGCGCCCAACAGCGCACTTGTCCGTGTAGCATCTCTGCCCTTTAAGAAACAGCTTCTGGCCATCGCGGCGGCACTGTTTGCATACGGATTCCGTGTATCTTGCCATTTTTTGCTTACACCTCCTGAAACTATACGCGTCTTCTCTTCGGCGGACGGCAGCCGTTGTGCGGAATCGGCGTAACGTCCTTTATCATGCTTACTTCAAGGCCTGCGCCCTGAAGTGCGCGGATTGCCGCTTCACGGCCTGCGCCCGGGCCTTTAACATAAACTTCAACGGTTTTCATACCATGCTCCATTGCTGCTTTTGCTGCAGTCTCAGCAGCCATCTGCGCTGCAAACGGAGTGGATTTTCTGGAGCCGCGGAAGCCCAGCTCACCGGAGCTTGCCCATGAAACCGCACTGCCCTGCATATCCGTTATGGTTACAATCGTATTATTGAATGTAGACTGGATATGGGCGGAACCGCGGTCAATATTCTTACGCTCACGGTGTTTGCGGGCAGTGCTCTTGCCCGCTGTCTTTTGAGCTGCCATATTTTAATCCCTCCCAGGTTACTTTTTCTTGTTTGCCATGGTCCTCTTAGGGCCTTTGCATGTGCGCGCATTTGTCTTTGTGCGCTGGCCCCTTACCGGCAGGCCTTTGCGGTGCCGGATGCCACGGTAGCAGCCGATTTCTACCAGCCGCTTTATAGCGAACGCCTTGTCGCGGCGAAGGTCGCCCTCAACGCGGCAGTGGTGGTCAATGTATTCTCTAAGTTTCGCTGTGTCGTCTTCGCTCAGGTCCCTTACACGTGTATCCGGGTTTATGCCTGTCTCCGAGCATATGGTCTGCGCGGTTGGGCAGCCAATCCCATAGATATAGGTAAGGGCAATCTCGATGCGCTTGTCACGCGGCAAATCGATACCTGCTATACGCGCCATATGGTTGCACCTCCAAATTAATCATTTACGCCATTAGCCCTGGCGCTGTTTGTGCTTGGGGTTTTCACAGATCACCATGACCTTGCCCTTGCGCTTAACGATTTTGCACTTTTCGCACATTTTTTTAACAGAAGGTCTCACTTTCATAACTGATGCCCTCCTTGCTTTCAAATAGTTGCTTGTTTATTTTGAACGCCATGTAATGCGCCCGCGCGTAAGGTCATAGGGCGAAAGCTCTATCGTGACCTTGTCGCCAGGCAGTATGCGTATGAAGTTCATGCGCAGCTTGCCCGAAATATGCGCGAGTATCGTGTGATGGTTTGAAAGTTCTACCGTAAACATGGCATTTGGCAGAGCTTCTTTCACTATGCCTTCCGTTTCAATTACGTCCTGTTTCGACACTGTACCAGCCTCCTCATCTCGAAAGCGGCCCTGTACGCCCAAAAGGTGCCAGGGCTCGGCGAATTCCACAGCTCGTCTGCATCAGATTCTCAGGCAGAACCGTACTGGTCATTGAAAGGTGCCTGAGGTTTTTCCTCTTCGGATGCTCCAGGCTGCGCCGCCTGCCGTCGCAAACAACGGCACGGTTTTCTTCCGTGCGGAGAACAACAAGGAAACTTCCCTTGTCATGCCCGGCGCAGGACCTGACTACACGCCCTCTGATGAAATCCATCTATAAACCCCTCTGCTTCAGTCCGGGTCAGTTAAAATGACAGGCCCGTCTGCAGTGATGGCAATGGATTTTTCGAAATGCGCTGAAAGCTTTCCGTCTGCCGTAACTGTCGTCCAGCCGTCTGAAAGCGTCCTGACTTCTTTAACGCCCTGATTCACCATAGGCTCAATGGCAATAGTCATGCCTGGCAGCAGACGAACTCCCCTTCCGGGTGTGCCGTAATTGGGAACGCTTGGATCTTCATGCATCTTCGCGCCTACTCCGTGGCCGACATATTCACGTACCACCGAGTAACCGCGAGCTTCGGCATACTTCTGAATCGCGCTGCCAACATCACCGAGCCTTGCGCCGGCTTTGGCAGCCTTGATGCCTTCGAAAAGGCTATTCTTTGTAGCATCCATAATGGCCTGCGCCTCGGGGCTCACTTTGCCGCATGGAAAAGTCCACGCGTTGTCGCCGACAAACCCTTTGTAGGTTGCACCAACATCGATGCTGACAATGTCGCCTTCTTTAATAATATGGCTTTTGCTTGGTATGCCATGGATGATTACATTGTTTACGGAAACGCATGCGCTGGCCGGAAAACCGCCGTACCCGAGAAAGGTCGGCACCGCGCCCTGCTCCACAATATAATTGTGTGCCACATGGTCAATTTCCCACGTGGATACACCGGGCTTTACTGCGGCTCCGGCAATTTTCAGCGCGTTGGCAGCTATCCTGCCTGCTTCGCGCATAACCTTGAGTTCTCTGCTTGTTTTCAAAACAATCATGATTACGCCTCGACTGCATTTTTAATTGCATTTTCCGTAGCCGGAATGTTGTTGCTGCTGTGTATCATAGTGAGCTTGCCCTGTTTCCTGTAAAAGTCAACAAGTGGCTCTGTCTGCTCATGGTACACTTTAAGCCGCTCTTTCACGGTTTCCGGCTTGTCATCCTCACGCTGAACAAGGGTGCCGCCGCAAACATCACAGATGCCTTCAACTTTCGGTTTCATTGTCCTAATGTTGTAAGAGGCTCCGCATTTGCTGCAGACACGGCGGCCGGACAAACGCTCCAGTACCAACGACTCAGGTACATCTATGTCGATGACATGGTCGATATGGACCATTTTGTCCAGCGCCTCGGCCTGAGGGATGGTGCGCGGGAAACCGTCGAGGATGAAGCCCTTTTTGCAATCGCCTTTTGCAAGGCGCTCACGTACAATGCCTATAACGACTTCATCCGGTACGAGTTCCCCGGCTTCCGTGTAGGTTTTAGCCTTACGGCCCATCTCCGTGCCGCTTTTCAGCGCATCACGTATCATATCTCCAGTTGAAATATGAGGTATGCCGATATCTTTTGACAGAATTACGGCATGTGTTCCTTTGCCGGCGCCCGGGGCGCCGAGAAATATAATTTTGAATCCCATATCCACACTCCTCTTCAGTCCAGGAAGCCCTTGTAGTGCCTCATCATAAGCTGTGACTCCATCTGCTTAACAGTTTCAAGCGCAACGCCAACAAGAATAATCAGCGATGTGCCGCCTACTGAAAGGTTGCTCATGCCGGTGGAGGCACCGAATATAATTGGCACAAGGGAAATGAATGCAAGGAAAAGCGATCCGATAAAAGTTACTTTGGAAAGGACTTTCATGATGTAGTCAGAAGTCGGCTTGCCCGGCCGTATGCCAGGAATCGTGCCATTGCTCTGACGTAAATTATTGGCCATCTCAATAGGATTATACTGGATAGTCATATAGAAATAAGCAAAAGCAATAATCAGGAAGAAATAAAGGATCGAGTAGAGCCAACCTGTTGTTGAGAATGCATCAAAGAAACTTTTCCAAAACCCTTCCGTCGGGGCATTCTTGCCCATGAGAAACTGAATCGTAGAAGGGATAATAAGGATAGAGCTTGCGAAAATGATTGGCATTACGCCGGACAGGCCAACTTTAATCGGGATATGCGTGCTCTGCCCGCCGTAAAGTCTGCGGCCAACCACACGTTTTGCATATTGCACTGGTATACGGCGCTCTGAATCGTACATAAATACGATAATCCACATCATCACAAGGAACAGGACCACAAAAAACGGCACAAGGAAGTAATACTTGCCATAGCTTGACGGGTCCTGGTTTGCTGCCTGCCAGAAATTGCCAAGTGTATTTATAATGTGCGGCATCCTCGAGACAATGCTTGCAAAAAGGATAATGGAAATGCCGTTCCCGACACCGTGCTGATTTATCTGCTCAGCCAGCCACATGAGCAGCGCAGCTCCGGCCGTAAATGTGAAGATAATCACAAACGCCGTAAAGACGCCCTGCCATCCGTCGCGGTACTTTACAATGTAAGAGCCTTCGTATGCGCTGTTGCGCAGGTAAAAATAATAGAAGATTGCCTGCATGAGGGCAAGGCCAACTGCCACATAGCGGGTAATTGCACCCAACCGCTTACGGCCTTCCTCCCCTTCTTTTGCCATACGTTCCAAGGCAGGTATCGCAACTGTCAGCAGCTCAATAACAATGGAGCTGTTGATATATGGCGTGACGCTCATGGCAAACAGCGTTGCCTGCGCGAACGCACCGCCTGAAAGCATGTCGAGGTAGCTGAATGCTGTCCCCGACTGCGACACCTGAGTCATAACGCCCTTAAGGGCAACAGTATTGAGGAACGGCACCGGGATTGCTGAACCCAAACGGAAAATAATTATGATGAACAAGGTGAAAAACATTTTGCGGCGAAGGTCTGGGGTAGCCCAGGCGTTTTTGATTGTTTTGAACAAATCAAATCACCTCTGTCTTCCCACCGGCAGCCTCGATTTTCTGCTTTGCAGAAGCAGAGAAAGCATTTGCCTTTACTGTCAGCTTCTTTGTCAGTTCACCGCCGCCGAGGATCTTTATCCCATCTCCACAGGCCTTCACAAGCCCTGCTTCAGTCAGCGACTTTGTGTCAACTTCTGCTCCGTTATCAAATTTTTCAAGCGAGCCCACATTCACTGTACGAATGTCCTTCGCAAAATTATTTACGAACCCGCGCTTTGGAATGCGCCTCTGCAGAGGCATCTGGCCGCCTTCAAAGCCCGGGCGGATGGAGCCGCCTGATCTGGCTTTCTGGCCCTTGTGTCCCTTGCCGGACGTTTTGCCCCAGCCGGAGCCATAGCCCCTGCCGATGCGCTTGCGTTCTTTTCTGGAACCGGGCACCGATGTCAAATCGTTTAACTTCATTAGTTTACACCTCCTTGCTTACGCATTGCTTACCTCGATGAGGTGAATAATCTTGGCCACCTTGCCTTTGGTCTGGACATTGTCGGGCTGGACCGACGAATCCCCAATTTTGGTAAGACCAAGAGCGTGGGCGGTTGCAATCTGGTCTTTTTTTGCGCCGATTAAACTTTTCGTCAGCGTAACTTTAAGCTGTGCCATATTGCTCTGCCCTCCTTATGCAAAAATTTCTTTTACCGATTTTCCGCGCATTTTTGCAACCTGCTGCGCGTCGCGCAGGTGTGAGAGTCCGTCCATTGTGGCACGGACAACATTGCACGGGTTGTTTGAGCGGAGGGCCTTCGTACGGATGTCGTGGATACCCGCGGCCTCCACCACCGCACGCACAGGGCCGCCGGCAATAACACCGGTTCCTGGTGCGGCAGGCTTCATAAGAACCCTTCCGGCACCGTACTTACCAATGATTTCATGCGGAATTGTTGAGCCGCGCAGCGAAACCTTGATGAGGTTTTTCTTAGCGTCTTCAATGCCCTTGCGTATGGCATCCGGAACTTCGCCGGCTTTGCCTATGCCGAAACCGACCGTGCCCTTTTCATTGCCAACAACAACAAGAGCTGCGAACTTGAAAATACGGCCGCCTTTTACTGTTTTTGAAACACGGTTAATGGCAACCACGTGCTCTTTGTATTCCGACTGGGAAGCGTCATATCGAGCCAAAGTCTTTCCTCCTCTTTTTAGAATTTGAGGCCGCCCTCGCGGGCGCCTTCAGCCAATTCTTTGACGCGGCCGTGATACAGGTAACCGCCGCGGTCAAACACAACCTGTGTAATCTTCTTCTCGGCAGCGCGCTTTGCTATCATTTGGCCAACCTTGCGTGCTGCTTCCTTGTTTCCGCCGTTGCCGGTAAACTCTTTATCAAGCGTAGAAGCCGATACGAGCGTTACGCCTTTTACATCGTCTATGATCTGGGCGTAAATGTTTTTGGCAGAGCGAAATACGTTCAGGCGCGGGCATTCGCCCGTCCCAGAGATTTTGCCGCGCACTCTTGTGTGGCGGTGCAATCTGGCTTTATTGGAGTCGATTTTTTTCACCATGTACGATTCACTCCTTACTTCTTTGCGCCTTTGCCGGCTTTGCCTTCCTTGCGGCGAATGCGTTCATCTACATATTTGATGCCTTTGCCTTTATACGGCTCCGGCGGACGCTTGCTGCGCACTTCGGCGGCAAACTGGCCGACCTGCTGTTTGTCAGGGCCTAAAATGACAATCTTGTTATTGGCAGGGCACTCTATTGTAATGCCCGGAACCTCCGGAACTGTCACCTGGTGTGAAAAGCCGAGGTTCATAACAAGGTTTTTGCCTTGCTTCTGAGCACGGTAGCCAACACCGTTTATTTCAAGCTCTTTCTTAAATCCCTGCGTAACGCCGACCACCATGTTGTTGATGATCGAACGAGTCATGCCGTGCAGGGACTTGTTCTCTTTTTCGTCATTCGGGCGGGTCACGTGCACTTCATTGCCCTCAACCGCAATAGTCATATTCGGGTGGAACGAATGTGTCAGTGTGCCCTTCGGCCCTTTGACTGTAACAGCGCTGCCGTCAACCGTAACGGTGACGCCAGCGGGAATATTTACGGGTTTTCTTCCAATTCGCGACATTGCTGCACCCCCCTTATTACCAGACGAACGCGAGGACTTCACCGCCGATGTTCTCTTTGCGTGCCTGGCGGTCCGTCATTATTCCTTTGGATGTTGAAATGATTGCAATGCCAAGGCCCTTCATAACCTTCGGCAGTTCTTCCGCGTTGCGGTAGATGCGCAGGCCTGGCTTTGATACTCTCTGCAGGCCGTTTATGGCAGCAATCTTATTTTCGTCATATTTTAAAGTTACCTTTATAATGCCCTGCTTGCCGTCGTCCTTTATAGTGTAGCTTTTAATGTAGCCCTCGTCTTCAAGTATCTGCACTATTGCTTTCTTCATCTTTGAAGAAGGGATTTCAACGGTCTCGTGCTTTGCAGAACTTGCATTGCGGATGCGGGTAAGCAGATCGGCGATAGTGTCTGTGATTTGCATGCCGTTACCTCCTTTGCTAAGCTTCTGAGCTTTTTACCAGCTCGACTTTTTGATGCCCGGAATCTCGCCTTTGTTGGCAAGATTCCTGAAACAGATACGGCAAATGCCGAACTTGCGAAGGTAAGCGTGCGGCCTCCCACAGATTTTGCATCTGTTATAGGCGCGCGTCGAATATTTTGCCGGGCGTTTCTGTTTAACTTTCATTGAAGTTTTGGCCACAAGTAAACCCTCCTTACTTTGCGAACGGGGCACCCATCAGCCTAAGCAGCTCTCTGGATTCCTCGTCTGTCTTTGCGGTAGTTACAAAGCAGATATCCATGCCACGAACCTTGTCTACCTTGTCGTAATCAATCTCAGGGAAAATGAGCTGCTCTTTTACACCCATGTTGTAGTTGCCGCGCCCGTCGAACGAGTTTGGATTAATGCCGCGGAAATCGCGGACACGCGGAAGCGCCACATTGAAGAGGCGGTCCATAAACTCATACATCCTGTCTCCACGGAGCGTAACTTTCGCGCCGATTTTCATGCCGGCACGCAGCTTAAAGTTTGCAACTGACTTTTTTGCCTTGCATATCATCGGGTACTGGCCGGTGATAGCGGAAAGGTCGCTCACAACCGAGTCGATAACTTTTGGATTATCCTTTGCGTCGCCTGCGCCTACATTGATGACGATCTTTTCCAGCTTAGGGATCTGCATGACGCTTTTATAGGAAAACTTCTTCATCAGGGCCGGTGCGGCTTCCTTCTGATAGTACTCTTTCAGTCTTGCCATGTTTCTCCTCCTTACAGCGCTTCGCCGCATTTTTTGCAGATGCGCGCCTTCGTGCCGTCCTCATATATCTTATGGCCGACACGGGTTGGCTTTCCGCAGTGGGGGCAAACAATCTCGACCTTGCTGGCATACATTGCGCCTTCAGCCTTTACTATGCCGCCCTCATCGCCAGCCTTGCGGGGCTTTACATGCTTCGTTACCATGTTGATTTTTTCAACTATGATTTTACCCTCTTTAGGGCTTACTTGAAGCACTTTACCCTTTTTGCCGCGGTCTTTTCCATTCAGGACGATGACGGTGTCGCCTGTTTTAACATGAATTTTTTTCTTCATCACAGAGCACCTCCCATCAAAGCACTTCCGGGGCAAGGCTTAAAATCTTTACATAATCCTTGTCGCGCAGTTCGCGGGCTACAGGCCCAAAAATACGTGTTCCTGCCGGGTTTTTGTCTTCCTTAATAAGCACGGCCGCATTATCGTCGAAGCGGATATAAGTTCCGTCGTCACGCCGCACGCCCGAAACAGAGCGTACAACAACTGCTTTGACAACATCGCCCTTTTTAACTGTGCCGCCTGGGGCAGCTTTTTTAACAGAAGCGACTATTACGTCGCCAATATTTGCATACCTTCTGCGCGAACCGCCAAGGACACGGATGCACATCAGCTGCTTCGCGCCTGTGTTGTCCGCAACATTAAGGCAAGTCTGCTGTTGAATCACGTTGCGTTCCTCCTTTGCACGGGGCCAAGCTTATTTGGCCTTCTCCAGTATTTTGACAAGACGCCATCTTTTATCCTTGCTCAGGGGACGGGTCTCCATCACACGCACGCGGTCGCCAACTGAACATTCGTTTTTCTCGTCATGAGCCTTCAGCCTGACGGTGCGTTTAATGATTTTCTTGTAGATCGGGTGCTTTACACTGTCTTCCACAGCAACGACGATGGTTTTGTCCATCTTGTTGCTTACGACTTTGCCGACCTCTGTCTTTCTGATATTTCTGTCGCTCACGGTGCTTCCTCCCTTCCCTTACGCTTCGGCGCTGTCTTTCAGCTCGTTTTCACGCATAACGGTCTTGATGCGGGCAATGTCTTTTTTAACGGCCGTGATGCGCATCGGGTTGTCAAGCTGATTTATGGTAAGCTGGAAACGGAGGTTGAAAAGTTCAGCCTTTAAATCCTTAAGCTTGCTTTCCATTTCTTCCGTGCTCATTTCTTTAATTTTCGAGGCCTTCATGACTGCTCACCGTCCGTTTCTTCCTTAGTCACGACTTTGCACCGGATAGGCAGCTTGTTGGAAGCGAGGCGAAGTGCTTCCCTTGCGGTAGCTTCCGGAATACCGCCCATCTCGAACATAACGCGGCCCGGCTTTACAACTGCCACCCAGTACTCAGGCGCACCTTTTCCGGAGCCCATGCGGACTTCGGCAGGTTTCTTTGTTACTGGCTTATCCGGGAAAATCTTAATCCATACCTGGCCGAACCTCTTTGTGTAGCGCGTCATTGCAACACGTGCAGCTTCTATCTGACTGGCGGTTATCCATGCCGGTTCCAGCGCTTGAAGGCCGTATTCGCCATAGTCTACCTTATTACCGCGCCTGCATTTTCCTCTCATGCGCCCGCGCTGTACTTTGCGGTATTTCACGCGTTTTGGCATCAGCATTATTTACCGCCTCCTTCTCTGCGGAACCTTGACTGATTCTGCCTTTGATATGGTCTCCGGTCCTGGATTCGGTTTTGTTCCTGAGCCTGTTTATGGTTGTCGTGAAGAACTTCGCCCCTGTATATCCAGACTTTTACACCAATGCGGCCATAAGTTGTGCCCGCTTCGGCAAAGCCATAATCAATGTCTGCGCGGATTGTCTGAAGCGGAATAGTGCCGTCATGGTACGACTCGCGCCTTGCGATTTCTGCACCGCCAAGGCGGCCGGAGCACTGGATTTTTATGCCCTTCGCACCGAGCTTCATAGCGCGGCCAATGCACTGCTTCATTGCACGGCGGAACGAAATTCTCTTTTCAAGCTGCTGCGCAACATTTTCCGCAACGAGCTGTGCGTTCAGGTCCGGAGACTTGACTTCAACAATGTTGATAGTTACCGGCTTGTTAAGGAACTTTTCGCACTGCAGGCGGAGCTTCTCAATCTCAGAGCCGCCTTTGCCGATCACAATGCCCGGCTTTGCACAGTGAATGTGCAGGCGTACTTTCGAAGCGTCACGCTCAATTTCTATCTTCGGGACGCCTGCCTTGGCAAGCTGTTTCATAAGCATTTTGCGAAGCTTGTAGTCTTCAACCAGCGTGTTGCCAAAGTCCGCATCCTTTGCGAACCAGCGGGAGTCCCAATCTTTTATAATGCCCACGCGGAAACCGTGTGGATTGACTTTCTGGCCCATAGTTTACCTCCTCTTCCCTTATTCTTTTTCCTTAAGCACCATGGCAACGTGAGAAGACCTTTTGAGTATTCTGAACGCGCGGCCTTGTGCCCTCGGACGAATGCGCTTGAGGATTGGCCCCGGGCTTACGAAGCATTTCGCAACGTAAAGCTTTGACGGGTCCATGCCCTGGTTGTTTTCAGCATTGGCCATAGCCGACTTCAACAGCTTGGCAACCGGTTCACACGCGGCTTTCGGAGTATTCTTCAAAATAGCCATGGCCACATTTGCCGGCTTGTTGCGGATAAGGTCCAAAACTATCTGGACTTTTCGGGGAGAGATACGTACATACCGCAGGTTAGCCTTTGCCTCCATGCTTTCTTCCATGCTGTCCACTCCTTTCAGCCTTTGTTACCGGCGGCCGGAGTGCTGCTGGCAGCCGAGGCGCCGCTTGCAGCCGGAGCCGTTGTCTTCGAGCCTGAATGTCCGCGGAAAGTCCTGGTTGGCGCAAACTCGCCGAGCCTGTGCCCGACCATGTCTTCCGTAATATAAACCGGTACATGCTTGCGGCCGTCATGGACCGCAATCGTATGGCCGACAAATTCCGGGAAAATCGTCGATGACCTGCTCCAAGTCTTAATGATTTTCTTCGCGCCGGCCTTATTCATTTCCTGGATCCTTTTAAGCAGAACTGGCTGCACGTAAGGACCCTTTTTTATGCTTCTTCCCATAATCTCTGCAAGCTCCTTTCCGTGCGGCTTATTTGCCGTTCCTGCGCTTCACTATGAAGCGGTCTGAACGATTATGATGCGAACGAGTTTTATAACCAAGTGTCGGTTTGCCCCATGGTGTCACCGGCCCTGGGCGGCCTATAGGTGCTTTGCCTTCGCCGCCGCCGTGCGGGTGGTCGTTCGGATTCATTACAGAGCCGCGGACGGTCGGGCGCCAGCCCATGTGGCGCTTGCGGCCGGCCTTGCCGATTTTAATGTTTTCATGATCAATGTTGCTTACCTGGCCAACTGTAGCCATGCAGGTTATCGGCACATTGCGCAGCTCGCCTGAAGGTAAGCGCAGAAGCGCGAGGCCGTTTTCCTTAGCCATAAGCTGGGTCATAATGCCGGCTGCGCGCGCAAGTTGTGCACCTTTGCCCGGATAAAGTTCAACGTTGTGTATAAACGTGCCTACCGGGATATTTTCAAGTGGAAGCGCGTTGCCAGGCTTTATATCAGCCCCTGCGCCCGAAACTACTTTGTCGCCGACCTTAAGGCCATCTGGCGCTGTAATGTAGCTCTTTTCGCCGTCTTCATACTTAATAAGGGCGATAAATGCACTGCGGTTCGGGTCATATTCAATACTCTGCACTGTTGCAGGCATATCAAACTTGCGGCGCTTGAAATCAATTATACGGTATTTCTTGCGGTTGCCGCCGCCGCGGTGGCGTACCGTTATGCGACCGTAATTGTTGCGGCCAGCATTCTTCTTTTTTGGAGCCAGAAGGCTTTTTTCCGGTGGTTTTTTTGTCAGGCCACTGTAATCCGTGACTGACATATTGCGCCGGGAAGCCGTAGTAGGCATAAAATTTTTAGTTGGCATCTTTCACACTCCTCATGACGGCTTTGCGGGGATCTGCCGGGTCCCCATCCATGCCTCCGCATTTTGCGGAATTACATCATGCTGTCAAAAAACTCAATTGATTTGCTGTCAGGCTTTAAAGTGACAACTGCTTTCTTCCATGACCTGGTGTAGCCCTGGCTTTTGCCCTGGCGGCGAAAATGGCCGCGGACATGCAGCGTGTTTACTTTTGCTACCTTTACGCCGAAAAGCTCTTCGCAAGCTTTTGCAACGTCTATCTTCGTAGCTGCCTGAGCAACCTCAAACGTATACTTTTTGCTTCCAATCCCTGCCATGCTTTTCTCGGTGATGATAGGGCGGATTATAATATCCTGCGCTGCCATTTAAGCGTACACCTCCTCAATGCGGGCGACCGCATCCTTTGCCACAATGAATTTGTCGGCATTAAGGATGTCGTAAACATTAAGAGTGTTTACGGCAGCTGTTTTAACGCCCGGGATGTTATTTGCCGAAGCAATAACCTTTTCATCGGCCTGCGGCGTAACGATAAGCGCTTTCTTGCATGAGCCGACCGCCTTCAGCATTGCAACGATTGTCTTAGTGCGGTAAGAATCCACCGCTATTTTGTCAACAATAACGATCTCGTTATCCTTTACCTTGCTTGAAAGTGCCGACTTCATTGCGAGGCGTTTTTCCTTTTTGTTCAGCGTTATGCTGTAGTCGCGCGGTTTGGGGGCAAACACTATGCCACCGTGTGTCCACTGCGGCGCACGGATGGAACCCTGCCTTGCGTGGCCTGTGCCCTTCTGCCTCCATGGTTTCTTGCCGCCGCCTGAAACTTCTGCGCGGGTCAAGGCGGACTGTGTGCCTTGGCGCATATTTGCCAGGTGCGCAACAACTACATCGTGCATAGCGGGCTTATTTGGCTCGATTCCAAATACGGCATCGGACAGATCCATCTTTCCGACTTCCTTGCCTGCCATATCAAGTACTGCTACTGTAGGCATCTCTGTTCCTCCTCCCCTCAGGCTCTGGCAGCTTTAACGCTGTCATGAATTACTACTATACCGCCGTTCGGACCCGGAACCGCGCCGCGGATGGCGATCAGATTATTTTCAGCATCTACTTTCGCAACGGTAAGATTGAGCACGGTGACCTTTTCGGCACCGAGATGGCCGGCCATGCGCTTGCCCGGAAAAACCCTCGACGGGCTTGAGCAGCAGCCACTTGAGCCGCCCATACGGACTATAGGCCCTGTGCCGTGCGATTCCTTAAGGCGGTGGAAGTTCCAGCGCTTTATAACGCCGGCGCATCCTTTGCCCTTGCTGATTGCCGTAACATCGATTTTGTCGCCTTCGGCAAAAGTATCAGCCTTTACGAGGTCGCCCACCTTATATGAATCCGCATTTTCGAAACGGAATTCGCGCAGCGACTTTTTAGGGCCTGTGCCGGCCTTGTCGAAATGGCCTTTGAGCGGCTTGGTAACCTTCTGTGCCTTTACATTGCCGAAGCCGAGCTGAACACTTGCATAGCCGTCGTTCTCAACTGTCTTTTTCTGTGTAACAGCGCAAGGACCCGCTTCGATTACCGTAACTGGGATGACATTGCCTTTTTTGTCGAAAATCTGCGTCATGCCGATTTTCCTGCCGATAATACCCTTTTTCATAATTTACCTCCTTGACAGGTTATTGGTTGGCTTGTGCCAACATGACCCCGGCCGCTGGTAGGTTGGATTAGAGTTTAATCTCTACTTCAACACCTGCGGGGAGTTCAAGGCCCATCAGCGACTCTACCGTCTTGTTCGACGGCCTGAGGACGTCGATAAGCCTTTTGTGGGTCCTCATCTCGAACTGCTCGCGGCTGTCCTTATATTTATGAACAGCGCGCAGAACCGTTATGATCTGCCTTTCCGTTGGGAGCGGAACTGGACCTGAGACCCTTGCGCCCGTGCGCTTTGCGGTCTGCACGATCTTCTCTGCCGACTGGTCGACGAGCTGATGGTCGTACCCCTTGATCCTGATTCTGAGTTTTTCCTTGACTGCCACTTTGGATCGCCTCCTTATTGTAGTTGGCGGGCGACGTTTTCTGAAATCCTGACACCGTGCCGGGTGTTTCTTCGGCACATATAAAAAAACGGATTTCATCACTAACTGAAATCCGGGTGTAAGGCACAAAAAACGTCTGAGCACGAACGGCACGGCAAAATAGTCGCTCCGCCTGCGCACTCAAAAATATCTGTCGCCCGGTTTAAAATCGGACATACTCCACGGAAATAACCGGCAGTAAATGCCGCAACCTCCCGCTTCAACGCATATCTGTTGCAGTCGTACTCAATTATAATATCACTTCTAAGCCTTAAATGCAAGGGAATTTTTCAACTTTTTTATCGTCATAAAAGTGTGCAGGCGGCTTGCCTGCCACCTGCACATAAAAGCACTTACAGCCTATCTCTGTGTTTCGCCTTTGTCTTCGAGAAGTTTTACATTAATCGTCTTGTAATGGCCGTTTCCGCTGGCTGCGTCGGCATAAACAGTCATTGTGATAGTGTCGCCCGGCTTACGGGAACTGAGTATGGCATTGAGGTCGTCAAGCGAAGTTACCTTTTTGCCGTCCGCCGCGGTTATGATGTCGCCGACTTTTGCCCCTGCACGCCCAACGTAGCTGTCAGATTCTATAGAGCGTATCATTATGCCCTCGGTCGAGCCGAAAAGGCCTGCCTGCGCAGAACCGACGTTCTGCCCTGTTATGCCAAGGCGGCAGCGCCCCGAAACATAGCTGTTCCTTACGAGCTGGTTTATTATGCCCGCCGCTCGGCTGACAGGGATGGCAAACCCCATGCCTTCATAGCCCGTAGCTGCTATTTTGTTGGAGTTTATGCCTATAACCTGCGCATACATGTTAACGAGCGGGCCGCCTGAGTTACCCGGATTTATCGCCGCATCAGTCTGGATATACGTCATGCCATTCGCGCTGTAATTCTCTATCGTCCTGTTAAGCGCCGAAATCATGCCGCCAGTAAGCGAGCCAGCAAAGCTGAGGCCTCCCGGGTTGCCTATTGCAAGCACTTCGTCGCCTATCTCCATGCTGTCAATGCTGCCAAACGTCGCGGGGGACAGATTATTCGCATTTATTTTCAGCACCGCAAGGTCGGATGTTTTATCATACCCCACAACTTTAGCCTGATATGCCTTGTTGCTGTGCAGGATCACTTTTTCGGTGTTATTCCTTGAATAGCCGACAACATGGGCATTAGTCAGTATATATCCATCACTCGACGCAACTATGCCCGTTCCTTCCCCTGTAGCACCTCCACCGGCGCTGGAAGCAGAACTTACCGTTGTCTCAACGCCTACCACACTCTGTATAACTTTCTTGTAAACATCTTTCGCACTCATAGCGGAACCTGTAGGTTTGCTTTGGATAGTAATACCCTTGGCATTAGGGTCGATACCATTGCCTGAAATGCCACTTATTACACTTCCGGAGCCTGAAGAGCCCGATTTGTTTTTCGGCATGGTTCCGTTTATCCCAGATGAGGAGGACTGTGAGGAAGATGCCTGGCCTGACTGAGAATCAGCACCCTGCTGCATGAGGCCCGGACGCGCGGCAAAGACGGCAAATGCCACAACAAGCCCTGCCGCAACAATGCCAATTACCCAGAAGAATGTTTTCAGCCCACTGCCCATCTTATGGTGCTGCTTCGGCGGCATTGGGCCGTTAGGCCCCCATGGCGGCTGCTGGTTCTGCTGAGGCGAATACGGGTTATCATACCTGTCCTGATAATAGCCGTATTTGCTGTAAGGGTAATAGCCGCCATATGAAGGCTGGTTCCAGCCCTGGCCACCGTGAGCCTGGCCATACGGCGGAAGGCCGCCCTGCTGCTTTTGGCCCGCATCAGGCCCTCCAGAACTCGTAGGGCTTTTCCCTTCCTCAGTGCTGCTGCCTGCCTCTTGGCCATTTTCAGGCTGTTTTTCCTGCTTCTCATCTGCAGCAGCAGGCTCTTCTGAAGGGGAATTTCCGCTGTTTTCCGGCCGGCTGTTATCCCCGCCGTCACTGCCCTGGCTGCTGTTCCAAGGCTCCTGGTTGCTATCATTCATAGTGAATATGCCCTTTCTCTTATTTTCCGGGTCCCCCCGGAGAAGTGTCCGCCGTTGTTTCTACAAGGCGGCAGGAAGTACCGCCTTTCTGCCTGACAGCTTTGTCGGGAATCCAGAATTCGAATCTTGTAAATTTATCCTGCTCGCTTGAAGCAGTTATTTCGCCGCCATGCATGCGGATAATGGTTTTCACAAGGTACAGGCCGAGGCCCATGCCGTTTTTGTCGCGGCTTCGCGATTTGTCCGTCTTATAAAACCGCTCGAACACCATGGGAAGCTCGTCTGGCTCAATGCCCGGCCCGCTGTTCTCAAGAGCTACGGTCGTCCTGCCGTTGCCCTGCGACAGTTCGATTTTCAGGTACCCGCCCTCATTTGTGAATTTTACGGCATTGTCAACAAGATTATACACGACCTGATAGAGCATATCCGGGTCGCCTTCAACATAAATGCTCTGTATGCCGTCCATGCCGCGGACATCTATCTTCTTTTTTTCTATCTTTTGCTCAAAAGACAGAAGCACAACGCAAACGGTGTTGGTAATGTCGAAGCGCGTCGGGCGGAGCTTCAAAGCGCCGCTGTCTATGCGTGAAAGGTCAAGCATTGTGCGCACAAGGCGCGAGAGGCGCTTCACTTCCTGTGAAACTATGCCAAGGTAATGCTTTTCCTTTTCCGGCGGTATGGTGCCATCGAGAATGCCGTCTATAAAGCCCGCTATGGTAGTCATCGGCGTTTTAAGTTCATGGGAAACATTGGCTACAAAATTTCTGTTTGCCGTTTCGCTTGACGCCAAGGAATCAGCCATATTGTTGAACGCTTCCGCAAGTTGGCCTATCTCATCATGGCTTGTGACCGGGACACGGGCAGAAAAGTTGCCTTTACCAAAGCTGCGTGCCGCAGAGGCCATTTTACGAAGCGGCTGCACAAGGCGGTATGTGAAAAGCCATACTACGGCAAACGAAACTCCAAAAGCTATTATAAGCGCGCAGAGTAAGACTTTGATTACAGCCCAGCGGAATGCGTCAAATGTTTTTGCATTATAGACTGCAAACACCGCACCGATTGGCTGCCGGCTGCCGTTGCTGTCGCTCACTATGATAGGCACGCCTACAGTGTAGCATTTGTTTTGGTACATACCGTCCATAGTCCCCTCTGAACTGTAGAGGCCTTTAAGCGTCTGCTTCATTATGTCCCTGCTGACAGGCTCGCTCACGTCCACAGTGCCAGCGCTCCCGTACGCCAGGAGTATTGCCCTGCCGTCTGTATCCGTAATGAATATGTCGGACTCTATATTACGTGCAAAAGCCTTGGTAAATGCCTCCATTGTGTCCATGTTGAGGCGGTAAAGGTTGTGCTGCGTGGTTGTGGCTGTGCCCGCCGCGAGCATAGCTACATTTTCGGCATTTTTCTGCAGCAGGCTGCGCTTTTCCGATTTCCAGTAATCCGTGATAAAGATGAGTATTATAATGCTTATGGCTAAAAAACTAACGAGGATAATTGCTGTTGTAATTCTCAGATATTTTTTAAAAAGGGTTTTTTTCATTATTTCACCCTGGATGGAATCCCATATTATTTTGCAGTTTTTTCTTTCTTCGTTTTTGTGTTTGTGTTTGTATCTTTGTTCTGTGCGCTTATCTCATCAGAATCCTTTACTTCAAACTTATATCCTACGCCCCACACGGTTTTAAGCGACCACTGATCCGAGACGCCTTCCAGCTTTTCGCGTAGGCGCTTTACATGGACGTCCACAGTGCGGCTGTCGCCGTAGTAGTCAAAACCCCAGACTTCATCGAGAAGCTGGTCGCGTGTAAATACGCGGTTGGGGTTGCTGGCAAGATGGTAGATAAGCTCCATCTCTTTAGGCGGCGTGTCTATCTGCTTGCCGTTTACCTTCAACTCATAGTTTGTCAAGTTTATCGAAAGTTTATCATATTTTACTTCTTTTACCGGCTCTTCGCCGTTTTTGCCTATGCGGCGCAGCACCGCCTTTATGCGCGCCACTACTTCCTTAGTTTCAAACGGCTTTACAACATAGTCGTCAGCGCCGAGCTCAAGGCCGAGCACTTTGTCAAAGACTTCGCCTTTCGCAGTCAGCATGATTATCGGGCACTGGCTTTTTTTACGTATCTCGCGGCATACCTGCCACCCGTCAAGACCCGGCAGCATAATGTCAAGCAGCATTAAATCCGGTTTTTCACGGTCAAACATATCAAGCGCTTTTCTGCCGTCATTTGCCGTTACGACGGTATACCCTTCTTTTTCAAGATACAGCCGCAGAAGTTCACATATATTCTGGTCATCATCCACAACCATGATTTTCGCATTTTCCATACTATGCCCTCCTTAGCTTGCCCTCGCAAAATACATTTTTAGTATTCCTATCATTTTAAGATAAAAAATAGACGAATGTAAATCCAAGTTATGAACATTCTATATTTTCAGCAGGCGCAGTTCCTGCTGCACTGTTTTGATTTTACCGCAATCGCACACAAAAAGCAAAAAAAGTCCCAGCCTTTTTTCGACGAAGGCTGGAACGATTTTCTAAAATACAGACCGGCAGTTGTTCACATACCAACGCAGCAGGCACTCCTGCTGCAGTTATCCTGCCTATAATGAGTAAAAAATCCCGCAGATTTTTTTTTACTCTTCCTCTTTTGGCTTCATGGTCGGGAAAAGGAGCACATCGCGTATCGACGGGCTGTCAGTCAGGAGCATGACAAGCCTGTCGATGCCCATGCCCATGCCACCCGTAGGCGGCATGCCGTATTCCATAGCTGTGAGAAAATCCTCGTCAATTATATTGGCTTCCTCATCGCCCTTAGCGCGCAGTTCCATCTGGCGCACAAAGCGCTCCCTCTGGTCTATCGGGTCATTAAGTTCAGAGTAGGCATTGGCCAGCTCGCAGCGCGCAATGAAAAGCTCAAACCTTTCAACAAGCTCAGGGGTACCGCGCTTGCGCTTCGTGAGCGGTGAAACCTCCACTGGATAATCGTAGACAAAAGTCGGCTGCACGAGTTTGTCTTCAACTTTTTGGTCAAAAACGAGCGCCATGATATTGCCCCAGAGATCCGTTTCCTTCGGCTCAACGCCGAGCTGCTTTGCGGCCCCGCGCGCTTTTTCCGTGTCGCCTTTAAACGAGAGGAAATCTATGCCAGTGTATTTGATTATAGCGTCATTCATTGTAATGCGCCTAAAAGGCACCGAGAAATCTATCGCGTCGCCCTGGTAGACTATCTGCTCACTGCCGCAGGCAGCTTTTGCACATGCGCGGATAATATCCTCCGTGCGGTCCATCATACCGAAATAGTCAGTGTACGCTTCGTACATCTCAACCGTCGTAAATTCCGGATTATGCTTTACGTCCATGCCCTCGTTGCGGAAGATACGGCCTATCTCGTACACTTTTTCAAAGCCACCAACGATAAGGCGCTTTAAGTGCAGCTCCGTTGCTATGCGCAGGTACATGTCAATATTGAGCGAGTTGTGGTGGGTAACAAACGGCCGCGCTGTGGCTCCGCCCGGAATTGTGTTTAGCACCGGCGTCTCAACCTCAATATAGCCCTTGCTGTCAAGCATATCGCGGATAGTCTTGATTATCTTGCTCCTGCGGAAAAACGTTTTCTTAACTTCCGGGTTGACAATCAGGTCAAGGTAGCGCTGGCGGTAGCGCAGGTCCGTGTCTTTCAGGCCATGAAATTTTTCCGGCAGCGGGCGCAGGGATTTTGCCAGGAGGCGGACTTCACGCGCATGGACAGAAATCTCGCCGCGGCGCGTTTTGAAAACATAGCCCTGGACGCTGATGATGTCGCCGACATCCCAGCAGCTTTTAAGGTCTGTGTAGCTTTCTTCGCCAACCTGGTCAATTTTCATGTAAACCTGGATTTTGCCACTGCGGTCATAGATATCCATAAAGCTGGCCTTGCCCATATCGCGCCAGCTCATAATGCGGCCCGCAATGCAGACGTCTTTGCTTTCCAGTTCCGCAAAGCGGTCGCGTATTCCCTGTGCAGTTATATTGCGCGGGCATGTGGTAATCTGAAACGGGTCGCGCCCTTTTTCACACAATGTGGCGAGTTTCTGCCTGCGTATCTGCATCTCGCTCACATTTTCCTGTTCCGGTTCATCCTGTACTTTCTCTTTGTTCTTTTCGCTCATTATCAATTCCCCAAACTTTCATCCTTTACTTGTCACTTTGTTTTCCGGCCCGGCCTGCAATTTAAAATATGGCAGCTTGGAGTGCAGCAGACGGATAAGCCTGCATTAAATCATTTGGAAATAGTAAGGACCTCATACTCCATTGTGCCAGCAGGGACTTCCACATTTACCCTTTCACCTATGCTGTGGCCGAGAAGCGCCTTGCCAACAGCCGATTCATCAGAGATGCAACCGTTAATTGGGTCAGCTTCATTCGAGCCGACAATTTTGTAATTTACTACCTGGCTTTCGCCAGTTGCCGGGTCTGTAACGCGCAGTTCGGCTCTAGAGCCAATGTGGATATTTTCCGAGCTGAGCTCGCTCTCATCTATAACTTTCACGCGCTTGAGCATTGCCTCAATGTCCGCAATGCGCGCCTCAACTATGGCCTGTTCATTTTTTGCTTCGTCGTACTCGCTGTTTTCGGAGAGGTCACCGAAAGAAAGGGCGACCTTGATTTTCTCGGATACTTCTTTCCTTTTTACTGTTTTAAGCTCATCGAGCTCGACCTTAAGTTTTTCAAGGCCGTCTTTTGTAAGAAGAATCTGCTTATTATTAGTCATAAAGCGACCACCCTTTTAAAGCTGCGGATAAAACGCAGCTTGTATTTCTGGACAATAAACTATTATAATGAAACGCGGCCGCCCTGTCAATTCCCTAAAGAGGCAAATGCTACCTTTAACATGCGGCCGGCTTCATCGCTTTTAAAATGCTCGGGCTTGATTGTGTTTGTTTTTTATAAAACATTGTGCCTGCCACGTGAAAGTTAGCTATGGCTAACCCGAATTGTCAATAGGCCTCCAAGATTTTCTCTTCCTTGCAAATAAAGTTTGATTGTGCTACTCTAATTATAATTGTTTGATTGTTTGAATCTTGTCTGTCTGGGGGGAGAATTCATGCAGATTCATGAATCAGCAGAAGACTATCTTGAAAAAGTCCTTATGATAAAAAACGAAAAGGGCGCTGTGCGCTCCATCGATATTGTCAATATGCTCGGCTACACAAAGCCAAGCATAAGCATAGCCATGAAGCGCCTGCGCGAAAACGGGTACATCAACATGGACTCCGACGGATACATAACGCTTACGGATTCCGGCCTTGCCATTGCCCAGCGCATTTACAACAGGCACCGCACAATAACGAAATTCCTTGTCGGCATCGGCGTCAGCGAAAAAAACGCCGCAGCTGACGCCTGTAAAATGGAGCATGACCTAAGCGAGGAAACGTTCAGCAAAATTGAAGAGCAGACAGACCGGCAAACAGAAGAAAACATGGACCGGAAATAGTGCCAATGCAAAAGGACGCCCCGTAACCTCAGACAATGCCTGAGGTTACGGGGCATTTTTTATCCTTTAACAAGCACTTTCTCAATGCTTCCTACAAACATCTTGTGGTAATCTTTTTTCGGATAATTTTCAGCGTCAAGCGATTTTTCAATGAAACATTCCGGCCTGAAGTCCTGCCTGTAGAGCTTCCTGCAAATAAGCACAAGTTTGGCTTCCTTGAAGTACGGGGCGGCTTCATCAAAGGCCGGCGTAAGGCCCGCCGCCTTAATTTTGTCACCGTCGCGCCCGGAATGACTCCCGCAGTAATTAAGCGCCGCACGGTATTTTTCATCGAACACGCACAGCGAGTAATATTTTTCGCGGTTCAAAAATTCCAGCGTATAGCGCGTAGGGCGCACATAGACGCTCGAAACCGGACTTTTCCAAAGGACGCCGAGCGAGCCCCAGCTTACGGTCATTGTATTGCATTTTTCAGCATTCCCCGCTGTAAGGAGCATCCATTCTTTGCTGATCATGCTGAAAGGGTTAAACTTCATATCTCCGATTTTAATCTCTTTGAATTCACCCATCGAAAATCCTCCTTTTTGTTTTGCTTTCAATAATGATTATATCACAGTGCCAACCGGCTCCAAAGGGAAAATTGTCTTTTTGCCTTTTTGTCACTATAAAAAATATTTGAATAAATATTCATAGTTCAGTTGATTTTCTGCATATAAGGTGTATAATTAGCTTATAAATTACATTAATATCAATTTAAATTACAGAAAAGGCGGTTGAGCGGTATGAAAAAAGAAATCAGGAAAGTTGTTCTTGCCTATTCCGGTGGGCTTGACACATCGGTCATCATCCCGTGGCTTAAGGAAAACTACAACAACTGTGAAGTCATCGCCGTAGCGGCGGACGTCGGCCAGGGCGCAGAACTTAACGGCCTTGAGAAAAAGGCAAAGGAAACGGGCGCATCAAAGCTTTACATAGCGGACCTCAAAAAACAGCTCGTTGAAGATTACATCTGGCCGACGCTTAAGGCCGATGCCGTTTATGAGGGCAAATACCTCCTTGGCACGTCTTTTGCAAGGCCGCTTATTGCAAAGCGCCTTGTGGAGATTGCAAAGGCCGAAGGCGCCGACGCCATTGCGCACGGCGCAACGGGAAAAGGCAACGACCAGGTACGCTTTGAGCTCTCCATTAAGGCTTTTGCACCGGATATGGCCATTATTGCGCCATGGAGGATATGGAACATCAAATCCCGCGACGAAGAAATAGACTATGCTGAAGCACACCATGTGTCGCTTAACATAACAAGGGAAACCAACTATTCAAAAGACAAGAACCTCTGGCACCTTTCACACGAAGGGCTTGACCTTGAAAATCCGGCAAACGAGCCGGACTATGATAAAATTCTCGAGCTTGGCGTATCGCCTGAAAAGGCGCCTGACAAGCCAACATATGTGACTATATCATTTGAAAAAGGTGTTCCCGTAAAGCTGAACGGCCAAAAGCTGTGCGGCGTCGATATGATTGCCGAGCTTAACGAGCTCGGCGGGCAAAACGGCATTGGCATTGTGGACCTTGTGGAAAACAGGCTCGTCGGCATGAAATCGCGCGGCGTCTATGAAACACCTGGCGGAACTATCCTTTACCACGCCCACGAAAAGCTCGAAGAGCTTTGCCTTGACAAAGACACTTTCCACTACAAGCAGACGGTCGGCCCTAAATTTGCTGAGCTTGTCTATGACGGTAAATGGTTCACCCCGCTGCGTGAAGCGCTTTCGGCATTCGTCGACTCAACACAGAAAAACGTCACAGGCGATGTTAAGCTGAAGCTCTACAAAGGCAACATAATAGACGCGGGCGTCAAGTCGCAGTACTCACTTTACGACAGTGATATGGCTACATTCAGTGCCGACAGTGTGTATAACCAGGCCGACGCACAGGGATTCATCAACCTTTTCGGGCTCCCCATCGCCGTCCAGGCCGAGCACAGGCTTAAAAGCCAGGAATGATACAGTCCGGATTTTCAGGAGGGGCGGAGCATCTGCCCCTTTTCTGTATACGTAAAAATATATAAGGATTCCAAAGTCAGGGGGAATATACATTGAAACTGTGGGCCGGAAAATTCCATAAGGGCCTCAGCAGCGCCGCTGACAGCTTTAACTCCTCTATTTCATTTGACAGCCGCATGGCGCAGGAGGACATAGAAGGCAGCATTGCCCATGCCCGCATGCTCGGCGAATGCAATATCATAGCTCCCGAAGAAGCGTCTAAAATATGTGAGGGGCTTAATGGCATACTCAGCGACCTTAAAAGCGGGATGCTGCAAATCGACGGCAGCGCCGAAGACATACACACATTCGTCGAAGGCGAGCTTACAAAGCGACTCGGCGATACCGGCAAGCGCCTGCATACGGCGCGCAGCCGCAATGACCAGGTGGCTACCGACCTGCGCCTCCATCTGAAAAAGCATACTGAGAAAATCATCGGGCTGCTGCATGGCCTCACCGCCGAGATATGCAGGAAGGCGCTTGCCTACAGCGGCACCATAATGCCCGGTTACACGCATATGCAGCGCGCGCAGCCCATCACATTCGGGCACCATCTTTTAGCATACGCAGAGATGTTCATGCGCGACATAGGCCGGTTCCGCGACACTAAAAAGCGCATGGATTACTGCCCCCTCGGCTCATGCGCGCTGGCGGGCACAACATATCCCATAAACCGCGAGCGCACGGCTGAGCTCCTCGACTTCGCCGGCCCTATGCAGAACAGCCTTGACGGCGTTTCTGACCGCGATTTCTGCCTTGAGCTCGCATCAAGCATAGCCATCTGCATGGTGCACCTTTCACGCCTTTCGGAGGAAACCGTGCTCTGGTGTTCGTGGGAATTCAAATTTGTGGAGCTCGACGACGCCTTTTCCACCGGCTCAAGCATAATGCCGCAGAAAAAGAACCCAGATATTGCCGAGCTTGTACGCGGCAAGTGTGGGCGTGCAATAGGTGACATGGTAACGCTTTTTACCATGATGAAAGGCCTCCCCCTTGCCTACAACAAGGATATGCAAGAAGACAAGGAAGCCATATTCGATGCTGTTGATACGCTTGAGGCATGCCTTGGCACGTTCACCCCAATGCTAAAGACGATGAAAGCTATTCCGAAAAACATGCGCGCAGCGGCCGCCGGCGGATTCATAAATGCTACCGACTGCGCCGATTACCTTACCGGCAAAGGCATGCCATTCCGCACGGCATACCGCATAACGGGTGACATCGTCGCCTACTGCACGGGAAACCACCTCACGCTTGAAACACTGCCGCTCGAAAAATACAAGCAGTTCAGCAGCAGTTTCGGCAGTGACATTTATGAAGCCATTTCCCTCGACCATTGTGTAAACGGCAGGAAAGCCCTCGGCGGGCCGGCTCCGGAAAATGTGAAGGCACAGGCAAAGCGAATCCTCGGCCTTCTGGGCGAAAAAGCATGATACGCGCAGGTATAATCGGCGCCACAGGATATGCCGGTGCAGAGCTTGTGCGCATGCTCTCTGGCCACCCTGACGCTGAAGTCTCGGCCGTCGGCTCCGTAAGTTATGAGGGCAAGCCATTAAGCGGCGTATATCCGGCTTATTACCGCCTTTGTGACAAAATCTGTGAAAATGAAAAAGACGTCATCAAAAAAAGCGACGTTGTTTTTGCAGCGCTGCCAAGCGGCCTTTCGCAGGAAATTGCCGAAGAATGTTTCTGTGCCGGGAAATTTTTCATAGACATGGGCGCCGATTTCCGCCTCAAGAGCGAGAAAGATTACCGCAGATGGTACCACGGCAAATTTATTTTTCCAGAGCTGCATGAAAAGGCCGCCTACGGCCTTCCGGAGCTTTTCCGGGAAAATATAAAAGGAAGCAAGCTTGTCGCTAACCCCGGCTGCTATGCCACGGCGGTACCCTTGGCGCTCGCGCCGGCCCTCGAAAGCGGCTTCGTTTCCCCAGACGGCATAATTGCCGACTGCTCTTCCGGTGTAACCGGCTCCGGCCGCAAAACCACACAGAACACGCATTTTCCCGAGCTCAACGAAAGCATGACGGCATACAAAGCCGGCTGCCACCGCCATACCCCCGAGATGGAACAGACGCTCAGTACCGTTTCCGGAAAAGAGACGCACATCACATTTGTGCCGCACCTCATACCTGTAAGCCGCGGTATCCTTGCAACATGCTACGCAAAACTCAAACCGGGTGTAACCATGGAGCAGCTCCGCAATGCGTATGGAAAGCGCTACGGCAGGGAATTCTTTATCAGGCTGCTTCCCGATGGGCGCACGGCAGACATCAAAAATGTGAGGCTCTCAAATTTCTGCGACATCTCACTGCATATCGACAGCCACACGGAAACGCTTATAGCCGTTTCAGCCATTGACAACATGGTAAAAGGCTCGGCAGGCCAGGCCATGCAGAACATGAACCTAATGCTCGGGCTTGACGAAAAGGCCGGCCTCACATCATTGCCCCCTGCTTTTTAAAAAGCGCAGTTTAATAAATCTACAACCGTGTATCTGTATATCTGATAATATACTATCCATACTTAAATGAATGGCAGTGGAAATCATGCGGCCATCAGCCGCTGCTTTTAGACTGCGGCGCGGCAGCCGGCCGGTGGGGCAAGCAGAGAAAGATTCGATACGGTTTATTATATTTACATAAAATTTACATAAAAAGTGTGATTTTAAAATAGCTTCGGAACTGGCTGGCAAAAAATAAGGAGGCATGTCAAATGGCTGAATATCCATACATTGAAGGCGGCGCATGCGCTGCGAAGGGATTCAAGGCAGGAGGCATCCACTGCGGTCTGCGCAGAAATGCGTCTAAGCCCGACCTCGCCATGATTGTGTCGGAAGTCCCATGCGCCGCCGCCGCGGTTTATACAAAGAACCTCGTAAAAGGCGCGCCTCTGTTCGTTACGGAAGAAAACATTAAGGACGGCACAGCGCAAGCCGTAATATGCAACAGCGCCAACGCCAACACGTGCAACAGCGATGGCATGGAGAAAGCGAAAAAAATGTGTTTGCTTGCCGCCGGTGCCCTCGGGCTCAAGCCTGAAAACATCATTGTTGCATCCACCGGCGTCATAGGCCAGGTGCTCCCAATTGAACCGATAGCCGCTAAAATTCCAGAGCTTGCCGCCTCGCTTTCACCAGGCGGCTCGGAAATGGCAGCAAAGGCAATAATGACGACAGACACCAAAGTAAAGAATTTTGCCATCAGCTGCACCATAGGTGGGAAAGAAGTCAGAATAGGCGGCATTGCAAAGGGCTCCGGCATGATACACCCAAACATGGGCACAATGCTCTGCTTCATAACAACAGACGCCGCTATTTCAAAGGATGCGCTTAACTGTGCCCTGCACAGGGCCGTTGACGTTACGTTCAACATGGTGAGCATAGACGGCGATACATCGACGAACGATATGTGCGCCATACTTGCCGACGGCCTTGCTGGGAATAAAAAAATTAGTGAAGCCTACGGGCCGGAGTTTGAGATATTCACCGCGGCACTCACGCAGCTCTGCACACGCTTTGCCCGCACCATTGCAAAAGACGGCGAGGGCGCGTCGCGGCTGCTTGTCTGCCGCGTCACAGGTGCTAAAGATAGGGAAAGCGCACGCAAGGCGGCAAAAGGCGTCATCTGCTCAAACCTGTTTAAGGCCGCCATGTTCGGCGCCGATGCAAACTGGGGCCGCGTGCTTTGCGCCGTGGGATACAGCGGCGCAGATACGGACATCTCCAAAATCGGCGTTTCGTTTTCATCAAAAGCCGGATGCATAACCGTGTGCCGCAATGGCTCAGGCATACCGTTTTCAGAAGAAAAGGCCAAAAAAGTTCTCTCAGAAGACGAGATAACCGTAATCGTGGCCCTCGCCGACGGGACGGCTTCCGCCACTGCATACGGCTGCGACCTCACCTACGATTATGTTAAAATAAACGGTTCTTACCGCACATGACCTGCCCTTCCTTACTTAGGGAAAAATCTTGCATCAGGCTCTGCGGGAAAGCCGGCCAGAAAGTGGGAAAGCAAAAGCATGAAAATCTCCAACAGCGAGCGCGCACATATACTTGTCCAGGCGCTGCCTTACATACAGACACATGCCGGAAAAACAATAGTCGTAAAATACGGCGGCAGCGCCATGGTAAACGAGTCCCTCAAAGACGCCATGATGTGCGACATAGTTCTCATGCAGCTTGTCGGCATACGCGTTGTTGTGGTGCACGGCGGCGGCAATGAAATCGACGCCATGCTTAAAAAGGTCGGCAAGGAAAGCCATTTTGTCGACGGCCTGCGGTGCACTGACAGCGAAACTATCGATATAGTGCAGATGGTGCTTGCAGGCAAGGTAAACAAGGGCCTTGTGCAACTCCTCGAGCAGCACAGCGGGCGCGCCGTCGGCTTGTGCGGACTTGATGACGGCCTCCTGGAAGCAAAAAAAATCTCCGGCCCAAAAGAGCTCGGCTATGTAGGCGAGATAACCAAAGTCAATCCAGCCCCGCTGCGCAATGCGACGCAAAACGGATACATCCCGGTTGTGGCAACTATTGCAGGCGGCGAAAACGGTGAAGTCTACAATATAAACGCCGACACAGCCGCTGCAAAAATAGCATCAGAACTTAAAGCCGAAAAGCTCATACTCATGACGGACGTGCGCGGCCTCCTTCGCGATAAAGACGATGAAGACTCCCTCATTCCTGTTGTAAAAGTGGGCGACATACCGAAGCTTCAGGCTGAAGGCATTATTTCAGGCGGCATGATACCGAAAGTCCAGTGCTGCGCCGACGCGGCCAAGAACGGCGTGCAGCGCGCGCATATAATCGACGGGCGTATACCCCATTCAATACTCATCGAGCTTTTTTCAGACGAAGGCATAGGCACCATGTTTTATTAACTAACGTCAGGAGGGACAGATAATGACGTTTGAAACGGTGAAAAACAAGCTTGACAGCTATGTTATGCCGACTTACTCGCGGTTTCCCGTTGCCCTTGTTTCCGGCAAAAATGCAACGGCAAAAGATACCGAAGGCAAAGAATACATTGACTTTACAAGCGGCATAGGCGTTAACTGCCTCGGATATTCGGATGAGAAATGGGCGGCGGCCATTACAAAGCAGGCCGCCGCTATCCAGCATATTTCGAACCTCTACTACAGCCCCGTGCAGGCCGAGCTTGCAGAAAAGCTATGCCACATAAGCGGCATGGGAAAGATCTTCTTCTGCAACTCCGGCGCAGAGGCAAACGAGTGCTGCATCAAGCTTGCGCGGAAATACGGCGAAGACGCCCTCGGCATAAAAGAACCGGAAATCATAACGCTTAAAAATTCCTTCCACGGGCGCACCGTAGCCACGCTTGCAGCAACGGGGCAGGAAATGTTCCACAGCATGTTCCTCCCGCTTGCAGGCGGATTCAAGTACGCCGACGCTTCAATGGAAGGGATAAAGTCATGCGTAACAGGCAAGACATGCGCCGTAATGCTTGAGCTCATTCAGGGTGAGGGCGGCGTGATACCCCTTGACAAATCATTTGTGCACGAGCTTCGCTCTTTTTGCACGGAAAATAAAATACTCATGATAATTGACGAAGTGCAAACAGGGGTAGGGCGCACAGGCGCTTTTTACTGCTACCAGAACTACGGCGTGCAGCCTGACGTTGTGTCAAGCGCAAAAGCGCTTGCCGGTGGCCTGCCGATGGGCGCCTGCCTTTGCAGCGAAAGGCTCGGTAGCATAATGGGCAGCGGCACGCACGGCTCTACATTCGGCGGGAATCCCGTAGCTTGTGCCGGCGCCCTTGCTGTGCTTGAGCGTGTCTCAGAACCGGCATTTTTAAAGGGAGTCCGGTCAAAAGGGCAATATTTTGCCGAAAGGCTCCGTGCTATGGACGGCATATCCTATGTGCGCGGCATGGGGCTTATGATAGGCGCAAAGCCAAAGCATGGCAATCCGGCCGAAATTGCGGTAGAATGTGTTAAGAACGGCTTGCTTATACTTACGGCAAAAGATGTGCTGCGCCTGCTTCCACCGCTCACGGTGACAAAGCAGGAAGCAGGCCACGGCCTCGATATCCTGGAAAATACGCTCAGCGGAAAAACAATGTGAAACAACGGGAGGGATCGCACTATGAAGCATCTTTTAAAAATGATGGATCTGACAGGCGAAGACATCAAGGAAATACTTGACCTTGCAGACAGGCTGAAAAGCGACCAGAAAAAGGGTGTGGAGCATAAAGTCCTCGCAGGCAAAACGCTCGGCATGATTTTTGAGAAAGCTTCCACAAGGACGCGCGTTTCATTCGAAGTCGGCATGTACCAGCTCGGCGGGTTGCCGATTTTCCTTTCATCGAACGACCTGCAGATAGGCCGCGGCGAACCTGTTCAGGACACGGCGCGTGTCCTTTCCCGCTACCTCGACGGGATAATGATACGCACTTTCAAACAGTCGGAAGCAGAAGCACTCGCGCGCAATGGCTCCATCCCCGTCATCAACGGCCTTACCGACCTCTCGCATCCGTGCCAGGTGCTGGCCGACCTCATGACTATACGCGAATATAAGGGCCCGCTCGAAGGCCTGAAACTATGCTTCATAGGTGATGGCAACAACATGATGAATTCACTTATCGTCGGCGGGCTGAAATCAAAGATGGAAGTTTCTGTCGCCTGCCCTGCCGCATACCAACCAAATGCCGCTGTGTTAGACTTTGCCGCCGTGCATCCGGCGTTCAGCATGACACAGGATCCGTTCGAAGCCGCAAAAGGCGCCGATGTGCTTATTACCGACGTATGGGCATCAATGGGCGAAGAGGCCGAAGCCGAAAAGCGCAGGAAGGATTTTAAGGGCTACCAGATAAACAAAGAAGTCCTCTCGCAGGCAAAGCCCGACGCAATAGTCCTGCACTGCCTGCCTGCGCACCGCGGAGAAGAAATCACGGCCGATGTGTTTGAAGAGCATTCAAAAGAATTTTTCGACGAGGCCGAAAACCGCCTCCATGCCCAAAAAGCCGTGCTTGTAAAGCTGCTCGGTAAGCAGTAAAATAAGCGTCATATGTGGAAAAAGCTGCCCTGCTCATTCAGGGCGGCTTTTTTATTTTGTCAGTATGCCGTGGTCCGATTGTTGGATTATGAGGATATTCTCTTCGTAACCCGTATCTGCGTTGATATAAATAAGCACGCGTTCGTTGTTTATGCCCGAACACAGGAACTCATAAGTCAGCTTTTCACTGCCGCCGTCCGTAGGTATAAGTGCAGGGCGGCTCTGTATAATTTTAAGCCTCGGGCTTACTTTTTCCTTCGCCTGTGCAGCCGTCAGTTTTGCCTTAAGGTTCCTGTCATGGTGATTCATTATATATCCGGCGGACTCAAAGCGGGCTATTTTGCCGTTGTCGAGCGCAACGCCAACTTTTATGAGGTCCGGGTAGCAGATCACACCGTCCTGGTCATAAGCATAGTTTATCAGGCAGATGTTATCTTCAATGGCATAGTAGCTTTCCTTCATGCTTTTTATGCCGCGCGAGCCGAGAAAATCCCGCGCTTTTTTAGAAGCTTCTGCATAGCCAAGCTTAGAGCTTCCCACTGCGCGGGAATCCACCATGCTCGAAACCAGCCCGCCGGCCTTTGTAACTGAAATGGTGATATTTCCGTTTTCAGCCGTAAAGTTATACACCGGCAGCGTTCCGGCATTGTCCTGTGTATGTGTAAGCTGGCTCTGCTTCATGCCGAGAAAATCGGCCGCAATATTTTCGGCATTTCCCTGAAGTACCTGTTCCTTTCCCTGCGTAAACTTTGGTTTACGGTTCATGACGCTGCTCGAAAAAGGGCCGTCATAGATAAGTGACGGAAAATTGCTAAAATCGTTTGCTGTTTCTTTTACGCTGTCATGGAATGTTTCTGCATCGCTGAAATCAATATCGACAGTCTGCATATCGTTTGAAAGCTTTTTTGAGTAAGTGCCAAGGCTCTGCATCGTTTTAAATTCGTCCGCTGTGATTGCCTCTCCCTGTGATGTGCGCTTTGAAAGCGACATGGCAAAGTCGCCCACCTGAGTTATAAAGCGGCTCACATTATCAAGTGAATTGTCGCCGACCGGCAGAACCGAAAGCGCAGATTTTGCCATGCCAGACTCCTGCATAAGCTTTGCCGCAAGGCCATTCTGCTCCGTCGGCGTGTTTGTGTATGGCGCTTTTTCGAGAGCCGTTTCAATATTTCCCACATGGTTGCCAAGATCACTTAACGCTCGGCGGTAGCCGTACTGAAGGCCGCGCTTGTATTTTTCGGCCTGCATAGAACTATAAACTGCCGTGCCGCTGAGCACCGCTACGAGTAGCACGACAGACACCACGGCAGAAATCTTTTTCTTGCGCATATTTTCACCCCATATTATTTTTAGTCCGCCGTGGCAAAATATTCATACGATAAATTGCGAAAAGTCGTCATTTAAGTTTCGAAAATTACAAATTTTTATAATGAAAAGACGCATTTTTTGTAATTTCGCACAATTATGCAGTCTGAATCGTTTTAGCACTGTACTTTATAATTATTCTATGTTATTATATTGGCAATATCCCGAGTCATGACAACCATATTTTTTACTAAATCAATATTATTTCTAGGCGATATATATATCAGTGCCACATGGGTATTTCCTTTAAAAATCTTTTTAATGATAAAGCAAGTGCATCGCCCCAAAAATGCAGTTATGGAGTGATTGGTATGTTCAAAACTTCCAGCCATGCCCCAAAAGCTTCGCCCGGGAATTCCCCGGCGGGCATCGGCGTGCCGCAGGTTGTGCTTGATCGGGACAGTCCTGTTTACCAGCATCATCTCGAAGATTTAATGTACCACGCGTTAAAAAATGACAAATTTATAATCTATTACCAGCCTCTTTACAGCATACAGGATAATAACTTCACGGAAGCGGAGGCGCTTCTACGGCTGCAGGACGAAAGCGGCCATTTTGTTCCTCCCGGCGAGTTCATACCCATAGCCGAGAAAAACGGGATGATAATGGAAATCAGCAGTATGGTCCTCAACAAAGTTGCCGGATATATCCGCTCAATGCTGTCCTGCGGCACCGACATCGACTCTATCTCCATTAATCTTTCCGCAGTAGACCTCACACGGCCGGACCTTGCCGACCATGTTCTCGACATTATCCGCAAAAACCACATTTCGCCAAACCGCATAGTCCTTGAAATTACCGAGAGCACACTCATACGCAACTACCGCCAAGCAGGCGACCAGATACGCGAAATGAGCAATGAAGGCGTCCAGTTTGCGCTCGATGATTTCGGCACAGGGTACTCAAACATTGCCAATGTTATTGACCTGCCTTTCGACGACGTGAAAATCGACAAGAGCCTTATCTGGGATTCCATTGAAAACAAGAAATGCAATATTGTAATACGCGAGCTTACAAAAGCTTTTAAGGATATTCATCTTGGCGTCATCGCAGAAGGCGTCGAAACTCCTGAGCACGACAGGTTTGTCCGCCAGTGCGGATGCGACAGGATACAAGGGTTCCGGTACGCAAAGCCAATGCCTTCAAGCAGGGTATATGATTACTTTGGCCGCACGATGGCCTGATATACATAAAAAAGCGAGCCGCGTAAAAAGCTGTATTTGGTATTTAAAGGTTTTCCGTGAAAAAGCGGAACGCATTGCCATAAAATACCGCGTCAGCAAGTTCACTGCCGAATTCTTTGCAGAAGGCAGAATGGATATTTGCTACGTCTTCCGTGCCGCGGATGCCGTCAGGTAGGGCACACCCGTCAAAGTCTGAGCCCAGCGCAAGGGCTTTTTCGCCCCCAATGTGCAGGTAATGGTCAGCATGCCTTATGATGTCTTCCACCGTCACCCTGCCGCCAGCTAAAAATTTTCTGCAGAAATTAAGTCCCACAAGGCCGCCGCCTTTCACAATTTCGCGGAACTGGTCATCTGTTAGGTTACGCCTGCAGTCAAAGACTCCCTTTGAGTCCGAATGTGACGCTACAAATGGCCTTTTCGCCGTTCTGGCAACATCCCAGAAGCCCTTTTCAGAAAGGTGCGAAACGTCAACTATTATGCCAAGCTGTTCCATCTTGCACACAAGGTCAAGCCCAAAAGGCGTGAGGCCGCCAGCGTTTTCAACCATGCAGCCGTCACCGGCTTCGCATTTTCCGTTCCATGTGAGCGTTATAAGGCGCACTCCGGCTTTATAGGCATTGTACAGGTTCTCTATTCTGCCGGCAAGCGCGCCTGAGCCTTCAATAGAAAGCAGCGCAATTTCTTTTGAGTTTTCGGCTGCTTTGCGTATATCGCCTGAAGAACGGCAGAATGAGACGGTACCGCTGTTCTTTTTCATCTGTTCCGCAAAGAAGCCCGCATTCCGGCTGAAAAAGCCGTATGCCTCTTTGCCGCGCAGGCTGTCGTCTATCCAGATTGCAAACACCTGCGCCCAGCTCACGTACTTTTTCCCTTTCTCAAGGTTTACGCTTAGCTTGGCGTTTTTCAGCTCTTCCCGATTTTCACGGCATTTTGTCAGTGTGTCGCAGTGAAGGTCAAAATATTTCACATTAGAAATCCCCTTTTTTATTTTTCGGGCGCGCCGCATGGCCGCCCGTACTTTTTATGCACAATGCCCTTTTAATATATTCGAACATATAAAGAGTATAAGTAAAATGTGCCAATGTCAAGCAGCAGGGCTCAAAGATGGAATAAAGCCCAACCCGCGAAATAAGCACTGTTACATTTTCTATTACTATGCTATACTGATCTTACTATGCCGAAATGCATTAGGGGGGAAGAATCAGCGCCTGCGGTAACAGGCAAGCAGGCCTGTTACCGCAGGCATAAAAGCATTCGCAATATATGAAAAAAATACTTTTAATCACAACAGGCGGCACAATCGCCTGCAGGCAGACAAGTGAAGGGCTTGCACCGGACATAAGTGACAATAGCCTCATATCCCTGCGCAGGCTGCCGCCTGGCTTCCAGGTAACAGTCAAGCCACTGTTCCGGCTTGACAGCTCCAACATACAGCCAGAAGAATGGCAGCGCATAGCCTGTACAGTAGCGGAAGAATACAGGCATTACGACGGCATGGTGCTCACACATGGCACAGACACTATGGCATACACGGCATCAGCCCTTTCATTCATGCTGCACAATATTAAAGTGCCGCTTGTGCTCACAGGCTCGCAGCTCCCTTTGACACACCTGCTGACCGACGGCATTGAAAACCTACGCTGCGCGTTTGCCATGGCTGCTTCCGGCAATCCCGGCGTATTTGTCGCATTCCACCGCAAAGTAATCCTCGGCACGCGCGCCGTGAAAGTGCGGACATTCGCCATGGATGCTTTCGAGAGCATAAATTACCCCTACATAGCCTGCGTAGACGCAAAGGGCCTTGTCATAAACAAAAGCGCCCTGCCAAAAAGCAGCGGTGATTTCATGCTTAAGGATAAAATATGCAACCGCGTTTTTCTTCTGAAGCTCACACCCGGGCTCGACCCTGATATTTTCGACGCGCTGCTGAAAATGAATTACCGCGGCATTGTAATCGAAGCTTTCGGCGCCGGCGGGCTCAATTTTATCCGCCGCGACCTCGTAGCAAAGCTAAGAATGATGATAAAGGCAGGCGTCACCGTCGTTGTGTGCAGCCAGTGCCTTTATGAGCCGAGCGACTTCTCAATTTATCAGACTGGACGCAAGGCTCTGGAAACAGGAGTGCTCGAGGCAAAAGATATGACGACCGAGGCAGCCGTAACAAAGCTTATGTGGGTTCTCGGGCAGACAGGCGATGCTGACGAAATCCGCAGGCTCTACACTAAAAACTGCGCAGGCGAGTACAGCACAGGCCGTTTTTCCCCCGATGAGATGGAGGAACGGCAGTAGTCTTTTACAATTCCAGCATATGAGCACAAGGATACGCCCTGAAGGGTAAACTTTCAGGGCGCATTTTCTGCGCATATTTACTGCTGTGCAATGTTCAAGTTACCTGCGCCGGATTTTCCGCCTGCTTAAGCATAATGTGGCTAATCAGCGCGAGCATCACGCCAATATTATATGTAGCATAAATTATAATGCCAGAAAGCACAGTAGCTATCTGAAATAGCGTTGCGGGTATTTTGCGGCGCACGCTGACTCGCTTTTTACCTTATGAAAGATTTTTTGCCACCCTCACATTCTTTTGAAAATATTACATTAATAAGTTCTTCCCTTTTGATGTTTTGCAGCATAACAAAGTAAATTTATATGCCACGATTAAATGATATATTTTGCTGCTGTTCACTTTAAGCAAACCTTCATTTGATGCTTTTTAAGATTGCCCTGAGCTGCAAAAAGGTTTAAGCACCATATTTCGGCATGTTCTGCTATTTTAGGTTTCAAGTTTATATAAAGCCGTAAAAATTTTATTTATACTTTTTCTACTTAAAGTAGCCGGCAGATATATAATAAATTTTAGTATCCAAAGCTGCATCATGGCAAACATTTTAAATATATGGACTTACAATAAATTCTTCATGGAACAAAAGGCTCAATTTTTTTAGAAATAATTACAAAAGCACATGTTTTTTTTATTTTTCCTGTTTACAAATGAAATATTTGCAATATACTGATAATAAAGATAATATTTTATTTGAAAGGAGCACCCCACATGCCAAGAGGCAAAACTAAAACCGACCAGGAAAGGCTCAGCGAAATTGACGGATTGATCAAATCCCTTGAAGGAAAGAAAGCCAAACTTGATGAAAAAATCAAAGGCTTAAAAAATCAGAAACAGGATATCCTTACAAAGGAAAAGCAAATGCAAATGGAAAAAATCCAGGATTTAATTTATAAATCAGGTTTTACGCCGGAAGAGGTTTTGGAAAAACTTAAAAAAGTAGAATAATATAGAGTTTTCCCATAGTGATCCTTTGTTGCAAAATATTTATAAAATGTCAGATTTATAATAATTTCTAATTGTTGTAAGCATGGTTTCAATTTTCGCTTCTGATTCTGGAACATAACTTTCACGCATAAAAAATAGATGGTGTTGTCCGAAAGGACCAGAACGCCATCTTTTCTTTATTTCCATACAAAATATTTTAGTTTTAACATATCGGCCGGCCTTTTATTTCACAGCCGCAGTCAGCACTTTTTATTTTTGCAATCCCACACAGAAGTTACTATCTGATTTTTCCCCTGCGCTTTTGCCTGGTAAAGCAGCCTGTCGGCGGCCTCCATCAGGCTTTTCCATTTAGTTTTGACATTCGCGTTTTCTTCATAATATATTATACCTGCGCTGAAAGTGACAGGGGAAATCACTTCGCCGCGGAACGATTTCGCGAGCTCACACTGTATCCTGCTTATAGCGCCTGACGCCTGAGCAAGGTCTGTATGGCAAAAAATAAAGATAAACTCTTCGCCTCCAAACCTGCCAACAATGTCGTCCATCCGTATATTTCTGCGCGCTATCTCTGAAAATTTACACAGGATTTTGTCGCCCATAAGGTGGCCATACGTGTCGTTGATTTTTTTAAAGTTATCGAAGTCTATCATACAGAGGGAAAAGCTTTTTTGCTTTTCAGTCTTAAGTATAGCGTCAAGGTCCTGTATCACGCTGTACTTATTAAAAACCTGTGTAGGCATATCTATTTTAAGTTTTTCCTTGAGTTGCTTTTCTTTCTGGACATGGTCGGTTATGTCATTAAAAAACAGCACTGCGCACTTCTGGCCGGCATATCTTACCGGAAAGCCATCTATCTTAAACCATTTTATTTCTTTGCTGCATTGGCATAACAGCGTACTCTTGATTTCCACTGTCTGCATCTGTTTGTTATTCTGCATCATACATGTAACATTCTTCAGTAAATCGCATTTGCGGCATTTTTTCGGCCGTTCTGATTTGCTGTTCCCCGTATCTTTCAGGCAGCCTATAGCCTTGCAGAATGGAAGGCCATTTGGCCCATGCGGAATACACGGAAAGTATTCCTTGAATTTCCGGTTTGATGAAATGATCATCAGGCCAAAATCAAGCATCACCGCGCCAATTGGCAGATTACGATACATATTGTACAAAAGGGAATCGGCTCCATAAAATTCCGGAACTAATGTCGTTTTCATCTTCACGGCCTTTTTCAAACTTTAAAAGTCAAAAGCGAAAGCAGGCACAAAAAGCCTGCTGCAACCTTCTGCGATATTAAAAAATTGCTATAGCTATTATATATAACTGTATACGCATAGTCCATTCACATACAACGCAGCGAAACAGATACATGGAAGCTTTGCTGCGTTTTTCTGTGCAATGGCAATAAAACAGACCGTAATTATAGAATCCGCTCCGCAATGCCCCATCATGGCTTGTATATGAAACCCCGTTTCCGCATTTGGAAAACAGATACCGTACTTTTATTTTTATATCATATTGATTATACTCTTCATTTATTACCGAATCAATAAATGCAAAGAAATTTATACATGTACAAAATACGCACAAAATTCAAGCCATTGTGGAAAGTCTGTTGTGCCTGCATTAAACCAAAATATCCCGTTATTCGGCAGGCAAAATAAACAGTTGTCAACCGTCATTAAATGCTTTATAATAAAAGTAAAATTACTTTCCATCTGTGTGCCTTGGCGCACAGCTTTTTCCGGAGGTAACCATGCAGTACAATGATTACAAGCATATTGGCAGGCAATTCCGTCAAGCCGTGCATGATGCAGTCCATACCGGCAATATAGAGGAAATCGGGCAGACTGTGGAGGACAGCGTCCATGAAATTGCCGATGATGTGGCCGACGAAGTAAATGGCGTTTTCGACATTCTAAAGGGCACCGGGCGGCATTCGCCCCGCCAGGCCGGAATGCCACACGGCGGCCACTTCGACGGGCCAGACAGCAGCGGCCACGAACGGCGCAACCCTGCCTTCCGCAGCCGGATGCCCGGTGCGATTTCAGGCACCGTTGAATTTGTCATTGGCCTTTGCCTTTTCATCCCGTTTGCCATTACAGATATTGCCGTCTTCGTAGTCAGCGTAGTCAACGGCCACAGCATCATTTCTCAGAGCGTTTTTGCCGACACTATGTGGGTAGTCAGCATATGCGCCGCTGGCGCTTTTATCCTTTTTGCCCACGGCATAGTTGCGCGCCGGCGAGCCCGCCGCTTTGCGCGGTACCGCGATGCTATAGGCGGAGCGGCTTTCTGCACGGTTGAAAACCTCGCCGAGCTTGCAGGCGAAACGCAGGAGCGTACAAAAAATGACCTTAAAAAGATGGTAACCACAGGTGCCTGCCCACAGGGGCATTTTGACCGCAGCGGTACCTGTTTCCTTGTAGATGACGAAACATACGATGCATACCTTGAAGCGGAAAAAACATACAGCGCCAAAAAGCAGGCCGAAAAGGCTGAAGAGCAGAAAAAGCAGGAAAATGCCACACAGGGTGAACTTGATGAGGTCGAGCAGGAAGGAATTTCATATCTTAAGCAGATTCGCACCGTAAATGACGCTTTGCCCGGAAAAGAGATCTCCGACAGGCTCGATAAGCTTGAAAATGTAACGGGCCGCATCTTTGCCTGCATCCGCCAGCATCCTAAAAAGCTGCCCGACATACGCAGCTTTATGCACTATTACCTTCCAACTACACTTAAACTTGTAAAATCATATCAGGAGTTCGAGTCGCAGCCTGTAAAGGGCAAAAATATCACGCAGGCCGAAAGCGATATTGAGCATGCCCTCGACACTATAAATACTGCCTTTGGGAACCTGCTTGATAACCTTTACGCCGACGACGCCCTTGATATTTCATCTGATATTTCTGCTCTGGAAACTATGCTCAGGCAGGGCGGCCTGACAGGCAGCGATTTTGAGAAAAAGCCGGATGGCAGCAGCCACCCGCAGCAGAAAATTTCCTGAGTCTAATTTTGATTTGGAGGGTTCGCCATGGATCAAAACGATATACCTGCCCCTCAGCTGACTCTTGACCCGGCAGCATATCAGCAGAGCGCGGTAGAGGATACTACTTTGCAGACGTCTTCATCTAAGCAGGCAACCGTGCCTGAACCCCAGCTCACGCCGGAAGAATGTAAAATGGTAGACGATTTTGCCGCAAAAATTGACCTCACCAACAGCAACCAGATACTGCAGTACGGCGTTGGCGCGCAGAAAAAAATGGCCGATTTTTCCGAAGGCGCACTCGAAAACGTGCGCACAAAGGATTTAGGGGCTGTAGGCGATATGCTCGCCGGTGTAGTCACCGAACTTAAAAGCTTTGACGTCGGAGAAAAAGACAAAGGTTTTTTCGCCCGTTTTAAGCGCGGTGCAAACAAGATAAATGAGCTTAAAGCCCGCTATGCCAAGGCTGAAACGAATGTTGACAAAATCTGCGACGCCCTCGAGGCTCACCAGGCACAGCTTCTGAAGGATATCGCCATGCTCGATAAAATGTACGAAATTAACAAGAGCTATTTCAAAGAGCTCTCAATGTACTTGCTGGCAGGCAAGAAGAAGCTCAGCAACGTTTACAAGAATGACCTTCCCTCTTTGCAGGATAAAGCAAAGTCTTCCGGCCTGCCTGAAGATGCACAGGCAGTCAATGATCTTTCCAACATGTGCAACCGCTTTGAAAAAAAGCTTCACGACCTCGACCTTACGCGTATGGTTTCAGTCCAGATGGCGCCGCAGCTTCGCCTTGTGCAGAACAATGACTCCATTATGAGCGAAAAGATTCAGTCTACCCTCGTCAATACCATACCGCTCTGGAAAAGCCAGATGGTGCTTGCGCTCGGTGTGGAGCACTCCACTCAGGCAGCCAAAGCCCAACACGAGGTGACGGATATGACAAACGAGCTTCTCCGTAAAAATGCCGATACACTGAAAATGGCAACAGTCGCAACAGAGAAGGAATCCGAGCGTGGCATTGTAGATATAGACACACTCAGGCATACTAATGAGACGCTGATTTCAACTTTGGATGAAGTTGTACAGATACAGAAAGACGGGCGTGAAAAACGCGTTGCGGCAGAGCAGGAAATACGCAAACTCGAAACCGGGCTTAAGGAAAAGCTTATACAACTTAGGTAACAACAAAAATATAGGAAGCAGGGCTGGCAACGTTTGTGTGCCAGCCCTGCTTTTTAGTAAATTGATTTTGAGTTTTGGCATTAAATATGCAGCGCAACCTCGTTTGCTGTCCAAATAGCATTCTGGATATCTGCTGCAGCATAAGCATCGCCAATAAGATAAAGCTCGGCAAATTTGCCGTTAAGCCTGCGAAACAGCTGATTATATGGTTTATATCCCGCAGCAGTTACAACTGTATCGCACAGCAGCTCTGAACGGCTGAAATGATTGTCGATGATTATAATGCTCCCATCTTTCACTTCAAGGAGCGAGTTGTTCGTAATCACTTTCACTTTGGCCTGGTTCAGCAAGTCAATCAGCATAATGCGGTTCATGTGCGGAACAGGGCTCTTGGATAGGATAATATCGCCCTGCATCTCTACAATGGTAACTTTCCTGCCCTGGCGTGCAAGCCACAGCGCTGTTTCACACCCAACAAGCCCGCCGCCAATCATGGCAACGCGTTTTTCAGCCTGCTTTGTACCATTCAGGACTTCTGAAGCCGTGAAGACATTTGGCCTGTTAATGCCGGGGACATTAAGTGCGATGTCTTTCGAGCCTGTAGCTACAATTACGGCATCAGGCTTTTCGGCCATAATGTTTTCTTCTGTTGCTTCAGTGCCCATGCGAACGTCTATATTCAGCTCACGCATCTGGCGGCAGTACCAGTCAAGCAGGCGCCTGTCATCATATTTGAAGTCAGGCTTCGAGCCCGGGATAACATGGCCGCCAAGCTCGCCGCTCTTCTCCATCATCGTTACATGGTGGCCGCGTAGGGCTGCAACACGTGAAGCCTCCATGCCAGCAATGCCGCCGCCTGCAACAAGGATTTTCTTTGGGGTTTCGGCTTTCTTTATTTCATAGTAGCGCTCTCTGCCAACTGCCGGATTTACCGAGCAGCACAGCGGCTTCCCTTCAAACGCGCGGCCAAGGCAGCCTTTGTGGCAGCAGATGCACGGGCGGATGTCTTCGTCTCTTCCTTCCATGGCTTTTTTCGGCCAGTCAGCGTCTGCAAGCAGGCCCCTGCCAATCGCTATCATGTCGGCATCATTGTCTTCAAGCGCCTTCTCAGCCATATCAGGGATATCGAGTTTTCCAGCTACGATAACCGGTATTTTAACAGCATTTTTAAGCTCTTTCGTGTACGGCAGGTAAAGGCCGTGTTTCTGATAAATCGGAGGGTGGCTCCAGTACCACGCATCATAAGTGCCAAGGTCGGTGTTCAATTCATCGTATCCGGCGCCTTCCAAAATCTTCGCGGCTTGCAGGCCTTCTTCGAGGGAGCGGCCCTTTTCTTCATATTTTTCATCAGGAAGGCCGCCCTGCCTCCAGTCTTTAATGCAGCTCTTAACACTGAACCTAAGGCCAACAGGAAAGTTTTTGCCGACTGCCTTCTTTATAGTCTGCACAATCTCAATCGGCAGCGTAAGCCTGCCGCGCAGGTCACCGCCGTACTTGTCCGTGCGGTGGTTGAACATCGCGATCGCAAACTGATCCAAAAGGTACCCTTCGTGCACCGCGTGGATTTCAATGCCATCATATCCCGCAGCAACAGCAATCTGAGCCGATTCTCCGAATTTTTTTACAATCGTCTCAACTTCTTCTGTCGTCAGGGCGCGGCATGTTACGGACGGGTCCCAATAATTTGGTATGGCAGAAGCGGAAACAGGCTGCTTTGCCATAAGGATCGGGGCACCGCTTCTGCCGAATCCCATGGTAAGCTGCAGAAAGATCTTTGCACCGTAGGCATGCACCCGCTCTGTCAGTTCTGTTGAAGTCTCGACAAATTTAGCAGGGTTTGTTGTCGCGCAGGGGAACGCCGGCATAACGGTGGAATCAATTTCGTTTTCCACCTTTGTGATGCTTGTAATAAGCAGGCCCGTACCACCTTTAGCACGCTCCACGTAATAGTCGATTGCGCGCTGGTTGTAGGAACCGTCGTCATTTACAAGGCCGAAAGTACCCATTGGTGCCATGGCAATTTTGTTCTTGATTTCCACGTTGCCAATTTTAATTGGTTCAAATAATCTGCTTTTGTCCATAATTATCAATGCCTCCATTCTTGTTACTATTATTTGATTTGTTTAAGATATGATTCTCTTTTTGTACCTGAAATTCGTATATTATTATTAGAATCAGTCCATATTCAATATAAAAATCATAGGTTTTATATTTATTATTATGCATATTATGCTTTTATGGCCAAATTAAAAGCCACCCTAAAATTTTGGATGGCTTTTAATTTATATTGTCGCCTGAAAATGTTCGGCCACTTTCATAAGCTCGCCGAGTGTACTTATTTCTACTTTGGAATCAAGTATCTTTCCCTGCACATCTGTAGGCAACGAGTCAAAGTAATCGCGCAGGTTTGGGTCGCTCTCATACGCCGTTTTCAGTTCGTCCTGATCCATCATGCACCTCTAAAAGAATCATCGCGCATGAATGATTCCGCATAAATGCGCATGGATTTTACATCGTCTATTTTATCTGCGTGATTTGCAATAGCTTCACGAACGTACTGGGGAAGCGTCACAAAATACCGTTTTGCATCATTGTCTGCATTAAGCAGGCGGCTGAGTTTTTCTGTCATGCTCAAATCACCCCGCCTGTAGCTTTTGCAGCGCGAATCACAATTAACCGCCATATTTCCCTGTAAATTTATGGGCGGCCGCTCCGCTGGCTCTGCAGGCAAGGCAATTTGTAAAATATTCCATATTATGCATTGATAAATCTCTGCTTTGGCGTTAATATAACAATAGGAAAATTGTAACACGTAAAATGTTAAGCCTGAAAGCCGTACTTAATACGGCGGCTTTCGCATAATAGTGGAGGAAAACAGTGAAAAACAAGAACATCATCTTAGGCGTAACCGGCAGCATTGCCGCTTACAGGGCAGCCGATGTTGCAAACAGCCTTACAAAAGACGGGTATAATGTAAATGTCATAATGACAAAGGGAGCTACTGCCTTTGTTACACCGCTTACATTCCAAACGCTCTCAAAAAACCGCGTATGCACTGACGTGTTTGAGCAGGGCAATCCTGCTGAAGTTGCGCACATTGCCATGGCAAAGCGGGCCGGCCTGCTGCTTATCGCCCCTGCTTCAGCGGACGTCATAGGCAAAATAGCAGGCGGAATTGCCGACGACATGCTCACTTCTGCCGTGCTTGCTGTGCATGGCATACCGCGCCTCATTGCACCTTCCATGAACACATACATGTACCTTAACCCTGCGGTCCAGGAAAACCTGCGCAGGCTTAAAAAGTACGGATATGAGATAATCGAGCCGAAAGAAGCACGGCTTGCCTGCGGCGACGTCGGCAAAGGTGCTCTTGCTGATGTAAAAGACATAGTCGCGGCTGCGGAGTCACACATCAGTCAGGCGGATTACTGAAATGCAGCAAGCATATTTCACCGATATTTGCGGCATATAAGTAGGCCACGCGCAGAATTTCGAGGCCGCAACAGGCTGCAGGTGGTCCTGTGCAAAAAGGGGACGGTGACCAGCGTGGATGTGCGCGGCGGCTCGCCACAATTTCTCAGGACGGCATCGCCCGGGCTGTAAGGCCCGCCCACACGGCCTTTGACGGCGACACTATTTTTTCTATGGCGACCTGCCAGAAAGAAGCTGACCCAAATGCCGTTGGCGCACTCGCCGCAGAAGCCGTTGAAGGCGCCATGGTCCGTGCCGTAGCACAGGCCAGTTCGCTCTGTGGATTCATCTCATACAGCGATATACTCAAAAAAGCTGCACAGCCATAAATTCAAGCTATCTGCACTTTCTTTTAAATATTATTTTCAGCTTCAGGTGTTTAGGTCGTCCTTGAATCCGTGGTCAATAAGCCACTTGCGTGAAATTTCCCTGTCACGTTCGGGGATGTTTTTAATTGCCACTCTGCTCTTGTGCACAGAGCGCCAGAAGTCGAGATCAGAATGCGGATGATAAACGCCGTATTTTCTGCAAAAGGAAAGTATCTTATCTTCATCAAGCGAAAGCAGCGCTTTATTTCTTTCCCTGATAAACTTGATATGATCAAATTCCATACAGAACGTCTCCTTTCCTGCTAAATAAAGCATACCACAATTTCGGCAGAATTGTATCCGTTTCCTGCTTTTTTGGCGCGGTGATTTCGGTGATTCTTGAAAATTATTCTTTCACGTCGTAAAATATTTAAAATATAAAGAAGGAGCGAATGTGCGATGTATCAAACCGGTGAAAAGCCCGGCAAGGGCGAGTATCAGTGCTATAACTGCGGAAGCATAATCCGGCTGGACGACGATTCGGAGCCGCTTCCAAAATGTTCAAAATGCGGTAGCGAAGAATTTATAAAGCTGAAATAGCCACTGTTTTCAGGCAGGAACAGATAGAATAAGCCGCCTTCCCTTTTAGCAGGGAAGGCGGCTTTCTACTCTGTCAGGCACGCCTGCCGCGGCGGTCCGGCTGGTTTTCGCCAATCATATGAAGAAACATCTCATGCACTTTTGTGCACCCGGTAAGCTCGGGGTGGAACGCCGTTACAAGAAAATTTTTCTGCCTTGCGGCTACCGCTCTTCCATTTACCCGCGCGAGTATTTTCACATCATCTGCGGCCTGCCCGATGTATGGGGCCCTAATAAACACCATCGGCACCTTCCCAATGCCTTCAAACACTGCTTCGGTGCTGAAGCTCGCAAGCTGGCGGCCGTAGGCATTGCGGCGCGCTGAAATATCCATCGCGCCGATATAGACATGGCTGTCATTGATGATCCTTTTTGCAAGGAGTAGCAGCCCTGCGCATGTGCCGAACATCGGCAGACCTTCCGCCGCAAGGCTGCGCAATGGCAGAAGCATGCCGAAACTGTCAAGCAGTTTCCCCATTGACGTGCTTTCCCCTCCGGGCAGGATAAGGCCGTCGAATGAGCGGAAAAGGTCGGATTTCTGCCGCACTTCAAAATTCCGCACTCCAAGTGATGACAGCATCCGGCAGTGCTCTTCAAAAGCTCCCTGAAGTGCAAGCACCCCTATCGTAGCTGCGCTGCCGTTCATTGCCCGCGCTCCGCCATTCTTGTTTTTATCTCTTCCGCGCTTATGCCTGCCATGGCCTCTCCGAGGCCTGCCGAGACTGACGCGAGAAGTTCGGCATTATTGTAGTTTGCAACAGCTTTCACGATTGCCGAAGCACGCTTTGCTGGGTTCTCCGACTTGAAAATTCCGGAACCAACAAATACCCCGTCGGCGCCAAGCTGCATCATAAGGGCAGCATCTGCCGGCGTAGCCACGCCTCCGGCCGCAAAGTTGACTACAGGAAGCCTGCCGTTCCGGTGTACAAAGCGTATAAGCTCCGCGCTCACGCGAATGTCTTTTGCAGCCTCATACAGTTCGTCTTCCTGCATGCCCTGCACCCTCCTGATTTCTTCATTCACAGTGCGCAGGTGGTGCACCGCCTGCACAACGTCACCGGTGCCTGCCTCGCCTTTTGTGCGTATCATTGAGGCGCCTTCTTCAATGCGGCGCAGTGCTTCGCCGAGGTCCCTCGCGCCGCAGACAAACGGCACCTTAAACTTTGTCTTGTCTATATGGTACCTGTCGTCCGCAGGCGTGAGCACTTCACTTTCATCAATGTAGTCTATGTCTATTGCCTGCAGTACCTGTGCCTCCGCAAAATGGCCAATGCGGCATTTTGCCATTACCGGCACTGTTACGGCTTCCTGTATACTGTGTATCATCGCCGGGTCGCTCATGCGCGCAACACCTCCGGCCGCGCGTATATCCGCAGGTATGCGCTCGAGTGCCATAACAGCACAGGCTCCGGCCTGCTCCGCTATTTTTGCCTGCTCCGGGGTGGTAACGTCCATTATTACGCCGCCCTTCAGCATTTGGGCAAGGTTTCTGTTCAGTTCGTTCCTGTCCGCCATAAGCATTCTTCCCTCGGAAAATTATTTACAGCGCTGTATGCAATTAAGTATATCAAAGCCAGTGCACATGAAAAGATACAAAACATTAAAATTCTTTCAGTACAGTTTAAAAATTACTGCACCATATTTGACACGCTGCATTATAAGTGATAAGTTTATAGTAGCAAAATAAAACTGCGGGGGGACGGAACCATCTGGTTCCGTTGAGAAGGCAAAACCTGACCCTTGGAACCTGTCAGCTAACACTGGCGTAGGGAAGCAGGCCTTTCGGCCAGAACATAAAAGCTTCCTTCAACACGAAGGAAGCTTTTTTATTCTGCAGCCATATCCGCAGAAAATCCGGTTTTAAAGCAGGCAGAGAGAAATAAAAGATGTTTTACCGAAAGGAAGCATGTGCTAAAATGGCCGGCAAAAAAGAAATCCAGGAACAAATAATAAGTACAGTAGAAAAAGTAAAAGAAACAAACCCGTTGGCAGGCTCTATAACAAACACCGTGACAATCAATTTTGTCGCCAACGCCCAGCTTGCAGTCGGCGGCTCCGCCGCAATGGTCTACCTTCCGGACGAAGGCGAAGGGATCGCACAGGCAAGCAAGGCTGTTTACATCAACGTCGGCACGCTTCTTCCTGTTTACGGAGAAACCGTGCCGCGCACCGCAAAATTTCTGCATGAGAGCGGGAAGCCATGGGTGCTCGACCCCGTCGCAGTTGGGATGGGCAACTTGCGAACAAAGCTCCTAAAACAGATAAAGGAATACAAGCCGTCAATCATACGCGGCAATGCTTCGGAAATTATCACGCTTGCCGGGCTGTGGGGGCTGACCGGCAGTGCCGGGCAGCAGCGCGTCCGCGGCGTAGACACCACCGACTCTGTAGAAAGCGCTAAAGCGGCGGCTACAGCCCTTGCAGGATGGACCGGCGGCGCCGTTGCGGTGTCTGGCAAAACAGACTTCATAACAGATGGGGCGGCCTGTGCGCTTTCTTACGGCGGCTCACCATACCTGCAGATGATAACCGGTTCAGGCTGTTCTCTCGGCGGTGTTGCTGCAGTCTATGCGTCTTCCGCATCACCGTTCATTGCAGCGCTCACTGCCACCGCAGTCTTTAATCTCGCGGCGTCACGCGCTGAAAAGAAAGCGAACGGCCCCGGGACTTTTCAGCCGCTGTTCCTCGACGAACTGCATCTGGCTACGGCAAATGACATTGCCGCAAATAAATTTGAGCTTGAGGAGGCATAATTCATGAATACTCTTGTTGCGGTCGCCATCGCGCCCTGCGGCACAGGGGAAGAAATGGCGCCGGAAGTTGCAAAAGCAGTAAAGATAATCAGGGACTCAGGCCTTCCAAACCGCACCACTTCCATGTTTACTGAAATAGAAGGCGAATGGGACGACGTTATGAAGGTTGTAAAAAGCGCAGCTTTTGTGCTTGCGGAAGAGGGCATAAGGACAGAAGTCGTCCTAAAAGCCGATATACGCCCCGGGTACACAGACATGCTCCACACCAAAGTGGAAAAAGTTAACCGCATACTTGAAAACGGTGGAAAACCTTCCGCAGAAAAGCAGCCATAACCATTTCCTGTTTTCACGGAGGAATTTCGCATTTCAATATAGTTTTTCTCTTTCGCTTGACTAATATCAGAAAAGATGTATAATTTTGTTGTGAGCACAAAAAAGTGCAGTGCAGAAACAGGCACTGGAGCTGCCTGTTTCCCGCATACGGAGCCAACTCTCCATACACAGCCAAATAATTGGCACACTGCTTTTCCTATTATACCTTTTCTTTCTGTTTTTGTACAGAGGAAATGTTATACGGAAATTTAAGCGGCTGAAAGGTTTTGCGCTGTATGTGGGTTAGAATCCATGTACAGTGCTTTTTTGTGCTTCGCAGCAGGCGTCCGGCTTCATGGCCAGCTCTCTTATTTTCATATAATTAATTCCTATTTGCAAAATTTTATCTACATATGCTTTAAGCTGGATACCTGCTTCATTTTGCGTGAAAAAATGGTTTTTTATAGAAAAGCGCCGCTGCTTTTGAAACAGCGGCGCTTTTCTCTGCCCGCCGGAAATCAATGCCATCGCCTTGTATAAGGCCAGCCTATTTTGTGAATAATGAAATTGGTTCCACATTCGTATAAAAGGCGGGATATTATGGCCGGATATTTTTTAGGCATTGATGTTGGTTCCGTAAGCACAGACCTTGTTATAATGGACGGAAACGGCAAAATAACAGCAAAGCAGTACCTGCGCACTCAGGGCGCACCTATCCGCACGCTTACAGAGGGGCTTAAAATTTTTCAGAAAGAATTTGCAGGCATACCCATTTCAGGCGTCGGCACCACAGGCAGCGGCCGCCAACTTGCCGGAGTCGTAGTCGGGGCAGACATAGTCAAAAATGAGATCACCGCCCATGCCGTTGCCTCAAAAAAGATCATGCCTGACGTGCACACAATACTCGAAATAGGCGGCCAAGACTCAAAAATAATATTTCTGAAAGACGGCATAGTCATAGACTTTGCCATGAACACCGTATGCGCCGCCGGCACCGGCTCTTTTCTTGACAGGCAGGCGGAGCGCCTCGGCATACCTATAGAGCATTTCGGCGAATACGCCCTGCGCTCCGAAAATCCTACACGCATTGCGGGGCGGTGTGCTGTGTTTGCCGAGTCAGACATGATACACAAGCAGCAGATGGGGTACAGGACGGAAGACATAATCGCCGGCCTCTGCGAAGCGCTCGTGAGGAACTATCTCGGCAACCTCGCAAAAGGGAAAGATATACACAGCCCGGTAATGTTTCAGGGCGGCGTCGCTGCAAATGTCGGCATAGCAGCTGCCTTTGAAAAGGCTCTTGGCACAAAGGTGACAATCCCCCCGTACTATGACGTTATGGGCGCATACGGCGCCGCTCTTCTCGCGCGCTGGAACTATAAAAAGGCAGGCCTACCGTCGCGCTTCTACGGCTTTGAAAATGCATACAGCACTTTCGAAACGCGGAGCATTGAGTGCAACGGGTGCGGGAACCGCTGTGAAGTTATAGAGGTCAAAAGCAACGGCAGCGTAATTGCCCGCTGGGGCGACCGCTGCGGCAGATGGAGCAGCAACGGCGCCGCCAGGCCGGCCTCTGTAAAAGAAGGCACTGCGTCATGAGGTCCGATACAGACGTAACAAAGCCCCTTGAAACCGTAACAGTCGGCATACCCGAAGGGCTGATGTTCTTTGAACAGAAAACGCTGTGGAAAAACTTTTTCGAGCGCCTCGGCTGCCGCGTCATATGTTCCGGCTGCACGACGCGCGATATCTTAAACTCCGGCATAAGCCTGTGCTGCAATGAAACCTGCCTCCCCGTGAAAGCGTTCGCAGGCCATGCGTTAAGTCTATGCGGCAAGGCAGATTATATTTTCATACCGCGCTGCGCAAGCGTATGCCCGCATGAAAAATCATGCCCCAAGTTCTGCGGCCTGCCTGATGAAATGCGCATAAGCCTTAAAGGCAGGGCAGACATCATTTCCGCCGATATTGATTATAACAGGAATCCGCAGAAAACCAGGAAAAGCCTTGCTTCCCTTTCCGGCAGGCTCGGCATTCCATGCAAAGCGGCGGAGCTCGTTTTCAACGGGTGCGTAAAGCCTGGGCTCACGGCCGATATATCCCCCAACGCTTCAGGTTCAATGCGCCTCGGCGTGCCTGTGGTAGCCGTCCTCGGCCACCCGTATATTATCTTCGACAGCCTCCTCAGCATGGGACTTATAGACAAGCTTAGAAATGCAGGCTACTGTGTGCTCACGCCATACGACGTAAGACGCTCTGTGCGAAGGAAATACGCCGGCAGGTTCCTGAGCACAAGCTTTTTTGAAACCGGCCTCGACATTGTAGGCGGCGCAAAGGCGCTCTATGGGCTGCCGCAGCTTGCCGGCATGGTCTACATCTCCCCGTTTTCCTGCGGCGTAGATTCTGTCGTTATGGAGCTTACGGAGCGCATCATCATGCGCGGGCCTCGCCATATACCGTTTTTGAAGCTGACCGTAGATGAACATTCCGGTGAAGCCGGATTTAACACGCGTATCGAAGCGTTCCTCGACATGATTTCCGGCGCAAGGAGGGAGAGCGTATGAAGCTCACATTCCCGCATATGGGCAATACCTATATTTCGCTTAAAGCATTTCTTGACAATCTTGGTATCGATTACTGCCTGCCGCCCGTCAACAGCAGGGCCTCTCTTGAACTCGGCATGGCAAACTCGCCTGAATCCATGTGCCTGCCATTTAAAAAAGTGCTCGGCGACCTGATACAGGGCCTTAACGAAGGGGCAGACACTGTCTTTTTCGGCAGCAGCCGCGGGCAGTGCCGGTTCAGCCAATACGGTGACCTGCTGCAGGGCATACTCCTCGGCATGGGATACAAATTCAATTACATCAACCTTAATTTTGGCAGCATCACTTACGGCGACGTGCGCGAAAAGCTTGGCCCCGTCTTAAACGGTGCAGGCAAAGCGCGCGTTTTTTCCGCTGTCAGCAAAGCCGTGAGTACAATGTTTGAAGTTGACAGCCTCTATGCGCACGCGCGCCGTGTGCGCTGCCGTGAGGTTTGCAAAGGTGAAACCGACCGCGCCATGTTTATTTTTGAGCGGGAAGCCAAAGCAGCCCATGGGTTCCGGCAGACGCGCAGCGCTGTCCGCAGAGCTGAAAGCGCCCTTTCAAAAATACGCACAGACAGCCGGCTTCACCCTGTTAAAATCGGCCTTGTCGGCGAAATCTTCATCTTGAGCGACCCGTTCACAAACCTTGAAACTGAAAAGAAGCTCGGCAGTATGGGCGCCATGGTTTTCAACTCGATGAGCACAAGCGAATGGATGAAAAAACATTTCGTCAGGGCTCTCCTTCCCCTAAAGCCTGAAGGCAGAGCCGTAAAAGCGGCGCAGAAATATATGCATACCGACTATATAGGCGGGCATGGCATCTACACCATCGGCAATGCAGAGCTTATGTCACACGGGAAAATGGACGGCATAATCCAGCTCTGCCCCTTTACATGCATGCCTGAAACAACGGCAAAATCCGTGCTCGGTGAGATACAGTACAGGAACGGCACACCCATAATGACGCTTATCCTTGACGGCACAACCGCCGAAGCGGGATATGTAACACGCCTTGAAGCATTTGTTGACATGCTCAAAATGGAAAGGGAAAGCCAGCAGCCTTTTAAGCATACGCCGAAAGCGGCACTTTAAGTTCCGTCAGCCATCATATTTATTTACATTCTCTGCAGTTATCATCTGGTACGGGATATAAATATAATGCTGGTCTTTCAGCTTTGACGGATCTATTTTCTGCCCGTGCGCCAAATCGTACGAAAGCTCAAAAATCGCCTTTGCCTGACTTTCAGCGTCGTTATATGCCGTGCCAAGCATCTCGCCTTTGCGTATCGCATCGCAGCCCGCCTGCGTGCCGTCAACTCCCACAACGGCCGGCCTGTTTTTAATTTTGCTTTCACGTATGGCGTCGATTGCTCCAAGCGCCATCTCGTCATTGTTGCAAAAAACAGCTTCTGTCCTTTCACCGTACTGCCGTATAAGCTGTGACATTTTCTCAGCTGCCTGCGCCCGCTGCCAGTTTGCGGTATTGTCGGCAAGCTTTTGAACTTTAAGCCCCGATTTTACAAGGTACCTTATTGAGTATTCTGTGCGCAGGAGCGCGTCTTGGTGGCCTTCTTCGCCCTCAAGCATCACGTACTGGATTTTCCCGTCGCCGTTGCGGTCAATGCTCTTCGGGTTTTTCTTATAGGCATTGCGTATAATCTCGCCCTGTATTGTGCCGGACTGGGCGGCGTCCGCGCCGACATAATACGCCTTTTCCCACATGCGCAGGTCCTCTTCCACAGGCTCGCGGTTAAAGAACACTACTGGCATGTTTGCCCTCTTAGCTTTGCCGATAATAGTGGCGGCCGCCGTGCGGTCGACAAGGTTTACGCAAAGCACGGAATAGCCGCGCGAAAGAAACCTGTCTACCTGGTCGTCTTGTGCCGTCTGGCTCGACTGGCCGTCAACAATATTAAGCTGGATTTTGTTTTCGCCCTTCACCTTGTCTTTGGCAATATTCTGAAGGTCTGTGCAAAGCGAATTGATAAAGGCGTCGTCCTTCCTGTAAATCGTAACTCCTATTTTCAGCGCCTTGTCAGGCCGCTTTTCTGCTGCGCATGCACTCATCATGCAAAATATTCCAACTGACGCAGCCACTGCAAAAAGGCGTTTAAACATGCTTCTCATAGCAGCCTCCTAATGATTTAAAAAAGGAAAAAGAATGTACTCATTTTGAGGCTTATACATATTTGTTTTGTCAGCTATCACATAATTGACATTTATGCTTTTTGTGCTTTTCTTATGAATTCCATCAATGGCCATTTTTACACCGAGGTAGCCGAGGCTGTACTCGTCCTCAGCCCCGACTGCTTCGACTGCATTGTTTTCCAGCAGCGAAACGACAGAGTCAGTCCTGCCGGCGCCATAGATTTTTGCCGGTACTGCCACTCCCGCCTGCACAAGGTCACTTTTAACCTTACCCGCCGTTTCGAGCGAACCGCTGTCAAGCGCAATGACATTTCCCCTACCCTTTTGCATTAATATGCTTTTCGCAGTGTCATACGCTCTGTCCCTATCATCCGGAAGCTCAGTTTCCGAAATAACCACGCCTGGTTTTCCAAGCACACCCGCCAGCCCTTTTATAAGCTGCGGATTACTTTGATGCGCCTGGTATATGATGTGGAAATCCGCGCTGTGGCCGGCATTGCCGTCACTTATGATTTTCTGGGCAAGTGACTCGCCAAGCTTAAACTCGTCACATGAAACTGTGCATATACCCGAAAAGCCCTGAACGTACGGCTGCAGCACAACAACAGGGATCTTTCCCGCAACCTGGTGGACAGGTTCAACTATGCTCTCTGAATCGGCTGGGAAAATCAGTATGGCATTTGCGCCGCTTCCTGCTTCGCGCTTCATCGCCGAAATCTGTTGGGCGGCGTCATTTTTTTTCGAAAGGGTAATATAATTTACCTCTGCGCTGAGGTCATCGGCCGCCTGGTTAATTCCGGCCTTGAGCGAAGCGCGGTCTTCCATATCCTTCCCGCGGCATACTACAGAAATCTCATAAACCTCGCTGCTTTTTGCTTTGGCAGTCCACCGCAGCTTTGAATAAACAAAAAATGTGGTGCATAACAGCCCAATCAAAAGCAGAAAAACCAATGCCTTTTTCCTGTTCATCTGGAACTCACTCCTTCCCCTTGAAATCATCCAGCGGCTTCGCAGGAAGGTGTATTCTTGCCGTAGTCCCAACGTCAGGTTCGCTGTGTATTGAAAGCCCGTACGGCTCCCCGAAATACAGGCGTATCCTCTCCTGTATGTTCCTTATCCCTATGCCCGAGCCGCCTTTATTGCCGGTGGTATCCTGCAGCTTGCCCGAGAGGAGGCTGTCTGCCTGCTCCTGCGGCATGCCGGGGCCGTTGTCGGCAACATCTATATACAGGTCATCTCCCTTTTTATAGGCACTGATTGAAATTTTGCCGTCGTCCATATATTCCATTCCATGGCAAATCGAGTTTTCAACAAGTGGCTGGACTATCAGCTTTATTGTGGCGCAGTTCATCACTTCCGGCTCCGCCTTGATTGAATAATGCACCTTGTCGGCATACCTGTAGCTCTGTATGATGAGGTAGTTCCTCGCATGCTCAAGTTCATCAGCTACCGATATTATATTTTTCCCTTTGCTAAGGCTTATGCGGAAAAATTTTGCCAGCGACGTGACCATACATTCCGCTTCTTTGTAATGGCCGTTTTCAGTCATCCACACTACGGAGTCAAGCGTATTGTAAAGGAAGTGTGGGTTTATCTGCGCCTGAAGGGCATTGAGCTCGCTTCGGCGCTTGGCTTCCTGCTCCTCTATAATGTCCTTCATCAGTTTCCGTATGCGCTGCACCATTGAGTTTATAGCTTTCCCGAGATGCTCTATCTCATAAGAACCGCTAACCTCAATATTCTGGTCGAAATCGCCCCCTTCTATTTTTTTCATGTAGCCTTCGAGCTTTTCAATCGGATCCGCTATACGTGACGAAATGAACAAGTTTATGAAAACCAGCACGAGCATTACGCATACGGCGATAAACGCAGCATATATAAAGAAATGCGAGTAAAGCGTATCTATATCCTGGAACGGCTCTACCGCAATTATCTTCCATCCCGTGTAGCCCACGGTCTTTACAGTCACAAGCCGTTTCTGCCCATCTAACGTTTCAAGGAAAGTCCCGTCATCGTGTTTTGCGTCAGCACGGTTGTTTTCGTGGAAAAGGTTCGAATAAATCAATGACTGCTTAGGGTGGTATATTATTTCTCCGCTGCCGTCGGTTATATAGACAAAGCCGGCAGTGTTGAGCGAATTGTTTTTGCATATCTGCTCTATGCGGCTGAAGTTCATGTCTACAAGCAGCACGCCAGGGTGCACGGAACCGTCTTCAGTAAGCTCAACATAGCGGCTGAGTGAAATCACCCACTGGTAGCTTCCGTCGGGCGCAAAAAAAAGGTTTTCAACGTGCGGCGTGGAAAAGTGGAGGTTCTCAATCTGTGCCTGTGCACTTTTAAACCATTCCTGCTCTTTTACATTAGCCGACGGTTTAAGCCCTGAAAGCGGCTCTGCCGTGATCACATTGCCATTATCAGAAAACACGGCTATGCTTGCAAGGTCGTCCCTGTTGGTTTCATAAAGAAGATCCATCTGGCTGTTTATGTTGCCCGACTTCAAATCCGAGTTTTTGATGACATGGTAGTACATTGAATCGGAAGTACGCATCATGCTTCGCAGATATGAGCTGAGGTTAAGGTCTATCTGGTCTACAGTGCGCTTGTTGTTTTCCGAAATGCTTTTTGTCATTGACGACACATACTGGTTTGAAAGCAGCACAGCCATCAGCAACAGGCCGAGTATCATCACTACCGTAAACGAAATCGAAATGACAAACTGTATGCTCTTTTTATGTAGGAAACGTTTCAGCATTTTCATTCACCGTGCCGCGTCGGTATCTCGATGGGGAAATACCATATTTTTTCTTAAAAACATAGCTGAAATAATTAGGCTCAAAATACCCCACTTTCCGCGCGATTATATATGTTTTGTCTTCCGTTGTGTTCAAAAGGTCAACCGCATGTTGAAGCCTTAAGTCTGTAAGGTACGAAACAAAGCTTTTGCCTGTCTCGCGTTTAAAAACAGTCGAAAAATACGTAGGGCTCACATGTAGATAAAGGCACAGGGTGTCTACTGAAATGTCCGGGTTGGCATAGTTCTCCTGGATATATTTTTCTGCATTCTGCGCCATCAGTTTCGTGTTGTTCACTCGCTTTGAGACAATTTCGGAATTGATTTTAAAGCAGACTTTCATGCACCACTGTTTCATCTCGTCCGGCGTATGGAATTTTTCAATCATTTCCGAAAAATCTTCCGAAAAAATTTCTTCTTCGCGTATACCGTACGTACTAAGCACCTTAAGCACTGAGGCTATAAGCTCCATGAGAAAAATTTTATACTGCCCCACGGTGGGGAAAATGTCTTTCTGCCGTGAAAACACAGCGTCTATCTTTTTCTTAAGTTGCTCTGTGTCGCCCATTTTTATCGCGTTTACTACCGCCCGGACTTCTTCGCTTCCAATCGGCGCTTTCAAAGGCGTATGCGGTTCTATGTCCTGTATATATATCGCTTTGCCGCCGCCCATAATGGCACTGTACTCAAGGGCACCCGACGCCTCCTGATATGAGCTGCGAAGCTGGCAAATGTCATCCTTTATAGTGCTTACCCCAGCCATCGCTTTGAACTTGAGCATCCTTCCAACGGATTCGCATGCTTCGTTCATCATATTACACAGCATCATTATATTTTTTTCACCGTGAAAAGCAGCAATCACAACAACCGCGTCAAAATGGATAAAATCGACGAACCTGCTTTTAGCATTACTCTGAAGGATACCATCGAGGATTTCTTTTACAGAAATCGGTATTAGTTCTTCCCTGCCACTGAAACTGCTGCTGCCATCTGCGGGGGGATCAGCACGCATCAAGGCGACCGCCCAACCGTCCGCGTTCGTGTCCGCATGGAAAGTCTTTGCCTGCAAAAGCATCTGCGACTTGGGGATATTGCCTTCAATCAGCCCTACAAAAAACTGCTGCCGCATAATTGGCAGTGACTGCTCATACGTTTTCCACAGCAATTCAACATCGCATTTTTCGCTTATTTCCCTGTCGAGCTGGCACTTGATTTTTTTAAGCGTGGCCGTCAGTTCTTCAGGGTCCACAGGCTTTAAAATATACTCCGCAACATTGAGCTTTATCGCTTCCTGTGCAAATTTGAAATCATCAAAACCGGAAAAAATAATAAATTTCATAGACGGCATCTTTTTGCGCAGCCTTTCGCACAGTTCAAGGCCGTTGAGATATGGCATTTTAATATCCGTCATTAGCACATCAGGATGAAGCTTTTCCGCCATTTCAAGCGCATCTATGCCGTTTTCTGCGGAGCCTGCCACTTCATAGCCTATCTTCTTCCAGTCAATCCTTTTTGTAATCCCTTCGCAGGCTTCTTTTTCATCGTCTGCTATTAAAATGCTGTACAATAAAACCACCTCTTTGTAAATCCATTTAGGCAAGGCTAAACACGGCTTTGCCAGTAAAGCCGTAACCTGCAGCCATGAAAGGGCTATGTGAAACTTAAATGTTTTTAAGCAAGAGGCTGCATTATTGCCCGGCAACAATGAAATTTCTTTATAGTACAATTATATAATAAAATGCCATAAAAATACAGTGCATATACATGCCATTTTATAATTTTTGTCTTTTTTTGTTCTTTTATCTCTTTTTTGTCCTTTTATCTCTTTTTTTGTTCTAAACAGCATTCAGCCCATGGCATAGCCATGGGCTGAAAATGTATAAAGGCTTATGAATGGATAAGGTATAATGGCTAATGCCACAAAACCTTCTTGTACTTTGAAAGGTCCACCGCCACTGCAACCGCAATGATGACGCCCTTAATGACCTGCTGCCACATTGGGCTTACACCTATGAACTGCAGCCCGTACTGAATAACGGTAAAGATTAAAACACCTATTACAATGCCGCTGATTTTGCCTATGCCGCCGGCAAGCGAAACACCGCCTACGCAGCACGCGGCGATTGCATCGAGCTCATATCCTTCGCCGTAATTGTTCGTCGCGCCTGCTGTGCGCGCCGCTTCAAGCACACCGCCGAACCCGTAAAGGATTCCGGCAAGTGCAAAAATACCGATAAGCGTCATGAAAACGTTGACTCCGGAAACCCTTGCAGCTTCCATATTGCCGCCGATTGCATAAATGTTTTTGCCAAAGACCGTCTTGTTAAGTACAAACCACATTATAACCGTAACTAAAATTGCAATTGGAATCAGTATGGAAACCTTGCCGCCAATTTTTTTCTGCGCAATTATCGTGAAGTCGTTCTTTATGCCGCCAATAGGTTGTGAATGGTTCGGCGGCAAATCGAAGTAGAGCGAGCATATGCCATAGATTATAACCTGTGTGGCAAGTGTCGCAATAAACGGGTGCATGTTAAACTTTGCTACAAGTAAGCCGTTGAGCATGCCAAAAACGCCGCATACAAGTATCGCGATAATAATTGGAATGAACACCGGCAGCGCCGGGAGATTCGGGAAAAACCTGTTCGCATACGTCGGCACCTGCAGCATTGAAGCGCTTATAACTGCCGCCAGGCCAACCATGCGCCCTGCTGAAAGGTCTGTGCCGGCTATCAGGATAGTCGGGCAAATGCCAAGCGCGATAATCAGCCGTATGGACGACTGTGAAAGTATATCGAGGCAGACATCAAACTGCAGAAAATTCGGTGAGATTATCGCAATGATGACTATCATCACGAACAAGGCAAATATAAGCGCATATTTAAGGAAAAACGCCTTTGACTGCTGACGTGAGAAGCAAACTTCTTCGCCCAGCTTGCCAGTATTATTTCTTTGGTAAACACCGTAGCCCGCAATGCACGCTCCAACAATGCAAAGGTACCACGGCAGGTCATAGACTTTCTTCGTGTAGAAAAGGAGCCCGAAGAGAAGCCCGAAAACAAATACAGCCACGCCTGTTATAAGAAATATATTAGCGTATTTCTTGCGTGGCATTGTCTTCTGTGCCTGCTCCATTCTCATTCCTCCTTTGGGACGGCCACACTAAATAATTTTATTTTGACATTGTTGCAAGCCTCATGATAGACACCTGATCGGCTTCGTTCCGGTTTAAGATTCCTGTCACCCTTCCTTCACACATCACCATAATCCGGTCGGCCATTCCAAGAAGTTCCGGCATTTCCGAAGAAATCATGATAATTGATTTTCCACTCTGTATCAAACCTAGCATAATGGTGTAGATTTCATATTTGGCGCCGACATCTATGCCGCGCGTCGGCTCATCGAGGATAAGGATATCCGGATTAGTCAGCAGCCACCTTGCAATCAGCACTTTCTGCTGGTTGCCGCCCGAAAGGTCCTCAATGGCTTTGTCCATTGATGGGGTTTTAACGTTCAGCTCTTTGTCTTCGGCAACTGCCGCTTTGACCCGCTTCGATTCGTTGATTACGCCGTGCCTTGCAAATTTCTGCTGCCCTGCAATAGTCGTATTGTCAAGGATAGAAAGGTGGCCGAAAATTCCGGACGCCCTCCGTTCTTCCGTGACAAGCGCGAAGCCATTTTTTTTTGCATCCCTCACCGATTTTATGTCGATTTTCTTGCCGTTTTTTATAATTTCGCCCGAAGCTATCCCTCTAAGGCCGAAAATTGATTCCACCAGTTCGGTCCGCTGTGCACCGACAAGGCCGCCGATACCAAATATTTCGCCTTTATGTACCTCAAAGCTCACATGCTGAAATGATTTTGGCGACTGCGAACACAGGTCATTTATTTTCAGTACTACTTCTTTTCCGGGTACATAGTCTTTCTTTGGGAAGCGGTTCGTCAGTTCACGCCCCACCATCATGCGGATTATCTCATCTGTTGTCATTTCTGAAGCAGGCCATGCGCCAAGGCATTTGCCGTCGCGCATGATTGTCACTTCATCACAGATTTTAAGGATTTCCTCCATCTTGTGGGAAATATAGATAACAGCGCAACCGCTTTTCTGAAGCGACTTGATGACCTTGAACAAATGGCTGGTCTCATTCTCCGTCAGGGAAGAGGTCGGTTCATCCATAATGACGATTTTGGAGTTGTAGCTGACAGCCTTCGCGATTTCAACGAGCTGCAGGTTAGACGGAGAAAGGCTGTCTGCCAGCACTTCCGGGTTAATATCGAGCCCTACTTTCCGGAACAGCTCCTTCGTCTTTTCAATCATGGCCCGCTTGTCTACGGCTATGCCTTTCATTGGGAACCTTCCAAGCCAGATATTTTCCATAACGGGCCTAAAGCGTATCGGATGCAGCTCCTGAGGAATCATTGAAATTCCCAAATCCAGCGCCTGCCGTGTGGAGGTGATCTCCACTTTCTTACCATTGAGGATTATCTCCCCACTATCTTTATGGTAAATCCCGTACAGGCACTTCATCAGGGTTGACTTTCCGGCGCCGTTCTCACCCACGAGGGCATGCACGCTTCCGGGGCGGACTTTAAGACCCACATCGTCAAGGGCTTTCACGCCGGGGAATGATTTTGTAATATGGTTCATTTCCAGCACATATTCACTCAATACCACCAGTCTCCTTCGATAGAAGCATAACCAGTTTCATTTTTGCATGTGGCTTACTTTGACATATATTTCGAGCAGTTATCCTTTGTCACTTTTTCATATGGTATCCAGACGTATTTGTTAGATGTCACTTCAAAGCCGGCAGTGTCTTTTGTAATAGTTTTGTTCTGAGCCGCCGCAACAGCTATCCTCATGGCTGCAATGCCCTGGTCTATTCCGTTGTTGTAAGCTGTGCCGTACATTGAGCCATCCTGAATTGCTGCAAGGCCCGGAGTTGTTGCATCGACGCCGACAACAGGGATAAACTTTGACGCATCGCCTTTGTTGTAGCCGTGGGCTTTAAGCGACTCTATCGCCCCAAGCGCCATATCGTCGTTATTTGCAAATACGGCCTCGATCTTGTCAACACCCTTTGAAGTTATGAAATTGTTCATAAGGTCTGTTGCCTTAGCTTTGTCCCAGTATGCTGTGTCTGCTGCAAGTTTTACTGTCTTCATGCCGCTGTCGTTAACAGTCTGGATTGAGTATTTGGTACGCAGCGTAGCATCCTGGTGGCCCGGCTCGCCTTGAAGCATTACATAGTCAATTGCGCCGTTGCCATTTTTATCTGCGGATTTGTTTTTCTTGAAATAGTCGAGCATAAGCTGGCCCTGAATTTCTCCTGACTGCTCCGCTTTCGCACCGACATACCATATCTTGTCGTAGCTCTTCATCACAGTTTCTTCCGGCTCACGGTTTATAAATATTACAGGCAGGTTTTTAGCTTTGGCTTTCTCAACTATGGATTCTGCAGCCGTGCGGTCCACCGGGTTCACAACAAGTGCGGAAACACCCTTTGTTATGAAAGCGTCTACCTGCTCGTTCTGCGTAGCCTGCTTGTTCTGTGAATCTACGACGTCGAGCTTTACTCCCTCTTTTGTCGCTTCTTTCTGCATCTGGTTCCTGACGCTCGTCATAAACGTATCGTCGAATTTGTAAACGCAGAACCCGACCGAAATATCAGACGTATTGGCCTTTTTGTCATTTGAGGCAGAACCGCTCGACGCCGTTTTGTTGCCCGAGCACCCCACAGCCGAAAGGCCGAGCACAAGCACTGACAGCGCTGTCGCCATGAAACGTTTCATAAATATTCCTCCCTTAAAATTTTTAAAAGCTTGCGGGCGGTAAAATTATGCTTTTAATATAAAATTTACTGCCCAACGTGACTTTATTTGTCTATAGTATAATTATTGTTCTTATGAAAATCCATATAAAATTCTCCACACATATATAAAATTTCTTAGCATGTGATTGCTTTTTGTGTCAGAATGTTACAAGGCTGATATTCTTTTTCACTTTATGGAATCGTTTATTATGATGTACAGCAAAAAGCCTGCCCCACGAAGTAACATGGAACAGGCTCGTTTTATACTGTTAATTATACGGGAAATGACAAAACGCCAACCCTTGCAAACGCCCAGGAACGCTCCCCACAGCTTGCTTTTTGATTCTCTGTTTCCGCCATTGCACATTCACCTTCTACTTCATACAGAAAAGCATAAAAATTTTATATTGAAAATACTTAATTTATGTGTTATCAATATAATATTACTATAGAAGGAGGAACCTGCATGGACATTAAGCAGCTGACGGACTTTGTCGCAGTGGTAAATCACGGTACACTTACAGCAGCGGCCAAATCTCTGCACCTATCCGAGCCGCCCTTAAGTGTACAGATTCACCAGCTGGAGGGCGAACTGAACTGCATACTGTTTGACCGCAGCGCACGCCGAATGCAGCTGACCGAAGCAGGCAGGCTGCTGTACGAACGTGCTACAGTCATACTGGATTTGTGTAATTCCACAAAGCGGGAAATGGCCGATTATCTTTCCGGCGACACAGGAACGCTGCGCATCGGCGTCACCTCTTCGATATGCAATGCACTGTTTCTGGAGTGGATGAAACGGTTTCACGCGGTGTGCCCTGGCATTCGGTTTGAGCTGCAGGAAGAGAACACCTATCAGCTGCTTGAGGCCGTGCGCTCCGGGTTGGTGGAGTTGGCATTTGTGCGCACGCCGTTTTCGGCAGCGGACCTACAGAGCACACCGCTCCGCAGGGAATCTCTGTGCGCTGTCGCCCTTCCGGAAATGTTGCCGAAAAAAGCCATCACCCTGCAGGAGCTTTCTTTCATGCCGCTTCTCTTAACGCGCCGGTGGGAAGCCGTCCTGCAGGACACACTCCATCGGGAACAGCTGAAGCCACAGATTGTCTGCCTGGCTGATGACACCCGGACCATTGTACGCATGGCTGAAGAGGGGCTTGGTGTTGGTATTGTGCCGCAGTCCGTTCTGCCCTCCTGTAAAGTTTCACCGGTACAGGCAAACGTTCTGCATCAGCCGGAACTTCAAAGTGAAATTTGTGCCGTAAATCGCCGTGACGCATATCTTTCCACTGCCGCACAACGGTTTTTAGAGATTGCAAAACAAGTGCAGGGGACTACCGGTGCAGTTGAATAGCGAAAAAATGTGAGGCTTTCTCGGTTTTGCAGGGAGAAAGCCTCACTGTGATTTCAATCCACACTCCCCGCATGGGGAGTGACGTTGGGCTGTTAATCAGCATACTGTATTTAGCAAATTTCAATCCACACTCCCCGCATGGGGAGTGACCTATTTCTGCTTTCTGTATGTAAGGCTTTTGTGCATATTTCAATCCACACTCCCCGCATGGGGAGTGACCGCCCTGCTTGGTATACAGTATTTACACATTTTGATTTCAATCCACACTCCCCGCATGGGGAGTGACGGTATTATGCAGATGGCTATCCTGCCGCGTGACAAATTTCAATCCACACTCCCC
>DCEF01000021.1:0-1424 GCA_002316805.1 Ruminococcaceae bacterium UBA1036
GGAATATTAGCTAAGAATATTTTTAAAGGCTTAAAATGATTGACAGATATCTACAGAAATGCTAATATTCTATTTGTAAACAATTCTAAATTAGACATTTTTATTATCCGGCAGCTTCGTTTTTACCTGAGGAGATATCGGTTTACATAATTGCTAAAAATGGCGCAGGGTTTGCAGGGAGTGACACTCGATGTCTTTTCTGAAGAGAAGGAATACCAGAGGGCTGAGTCCGGAAGCGCGAAAGCTGAAAGATTACGATTATAAAAAAGGTGAACCAGTGTCTTCCGTGTTGGCAGCTGATGACTATGGATTTGCGACAGCTACATACCCCAAAGATGATTTTCGCCATTCGTTCGTAGAAAATTATATGAGAAATATAGAAAACACCCGTGGATGCCGTGTTGTGAACTGCAGGTTTGAGCATCCACAGGAAGGCGGCAGCTTTATAAATTTTTACATCTACATGTGGGACGGAAAAGAGGAAGAACTTGTAAAGGACAGCCGCAGTGACTTTGCAGCCGCATTCTACAGCACGCTTCAGATAGCGGAGTTGCCGGGCATTACAGATGAAACTAATATCCAGATCATTCTGAAAAACATAAGATATGTAATAAAAGGACACTGCCTAAGTTGTGCCGGAAAGGAGCTGAAAGACTGCATAAGGGATAATTTCCCTGAGGTAGCTGAAATAAATTACTGGTCTGACCTGTATATTTTCATCTGGAGCCAAAATTTCAACGATGTAATTTCGAACAAAAGCTATCTTGAAAACCTGAAAAAATATTGTTACGAAGCGGCAATAAAGTATGATGGGTATGGTGTCGTCACATATTCTGATTTCCATATCCGGATAGATGACTATAAAACATATTCTTCTTACGGGGGGCAAAATTATTTTACAAGCCATGTTATGTCTGACTGCCTGCTATATTGAGCGTGCAGTCTTAAGGCAGCCGGAAAGCGGCTGCTTTTTTTATGCCAAGCTTTAGTTGCCGTAAAAAAATTTTGATAAATTTCGCCGATTGCCTTATCAGTTACGAATATAGTATTGAGAGGGGGCAGAAAATGCAGCCGCACAATGAAGATTTGCCACTCATACGGCGTATCCGAATATGGAACGACCGCAGTGCGGCCGAAAAGCTCGTAGAGCGGCATTACCGTGAAATCTATGCCTATACATACCGGCAGACACTGGAAAAACAGCTCGCAATGGACCTTACACAGGAAATTTTTATAAGTGTGCTCCAGTCAATAGGGAACTATGAGGAAAAAAAAGCGTCGTTCCGCACTTGGATGTACCGCATTGCCTCCTGCCGTATTGCGGATTATTTCCGGAGCTCCGCGTACCGCAGCAGAAAGATGGCGGCGGAACTCTCTGACGAAAGCCTTCCACCGCAGGACGGCAGCCTTTCTGCCCGCCTTGA
>DCEF01000021.1:1644-25730 GCA_002316805.1 Ruminococcaceae bacterium UBA1036
GGCTGAAGCTATTTTCGGAAGCGAGGTTTCCCCAGATTGCCCAGGCTGTGGAGATGCCGGAGAGCACGGTTAAAAGCCGCTACTATGCAGCGGTTAAAAAAATTCAGTCAAGGCTGGAGGGAAAAGTATGAAGATTGAATATCCGACGCCGCAGGAACAGCATGATTCAATTGAACGCATTGTAAAGTACGGCCTTCCGCAGCGCTCTGCATTTGCTGAATTGAGGGAAATGTTCCGCAGCCTTGGCCCGCGCGTTATTTTCTATGGCCAGGGCGATGTTATGTTTATCGCTGCAATGGCCGTTGCATTCATCGCTTATTATCTTGTGCAGCTTGCATGCCAGCCGGGCATTGGCAAAGTGGCACCGGAGTATTTGTACAGCTTTTTATTTACAGTATCGCCTACAATGTACCTGCTGCTTTGCCTGCTCGGCTTCTGGAAAGAGAAACTGAGCACGGTATACGATATTAAGATGACGTGCAAGTATACTGTATGCCACCTTGCGGTTTTCAGAATGCTTGCATTCAGCTGTGCAAACATAGTTGTAAATATGCTGACGGCAGGCCTGTGCTGCCTGCTGCACCTTGAATCGGATTTCTGGCGGATGTTCATGGTTTCCGCAAGCGGGCTTTTTTTGCTCTCGGTGCTGCTCATTTACAGCCTGCTGTTTGGGCGCGGGATTATACCGCCGACGGTTGTTTCTGTGGTATGGGTGCCTGCAAACCTGCTTTGCAATGCGTTGGCAAAGGATACTTACTGGCATTTTCTCAGAGTGGTTCCGTTGCCGCTTCATATTGCAGTGACGGCCGCCCTTGCGTGTTTATATATTTTCGGCCTTAAACGGCTGTTTCTCAGAAAGAAGGAAAGAGTGTTATGCTGACAGTACAGAACGTGACAAAACGCTTTGGCAGTTTTACTGCACTTGAGGACATCAACCTTGAGTTCGGGAAAGGCGTTTATGGCCTGCTGGCGCCTAATGGGGCAGGCAAGACGACGCTTATGAAAATGATAGTGACGCTGCTGTTTCCCACAAAAGGGCGGATACTATGCGACGGGAAAGAGATCCTGAGCATGGGCGAAAACTACAGGGAAAAAATAGGCTACCTCCCGCAGGAATTTGGTTATTACAGGAATGATTCCCCGCGGCAGTACCTGCGTTACCTCGGCGCGCTGAAAGGGCTGGAGCGCAAGGCGGCGGAAATCCGGATTGACAGGCTGCTTGAAAAGGTAGGCCTTGCCGATGTAAAAGATAAAAAAATGAAGAAATTTTCCGGTGGCATGGTGCAGCGCGTCGGAATAGCGCAGGCATTGCTTGGAAATCCGGAGATACTTGTTCTCGATGAGCCGACGGCAGGTCTTGACCCGAAAGAACGCGCGCGGTTCCGCAACCTGATTTCTGAACTTTCAAAAGACCGCACAGTTATACTTTCAACCCATATAGTTTCAGATATCGAAAGCGTTGCCAATAGAATAGTGATGCTTAAAGACCATTCGGTTTACTGTGATACGGACTGCAGCAGCCTGTGCGGAATGATGGGCGGCAAAGTGTTCGAATGCAGTGTGCCGCAGAAAGAGGCCGACAGTTTCGAAATGTCGCACCTCGTCATATCGCGCAGGGAAGAACCAGGGCAGACGCATTTCCGCTTTGCACAGGATGGTGAAAAAGGGCTTCCGCCGCAGGCAAAACCGGTGCAGCCAGACCTGGAAGACGTCTTCCTCTATGTTTACAGGGAGGACTGAACCATGCGAGTTTTTGTTTGCCAGCTTAAGCGGATTCTCCGAGCGCCGTTTTTTCTTGGCCTGCTTGCCGTCTTCCTTGCGTTTGACCTTTACCTTGTTTTTTCGGAGGCGAGCGGCCATAAAAACGACTGGGAAAACTGCAGGCGGTCGGTTAACATGGTTAACGCCGTTGCAGAAGAGACGGGCACAAAGATAAACAGCACGGACTTTAAGAAGAAATTTGCCGTTGTGCTTGACAGCCATAAGCGCGATTTGAAAAGCTTTTACCGCCAGAAAACGGGAAAAGAATCAGATGACCTGTCAGTCATGCTGGATAACTTGGAAGGCAATATTTACCAGATGACGGGTGAAGAGAAAAACCGCCTGTATGATGACACCACAGTCTTGAACCTTGAAAACATACTGCAGAACCGTTTTGGCGTCTACAGAAATACCAACTTCAAAAAAGACAGTGAAACGTACATACGTGCAGAAAAACTTGAAGGCTTTCAGGCTGAATTCATAAGGAAAAACAGCGCGGCACTCCAGTCCCGTGTGAAAGGAATTGAAACGGACGGCGAAGAAGACGAGCTTTATTTTCCCGGCGACATGTGCCGTACGCATGGTTTCCTCTATGGGATACTGTTCCGGGCTTTGGTATTTGAAAGCGCCTTGCTCGGTGTGCTGATTATGATGTACATAGTGAATTTTGAGTTCATGCACGGGACGCAGGCGCTTGCCTATTCGAGCCGCCGAGGGCGGAAACTTGCAACCAACCAGTTCGGCGCCGCGTTTATTTCAGGGCTGCTTGTGCCTGCCTTGCTTATGGCTGTGGTGCTTCCGGCATATTTTGCCCTCTTTAACTTTTCAAACCTCTGGAACGTTTCTGTTTCGAGCCCACTTAATGTTGAAACGTCAGGAATAGGATTTTTCCCTGTGATAACATGGACGCGCATGACCGTCTTGCAGTACCTGTGGGCAACAATTGGTCTTGCCTTTGCCTTGCAGGCCGTTTTCTGCCTGCTGGCGTTTGCCGTAGCGGTATTCTTCCGAAACAATTACGCAGGATTCGTTATATATGCCCTCGCGTCCATGGGGATAATAATGCTTCCTGAGCGCCTGCCTTGGAGCACGCCTCTGCCGGTAATTACTGCCGCCAACCCGTTTACCGCATGGAAAAACTGCGGTTCATGGCTTGCACTTTCTGAACCAGCACTTACTTACCCATCATATTTTCCTGTGCTTTTTCTATTGTGGGGTGCCATTGTGGCTGTAGTTATTTTCTTTGGCGTTCGGCGCTTCCGCCGCGCGGATTTGTGAGGAGGGATTACCATGCGTATTTTCTGCCAGGAACTGAAAAAAATATTCAGCTGGAAAGTAATACTTGCCGTTTTGGCAGTTACGTTTTTTTTATACAGTGCCAGGATGAAAGGACTGGTTTGGGATACACCGTCAAGCTATACGAAAAATCCGGAGATAGTGCTTGGAACGGAAATGGTACATAAGTACGGCCCTACCGTCAATAAAGCACAGCAGCTGGAACTTGCGGAAAAATGTAGAGAAGAAGCAGCAATGCCGCTTAACAAACGGATCTCGGAGCTGCAGGAGTTCCGCAGTGCGAAAATCCATAATATAGATGAAATGGACGCGCTGTTGTCTAAAAATGATGATGCAGGCATGAAAAAATACAATGAGCTGTCTCATATACTGGAAGATTCTCTGAGAAGTTCACCTGAAGGAGGGCATTTAGTTTACCTGTTGTTCTACTACGATACGGCAAAATTAAATGTTGACTACCTACAGCACTATGATGAAAATGTGAAATATAAAATTCAGTCGGCACCTACAGAAAAAGCTAAAAAACGCGTTTCCGAGGTTATGGCGCGGCCAAAAAAGTCGCTTTTGCCGAATGCCCCACTAAAAAATGAGTCGGACGGGTTTACCGAATGCCTTGCAGTCATGCTCCTTGCTACCGTGATGCTGTTCATTGGCCCATACCTCGTGCGTGAAAACAGGAGCGGCGTCAGGAGCATTGCCTACACGTGCCGCAGTGGGCGTGCGGTTTTCGGCACTCAGATTGCCGCGGCAGCGGCCGCTGCTGTGGTTGCCATGCTGGTGCAGATAGCCGCTTTTCTGGCTCTTTACTTTACAGGGCCGCACAGGGTTGATCTGCCGTTTTTTGGCTGTGATATTTCGGGGCTATATAATGATATAAACAGCGATACATATTGGTGGAATATGACTTTCGGTCAGCTGTTTGTCTGGCGGGGGCTTATCATGTTTCTCATAGCTTTCGGGTTCGGCCTGATAATGTTTGCGGCATCACGGTTCTGCAAGAACTACATTGCAATGCTTGCCATAATGGCACCGGTTGGGTTCGGCGGCGCAAAACTGATGGTCTGGCTGTTCGACCGGCTGTTCAGTGTCCTTCGCACTCAGCACATAGAAATCACCGTTTGTGCTCTGGTAGTGCTGGTCCCACTTGCTGCCTGCCTGATTTTGCTGCACAGGGAAAAAACGAAGGAGATACTTTCGTAAAAAGCCGTGAGGAGCTGAGAATGTATGCGTGTTTTCTGGGAAGAGCTGAAAAAGGTAATGAATTGGAAATTGCTTCTGGCCATTTTCCTTTTCAGCCTGATGTATTATAAAATGTTTATTTTTTATCACATGTATATGGAATACAGTAGTCCAGTCGCGTTAGGATTAATTAAAACCAGTGGGGTGCTGCTTAAAAAATACGGCACTACGGTAAGCCCGGACGAACTGAAAGACTTTGAAAAAAATTATGTTGCCAAGGCGAAAATGGCACTGAATCAGAAAATTGCCGGACTGGAAGATTTCCGCAAGGCAAAGATTACTGATGCCGATCAGCTTGACAATGTTAATGATGGTACGGAAAACGGGAACGCCCTTTATGAAAAGCTTGTGGAAGAATTGGACAACGCAGGTTCGTCAGGGCGCTTAGAAACGCCGCAGGAGAGAGATGGACCGTATAATTTGTATATATGTGCAAGGGATGAGGCGGACTCGCTGCGTTTGTATCCGGAGCAGGTCAAACAACTTAAAGCAAGAGGAATAGAATCCAGAAAGGAACCGACCGTTTTGCCGCAGCCTGTTTCTTCGGCATGGTCTGGGCTTGCAAGTGACTTTGCCGTTCTGCTTATGGTTACGTCGGCGCTAATTGCCGCACCATGTCTGGTGCGGGAGAATCGGGCAAACGTAAAAGGGCTTGCCTATTCAGCAAAAAAGGGGAGAAAACTTTTTGCCATTCAGTTTGCCGCCGTCCTTGCCGGTGCGTTTTTAGCTGTGCTGGCTCAGGCCGCCGGCTTCTTTGCCCTTTACATTTTTGGATACCATAAAGTTGACCAGCAGTTTTGGAACTGCTGTATGTATAACATTGCAGCATACCCCGAAACATTTGGGCAGTATATTGTTGCCGATGCGGTTACAGCTTTGCTTTTTGCACTCGGCATGGCGCTTTTGAGTTTCGCAGTTTCAAAATTATGCAGGAATTATATAGCGCTTATGGCTGCGGAAATTCCACTGCTGTTTTTAGTGGGCAGACTGTCTGTGTGGTCCTTGCAGAATTCATTTGAAACAAAACGCATGGCAGCCTGTGCGGCAGCTTTTTTAATCCCTATGGCTGTATGCCTGATTCTGCTGCACAGGGAGAAAACGACCGATGTGGTTTAATAATGTAGTAGGGATCATGCTTAAAATACCAGCTAATGGTAAAAAGCAATCGGCGAAAAACAGAAAGCAGGATAAAAACGCCTGCAATTTTCCATTTTTCGCTATTTGTCATAAAAATTTTTATAATTTAAAGTAACACCTTGTTAAAACAAAACGATTGACAGCCAACGGATAGTGGTTTATAATAGCAACTAATCATTTAAAAAGATTTCACAAAAAAACAATAAAAAATTAACGCATTAGACAAAACTACTTATATTATGCACAAAAGTGTGCAAATCGATTGAATTGATTTGCACACTTTTTCTTTAAACTTTTTTCGATGAGAGGAATAAGGAGGAAAAGAACAATGCTCAAAAAATTTGTAGCGTGTGCACTCAGTGTGGCACTGGTAGCAGGCTTTGCCGGTTGTTCAGGCAATGCTTCAGGCCAAGGAGGCTCACCGGCAGGCGGTGCTGCCGGTGGTACTATTAAAATCGGCTTTATAGGGCCTCTTACAGGCAGTGCATCATCATACGGCCAGTCAAGCCAGAGGGGACTTCAGCTTTTAGAGGAGCAAACCAATAAAGCGGGCGGCATAAACGGGCAGAAAGTAAAAGTGATTTCCGTCGACGACGAAGGCAAACCTGCTTCTGCTGTGAACGGCGGCCAGAAGCTGATAAACAGCGACAAAGTTGCAGCAATCGTAGGGCCTGTTACAAGCACGAGCGCCAACTCACTCGCACCCATATGCCAGAGGTATAATATCCCAATGATTACAGGTACAGGGACGAACGTGAACATAACAAAATCCGGTGACTGCATTTTCCGCACGTGTTTTACAGACCCGTTTCAGGGCAAAATAATGGCAAAATTTGCAACGGATGACCGCAAGGCCAAGACAGCAGCCATACTTTACAACAATGGCGATGATTACTCAAAGGGCCTTGCGGAAGCATTCAAGAGCAGTTTCACGGGCACCATTGTAGACACTGAAACATACAACACCGGTGACAAAGACTTCAATGCCCAGCTAACGAAGATAGCGCCGCATAAGCCTGATGTCCTTTTCCTGCCTGACTATTATTCAGTCGTGTCAATCATTATGAAAGAAGCGCGCAATGTTGGCATAAAGTCTACATTCCTTGGCGGCGACGGGTTCGACTCGCCTGAGCTGTTCTCAATAGGCGGCGACGCTGTTAACGGCGCTTATTTCTCAGACCACTATTCCGCTACAGACCCTTCGAAAGAAGTTGCGCAGTTCATCAAGGACTACAAAGCAAAATACAATTCTGACCCGGACGCTTTTGCAGCACTGACATATGATGCCGGCAAAGTGCTTTTTGACAGTATTAAAAAGACCAAATCCACAGATGCAAATGTGGTTAAAAACGCAATGAAAGCATATAATGGGCAGCTTGTATGCGGCAATATTAAGTTCGACAGTGACCGCAACGCCGTGAAAGCCGCCGTTATAATCAAAACGCAGGGTGGTAAGGAAACGTTCTACAAGAAATTTTTGGCCTGACTGAAAAGCCCAGAGGAACAAATATGGGGAATGCTTCTTCGGCGTTTTCCAATGCTGACAGAAGGAGGTAAAGAAATTGACATTTGTTGAATTTCTGCAGCAGCTGATAAACGGCCTTTCCCTCGGAAGTGTTTATGCGCTTATAGCGCTTGGCTACACAATGGTTTATGGCATCATCGGCCTTATAAACTTTGCGCACTGCGATATCTACATGGTCGGTGCTTACATAGGCTTTTTTGCAGCGACGAGCCTGCACCTTCCATTTATCCCAACGCTGATTCTGGCAATGGCCGGCGCGGGCATAGTGGGTGTGCTTGTTGAGCGCATAGCTTACAGACCACTGAGAAAGGCTTCCAACATCTCGCTGCTGATTACTGCAATGGGTGTTTCACTCCTGCTTGAAAATGGTTTCAACTGCATTTTCGGAGGAGACCCTCGCAGCTATCCGCACGATATCCTCAAACAGACAAATATTGAGCTTGGGCCGGTCCACACCGATTCATTGCACCTTATAATCCTCGCTACATCGCTCGTCCTCATGGTGCTGCTGCAGATTATCATTTACCGTACCAAAATCGGCAAGGCAATGCGCGCAACATCAGCGGACAAAGATGCGGCCGCCTTGATGGGGATTAACGTTAACGCCACAATTTCCGCTACCTTCGCCATCGGCTCCGCACTTGCAGGTGCCGCTGGTGTGCTCGTTGGCATCCTCTACAACAGCATTGACCCTTACATGGGCATCCAGCCGGGCATTAAGGCGTTTACGGCTGCGGTGTTCGGCGGCATCGGGCTTATCCCGGGTGCTTTTCTTGGCGGGCTCATACTCGGCGTTATCGAGACGTTCGTTACGGCGTGGTATTCTCCGCTTGCCGGCGCTATCGGGTTCATAATCCTTATCATCATATTGATTATTAAACCGAGCGGGCTGCTTGGCAAAAAAGTCAGTGAGAAAGTGTAGGTGGCAGAGATGATGAAGACGTATGTAAAAAAATTAGTTGCTTTTCTTGCAGCTTCGGCTGTGGTTTTCGTGGTATTTTCTCTGCTGCTTTCAAACGGCGTGATAAATGCCTATTACAAGCAGATAATTATGACCGTCTGCATTAATATTATCCTTGCGCTGAGCGCAAACCTGATAATCAATTTTACAGGCCAACTGACACTTGGCCATTCGGCTTTTATGGCCATTGGCGCATATGCGGCGGCTGCCATATACCGAGTTGGCCTTCCGTTCTTCTTTTCGCTGATTTTCGGCAGCCTTGTAGCGGCGCTTTTCGGCTTCCTAATAGGCTTGCCTACGCTAAGGCTTAAAGGTGACTACCTTGCCATTACGACTATGGGTTTCTGCCAGATTATAGTGGTTGTGCTGCAGAATATCCCGCAGTTCGGCGGGGCGCAGGGCATGACGGGCATCCCTGCGGAGACGACGTTCGCGTGGGTATTCTTCACAATGATTATAACAATTATTGTTCTGTACCACGTTGTCAATTCACGCCAGGGCCGCGCGATGATTTCCGTGCGTGAGGACGAGATAGCCGCAGAGGCCATGGGCATAAATACGACCCATTACAAGGTCATGGCCTTTACAATCGGCGCATTTTTTGCAGGGCTTGCGGGTGGGCTTTATGCTTTCCTGATGATGTTCATTGAGCCTACGCAGTTCAACTACTTCAAATCGATGGATCTTGTCATTTATGTTGTCCTCGGCGGCAGCGGCAATTTCGCAGGATGCATTGCTTCTACAGGTATACTGACGCTTTTGCCGGAAGTCCTTCGCTTCCTTGGAAATTACCGTATGGTTGTTTACCCGCTGCTTCTGATTATCATTATGATTATGCGTGCAAAGAATATCAGGCTTTCACGTCTTGTAGGCATGTTCCGCAGAACCGGCAAGGAAGGTGACAACAATGCCGCTGCTTGATATTAAAAATATTTCGATTCAGTTCGGCGGCCTTTCTGCCGTTGACAAATTTTCAATGTCGATTGGCGAAAATGACATATATGGCCTTATTGGGCCGAATGGCGCCGGAAAAACGACCGTTTTCAACATGCTAACGGGTGTTTATTCGCCGGACTCAGGAACTATAATGTTCGACGGAAAATCGATTGCAGGCATGAAGCCTTACGACATCACAAGAATGCGGATTGCCCGCACATTCCAGAATATCCGCCTTATGAAAAACCTTTCGGTGCTTGACAATGTTAAAATTTCATTCGTTAGCCAGACAGATTACGGCCTTGCAACTTCAATACTCAGGCTGCCGGCGTATTTCCACCAGGAGAAAGACATTGAAGAAAAGTCGATGGCACTGCTTAAAGTGTTTAACCTTGATGGCAAAAAAGACGAAAAAGCAGCTAACTTGCCTTATGGGGAACAGCGCAGGCTTGAGATAGCGCGCGCACTTGCCACAAACCCAAAGCTTCTGCTACTCGACGAGCCGGCAGCAGGCATGAACCCTCAGGAGACACAGGAGCTTACGGAACTTATCCGCTGGATACGCGAAAAATTCCATATTGCCATCTTGCTGATAGAGCATGATATGCGGCTTGTGATGGGCGTTTGCGAAAAGATTATTGTGCTGGACTACGGCAAGATAATTGCCGAAGGTACGCCAAAGGAAATCCAGAGCAACCCGAAGGTAATCGAAGCCTATCTCGGTGAGGAGGCGCCCCATGCTTAAAGTTTCTCATCTGAATGTGTTTTACGGCGGCATACATGCCCTTGACGATGTAAATATCGAGGTCAAAGATGGCGAGATAGTTACGCTTATCGGCGCGAATGGAGCCGGAAAAACCTCGACCCTACGGGCAATTTCGGGCCTTGTAGACGCTGCGCCGGGGAGCAGCATCCAGTTCGACGGGCAGGAGCTGACTAAAGTTCCTGCACATAAAATCCCGTATCTCGGCATTTCGCATGTGCCTGAAGGGCGGCGCATTTTTGCAAGCATGACTGTGCAGGAAAACCTTCAGCTCGGCGCCTACTGCCGCAAAGACAAAAATAACCTTGCACAGGACTACAAAACAGTCTTTGAAAAGTTCCCGCGCCTTAAAGAGCGCATGAAGCAGCGCGCTGGTACACTCAGCGGCGGCGAGCAGCAAATGCTTGCCATGGGCCGCGCGTTGATGTCCCGCCCGAAAATCATGCTGATGGATGAGCCGTCAATGGGTCTTGCGCCTATAATCGTAAAAGAGATTTTCTCAATTATCCAGAGCATAAATAAATCAGGTACAACCATACTGCTTGTTGAGCAGAACGCAAATATGGCGCTCTCCATTGCAGACCGTGCCTATGTTATCGAAACGGGGCGCATAACAATGGAAGGGAAAGCCTCAGAACTGCTTAATAACGAAGATGTTAAAAAAGCATACCTTGGAGGGTGAAAATCCTCAGGAGCCTGCCCGCTTTTGGGCGGGCCTTTTTTTATGCTTTAGCTTTTGTAAAAAGCCTTGACATTCTTAAAGCCTTACTTTATAGTACTGCTAAAGCAGCAAAATATATTACAGATAATGGCTGCTGAACTGTAAGAATATTTTATAGGAGGCGATTTTTAATGCCCGTTGTGGCTGCCTTTGCCGTACCCCATCCGCCGATTATCCTTCCGGAAATTGGACGCGGCGAGGAAAAGAAAATCCAGAAAACAATTGACGCTTACCGCGCTGCCATGCGTCAGGCCGCTGAGCTTAGGCCTGAAACGATTGTGGTGTTGAGCCCGCACACCGTGCTTTATGCCGATTATTTTCACATTTCGCCGGGGGAGGAAGCATATGGCGACTTTGCCCAATTTGGCGCGCCGCAGGTGTGTATTCAGGTGAAGTATGACAACGAATTTGTAAAGGAACTTTCATCGCTGTGCGGAAAGGAAAAGATACCGGCGGGGACTTTCGGCGAAAAGAACCCGCAACTTGACCACGCAACGATGATACCCCTGCGCTTTCTCAGTGAATTCACCGCACTTTGCCCGATTGTCCGCATAGGCCTTTCGGGGCTTTCGCCCCAGATGCACTATCGTCTTGGCCAGTGTATTGCAAAAACGGCGGAAAAACTTAACCGTCGCGTTGTGATGATTGCGAGCGGTGACCTTTCGCACAAACTGAAAACAGACGGCCCTTACGGGTTTGCGGCAGAGGGCCCAAAATTTGACGGCATAGCTACAAATGCGCTGGGCAAGGGCGATTTTCTGAGGCTGCTGGAACTCGACCCGGATTTCTGTGAATCGGCAGCCGAGTGTGGCCTGCGCTCATACTGGATAATGTCGGGTGCACTTGACGGAAAGGCGGTCGATAGCCGCCTGCTTTCTTATGAAGGCCCGTTCGGGGTTGGGTATGGGGTTGCGTCGTTCCGCGTTACCGGGGAAGACAAGGCGCGGTGCTTTGGCGCACAGCTTGAGTCTGACCACAGGAAAAGCCTTGAGCAGCGGAAAAATACGGAGGACCCGTGGGTGCGTCTCGCACGCCTGAGCCTCGAGACGTATATCAAAACGGGTGTAAGCGCTGCGGTACCTGACAACCTTCCTGACGGGCTCACAAATAAAAAGGCAGGTGTGTTCGTCACGCTTAAAAAAGACGGGCAGCTCCGTGGATGCATAGGAACTATAAGGCCTGTGCAGGACAGCATTGCCGAGGAGATACTGCGCAATGCGATATCCGCCGGCACGCGCGACCCGCGTTTTTCGCCCGTAAAGCCAGAAGAGCTGCCGGAGCTCCTATACAGCGTTGATGTGCTCGGTGAGCCTGAACCAATCAAATCAAAAGATGAACTCGACACAAAACGCTATGGCGTGATAGTTGAGAACGGCCCGCGTTGCGGCCTTCTCCTTCCGAACCTTGCAGGGATAGATACGCCCGAAGAGCAGATATCTATTGCACGGAAAAAAGCAGGCATTTCACCCGACGAACCGGTCAAAATGTACCGCTTTGAGGTGGTGCGCCACACATGAAGACAGACTGTAACTTATGCCCTCACCATTGTTCGCTGGAAGAAGGGCAGACAGGGCTCTGCCGGGCGCGGGCAAATAAAGGCGGAGAAATCACATGCACAAATTATGGCCGCATAACGTCGCTTGCGCTTGACCCTGTGGAAAAGAAACCGCTCCGGCGGTTTTACCCTGGGCGGTGGATACTTTCGGTCGGCAGCTATGGGTGCAACCTGCGCTGCCCGTTTTGCCAGAACTGTGAAATTTCCATGAAAGGCGATGATTCCGGCACAGCGTTCATTTCACCGGAAGAACTTGTTGAACAGGCCGTGGAACTTGCTGGGGAACCGCGCGGCAATATCGGCGTTGCATTTACATATAACGAGCCGCTCATAAGCTTTGAGTATGTGCGCGACTGTGCAGAGCTTCTGCAGAAAGCGGGCCTTAAAACTGTGCTTGTCACAAACGGCTACATTTGTGAAGAGCCGCTGCAAAAGCTCCTGCCGTTTGTAGACGCGATGAATATCGACCTCAAAGGCTTTACTCCGCAATACTATGAGTGGCTTGGAGGTGATCTTGAGACGGTGAAGCGCACTGTTGAGCTTTCAGTGAAAAAATGCCATGTTGAGGTGACTACTCTTGTTGTGCCCGGCAAAAATGATTTTGTGGACGAGATGGAGGACGAATCCTCGTGGCTTGCTTCGCTGAGCCCTGAGATACCTCTCCATATCAGCCGCTTTTTCCCGCGCTTCCATATGGAAGATACTTCCTCGACGCCTGTGGAAACGGTTTACGGGCTGTGCCGGACGGCGCAGAAATACCTTAAATATGTTTATGCCGGAAACTGCTGAGTCTGTTTTGGCAGTAAAAGCTCCTAAAGAGCAAATCTTCAGGAGCTTTTTTAATGCCCGTCCGCTTTATGAGCAGGTTCAGGCTTATCAGCGGGGCAGTTTATGTGCTTTTCACGCTTATGGATATTTTCGCGCAGGAGGGTGTAAATTACCGAGCATATCGGGATATTTATCAGCATGCCGAGAACTCCGAAAAAATTCCCGCCTATTGTGATGGCCACCATCATCCACAGTACGGGGAGCCCAACGCGCGAGCCGACAACACGCGGATAGATAAGGTTGCCTTCGAGCTGCTGGAGGATGCAGAAATAAATCATGTACCAAATGCCCTGGATAGGGTTGGCTGTTGAGACGAGCAGGCCGCCGACCACAGTGCTGAGGAAAGAACCTATTATTGGTATAAGCGCATTGAACGCGACGAGCACGGAAATAAGTATGGCGTATGGAAAATGGAAAATATTCATGCCCACAAAGCACAGAGTGCCAAGAATGCAGGCTTCCGTGAATGTGCCGGCAATGCAGTTGTAAAAAGCGCGGTTTGTCAGGTGGCAGATGTGGCTTACGGTATCTGCATGTTTCCGTGGCAGGTAGGCGTAAAGAAATTTTTTAACATGGGCATGCAGCTTTTCTTTCTGGGCGAGCGTATTGACCGCAATCACAAACGCAAGCACGGCCGAGATGGCGCCGTGGAATATGTTTGAAGTGATTGAAAAGGTAGAGCTTATGAGCTGGCTTGCTATTTTCTGGCCGTTAGTAGACAGGAACTTGCTTATGCTGCCCCAGTTTATATTGACGTTTTTAGCATATTCCGCTATTTTAGGGTGATCTTTATAGAAAGCCGAGATGCCGTTCTGGATATTTGTGAAATATGTTGGAATATTGCTTGTGAGATTTATAATCGTATGCCCAAGCTCCGGCACAACAAAGAACATCAGGAGCGTTATGAGGCCGAGGATTATTACGAATGAGACAAGAATACTCATGCTGCGGCGGATTTTCGGCCATATCTTTGTACACCTGCGGTTAATAGGTGCAAACAGCCTGTTTTCAACCTGCACCATCAGGACATTGACAACAAATGCAATCGCAAACCCTGCAAGTATAGGCCCGATGGCACCAAAAAAGGAGCTGAAAAAAGAAGGGACAAGGTAAAGGTTTTTAATAAGCAGGTAAAATGCGAACCCGAAAGCTATAAGAAACATGATCTTTTTCATGTTTTCTTTGTTCAGTTCCATTTGCTGCTCCTTTCTCTGCAAAAACTGCTGTTTATATTCGCTGCCTTAAAAACATTATAACGGGAACCAGGCGATAAAACAAGAAGAACATAAGTTCGGCAAGGCTGGCATATTTATACTGCTGTTATATAATAGCTTTTAGCTTTGCCTGAAAACATATATGGAAAAAATCTATATTAGCTGCGGCTTGCCCGTAAAAAATGCCATGCCTGTGCTATAATGTATACAAAACAATAAAGTAGAAAGGTGGAACTGCAGATGAAAGTAGTTGCTGTTTTAGGGAGCCCGAGGGCAGAAAGCCAGTCTTCGGCCATTGCGCGTGAAGTTCTGCGCGGGGCAAAAGATGCGGGCAATGAGACCGTCGTCTATGAAATCGGCAAGATGAATGTACGCGGCTGTGAGGGATGCGGATACTGCAAAGAGCATAATTCTGACTGCCACATAGAAGATGACCTTAAGAAATACTGGAAAGACCTGCACGAGTGCGGCGCGCTTGTGCTAAGCAGCCCGAACTATTATGCTCAGGTGACAGGGCCTATGATTACTTTTATGGACCGGCATTACTGCCTGTCTGATGCACAGGGAGGCCAGCGACTTGCCTCGGGTAAAAAAGTAGTAGGAGTCTTTTCGCAGGGCAGCAGTGATGCCAATGCGTATATGCCGCAGTACAAGTGGTACCTTAAAACTTTTACGGACCATGGCTTTACGCTTGCAGGAACTATTGTTCACGCTGGTGAAGAATCTGCTGCGCCTGGCAGCCGCGAAATGCAGGAGGCCTATAAACTCGGGAAATCCCTGTAATTTTATTATTGGTTTCAGAAGGTGTGCCCGTCAAGAACGGACATGCCTTTATTTTTTAATTTTTTTTCATAAGACAAAATGCTATGCGATTATGCTTGAAATACGGCCGCATTTTTATTATAATGAAATATATTTTTTGGCCTGCGAAATTTTATGCGAATGTGAGTGATGGAGAAAGTGGAAATTCTGAAGGCAATCCTCTTTGGCATTGTTGAAGGCATTACTGAGTGGCTGCCGATAAGCAGCACAGGGCATCTTATCCTGCTTGAAAACTTCGTTAAGCTTAACATGCCTGCGGATTTTATCGAGATGTTCCGTGTAGTAATCCAGCTTGGCGCCATAATGGCCGTAGTCGTGCTTTATTTCCATAGGCTTAACCCGTTTTCATCCAGGAAAACGAAATATGAGAAACGGGACACATTTTCACTCTGGGGGAAAATAATAACTGCCTGTCTACCGCTTATCCCGCTGGTGCCGTTAAATGATAAGATTGACAGGTTATTCTACAATTATCAGACTGTGGCCGTTACGCTTATTGTTTACGGCATATTATTTATTGCCGTAGAGAACAGGAACAGGCACCGCGTGCCGTCAATTTGCAGCATTTCGTCAATAGATTACCGCTCGGCGCTTATTATCGGCCTGTTTCAGGCGCTCGCGCTGATCCCTGGCACGTCGCGTTCAGGGGCGACTATCCTGGGCTCTTTGCTCATAGGCATTTCGCGCGGCACTGCTGCTGAATTTACGTTTTTCCTTGCGATCCCAACGATGCTCGGCGCAAGCGTTGTAAAACTCTGCAAATTCGGCTTTGCCTATACGCCTGCGGAAGCTGCGGTACTTTTAACCGGTGTAGTTACGGCATTCCTCGTCTCTTTGCTGGCCATACGCTTCCTTGTAAGCTATATTAAAAAGCATGACTTTAAACCGTTTGGATACTACCGCATTGCGCTTGGCGCATTGGTTTTTGCTTATTTCTTTCTGGTACACTGAATATTCTGCAGCTGAAAAATAAATGGGCAAATCAAAAAAATTGATTTGCCCGCATAAGCTAAAGGTGTAAACCTTGACACGGAACGCATAAAATGGTATATTTATAGATAAATAATTGATTTAGGGGTATAGCTCAGCTGGTAGAGCAGTGGTCTCCAAAACCACGTGCCGAGGGTTCGAATCCTTCTGCCCCTGCCAAAATTTTTTAGAATCCCTGAAGAGCACAGGAGTGGATGCTTTTCAGGGATTTATTTTATCGGTACCGCAGCGGCAGTTTACACGCGGGAATTTCATATTATAATGAAAATATAATAAACGGGAAAAGAACGGCATATTATCTAAAGACAGCAGGAAGCTTTAGTGGAGGTGCCGTATGATTACTTACAGCTATGTTTATAGAATCATTACAGCTTTGATTTGCCTTATTTTTATTCTGCACATGGTGTACCAGCACAGGGGGCCGGCAGTTATTGTGCTTGCATGCGCCCTTTCAGTATATGCAGTAGAAGCCATCGGAACTTTTTTATTCCCTATAGTTTATGATCCACACGTTATGAAAACCGGACCGCTGAAATACAACTATATACCGTTCAATTCCATAGCGGGATATTTTAGCCGCTTTTCAGCCCCAGCGGCATGGAAGCAAATCTTTAGGAAAACACTTATTTTTCTTCCGGTCGGCCTGCTGCCTCCATTGATTTCTGAAAAGTACCGCTATAAAAAAGAACTTTTCCCTCTTATTTTTATCACTTCGCTATGCATTGAAATGGCACAGTTTGCGGAATGCATGATTACGCAAATACCTTACAGGGTGATAGACATTGACGACATTATCCTGAATTTTATCGGCGGCGTTCTGGGTTACCTGCTTTTCCTCCTTATCAGGACTGTTTCTCGGTTCGTTTCGGAAAGGTAAATGCTGTTTTTATCATTTTCTGCCCTTTTGCCCTGTATGTTTTTAAAACATAAGATTATTTCAAATATGCATTATGGGGGCGCTTGCATTTTTGCGCTTTAAAGTGTAGAATAGGAATGGAACAAGACAGAAGGGGATTGAGAATGATTATTGTTATGAAGCGGAACTGTACCAGGGAAGACGTAGGTAAAGTGATCGCCGTGCTTAAGTCGCATGGACTCGGGGCCAATGTTTCCTCAGGCTCGCAGGCGACGGTTATCGGCGTGCTTGGTGATAAGTCGAAGCTTGAATGCGAAAACCTCGAAGTTATGAGTGGTGTGGAAAAATGTGTTCCAATCATGCACTCATACAAGATGGCGAGCCGTGAGATGGTGCCGGAAGGGCGCACTGTAAACGTGGGCGGTGAAGTAATAGGCGGAAAAAAACTCTGCATGATAGCCGGGCCTTGCGCTGTGGAAACGCAGGACCAAATGATGAAGGCGGCAGCTGGCGTTAAAGCGGCAGGCGCGGCTTTTCTACGCGGAGGTGCGTACAAGCCCCGCACATCGCCGTATGCTTTTCAGGGTACTGAAGAAAATGGCCTTAAAATGCTACGCAAAGCGGCGGACGCTTATGGCCTGAGGGTTGTGACTGAAATTACAGACCATGACCTTATCCCAATCGCCGCACCTTACTGCGATATGTTTCAGATAGGTGCACGCAACATGCAAAATTTTCGCCTGCTGCGCGAAGTTGGGCGGACAAAAAAGCCTGTGCTGCTTAAGCGCGGAATGGCGAATACTATCGAAGAGTGGCTCAATGCAGCAGAGTACATAATGAGCGAGGGAAACTGCAATGTTGTGTTGTGTGAACGTGGGATACGCACATTCGAAACGGCGACGCGCAGCACACTTGACATTTCATCTATACCTGTTGTGCGTGAGCGCAGCTGTCTCCCTATTATCGTAGATCCATCACATGCTGCTGGCAAAGCTTCGTATGTTGAGCCCCTTGCGCTTGCGGCTATTGCCGCGGGAGCGGATGGCCTTATCATCGAAACTCATCCAAACCCTAAAAAAGCGCTGAGTGACGCAGCCCAGCAGCTTACTTTAGATGCTTATGCGCGCCTGTTTGAAAAAGTGCGCCGCATAGCGCCTGTGTTAGGCCGTGAAGTATGATATTCGCCGAATTTAAATTAACGCGTGCAATACAGCTTAAAAATATTTTCGGGATATGCGGCAGATGATGAATCTGCTGCTTTTGTTTTATATATAAAGAATCCCTTCTGCGTTTCCAGAAGGGAGAAAGATGTTTTAAAAGCCGGGCGGCTATGATATAATTTATTTTGGCTTCTTGCGTATGCCCATCCTGCTTTCGGAATTTTGAATGAGATTAAAAAGGGAAGTGGAAAACAGGGGATATTCTTTAGTGATTTTGTCGGGCGACAGCGACGGCGCCGTGCCCTTTTCTACTGGGTGCTCAAGCCCTTCCACCCTGTCGCCGGAAAGAAGACATGCGGCATTGCTGATGGCAATCTCCTGTGCAGCGTTGGAGCGCCCGTTGAACAGGCGGAACGGAACCGAGAAAAGCCCTTGCGGATTTTTTGGGTTCGCTGAGTAAAGCAGCCGGAACACACGGTAGACGCAAAGATTGAGAAAAGCTGAAATTTCACCGGTAAGCGGCCGGCTGGCGTATTCCTGAAGTATGCCGTAAATGACATTGAGGGAGTTTTCAATCAGCTTTTTGTTGAGAAGCGGGAGCATGCTGCAGCTTTTGCCGTGTATAACATTTTCTTTTCCGGCTGAGTCGGGTTCCGGGATGTCTTCTACAGAAATAGTCGCACCATGGCGATCAGGTGTCCTTCCAAGGAGGTAATCGCATGATACGTTATAGTAATCGGCTGTTTTAACGACAAAATCGAGGCCGCATTCCCGAATCCCTTTTTCGTAATGGGAAAGCAGGGCCTGCGAAACGCCGAGGTCTGCAGCTACCTTTTTTTGGCTGTACCCGCGCTCTTTCCGCAGGAGTGTGATAATTCTTGAGAAACTGCTGTTCATTTTTTCTATCCCCTGTCGAAATATGAACTAAACGTCCAGTAAATTATACTATAAATATAACAATATGTAAATACGCTATATATCGTGTTTTCCAACGCAGGATTTTCCGTATTTTGTTTGCGCTGGAATAATGTTCAAAGGAGGAACGGACTTGAAGTCCTATGTTATTCATTTAATCCGCCACGGCATAACGGAGGGAAACAGCGAAGGCCGCTACATTGGCAGCACGGACCTTCCGCTCTCTGCAGAAGGCGAGAAACAGCTGCGCAGCCTTGCGGCAAAATATCCATATCCCAAAGCGGAAGCTTATTTTGTAAGCCCGCTGGAACGCTGTAAACAGACAGTGAAGATACTTTATCCTGATGCAAAACCGACTGTTATCAACGATTTCCGCGAATGTGATTTTGGCGCATGGGAAAACAAAACGGCAAAAGAAATCTCAGCGCAAAACCCGGATTTTGCGCGATGGGTAGCCGGAGAAGGAAAAGGCATTACGCCGCCGGGGGGCGAAAGTGGGGGCGCTGTTGTCCAGCGCGTATGCGCGGCTTTTGAAAGGATTGTCCAGGGCCTTATGGCGGCGGGGACAACATCAGCCGTCATAGTTGCACATGGTGGCACGATTATGTCAATACTTTCGGTGTATGGGCTTCCGCGCGCGCAGTTCTACGACTGGATGACTGAAAGCGGGTGCGGCTATTCCATGCGCATAACACCAGGCCTCTGGATGCGCTCGATGGTTGGCGAAGTCTATGCCAGGATCCCAGCCAAGGCAGACGGAAAAGAACCAGGTGCGGCAATGGTTGATGCTGCCCGCAAAGCGGCCAACATGGCGTTTGGGCAGAAAGGCCACGACAACAATGGCGGCAAAAAAGAAAATCAATAGCCAAATTTGCCTTCAACTGATTCGTCGTTTTTTACCCATTCGGAAACATCGGTTATTGTGTAGTCTGTTTTATTAGTGCGTGCAATTACACGCTTGATGCCGGCATTTATTATCATCCTTTTGCACATGGAGCATGGGGCAGGGTGGGGTACATAGTTGCCGGTTTTGACTTCTTTGCCTACAAGGTAGAGCGTTGCGCCTATCATTTCGCTGCGTGGCGCGTTGATGATGGCGTTCATCTCGGCATGGACGGAGCGGCAAAGCTCGTAGCGTTCACCGCGAGGCACGCCGAGTTTTTCCCTGATGCAGACACCGAGATCAATGCAGTTTTTGCGCCCGCGCGGTGCGCCTACATAGCCTGTGGAGATGATTTCATCGTCTTTCACTATTATCGCGCCGAAATTACGGCGCAGGCATGTGCCGCGCTCAAGCACGGTCTCGGTAATGTCAAGGTAATAGTTGATTTTATCGGTCCGCTGCATTGAAAATCAGCCCTTTCACGCATATAGCCTCCGCATTGTAATTGCTGCCTTCATAATGTTATAATGGAGCAGCAGAATCAGCGGGGGGTTATAAAAAATGAATTTATCGGATATAGGAACAGTGCGCTCTTTGCTTGCCCGCCATGGCTTCAAGCTTTCACATTCGCTCGGCCAGAATTTTATCGTAAACTCGGCCGTGTGCCCTAAAATGGCGGAGGTGTGTGGTGCAGACGCATCATCGGGCGTGCTTGAAATCGGCCCTGGCGTGGGTGTGCTGACAAAAGAGCTTTCCAGCCGTGCGGCAAAAGTTGTTTCGGTTGAGCTTGACAGAAGGCTTGAGCCTGTGCTGCAGGAAACGCTTGCAAAGTGCCGCAATGTGAAAATCATATGGGGTGATATCCTCAAAATCGACATTAGCCGCCTGATTAACGAAGAATTCGCGGGGATGAATGTATTTGTTTGCGCTAATCTGCCTTATTATATCACATCACCGGCTGTGATGCGCTTCATTGAAGAAAAGCTACCTGTTTCGGCAGTGACCGTGATGGTGCAGGAAGAGGCGGCAGAACGTCTGTGCGCCAAGCCGGGGACACGGCCTTGTGGCGCCGTGACAATATCGGTTAAGTATCATTCGGAACCGAAAATACTTTTTAAAGTCCCGCGCTCATGTTTTTACCCGCAGCCTAATGTCGATTCCGCAGTTATAAGGCTTGATGTACGTAAAGAGCCGCCTGTGCATGTAAGCAATGAAAAGGCTTTTTTTTCGTTGGTGAAAGCAGCGTTCGGCCAGCGGCGCAAAACAGCGGCAAATGCAATTTCCGCGGGTATCGGGCTGCCAAAAGCTGAAGTTGAAGAAGCCCTTGCCAAAGCCGGCGCGCCGCGGTCAGCACGTGCAGAACAGCTTACTATGGAGCAGCTTGCATTTATGGCAGAATATCTTAACAGCAAATAAAAAATAAAAAGCAAAATATTTCCCGTGTGTCGAAAAGAGGCTGAATAATACAATGAGTGATGGAAAAATGGCGCTTATTCTGTTTGACGTTGGGTTCATCCTGATGCTTGCCTCGATGGTGCTTGGCCCATTCGGCGTTATAAACTGGGCAGTTACAACCGCTGTTGCGGCGTGCTGCCTTGCACTGGGTGCGATGTCTATCGCTTTTGAGGGATGGGATTCGCCACAGGATGACAACTACGATGAAAATCTGCAGGAGGCGGAGAGAAACGACTTTAACCGTCAGTAGAGTATTGCCCCGTACTTGTCGGCGAGAGGCTCAAGGACTTCTCTGCCAACAGGCGAGTTGGAGTCAATTATAAGCCGCCCTTGAAAATACCGGAGGGCGGCCTCAAGTTTGGTGGCGCTGTCTGACCTTATGGCGACGGGCAGCTTTGCCATGGCACTGTTGGCGCCGAGGATCCTGGCGTCGCTTATACTATCTATTTTTACAAGCGCAGCGGATACTTCTTCATCGTCAAGGTTTATAAGCTTATCGCCGAGCAGGCTTGAGCAGTGTATCGGCCTGCTGAAACGTATATCGTCGCCAAGGAAAAATGTTTCCCATTCGGTGGAAGCGGCATAGCAGTCAGGCTCTTCGGGAATTTCCGGAGGGCCGTATTTTTTCATGATGGCTTTCACAGCACGCAAATGCGCCTGAGAAGTATTTTTCCCGCAGGCAATAAGCCTGACACCGATGCCGAGCAGCGGGCGTATGAGCTCTGCAAACACTTCCGGTGTGCAGCCTGCCGGTGCGTCAGCAACAACGGCAAGAGGCACAGAAGCATACGGTACAGCATTTTTGAGGACCGATACCATTGATTCGTCAGGAATTCCGCAGAGCCCGACTGCAGAAGCGCCCATTGCCTGCAAAGTGATGAGCGCAGGAAGAAATTTTTCTTCTGCGTTACTGCCTGCTGAAAGGCAGCAGAAAACAGGTATTTTGAGTCCCCTTGCGGCAAGGAGCGACGCCCTCATGTCGGCAAGTGATGTCTGGCGCTCAAGCAGCAGAAAACGCGCTCCCAATTTCTTAAGTGAGCATATTTGCCCGCGGCATATGTCGTACACATCTTCGAAGTTGCTGTCACCCGCAGGCGGAAGCAGGATTCCTGACGGCCCGAGAGTGCCGCACACAGAAACATGGCCTGCCGCTTCCGCCAGCAGACTTTTGCCATATTCCGCGCGGTGTTGGGTAAGCTGCTTTGGCTGTGCGCAGACAGCGTCAGCCCTGTTTTTAACGCTTTCGGCTGCGTGGGCAGAAAAGTCCCACGCAGTGCTGTCATCTAATATTAGTGGAAGCTCAAGAGGAACATCCATGATTTTATTGTACTGCCATCCTTTCTTGATTACATACTTTCAGGCGCTGCTATTTTGAACATGGAAAGCACGTTTTCGAGCACTGTTGAAGTTGCCAGGCAAAGGTTGAGGCGGGCCGCCGTAAGGCTTTCGTTTTCACCTTTTACGCGGCACGCTGTGTAAAATTTATGGAACAGTGTTGCGAGCGTGATGAGGTACCTCATCATTCTTGCCGGGTCGTAGTCGCGCGCCGAAGCGATGATTTCACTTGTGCAGATGGAGAGGTGCCGGATGAGGTTGGTTTCTTCTGGCGTATTCAGAAGGGCGAGCTCCTCATCTGTGCATTTGCGCGGGTGCACGCCTTCAGAAGCGAGCTTTTTCAGTATGCTGCATATGCGCGCATGAGCGTACTGCACATAATAGACAGGATTCTGTGAATCGTGCTTTACAGCAAGGTCAAGGTCAAAATCCATCTGTGAAGTGGCCTCACGCAGGTTAAAGTAAAAACGCGCTGCATCTACAGGTACTTCGTCGAGCAAGTCGGCAAGCTGTATGGCTTTGCCGGTGCGCTTGCTCATGCGAACGACTTCATCTCCGCGCACAAGGCGCACGAGCTGAATTAAAATCACGTCAAGCCGGCTGCTGTCTATGCCGATGGCTTTCATGGCGCCCTTCATGCGCGCAACATGGCCGTGGTGGTCGGCACCCCAGACGTCGATGACGCGTTCAAAGCCACGCTTGACGAATTTGTTGCGATGGTAGGCAATATCTGCCGCAAAGTAAGTCGGTGTACCATTCTGGCGTATGAGGACCTCGTCTTTTTCGCCGCCCTGGGCTGTTGCACGGTACCAGAGCGCATCGTCCTTCTCATAGGTGAGGCCGCGGTCTTTCAGTATCTGAATCGTTTCGTCGAGCTCACCATCTTTGTGAAGCGTGCTTTCCAAAAACCAGTTGTCGTAAACAATGCGGTATTTTTCGAGGTCGGATTTCATTTTGGCTATGTTTCGCGGCAGGGCATAATCAGTAAGGGCCTTATCACGGACCTCGTCTGAAACGCAGACGTATTTGTCGCCATAGATTTTGGCAAATTCCTGTGCGCTCTCTTTTATGTCATCGCCATGGTAACCGTCTTCGGGGAACTCAACAGCGCCTTCCCCCTTGTATATCTGCAGGTAGCGCGCGCCGAGCGAATGGCCGAACTTCAGGATCTGGTTGCCTGCGTCGTTGACGTAGAACTCACGCGTAACATCGAAGCCGGCAGCTTCAAGCACGGAGGCGAGGCAGTCACCGAGTGCACCACCGCGCGCGTTGCCCATGTGCATAGGCCCAGTGGGGTTTGCCGAGACATACTCGACCATGACTTTCTTTTTTTTGCCCCAGTTGCTGCGCCCGTAATCTTTGCCTGCCGCAAGGATTTCCTTAATGACGTCTACATAAAATTTACGCCCGAAAAAGAAATTGAGGAACCCGGGGCCGGCCGTTTCGAACCGGTCAAAATATGTGCGGTCAAGGTCAATGTTGCGTGATATAGTTTCTGCAATTTTACGCGGCGCCATATGGAACGGCTTTGCGCAAACCATGGCTGCATTGGCTGCGCGGTCGCCATGTGTGTGGTCGGCCGGCGTTTCTACGTTGAAATCGGGCACTTCCGCCTTAGGCAGCTCGCCCTGCTCCATGCTTTTGCGGATAGCTTCGGCAATTGCTTTTCTTAGGTTGTCAGTGGCCTGCAGTTCAATTTTTGACATCGCTGTTTTTTGCCTCCTTGACGGTGAT
>DCEF01000021.1:25900-26411 GCA_002316805.1 Ruminococcaceae bacterium UBA1036
TTTTTGCCTCCTTGACGGTGATGGAAAGCTCATTTGTGCTTGAAAGGGAAGAATTTATATCAAGAGTATAGCTGACGTCAAGCCTGCCGCCGGCATCGTCCAAAGTGGTGTCGAGGTGGCTTGTAAAAATGCCTATCATCAGGTTACCGTAATCGGTGTCATACTGGCACAGATGGCGTTTCCCATTTTCAAGGATAAGGCGTGTGTTGTCACCGCCTCTGCGTATCAGCGTAAGGCATGAGTTCCCTTCAACTTTAAGTATGGAAGTTTTCTGTGATGTGTCGTCTTCCGACATATATTCTTTATACACGATAAACCTGTATGGACCGCGCTTTACATAGGAACCGAGCGTCGTGAGCTCGACTTTGCCGACCTGGCCGTCAACATTCTGACGGCCTTTAATTGAAATCAGGTAATTTTCCTCCATGCCCTTCTCCTTAAAAAGACAGCGGAGAGCAGCTTTTACGTCCGTCCGCCAGCCTGTTTTTTATATAACGCCGTGCGGCCGCCC
>DCEF01000021.1:26568-29938 GCA_002316805.1 Ruminococcaceae bacterium UBA1036
AGCCGTGCGGCCGCCCGGACGGCGGCCGCACGCTCACATTAATGTATGCGCTTATCAGCGCCTGAAATCTTTTGCACCATCATCAAATGCAAGCTGTATAAGCCTGTCGAGGAGCTCACTGTATGGGACTCCCGAAGCTTCCCAGAGTTTAGGGTACATACTGATAGACGTAAAGCCGGGTATGGTGTTCAGCTCGTTGAGAAAGACTTCTTTTCCATTGCGCACGAAAAAATCGACACGTGCGAACCCGCGGCAACCGAGTATGCGGAATGCGTGGACGGCAGTGGAACGAATTTCATCGCTGACGTCTTTACCTATATGCGCGGGTATATTGAGTTTTGATTTTCCGGATTTATATTTGTCGTCGTAATCATAGAATGCGGCTGAGGCGACGACTTCGCCGACTTTTTCGGCCGCTTCAGGATTTCGGTTGCCCAAAACTGCGCACTCGATTTCCTGGCCGTCTACGGCTTCTTCGACGAGTATTTTGCTGCTTTCTGCTGCTGCGGCCGCAACAGCTGCGTCAAGCTCATTTTCACAGCCGACTTTTGTAACTCCTACTGACGAACCGGAATCAGCAGGCTTTACAAAGACAGGATAACCAAGGCGCGCGTCTATCTTTGTTTTTATTTTGCGGATACTGTCGCCATTGTAGCTGTCTCTGTAAAACCATAGATATTTAACACATGCTATGTCGGCATTCGCAAGCAGCGAATGCGTGATAGCTTTATCCATACATACGGCCGATGAACGCGTCCCGCAGCCGACGAACGGTATGCCGCTGAGCTCAAGCAGCCCCTGAATGGTGCCATCTTCACCGTTGCGCCCGTGCAGCACGGGAAAGACACAGTCTACTTTTACAATCCTGCACCCATTGCTTGTATTTACTACAATCCCTCCGACGCTGCGGTCAGGGCAAAGGAAAGCCGGTACTTTCTCGCTGCTTTTTTCCCATTCGCCGGACGGTATTTTTTCATCCGGGCCAGTATACATATACCAACGCCCATCCTTCGTTATGCCTATCCTGATTATTTCATATTTGTCTTTAGGCAGGCTACGTATAACGGATAATGCCGAAACAAGCGAGACTTCATGTTCCGCGGAGCAGCCGCCAAACAGCACGGCAATTTTCTTTTTATGCATGAAAAAATCCTCCAGATGCAGAATCTCGGCCAAAGAATCCCTGTAAAAAAATGCTCAGAGCACAAAAATTCCAAGCCGCATTTTCTTTCAGCATCTATCATAGCACAACGGGGAAGCGGGCGCAATAATTTTTATAGTCTGAAAAGTCTGACTCCGCATGGCAGCAGGTACAGCCGCCCGTTGCTTTGGAAGAGCCAGACTTAAAATTAGCTTAATATGTGCATGAGCAGATAGTGGACGCGCTGAGGCAGCACAATAAAGTTTAGCTTGCGCTTGTTGTAAGCCACCATTTCAGCATTGTAAGTGCAAACATGTACCCTGAAGATGAGGGGGCGCAGCTTTTGCCGAAAAAACCGCAAGACTGATATTTTATAAAAGAGCAGAAGATCATGCATAACTGTCTACGTAATTATGCATAAATATTTTACGATTTAAATTGCTGCATTAGTGAAATAAACTGATTGACAACTTGAAAATTGCAGGATATAATGTTAATAATTATTGATGCAGCAGTACGGCTTTGAATATCAAACATAAAATAAATTCATATTGTTTATATTGTATTACTATACTACGCACAAAAGCGTGCAAATCAATTTATCTGGTTTGCGCGCTTTTCTTTTTTATTTATCCACTTGAATGAAGCTGAGTAAGGAGGAAAACATGGTGCTTGGTAAAAAGTTTCTTAAAAAATTCACTGCATGTGCTTTGAGCCTGTCGCTCATAACCAGCCTTGCCGGATGCGAGGGCAAAGGTTCAGGCGGCACAAGTGGCACGATTAAAATCGGCTTTGTAGCGCCGCTTACAGGCAGCAACTCTTCCTTTGGCCAGTCAGGCCAGAAAGCCCTTAAGCTTTTGGAAGAGCAGACTAATAGTGCCGGCGGTGTAAACGGGCAAAAAGTGCAGATAATTTCAGTCGACGACGAAGGCAAGCCGGCCTCTGCCGTATCCGGAGGCCAAAAGCTGATAAACAGCGACAAAGTTGCAGCAATCATCGGGCCTGTGACAAGCACATGTGCCAACGCACTGGCGCCGATATGCCAGCAGCGCAATGTACCGATGATCACAGGCAGCGGAACAAATATCAACATAACAAAAACCGGAGACTGTATTTACCGCACATGCTTTATTGACCCGTTCCAGGGCAAAGTAATGGCGAAATTCGCAACGGATGACCGCAAGGCCAAGACAGCAGCCATACTTTACAACAATGGCGATGATTACTCAAAGGGCCTTGCGGAAGCGTTCAAGAGCAGTTTCACGGGCACCATTGTAGACACTGAAACATACAACACTGGTGACAAAGACTTTAATGCCCAGCTAACGAAGATAGCGCCGCATAAGCCTGATGTTCTTTTCCTGCCTGACTATTATTCAGTCGTTGCCATTATTATGAAGGAAGCGCGCACGGTAGGCATAAAATCGACATTTCTTGGCGGCGATGGGTTCGATTCGCCTGAGCTGTTCTCAATAGGCGGCGACGCTGTTAATGGCGCTTATTTCTCCAACCATTATTCATCTGATGACACTTCGAAAGAAGTTGTGCAATTCGTTAAAAGCTACAAGGAGAAATACAGCAGTACACCTGATGCACTGGCTGCCCTAAACTATGATGCAGGGAAAGTGCTTTTGGACTGCATTAAGAATGCAAAATCAACGAATGCGAATGCTATTAAAAGTGCACTTAAATCTTACGGTGGTACAGTCGTTTGCGGGCATATTAAATTTGACAGTAACCGCAACGCTGTAAAATCGGCTGTCATCATTAAGACTAAAGATGGCAAAGAAACGTTTTATAAGAAGTTTGTAGCTTGATTTAATTTTATATGTTTTATTTAGATGTTGGATCCCCAAAAGTCTATATATCTATTATATATATATCTATATATTAGATAAGAACGCCGTGGATGCACGCGACGTTCTTTGTTGTCTTATACGAATAACCATGCGAATAACCATGCATTAATCGTATATAAAAAAATAAAATATGTTGACAAATAATGAACGATAGATTATAATAATATCTGTTGCCGAAGAGGCGTGCAAAGATTTTATGTAATATAAAAGACTTGACAAAGCAGATTCGGCATGGTACAATGAAAGTCCTGCCTGAACATGAAGATGTTTAAGTAGGATGTGGGACCTTGAAAATTAAACAGCGAAGTAAATAACAAGTACCCGTAATTCCGAGCTACTGGGTAAGGAATTATTCAGTAGTGGGAGAGAA
>DCEF01000013.1 GCA_002316805.1 Ruminococcaceae bacterium UBA1036
TGCACTCATTCTGCTTCTTCAAGGGGTTCATCAGATTGATTCTGGTGGACCTTATTTTTATGTCTTGTTTGTCCAGTGCTGCATACTATAATCTAAATGCTTAGATTTTGGCTTTCAGACTACACTTTTGATTGAAAATTCGTGTTGCATTTCGTGTTGCATAGTTGTAAAAAAAGTCTATTATTAAGTACAAGATAGCATTATAAAGTATAATATCTTAGACACTGAAATGTAGAGAAAGCCCGCATGAATACTGAATAATCGGTACTCATGCGGGCCCTTTGTTTGTGTCATTTGCTCAATTTAGATGCAGGTTCTGATTATTCACATTTTCCACACTATCTCTTTTAATCTGTAAACCGTAGTAAATACCCGTCTGGATCCTGTACCAAAAACTGTTTTTGCTGCTCAACTTTTTCACCACACAGATAAGTTGCTTTGTGAAGTTTCCGATAAGGTTTTATTTGATGTTTCATAATTCTCTCGTAAAGTTTATCTATATTGTTGCAACAAATAGAAAAGTTGACGCCCCTTCCAAAAGGATATTCTAAAGCACCAGTATTCCACCCATCATTATGCAATTCCTCAAACATAAATTGACTTTCTTCAAAAGTTGCAAAGAAAAACTTGTCATCTGTTCTCTCGTATTCTAAATTAAAGCCAAGCTTGAATATATAAAATTCTTTTGTTTGATTTATATTTGATACGGTTAGCTCTGGTATTATTGAGTTAAAGGTCATTTTTCGTTTCCTCTCGAAGAATTAGAAGAATTAGAAAATTATATAAATAATCTAAATTGAGTATACTACAAAAAATAAAATAATGAAAGGACTCAAACCGCGAGGGTTCAAATCCTTTTATTATTTTTACATTATGGACCCTTTGCTCAATTTAGATGCAAAGTATTTGTCTGAGATAATGTTGGGGGTGCTATTGCCTCTGACGGATTTGCTGTCTGGTTTCGAGATTGCTGGTGGCATATCCTCTTGCTCTAACGCCATTAATAACTTCTGAGTAAATATCATGCCCTGCAGGATCTTTTATGGTTAAGATCAAAACAAATTCTTGGGCCAAAACATTTAACCCGTTCCTTGGATTCATGTCAATACGAATTTTCCATCCATCTCCGAGTTGAATTCCTCTACTTATTTTTCTATAATAAGATTTAATCGGATTCCATTTGAATCCATTTTCAACTCTGGCTTTTTCAAATTTCTCATCCCACGAACACTCAAGAGGGACCTCGCCAGAAAAATCAGTTTTACCAGAGTCCGAATTATATTTGTAAGTGCCAAAACTTACATCAATATTGGTTCTGCAGTACTCTCTACCATAACGATCATCAAGAATAGGATTATAGGCAAGAGTCATCCCAATTTCGCCATAACATTTTCCGTTTCGGATTAACGAATTTGGATAGGGAAAATCGAACATTTCAAGATGTGATCCTTAAGGTACTTTTTGGTGAAACACAAGTGTTACTTCATCCTCGCTACATTGCAAAATATCTTGTACATTAACAGCAGGCATACCAAAACCATAGTACTTAATATTATCTTGGTTTTGCTCCAAAAGCTCTCGTGACTGCATTCTAGCAGAATGAATAATCATTGCTTTTGCTAACAGAAGATTTTTTTCAACCATTTCGTCATAGACAGAGGCAAACTTTTGAACTACTCTTGGATTAGAATAGCTTGTACCATTCCCTTCAATTACATTTCCCTTGGTGTCTAACCCTTTTATGCCAAGTCCATCTATACAAAAATCTTTTGTAAGATTTCCTCCATAGTCAACGACATCAGGTTTAACTATGTAATTTGCGCCAGGGCCTCGCCTACTAAAGGGAGAAGGTTCATTTGCTTTGACAATAGAATTCTCAGCGTCATAAAGAGTAAAGATCCTACTGTAATGGCTCTAACAGAATCTGCTGGTGAAATAATTCCATCTCGTTCTCCCATATCTGACTGAGCTGGCCATTCTCTTAGAAGTATGGAATTAAGATTACCACTCGAGACAAATATTTGAACCTGATATGTGTCTTGAATGTAATCTAAAAACACACCTAAATCAGACATAGGACCTGTGCAAATTTTACTTTCAATTCCAAGGGAAAGATTCCATATTTTTACCTTAGAGGAATACTTCTTCATTACCTCTTCTTCACCAACGGTATCCGTAGGTCCAAATTTAGGATTACTGTTGGGTATAGCAATAATATCAACAAACTTAAATCTTTTCGGGCTGGATGCAATGATTCCATTTAATTTATTGCCATATTGTATAGTAGATGCAATAAATGTTGCATGATTTGGATTTTGATAATTTTCATTTACATATTTTTGACGTGCGACAATATATGGTTTCTTCTTGCTCTTTGCCTTATTGTAGCGACACATTTGCTGGCTTGAAATGCCATGTTCCTGCCGAAATCACTAATACGCAATAAGAACCAAATAAGAATCAAAACGCACGGCAAAAGAAAAACAGAAATCCCGGAAACCAGCATTCATGCGGCTCCCGGGATTTTACAATATGGCGGAGAGGACGTGACTCGAACACGCAACACCTTTCGGTGCACTACATTTCCAATGTAGCTCCTTACCAATTAGAATACCTCTCCAACTGGCAATTCCGCACCAGCTATCGCTGGCAACTTTCTAATTATACCGAAACAATGTAAAAAAATCAAGACTATTTTATAAGAAAATGCCTTAATGCCAGTTTCCTGCTTGCAAATTCCGCATAAATGCGATAATATGAGAACAAAATTAATAGCAATTACTGTTTTGGAGATGTTAAATTGAAACGTATCATCATCGCAAATCTTTACAGGAATCAAGACATTTATAAAGACGAGGATATCACTGTTTGTGGCTGGGCTCGCTCGGTGAGGTCATCAAAGACGCTTGGATTTATAGATCTCAACGATGGCAGCTGCTTCAAAGGCGTTCAGATAGTTTTCGAAGAAGGAAAAATAGGAAATTACAAGGAAACGGCAAAACTCAATGTTGGCACGGCTTTGCGGGTTAAAGGCACTTTTAAGCTGACGCCGGACGCGAGGCAGCCGTTTGAGATACACGCCTGCGAGGTGCAGATAGAGGGAGAGTCCACACCTGACTACCCTTTACAGAAAAAGCGCCATTCACCTGAGTACCTGCGCACCGTATCATACCTGCGCGCCCGCACAAACCTTTTTGGGGCTGTGTTCCGTGTACGTTCGGCCGCAGCGTATGCCATACACCGCTTTTTTCAGGAACGCGGTTTTGTGTATGTCAACACGCCGCTTATTACCGGAAATGACTGCGAGGGTGCAGGCGAGATGTTCACGGTCACTTCTTTCGACCTTGATAACATTCCGAAAAGTGAAGACGGCAAAGTCGATTTTTCAAAAGACTTTTTCGGGAGGCACACTTCACTGACTGTTTCGGGTCAGCTCGAGGCAGAGAGCATGGCGATGGCTTTTGGCCGCGTTTACACATTCGGGCCAACATTCCGCGCAGAAAAATCAAACACTCAGCGCCATGCTGCCGAGTTCTGGATGGTTGAGCCTGAAATGGCTTTTGCCGACCTTAACGACGATATGGCTATGGCTGAGGCTATGATAAAATATGTTATACACTATATTATGGAGAACTGCCCGGATGAGCTGGAATTTTTCAACCGCTTTGTAGACAAAGGCCTCATTGAGCGGCTCAGCCATGTAGCAGGTTCAGATTTTGCGCGTGTTTCATATACGGATGCAGTTAAAATGCTCGAAAAAGACAACAACAACTTTGAGTACAAAGTCTCATGGGGATGTGATCTTCAGACAGAGCATGAACGGTATCTGACAGAGAAAGTCTTTGGCCGCCCTGTATTTGTAACTGACTATCCCAAAGATATAAAAGCATTCTATATGCGGCAGAACGACGATGGAAAAACGGTCGCCGCCGTCGACTGCCTTGTACCGGGCATAGGCGAGATAATCGGCGGCAGCCAGCGCGAAGAGCGCCTTGACGTGCTGCAGAAACGTATGCGCGAGCTTGGCATGAAAGAGGAAAATTACCGCTGGTACATGGATCTGCGCAGGTATGGGGGCACAAAGCATGCCGGGTTCGGGCTCGGCTTTGAGCGCCTTGTGATGTACCTTACTGGTGTTTCAAATATCCGTGATGTGATCCCGTTCCCGAGGATACCGGGCTCGGCGGAGTTTTAACAAGAATTTTCATTTGTTTTTTATTTATTTTGTATTTATTAAGTTAAGGGGGAATTTTAATGGTGTGGAATGACAGCCTTAAAATCGGTGTTCCGCTGATTGACAGTGAGCACAAAGAACTGTGCAATAGGATTGACAAGCTCCTTGATGCCTGCAGCAAAGGTCAGGGCAGGGAAGAAATCTCGAAGACAATTGATTTTCTTCAGGCTTACACAATAAAGCATTTTGGCGATGAAGAAGCGCTTCAGCGCAGCAGCGGATATCCGAAATGCAAAGAGCATAAAGAGATGCACGAGTATTTTAAGTCAAAAATCGAAGAGCTTAAGTCTGACCTCAATGAGCACGGCGCTAACGTAGCCACTATCTCGAAAACAAATTATTTTCTTATGGATTGGCTCATCAACCATATTAAAAAGGTCGATAGTGAGCTTGCAAAGTACATCAAAGGCTAAGATAAAGTTCAAAAAATCAGTTTTTCACCCATGAACTGAAATTATTTTGGACAAAAATGCAGGAAGCAGAAATTATACTTGCATTTACAAAGCATATCAGCTAAAATATGAATTGCTTTGCATAACTTGCTGCAATTTGTTTGAAGGAGATGCTCATGGGTGGATTTCACTAAACTGTCAAAAGAAAACCTTGAACGTGAAAAGAAAAAGCTGGAGGAAGAGTATCGCAGCTTTCAGTCGAAAAAGCTAAACCTTAATATGGCGCGCGGCAAACCGAGCCCCGAACAACTCAAGCTTTCTTACCCAATGCTTACTGCCGTTAATCCGGAGTCGAATTTTATAAGCTCAACAGGCGCTGACTGCCGCAACTACGGCATGCCGGATGGGCTTCCAGAGCTTCGCCGGATTTTTGCACAGATGATGGGCGTTGATGCGGACAATGTTGTGATCGGCGGAAATTCCAGCCTCAATATGATGTTTGACACCGTTTCGTGCGGCATGACGCACGGCTTTTCAGGGTGTGAACCATGGGGCTGCCAGAAAGGCAGAAAGTTTCTTTGCCCGTCGCCGGGCTATGACCGCCATTTCCGTGTGACAGAGTATTTCGGCTTTCAGCTCGTGACGATACCCATGACGCCCGAAGGGCCTGATATGGACAAAGTTGAGGAGGCTGTGAAGGATCCGTCGGTAAAAGGGATATGGTGCGTGCCTAAGTATCAGAACCCTACTGGCATTACATTCTCTGACGAGACTGTGCGCCGCCTTGCGCACCTTAAGCCTGCTGCGAAGGATTTCCGTATTTTCTGGGACAATGCCTACTGTGTGCATGACCTTACGGATACACCTGACTGCCTTGCAAACCTTTGGGAAGAATGCAAGAAGGCCGGCACGCTTGAATCGGTATTCTTTTTTGCTTCGACCAGCAAAATCACTTTTCCGGGTGCAGGCATATCGGCTATGGCCTGCGGAGACGAAAACCTTAAAGAGATACGCGGGCGCTATGCTGTTCAGACAATCGGGCCTGATAAGCTGAACCAGCTTCGCCACTTGTATTTCCTCAAAAATTTTGACGGCGTAAAAGCGCAGATGGCAAAGCACCGCGCCCTGATTGCCCCGAAATTTCAGATTGTGGAGTTGAAGCTGGAAAAAGAGCTTGCAGGCAAGAACGTGGCAAAATGGTCGAACCCGAAAGGCGGTTATTTTATCAGCGTTGACGTGTTGCCCGGATGCGCAAAGCGTGTTGTGAAGCTTTGCGCTGATGCTGGCGTGAAACTTACCGCCGCAGGCGCGACCTTCCCGTACGGAAAGGATCCGGACGACAGCAATATCCGCGTTGCGCCTACTTATCCTTCGCCGGAAGAACTTGAGCAGGCCATGGAGCTTTTTTGCATTGCGGTGCAGCTTGCCGCCGCCGAAAAACTCCTTGCTTCATGAAAAAATGATGCTTGACATATCCCTGGTGCATGCTGCTGCAAACTGCATTTGCGGCAGCCTTTTTTTATCTACTGTTTTGACAGATATTATCAATGGTTGATTGACTTTTTGGCAATTTCATAATATAATACCTTTGTTATGTCTGCGACTTTTCGCGGAAAATTAATACAATACATTGGAGGATTTCGCATGAAGCGAGGAAAAAAACCTGTTTTCTTCATCGTCGCCCTCCTCATACTGTTTTTTACTTATGCGTCTATATTCGGTATAAAAGGTAAAAACGGCGATAACACGGTCACCTATTTAAAGGGTGTCAATGATATCAGATGGGGAATCGACATCAATGGCGGTGTGGAAGCAACTTTTACTCCTGCTACATCGGTAAAGCCGACTAACAGCCAGATGGATGCCGCAGAATCCATTATAAAACAGCGGTTGATAGGCGAAAATGTAACCGACTATGAGGTCTATAAAGACTATAGCCATAGCCGTATCATTGTCCGTTTCCCATGGAAAAACGGTGAAAAGAACTTTGATCCACAAAAATCAATTGAAGAGCTTGCAGCAACCGCTCAGGTGACATTCCGCGAAGGGATGGAATACACCACCCAGTCTACGGGAACTGATGGAAAACCTATATATAAAACGCCAAAAGGCGCGACAGCTTCCAATGTCATTTTAAAAGGTGCAGACATCGAAAGCGCAAAGCCTGCAATGACACAGGATAAAACTACAGGGAAAGCAACATATGTTGTTTCACTGAAGCTCAGTCCTGCCGGCACAACAAAATTTGCAGCGGCCACTAAAAAGCTGAACGGCCAGATCATTTCCATATGGATGGACGATACTATGATATCGTACCCGAAGGTTAACGATGTCATTTCAAATGGAGAATGTGAGATTGACGGCGGCTCGAATGGCTTTACCGCAGCAGAGGCCTCTTCACTTGCCAATAAAATAAATGCCGGTGCATTGCCATTTAAGCTTACGGTTAAAGGTACTAACACAATAAGCCCGCTTTTGGGCACATCTTCACTCTATGCTATGAAGAACGCAGGCATTATTGCATATATACTTGTTGCAATCCTCATGCTGCTTGTTTTTCGCCTGCCAGGCCTTGTTGCAGACATTTCAATGCTCGGCCAGATTGCACTTACATTTGCAGCAGTTTCTGGTTTCTTCCCTTTTGTGAACAGTAATACGATGACGCTTCCTGGCATCGCCGGCCTGATCCTTTCAATCGGCATGGGTGTTGATGCAAATATCATTACAGACACCCGCATAAAAGAAGAACTGTGGAATGGAAAGACGCTTGACACGGCTATTGCTGCTGGAAACAAAAACAGTTTCTCAGCTATATTCGATGGAAATATTACTACTATTATTGTAGCAATTTTGCTGATGATGGTGTTCGGGCCGGCCAATATTCTTTCCGCCTGGTTTGGGCCGTCTCTGACTGCAGCTATCTATTCTTTCGGTTACACTTTGCTTGTTGGTATTATAGGCAACTTTATTTTTGGCGTCTTTACTACCCGCCTGATGACGCGTTCCATTTCCCAATGGAACTGTGCACGCAACCCGTGGCTGTACGGCGGAACAAAACCGGGCAAAAAATTCAATATTCACTTTTATGAACACCGGAAAGCCTATTTCACACTTTCCCTTAGCATTATCGCGGTAGGCCTTATCTGCAACGTTGTCATGGGGACAAAGCTCAGCATTAACTTCACAGGCGGTGCGCTTGAGAAGTATTCGTACAATGGTGAGGTCCAGCCAAATCAGATAGAGCATGCTGTGAAAAATGCAGCCCACCGCGATGTCTCTGTCCTTATAAACAAAGATGTCAAGAGCAGCAGCGGCGCCAGCACAAAGAATGAGATTACTTTAACGTTTGCCGGTACTAATGCCCTCTCAACTTCAAACCAGAAGGCCGTAAAAACAGCTTTGGATCAAACATATCCCAATGCAAAATTCACAAGTGTGGAAACAAGCTCAGTTGACCCGTCAATGGGCCAGACTTTCTTTGCAAAATGCCTTGTTGCAGTTTTGATGGCATTTATTCTGCTCGATATTTACGTTGCCTTAAGGTTCCGGAAAATCGGGGGCATGGCGGCCGGTACTTTTGCAATAGTTGCTTTGCTGCACGATGTGGCAATGGTTTATTTCACATTTATATTCTGCAGATTTGCCCTCGATGATAACTTTATAGCCGTTGTACTGACAATTTTAGGGTATTCGCTAAACGATACAATCGTTATTTATGACCGTATCCGTGAGAACCGGAAACTGCTTGGCGTAAAAGCCGGCTACAATGTACTTGTAGATAACAGTATCAACCAAACTTTCACCTGCTCGCTGTACACGGCATTCACAACCGTACTTTCGATTGCCGTTGTGTTCATTGTCGGCAGTTATTACAATATTTCAAGTATTATCACATTTGCACTGCCGATGATGTTCGGTGTGATTAGCGGTTGCTATTCTTCCGTCTGTATTGCAGGTCCGCTTTATGTAATGTGGGAAAACCACAAAGTCAAAGTTGCTGCACGCAATAGTGAGGTTGGTATTGAAGCAAAAGATGTAAAAGAGGCAAAAATACCTGAGAAAGCCTCATCTTCTGAACATAATCCAACCCAGCAGGCAGCGCAGGAACATACGGCTTCTGCAAAACAGGGCTCCGGAAAGCAAAGCCAGGTTAAAAAACACGGTAAGAAAAAGAAGTCAAAGTCGAAAAAGAAAAAGAGCTGAATAAGCTAATTGGCCGTTGCAGGATAAAAATCTTGCAGCGGCCTTTTTGACGTTATATAAGTTTAAAAAGCAAAACTGAGGGCAAAACAAATCGGCCAATGCACTACCATTGGCCGACTGCCGCCAGTTTGTTTGCCATAGACTGTTGCACGCTGGCCCAGTTATAACAATTCTGCATTTAAAACCGTTCTAATCCTTGACAAGCGACGTAATGTAGTGATTACGCTTCTCTGGCAGTCTGCACTTCTTAAGCGGTTGGCGTTCCGCGTCGTTTGTTTTGCCCCGTCGCAAGTGCAACTATGTACAGGGCTGTCACTTCCTGTAACAAGCATGGTGCAGGGGCAAGTACAAAAGCTTATCTAACAGATGTACCACCTCTTTCGCAATGCCCTTAGGGCTTAACTAATTTTATAGCATGTTGGCGCAGAATGTTGTCACAATAAGTTGCAAATCCAATATGTTATTATCAGGTAAAAAACTATTAGAAAAGTCCATCCGTGATAAGTTGGACTAAATGAGCTATGCCAGTAACAATGCAAAATGTTGTATGTTGTAAAACAATGGTGCTGCACTTTGAGCGCATTGATGTTACTGTCATGTTATGGAGAGGCTGCGCACAGCATCGCTTATCAAAGGCACGACCTGCTTTTTGCGGGATATAACGTCGTCGGCAAAAACAGCCCCGTCTGCTGAATCCGGCTTTCCGAAAACGGCTCTTGGCAAAGCTGTTCCGTTGCTTGAAAAAAGGATAAGTGAGCCATTGCGCACAATGTCGGTGATCATCAGCATTAAGAGGTCGTAGCTGTGCTGCTTTCTCGCCTTTTTAAGGTAATCAAGAAGTTTCTCTTGCGCGTGTTCAATATCGGATGAACTGCTGGAGTTGACCTGGCCTATGCCGATTCTGCATTTATCGAACCGGTAGTCTTTGAAATCATAATTTAAAATTTGCTCGGGGCTCATTTCATTAAGCACGGAACCGGCCTGAAACATTTTTTCAGCAAAATGCTCTGTGTCAATTTCAGCCATTTCCGCAAGGCGGGAGGCCATTTTGCTGTCCTGATATGTTGATGTGGGTGATTTTAGGTTGAGCGTATCGGATATAATGGCTGCATACAGGAGCCCGGCAATTTTTTTTGAGGGGATTATTCCATTTTCAAAGTACATGGACGCGACTATTGTCGCCGTGCTTCCAACCGTATTGTTGCGGAAAAGTATAGGGCTCGCTGTCTGTATATCGCCTATGCGGTGATGGTCGATGATTTCGAGAACTTCTGCTTCGTCAATACCGTCTATTGTCTGTGACTTTTCGTTATGGTCAACAAGTATAACTTTCTTTTTTCTTGCAGCGATGAGATGGTACCTTGAAATGAAGCCTTTAATGTGGCCATCTTCATCGATTACTGGATAATTTCTGTACTTAGTCTGAATCATGCGGTCACGTATAGAATCGACATAATCATTAACATGAAAGAATACAAGGTTTTTTCTGCTCATTACATAGCTGACGGGTACGCTCTGGTCAATTAAACGGGCTGCGGAAAAAGTGCCATAATTCGTTTCGAGCACCATACAGCCGCATTTTTCTGCAAGGTCAAGGATATCCTGTTCAGCTTTGCATCCGCAGGTGAGTATAAGGCAGCTTGCACCTTCTTTTACGGCGTTTATCTGGCTTTCTTTTCTGTCGCCGGCAAGCACAATATCGCCTTTTTTAAGGAACTGGTTTGTCTTTTTCGGTGTCATAGCTGCTACAAAAACTTTTCCTGTTGGATTGAAGTCCTTTTCGCATCCGGCAACAAGCGTCGCTTTGAGCGTTTCGATGATATTGCGCATCGGAGTGTGGCTTACGGAAAGAATATTGCTTTCCAAAGTATCCATGTAGTTTTTAGTGATATCCGAAAGCGTTATTATGCCGAGCAGTTTCCCATCCTCATCTGTTACGGGAAGTACCCTCCAGTTATTGCTCTGCATGATCTGCCAAGCGGTCTTTATGGAAATATCTTTCGAAACGGGATTGACAATGTCCATGTTGAGGTCGGCAACCTGCGTTTTAACCGTATTAAGGTATGCAGGCTCTTCAATACCAAAATAATCAAGCACAAATTTTGTTTCCCTGTTGATAGTGCCAATGCGGACAGGCACGGCGTTGACGCCAAGCTTCCGCTTTAATTCCGTATAGGCAATGCATGAGCAAATAGAGTCTGTATCCGGATTTTTGTGGCCTGTAACATAAACTGTTTCATTCACTTGTATCTCTCTCTTTCATCTGGCAGAGTGCTTATCTGTTTACAGCTAAATTATATCATATTATTGCAGATACGTGAATTATGCCTTCATTTTTTTGCTGGAATAGTTTACGCACTTAACCATTCACATTATCTTCAAGCTACTTTTATAAACTTTAATTTTCGTCAATACCTGACACTTGACGCACTCTGAACAAATAGGTTATAATAAATTATAGTTGATTATTCAACAAAAAGATAAGGCGCTTTATAATTTTTCTACTTATTATGAAAAATTACAAACCGGTATAAGACAGTTATGGAGGTAAAATCTTGGAGTTCAAGTATGACAACGAAGCCAAAGGCCTGAAAATCGAGGTGCTGGAAAAGGTAGCCGAGTACTCTTTTGCAGGCACTTTAAAGGAGCACCTTAGCACAATACCATATGAAATCATCCCCGGCCCTTTGCCAACATTCCGCTGCTGCGTCTACAAAGAACGTGAGATAATCAGAGAACGCCTTATCAGTGCATGCGGCAACTGCCTGCCGAATCAGCCTTCCGACAAGGTGCTTTGTGTTCTGCCGGCAGCCTGTGAGGGATGCCCTATCAGCCGTTACCGGGTGACCGATAACTGCCAACGCTGCTTAGCCCATAGATGCAAGGGTGCATGCCATTTTGGTGCAATTACAATAAATCCGAAAGGTGCTTACATAGACCCAAAAAAATGCAAAGAATGCGGGCAGTGTGCGGCGGCATGCCCATACAATGCAATTTCCGACACCATGCGCCCATGCAGAAGATCGTGCCCGGTCAATGCTATTGGGCGTGATAAATATAACCGCACAGTAATAGATTATGACCGCTGCATAAGCTGCGGAGCCTGCTTGCGTGCCTGCCCGTTTGGTGCGATTACTGACCGCTCGCAGATAGTGCCTATAATCGACCTTTTAAAATCCGAAACTCCGGTTACAGCGGTGTTTGCTCCTGCCATAGAAGGCCAGTTTGGAAAAGCGACAATCGGCATGATAAAGAATGCGCTTAAAAAGCTGGGCTTTACCGATGCTGTGGAAGTCTCGCTCGGGGCGGATGCCACTGCGGCCCACGAGGCACATGAGCTTAAAGATGCCATTGCAAAAGGTGAGAAGCTGACTTCATCGTGTTGCCCGGCTTTTGTTGAAATGGTTGAAAAACATTTTCCAAAACTCGAAGGAAATGTTTCTTCCACCGCTTCGCCTATGACTGCTGTTGCGCGTTATATCCGTATGCTGAATCCAAAAACAAAGATCGTTTTTATAGGCCCATGCGTGGCAAAAAAGTTAGAGATAATAAAAAGGAAAGACACAGCCGACTATGTGCTCACATTTGAAGAACTGGAGGCCATGTTCCGCGCTAAGAAAATCAACGCAGAAGAGGCCGCGGAGGATTCACAGGACGGCAGCCGTGCCGGCAAGAATTTTGCCCAGAGCGGCGGTGTTGCAGGTGCTGTTCAGGAAGTGCTGAAAGAAGAGCATTACGACAAACCTGTTACTACTGTCCGTTGCAATGGCTCTAATGAATGCAGAAAAACTCTTATGATTATGAATGCGGGACGCCTGCCTCAGAATTTTGTGGAAGGGATGGCCTGTGAAGGTGGCTGCATTGCAGGGCCAGCCAGCGTGGAAACACTGCGCGGCATTAAAAGGAACCGCGCAGCGCTCGTTGCCAAAGCAGACAACCGCACGGTCCTCGAAAATGTAAATGAAATCCATGACTTTTCTAAGGTAAATATGACAAGGTAGGAACTGCATAAAAATTGATATTTGGCATTTGTACTTGATAATTGGCAAATACGCCCTGACTGGATTTTTGCATCCTGTGGAGGCGTATTTTTTATAAAATATCATTCCGCTTTACTTTGTTGCAGCTTATTTATGGCAGATTAGCGGAACTGTGGCTTCGCTGATTTTTTTTGCTACATCAGCATTGTTCATGGTGTAGAGGTGAATTCCATCTATGCCATTTGCTGCAAGGTCACTGATTTGGCCGATTGCATAGGCAATGCCTGCTTCACGCAGTGAAGCGGGGTCATCCCCGTACTTTTCAATTATTTCAGATAGTTTTTCAGGTATAGCGACGCCGCAGAGCGAAACTATGCGGGCAATTTGTTTTTTATTCGTTACTGGCATTATGCCAGCCTGAATGGGTACGTTAATGCCAACTGCCCTTGCGCGTTCCCTGAAGCGGTAGAATGAGCTGTTGTCGAAAAAAAGCTGGGTTATGAGCTGGCTCACGCCTGCCTCGACTTTCATTTTCAGGTTTTGCAGGTCGTCTTCGGCGGATTTCGCTTCCGGATGCACTTCAGGATAGCATGCGCCTATTATGTTGAAATTTCCATGTTTGCGTATGAATGCTATCAGGTCGCTGGCATGCTTAAAGTCCTGCTTAGGGGGGACGCTGGGGTTAATGTCGCCGCGCAATGCCAGTATATTTTCAATCCCGTTTTTTTTAAGCTCATGAAGTTCTGCAAGCACTTCGGATTTTGTCATGTTGATGCAGGGAATATGTGCTACACTTTCGATGCCGTATATGTTTTTAACGTCTGAGGCGATTTTTATGGAAAGGCGACTTGAGCCGCCAGCTGCGCCGTAGGTGACGCTGATATAATCGGGCGAAAGGGCCTTAAGCTTTTCTAACGTCTTGTAAATAGTGCTGACAGAGGAATCTTTTTTAGGCGGAAATACTTCGAAAGAAAATACTTTCTTCTTCCTGAAAAGCTGGCTTGTCAGCATTATAATCCACCCCTGACTTCCGTTGCCGCCTGTACAAGATGCTCAAGGCTTGGCACGGTTTCTTTGGTGCCGCGCGTTTTCAGGCCGCAGTCAGGATTTACCCAAAGTTTTTCTTTAGGTATTTTCTGAAGCATTTTCCGAAGCTCACCGACGATTTCGCCTTTTGAAGGCACGCGCGGTGAGTGTATGTCGTATACACCGGGGCCGACTTCCGTCTTGAAACCGTTGCGGCTCAGAGCATCAAGAATTGTAAGATCAGAGCGTGAAGCTTCAAATGTTATTACGTCAGCGTCCATGTTGTCTATATCTTTGATGATGTCGCCGAATTCACTGTAGCACATGTGCGTATGTATCTGAGTTTCAGGTTTTACGCCGCTGTGAACAAGGCGGAAAGCAGGGATGGCCCAGTCGAGGTAGTCCTTGTGCCAGTCGGCTTTGCGCAGAGGCAGTTTTTCACGCAGTGCTGCTTCGTCTATCTGGATAATTTTAATGCCGGCAGCTTCAAGGTCAAGCACTTCGCCGCGTATGGCAAGGGCAATCTGAAAAGCGCATTCTTTCAGCGGGATGTCTTCGCGCGGGAAAGACCAGTTTAAAATTGTCACAGGGCCTGTAAGCATACCCTTAACATATTTTTTTGTCAGGCTTTGGGCATATGTGGAATATGCAACAGTAATTGGGCGTAGGCGTGAAATATCCCCCCAGATTATCGGGGGTTTTACACAGCGCGTGCCATATGATTGTACCCATCCTTTTTCGGTAAAAAGAAAGCCATCAAGATTGTCGCCGAAATATTCGACCATATCGTTTCGTTCAAACTCGCCATGGACAAGAACATCGAGGCCGAGCTTCTCCTGAAGGGCGATACATTCGGCAATTTTTTTCTTGTTGAAATAAATATAATCGCTTTTTGTGATTTTACCTTTGCGGTAGGCGGCGCGGTTTGCCCGCACATCTGCTGTTTGCGGAAAAGAGCCGATTGTTGTTGTTGGAAGCAGCGGAAGTTTGAACCGTGCTTTCTGAATTTTTTCACGCTCAGCGAAATATGGCAGGCGTACAAAGTCATTTTCTGAAAGGGCGGCGATTTTTGCCTGGACATCTTTATTGGCACCATGGCGCACATTTTGAAAAAGTGTGCTGTTTGCAATGTACTCAGGTTCTTTTTCAGGCCCTTCACAGCATGAAAGTTTTTTAATTTCAGTAAGCTCCTGAAGCTTTTCCTCCGCAAAGGCAAAATGAATTTTGTAGGAATCGTCAAGCTTTGTTTCGCTTGCTACAGTAAACGGCACATGAAGCAGGGAGCATGATGTACTTATAGCAATATGGGCTGCGTGCTTTTTTATCTCACGTATCTTTTCAAGAGTTTTTGCGTAGTTGTTGCGCCATATGTTTTTTCCGTTTACAAGTCCGGCAAAAAGTGTTTTGCCTTCCGGAAACCCATGGTGGCACAGCAATGCAAGGCTTTCTTTCCCTTCAGCAAAGTCAAGCCCGATGCCGTCAAAATCGAGTGCTCCAATTTCTTTGTAGCAGTCACGTGTATCGCCGAAATATGTTTGCAAAAGGACTTTCGTGTTGCCTTTATGCTTCAGAATTTCGGAATACATGTTTTCAAAGAAAGCAATGTCGCCTGATGCCATATCCTGCACTAAGGCGGGTTCGTCAAACTGCACCCATTCTGCACCGAGCGATGAGAGCTTTTTCAGCAGCTCAGCATAAGCGCCCACAATATCACCGGCGAAATCCTCTGCTTTTTTACGGCCGGTAAAGCGTGCCAGCTTTAAAAAAGTGAATGGACCGTCTACAACAGGCTTTGTGATGATGCCTGCCGCTTTTGCTTCTGAAAACTCGGAAAGCGCTTTTGTGGCATTAAGCTGGATTTCTGTGCTATCTTCCAGCTCAGGGACAAGATAATGATAATTTGTGTTGAACCATTTCTTCATTGCCAGCGCTTTTACATCGCCGTTTGATCCCTGGTAGCCGCGCGCCATTGCAAAATATTCTGAAATGCTGCCGAGGTTCAACTCTTTGTACCGCTGCGGCACAGCATTGAGCATGACGGCTGTGTCGAGCATTCCGTCATAAAAAGAAAAGTCATTGGATGGGATAATATCTATCCCTTTACTTTCCTGCAGCAGCCAGTGCTTTTTCCTGAGTTGTTTACCTGTTTCAAGCAACTCTTCGGCTGTATTTTCACCTCTAAAATATTTTTCAGATGCTAACTTAAGTTCCCGCTGTTCACCAATCCGCGGAAATCCTATAACCGACGTTTTCATTGCAATCTCTCCTAAGCACGTTTCATGTTTAATTTGCAGTATGATTGTTTTAAAGCATAACATAGAAAGCCTGATATAGCCAGAACAGATTTTTTATAGTCAGATATAGGAATATTATATATACGCTGTATTACTGCCGAATGATAATGTTCATGGACGTGTAGCAACGGTAATCTGGCCACATGCTATTTTTGCACCGGCGTTGCCTGATGGCTGCGTTGTGAAGTCGTCAGGCATCTTGTGGATGATCATAGTCCTGCCAATTATTTCTTCAACTGAAAACCTGTCTGTGAAAAAAATCTGAAAGGCATAGCCGCGGCATCCAAACAGCGGGGGAAGGTCGCCGGCATGTGCTGGGTGCGGGCAGCTATTTGGGTTGTAGTGGGGGCCTGAATCGGCGAAGGGGTCATTTTCATTGCCTGTGCAGGAACTTCCTGCGTGTATATGGAATGCGAAAATGTCTGCTGGGCAGTTGCCTTCGCTGTGAGGCAGCCCCTGCACCTGAACTGCGACAAGCACACCGCCCTGTGCCTTATAGAAAAATGCCATGCCATTTATTGCCTCATACCCTGGGCCGCCTTTAAGCGAAACCTGAGCATTCGGTGTGCGCTCCAAGAGATCACATAAACCATCGTAGTGCGGTTTAAGAAACATAAAACTCGCCTCCTGCATCCATATTATGCTGGATAAAAATTCTGTAAGCCTTAAACAGGCGAAGTTTTGTCTATGGAGTTTTGCCTATGGACTTGAACGCTATGCGTTTTAAGGATAAAATAAGAATAGCAGATGCAGGCAGGAGTGCCTGCGCTGTTCTATATAAAAATCACAATACTTCAGAATGGATGGATAAAAACATGGAAGAATTACTCGGCCAAGGCAAAAACTGGTACAAAGGGAACCTGCATATGCACACAACTCATTCGGATGGTTCAGTTTCACCGCAGGAAGCGTTAAAAATCTATAAAAAAGCAGGCTATGATTTTGTCGCGATGACTGACCATTGGATGCAGAGCCAGTGTGGTATGTGGAATGGAATGCTGATTCTCAGTGGTTGTGAATGGGATGCCGGTGATATGGTCCATACTCCGGTTTACCATATTATTGGTGTTGGCATGGAAAGAAAAGTAAAACTTACCCGTTCGGTTTCACTTACTCCGCAGGATATTATAGATGAAATCGATGGGGCAGGCGGCCTTGCAATATTAGCGCATCCTGCATGGTCGCTCACTGATCCAAGGGAGGCTATGAAGCTTACGGGGCTTGCCGGCGCAGAAGTTTACAACACAATGTCAGGCCTTCCGTGGAACGGCAGCCGTGCAGATGCCAGCCTTTACTTTGACCTGTGGGCTTCATGGGGCAAAATGGTAAGGTGCATAGCGTCTGATGACAGCCATGGCTACAGCGGGGAACAGACGAAATCATATATTATGGTGAATGCTGATGACTGCACCGCGTCGGGGCTGCACCGCTCGCTGTGTGATGGGCATTTTTACGCTTCACAGGGGCCTCGCTTTGAATCAGTGAGCACAGACGGAAAAACAGTTGAAGTCGACTGTTCGAGCGTGAAGTATATTGTTTTTTACAGCAATACTGTATGGTGCAAAGACCGCATTGCCGATGGAAGCGAAGGACATGCTTCATATACGGTAAAAGATACAGATAAGTTTGTACGTATAGAAATTATTGACGGGCAGGGAAGAAAAGCCTGGTATTCGCCGTTTGCCGTGAATAATGAGTGCAAAAGCGATAAAGATTAAAAAAAATATGCAGCAGGGATGAAATATGAAACTGATTTTTATTCGTCATGGTGAACCGGATTACGAGCATGATACTCTTACGCCGAAAGGGTGGCGTGAGGCTGAGCTGCTTTCAAACAGGATCTCTAAACTCAATGTGCGCGATTTTTACTGCTCACCGCTTGGGCGCGCTAAAGATACGGCAAGCCTTACGCTCAAAAAGATGGGGCGAACGGCCACTGTGCTTGACTGGCTTCAGGAAGTGCCAAAATCAGTAACTGATCCGGAAACAGGCAAAAAACACGTGCCGTGGGATTTTATGCCTGATTTCTGGACGGTTCAGTGTGACCTGTATGACAAAGACAAATGGTTCAAGAACCGCATAATGGCTGAAGGCAATGTAGGTGAGACTTACAGAAAAGTTTCAGAAGAGCTTGACACCCTGCTGAGGAGTTATGGCTATTCAAGAAGCGGTATGCTTTATAGGACGGAGGCCGGTAACTGCGACACCATAGTTTTTTTCTGCCACTTAGGTGTCACATGCCTGATGCTTTCTCATTTAATAGGCATAGCGGCACCGGTTTTATGGCAGGGCTTTTTCCTTGCGCCAACGTCTGTTACAACTGTTGAAACTGAAGAGCGAAAAAAGGGAGAGGCATTTTTTCGCTGTAAGTCGTTCGGCGATGTTTCCCACCTCTACGTTGCCGGCGAGCCAGCTTCAAACTCTGGCTTTTTTAATGAAATGTATTAACTAAATTTTCTGCGGCCTGCACTGGATTTGTTTTATTTACAAAATAAAAAATTTAATATTGATAAAGTATTTGTATTCGTAACGATATTCCGCTTTGGAATTGTATGAATCAACACTATGGCCATAATTTGACATTCGACAAAAATTATTATATTATATGAATATTATGATAAAGATAAAACCCTGATTTCAAAAGTGCCACATTTATGCTGCTATTTAGTGCTCATTCTGCATTTAAAAACAAAATAAGATGGCACAGCAGGCACTTCTTGTCTGCTGCGCATGGGGGCAGATATCGTTATGATAAAATCTTCTGTACATAACCTGCCGGAAAAGTTGTCTGCTGATATTTTAAAAATGATTATTGACGCTGACCTTAGACCCGGCGATAAACTGCCTAATGAAATGGTATTTTCTAAAAAATTCAATGCTGGACGCAGTTCTGTGAGAGAAGCAATGAAACTACTTATGTCTAAAAATATAGTCAATATCAGGCAGGGTTCCGGTACTTACGTTGCTGAGCATCCGGGAATAAGCGAGGACCCTCTTGGGCTGGTCTTTTTAGAGAACAACCCAAGAATGATCTATGATTTATTGGAAATAAGGATTTTAGTGGAGCCTTCCATTGCAGCTATGGCTGCGAAGAACGCATCTGCGCATGATATTAAGCGAATAGCAGATATTTGCAGGAAAACAGAAAACCTTATTATGCTTGGGCAGGACTTTGCCGAGGCCGATACTGATTTTCACAAAGCTGTAGCGGCTGCAAGCAAAAACCTGATTGCACCAAGGTTGGTTCCGATGGTAGGCCGCACCATAAAGGCTGTGGAGCCGCTGATGGACCAGAGATGTTCGCAGAATGCTGTAAGATGCCACCGTGCTGTAGCCGATGCTATTGCGTGCCATGACATGGCCAAAGCAAAAGACTGTATGTATCTCCATATTGTCTGCAACCGCAGGCTGCTGTCGGAAAAGCAGGAAGGTCAAATTAATGCCTGACTTGTGCGGACATTTTCGCCTCATTTTTTGTAGCACACAATTTATAATGGGTAATGGCCATATGAAATAATATAGCTGGTACCGCATTCCAGCAATTTACTTACAATGTTGGTAATATTTGAAATAAGCGAGGCGAATCATCACGAAACAGGGAAGCCGTATAATTTCGGTGTGCCTGTTGGCTGTAACTGTTTTTTTGCTTTTTAATGGGTGCAGCGCGGCAGGAATACAGCAAATTCAAAATACTTTTGACCGGTTCAATGAAAGCTTTTTTCAAGCCGATAATGATGGAAAAGATAACTCAAATGCCATTTCACCCAATTCGGGTGCATCTTCTGCTACAGAAGAAAAGAAAGGCAAAGTACAAAATTTCAAATGTATATCTGATAAGTTCTTTAGCGGAAGTCCTGTAGTCAAAAAAACAGTTTCAGAGCCAATGACTTCAGTACCGCAGTATAACGCGGCCAGCCATAAAGAAAATTATCAAAACCTGCCTACGCGTGCTGAAAAAGATCTGTACGACGAAATCAATAAAAATATATGCCGTGTGTCGAATCATAAGAGTGCTGACGGCTATTACCCTGTAACTCGGATTACCATTCCGGAAAAAATTTCCGAGGCAGAGTCTCATGTCGCCATTTCTGCCTATACATGTGATAACCCGCAGGTCTTTTGGATAGTCGGCAGCTATGGATATATGAGCAGCGGTAACAAAACAGCCATCCAGCTTTATTCGGCATTTTCTCCAAGTGAATGCAACGCTAAAACAAAACGGCTGAATTCAGCAGCCAAATCACTTTTTCAGTCTGTCCCTTTAGGATTGAACGACTTTGACCGGGAAGAATATCTTTTTGATTATCTTATAAAGCACTGCACTTACGATGAAACGGCTGGCAACAATTCATGGCTGTCATATACTGCATACGGAGCCATTGTCGATGGAAAGGCTGTTTGTGAAGGGTATTCCAGGGCAATGCAGTTGCTCGCGGGATATGCTGGCATTCCATGTACTCTTGTCAGTGGCAGTTACAACGGCGAAGGCCATATGTGGAATCTTATTAAGATCGGCGGATACTGGTACCATCTCGACGTTACGTGGTGCGATACGTCCATTCCAATTTATAATTATTACAATGTGTCAGACAAGATAATTCAGCAGACACATTCTGTTTATAAAGCTGTTTCTGCTTTGCCTGCAAGTGCTGTAGAATCCGGCCAATTCAATATTTTTTATCCTAAATGCAGCTCGGTTAAAGATAACTATTTTAGACGTAAAGGCATTGAAGTCACTTCTGTTAAGTATTCCGTAGATTCGGCCCAGGAAAAGGTTTTGGCAGCAAAAATGAAGGCTGGAAAATCTAGCATTGCGTTTTCAATTTACGGCGATTATGACAAAACTGTCAGTTGCATGACAAAACAAAAACCATATTTGCTTGATTTATGGCTTGCGTCGGCGGAGAAGGCTTCAAACCGTAAAATTGACCTCAGCAATGTTTCATTCGTGACCGATAAACATGACAGGGGCCTTACAATATTCATACGGTACCGCTGATGAATTGGCGATAGTTCTAATAAAAATATGAACAAGGCAGATGTGCCACGCTTGCGGATTTTCACTTTGAGATGTGCCTATTTGCAGATTTTTTGTCGAAATTCAAGAAAAAACAGAAAAAAGGGGTGACAAAGAGACGAGTGTTTGGTAATATAAAGAAGCGCCTTGCGAAAGGGTGC
>DCEF01000022.1 GCA_002316805.1 Ruminococcaceae bacterium UBA1036
ATATCTATGCCTTTGATACTCATAAACATCACCCTCCATAAATCAGGCTAACGGAGGCTTAAAACAGTCTCCACTGGCTAATTTTTCGCATAAATTTAGCCGCCCCGTTTGGAGCGGCTATTTCCAGCGGCCTTTGATATGATAGGTAAATTGAAAATTAAGGTTTGAGACTTTTTGAGGTGACATTATACTAAAGTGCAACGTTTTCCCATTCTGCACGGTCTCGTTGAATGCGAACAGCAAACCGCCTGATATGGTATTGACGTCTACATACGGTGTATCTGCAAATGCTGGCATATCAGATGGCAAATTATGCGTATAATCATTGTACCAGAATACACTGCCATACGCCCCCGATATTGTTAGCGTATGATAGCTCACAAAGCCCCAACATTCCAATGTTCCGTCTGAGTGCTTAGCCCAATGCTCGCTGGTCGTGCCATCGTCTTTGTCAATGTAGCCGATGTAGCCATCTACAAATGTACGACAGTCAAATACCGTATTGTCATCTATTGCAGATGCGTTGTTGCCAACATACACGGTCGCAAGCGGCAGCTGGTTAGATGCCAATGTAGGAAGCACCGGTGAGCTGGAAGGGATGCCTTTTACAGCTTTTATCGACGTTTTATTATTGACACTGTCAACTTCTATAACAATGCCATCAAGTCTGTTATACCCACTTGTGTTCGCTTCAATTGGCACAGATACAGTTGAATCCGATACAACTATATATCATCCGCCACTCACTTTCGCGCAGCCAGCCGAAACTGATACCGCAAGGTCTGCGGGGCTGTCTGCGGATATATTAAAATCCCCTTGTGAAAATACGCCATTGCTGAGCAGCCTGCCCCATGGCGCCATAAAGTCCGATGCTTGATAAACTGTTTCCCCGTCCGGATAAAATAAAGTCCTTACTGCCATTTAATCACCCCTTATACAGTCTTTTTGTAGGCAACTGTGGCTTAAATAGTATATTGCCGACCGTCAGCTCCCGTGTGTTTTGTTTTTCATCATGAACCATGCGGAGAATCCTTACACTTGCCGAAAAATCAAAGTAAGGAATCAAGTGGACTGTCACCCGGTCGCCAACCTCAATGTCACTGAATGGACACCGTGTCGAATCCATTATAGTTAATTCAATGCTGCTGGCTGGCTGGCTGTCACGCTGCAACTCACCGTTTACCTGCGTATCAAGCGTATTTTGTATCGATACTCCACTGTTTGGGCTGAATGTGCCCTCAAACAGGCCGTATGCCTGCTGGCTTAATTTATCCTCTGCACTGCTTGTCATCTTTTTCGTGTCCCCATCTGTTTCAGCATAGACAGAGTTTTCAAGGCTGCAAATATCGCGGGCAAGGGTGGGGCATACGATAATATTGCTACGGTTGCCACCCCATTCAAGTATGTATTGTGGCTTATCTGCACCTTTGCGCAGCCAGAAATTAAATGTACGTGCTGTATCAACGCCATAATCATAATTTGCATCGTCGCCAAACTCTTTGATTTTTGCCCACAAGAAGTCTGTGTTCTTTACTTCCCGTGTTGTCTGCAATGCTCCGCCGGCAATGTTGTATCCGTCTATGCCGGTCGGATAATCTGGCCGTGCAGCCTCACAATCAGCTATCATCTGTTGCATGAGCGCACCATACTTTATCGGCCCATAGGTTTTAGGCTGAAGGCGACGATTTTTTAACAAATAATTGTAGTCATAGCAGTTAAGTTCCAATTTGGCATCCCTAAATGATTGCCCGCAGATAATGCCGCCCCAGACAGCAGTGCCTGTACTGCTATCCACAAGTTCAATATGGTTTCCAAATTGAGTGCTCACTTTTGTACATTTCTTACTTGATAATGCCAACGATACATTCAAAGTGTCAACATCGTTGAGCGTCCAGCCATATTTAAGGTCATCACAGTAGTCGTCAATCTCAGCTAAGGGAGTGTGCTTGCGGTCATATATCATAAGGCATTTTTTTGCCATTAAATCCACCTCGATTGAAGCTCTACAGTACAATGTTTTTTATTTTGGAGGCTGCTGCGTGAAAAGCTGAATTGGTTGTCTCCCAGTGGGCAGTGAATCCAGCCAGGGGAAGTTTTAAGCGCAATGTCAGGCTTGCCGTTGATGTATACGCCACAAGTCGCCGGGCGGCAATCAATCACAAGTGTGTCACTATCATCAAGCACTGCGCTAACACTGATTTGCTCGCCCGTCGTAACGTTCTTCACGCTGATTCCGGAACACGTCCCAATGACTGTAATAACCGGATATGTGTCGGCGTTGCCTTCGTTGGTAAGTGTACCGGATTCGCCTGCCGCCACGCCAAAGACCACGCCTTTGTCCGCCCCGAATGTCACGCCTTTGCCCGCCCCGAATATCACACCTGTGCTGTACGTTACGCCAAGCTGAATGGATTGAGAATTCAGAGCGTACAAATATGGATCCGGCATCGTAAGCTGGCAGGTAACAATGTGACTATTATCTGCATTGCTTCCCCGGCTTGTAACTTCAACCTGGCACTGATATTTATTGTTAATAACGAGTTTTTTTAAGCCGTTACGGCCTAATACACGGTTGAGTGCCCATTCAGCCGCAGCTGTGTATGTTGTAATGCAGCCGTCCAGTACGAGCGTTTTTGGCTTGTTTTTTGACCGCCCCCACGCTTCTCCGTCGACTGTGAGGTCGCTTGTCACAACATCTTTGTTAATATCCTGCAGTCCTGACAAATGAAAATAATAATCGCGGCTCATGAGGTCGAGACCATCAAGTGACATAGAGCTGATAATCACGGTTACACCTCCGCTAAAAACTGTAACTGCTGCAATGTTGCGTTGCGGCTGCCTTTATCCTGCACGCTAACAGGCCCATTGATGTTGATTACCGGTGCTTTGGTGACACTGTTGTCAATCGTCTGAGCCGAATATTCTCCTGCAGCAGACCGTACAGCTGGGGAGATTGACATATCAGACGCAAGGCCCTGTATAGACTGTGCCACCTTATATTTGCTGGTGTTGATGCCATCGGCTAAGCCCTGCATAAAGTCCGGCATCCATGATTGATAATCCACAAGTGGCCCCTCGTCAGGTACAGAAAAGTGTAGAAATGACCGGATATTCTGCGCAACGCCCTGTACTGCATTGCCGACGGCGGAAGCAGCTGATTTTATGCCGTTTACAGTTCCATTTATTATATCTTTGCCCCACTGAAGCGCTTCGGACGGCAAATTCTTAATGAAGCTGATCGCATCAGAGAAAGCTTCGCGAACCGCGTTTCCGATTCCGGACAATCCGGAAGCAAAGCGTCCCGGAATGCTTTCAATAAATCCGACCAGGCCATTCCATACGCCCCGAATCCAGTTTCCTATAGAATCCATAATCCCGCCAATCCGGGCAGGCAGCCCACTGAAAAAGCCAACAAGGCCATTCCATGTACCAACCGCAGTATTGCAGATTCCGTTCCAAAGGTTTGTCATGAAAGAGCTAAACCCATTCCATACTGATGTTGCAATACTGATCATGCCATCCCATGCTGCGGATAAAATTCCGCCGACCGCCTGCACTGCCCCCAGAAACACCTGTTTAATTCCTTCCCAGATTTGCCCGAAAGCATTTTTGAGGTTTGTGAAAATATGAATTGCATCATCATGGAGCTTTGTAAAATTCCCGGTCACCAAGTCGATGATAAGCAGTACAGGCCCAAGGACAACATTTTTAATTACATTCCAGATGCCGCCCAGGATATTTTTGAGGCCGTTCATGATGTTCTGGATACCAGTTTTCATGGAATTCCAAATGCTTAAGATACCCCGCATGAACGGTGTGACAATAGCCATAACTGCTGTCCGGATTCCATTCCAGACTGCGGTAACCGCCGCTTTGATTCCGCTTCCAGCAGCCGTAACTCCGGATTTTATCCCATTCCAGATACCACTGAAAAATCCGGTAATTCCAGACCAAGCCGACTGTACACCAGATGCTGCAGACGAAAATACCGACGAAAACCAGTTCCCAATATTTCCGAATAGGCCTTTAATTGTATTCCAAAGGCCAATGAAAAAGGTTTTGACCTGCGTCCAATGAGTGATTATCAGTATAGCGGCAGCCGCAATAGCTAAGACTATTATGGTAGTGAGATTTAGATTTTTTGTTAAAAAGCCTATACCATCTGTAATAGAACCTAACCCTTCCCTTAGTTTTCCAATTACTATAATTAACGGCCCAACCGCCGCAGCAATCAAAGCAATCTTTATAATCATTTGCTGCGTTTGTGGTGACAGTTGTTTCCACCAATTTGTAAATTCTTTTAATTTTGCAATAATAGTCTGTATGATAGGTGCAAGTGCTGTCTGCAGAGCTTCGCCGACTTTAGCCAAAGCGTCTTTCATCTGGTTCATGGCAACTTTGCTTTTGTCGATAGGGTCTTCTGTTGCCTTAAATGTTTTATCGACTGTCTTTCCATATTGGCCTATGTTTGATGATAAATCGCTAAGAGAAAGTTTTCCGGACTTTGCCGCATTAACAAAGGCCAGACCACCACGGGTACCAAATATTTTATACGCGTCTGCTGTCGCTCCTGTCTCTGTTTTCGACGATTGCAGCCTTTTAATTAAGTCCCCAAGGCCTTGTGACATTGACTTGCCTTCTTTGGAATATTCCGAGGCCGCCTTTTTCAGTCCCGACATCATCGTACCTGAATCAAGTCCGGCCTTTTCAAAGTTACCAAGCAATGATGTAGCCTGCCCGATGGAAAGATGAGCCTCCTGGAATGTAGCCACATTAGAAGACAGGTCGTTTGTCAAATCAGAAACCGACACACCGGTTTTCTGGCTCACCGATGTAAGCAGCCCAAGTACGTTTTGAGTATCTGCTGTTTTGACGCCAAATGCGGACATGGCTTTCTGCACACCTTGAACGGATTCTGTCACGTCAGTTTTATTAATTTCCGAAAATTTTATGAAATCTGTAGACACACTTTGTAGGGCCTGCCCTGTAAGGCCAAACCTTGTGTTAACCTCTCCCACAGCATTTCCGGCATTTTCAAAAGACGTTGGAACCGTTGTCGCAATATTTTCTGCGACGCCCTGTAGGCCTTCAAGAGTTTTGCCTGTGGCACCAGTTTTTTCGGCGACGGTATCCATAGAGCTGTCAACCTCGGAAAACGCCGCAAGAGACGCTCCACCAACGGCAGCAATCGGGACTGTAACATTTTTAGTTACGCCTTCACCAACCTTCGTAATAGATTCACCGGAGGCTTTAATCTTTTTCCCGGCTGCTTCCAGCGTGGCACCCGCCGTATTGCCAAATTTAGACTGTTCGTCTTTGAGACTTTTTAATTTACTTTTTGTTTGCTCCAGCTCACGCTGAAAAGCACGATATTTTTCTTCGCCTAAATCGCCATTCTTAAATTGCTGTTCGACGTCGCCCTGCACGGATTTAAGCTGTTTGAGCTTGTCTTCAGTTGCAGAGATAGACTCTTTCAGTATCGTGCCTTTTTGGCTCAGAAGTTCCGTACTCGTCGGGTCAAATTTTAGCTGCTTTTGGACTTGCTTCAGCTCGTTCTGCAGGCCTCCGGCAGTCTTATTTACACTCTTTAAGGCAGAGTTTAAATTCTCTGTATTGCCGCCGATTTCGACTGTAATGCCCTTAATATTGTTTGCCATGTTTTCACCGCCTTTATGGCATAAAAAATGCACCCTCCAAAGAGGATGCAGAAATAATAAAAATTGGATTTACTTGCTTTGCAATTCTTCTATGCTTTTGTTCAATCTGTTTAGCTGATTCATAATAATCCAGTTTTGCTCGACAAGTGCTGACAAGTAAGTAACCTCTGCCTCGTCTGCAGCATTTGAAAAGCTTAGTGCTATGCCCGCTTTCAAAAAACCATTTCCAGCTAAATCAGACGCTATTTGTTTTACATTTTCAAGGTCTTTGGGGTCGAGCTCATCAATATGATATTTTTCCTGAAATTTTTGCAGCTGCTCTTGCTGCTTTTCTTCTTTAGATTTTCCACCAAACATAATCGGCACGCTCCTTCCAAATTTGATTCCATGATAGCTTTTTGATAGGAGCATGTCAATAATTTTTATTTCTTTCCAAAATATTTTCTCAGCATTTTCCTGTCCGGTTCCGTCTGCTCCGCAGCCCAGCACTTCTCAAGATATTCTCGGCCTTCGTCTGTCTGTTGGCAGGCGTAAATCACCGCGTCGTGCAGCATCTGCCAATAAGTAAAGACGTCAAGCTCTTGCACTGCAAAAATACTTATGCTGGCATAGTCGGCAACAACTTTATCATTGCCGGACAATGCCGTGTAATGCCCCTCCGGCTCGTCACCCGGGCAGGAGGGGACGGTCAGTTTTTTTCTTTTTTCGTCTCAGCTATCCAACTAAAATAAGCCGTGAAAAGCCCTTCCATTTGGTCGATGTCCATAGCCTCAACATATTCGTCAGGTACTTTGTACCCGGCCTTATTTTTGCTTAGCATCTTCCTTATAGCATCACGGAGCTCTGCAATGACATTTTTTGCGGGGCTACCGTTATCCTGCACGTTTTGAGAGTGTTCAACAATATCAAACATTTCACGTAGTGTTCTCAGGCGGGGCGGTTCCACTTCCACAACCGTGGTGTGAAGCTTACCTCCACCATCTTTTGCTGTGAGTTTTACCGGAAAATAACGCTTCGGCACACATGTTATGTCATACATTCTGTATCACCTTATGCTTTCGCTGTAACAGTACAAATACCGGCCTTAACCGCTGCACCCGTGCTGTTGACTTCGGCCACCGTCAAAATATCGCCGGTCGCCGCCGTAATATCGGACGTGCCGCCCCATGCCGTCCAGGCAGAAAGTACTGCGCCGACCGCCGGGTTCTGCGCACCGGCCATATACCGGTAACTGTTACCACTGCCAATCGTCGGTGTGACGGACAGCTTTGTAGTACCAGACGTGCTACCGGCTGCAGACGATACCGCCAGACCGCTCGCTTTAACTGTGTCGCCGAGGACTTCCTCATCGTAGATGATAAGTGTGCCGTCTTTGTCACTCGGCTGTGCTGTAGCTTCAAGGTCGAGATTACCCGCAGTGTCCTGCTTGTAAGTCAGAGTAAACCCGCCTGTAGCTGTGCCGACGATTGTAATCCGTACATCGCCGTATTTGTCATCCGGGTGCATAAGCCTAAACAACCACAGCTTATTCGAGGCATACTTAAGGCCACCAATTTTAACTGTCCTGTGGCCTGCCGTTTCCGTAACCCTGCCTGAAGCACAAAAGGTGTCAAGATTTTTAGACGACCATGCAACAAGGGAGGCCTTTAGCGTTACTACTTCTTCAGTTATTACCGTGCGGCTCAGTGACCCAAAATCGTCTTTAAACGTCTTGTTTGTCGGCTTGTATTGTACTGTCGCACCTTTTTCAATATAGCCGAGGCGATTGTCCTCGGTTTCAATTGCCACATCCGATGGAATGTCCCCTGTAAATGGCATAGCGTAAATATAGGCGCTACCAACAGGAATAAAGATGTCTTTGTCCGCCATTAAATATCAGTCCTTTCAAAAATAGAAGTCTTAAGGGTATAAATCGTTTCGTACATATCATCCGGGTCTGGAAGCCACATTTGCTCGCGGGTAAACTGCAGGCCTGCGGCGTCAAATAACGCTTCCAGCTTCGCGTTGTATTCCGCAGTTTCGGAATATCGCTCGACCGTGAGGTTATGCGTTGTCAGGATATTCTTCATATCTGCTCCGCCATGGTCTGCATCGTCCCGATAGTAAATATACGGTAATGGCGGAGCACTGCCAGGCGGAAAGCAAGTTTCCGCGACGGGTTCTCCAGCTTTTTCAAGCCAGGCTTTTATATCAACCGCCATTCCGTATGACCTCCTCAACACGCTTCTCGAATGCCTCGTTTGCCTTTTCCTCGTTCGGCTTAATATGTGGGAAAGCACGTGTCCGGCCACCGTTGCGGGTTGCATGGCCGTTTTCCAGCAAATGGGTAAGTCCCGCTTGCTTATTATGGATAACCGTATGCTTTTCAAGCGGCGTATCTGCCGTAACCGTAACTTTCCAGCCTTTTTTGTATTTGCCAGTTGCACCAACCGGGCTGTCTGCTTCAAGATTTTCCTTGCACTCTTTCGCCGTTATATCTTCAGCTTTTTTGATACCGCCGATAACAGCGTCAGAATATTGCTGCAGCGTTTCAGAAATTGCATCTGCAAGGCCGTCAACCGATATTGTTTCACTCATGTTACCACACCAACTTTCCGCAGCGTCAGCACTGTGGTTGGCGGGTTCGTATCGTACAGATTCTGCGACTGCTCAATGCGATACCTGATGCCGTCAATTACGGCGTTGTTTTCAGCCGTTACATCTTCCCGCAACGGAATTTGAATTAGCCGGTTGATTTCGGTACTGGCCGCGCGGGCAGCATAAAAACGCTTCATGCCAACTGTCCGGTTTCCATAGCAGAGCGTCAGAATCTTCATATCCAGCTTGTTTCCCTTTACCGAATAAATATCGCAGGAACCATCGTTGAACGTCAAAAATTGCGTCGGCGTCTGAATCTTCATACCGTCACCGTCCCCGCACGCTCCGCGCCATATTCATCATTGATTTCCACAAGAAGAATTTGCTGCCCGGAAGCAATAGAAATCGGTGAGAAGCCGTCCCATGCTGTCCAGATATCACCCGGCGCGCAGGCATCAAGCCGCTTCGGTAGTGTAAGGCCGGTGCCCGCCTGAAAAACGTAACTATTGCCGTCATCTGGTTCCGGTGCGACCGTTACGTCATAGCCGCCGGAAGAATCCGGTGAAGCAATAACGGTCAGGCTGTCGATAATCGGTGCCTGCATACTGAGATGTAAGTCAAGCAATTCTGCCTCGAAATTTTTTTCAAATACTTCCAGTGCCTGGCTTCTCGCATACCGGCAATAATCCAACAGGAGCGCCCGCGGTTGGCCTTCTACCGTGAAGTCGAGTGGCGCGCCCGCAATCTGTTGCAAGCGCGCCATGCCACGGTTAATGTAGCCACTGATTTCGGCATTAATGTCCGCATCTATCCACGTGATTTTAAGGTACTGCTTTACCGTCGCCAAAAGGCCCGCTGGTGGGCCTGTATCATTTGTTGCCATAACTTTTATGCCTCCTCGGTTACGCCGTTACAGCTTTGGTATTGACCGGACTGGTAGTCGGGTTCACAACCAACACCTGATGCTTCAGCGGCGTCAAACCGGAAATATCGGCGACCACAAAAGCATTGTTGTCGAGCGGCTGGCCGTTACCGTACATCTTGATTTTATAGACCCGGTTGTCGTCGAGGAACTGGAATTCATCGGAGTATTCCAGCTGGCCGCCAGAACCGCCTTTACCAACGCCCATGAAATATTTGCTGGCAAGACCGAAAATAGCCCTTTTGCTCGGCACATTGATGTCCTGTACCACCTGAGAAGGATACGGCAATACATTGTTGATATAGGTGCCGGAAGTATTCAGATAAGTCATAGCTGGCATAACCAGCGTAAAATAGTCCACCGGGTTGACTACCATGAGAATGGACGGTACAGGGCGCTTCCGGCCGTTCGGCCCCTGCGCGAGTGTCGCGGCAATGCCGCCGATAGTTTTAACTGACAGATCGGTAATCGTAATCGGCGCTTTGTCCGGGTAAACACCATTCGTCACAGAGCCATTGAGGTCTTTTGTCATGCCGATTGGCATATCTTTGCCGGTACCAGCCACAATACCCTGAGACAGGCCATAGCCAAGAGCCTCAGCGAGTACCGCACGAACATAAGCGTCCATCCACTCCGGGCCGACGTCGAGCATATCACGGGATACGGCCATGAAAGCTGTGAGTTTGTTCTGTGTGATTTCCACTGTGCCAATAGCACCGCTGAGCTCCGTCGCAATTTTGGTGTTCAGTGCGCCCCACGTCGCAAGCTGCATTCCTTGCTTGTTCACGACAAATTTTGTAATTGCCGAAGTGTTCTGGAAATTGATAGCACTCAGGATTGGGAAAGAAGACTGGATGTCGCTGAGAACGTTATCAATAACCGTCGTCGGAAGTGTTGTACTGTCAAGCCCGGTAAAGGCCATTTTCGGATTGTCAAAATGGGCTTTCAGACCGCCCATCACGTCCGAGTAAAATTTCTTTTCTTCCGCGGTCAGCTGCCGTACGTCGCGGCGGGCAAGAATTGCAGAATCCTGTGTTTGCTGATAGGCTTTGGCATCTTCGACGACATCTGCCTGCAGTTTTACTGCAAAATCAGCAAAAGCGTCGGTCAGGGCCGCCGGGTCTTTACTCTGCATGGCCGCCGACAAATTGGTATTGAGTTCCTGCTTAATTACATCTTTAGATTTCATATCATTTACCCCCAAGTAAAGATTTGAGCAGGTCGGCATTTGTTTGCCCCTGCTCATGTGGTTTCTGACTTTCGAGATTTACGGTAATGCCTTTTATGGCCTCACCGGCCGCCTGCTTTGCGGCCGCCTTTGCCTTTTCAAGCTCGGCGTAAAAATTCTTAGTGTCGAGATTTAATGCAATCGTGACCGCGTCGCCCTTTTTGCCCTGCGGTTTCGCCGTGACTTTCTGTAATACTTGCTGCATGGCGCTCTGATTGGCGACATTGCTCGCGGCCGCACTGGAAACTGATGTGGCGAAGCCCATCTTAACCGCATCGTCCGGCAGAATCCAAGTACCCTCGTGGTTCTCACCGTCAAGCATGGCGTCCAGCTGATTCCGGCTGATGTTCACACGCTCCATGTAAGCGTTTCCGGCGGCCTGTGAGATCTTATCGAGTTCATCGGCCTGCTGCCGTAGCTGTGCGCTGTTACCCGCATCCGGCTGCATCCACGCATTGTGGATCATCAGAGCGGAAGCAGAATTCATAATCCGCTCGTCGCCGGCCATGAATATGACGGACGCCGAGGAACAGGCAAAGCCCTCCACAATCGTATTGACCTTCGCACTGTGGTTTTTGAGAACATTGTAGATTGCGAGACCTTCGTTAACGTAGCCGCCCATACTGTTAATGTGGACGTTGATGGTGTCAACATCCAGTGCTTGAAGGTCTTTCACTATGGACAGGCTGGACGTTTCACCCAAGTCAACATCCCATGCTTCCGTAATACCGGTTTCAACAGCATCCACAATGTCACCAAAAATATAAAGGTCTGCTGTTCTGGCTTGCTGATTCGTTTCCAGAGAATAATATTTTTTCATCCTGTATCACCTCCCGTTTTGGAATCATCCGGCGGAGAATCCGCCAGAGCGTTATAATTTGCTGTCCTAACATGCTGTTTGCTCCACCACGTGTTGAGCGGTGTGTCACCAATTTTCTGCCGCAGTTCATCCACACTGTAAAGGCTGTCGGCAATAAGTTTGTCAGCGGCATCCGCAATGCTGAATATATCAATGTGCTTAATGCACGTGGTGTCGATTTTGAGGTATGTTCCTGTAAGATATGCTGCTTTGCCGTACCGCTTGCGATTAATCTCCGTCTGGATAAGGTCTGCAAGCGGGTCGATACAGACGGTAAGTAACTCGTCCATAAGCTTGCTGATATCGGCTATATCGCCCTGCAGTAGCGCCGGAGGAATCCGGAATGCCTGCGCAACACGGGCAAATGCTTCTTTGGTGATATTGGCAATGTCGTTGACTTCGGACGTGGATTTCTTACTGCCCTCGCCGGTGATTTCCTGATACTCAATACCATTCGGCAGCGCAACAACCGCATTCTCGGATTCAAAGTATTTTCTAAATCCTTTGGTAAATAAGTCTTTAGTCTGTTCCTTTGCCTTTTCGTCGCCTGTTGCCGACTTATTCAGCTTTGCAATTCCTTTTCTTCCGCCGGCGCGTTTATACTTCCCCATAGCCATTGAGAGGAGCTGATTATATCCGTCCATTACATTTGCAAGCAACGCTCGGATATTCCGGTTATTCAACCGGAAATAGAGGACATCGGACATGCTGAATGTCTTATCAAACGTGAAGCTGCTTCCGAAAGTAGTTATCATGACATCTGAAAATGTCGCCGGGAATAGCGCATAACCGGTCGCAGTAAAGCTGTCAGCCACCAGTAATTGGCTGTTCACTTCCACTGCAAGGGCTTCATTGTCGTGCAGTAACTTTGACACAAGTTGCTGCAAAAACTGGCTACTGTTCTGGTTGACGTTTGGCTCAACATTCCAAAGGTAATACTCATCGGCCTTTGTCTCTTTGCCTTTGATGTAGGTTTTAAATTCACACTTTGCAATCAGACCGGCGAGCATGTTAATAGCCATCTGGATTGCGAAATCTTCAATGTCAAGTTGCAATTTCGTATCATCAGTCAGGCGCTGATTCAGCTTGTATGTTTTTCCATGCTGTAAAATGTCCCGAAAGAAATCTATGATTTTCAACTACTCGCCTCCTCTCAGTAAGAATAAACCTTGAAGTCATCCAGGCTGGTCTCCTCGCCGCTGTCTACAAGGCTTTCACTCGCGCAGATTGCGGCCACCATTGCCGTGAAACCGTCCGTCTTACGCGACTTTTCTTCTTTTTTGCCATAATATTGGTTGCCGTCTTTTGTGATAACGCAGGCGTTGTTTGTATACCATGGCATCATCGGATCATCTCCCCAAATAATCCGGTGCGTGTTAAAAAGTGATGTAATTACCGGAACATACCGGTTTTCCGTGACACGCTTTGTCAGCATAATATTGTTGGCGCCACCCTTGTCAGTGTCGAAACCCGCCTTGCGAAGGGCGCGTGTCAGCAACGTATATCGAAAATTATCCATGCCAAGCAGCGTAATATGGTATTCTTTAGCTTTATCAGCAAGCCATGCAGCCGGCACATCCGGAGAAATCTCAGGCCCGCTGCAGAAGGTAAGATAACCTTTATCGGCCCACTCATCGAGCGGGGCCTTGATCCGCGGCAGGTCAGCGCTTGCCCGGCAGACCCAGGTATGCTGCATCCAGTAATAAATTCCTTTATACTTAAACAATAGCCCGGCGGAAAGAAAGTCTGTCGTCTTCATGTAATCGATTCCTGCCACGCAGTCGCACCATTCCAAGTCCGGCAGCGGCTTTTTCGCAGCAAGGATATTGTTCCAACTGGTGACGCTCTCATCGTCGAACTCTTTCGGGATATTCATTCGCTTTACAACAAATGAGGAGCTACCTGACGGGTTAATTTTGTACTGCGCATATTCCTGCTCCAATTCCTGCCGGAGCACGGGAAAATACTGCAGTGACGGGTTCGCCTTGAACCACATCTTCGGATTGTCGACTTCCGTTGGGTCGTCCAGCCGGCAGATAAATGGCAGCATTCCTTTGTCGTCCATCCCACCGTTGAGAATCTGATCGGCCTGCACTTTGGTGTCGTCGAGTGGGCCACCGCGGACATAACCATCCGTTGTAATGATTGTCTGGCGTGGGAAAGCCTTTTTGCCGAGGCCGGTACGGGCGACATCCACCATCTTATAATTTTCGTAGGCGTGGAATTCGTCAAATACCACGGCACCCGGACGGCCACCGTCCTTCGTCTTCACTCCGGAAGTCCGAAAACGAATGCGGGAACCAGTTGCAAGATTGGTGATAATTTCTTTATTCCAGGTAAAAAAGCGGCCTATCTTTGCCTTGTTGTCTTCAAGAACGTTATACACATCCTCAAAACTTGTTTTTGCCTGGTCTTCCGCTGTGGCGAAAATATCAACATCATACTGCTTTATACCATTTATTGGTGTAATCCAGCAGAACGCCTCAAAAGATAGGTATCCATTTTTCCCAGCACCGCGGCCTACCATCACAAATAAAATAGGCCAGCGGAGTAATCCGTCGGCCCGGTATGTGCAATTGTGAAGAGCAAATACGAACTTTTCCCATGGCAGCAGCCGGAACGGAAAAAACTTCTGCTTGTCAAGATACCTTCGAAGCTGTGATTCGTCGACGTGAATATTTTCCGCCGCAAAGCATTTTTCGATATATTCGCAAAGCCGCAGCTGGTCTTTGCAGACGGGAACAGAACCGTGGCGGACCTGCGAAATATAATCATCAACTTCCTTACAGATCATGCTCGTCACTGTCCTTTTCTGTGTTTTTTCCGGTGTCGAACGGTACAACCGTTTCCGTACTCAGCCCGAGTGCCGCCAGAATGGCAACCATCTGCTTGCTGTATTTCAGCGCGTCTTCCACAGACGGATTATTTTTTTCATAGTCTTTGCCAGCAGCGGAAACCGTCATGTAAATCCGGCCTCGTTTCCGGATATCTGCCTGCATCTGATGAAACTGCTGATAGAACCACATGTAATCATCAATCAGAGCACGGTAAAGCGTGACATCCGCACCCTTTGCTTTGAGCTGATTGATAAGGGATTCTTTTACTTCTTTTGCTTTTGCCATAGCTTTACCGCCTCTTTTCACTCGATTTTTTTCTACGTGCGCGCGAGAAATTGGTTTTGTCGACCCTGTTGCCCGTTCTCCCCATGCCCGGCCGCTTTTCAAAAAATTACCCCGGTGGCATCATGCTTTGCTGAGAATGTATTTTGTTTTGTCGACAATATCTGTAAGTCGTTCAATCTCTTTTAAGAGGCCATCACGCTCTGCTCTTAATTTGTCAATCGGCTCTTTGCGGTCGTCGATCACACCCAGAAGGTAGTCAGTAGTTACATTGAAGTATTTGGCAAGCTGACAAACCATTTCATAATCCGGCCTATTAGCTCCATTTTCCCATTTGTTATATTTTGAAGCATCAGGCATACCTAATTCAAGGGCGCAGTCTTTTTGACTTAGCCCTTTCGCTTTTCGTAGCTCTTTAAGCCTCTCATAAAGCACAATGCCTACCACCTTTCATCTTTCCATTTGTTTCTATGCCCGTGATGAATCTCATAATGACAGTCATCACAAACGGCTATCAGGTTGCTCTTCGTCAGCGCCAGCCACGGCGCTTGCCGTACAGTTTTAATATGGTGTACTGTCGTGGCCGGTACATATAGTCCTTTGGCCTTGCATAGTTGGCACTCATTGTGCTGCTCTTGTAAAACTTCCGCCCGCAGATGCAGCCAGGCATGACTGATATAGAATGCGTGAAGATCGTTGCGTGCAATTAGCTGTGGAATCCAAATGCACAATTCAGCTGGTGTATAGGTCTTATAGCACCGTGACATTATTTCGCCTCTTAGTTATGCGTAAAAAAATACGCATAACTATTTGAAAAGACCTTGACTTATGCGCATTAAGTATGTATAATATAATCATGAGGTGAGGACATGAAACGCAAGGACTTAATAAAAAAGCTTGAAAAGAATGGATGGTGGAAAATCAGAGAGGGTGCTAATCACGACATCTACACCAACGGAAAGAAAAGCGAACCGATTCCTCGCCACAATGAAATTAACGAACTACTCGCAAAGGCAATCATCAAGCGGCAGGGGTTGAAATAAAGCCCCGCCGTCACGGTTAAAATATACGGAGGTGTTTTCATGAAAAAGGTTTATCTTGTTGTCCTCACTCCGGCAGAACATGGATACGTTGTATCTGCCCCAGACTTGCAAATTAACACGGAAGGAAACGACATTGCGGATGCTATTGAAATGGCCCGCGATGCCATCGGCCTCTGGGGGATTGCAGAACAAGACGCCGGCCGTCAAATTCCGGAACCATCCACTGTGAAAGTGGAACACAAGCCTGATGAAATCGTTACTCTGGTTGACATAGACTTTGACGCTTACCGCCGCGCAAACGATATGCGCACTATCCGCAAGAATGTCACTGTACCCAGTTGGTTAAACGATCTTGCGGAAAAAGCAAACGTCAACTTTTCGCAGGTTTTACAGGAAGGCTTGAAGCAGCGGCTCCATGTTGCCGACCGGTAAACGGATCCCCGCCCGATAAAGGCGGGGATTTTGCTTTATATGGACACCTCGGCAGGGTGCAGAACATTTTTCCGCAGTGTCGCCACTCATTCTACGGACAACTTTTTGAACACACCTATTTCACCTCATTTCAGGCATAATAAAAGCCCTGACTATAAAGCCAGAGCCTTGAAAATATTTGAAATTATATTGGAAAAAGTGTTGACATATACGTACGTATATGCTATAATAAATACAGAAAGGAGATGAAAATCAATGAAGAAAAAGAAAAGCAAAAAGCTTTCCACCAAAGATTTGATTGACATAATAATCAAAGCGGTTGTAGCCACAGCAGCACTGATTACAGCAATCAAAACAAAATGAATAAGCTGAGGGAGCCAAAAGGCTTCCTCCCCATTTTTGGGGTTTTGCTTTTGAATATAGATTACCACATGAAAGGAGTTTTAACAACATGAAAAAGGATGATTTTTGGCTTTTATCTCTTATCACGTTCTTTATTATCGGTTGTGCGCTGCATTGGACTTTGTGGATCAGAATTACAGTAATTGCAAACGCCGTCATTGTATTGATTGGCTTAGTGACACGGCTATATAAAAGCTCACAAAAGGATAAGAAAGAATGAACGAAAACAAAAAGGATAAATACACTTCTCAGAAAAAATACCTACGCTCTCATTATGTCCGGTTTCCGCTTGACTTGCGGCCGGAAGTTCTGGAAACATTTAAAGCCAAATGTGCTAAACACGGCACAACGCCCACAGCGGAAATTAAAAAGTTCATCGCGGAATACTGCAAAGCAGAGGACAAATAATCCTCTGCTTTTCCTTTGGCATAAAAAAGGACGTCTCTCGGCGCCCTGAAATATTATGTCTGCCACTGGGAGACATCGTTGAGAGGTGCGGGCAGTCTCATTGTGTCAGCGTCCGGCGTTGGT
>DCEF01000003.1 GCA_002316805.1 Ruminococcaceae bacterium UBA1036
GCCGTGCCCACCGGATCCGCAATGCCTGCCGTATCCGCCATGCCCACCGCACCCGCCATGCTCGCCGTATCCGCCATGCCAGCCGTACCCGCCGTGCCCGATACGCCCAAAGTTCAAACCGGCGTATGCCCAGCTTGTAAAGACAGCAACGCAGTCGTTTACAGCGCCTGTGGACGGCGTTGTGACGTTTAACGAGCAGTCAAAGACAGACAATATTATTGTAAGTAACGGTGCCATAACATTTCTCACGCCAGGAACTTACAAGTTGGAATACAATCTTAATGTGCAAGCCGGTGCCGCCTCCACTGGAAATGTGAGCATCTATTTAAGGAGTTTAGGTACACCAATCAACGGAACGCAGGTAACTTTCCCGCTTACTAACACAGCTGTTGAAGTAATCAGCGGAGGGGCGGTTATCACCGTGTTCCAGAACCAGATACTCGATTGCTTTGTAGACTTTGACGCCGCAGCGACAGGCAGCCTCGATGTTTTAGGCGGCAGCCTTTTTGCCGTGCGCATTGCCTGACTGTTTAGGTGTTTAAGGTGTAGTCATTTTGAGATAAAACAATTCAGCCCCCGCTTCGGCATGTAAGCAGGGGCTGCTTTATGTATAAAAATGGGCATATAGAAAAAACATTTATATCATATAAAGCATATACTCAGTTTGTTGAATTCATATGGCAGCTATGGTAATATAAAGCAAATGCAGAGGGGGAGAATCTGGATGATTCGCAATATTGTTTTTGACATGGGCTGGGTGCTGTTTTCGTATGAACCGAAAAAATACATAAGAAAATACTGCCATAATGAAGACGACGCGGAATTGCTGAACCGTGAAATTTTCGAAGCGCCTGAGTGGGCGGAAACCGACCGTGGAACAATGACGGATGAGGACTACCTTGCGCTTGTCCTCAGGCGCATACCTGAGCGGCTGCATAAGACGGCCCGGTTCCTCTACGGCCACTGGCATGAAATGCCAAAGCCTTTTCCAGAGATAGAGGAGCTTGCACGCACACTTAAAAATAATGGGTACCGCCTGTATTTGCTTACCAACATGAGCACGCGGTTTTACCGCTTTTACCGGAACATCCCTGCCGTTACATATTTTGACGGTATGACGGTCTCGGCTGACGTACATCTGCTGAAGCCGGACCCCGAAATTTACCTTACGCTTTTCAGAAAGTTCTGCCTTAAACCGGAAGAATGCTTTTTTATCGACGACATACCCGAAAATATAGCCGCGGGCGAAAAACTTGGCATGAAAGGCTTTTGCTATGCGCAGAATCCTGAAAAGCTTGCGGAGGCGCTTGAATCCGCAGGCGTAAAACTATAAAAATTGTTATTTACCATTTTTTACCGCTTTTGCGCTGGAGACCCTCGAGGCCGATATCGTCTTTCAGGAGGGCTCCCGTGGTTATGGACGAGCTGCCGAATTTTTCCCTGATGCTGTCAAGTGCTGTTTCAAGGTGTTCCTCCTTGCGGTGTGAATGGCTTTTGCTGTTTGCCGCAGAGAAGAACGACAGCTGTTCACCTGAAGCATCTTCGGGCACGAGCCCGCTGCCGCCCACAGATATCATGCGTATGGGGCTGCCAAAATTCCAGAATGAATGCATGAGCTCCATGGAAGCTTCGGTGAGCTCGCTGGCAAGGTGCGTAGGGGCAGGCAGCGTTTTTTGGCGTGTTACCGTTTTAAGGTTTTGATTTTTTATGCCGACTTGCACCACCCAGCATTTGACGCCCTGTTTCCTCATGCGCGAAGCCACGCTGTCGCATATGGCGCCGACGGCGCGGCGGATTTCTTTTTCGCCGGTAAGGTCGCGGCGGAAAGTTACGCTGTTGCTTATGCTCTTTACGTCGTGTTCCTCAAAAAAGCTGTGCACGGGTTCGCAGTCGAGGCCGTTGGCATAGTCATACAGATCTGCGCCGGCTTTTCCAAAGCGCTTTTGAAGCATTCCACGGCTGCTGCCGGCCAAGTCGCCTATTGTGTGTATGCCGAGCCTTGAAAGGGCCTGCGCCATTTTATGCCCACAAAAAATTAGCGCGTCCGCAGGCAGCGGGAACACAATGTCCCTGTAATTTTGGCGGCTTATAACGGTAGTTGCATCAGGCTTTTTATAGTCGCTTCCGAGCTTTGCGAAAATTTTATTGAAAGACACGCCAACCGACACTGTAAGCCCAGTTTCGCGGCGGACTGTTTCGCGGATGCTGTCAGCAATAGACTTGCCATTGCCAAAAAGCGCGCGGCTTCCGGTAACATCGAGCCAGCTCTCGTCAATGCTGAAAGGTTCCACGAGGTCAGTGTAGCGCAGGTAAATTTTATTTATCTGCTTTGAGTATTTGACATATTCCTGAAAATGCGTACGGACAAGCACAAGCCCGGGGCATTTGCACTTAGCCTGCCAGATGGTTTCCGCCGTGCGGATGCCGTACTTTTTGGCAGGCTCGTTTTTTGCGAGAATAATGCCGTGCCTCGTTTCCGGGTCGCCACACACTGCCATGGGGACGTTTTTCAGCTCAGGCCGGAAAAGGCATTCCACAGAGGCAAAGAAGGAATTGCAGTCACAGTGAAGTATCGTCCTATCCAATGAAATCACCGCCCGGTATTATCATAGCAGAATCTGAAAAAAATAGACATAAAAAAGAGGCCGTGAAAATCAGGCCAACAATTCAATGGATGAAAAGGTGGAACAGAAGTGCGAATCCCATGCCGAAAAGTATTGTTACGGGGAAGGTGACCACCCAGGCGATTACAATGCTTTTTGCGGTTGACCAGTTAACGGCGGAAAGGCGCTTTGCGGAACCAACACCCATAATGGAAGATGAGATGACGTGCGTTGTGCTGACCGGTGCGCCTACAGCCGTCATAATCTGGATAACAATTGCCGCAGAAGTTTCAGCGGCAAACCCTTCCACTGGCTGCAGCTTTATCATATTCATGCCGACGGTTTTAATTATTTTCCACCCGCCTAACGATGTCCCGAGTGCCATAGACACCGCGCATATGAGTTTTACCCAGATCGGTATGCCGTCCTGTGCTTTCAAGTAACCTCCACTCACAAGCGCCATGGCTATGATGCCCATCGTTTTCTGCGCATCGTTGCTTCCATGGGAATATGCCATAAGTGCGGCGGAAAATATCTGGAGTTTTGAGAAGAACTTATTGACAAACCGCTGCTTGGCCAGCCTGAGTATATGGTATAGGAGCTTCATGACAAAGAAACCTATCACAAATCCGATTACCGGGGAAGTGAAAAGGGGAATGATAACTTTATCAAGAATATTTTTCCAGTTAACTGTTTTAAAACTGTTGGTAACAATAATCGTAGCGCCTACAAGGCTGCCTATAAGCGCATGCGAAGAGCTGCTCGGAAGTGCGACGTACCACGTGATGAGGTTCCAGACGATTGCCCCGCAGAGGGCGGCGGCAATTACGTACTGCGGCAATACGCATGTGACGATGCCGGAAGCTATGGTTTCCGCGACTTTTGCGCTTATGAGGGCCCCGACGAAATTAAGTGTAGCGGACATAATAGTAGCGGCGCGAGGCGTCAGCACACGTGTTGAGACAGCCGTTGCGATTGAGTTCGCCGTGTCGTGAAATCCGTTGATAAAGTCAAATACAACAGAGAGAAGAATTACTGTTACAAGCATGCCTATGGACATTTACGCTACAATCCTTTCTGCGCACGGCAATTCGGGAACTTTATAATCTGCTGCGGCGCTGCAACAATTTTATTTGTGGCGTTTTATTTCTAAATAAGGATTAAAGCTCATGCTGATGTGACAAAATACGCCTTTTAAAGTATATTGTTTTTCAGCTGCCCTGTCAATAAAACATCGGAAAAAACTGTAGGCCGCAAATATCAGCGGAAAATTTAATGAAAGGATGGCCAGAAAAATGGAAACGCCAAAGCCGCAGCGCAAAAGATGGATTATCTTGATGGTTACGGCCGCTTTTACTTTTATGTCAACACTTGACAGCAGCATTGTAAATGTTGCTTTGCCGAAAATGGCGGAAGAGCTTAAGGTAAGCACCGGCACAGTCACATGGGTAGTGAGCGTATACCTCATCGCGCTTTCTGTTTTCACGCTGCTTTTCGGGCACCTTGGCGACATGAAAGGGCAGGAGAGGACATTCCGCTTTGGGCTTTTCATTTTCACGGTAGGCTCGCTGCTGTGCGGTGTTGTTGCAACTTTTCCGCTGCTGATTGCGGCGCGCGTCCTGCAGGCTGCTGGTGCCAGCGCCGGGCTGGCGAACAGCCAGGGGATAATCACACGCACATTCCCTGCGCAAGAGCGCGGGCGTGCCCTCGGAATAAACGGAGCATTCGTTGCGCTCGGAATGCTGGCGGGGCCGGCACTTGGCGGGCTGATAATTTCTTTTGCGGACTGGCGGTACCTTTTCTGGGTGAATGTGCCCATAGGGTTTGTCGCTTACATTGCAAACGTGAAGTTCTCTACTAAAAGCAGCCCGAAAACCGGCGGAAAATTTGACGCTGCGGGGTTTGTGCTGTTTTCGCTTGTGCTTGTCCCTGCTTTTGCAGCGCTTGAATACGGCCAGAACGCCGGATATGGCAGCCTGTGGATTATAGCATGCTTTTTTGTTTCCGGTGTTTCAGCTGTAATCTTTTTCATTGTGGAAAAACGCTGCAGGCAGCCTTTGCTCGACTTTTCAATTTTTCACGACCGGATGTTCACAATCAGCATTTTTTGCGCATTTACTTCTTTCGTTGCAATTTCATGCTCAAATATAATTCTGCCTTTTTATCTTCAGGATATTCTTTCAATGAGTCCTGGGCAAGCGGGAATGTACATGGCAGTATACCCCGCCATACTCGCTGTAGCTGCACCTGTAAGCGGATATATTTCAGACAAAACTGGGCCTGAGATACTCACGGCTGCCGGCCTTATGGCTACAAGTGCGGGGCTTTACCTGATGGCCGGCCTTAACGAAAGCTCCTCACACCTGACGATAATTTTTTTTATCGGCGTGATGTCATTGGGCAACGGTCTGTTCCAGTCGCCGAATAACGCGCTTGTGATGTCGCTGCTTCCGGAGGAAAAACTTGGTGCGGGCGGCAGCATCAATGCCCTTGTGCGCAATGTTGGCATGGTTACGGGCGTGACGCTCTCAACGGCAATACTTTACAGTACCATGAGCATAAAAACAGGCCGCCATGTAACAGGCTATGTGAAAGGGGAAAGCGGCGCTTTCCTGTTTGGCATGCGCGCAGCATATATAATGGCCGCATCCATTTGCCTTTTAGGTGCGGTGCTTACGGCAGTGCGGCTTTTTCTCCAGAGGAAAAGAAAGGGCGCCGAAAAAAAATGATGGTTTATATGTGCCATGGGCCAAACTGCGCGACGCCTATTTCCCAAACTTGTGGCACAGCGCAGCCAGTGATTTTTTTTCAATGCGTGACACATAGCTGCGGGAGATGCCAAGCTTCTGTGCTACCTTCCGCTGGGTCATTGGCTCGCTGCCGCCGAGGCCGTAGCGCAGGCGGATAATTGTCTGCTCCCGGGGTGTAAGGGCTTCCTTTATGTATTTCTGAAGTTGTTCGGTTTTTATTTTTCCGTCAAGATTTTCAAGAATATCGTCTTCCGACGCCATCATATCCATGAGTGTGAGGGCATTGCCGTCCTTGTCTGTATCTATCGGTTCGTTGATAGATATGTTCTGCGCATTTTTTTTTGCAGAGCGGAAATACATAAGCACTTCGTTTTCAATGCACCGCGCCGCATAGCTTGAAAGCCGTATCCCCTTGGAAATGTCGAATGTGTCAATCGCCTTTATAAGCCCTATAGTGCCGATTGATATGAGGTCGTCCTGCTCGCCGGAATTTGCGTAGTATTTTTTGATGATATGTGCCACAAGCCTGAGGTTGTGTTCAATAAGCTCGTTCCTGGCTTCCGTGTCGCCGCCGTGCATGCGCTTTAGGCATTCACGTTCTTCGCGCGCTGAAAGGGGCTTTGGGAAAGAACCGGTGCCGGTCACATGCAGTATAAGGAAAAAAATGCCGGAAAGTGCTGCCCAGAGAAAAGATATGTACATAAAGGGAATTCCTCCTCATGCTTGGTATAAACAGTATATGCCACATGAGAACTATGGTTGCAAGTCCTTTGCACTCTTTATTCCGGCTGTGGAAGGGCACCGCGTTGTTCCGCAAAATATTGGCTAATCTCAGTAAAAGGAAGATATATTGTCTTTTAAAAGCTTGCCGACTGCTTTAGATATCTCGTCACTCCTGTGTATCCTGACGAAATTGCCGGAATAAATCTTTTCGGCATTTTTCGCTTCGCTGTCTTCCCCGAGGAAAATAGCCGATGCCTGCACATCTTTAGACCTGAGCGCCTCAACTTCACGCGCCGTTTCCTCAATGCCTGCGCTTCCGGAGTAATCGAGCGGGAGCGGCCTGCTGCCGTAAGGCGAGACTGGTTCAGCGTCATTGGGGCTGGCGTCGGTGAGCACAAGCAGGATGCGGTTGCCGGTGCCTGATGCCTTTAAACGGACGCCTGCGGCTTTAAGTGCAAGCCCGTCACGGTTCCAGCCTGATGAAAAGTATCGGAAAACGCCGAGGGAATTTTCTTCCCTGTAGCTTTTAAGTATCTGTAAAACAGTGAACCCGCGGAGGCTGCGGAAAGCATCAACCTCGACGGGTATGCGGCATAACCTGAGGCTTTCTGATATCATATAGGCCTGGGATGCGATAACTTCCTGCGACTCAAGGCGCGAGGCGGATGCGTCGAGCAGGAGAAGAACAGAGAAATCCGGCTGCGGCTCCGACATGCGACGCTCGAAGACACAACTGCTGTGGAGCACTGTGCCACGCCATACACGCCTGGCGCTGAGCCTGCCTGAGCGTGAAGCGATTGGCACGGGCTCGGCATGCTGGCTTAAAACTCCGGTGATTTGCGCTTTAAGGTGGCGGATACTTGAAGAATTCCTGCCGGAATAGGCCGCATAGTATGAGCGGTTTTTCTGGTATTGCTTTTCGGCGTTTACGGCTATGGCTTTAGCTTCTGGAGTTTTTGCAGACCTGCTGTCAGGCACTCCGCGCGCGAACCAGAGATGGCACCCGCGGTCGCCGTCGGTGCAGAGGTTGTGCTCGAGCACGGCCTGTTCTGTAGGGTTGTAAAGCGAGCGGCCAAAGCAGGCCTCCATCACGTTTTTGCTTTTGCTTTCGCGCCGCTTTGAAAAATTTCTGCCTGAACATGAGCCGCCGGGTTTCCCCTGAGATGAGCGTATCTCAAGGGTATCTGTGCGGATGATTTCCGCAGATGCAAACCGTGAGAGCAGTTCGGCAAGCTTACCTTTGAAATGAAATTTTAAGGCGTTTGGCAGGCCTTTAAAGCGGCTGAAAAGAAAGCAATCTTTAAATATTGCGCGCATGAGGTCTAAAATGCCGTCGGTGCTAAGGCCGCCGCCCGCTTTAAGCCTTTTTGCAAGGCTTTTTTCACGTGGCGACAAAACAGGCCCCTTTCGGCCAAGCACGCTTGCCCAGCGCTCGGACAGGAGGCTGTAAAGCAGATTGTTTTTGGCCATCCACTCCTGCCTTGACATGGTGCTTTCTTCCCTGAAGAAGCCCCGCGCGTGGTTCTCACGCATTATTTTAAGTGCCGGCCTGTGCGGAAGCTCTTTTTCATAAAGGGAATTTTCGAGCGCAAGCCACGTGATGTTGTCAAAAACTTTCTGATGGGCTGTTCCGGCATAACTTTCGAAAAAGTCAAAAAGCTTTTTTGTGTCGAACCATTTGTCCGAAAGCCCTACCACAAAGTTGAGATAAAATTCCGGAGCCCCGTGTGGGTTGTATGCAACAAACGGCGGATTGTAATCATACCGCCCTGCTGCGTTCCAGACTATGTTAAGCGCTTGCCGCTGTCCGGCTGTGTACAGATACTTTTTCATGGCTTCTCACTCAAAAAAATACTGGTTCTCAAGGTCCTGCGGTATGCGCGCCTTGATAACGTCGCGTATAAGGTTCCTCTCGTAAGGGTCGAACGACTTGTTCGTAATGCCCATATTGAGCGCCTCGCCTGCCGGAAGCCCATTCTGCATAAGGCGTATTGCGTCCATAAGGCCGCGCAGGTCAACTGCCCGCTCTGAGACTTCAGATGCCTCAGCTTTCCTGCGCAGGTCATCAAACAGAAGCGCAAACTGCTGTATCCATTTTTTCTTAAGCGACGGGAACGTGTGCTGCAAAAGCTTCTGCAGGTTTTCCATGCTTATCTGAGGCATGCTGATAACAACAAAACGCGATGTAAGGGCTTCGTTAAGCTCGCGCGTGCCCGCGTAGCCGTAGTTCATTGTGGCAATAAAGCGCGCTGCGGGGTTTACTTTTATGGAATCGTATCCGGGGACGTCTATCGTATGCCTGTAGTCGAGTATTTCATGCAGGACAACGAGGGCTTCGTTTTTGGCCATGTTTATTTCATCAAGGACGCCAAAGCCGCCGCACCGTGCGCACTGGTAAACCGGGCCGGGCCTGAAAACGACTTTTTCACCGTCGAAGGTGTCTGTGCCAATAAGATAGGAAGCGTCGATGTTGATATGAAAAGATATGTTCCAGGCCGGCCGGCCGAAAGCATAAGCCAGATTTTCAGCAAGCACATTTTTGCCTGTCGCTTTCGGCCCTGTTAAGAGAAGATTGGCACCGCTTAAAACTGCGCTGGCGGCTTCTTCCCACACTTCCTGCCCGTAGTAAGGGTATCGTGGGCGCACTATGCGGTTTTTAAGCGCTTCTTCGGCCGGGTATTTTTGCCTGTACTCCTTAATGCCGTCGATTATGAATTTTGAAACTTTTTCTTCCGAAAGAAAATCCAGCATTTTATTTATCTCCCCATTTCAGCGCTTGTGCCGTGAAAATTTTATTAACGCTTTATACTCTATACTGATTTTACAGTCTGCATTTCGTCTTTATAATTATAGTATGAAAATAATATTAATTTTTTAAAAATAATTGTGCATTATGTAGAACGAATATATTTTATTTTATAACGTTTTCATCTTGTGTGAGAATGTTAAGTATGTAATAATATACAAGAGGATTGGCTTGTTTGTCAAAAAATATAGTGCAAAGTATAGAGAAAGAGAGGGGCGCTAAGTCAATGATTAGTTTCTTCATCTGTTTGGCCATCCTGATCGGAGGCTATTTCACCTATGGAAAACTTGTGGAAAAAGTCTTTGAACCGGATGACAGGGAAACACCGGCGGTGAAAATTAACGACGGTGTTGACTACGTTGTACTTCCAAAATGGAAGCTGTTCCTTGTCCAATTACTTAATATTGCTGGCCTCGGGCCAATTTTCGGTGCCATGCAGGGCGCTTTGTGGGGCCCTGTTGTGTTCCTATGGATCACGTTCGGCACAGTGTTTGCCGGTGGTGTCCATGACTATTTTTCCGGCATGATAAGCGAGAGGAGCGAAGGGGCTTCCATCTCGGAAGTCACAGGCATTTACCTTGGAAATGGCATGAAAAACCTCATGCGTGTTTTCTCCGTGATTCTGCTTATAATGGTTGGTACAGTTTTTGCAGTTGGCCCTGCCGGGCTTATTGTAACACTTTTCAAGAAAAGCGGCGTCGCCGGTATCTGGTCGAATGTGACTTTCTGGTTTACTGTTATCATAATTTACTATTTTATGGCGACGTTCCTTTCCATAGACAAAATAATCGGCAAGATTTATCCTGTTTTTGGCATTTGCCTTATTATCATGGCTCTCGGAGTTGGCATTGGTGTGCTTACAAACCCGAATTTCCAGATTCCGGAAATATGGGACCATTTCACAAACATGAATCCGGATCACGTGCCGATATGGTCTACGATGTTCATCACCGTGGCCTGCGGCGCTATTTCCGGGTTCCATTCCACACAGTCACCGCTTATGGCGCGCTGCATTAAGAGCGAAAAACAAGGCCACTTCGTATTTTATGGCGCCATGGTGGCGGAAGGTGTTATCGCTTTGATTTGGGCTGCCGCCGGCTGCTCTATTTACAAAGTGACCAACGGCCTCAACACTGGTCTGAAAGCTGTTCTTGCAAACGGCCAGTCCGCCGCGATTTATGATGTTTGCTCAAAGACAATGGGCGGTGTGGGCATAGTGCTTGCGATGATCGGTGTTATTGCATGCCCAATCACATCAGGCGACACTTCGTTCCGCTCGGCCCGCCTGACTTTGGCAGACTGGTTCAAGTTTGACCAGCAGAAACCTTCTCATCGACTTGCACTTTGCATCCCTGTGCTGGGCGCAGGCTTCACCATTGGCTT
>DCEF01000008.1:0-283 GCA_002316805.1 Ruminococcaceae bacterium UBA1036
TTGCTTTCTGCTGCAGCAGTTGTAATGAGATTGTCATAAGTTTTATTTGAATAGCTGCCGTAGTTACTGCCATTGCTTGTCGTAAACATGTCGAGGAAAGTCATTGGATCGTTATAGTCTGGAGACCATCCAGCATATACAAAATCAAAATCTTTTGAATTCATCGCCGCAATACGTGCTTTAAATGCAAGTGGTTTAAGCTCGACGTTTACACCAAGGTTTTGTTTCCACTGTTCCTGGAAATATGCAGATTCTTTCTGCGGTGCAGTATCATTGCTTGTAA
>DCEF01000008.1:585-11477 GCA_002316805.1 Ruminococcaceae bacterium UBA1036
TCTTAACATTCTTGCAGAAAGTAGCCGTATCGATTGCCATTCCAAACGCCTCACGGACTTTAGCATTTGTAAATGGTTTTCTCTTCAAATTATATTGAATATACCAATTGCCATCATCAACATATTTAGCAATTGGCTGGCCTTCAGCCTTCATCTGTGCAATCTGATCAGATGTTTGCAGGCGCATGAAATCAAGCTGATTCGTTTTCAAAGCATTCATTGTTGCGTTCGCATCACTGAGCATAACCATCTTGATTTTTTTAATGTTGACATTTGCTTTATCCCAATAATCATCATTTTTCACAAGTGTAATGTGGTCATCATGCTGCCATTCAGCAATTTTATATGGGCCGTTAGTAACAATTTTATTGGCATCTTTCGCATAGCTGTCTGCACCGATAGATTTATACGCTTTCTCGTTTACAGGCATATACGTTTGAAAAGAACACAGGAACAGCGCATAAGGAATTGGCTTATTGAAAGTCACTTGAAGAGTGTAGTCATCAAGCGCTTTTACTCCCAATTTATCTTCTTTAATCTTACCGTCAAAATAATCCTGGCCGCCTTGAATATTATCTGTTAAGATATACGAATAAGGAGAACCGGTAGACTTTTTCATTGCGGTTGTCCAGGCAAAGACATAATCTTTAGCAGTTACTGGTTCACCATTGCTCCATTTTGCACCTTTACGCAGTTTAAAGGTAAATGTCTTTTTGTCATTACTGATTGTCCAGCTTTCTGCAAGGTCCGGAATAGGTTTATCGTTTTTATCCAGCTTCACCAGGCCGGCCACTGTTTCACGCAACACTGCTCCTGAAGCTGTGTCCGAAGTCATCATGTTGTTCATCTCTGCTGGATCCTGCTGCAAGTTAATAGTTATCATATCTGGATCTGATGTCCCAGCAAATTTGCTCGCACTCAAATCTCCTGCTGATACACTTGGCGCTTTTCCTGAGCCTGACGATGTGCCGCTTGATGTTTTACCAGGCGCACACGCCGAAAGCAAAATGCATGCTGTAAGTGCAAGGCTTGCTGCTCCGGCTAATTTTCGATGCTTCATAAATAAACACTCACTTTCTCATTTCTATCTTCAATTTCATCAAGTGAAATAATAATGATGGCAGAACTATTTTTTCCTCTTTTTTATAGCGCTTTACAACGGCCTTCGGCTCAAGCATCGGAAGGATCCCATGTGCAAAAAATGCTGGGAGAGCTCAGTTTCATTTGGAAACTTCTGCCCTCCCTTAAAGCGCCTTCTACTGCAGGCAAGTACCCATATGTTTCCCACTTTGAAGCTTAAAGCGCCCAAATATTTTGCTCAGCAATGCCTAACATATCAAGTTTCAGCATTTAATGTCAGACATATATACTAAGACTCATATCGGCAGTTAATTCTAAATTCAGCACTTGCTTTCATATGTTATTATACGCTCTTGCGACTTAAAATACAATTTTTTTCGTAATTTCTGCATTTTTTAATCTTATACCGATTCAAAATGCTAAATATTGTGTAAATCGCATAAATTATTTTTCTATTTAATCCTTATTCTTGAAACGTCTCATTCTATATGTAAGACAATTAGTCATTATATGCTAAGTGTGTATTAATGGCTAATGTGTAATATTTTGTATGATTTATAAAGTTTAACCTAAGGTACAGTATAATAAAAATTGTAAATTATGAAAAGCTGCACAACTCAAAAAAAGCGAACCACAAGCTATGAAATTTTGGAAAATGCCATGCAGTAATTATATGAAATGGTTGTAGAACCGGATGGATATTTTCGAACAGCGCAAGCCTGTGGTCATTTGCGCCTACCCAATATATTACTTTTCTAACGCGTGCATATACGAAAATCCCCCTTTTAAACTATAAACTAAGAATCTTTTATTTTTAGCTATGGCATACATGTTATAAAAGCTTTTAGCTGTGTGATAATGCTATTGCCAGGAAGCCATCCGGCTAAATATAGTACTCAAGCACTCGCCTTAAGCGCCTGCGCGCTTTTGCGAGGTGCCTGCATACCGTAGGCGGCCTTACGCCAAGTATCTCGGCAATCTCTTTTTCCTTAATACCTTTTCCGTAAAAAAGTTCCACGCACTCCATCTGTCGCTTTGTCAGTTCCCCGGCAGCCGCACGTTTTACAGCACGCAGGAGATGCTCATGATGTTCGTCATGTTCCTGTACGCCTTTCGGTGCTGCCAGCATGTTTTCCACCAAGCTCATGCTCACGCTCCTGTGCCTCATATATTTTCCCCCTTTCTACAAGCCAGCGGCCTGTGTGCAAGCACTCAAGGTACATAGCCCGCAACATTGAGATACGGCGGAACATGCATACCTCATCTTCCCCGGAAAGCTTTGAAAATGCTTTCTGAAGGGAATCTACACGCTGTTTAATCTTTTCCGCTTCCTCAAGATATCCAAGTCCCCACTTTTCATAGTCCATAATACGCTGCCTCCTTTGTAGTACACGATTTGTGTACAAAACAGGTAAAAAAATAAATTTATTTAATATGAATTACCCTTCTTATATTTTTCATAGTACCAAAACGATTTATAGAATTCAAGCGCTTTAAGCCACGCCTGTTATGACTGTGACAATAACGGTACTTTCAATAAAAATGCAATAAATGCATATTGATACACCACATAATGTGTGGTATAATAGCTGCGTTCAGGGAGGAGGTCTGCAATGGACTTTAAAAAACTAAAGCAGCTTCGCCGGGAGCGCGGACTGACTCAGTCACAGTTTGCTAAGCTCCTCGGCGTTTCTTCATCTGCTGTAGGCATGTATGAGCAGGGGCGCAGGAGGCCTGTAGGTGATATTCTGGCACGCATGTCGTCGGTACTGCACTGCAGCACCGACGAACTGCTCGGTGTAGAGCAGCCGAAAGAGGTTGACGACATGATAGACAGCTTTGCCCGCACACTCGAAAAGCAGCCGGGGCTCATGTATAACGGCGCGCCGCTGTCTGCATCCGACCGCGAAAAGCTCGTCAGCGCCATAAGGATAGCCGCTGCCATATCATCAGGTAAAAGGAAGGACGGCGGTACCCAATGAAAATGATACGCGAAATTGCAGACAAACTCGAAAGGCAGTATGGCACTTCATCACCATTTGAGCTGTGCGATTACCTTAACATAGAGTTTTTCAGGTCTGAGCTGCCAGAAACCGTAAGAGGGCTGTGCTTCCAAAAAGATGACAACTGTTCTATAATCCTCATAAGCAGCAGCCTCGATGAAAATGAAAGCCGGTACTGCTGTGCACACGAACTCGGCCATGCACTTCTGCACCCGGGCCTCAATGCACAGGTCATGGCAGACCTGACAAACCTCTGCGTTCCGAGGCTTGAGCACGAGGCCGACTATTTTGCTGCCTGCCTGCTTATAGACCCTGCTATTGAGGAGTGGTGCGAAATGTATGAGCCGTTGACACTCAAAAATATAGCTTGCCTCGCGGGCCTGCCTCAAGGCGTCGTAAATTTATGGCATGAAACAGCAGAGCGGGACGGGACGGGAATCAGGTGGAAAAAATCCGAAGCCATCTGCTGAAGGCATTCTGCTTACTTTTAATTTAGGGGGCTTAGCAATGGACCGGAAAAAAGACCGTTTTGGCATCGACATTATGAAAACATGCAGGGAATATGAAGATGACCTCGAAAAGCGTTTTAAAAGCGGTGAAAACCCATCATACCTGTTAAGGCGGCATTTGGAGCGGCTGCGGTGGCTGCAGCACGAAAGGTTCGTCCATTTTATCGTGACGGCGCTTACAGTCGTCTGTTCCATTCTGCTCCTCATGCTTTACCTTCTCACAGATCAGTCATCGCTCGGCGTTTTTTGCCTTATGATGGTTATGGTAATTTTTATGGCCTGCTACATATTCCATTACTTCCGCCTTGAAAACACGGTGCAGCACTGGTACCACATTGCAGATATTCTTGAAGAAGCGGCATACAAAAATGAAGGAAGCGGCTGTAAGCCGCATAGTCCATCGGCAACATAAAAAATGGCCCCGCAGAATAAAAATCTGCAGAGCCATACTTTTTAAAATTATATCTTTGAGTTTCAGTCAGCCTGCTGTGCAAGGCGGCGGTAATAGCGGTACTTATTTGCCGCATCTGTTTCAGCCTTCTGCATAAGCTCTTCGGCGTGCTCAGGGAAAGTGCGCTTCAAAGCTGCAAAGCGGACCTCGCCACCGAGGAAGTCACGCAGAGAGACAGACGGTGCAGGAGAATCAAGCACAAAAGGATTTCTCCCCTGTTTCCTGTACTGCGGGTTGTAATGGTAAAGCGTCCAGAAGCCGCTCTGAACAGCGAGCTTCGACTCCGGCTGGGCATAGGCCATCCCTTTAACAATTCCGTGGCTTATGCAAGGCGCATAAGCAATAATCACAGACGGGCCTGGGTATGCCTCGGCTTCTTTGAGCACACGCACAAGCTGGTTAGGGTTGGCACCCATTGCCACCTGCGCCACATAGATATTGCCGTACGTCATGAAAATTGCGCCAAGGTCTTTTCTGCTTGTTTTTTTACCGGCAGCCGCAAACTGCGCAACTGCACCTATAGGAGTAGCTTTTGAAGCCTGGCCACCTGTGTTCGAATAAACTTCTGTATCAACAATCAAAACATTCATGTCAAGGCCAAGCGAAAGTACATGGTCAAGCCCGCCAAAGCCAATATCGTAGGCCCATCCGTCGCCGCCGTACATCCAAATTGACTTTTTAACGAGCTGATCCTGCGCTTTGAGGATTTCACCGCAAAGCCCGCTGTCTGCCGGCTGTGAATCAGCTTTTACAGCAGCGACGACATCCGCGGCGCGCTCACGTGTGCCGTCAGACTTGTCATATCCATTAAGCCAGTTTTTAAGGGCATCTTTTACAGAGCCGTTCTCGGTCTTTCCCATAAACTCTTTTGCCGTCATCGCAAGGCGCTCCCTGCGCTGAAGGTTTGCAAGGCACATGCCGAGTGAAAACTCAGCGTTATTTTCAAAAAGCGAGTTTGAGAAAGCCGGGCCATGGCCGTCTTTGTTCTTCGTGTAAGGGACACATGGAGCTGCCGCGCCCCATGCCTGTGTGCAGCCCGTCGCATTTGCAATGACCATGCGGTCGCCGAAAAGCTGCGTCATCAGTTTCATATACGGTGTCTCACCGCATCCGGCGCAGGCACCAGAAAATTCGAGCAGTGGCTGCTCAAACTGGCTGCCTTTTACAGTGAATTTATTAAGCTGGTTTTCTTTTCTCGGCAGCGAAAGCGAATATTCCCAGTTCTTCTGCTCCGAAAGCTGTGTCTCAAGCGGAACCATCTCTATAGCCTTATCCGGCGCAGGGCATACCTGAGAGCATGAGCCGCACCCGGTGCAGTCAAGCGGGTCTGTCTGGACACGGAACTCCAGCCCTTCGAGCTGCTTTTCTTTTGTTTCCGCTGTGCGGTAACCCTTCGGTGCCGCCTGCCTCTCTTCTTTCGTAAGCAGGAACGGGCGTATTGCCGCATGCGGGCAGTAATATGAGCACCAATTGCACTGAATGCAATTGTCAGGGTTCCATTTTGGCACTTCTACGGCTGTGCCGCGCTTCTCATATTTTGATGTGCCGAGCGGAACAGTGCCGTCTTCAGCACCTGCAAAAGTGCTTACAGGGAGCGAATCGCCTTTCAGCCCGTCAACAGGTATCATGACGTTGCGGATATACGGCGGCAGGCCATCTGTATTTTTCTTTGGCTCATCTTGTGCGTTCTTCCAGTCGGCCGGTATGTGCACCTCGCAGACTTCCTCCGCGCCGCGGTCGACAGCAGCGTAGTTCATGCTGATGACTTTTTCGCCTTTTTTGAGGTATGTATCGTGTATTGCCTTTTTCATGTATTTTTTTGCATCCTCAATCGGCAGTATCCCTGCAAGGCGGAAAAATGCCGACTGCAGAACAGTGTTGGTACGGTTGCGAAGGCCTATCTCAGCAGCTATCTTTGTTGCGTCTATTGTGTAAAAATGTATATTGTTGTTTGCAATATAGCGCTTTACTTTAGCCGGAAGATGCGTGTTGAGCTCTTCAGGGCTCCAGCTGCAGTTGAGCAGGAATGTGCCGCCCTGCTTTAAATCGGAAAGGATATCATACTGCTTCATATAAGAAGCTTTATGGCAGGCGACAAAGTCCGCTTTTGTCACAAGGTATGCTGAGCTGATAGGCTTGTTACCAAAGCGCAGGTGCGATTTTGTCACGCCGCCTGATTTTTTCGTATCATATTCAAAATAGGCCTGAACATATTTGTCGGTATTGTTGCCAATAATTTTAATTGAATTTTTATTTGCGCCGACCGTCCCATCAGAACCAAGGCCCCAAAATTTGCAGCTTACAGTCTCAGGGTCGCCGCAGTCAACAGGTTTGCCGACTGGCAGTGAGTGGTGCGTAACATCGTCGTCTATTCCAACAGTGAAATGGTTCATGGGCTCTGCCTGCTTAAGGTTATCAAATACGGCAATGATATGCGCAGGGGTAGTGTCTTTTGATGATAGCCCATAGCGTCCACCATAGATTTTTACATTCCGCCCACTGTTTGTAAAGACGGAGCATACATCCTCATAAAGCGGCTCGCCGTATGAGCCCGGCTCTTTAGTGCGGTCAAGCACAGCTACGGCGCGTGCGCTTTCAGGCATGGCACGGAAGAAATATTTTGCAGAGAAAGGACGGTAAAGCCTCACCTGCAGGAATCCGACCTTTTCACCCGACTTGCGGAGGTGATCTACGACTTCTTTAGCTGTTCCGCTAACCGAACCCATGGCAATTATTACATATTCCGCATCAGGCGCGCCATAATAATCAAAAGGATGGTATTCACGCCCGGTTATCTTTGTTATCGCTTCCATATATTTTTCTACGACATCCGGCAGTGCTTCATAATAGCGGTTTGCAGATTCACGCGCCTGGAAGAAGATGTCAGGATTCTGTACTGTGCTGCGCTGAATCGGGTGGTCAGGGTTAAGGGAATTAGCGCGGAATGCGTCAAGCGCCTTCCTGTTGATTAGCGGCCGCAGATCCTCATAATCCATTACTTCAACTTTCTGAATCTCGTGTGACGTGCGGAACCCGTCAAAGAAATGCAGGAAAGGAACACGGCCTTCGATTGCGGCAAGATGAGGGATTGCCGTAAGGTCCATAACTTCCTGCACACTGCCGTCGCATATCATGGCAAATCCTGTCTGGCGGCAGGCCATTACGTCAGAATGGTCGCCGAAAATAGAGAACGCGTGGGTTCCTACAGTCCTGGAGCTCACGTGCAGAACGCCCGGCAGCAGCTCGCCGCTCATGCGGTAGAGAGCCGGTATCATAAGCATAAGCCCCTGAGAAGCGGTGTATGATGTTGTAAGCGCTCCCGACTCAAGTGAGCCGTGCATGGCGCCGGCAGCACCGCATTCGCTCTCCATCTCTACGAGGCGCACCGGCTGGCCGAACAAATTTTTCTTTCCGTTTGCAGCCCAGACGTCAACATGATCCGCCATTGGTGATGATGGCGTGATTGGATAAATGGTCGAAACTTCAGTAAAAGCATATGAAACATATGCCGCAGCTTCGTTTCCATCCATTGTTTTCATACTTCTGCCCATTATGAAATCCTCCTGCTTTCGTGCCAGCATATTTCAGATTATTCGCATTATATAGCAACATCTGATATTGAATACTATATAATATAATTTTAAAAATGTCAATTTTCTGTCATGGCAAGATCTGTTTTATGCAAAAATATTTGGCAGGCGGCTTGGTTGTTTGCCGCTGCCCTTCTAAAATAAACCCGAAGTTTTTACTGCTCAGTAAGGCTGCTGTAAATTTCCTGAAGGTTCGATTTCACGCGGTCAATATAGTTTTTGTTTTTCTCACTGCTCTCTATTGTATAAATCTGCTCCACTTTTGCACCTACCTGGTTCGCAAGGGTCTGCGAAACGTTCGGGCTCACCATGTCCTCCACAAATACTGTTTTCACATGATTCTTTTTGCAGTAATCAACAAGGCCTGCAAGTTTCTTGGCACTCGGCTCACCTTCGGCAAAAACATCTTCAACGCTGTTCTGCTGCAGGCCAAAGTCACGGCAGAGGTATGCAAAAGCCGCATGGCCAGTTACAAAACTTTTACTCTTAGTTTTGCTGAACTTCGTCTTATACTCCGAAATGAGACTTTCAATTTCTGCCGAAAATGAATTATAATTTTTTGTAAAATAGTCCCTGTCGTCTGGATCTGCCTTAATCAGCCCGTCACGGATATTTTTTGCTTCTATCTCTGCGCCTTTGAGGCTTAGCCAGATATGCGGATCATACTGGCCATGCTCCTTGATTTCTCCGGCATCCGTATTCTTTATTGGCTCAGCGCTTTTTGAAGCTTCAACCACAACAAGTTCCGGATTGTTTGTTGCTTCTACTGCCCTTTTGGCCCACTGCTCCATTCCAAATCCACTGTAAACAAAGACCTGGGCTGAGTTTAGATCCGCAAGATCTTTCGCTTTCGGCTGAAAATCATGCGGTTCCGTACCATCCGGAATTATTGTTGAAATCTCAACTTTATCCCGGCCTACAGCTTCAGCAAACTCTTTCATCGCATTGAATGAAACCGAAACTTTGACCTTCTTGCCTGACGGCTGGCGGCTGTTCTCTGACGAGCTGCTCCCTACCTTGCCACAGGCAGAAAAAGATACGGCGGCAAGGAAACCTAAAAGCACGGCAGTCATTTTTCTTAATTTTCTCAGCATTTTTGATAATCCTCCAAAAAAGTACTTGCAAATGAATTGCATTTGCATTTATAATAGTCTTGTTGCTATTGATTTGTCAAGAAAAAATAAAGCGACTAAAAAAATTCATAGGTTGGTGTTTTTTTATGATAAAGGCAAACGGCTTGTATTTTTCTTACAGCGGCTCTCCGCCATATATATTAGACGGGATCAGCTTCGAAATTAAAAACGGCGCATATATATCTGTGCTCGGCGAAAATGGATGCGGAAAAAGCACCCTGATGAAACTTATCTTGAAATTTTTAAAGCCTACAAAAGGGACTATAACAACTAATGCGAAACGCATAGGGTATGTCCCGCAAAAAAACGATTTCTCAAACAGCGGGTTCCCAATCACCGTCTTTGAAGTACTTAATGCTTACCGGAAACTACTTAAAATAAAAGACAAAAGCGACGTCAAAAAATGCCTTCAACTTGTAGGCATGAATGGTTTTCAGAATAAGCTCATGGGCACGCTTTCCGGCGGACAGGGCCAAAAGGTTTTAATTGCGCGCGCATTAATAGGGAATCCGGATTTGCTTATCCTCGACGAGCCATCTACAGGCATAGACATCGGTAGTCAGAAAGAAATTTATGGCTTCCTTAAAAAAATCAACAGGCAAAATGGCATAACAATACTATCTGTAGAGCATAACCTTGATGCCGCCATTGCAAATTCAACAATGATTTACCACCTATGCAATGGAAAAGGCCATTTCTGCACACCTGGGCGTTATGCCGAAGAGTTTTTAAAAGGGTAAGAAAGGAAATCAGTATAATGCTTCAGTACAGATTCATGCAGAATTCCTTGTTCGTATCATTTTTCATAGCTATCCTATGCCCATGTATTGGGATTTTCCTCGTGTTGCGGCGGTATTCGATGATAGGAGATACACTGTCGCACGCGTCGCTTGCAGGCATCACACTTGGACTTCTCTGCGGCCAAAGCCCCGTGCTCGGTGCTTTCATATTTACATCCATCTGCGGAGCCCTTATTGAATTTCTGCGCACCTATTTTAAAAAATATACGGATCTTATCCTTACGGTCGTGCTCTCACTCAGTGTAGGCATTGCAATAACAATTATCAGCTCTGGGAAACTGCATACCAACGCAGACGCTTTTCTTTTTGGCAGCGTACTTACCGTAACTGATTCGGATATGATAACAATCTTTGTCCTCAGCATTATCTCCGTTTTTACATTGATTTTTCTTTACAACCAGCTTCTTTATATCGCATACGATGAAGAAGCTGCAAAAGTAGCAGGCGTAAAAGTAAAACTTATAAATTACATCTTCGCAATTCTTGTCGCATCCGCAATTTCCGTTTCAATAAGAATCGTTGGCGTGCTCGTTTTAAGCTCCATGATTGCCCTGCCAGTAGCTACGGCACTGCAGTTAAACAAAGGTTTTAAAAGCACGCTTCTCTTTTCAATCCTATTCAGCACAATTGATATTCTTTCCGGCCTTTTCATTTCTTATTATTTGAATGTGGCACCCGGTGGCTTTACGGCTCTTATTTCGGTTGCCGTACTCATCATCGTAATACTGTCCCGTAAAATATCGGCGAGGGCAAAACAGCCAGCAATAGAAAATCATCAACAGAGCTGAATGCTTTATCTCATGCAAATAGTAAAATAAATATAAGGATAATCATTACCGTTTGATTATCCTTATATTTATCCTCGCTGGCAAATTATTAATAATCCATTGGATACTGCTTCAGGTAGTCAATACCATTGTAAAACGTGTGGCTTGACTATCAGCTAACCCTTAAAAGAATTGGTATTCTTTTGTCGTTAATTTATCCTCAACCTGATCTTGTTTTTCCTGATGACGAATATATTTATTCTTGCACAAATTCAGTTGTTTCAGGCACCGAGTGTACTGGACTTATTCCTACACCGCCAGAAACCGATTCTGAAGCAGATTCTTATTCCGATCTCTATACAATTCCGAAGCCGCCAGTAAATAATAGTAAAAAAGCAAAAACTACAGAAACTAAAGATTAAATTTCAATTTAATTTGAGCCATACAAAAAAGCAGTTGCATGAGAATCCATGCAGCTGCTTTCATGTGGCGATATGAATGACAATGGCTCCCCGCACTTGTGTGGGGAGCCATCTCTTTTGTGTTGGCACTACTTATT